>JALXXC010000029.1 GCA_025144245.1 Corynebacterium sp. p3-SID1145 | reverse complement strand
TTCGCCATATTCGTCTCCCCACCCTGCGACCACGCAGTGACGTGGTGAACCTCGCAATTATCCGCCGCATGCCGGCACCCCGGCACCGGACACGTCGTAAGCATCAAGCGGGCCAAATCCCTCTGCTTGGCATTAGCGAAACGCTGCTCCCGGTACAGGTTGTACCGCACCAGCCTCCGGGGCGAACAAGCCGACGCCAAGTTGCGCGCCGTGGACCTCGTTGAGGTACTGCGCCCCTGTCATCGTGGTGCCATTGCTCAACCCCAACACAACGTCATCACCCTCACCAGCGAGGATCTTGGTGTAGTCAGGCAAAGCAATCAGCACCATCGGCCGCGCCACAGACACCCCCACACCACCACTGCTGCTGTTGCCGTCACCGTCGGCAGCGATCACGTCGACGAATGCCTCATACATCTGCGGGCCCGCCGCACGATCCGGTACAACACCACGGCGCAAAGCGTACTCAAGAGCAGCCATAGTGTGCTCATCACCTGTGATAGTGCAGGTGCGCATATTCTT
>JALXXC010000028.1 GCA_025144245.1 Corynebacterium sp. p3-SID1145 | reverse complement strand
ATGTATGACGCGTTCGTCGACCTGATCCACACCACCACCACCAACAACGGCGACCGTGACGGTGACGGTGCTGGTGTTGGTGGTGGTGTGGCGGCGGCGGTGCCACGCCCAGTAGTGCTCATCCCGCTGGATAAGTACACTAGGATTCTTGCCGGTGATGGTGATGATGTGGTGCTGGGGTTATCCGATGGCACCACGATGACCGGGGCGCAGTATTTAGCGCGGTTTCACGGTTCCACCTTGGAGGTGGCGGTGTTCCACCCGCAGGCAGGTGCAGTGAACCTGTATGACACCAAGCGCTTGGCGAATGCCAAGCAGCGGGATTTAGCCCGGATGGTGCTCACCACCTGCCCGGTACCAGGCTGCCGGCACGCGGCGGATAACTGTGAGGTTCACCATGTCACTGCCTGGTCGCGGGGTGGGGTGACGAATATGGATAACTTGTCGATCCTGTGCAGGTATCACAACCGCACCAACGATGATGACCCGGGCAAGAGGACTAGGGGCCGGATTGAGATCAGGGCCGGAACACCGACCTGGGTATCGCCCAGGGG
>JALXXC010000027.1 GCA_025144245.1 Corynebacterium sp. p3-SID1145 | reverse complement strand
ATGAACTGCTCCCCATTAGTTGGACTGAGAAATCAGTTATCGACTAGTGGGGAGTAGTTTTCGTTGAGAGCACGAAGTTCGCTGAGTGAGCATCAGCGCGAGCAGTTGGTTGAACTATTTGAGCAAGGCATGGGCTATAGAGCCGCTGCCATTGCTCTTGGTGTCTCCAGATACGCCGCCCGTATGCTCTATCGTCGGTTTACGCTGCATGGCAGGCTATGTCTTGTGGAGAAACCGACTAAGCAGCAGTATTCGTTCGAAATCAAGAAGGAAGTTGTCCAACGCCACCTTGCCGGTGAGACGGCGATGGATCTTGCGCGTGAGTTTGGCCTGTCATCAGACCAGCTAGTTAAAGGGTGGTCGTGGAAATGGCGTAAAGGTGGCGATGAGGCGCTAAAACCGAAGCCGAAGGGTAGGCCCAAAGGCTCGGTCGCACCGAAGCCGCTCTCGGAGGAAGAGAAGCTGCGTCGCCAGATCGCACGGTTGGAAGCGGAAAACGCCTACTTAAAAAAATTGCGGGACTTGAGGAACCAGGGACGCGCCTGAAAGTTCAGGCGATTGTCATCCTCAAGTCGCACCACCGCTTGGAGTACCTCTTGGATGCGGCGGGTATGCCACGGTCGACGTTCTTCTACCACCAGAAACGCCTGCGCGAGCCGGATAAGCACGCTGCGCTGAAGCAAGCAATCCGGGAAAGTTTCGAGCGTAATAAGCATCGCTACGGTTACCGGCGGGTGCTGCTGGACCTGCGCAACCAGGGCTGGGTGGTCAACCACAAACTTGTCTTCAAGCTCATGCGCGAGATGGGACTTCGAGCCAAGGTCCGCCAGCGCAGGCCCTATGTTTCCTACGCTGGGACGATCAGCCACATCGCTGACAACAAACTTGACCGCAAGTTCACTCCGGACAAGCCCAACACCTTCTTTGTCAGCGACGTCACCGAGTTCAGGGTCGCAGGCAGCAAGGTATATCTGTCCCCGGTGATGGATCTGTTCGACCGCTCAATCGTTGCCCACAGCGTGGCTACATCGCCGTCGACAGCATTTACCGCCGCTTCTTTGACCAACGCAATCGTAAATTGTGCACCTGAACCCGGGTGGATGATGCACACCGATCAAGGCTTTCAGTACCAGCATGCCTCCTGGCGTGACCTGATCGGCGATAACGGTGGTGTTCAGTCGATGTCGCGTAAAGCCAACTGTTACGACAACGCGGTCATGGAGAATTTCTTCGGGCACTTGAAAGCCGAGATGTACCACGGAGAAATCTTCGACACCGTCGCAGAGTTCAACCAGGCGATCGACGAGTACATCCAGTGGTACAACACCGAACGCATCCAACAACGACTCAAGGGCCTGACCCCGATGCAATATCGAAATCAGACCCTTGAAGCCCTAACCGCCTAGAGTTAAACCAGTCCAACTTTCGGGGGCCAGTTCA
>JALXXC010000026.1 GCA_025144245.1 Corynebacterium sp. p3-SID1145 | reverse complement strand
GATAGTGCCCCGTGGCGTGGTGGAATTCGTATCGTCATCTGGTCAGTCGCATTGATCAACGAGTTCCGTGTTTGGATCATAACCACTACCGGTGTCGAGGGCGTGTTGCTTGGTCGCGATGACGGCTCGGAGCTCGGCCATGGAGGTCTCTGACAGGTAGCGGCGGCCGACTTGCCATTCGTCGTGTTGGTCGATCACCACCGAGGTCGCCAGCCGTAGGAACGCGGCCGGATTGGGGAAGATCTCCACGACGTCGGCGCGGCGTTTGATCTCCTTGTTCAGCCGCTCGATCGGGTTGTTGGACCAGATCTTCTGCCAGTGCCCTTTCGGGAATGCGGTGAAGGCCAGCACGTCGGTCTTGGCCTCGCGCATCATCGCGGTGACCTTGGGGAACGAGGCGGCGAAGGTGTCGGTGACCTGGTCCCACTGTTCGGCCACGTCAGCGGGGTCGGTATGGGCGAAGATCGTCTTCACGGCGGCAGTCACCGCGGGGGCGTGCTTGGACGAGACCGCGCCGTGCAGGTTGCGCATGAAGTGCACCCGGCAGCGCTGCCACGCCGCGCCCACGAACTGCTGCGCCACGGCCGCTTTCAGGCCCGCGTGGGCATCGGATATGACCAGGTGCACCCCGGAAAGCCCGCGGGCCTTGAGCGAGCGCAGAAAGTCCGACCAGAACTCGAACGATTCGCTGTCTCCGACAGCGGTTCCCAGCACCTCGCGGGTGCCGTCGATCGATACGCCGGTGGCCACGACCATGGCGTGCGAGACCACGTGCGCCCCGATGCGGACCTTGCAAAAGGTCGCGTCAGCGAACACGTACGGGAACTGCGTGTGGGCCAGCGTGCGGGTGCGAAACGCCTCGACCTCAGCGTCCAGGTCGGCGCAGATGCGAGAGACCTCCGATTTGGAGATGCCGGTGTCGACTCCGAGCGCGCGAACCAGGTCGTCGACTCCGCGGGTGGAGACTCCGTGGACGTAGGCCTGCATGATCACCGCGTACAGGGCCCGGTCGACCCGGCGGCGACGCTCGAGCAGGGCCGGGAAGAACGACCCCGATCGCAGCTTGGGGATACGGGCTTCGATGTCCCCGGCCGGGGTCGAGATCGTCTTGGTGCGGTGCCCGTTGCGGTGGGTTGTGCGGCCCTCGGTGCGCTCGTAGCGGTCGGCCCCGATCTTGGTGGCGGCTTCGGCTTCGATCAGCGCTTGCAGGCCGGCGCGGACGAGTTCGGCGAACATCGCCTGCGGATCGGCGGACAGGAGTGCATCGAGCTGGGCGTGTACGCCAGAATGGGAGTGGGTCATCGCGTGGTGTGTCCTTTCGTGAGCTACTTGGCGGTAACTCATTGACCACTACGCGATGGCCCACCCCCTTGGCGGGCCGCCACACCGTTGTCAGCCAGATCCCGGGCTCCCAAACCCCACCACACCAGGGGACTTACCC
>JALXXC010000025.1 GCA_025144245.1 Corynebacterium sp. p3-SID1145 | reverse complement strand
TGAACTGGCCCCCGAAAGTTGGACTGGTTTAATTCTAGGCGGTGAGGGTTTCAAGGGTCTGATTCCGATATTGCATCGGGGTCAGGCCCTTGAGTCGTTGTTGGAGTCGTTGCGTGTTGTACCACTGGATATAGTCGTTGACTGCGGCGGTGAATTGCTCAATAGTGGCGAAGACTTCTCCGTGGAACATTTCGGCTTTCAGGTGACCGAAGAAGTTCTCCATGACCGCGTTGTCGTAGCAATTGCCTTTGCGTGACATCGATTGGACTCCCTGGTGCTGGCTGATCAGGATGCGCCATGATGAGTGCTGGTACTGGAATCCTTGATCGGTGTGGATCATCCAGCCCGGCTCTGGAGCACACGCTTTGATCGCCTGCGCCAACGAAGCCGAGGTAAACGCCGTAGACGGCGATGTGGCCACTGTGTGGGCGACGATTGAGCGGTCGAACAGGTCCATCACCGGTGACAGATACACCCTGCGGCCAGCGACCTTGAACTCGGTGACGTCGCTGACGAAAGCAGAGTTGGGCCTCTCCGGGGTGAAGTTGCGATCGAGTGTGTTCTCAGCGATGTAGCTGGTTGTGCCTGTGTAGGAGACGTAGCGCCTGCGCTGGCGGATCTTGGCTTTCAAGCCCATCTCACGCATGAGCTTGTAGACCAGCTTGTGGTTGACCATCCAGCCCTGGTTACGAAGGTCGAGCAGTACCCGCCGGTAACCGTAGCGGTGCTTGTTGCGCTCGAAACTGTCCCGGATCGCTTGTTTGAGCTCGGCATGTTTATCCGCTGCGGTGAGTCGTTTTTGGTGGTAGAAGAATGTCGACCGTGCCATGCCGGCCGCATCCAGGAGGTACTCCAAGCGGTGGTGCGACTTGAGGATGACGATTGCCTGGGCTTTCAGGCGTGTCCCTGGTTCCTCAAGTCCCGCAATTTTTTTAGGTAGGCGTTTTCCGCTTCCAGCCGCGCAACCTGGCGGCGAAGCTTTTCTTCTTCCGTGAGGCGTTTCGGTTTGCCGGACCCTTTCGGCCTGCCCTTCGGCTTCGGGCGCAAAGCCTCGTCACCGCCTTTACGCCACTTAGCCACCCAGTCCTTGACGAGTTCGTCGGATGAAAGATTGAACTCTCGGGCAAGAGCCATCCTCGACTCACCCGCAAGATGGCGTTCTACAACCTCCTTCTTCACATCGAAGGAGTAGTGCTGCTTGTTCGGTTTCTCCACGAGACATAGCCTGCCACGCAGTTGGAAACGGCGATAGAGACTACGCGCTGCGTCTCTCGAAACTCCGATGACACGGGCAGCGGCCCTGCCACCCACTCCCTGCTCGAAAAGGTCCACTAACTGCTCACGCTGAACCTCACTCAGCGAACTACGTGATCTCAAAGAAACTGCTCCCCACTAGTTGATAGCAACTGATTTCTCAGTCCAACTAATGGGGAGCAGTTCA
>JALXXC010000024.1 GCA_025144245.1 Corynebacterium sp. p3-SID1145 | reverse complement strand
CCAGCCGTCGGCCAGGGTGCGGTGGAAGCGTTCGATCTTCCCGTTGGTCTGCGGCCGATAGGGCCTGGTGCGCTTGTGCCGGATGCCGAGCTCGTGGCAGGTGTCTCGCCACAGGTGTGAGCGGTACGCGCCGCCGTTGTCGGACAGGACCCGCTCAACGGTCACCCCGCGTGCGTTGAACCACTCGACGGCCCGAACGAGGACCGCGGTGGCGGTGAGGGCGGTTTCCTCGTCGTGGATCTCGGCGTAGGCGACGCGGGAATGGTCGTCGATGACGGTGTGGACGTAGGCCTTGCCCATCAACGGGTCGCTGTACTTGTTCTTGGGCTTGCCCGGGGTGGCGGCGCGGTTCTTCTCGCCCTGCTGGCGGCCGACGTAGCGCCAGCCACCGCCGTCGGGGATGTTGCCGAGCTTCTTCACGTCGACGTGCAGCATCGCCCCGGGGTGGTCGTGCTCGTAGCGGCGGACCGGCTCCCCGGTTGCCCGGTCGACATGCGAAAGCCGGTTCAGGTGCGCGTCGACGAGGATCCGGTGAACCGTCGACGGAGCGATCCCCAGCCGGCAAGCGAGCTGCACGGGTCCTTCTCGAAGACGGAGACGGAGCTGGATGCAGCGCTTCGTCGTCTTCGCGTTGGTCTTGTTCGGCAAGTGATGCGGCCGTGACGAGCGGTCCTGCATCGACTGGCCGGCGCGATAGCGGTCGGCCCAGCGCTTCACAGTGGGCCAGGAAACCTGGAACCGGGCGGCGACCTCGCTGATCGGCCAGCCCTGGTCGACCACGAGCTGGCCGACGATCAAGCGGTGGCGCGGGGTCAGTGCTGCGCTGGCGTGGAGCAAGAGCGTCCCCTTGGAATAGACGAAGGGGGCCGATAGCTCGACCCCCTCACGGTTGTTAGCGTGGATTCCTCTGTGGACCGCTGGCCCTAGGCCAGACCCTTTGCCAGCTCGATGGCGGTGAAGTGATGTACGGCGCTGGGCTGCTCGAGCTCGTCGAGCACCGCTAGGGCCAGGTCCGCAGGGGTGATCCGCGACGTGCCATCGTGGTTGATGAGGAGCGTGTCACCGCTACGGCGATAGGCGCCGGTTCCCTGTCCGGGCTCGAAGACTGCCGACGGACTCAGGTAGATCCAGTTCTGGTTCGGATGTTCGGTACACGCGTTGAACTGGTCGAGGCTGGCCGACGCGACGTCACGCCACTGGGTCGGCACGAAGGCGGGGTCGTCCAGGACGAGCAACTCTCGATCGTGAGGTGAGCGCAAGGGCGCTGCTCCTCCCACGACCAAGACCCGGACCCCCGCGACGGCGGCGTGGTCGAGGACACGGCTGGTCAGCGGAGCCACACGGCTTTCGTCGCCGGGGGCCATGCGCACGGCGAGCACGACGGCGTCTGCGTCGTTCAGGACGGGCTGCAGGGGTGCCTCGAGGTCTGTCAGATCGAGACGAGTGACGGTGGTATGCGGGTCGTTGGTCTCCTGTGGGTTCCGCGATACGGCAGTGACGTGGTGGCCGCGGCGTGTGGCCTCCTGCGCGATCGCTGCGCCGGCCATGCCGGTGGCTCCGAGAACCGTGATGTTCATGAATTGCCCTTTCGACGATGGGTGGGTGCGGGGAGCTGGCCACAGACCATGGCGGCCAGGGCGATCGCGAAGCCGAGGTACTGCTCGGCTCCGAGGTGTTCGTGCGCGATCAGGACGCCGAGCAGGGCGGCGACCAACGGCGAGAGAAGTCCCAGGAGGGCTGTGGACGTGACGGGCAAGCGTCGGATGCCGGTGAACCAGAGGCTGTAAGAGACCAGTGCCCCGACCAGGCCGAGCCAGGCGTACCCAAGCCAGCCACGACCGGAAATCACTGCCGGTGGCCCCTCCACCAGCAGCGCCGGGATCGCCAGCAGAAGGCCGGCGGCCGTCAGCTGCCAACCTGCCAATGCGATGGGCGAGACACCTTGGGGGAGCTTCCACTTCTTGGTCAGGACCACGCCCGTGGCCATGGCCCCTGTGCCACCGAGTCCTGCAGCCACACCCACCGGGTCCAGGGCGGCGCTCGGCCCAAGGACCACGAGAGCCACCCCCACGACACCCACGACACCCCATCCCAGGCGCCAGCCGGAGAGTTGCTCGTGGAGGACAGCCACGGCCAGCAGGGCAACGATGATGGGCTGCACCGCACCCAGCGTGGCCGCGACTCCGCCCGGAAGACGCTGCGCCGACAAGAACAGCAGGGGGAAGAACGCGGCCATGTTCAGACCACCCAACACGAAGCTCTTCCACCACCACGAGCCGCGCGGCAGCTGCCTCGACAGGCCCACCGCGATGATCCCTGCCGGCAGCGTCCTCATGAACGCGGCGAACAAGGGGTGTCCGGCTGGGAGGAGGTGGGTGGTCACGATGTACGTTGTCCCCCACGTAGCGGGGGCCAGCGCCGTCAGACAGGTCCACAGCAACGAACTGCGGGCCCCATGGGAAGAAGTGTTCACGGATCCATTGTCAGTCGCCCACCAGCGGTGAGTACAACACATTGTTCTCACCCAAACAATGACCTACAATCATGGTTTAGTGGAACTCCAACAGCTCAGGTACGTCGTGGCGATCGCCGAGGAGCGCAACTTCACGCGAGCAGCAGAACGCTGCTTCGTCGTGCAATCAGCACTGAGCCACCAGATCAAGGCCCTCGAACAGGAACTCGGCACGGCACTGTTCGTGCGCTCATCCCGTCGGGTGGAGCTGACCGCCGCCGGCGAAGCCTTCCTCACGGAAGCACGCGCCAGCCTCGCAGCCGCCGACCGTGCCGTGGCGGTCGCTGCCGAGGCCGTGGGCCAGGTCCGCGGAAGCCTATCGGTAGGTGTCATCCCGACGGTCACAGCCGTCAGCGTGCCCGACATCATCGCGGCCTTCCACGCCAACCATCCCCACGTGAACCTCACCGTGCGGGGCGGGGGAAGCAATGAGTTCATGCGCGACCTCGGCAGCGGGAGACTCGACGTGGCCTTTCTCGGCATGGACGCCGACGTCGCCCCAGCGTCCGGACTCACCGCGCACGAGATCGCCCGAGGGCGTCTCGTCGCCGTCATGGCGTCACAACACCGGCTAGCGCACACGGGCACCCTGGCCCTGGCTGACTTGGTCGACGAGACGTTCATCGACTTCCCGGCCGGGTCACCAGGCAGACTCCAAGGCGATCGGGCATTCGCTGCCGCAGGCCTTCAGCGCCGCGTGGGCTTCGAGGCGATGTCGACCGAGTTCATGCTCGCCCTCGTCGAACGTGGGTTGGGCGTCTGCCTGCTGCCCGTCGAATGTGTGCCGGCTAACCCAGCGCTGCGAGCAGTTCCCGTGGCCGATGGCCCCTGCCGGGCCGAGTACGTCGCGTGGGGCTCTTTCAATCCGAGCCCCGCGTCTCGGGCGTTCATCGAACAGGTCAAGGAATCAATCGCCCTGCACATGGTCGGCTGATGCCGGTCCCATCGATCAACGTCTCCG
>JALXXC010000023.1 GCA_025144245.1 Corynebacterium sp. p3-SID1145 | reverse complement strand
GATTCGCATGCTACGTGTTCGTTCCGCCGCCGCAGTTTCGCTCATTTGCGCTGGACTGGTAGTAGGAGCACAACCAGTTGGCGCGACTCCCACAACAGTTCAAGCTGCCGCTCCCGCCGCCGCCGAGACGCACACCCAGATCCTCGAAGACTCGCACACGATGTACCGCGAGAGGGTTGTCGTCAGCGCGAGCGAGCACTACATGATCGAGTGGAACAAACGAACCGATCTCGTAGTGGTCACCAACCAGAACGGCCACACTCGAACTGGAACCATGGAAGAAATCCGTCAGATCCAGCAGGAGCTGAACCGACTTGGGGTCGTAGTTGAGGAGGTGCCCGCCGAAGTCCGGGAGAGCTACCCGCAGATGCCTCGTGAGTTCGAGGACTCAACTGTCTACCTTTCTGGCAACGCAAGCAGCACCCGAGGCACTGCGTACGCCATCCAGCCGTACGCTGCCGACCCCTTCGCCGGTTCTTTCAGCCCTAACGCCGGGTCCGTCTCAGACGCGGCTGGCGTGGTCCACTATCTGCAGGGCGTTAACGGCTGCCAGGTAGCTACGGGTGCGGCGGGTATCGCTCACGGCGCACTGTGGGGCGCTGCTCTGGGAGGCGTGCCAGGCGCCCTTGCGGGAGCCGCAGTTGGCGCATTCTGGTGGGGCGTGGGAACGCAGTGCTAACGCCCCTCAATGGAGATTCAGGCGGCGAGGGAAGGTTAAGGATGAAGAAAGAGACTTTCGTAGCACTGACGGGAATGTTCGCAATCTTGCTCGTCTTGTCGTCGATGTGGACGGCGTACCAACTGTATTCCGCTGGGATTTCCCAGGCAGACGCGCCCGTCTTTCCGGCTATGGCGCTAGGGGCGCTTTCCAGTGTGATCCTATGGCGAGTCCTCGACTCGAAGGATAGTTGGCATACCGGCATGGCAGTCGGTGCGACCGCGCTCAATTGCATTCTGGTTGTGGTCGGTTGTCTGGCGGCATGGTTCCTTCTGCTCGGATGATCACGGTTATGTGGCTCTTCCGGATCTGGAGTGCGTGGTTGGGGTTCGCCGGTGATGCGGTGAGGCACAAGATGTAGGGGTCCTGGGGCGTGTGAAGATGCAGGTTCTCACACGCGCATCGAACACCCCAGGACCCGCTTTGAACGCTACCGCCAGCTTGCTTGCCGACACCATCTGCCGCACCGTCGAACTCGGGGTGACGATCACCGACGCGGCCGTGGCTGGCGAGTTCACGCACCTGTTCTGCTCCCCGGTCACACTGGACTCGGTCTGCGCCGAGTGCGGGATGGCGGGGCGCCTGCGAGACCACGTCCAGCGTAAGCTCACGGATCTACCGATCGTCGGTCATCCCACCAGACTGCATGTGCGGGTACCTCGCTTCACCTGCGACAACACCGGGTGCGCCACGAGGATTTTCCAGCAGCGGCTGCCGGCGTTGGCTGAGCCGAGGGCCAAGACCACCCGCCGCTGCACCCGCTGGATTCTGCAGCGTCTGGCGATCGATCGCACCAGCGTCTCCGCGGTCGCCAAGGCACTCGGGCTGGGCTGGGATCTCGTCAATGACCTGGCGGTCTCCGAGACCCGCGCGATGGTCTACGACCAGCCCGGACACTTCGACGGAGTCTGAACCGCCCCAGGTTTCCCGCCGCCTCCTTTTCGAGTCGAGGAGGATGGTTGTATGCCGAAGAAGATCGATCCCGCGGTCAAGGAGCGGGCGCTGCGGATGGTGGCCGAGCACCGCGGTGAGTTCGCGTCGCTGACGGCCTGCTGTGACCAGGTGGGACGCCGGTTGGGGCTGGGCAAGGAAACGGTCCGGAGGTGGGCTGTGCAGGCCGACATCGACGCCGGGGCCCGGCCCGGCGTCAGCACCGAGGAGAGCGCGGAGATCAAGCGTCTCAAGGCCGAGAACCGGCGGCTGACCGAGGACCTGGAGATCATGCGCCGGGCCTCGATTTTCTTCGCGGGGGAGCTCGACCCCCGCAACCGGTGATCTGCGAATTTATCGACCAGATGAGGTCCGAAGGGCATGCGGTCGAGTCGATTTGCCGTGGCTTGCGCAAAGCAGGTCTGCAGATCGCCGCACGCACCTATCGGATGTGGACCTCACCCCGGCGAGCAATCGCAGCGAGGGTCGTCAGCGACGCCGAGGTGGAGGACGTCGTTCGGCAGCTGGTGTGGAAGCCAGATGCGCAGGGACGCCGGAAGATGCAGCCAGCCGGGCTGTACGGGCGCCGCAAGATGCTGGCCGAGGTGCGCCGGGCCGGGCTGGCCACAGCGAGTCCGGGCGCGGTGGACCGGGCGATGCGCACGCTGGGTCTATCCGGGGTGGTTCGGGCCAAGAAGGTGTACACGACCTCCCCGGATTCGGACGCTCTGCGGACGCCGGACCTGTCAAGGGACATTGGGATCTCCCTGTGGGCGGTCAGTTCATCTCCCTACTCGCGGACAGCTGATCTCCCTGTGCGCGGTCAGTTGATCTCCCTGTTGGTCGGTTAGTTGATCTCCCTGTTGGTCGGTTAGTTGATCTCCCTGTTGGTCGGTTAGTGCAATGGGACCACCCCCTTGCCGGCGGTGGCTTCGGCGAGCCGGAGGGAGGTGCCCTCGGTGATGATGACGTGGGCGTGATGCAGGAGTCGGTCCACGGCGGCGGTGGCCAGGGTTTTGGGCATGAAGGTGTCGAATCCCGCGGGGTGCAGGTTGCTGGTGACCGCCAGGCTGCGGCGTTCGTAGGTGGCATCGACCAGGCGGTAGAACGCCTCTGCGGCGGCTTGACCTGCGGGCAGCATCCCGATGTCGTCGACGACGATGAGCTCGGCGCGGGTGATGCGGGCGATGACTTTGCCGGCGGAGCCGTCCACGTTGGCGCGTGCCAGGGCTTCGGTCAGTGATTCGAGGGTGAACCAGGAGACCCGCATGCCGGCGTCGATGACGTTGTGGGCCAGGGCCTCGACGAAGTGCGTCTTTCCGGTGCCCGAGGGGCCACTGATGGCGAGGTTCTCGGCTCGGTGCACCCATTCCAGTCCGGCGAGCGCTGACTGGGTCGGCGCGGGGATGGAGGAGTCGGCTTCGCGCCAGGAGTCGAACGTCTTGCCGGCGGGGAGCCCGGCCGCCTTGCGGCGGGCGGCTTTGGTGGCCTCGTCTCGTCCGCGGATCTCCTCGGCGAGCAGGACCCGCAGCAGTTCGGTGGGGTCCCAGCGTTGGGCTCGGGCGGTGGCCAGGACCTCGGGGGCGGCGGCCCGCAGGTAGGGCATGCGCATTCGTTTGAGTACCGAGGTCAGGTCCTCGGGCAGTGGCACCGCTGGCGTGGTGGTCGGTGTGCTCATCGGGCGGTGTCCTTTCGGGTGCCGAAGCCGGCCCAGGCTCCTGTCCCAGGCTGAGCGAAGTGGGCTTCGTCGGCGATGACCAGGTCCGCACCGGTCGCGCCGGTGGCCAGGTGCCGGACGATCGCTGCGACGTCGCCGTCGGCGAATCGTCCGGCCGCGGCAGCAATCCCCAGTGCTTCGTCCACGTCGTCGGCGCCGACCAGGGCGGCCAGCTCGACGGCGTCGACCATCTTGGCCCGGATCCGCGAGGTCCCGGCGGCGGAGGCCTCGATCAACCAGGACTGGGCTCCATCGCCCAAGGCCAGGAACTCCTTCTCGGCCTGGGATCGAGCCTTGGGCCGGGGTGGGCGCGGTGCCCCGTCGGGCTCCTGCGGGTGATTGGGGTAGTGGCCCAGATCGATGCGCGGCGTGCCCGGGGTGGACAAGTGGTGCCGCGCCACCTCGCACAGTCCGCGCCGATCGGCGACCCAGTCCGGGGCCACGGGCAGCCGGTCGAGGTCGGCGACGATGACCAGGTCCATGCCGTCGGCGCGGACCCACACCTCAGCGCCGACCAGTCCCGGCGGGGTGGAGTAACGCACCGACCCGAACCGGATGGTCTGATCGGTGCCCACGGTGCGGGTCTGCCCCAGCGCCATGGTGTGCGGCGCCGCCGGCAACACGTGCAGACGCTGTCGCTCCTGGGCCAGAGCCTCATTCGGGACCCTTGCCGATTCACGATGCTTACGGGAGTTGACCTTGGCGCAGAACTGCTCGCATGCTGCCTCGAGCTCGGCGAACGAGCCGTACTGCTCCCGCAGGTTCGCCTCGGTGGGCACCACATCGGCCTTGGCCAACCGGACGGTGGACTCGGTGCCGCCCTTGGACTGCGGATCGAACGGCACACAGGTGTGCACCTGGGTGCCGTAGTGACGTGCGGCCTGGACGATCTGCGGATGACGCACCGGCACACCGGCGACGTGATCCACGCTGACCGTCTTGGCGTTGTCGGTCAGCACGTAGGTCGGTACCCCGCCCACGCGGCGCAGGGTCGCGTCCAGGCAAGCGATCAGCGTGGGCAGTTTCTGGTCCCACACCGGGATGACTACCCGGAAGCGGGACCACGCCAACCAGGCGCAGAACAGCAACGTCGAGCGCAGGACCCCGTCCGGGCCGGGGACCTTCGGCCCGTCGCCCCAGTCGAACTGCAGCCACAGGCCCGGCTCGGTGATCCACGGCCGGTAGGTGCGCTGATGCCCGGCCCGCCACGCGGCCTTGACCTGCGCCACCGCCCGACGGGTCGTGCGCTCGGTCCCGGTGAACCCCATCGCCACCAGCCGTTCGTGGACGATATCGGCGCGGACCTTGCCGTTGCCGCGCTCGACCCACTCCTCGATCTTGGGCATGTACTCATCGAGCATCCGCGGACGGCGGCCCGCGCCGGTCACCGGACGCCCCTGGTCACGAGCGGCGACGTACCGCCGCACGGTCTTGGGATCCACACCCGCCAGCTGTGCGGCGGAGTGCGCACTTTCAGTGGCGTCGTACGCCTCCAGAATTTCCATGATCTCCCTGTCAGACTTCTTCATGCGTCCCTCCGGTGGAACAGCGCTCGAAAGGTGGTCGAAGACCTCGAGCACATCCCCGGAGGGGCGCTTTTCG
>JALXXC010000022.1 GCA_025144245.1 Corynebacterium sp. p3-SID1145 | reverse complement strand
TGTTCGTCTGGTTGGTTGCATGACTGATTGGATTTTTGTTGTTGTCTTTTCTCCTCGTCGGAGGGGCAGCAATGGTTGATGAACCTTTTTTGGGTTTGTTTTTGTAATTTTTGGATTGCCAGGCCGCATGCTGTGTTGGTGTGTGGTGTGGTTTGTTTTGGTTGGGTTTTGGGCTTTTCACGGCTCAGTAATCTTTTACTGATTGATGCTCGCTTTTTTGGTGGGTGTTTTTTGTGGAGAGTTTGATCCTGGCTCAGGATGAACGCTGGCGGCGTGCTTAACACATGCAAGTCGAACGGAAAGGCCCTTGCTTGCAGGGGTACTCGAGTGGCGAACGGGTGAGTAACACGTGGGTGATCTGCCCTGCACTTCGGGATAAGCCTGGGAAACTGGGTCTAATACCGGATAGGACCATCGTTTAGTGTCGGTGGTGGAAAGTTTTTTCGGTGTGGGATGAGCTCGCGGCCTATCAGCTTGTTGGTGGGGTAATGGCCTACCAAGGCGTCGACGGGTAGCCGGCCTGAGAGGGTGTACGGCCACATTGGGACTGAGATACGGCCCAGACTCCTACGGGAGGCAGCAGTGGGGAATATTGCACAATGGGCGCAAGCCTGATGCAGCGACGCCGCGTGGGGGATGACGGCCTTCGGGTTGTAAACTCCTTTCGTCAGGGACGAAGCGAAAGTGACGGTACCTGGATAAGAAGCACCGGCTAACTACGTGCCAGCAGCCGCGGTAATACGTAGGGTGCGAGCGTTGTCCGGAATTACTGGGCGTAAAGAGCTCGTAGGTGGTTTGTCGCGTCGTTTGTGGAATACCGCAGCTTAACTGCGGGGTTGCAGGCGATACGGGCATAACTTGAGTGCTGTAGGGGAGACTGGAATTCCTGGTGTAGCGGTGGAATGCGCAGATATCAGGAGGAACACCGATGGCGAAGGCAGGTCTCTGGGCAGTAACTGACGCTGAGGAGCGAAAGCATGGGTAGCGAACAGGATTAGATACCCTGGTAGTCCATGCCGTAAACGGTGGGCGCTAGGTGTGAGTCCCTTCCACGGGGTTCGTGCCGTAGCTAACGCATTAAGCGCCCCGCCTGGGGAGTACGGCCGCAAGGCTAAAACTCAAAGGAATTGACGGGGGCCCGCACAAGCGGCGGAGCATGTGGATTAATTCGATGCAACGCGAAGAACCTTACCTGGGCTTGACATACACCGGATCGCTGCAGAGATGTAGTTTCCCTTGTGGCTGGTGTACAGGTGGTGCATGGTTGTCGTCAGCTCGTGTCGTGAGATGTTGGGTTAAGTCCCGCAACGAGCGCAACCCTTGTCTTATGTTGCCAGCATTTGGTTGGGGACTCATGAGAGACTGCCGGGGTTAACTCGGAGGAAGGTGGGGATGACGTCAAATCATCATGCCCCTTATGTCCAGGGCTTCACACATGCTACAATGGTCGGTACAACGCGCAGCGACACTGTGAGGTGGAGCTAATCGCTGAAAGCCGGCCTTAGTTCGGATTGGGGTCTGCAACTCGACCCCATGAAGTCGGAGTCGCTAGTAATCGCAGATCAGCAACGCTGCGGTGAATACGTTCCCGGGCCTTGTACACACCGCCCGTCACGTCATGAAAGTTGGTAACACCCGAAGCCAGTGGCCCAAACGTGTTAGGGAGCTGTCGAAGGTGGGATTGGCGATTGGGACGAAGTCGTAACAAGGTAGCCGTACCGGAAGGTGCGGCTGGATCACCTCCTTTCTAAGGAGCTTTTATTGTGTGGCTTACAGTTGTAGGCCCATTTTGTGTTGGTTGAGTGCCCGTGTGTGGTGCTGCTGACGTTTTTGTTGAAAATCCAGGTGGATGCACACCGCGCGCGTGGATGCGTGTGTGGGGTGTGTTGGTTGCATGAACCTGTTGTGGCTGAGCAAAAAATGTTGATTGTTGGTGCACTGTTGGGTGTCTGGGGCAGCACATGGTGCCCGCACTGTATGCGTGTGTTGATGCGTGTGGTGTGGGTGGTTGTTCCTGGTTGGCTCACTGGTTGCTGGCTGGTCGTTGTGGCTGGTTGGTGGTGGTGGGTGTGGTGTGTGAGAACTGTATAGTGGACGCGAGCATCTTGTTTTTTTTGTTTGTGTGTGTTTTTTGATTGTTTGTGTGTTGGGTTATTCGTGTGTGTGTTTGTTGTTCAAGGGCGCATGGTGGATGCCTTGGCATGCTGAGCCGATGAAGGACGTGTGAGACTGCGTTAAGCCTCGGGGAGTTGTCAACAAAGCGTTGATCCGAGGGTGTCCGAATGGGGAAACCTGGCCGTGGTTATGTGCGGTTACCTGTTAGTGAATGCATAGCTGGCAGGGGGTGACGCCGGGAAGTGAAACATCTCAGTACCGGCAGGAGAGGAAAATAATAATGATTCTGCTAGTAGCGGCGAGCGAACGTGGATGAGGCTAAACCGTGTGCGTGTGATACCTGGCAGGGGTTGCGTGTGCGGTGTTGTGGGGTGTAGCTGGTCGTGTTCTGCCAGATACGTCCACGTGGTGTGTGTGTAAGCGGAAGTGGTCTGGGATGGCCCACCGGAGTAGGTGAGAGTCCTGTACGTGAATGTGCATGTGCCTGTGGTGGCTATGTTTGCCCCGAGTAGCAGCGGGCTCGTGGAATCTGCTGTGAATCAGCCGGGACCACCCGGTAAGCCTAAATACTCAGTGTGACCGATAGTGGATTTAGTACCGTGAGGGAATGGTGAAAAGTACCCCGGGAGGGGAGTGAAATAGTTCCTGAAACTGTGTGCCTACAATCCGTCAGAGCACCTCAAAGTGTGTGATGGCGTGCCTTTTGAAGAATGAGCCTGCGAGTCAGCGGCATGTCGCGAGGTTAACCCGTGTGGGGTAGTCGTAGCGAAAGCGAATGCTAATTGTGTGTTTTAGTGGCATGTCCTGGACCCGAAGCGGGGTGATCTACCCATGGCCAGTGTGAAGCAGCTGTAAGAGGTTGTGGAGGCGCGAACCCACGTAGGTTGAAAACTGCGGGGATGAGCTGTGGGTAGGGGTGAAAGGCCAATCAAACTCCGTGATAGCTGGTTCTCCCCGAAATGCATTTAGGTGCAGCGTCGCGTAGGTGTGCCGGAGGTAGAGCTACTGGTTGGTTGAGCGGGACTATCATCTTAGCAATGTCAGCCAAACTCCGAATGCCGGTTACATGTGTGCGCGGCAGTGAGACTGTGGGGGATAAGCTTCATAGTCGAGAGGGAAACAGCCCAGATCGCCGGTTAAGGCCCCTAAGGGTGTACTAAGTGGAAAAGGATGTGTAATCGCGAAGACAGCCAGGAGGTTGGCTTAGAAGCAGCCACCCTTGAAAGAGTGCGTAATAGCTCACTGGTCGAGTGGTTGCGCGCCGACAATTCAGTGGGGCTCAAGTACACCGCCGAAGCCGCGGCAGTATTTTTGTACTGGGTAGGGGAGCGTCGTATGTGGGGTGAAGCACGATCGTAAGGGCGTGTGGACTGCATGCGAGTGAGAATGCAGGCATGAGTAACGAATGATACGTGAGAATCGTATCCGCCGAATGACTAAGGGTTCCTGGGTCAAGTTCGTCTTCCCAGGGTGAGTCGGGTCCTAAGGCGAGGCCGACAGGCGTAGTCGATGGTCAACGGGTTGATATTCCCGTACCCGTATACATGCGCCCAATGATGAACCGGTGATACTAACCACCCTGACCATCTGCCAAGGTCAACTTTGTTGGCTAGGTGGGTGTGATGCGTGGGGCCTGATCTGTAGTAGTCAAGTGATGGGGTGACACAGATTGGTAGCTACGCCACTTAGTGGATTGTGGTGCAAGCGTGCGGCACGGCACCTAGTTAAATGCGGGTGCCAAGTGTGCGAGGCGTGATGCGTAACCCGAATGGGGTGATGGTAGTGATCCTATGCTGTCGAGAAAAGCCTCTAGCGATGTATGTGTACGGCCCGTACCCGAAACCGACACAGGTAGTCAAGTAGAACATACTCAGGCGGTCGGGTGAACTGTGGTTAAGGAACTCGGCAAATTGCCCCCGTAACTTCGGGAGAAGGGGGGCCACAACCGGTGATCCAACCATGCGTTGGTGAGCTGGTTGGGGTCGCAGAAAAGAGAGGGAAGCGACTGTTTATCAAAAACACAGGTCCGTGCGAAGACGGTTAAGTTGATGTATACGGACTGACGCCTGCCCGGTGCTGGAAGGTTAAGAGGACCTGTTAGGACTTTGTGTCCGAAGCGGAGAATTTAAGCCCCAGTAAACGGCGGTGGTAACTATAACCATCCTAAGGTAGCGAAATTCCTTGTCGGGTAAGTTCCGACCTGCACGAATGGCGTAACGACTTCCCTGCTGTCTCAACCACAGGCCCGGTGAAATTGCACTACGAGTAAAGATGCTCGTTTCGCGCGGCAGGACGAAAAGACCCCGGGACCTTCACTATAGCTTGGTATTGGTGTTTACTGCGGTTTGTGTAGCATAGGTGGGAGACTGTGAAGCGCTCACGCTAGTGGGTGTGGAGTCGGTACGTGAAATACCACTCTGACCGTAGTGGATGTCTTAACCTTGGCCCATGATCTGGGTTGGGGACAGTGCCTGGTGGGTAGTTTAACTGGGGCGGTTGCCTCCCAAAGAGTAACGGAGGCGCCCAAAGGTTCCCTCAGCCTGGTTGGCAATCAGGTGTTTAGAGTGTAAGTGCACAAGGGAGCTTGACTGCGAGACTTACTAGTCGAGCAGGGACGAAAGTCGGGACTAGTGATCCGGCACCTACTTGTGGATGTGGTGTCGCTCAACGGATAAAAGGTACCCCGGGGATAACAGGCTGATCTTCCCCAAGAGTCCATATCGACGGGATGGTTTGGCACCTCGATGTCGGCTCGTCGCATCCTGGGGCTGGAGTAGGTCCCAAGGGTTGGGCTGTTCGCCCATTAAAGCGGCACGCGAGCTGGGTTCAGAACGTCGTGAGACAGTTCGGTCTCTATCCGCCGCGCGCGCAGAAACTTGAGAAAGGCTGTCCCCAGTACGAGAGGACCGGGACGGACGTACCTCTGGTGTGCCAGTTGTTCCGCCAGGAGCACCGCTGGTTGGCTACGTACGGAAGGGATAACCGCTGAAAGCATCTAAGCGGGAAGCCTGTTTCAAGATGAGGTTTCATAGGTTCCCTATAGACGATGGGGTTGATAGGCCAGATCTGGACGCACCGCAATGTGCGAAGGTGACTGGTACTAATACACCAACCAACAAACACCAATAGTTGAACCCACCACGACAAATAATCGTCGGGAACACAACAACAAACAAAACAACAAACGCCGCGTCCACTATGCAGTATCTGACACACCACACACCACCAGTGTGTGTGGCCAACAACAGATAACTCAATACCCGCAACACACCACGTTGCGACCATGACAGACACCCCAATAGGTGTGTCGGTGGTTGATAGCGGTGGGGAAACGCCCGGTCCCATTCCGAACCCGGAAGCTAAGCCCACCCGCGCTGATGGTACTGCACCCGGGAGGGTGTGGGAGAGTAAGTTACCGCCGACCAAAAACT
>JALXXC010000021.1 GCA_025144245.1 Corynebacterium sp. p3-SID1145 | reverse complement strand
GATGTCGAGCGTCTCTCCCGCGTTGCCTACTTCTTCGCTTGGGGAGGGGTGAAGAATGAAGGTCCCGATCCGGTAGTGCCCTGCTGAGCTGAAACGTCGGATGTCACTGACGAGTTGAGAGACGTTCTTAGCCGTCCACGTGTATGGACGCTGGTAAGCGGGGATGTCCAACTTCATCGTCTGCATCAGCTTCACCACAGACGTGATTTCTGCGGTGAGTTGCCCGCCGGGTCCTCTTTCAGTTGATGCACGTTGCTCCGTTGAGACCATGTCGCAATGCTGTCACAGGCCATCAGTAGTCAAGAACCAATGCAGTGCATGATGTGCCCCGCCGACGCTGTTGACGCGATTGTCGAGATCCGTGTCCGTCGGTTCTCGCAGTGGGAGAACGCCGGGCCCCGGTGAGGCTGTTGATCAGCCGTCCTGGAGCCCTCGGAGGGTTCCGATCTAACAGGGAAGAGCCGTATAGCGGTCACGCTGCGGGTCAGCGCGTGTGGGGTCACTTCCGAGGCGCCACTGCGTCGAAGTTCGTGACAACCGCTGTGGAGTGAGGTGCTCCTGCGAGCCAAGGGCGTGCAAACAAAGGCGTCGGACGTCCACGACGCGTGGTCGGCCTGGATGCGGCGCGTCAACCCCGGCCACGAGTCGATTCGTCCGTTCGACGAGTTGGACTCCGAGACGCGTAGCGAGGACGGCCCCTTCCTAGTCGCGATTAGAACTGCCGCCGAACGTCGTGAGTGACAGCCCCTACCGGCCCGCGGGAACGGGCACCCAATGGTTGTCCTGTACCGGAACGCGGTGGAGCGCGGGCGCCCAGACGTCAGTACCGTTTCGTGGCTACTTTGGCAGGCTCGGCTGAGATGCCCCAGTTCTGTCAATCTGCACCGGCGTATCTCGTCAATCCGGACTGCATAGCGACAGAGGATGAGCCCGAGCACAGCGAAGAGCGTGCCGAGGCTCACCGAGATGAGCAGCACCCCGACGCCCGCCTGACCGGTCTCGTCTCCCACCGCCAGCACCGCGAAGCCGGTCGTAAATCCGCCGGGTATTCCGATGGACGACGCCATGACTCCCGACAGCCCCGGCCTGCCGAGGCGCGCGCACAGCCACCAGAGCAGCAGGGTCGTCGCACCGCACGCCACCACCTGCCAGACGGCGTAATCCCGGCCCGGGCCCGCCGACCACGTGAGCCACGCGCCGAACGATGCGAGCCCGGCCAGAAAGGCGAGGGCCCACACGGCAAGCGCCGGAAGCCCGCGGACTCTGGGCGCCGGACCGCCCCGGGCGCGCGCCTGGTCGCGCTCGTACAGCCAGACGAGCCCCCCGGCGATCGAGCTGGGCACGACGACGAATAGCCCCACATAGGCGAGGAAGCCGACGAGCGAGAACTCGTAACCGGGGAACATATGGCCAGTCTCCCACCTATTCGGGTGACGACGGACACGAGAGACTGCCCGTAGGCGGTCACGAGGGTGCCCGCTGGCGGACGTGAGAGTTGCCCGCTGGCGGTCATGGGATCTGCCCGACACGACATTGTTTCCCGGCCCGCTTGGGCGGTTCGGGGCCCCTCCTCGGGTGCGATAGCGGTGCTCCAAGCGCCCATCGCCCCGAGGAGGGACAACATGAAGTCTGCCGAGGAGATCATGGAAATTCTCGAAGCGTTTGATCTGACAGGGTCCTATCGGGATGCCGGCGAGCTCGCCGGGGTCTCGCATCACACTGTTGCCCGCTATGTGACTGCTCGTGATGCGGGCCGGTTGACCGACAAGCCGGCGGCCCGGCCGCAGCTGATGGATGAGTTCATGCCGAAGGTCGAGGAGTGGGTGGAGCGCTCGGGCGGCAAGATCCGCGCGGACGTGGTCCACGAGAAGCTGCTCGCGGTGGGGTTCACCGGTTCGGAGCGCACCACGCGTCGTGCGGTGGCGGCGGTGAAGAAGTCCTACCGGCTCGGCAACGTCCGGGTGCACCGGCCGTGGGTGACCGAGCCGGGCCTGTGGCTGCAGTACGACTTCGGCGACGGTCCGGTGATCGACGGGGTCAAGACCGTGCTGTTCTGTGCGTGGCTGGCGTGGTCGCGGTTTCGGGTGGTTCTGCCGATCCGCGACAGGACCGCCCCGAGTGTGTTCGCCGCTTTGGATGTGACTCTGCGCCGCCTGGGCGGGGCGCCGACGTATGTGCTGACCGACAACGAGAAGACCGTCACCGTGGAGCATGTGGCGGGAATGGCGGTGCGAAACCCGCAGATGGTGGCGTTCGCCCGCCACTATGGGGTCACGGTGCTCACGTGCGAGCCCGCGGATCCGGCTTCCAAGGGTGGCTCGGAGTCGACGGTCAAGGTCGCCAAGGCCGACCTGGTGCCCAAGGACACCAACTTGCGCGGTGAGTACTCCTCGTTCGCCGAGCTGGAGGGGGCGTGCGAGCAATGGTGCGAGCAGGTCAACGACCGGGAGCACCGCATCACTCGGCGAGCCCCAGCGCAGATGCTCGCTCAGGAACGGGCCCGTCTGCACACCGTGCCGACCGAGGCGTACACGGTGGCGCTGGGGACCACGCGGCAGGTGCCGGTGAACTCGCCGATGGTGACGTTCGAATCCGGGCAGTACTCGGTACCGCACACGCTGCTCGGCGAGACCGTCTGGGTCCGCGCCCATGGTGCCGGCGCCGGTGAGCAGATCGTCGTGGTGCACGTCGGACCCGCTGGGCCGGTGGAGGTGGCCCGCCACCTGCGGGCGACCCCGGGAAGCCCGCGACTTGCCGATGCGCACTTCCCAGACGCCCCGGCCGGTGCCCTGCACCGCCAACCCCGCGCCCGCAACGCCGCGGAGGCGGCGTTCCTGGCACTCGGTGACGGGGCCCGGCTGTGGCTGACCGAGGCCGCCGCTGCGGGCACGACGAAGATGCGCGTGAAGATGGCCGAGGCCGTCGCCCTGGCCAAGTTGTTCGACCCCGACGAGGTCGACTGGGCGCTCGGGCACGCGGCCCTGCACAACCGGTTCGCCGAGGCCGATCTGCCCTCGATCCTCAACCACCACGCCGCCTCCGGCGCTACCGGGCAGTCGCACTCTGCGGGTGAGGACCGGTCGCTGACCCAGGGCACCGCCGGATGGGCCGCCCTGGGCCAGCAGTCACCACTGGCCACCGATTCTGAGGAGGAAGACCGATGACCACCACCGAGGTTCCGGCGCTGGGTGTGCCGGCCAGTCCGCCACTGCCCGCCGACCTGGACGCCATCCTGCGGCGCCTGCGACTGCCGCACATTCGCCGCCACGCGCCCGAAGTGCTCGCCACCGCCAAGTCCCAACGCTGGGACCCGGCCGAGGTGCTGCGCGCTCTGCTGGCCGAGGAGGCCAACGGCCGTGACCGGGCCTCGCTGGCCACACGCCGCGCCACCGCCGGATTTCCCACCGGCAAGACCTTCGACGCCTGGGACGAGTCCGCCTCCTCGATCCCTGCACCGACTCAACAGGCGTTGCGGACGCTGGAGTGGGTGCATCGCAAAGAGAACCTCGTGGTCTGCGGACCCTCCGGGACCGGCAAGACATTCCTACTCGAGGCGCTCGGACAGCAAGCCGTCGAGCAGGGGCTGAAGGTCTCCTGGTTCACCCTGGAAGACCTCGGCGTGCTGTTGCGCAGGCACCGCGCCGACGACACCGTCACCAAGGCCATCGCCAAGATCCTGCGCGCCGACCTGATCATCGTCGACGATATCGGACTGCTGCCGGTGGCCACCGACGCCGCCGAAGGGCTTTACCGCCTGGTGGACGCCGCCTACGAGAAACGCGCCATCGCGATCAGTTCGAACCTGCACCCGGCCGGTTTCGACGAGCTCATGCCCAAGACCATCGCCACCGCGACAGTGGACCGGCTCCTGCATCACGCTCACGTCTGCCAGACCAGTGGCGACTCCATCCGCCTCACCCAAGCACTCGCCGGCCAGGGGGTGAGGCCCTTGACCTGACAATCCCGGGACCGGAGATGGCCAGCCCCTGTGGGCAGATCCCATGGCCATCTCCGGGCAGATCTGGTGACCGTCACCGGGCAGGTCTCACGACCGCCCCTGGGCAGAACTCAATGGCCCTTGACATTCGGGCATCTGGCGGAGTAGCGTTCCTCTTCGTCATCGCCTGAAAGGACCTTCGATGCGCGTTCGCCCCCTTGCCGCCTTGCTCTCCCTCGCCACTGTCGCCGCGCTGGCGCTCGCCCCTACTGCCGCCGCCGCACCGCCCGCGACCGGGTCGCTGGACGGGCCGCCGCCGCTGTGCGGGGGCTGGACCAGCCGCGTCGTCGCCTCGGGATTCGCGCTGCTGGAGAACATCGCCGCGCTCCCTTCCGGCGATCTCCTCCTCTCGGAGATGACCGACTCCGCGTTCCGAAGTCCGAGGCCCGACCAGGGTGCACTGTGGCGCCTCACCCCGGGAGGCACACGACATCTCGTGACGCCGATTCCCTCCCCGGGCGGCATCGTCGTCGACGGCAACCAGGCGTACGTGACGTTTGGGAACTCGATCCCGTCGCTCATTCTCAACACTCCGAACAGCGGGATCACGCGGGTGGATCTCGCCACCGGGCAGCGCACCACCGTCGCGACCGGCCTCGTGATGGCCAACGGTCTCGCCGCGCTGCCTGGCGGCCGCCTGCTCACGACTGGCGGTGCCGGCGCGAATGGCGGCCATCCGACGCTCGTCGAGGCCGACGGCACCCACCGGCCGTTTGCGCCGTGGATCACGTCGTCCAACGGCATCGCCCGCGATCCGAAGTCCGGTGATCTCTTTATCGGCCGCACCTTCGTCCACCCGGGCGAGGTCGTGCGCGTGACCGAGCGCGGCGAGCTCGTCCAGCGCTACCCGTTCGCCGGTATCGGGCCCCTGGTCGGCGCCGACGATCTCGACCTCGCGCCCGACGGGAAGCTTTACGTCGCGCAAAACAGCGGCGCGCGGGTCGTCCAGATCGATCCGTCCAGCGGCGCGCAGTGCGTCGTCGCCGACCAGCAGTGGTTCGTCTCGTCGATCGCCGCCACGGATGCGAACACCCTGTACGCGACGAGCTTCCTCGGCACGGTTACCGAGTACCGCCGGGGCTAGGTGTACTGACCACGGACGTTGTGTCGCTGGTCGGCATGGCGGGATGACATGAGGAAGACCTCCGTGTGAGGTGTGAAAGCGACGAAGCAACCACACTCACAACGGAGGTCTTCATGTCCCACGCTAACGCCCCGCTGACTCCGACGGGAAGGCTGCGTCTGGCTCGGTGTGTCGTCGAGGACGGCTGGATGCCGCGGCGAGCGGCGGAGCGGTTTGGTGTCTCGGTCACCACGGTCCGCAAGTGGGTCTATCGCTACCGCTCGCTCGGCGAGGACGGCATGGTCGACCGTTCCAGCCGCCCGCACCACAGCCCGGCCCAGACGCCGCGGCGTCGGGAACGACGGGTGATCGGCCTGCGGGTTTCCCGCCGATGGGGTCCGGCCCGGATTGCGTATCATCTGGGTGTGCAGCCCTCGACTGTGCACAAGATCCTGTCGCGCTACGGCTGCGTCAGGCTGGCGTTCACCGATCCTGCCACCGGCGCCCCGGTGCGTGCGGGCAAGCGGCAGGTGCGCCGATACGAGCACGAAGCACCAGGCGATCTGGTGCACGTGGACATCAAGAAACTCGGCCGCATCCCCGACGGAGGTGGGCACAAGGTCCACGGCCGCGCCAAGGGAAAACGTGACCGCAAACGCGGGATGGGCTACTGGTACATCCACAACGCCGTGGACGACCACTCACGCTTGGCCTACAGCGAGCTGCTGGAAGACGAGCGCAAAGACACCGCCGCCGGATTCTGGAAGCGGGCCCACGCCTTCTTCAACGACGCCGGGATCACCGTGCGCCGGGTCCTGACCGACAACGGCATGTGCTATCGCTCCCACGCCTTCGCCGACGCCCTCGGAGGCGATATCGCACACAAGAGGACCCGCCCGTACCGCCCACAGACCAATGTGAACCGCCCCAGGTTTCCCGCCGCTCCCTATGTGGGTTGCAGCTCTCGGTTGAGAGCGGCGTAGTAGCTCTGCTCGAACTCGACGGGCGGGACGTAGCCCAGGCTCGAGTGGAGCCGGTCATTGTTGTACCACTCGACCCATGCAGCGGTCGCGTACTCGACGTCGGCGAGCGTCTTGTACGGCCCGTCGTGGAAGATCGACGAGCGGATGCACTCGGCCTTGTATAGCCCGTTGATCGTCTCCATGAGCGCGTTATCGTAGGCGTCACCGACGCTGCCGATCGACGGTTCGATCCCCTCCAAGGCGAGTCGTTCCGTGAACGCTACAGATGTATATTGACTGCCTGCGTCCGAGTGGCTGATCAGCGACTTCGGCTCGACCGGGTGCCCCTCGCGATCGCGTTGCCACAGCGCCATCCGTAGCGGCGTCATCACCAGATCCGTGGCCATGGTGGTCGCTGCATTCCAGGCAACGATGCGCTGAGCGAATACGTCGACGATGAACGCGACGTAGGAGAAGCCGGCCCACGTTCGGACGTAAGTGAAGTCAGCGACCCACACCCGGTCCGGGCGATCTGAGGTGAAGTCCCGGTCCAGCAGGTCCTGCTAGCGGCCATGCCAATCTCCCTGTAGACGGACACGTACTTCCCTGCTGACGGTCAGTTGATCTCCCTGTCCGTGGCCAAGGGATCGGGCCGTGTCGGTCCCGCGAAAAGC
>JALXXC010000020.1 GCA_025144245.1 Corynebacterium sp. p3-SID1145 | reverse complement strand
GCCTACGCCCGCTGCTACACCAGCGAGACCGAACGCCGCGGAGAACTCGACGGCTGGCTGCACTACTACAACCACCACCGGCCCCACACCGCTTGCGGGAACCAGCCGCCCTTCTCACGATTGACCAACGTACCTGGTCAGTACATCTAGCGGGGCAGGGGAGAACCCTCTAGACAGCAGAGCTGTCTCCAACCGGCGGATTGACCACCGATCCACCAAGGAGGCACACATGTACCACTACACCCACCAAGACCTGGAACTGCTTTACCTGCTATCCGACGGCATCGACGGCGAGGACGCCGACCCGGGCGCTGCACAAACACTGCGCGACCTAGAAGCAGCAGGGGAGCCGCTGCCCTGGGCAGTGCTGTAACGACAGCTCCACTGCCCCGCAGCAGCAAAGCCACTGCTCACTCACCACATTGCAAGCAAATCCATCCCTACACACGAGGAGAGTCGAAATGTCCAACCCCTTCAACAACGGCACCGTCGTCGGCAACGCAGCACGCGCACCCAAGTTGTTCGAGCACGCAAACGGTGGCGCGACGGTGAAACTCAGCGTCTATGCGCGCAACACCTTCAAGAACAAGACCACGGGCAAGGTTGAATCCGAGATCGTGGAGCTGACCGGCTACGTCCAGGATGCCGCGAACCCCGGTGTGTTCGGCTGCATCGGCTCCGGCGACCGCGTCGCGGTGAGCTACTCGCTGAAAACCGACGTCTACACCGACAAGGACGGTGTGAAGCACTACCCGCTGGTCGCACGCATCGACACGGTGCAGCTGATCGATTCCAAGAAGGAGTCCGCTGCGCGCGCAGCCCGTCGCGGAGGCGAGGCGGCGAACGCCGCCCTGGCTGGCGCTGATGCCGACAACGACGAAGCACCGTTCTAACAACGACACCCCGCAGGGAAACCTGCGGGGTTATTTTTTCAACTATTTCACAGTGTTGATCCAGCTCTTTCACGGCCTTACCCAACTGAACAAAACCTAACCGCCCTAGCATCAGCTTGGCGATCGGGGTGGAGTCTTTTGAGTAGGTCTGTCCCTCCTTGAGGAACTTCACCGACACTCCTTTGCTGACTAGCTCGTCAACAATGGCGTACAGATCCGTCAGTGAACGCGCGCACCGATCCATCGACGTGACGACAAGCTAATCTCCTGCACGGACATATCGCATTGCTTCATCAAGTCCAGGGCGCTCACGCGATCCACCACTGGCCTTATCCGTGTAATAGGTGAAGACCTTCTCTGCTTTGAGTTGTTCAATCTGACGATCAAGGTTCTGATCTTTCGAACTCACCCGGGCATAGCCCACCTTTTGTCCTGAGATCGCCCCCAACTGTTCAGTGATCTCCAGAGGCAGTGACGGTTCTGTTCCGTTAGTCTTGGAACTAACCCTAGCGAACAGGAAGTTTTGTCATTCACAAATTGTTCGCTTGGGGTGTACCCAACCAGGCCACACGCAAACACCCCGGAGGTTTCCCGGATCTCGAGAAAAACCCCTTTCGCCCCTTTGTCAAAGTGTTACTTTTCGAGCGGCGATGACGCCACACCAGGGACTTCGTAGCGGAGTCACTGGAAACAACAAGAGCAAGGGAAGCTCATGACTTTCGTACTGCCATCACTCGCCGAGGCTATATTCGGCCTGTGTTGGATTGCCCTCTTTGGCTTTCTCGGGAGCTGGCTCGTCAAGGGCCTTCGCAGGTCGCCTCTGAAAAAGCAGGAAAAGAAACGATGAAGATTCTTAGTAAGAGCAAACACGTAGCGGTTGCACTCGCAACCGCAATGGCAGACACGACCAACGAAATTAATCCGTTCCACGCATACACCGACTCGCAACTCCAGGGGATGTTCTCGAACGCCGGAGTTCTCCCTGCAGATCTTCCCCGCGTCTGAGTATTGTCCTCGGATTGCTGGGGAAGTAAGAATGCAGAACAAGAAGGTAGCCCAAGGAGTCTCAATGACATGGCAAAAGAAGTCTGCTTTTGTTCTGGCAGCGATCGCAGAAAGTGCAGTGGTCTTCTGGCTCTTGGTCGGGACATTCACTCCGCTTACGATCGCGTCGACTATCGCAACCCCCGCCCTCGCTGTACTTGCTGTACTGCTTGTCCGTGAAAAGGTCGCAGAGCGACACAAAGCCTGACGAAGAACACGCACGTAACAACCGCTGTACCCCAAAGAACCACCCCGAGGGATGAGAGCCGTGTGCCCTCCTAACGGAGGGGGAACCGTTTAATGCTTATGGCGTTGCACCCTTTCTGGGTCGGCCTCCCGGAAGCGCAATCCCAGATACTGTGCAAGCGTCACAACCGCGTCAAGGGGAACCGTTAAACCGCGCTTGAAACAGGAGTGAGCCATGTGCCCTCCCTAGGGGAGGGGGAACCGTTTAATGCTTATGGCGTGAGACCCCCTGGAGCAGTCACAGACACGTGGCTAGAGAAGCGGGGGTTGCGTGGATGTTAAAGCTAGAAACCATGTGCCCTCCCTAGGGGGGGAAGAAAACCGTTCTATGCTTACGGCCTGACCCATTTATTTGGAACTGCCGCGCCGTCCTCGCGGCAGACTGATTCCCGCCTGTTTGAGAGCACGCTTCACCGTTTCCCGCGAGACGCCAAACTCCTCCGCGATCTCTGCCATCGTGGGTGGAGTGCCTAGTTCGAACTCGTGCTTTTGAACAGCTGCGGCAATCTCAAGCCTTATCGAGGAAGCGCCAAGCTTGCGGCGTTTGTTTGCTACTTCGAGGGGCTTACGGGCGTTGGTCTGGTACTCGGTTTGAGTCGGATCGTTCCACCGTTGAGCGGCTTTCTTGCCTCCTCGTGCGCCGAAAGTACGCAAGACCTTCCGCTCGACCGGCGTGACGCGCTGGGTGGAGCTGAGGCCCGTCCCCGCCGTTTTGCCGGTCTTATTCGTCGTGACGTAGGCGCGGACACGGCGCGCCATAGTGAGGCGATCACGCATAGGCGGCAGCTCGTTAGGGCGGCCTGTCGTGTCTTGCGCGTGAGCAATCCGGTAGGCGTGCTCATACGCGTCAATGATGAGGTTGTCCTTGAGACGCTGCCCGCGCTTATGGAGCCTGTGTGCGGTTTTGAGAGCGTGACGGAAGGCCGTTTCATCGCGTTGCGGGGTGCCTGTGGCGTCGTAGAGAACGCGGACGCCTTCGATGTAGGACGGGTCAATCTGTTCGAGTTCTTCAATGCTGAGGCCGTCTAGCTCATTGGAGAGGGCGCGCATTTGTTGGGCACGTTCTCGGTTGGCCTTGGCTTGAAGGATGAGTTCCGTGCCGGTTTTCTTCCGCGCGGGTGCCGTTGCGGGGTCTGCGTCGAGTACGTCCCATACCTGAAGCATGTGTTCGAGATCCTTCAGTTTGTGGATGCGGTTGGAAATGGCGTGCCAGTGGTAGGCGTTGGGGTTGGGGCCGCTGTAGAACGGGTTGCGCATAAAGCCGTGGGAGAAGGCCTTATCGCCGCCGAGAAACTCATTGAAACCCGTTTGAATGCGCTTAAGGAGGCGCATGGGCCGGTCGGGCCTACCGGGGGCACCGTCGGTGTACACGGGGTCAATGAGCCATATCGCCTGTGCTTTGCCACTGACGGGGTTGATTCCCACCCAGTTGGGTTCGGCGTTCATGTCAGCAAAGAGGCTGATGCTGAAAAGGCCCTGGTTTTTCCCGCTCAACACTTCCAGCCGTCCCCCTGGTTCTCCGGGAATGTCGATGTCCACGGCGAGGATGGCGCAGTAGTGCGGGTGGGTGAGTTTGATGTATTCGTAGTCGCCGAGCTTGCTCATGGGCACAGTGCGTTCGCGGCGAACACCGCACGTGTCGTCAGTGCACGAGGGCTGCTTTGCGGCGCTCTCGCCAGTGCTGGCGGCGCGGCATTTAGCGCAGATACGTGTCCAGTAGGCGCGTTCGAAGCGTCGATCTTTAGAGACGTGGAAGCGTGTACGACCGAGGTGCGCGAGGAGGTAGGCCGCGTCGTCAAACGTCCATGAGGGGCTACCGATGTAGCCGCACATAGGCGGGTGATTGTCGATATTGCACGGCGCGTACTCGCACCTGTCGTAAATCCCTACGGGTGAACTCAAGCGCTGCTGCGCGAGTTGAAGATCATCTTCAGTGATCGAAGCGAGGGAAGGGCGAAACGGGGTGCGCTGGGGCAGTTCAACGTCTGTGAACTGATCCAGTGTTGGCGCGTCGTAGTGACCGCCGCCGGCAAAAGTTGGTATGTTCATTTCAAGCTTTCATCCCAGCTGCAGACTGGGTGTTAAGCGAGCGTCTAACCGGCGGCTACCGGTTGGGCGCTCAATTTTTTAAGGTTGCTCCTAGCCTATGAGCTGGCCTTTGCCGTGTGGTGGAGGCGCGCGGGACTCCCCCAAATTAAGCGTTTCAGTAATCCCGATACGTAAATACGTAAAGCCGTATTTACGTACAGCGTTTGCCCTGGTTATGGCAGTAGTCGCCTGTAGTGGGCGCGGGCTTTCATCGCGTGGATGATCTCAACCTCGCCGTCATCCCAGAGGAGGACGACGATTTCCAGGAGGCGGCCTGCCGTATCGAGGCCTAGGGCGTGTCTCCCAAAGGTTTGGGCTGGTCGCTGGAACGCTCGGTGTGTGTCTCGAACGGAGTTGCTGACTGATGCGCAGTGGGAGCTGATTGCTCCGTTGATGCCGTCCTCGCAGGGGCGTCGTGGTCGGCCGTTCGCCGATCATCGCACCGTGGTGGAGGGCATCATCTATCGCTACCGGACCGGGATCGCGTGGCGGGACTTACCCGGGTGCTTCGGGCCGTGGCAGACGGTGTGGAAGCGGCACCGCCGCTTCAGCGGTGATGGGACGTGGGACAAGATCCACAGCGTCCTGCTGGCCCATGCCGACGCCGCCGGGCTGATCGACTGGGAAGTCTCGGTGGACTCCACGATCAACCGCGCCCATCAGCACGCCACCAACCTGCCCCGGGACACAGGGGGACCTGACGAATTACACGAATCTGCGCATCGAGCCGCCTGATCACGCCATCGGCCGCTCCCGCGGCGGCCTGTCGACGAAGATCCACCACCTGTGCGACGGGAACATGCGGCCGCTGGTGATGCTGCTCGGGCCCGGGCAGGGCGGGGACTCCCCGATGTTCGAGCACGTGATGAACGCCCTGCGGGTACCGCGCCTGGGTGGGGGCCGGCCACGCACCAGGCCCGACCGGGCGCTGGGTGACAAGGCTTACTCTTCCCGGGCCAACCGCAAGCTGTTGCGCCGGCGCGGCATCCAGGCCGTCATCCCCGAACGCGATGATCAGATCGCCAACCGCAAGCGCCGCGGCGCCAAGGGTGGTCGCCCGGTCACCTACGACACCGAGGCCTACAAGCGCCGCAACGTCGTCGAGCGCGGATTCAACATCTTCAAGCAATGGCGCGCCTTGGCCACCCGCTACGACAAACTCGCCCTGACCTATCGCGGCGGCGTCGTCCTACGCGCCATCACCATCTGGCTCAAGGCTTTAAGAGACACGCCCTAGGAGGATCCCGATGCAGACCTACAACTTGCCCGACGTCGGCGAGGGACTGACCGAGGCCGAGATCGTGCAGTGGCACGTGAAGCCGGGCGACGCCGTGGCGGTGAACGACGTGGTCGCCGAGATCGAGACGGCCAGGTCGCTCGTGGAGCTGCCCTCGCCGTTCGCCGGAACGGTGTCGGAGCTGCTCGTGGCGGAGGGCGAGACCGTCGCCGTCGGCACGCCGATCCTGGCCGTGTCGGGCGAGTCGGACGTGCCCGCGCCCGAGGCGCCGCAGGCGCCGGCCGCCGAGTCTTCCACCGGGGCGTCGGACGCCGGCGGCTCGGTGCTCGTCGGCTACGGCACGGGCGGCGAGGTGCAGACCCGCCGGCGCAAGGCCCCGCGCGAGAAGACCGTCGCGGCCGCCGTGGGCGTGGTCGCCAAGCCGCCGATCCGCAAGCTCGCGCGCGACCTCGGCATCGAGCTGTCGGACGCGACCGCAACGGGAGCCGCCGGCGAGGTGACGCGCGACGACGTGCTGCGGCACGCCGAGCAGGCCAAGGTGTTCCGCAACCTCGAGACGCCGCAGTGGCCCGAGGAGCGCGAGCGACGCATCCCCGCCCCGCCGCGGGCGACGCCCCCGCGCCCCGCCGACGACCGCTACGAGGCGATCCCCGTCAAGGGCGTGCGCAAGGCGACCGCCAACGCGATCGTCGGATCCGCGTACACGGCCCCGCACGTCTCGGTGTGGACCGACGTCAACGCCAGCCGCACCATGGAGTTCGTGCAGCGGCTCAAGCAGCAGCCGCAGTTCGCCGACGTGCGCATCTCGCCGCTGCTCGTGTTCGCCAAGGCGCTGCTGTGGGCCGTGCAGCGCACGCCCGAGATCAACTCGGCGTGGATCGAGACCGAGGACGGCGCCGAGATCCAGGTGCGCGGCTACGTGAACCTGGGCATCGCGGCCGCGACCCCGCGCGGGCTGCTCGTCCCCAACATCAAGGACGCGCACGCGATGTCGACGCGCGAGCTCGCCGTCGCGCTGCAGAACCTCACGCAGACCGCGCGCGAGGGCAAGACCCGCCCCGAGGACCAGCAGGGCGGCACCATCACGATCACGAACATCGGCGTGTTCGGGATGGACGCCGGCACACCGATCATCAACCCGGGCGAGGCGGGCATCGTCGCGATGGGCGCGATCCGGCAGAAGCCCTGGGTGGTCGACGGCGAGGTGCGCCCGGCGTGGGTGACGACGGTGTCGGGATCGTTCGACCACCGCATCGTCGACGGCGACAAGATCAGCCGCTTCCTCGCCGACATCGCGGCCGTGCTCGAGGAGCCCGCGCTGCTGCTCGACTGAGCCGGATCGCGACCGGCGCCGGTCAGGAGCGGTCAGAAATCGCCGTCCTGAGCCTGCAGACACTTGATCCCGAGCCTGCGCCACATCTCGACCACCGAGTTGCGATCGTCGATCGCGGCGATCACGTGGAACCGGCTGCGCAGACGGGTGTCGAAGATCTCGAACTTCACTCGCGCGTCGCTGCGGCGGTCGCCGGCCGCGCGCATGTGCAGCTCGTCGAACGGCACCTCGTTGTCCGCCAGCCACGCGCGCGACTCCGCCTCGCAGCTGTCGTCTCGCCCCGTGAGGACGACGATCTTCACGCTGGGGGCCAGGAGGCTCACGAGCCGCTTCACGGCCGGGTCGACGCGATCCTCGCCCACCCGATGGAACTCATACGGTCCGCGCCGATCCATGTGCGCCAGCGTGCCGTCGAAGTCGACGATGACCGCCTCGGGCAGCCGCGGATCGGGTTCGTAGCGTTCGACGACGATCCGGTCGAGGGGCTCGGCGGCGAACTCGGGGGTGGTGGAGCTCACGACTGACCCTTCGTCTCGTCCGCGACCAGACGGGTCCTGCCGGCCTCGCGGGTAACGCGATATGGAACGCCGAGCTCCGGCACCATGACGACCGACTCGCCCGACACCGAGAAGCGCTCCGGGTTCTTGCTGTGCACCGGCCAGATCACGTCGGCGCCGATCTGCTCCGCGTAGTAGCGGACCTGGTTCGGGTAGCCGTGGCCGAAGAAGTTCTGCTGGAAGGTTGCGAAGTACCGGAAGCCGGCGAGGTCGACGATGCGGCGCAGATTCGCGAAGGCCGGATCGAAGGCGCCGATCGGCACGCCGTCAGCGTGGACGTAGAGGCCGTCCGCGTCGATGAGGTCGAAGAGCTGAGCGGAGTTCCGGTAGCTCACCTGCGCGAGGTACGCCGTCGGATTCGCCACGATGTCGGCCCAGTCAACCACCTCGGCCGCGTCGAGCAGCTCCCGCATCCACGCCGGGCGGTTCTCGTCGAGGTACCGCGCGAAATCGGGCACGGCGACGACCGGCGCCCGGCCGGTGAAGCGCCACATCAGATAGCCGGTCTCCGGCTCGAGCACGAGTCGTCGCCCGCAGGAGCGCGCGAGAGCGTCGAACTGCTCGATCTGATCCGCCTCCCGTTCGTAGAAGTTCACGACCGCCGCGCCCCGATGGGCCGGCAGCACCTGGCGGTACGCGTCGAACGCTTGCTCCGACGAGAGCATGCCGTCCGGCAGCTCGGGCGACGAGGCGATCTCGACCTCCGTCGTGCCGTAGACCATCCTGAGCGTGTCGTCCATGAGCGACGTCACGTCGATCAGCTGGAGGTCGACGTCCATCGCCGAGACCCGCTTCATCTCGTCCCACGTCAGCTCCGGCTCGCTGCTGTGGAGGGAGAGGTCGCCCGTGTAGTGGATCGTGCAGTCGGGGGCGCTGATCACGAAGCTGAAGTCCTGGTATGCCCCCGTGCTCGTGCGGATGGGCAGCACTTCGATCGCGCCCACTCGGATCCGCTCCTCCGGCTCGAACACCCGATAAGCCGTGTGGTGCGGGTGCACGCCCTGCCCGATGTCCTGCAGCGCGCGCTCGATGCGCAGCGCCGGCTCCGAGATGTACACCGGAACCGTGTTGTCCACGAATCCCATCGCCGACATGTGGTCGAGGTGCAGGTGCGACACCAGCACGGCCGTGTTGTGGCGGCCCTCGCGCGGCGGGTACAGGTCGGGCACGGCCGGCGCGGCGCCGGTGAGACGGGCGTCCTTCATCCACGCCGCGTGGCGACGTTCGACGACGCCGTCGTAGACGTCGAGGTCGGGGGTGTAGCCGGTGCCGATCTCGCAGATCACGCGATCGGTCCCGTGGACGATCTCGGCGACGACGCCGCCGACCGTGCCGATGCCGCCGTGGAGGGTGATTCGGGTGCTCGTCATGAGGCTGCTCCTTCTCTCGAGATGCGGATGCCGGGGAGTTCCGGCGCGGTCACTGCTTCATGCCCTGGGTCGAGACGCCGTTGATGATCTGCCGGCGCAGCAGCAGGAACACGATCACCATCGGGACGATCACCACGGCACTCGCCGCCATCAGCCGCTCGTAGCGCACACCGCCCTCGGTGATGAAGTTGTACAGGCCGATGGTCAGGGTGCGCTTCTCGGTCGTGTTGGTCACGAGCAGCGGCCACAGGAATGCGTTCCAGCTCGCGATCGCTGAGAGCACCGAGACGGTCACGAGGGAGGGCCGGTTCATGGGCACCACCACCCGCCAGAGGAACGCCCAGCTCGACGCGCCGTCGATCCGAGACGCGACGCGCAGGGTGGCCGGCACCTTGCGGAACGCGTTGGTCAGGATCAGCGTCGACAGGATGCTGGTGGTGAACGGCAGGATCTGCGCCACGAGGGTGTCGACGAGCCCCCACTGCACGACGGTGTCGTAGTTGACGACCACGAGCACCTCGAACGGCACCATCATGAAGGCGACGGCGAGCGCCAGGAGGGCGGTCTTGCCCGCGAAGTCGAAGAACGCGAGGGCGTACGCCGCGAGGACCGACGTGAGCAGCGACAGCAGCACGACGGACGCCGCGACGATGAACGTGTTCAGGAAGTACTGGTCGAAGCGCCCGGTCTCGAGGGCGAATGCGAAGTTGCCGAAGCGGAGCTCCGCCGGCAGCAGCTGCGGCGGCACGGTGGCGATCTCGGTCGGCGACTTGAAGGCAGACAGCAGCATCCAGATGAACGGGAACAGCATGATCGCGGACGCGGCGATGAGCGCCGCGTGCGACACGATGCGGTTGAGTGCCGACTCCCTCATGAGCGCCTCCTTCGTGTGCGCTGCAGGACCGCCTGCAGGAGCGTGAGCACGAGCACCGCGGCGAAGAGCAGGAGGGATGCCGCGGCCGCACGGCCCAGATCCCATTCGGCCGAGAGCTGCTCGTAGATGTAGTAGACGACGGTGTAGAGCGAGAACCCCGCCTCCGGATCGGTGAGCGCCGCGAGCACGAGTTCACCGGTGGTCGACCAGCGCCCGGTACAGCGATGCCTTGCCGGCGCTGGCACGCGCCGCGATCCTGTCGAACGCCAGTTTGTCGAGATTCGACTCGGCGAGCTCCTCCAGCGTCGCCCGATAGATCGCGCGCGTCAGCAGGGCACCTCGTCGCCGCGTCGTCATCCAACGATTCTTGCCTACGGGAGCCGAGTCGTGGTACGTTGGCCGCGATAGTGAACAATAATGTCTCGTATCTACATCTCCTCGAAAGGAGCAGTTCATGACGGATTCCACGCTCGGCGCAGTCTCTGCGACCGCGATCACGAACACCAGGGTCTTCGACGGACACAGTCTGAGCGCCCCCACGACGGTCGTCATCCAGCCCGACGGGCGCATCGGTGACGGATCAGCGGATGCGGTCGTCGGTGCCGCTGTCGTCAACGCGGAAGGTACGGTGCTCCTTCCTGGCCTGATCGACTGTCACATACACCTGAAGGGGCGCGAGTCCCTCGAGACGCTCGCCACGTACGGTGTCACCACCGGCCTGGACATGGCGACATGGCCCGCATCACAGTTCCAGTCGTTGCGGGGACTGAGGGGAGTCGCTGACTTCCGCACCGCCGGCATGGCGGCGACATCTCAGGGCAGCACGCACAGCCGCATTCCGACCTATCCGGACGTCGCGCTGGTCGATTCCCCCGACAAGGCGGAGCGGTTCGTAGAGGTGCAGGTGGCAGACGGGGTGGATTACATCAAGATCATCGCCGATCTGCCCGGTCCCACCCAGGACGTGCTCGATGCAATCGTGGCTGCTGCGCACGCGCGGGGGCTCAAGGTCATCGCGCACGCAGCCCTGTACGAAGCTGTGCGTATGAGCCTCGCTGCGGGGGCCGACATGATCACCCATGCTCCACTCGACCGCGCGCTCGACGATGCGACGGCTGAGACGATGCTCGCCCAGGGCACGGTGTTCATCCCGACCTTGACGATGATGAAAAACGTCGCCGCGAATCTCACCGCAGCGGGCGTTCCCGGTGTGAGCTATGCACCCGCCCACGAGAGCACGCGCGCGATGCATGCCGCGGGCGTTCCGGTCCTGGCCGGCACCGACGCCTGGTCCTTCACACGGGCATCGCCGCCATACGGCGAGAGCATGCACGACGAAGACGCCTACATCGGGTCCTTCACACGGGCATCGCCGCCATACGGCGAGAGCATGCACGACGAACTCGCTCTGCTCGTGGACGCCGGCCTGTCAACAGCCGAAGCGCTGCGCGCTGCCACCTCGACGGCCGCGCACGCGTTCTCACTCGACGATCGGGGGGCGATCACCCCCGGATTGCGAGCCGACCTCGTGCTGGTGGACGGCGATCCGCTCACCGACATCGCTGCCGCGCGTCGCGTTCTGCGTGTGTGGTGCGGCGGCATCGAGGTGTGAGGGCGTCCTCTCGACCGCGGTGTCACTCCACGGCGGTGTTCGCGCCGTGGTGCCACGCGAGCACCCGGTTCTCGACGACGATGAGCAGCAGGTTGAACACGTACCCGAAGATCCCGATGAGCACGATGCCCGACCACATGTCCGTGATCGCGAACGACCTCTGCGACTGAAGAACGAAGACGCCGATCCCGTTGCCTCCCGCCATCATCTCGCTCACGACGACCATGATGAGCGCGAGCGAAAGACTCGTGCGCATTCCGGCAAAGATCTGCGGAGCTGCCGCGGGAAGTGCGACCTGCAACTCGTAGCGGAACCAGTGGATGCCGTACACCCGGGCGGTCTCGCGCAGTCCGGGGTCCATTCCTCTGATTGCAGCTTCGGTATTGAGGAGCACGGGCCAGAGGCAGATGAAGGTGATCAGAATCACCTTCGCGGTGTCGTCGAGGCCCAGCACGATGATGACGAGGGGAATCAACGCGACCGCAGGGATCGCGCGCAGGAACTCGAGCACGGGTGCGAACATCGCCTGGAGGCGGTGCGCCTGACCGAGAACGAACCCCACGACCACGCCGATGACCACAGCGCCGATGAACCCGATCATCATCCTGGAAAGACTCGGCAAGACGTCGCTCGCCATCCGCGCGAAGAGCCAGTTCTCCTGGAAAGCGACTAGAACACCTGTGAGCGGCGGGATGAAATATAGACCGGCGGAGGCCGTCCAGACACCCACTGCGACGACCACGAGTACCGGGAATGCGACCTCGACGGACAGCAGTCGATAGCGCCGACGACGGATGGCTCTTGACTTGTCTGCCAGCGCCTCGGTCGTCGCAACATCCATGGCGGTCATGGTGCAGCCTCTCGATAGGTGGGGTGCCACCGGAGAAGGCGGCGTTCGACGATCTGGAGCAGGACGTTGAGGATGACGCCGATAAGCCCCGCGGCGAAGACCAACGCGTACAGCGTGACGACAGCGCCACTGGATTGGGCGAGCAGGATGTCTCCCCCGATACCTGGTGAGCCGATCACCAGTTCTGCGGTCACGGCCACGATTAGCGCAACCGTGGCAGCGATCCGAAACCCCGTCGCGAGATACGGCAGTATCGCAGGCAGCACGATGGAGCGAAGCTGAAGGCGACGCGGAATGCGGAATGACTGCGCGGTCGCCGTGAGTGTGGGATCGATTGCGCGAAGCCCATAGATCGTTTGAATGAGAAGCGGCCACAAACAGGCCAACGTGACAAGGAAGACCTTCGATTCCATGCCGATTCCCAACATCAGTATGGCAACCGGAATCAGAGCAACGGACGGTATCGGACGGAGGAACTCCACAACGGGTCGCGTTGCGGCGAAGAGATAGTCGTTGGTGCCGATGAGGAACCCCAAGGGCAATGCGATCACGATGGCGAGGAACAGCCCTCGCGCGTACTGATGGCCTGGGTCATGTCAGCCGCTCCCATACTCCGTCGTCGTCGGAGAGCAGCGAGAAGCCGCCGCCGCGTTCCCAGATGATCTCGTCGCCCATTGACTCGTTCACGGGTTCCTCGCGGGCTGTTGTCTGCGCGTTGCTCGTGTAGTGCATCGGGTCACGATCGACCTCTGCAGCCCGGACCGTGCGGTTGCGTTTCTTCCCCGGCCGCACCCACTGGGCACGCTTCATCCGATCGGCCAACTGCGCGGCATCCTCCCGGACCGCACGATCGGCGTCAACATCGACGGCGCGGAACTCCTGCCAGATATCGCCGCCCATCGGTTCGTCGAGCAGGTCAGGGGCGGCGCGGAACGGAACGAACTCACCGTCGTGTTCGATCCAGATGTAGAGCGGATTGTGAGGGTCATACCGGATGCGGCAAGGGCGCGTCGCCCCTTCACCGTGTGCGCCGGCAGCCCTCAGCTCGGGGAGCCGCTTCGACCGGTAGACGCGGCGCTTGAAGTTGACGCCATAGTCCTGCAGCGTGCACGTCTTGGCCGGGAGCAGACCGATGAAGTCATCGACGCCGAAGGGCACATGGATCTCGGGAGCGACCCGCCGACAGGCGCGGAACATCTCGTTCGGAGTCAGGTGCCGACCAGGCAGGAACGGGTCGGCGAGCCCGTCGTGCGTGCGTAATCTTCTTTTTTAGGGGGTGCTGTCGGTTTGGGTTTTCTGGGGGGTTTTGTTCGTTGGGGGTTGTTCTTCTTGGGTGCGTTG
>JALXXC010000002.1 GCA_025144245.1 Corynebacterium sp. p3-SID1145 | reverse complement strand
CCAGCAGGTTATTACAGCTTTTCAAGCCTTTTGATTTGTGTGTTTCGGGTTGATTAGACCCATGAGATACCGGGCCTGAATGACAGTGCCGACAAGCGCGATGATTCCAGCTACCACCAGCGCGAAAGTGACGCTAACGTCGTGGATGCTTTGTGCATCCGATGCCCCATTAGCGATGAAGAACATCGTGTAGCCGGGAAGAATCCCCAGCTCAGTGCGCCAGATCGTCACTGCGGAACCGATGACGGCACTGGCGAGACCATCGATACCGACGGTGATCGTTGCAGCCCAGGAAAATTCAGACGGCGATGCTAGGCCCGCCACGGCGATATACGCCGCCACCGAACCCACCGCTGACACCCATGACAGCGCCAGCCACCGCCGGCGCGGCACGCCGTAGCCCACGCCGGTTGCCGCACCGGGGATACCGAGCCCCGGCATGCAGTACGCGGAGTACCAGACAATGATCGGGAAACCGCCGAAAAGCTGGCGGAAAGTGTCGTTGCCGACGAAGTTTGACAGGTACAGAAATATGCAATGCGCAATGGCCACACCGAGAGTCCACAGCAGTTGTGGCTTGAAGATCAATTCGCGTTCAAAGCTGCCACGACCAATGTGCGAGCTCGCCTTCCGGTCGCTAGCCACTGCATCACCGGCGATATATTGCCCTCCGAAAAGCAGACCTGACACCAGCGCCATCAGTGCACCCGCGACGCCGACCCAGTCCGGACGCGCGAGTAACGGGATGGCCGCACTGAGCGCCACTGCGGGAACGACGGCCATGACAGTGAGTTTCATGGTCCGGGACTTCGGCATCGCGTACGCCGTATAGGCCGTGACCTCCGGCGACGACGCCCCAATCATGAGCACCGTCATGATCGTTGGGCCGAAAATGACACCGACGGGCGAATCACGGGTGACATAAAGCACCCCGAATGCAAGCATCGCAAGTATCGGGACCATCCAGATCAAACGAGTCAGCGGCGCCGCGACAAATTGATGGCGGAAATATCCGAGCAGGCTCGTGTTCATCTAGGACACCTCCAAATAGTGCCCGATCAGGTCGTCGAGCGTGGCGGCACGGGCATGACGCGGGGCATCACTGATCGGCACGAGTTCCGGGCCCGCGACAGCGAATTCATCGGCGTCTTCAGGGACGCATCGCTTGACGACGACCCCGTCCCTCCCCAGAATCACCGCATCATCCAGGACCTTTGCCGCGTCGTCGATGTGGTGCGTGGCCATCACGATCGTGCGTCCTGTATCCGCCCGCGCCAGAAGGTGGCGGTAGAACACCCCTGTGTTGTGGGTGTCTAGGCCGACATAGGGTTCGTCGAGAAGCAAAACCTCCGTTCTCGACGCCAGACCGATGATGATGGCGACCATGGCGCACTGACCGCGGGAAGGTCGGCCGTAGCGGGTCGAAAGGGCGCTGCCCGAAGTCCAGGTCGACGCCCTGCAGTACATCTTTTTTGCCGAAGCTATGGGCCAAGCCCGATACATGAATTGTCATTGGTACATTCCTCTGCTTTCTGCGACGCGGTCGATGAGGTCGTGGAGATCAGCGCGGGCATAACCCAGGCGCAAGGCTTCGTCGATAAGCGGTGCGATGTAGTTGCCCGCGAAATCCTCGCGGCGCTTGCCGACGATGCGTTCCCGTGCCCCTTCCGTGACGAACATTCCGATACCGCGGCGTTTTTCTAAGACTCCTGTTTCCACGAGCAATGTCAGCCCTTTGCGCGCTGTGGCCGGATTGATGCTGTGAAATGCGGCGAGCTCGTTCATGGACGGGGCCCGCTCGCCAGGCTCGAGTTCGCCGTCCATGATCTGGTCCTGAATTAGGCGTGCGATCTGAAGGAACAGCGGTTCTGTGTCATTGCCCACCTTTCACCTCCGGTTAGTTAGTTATGTAACTAACCGTATAACCGTCGGAAGTTTTCGGCAACGCTCTACGTTGAACTGGACAGAACCTATCCCCCTCCTGCGGATTATTGCTGTTCAACGGAGAGCTGCAGCGAGACTGAAGCAAAACAGGCAGACTGGGGGGACGACAAAACGTCTTAGCTATATGAATAGATACGGATTTAGGAGCCATGCTTGAACGCACACTTGTCTTCGTCGACACGTCATACCTGCTCGCGAGCTTTTACAACTCGTGGGAGACAGGAGCGCGGTCGCAACTAGAAATCGACCTGCCTGAGGTGGTGAACGACCTTTCAGGCATGATCATCCAGCAACTCAATCAGCCGATCCACCGGCAGTTCTGGTACGACGGCATTCCTGATTCGGGTCCGCACCGCTACCAGCGCGCCCTCCGCACCTGCGACGGGGTGCAACTCCGCACCGGCCAGCTCATCGAGTGGGGTGAGCGCCGCACGCAGAAAGGCGTGGACACCCGTCTTGTCGCCGACATCGTGGTCAACGCGATGCGCGGCCAGTGCACCGATTTCGTCCTGGTCAGCGGCGATGCTGACATGATTCCCGGTGTCGAGGAAGCCACGAACGCGGGCATTCGCGTGCATCTTTACGGCTTCGGGTGGGACTCCATGTCCTCCGCCCTGCGCCACGCCTGCGACACCACGACGATCCTCGACCCCCGCGAGGACTTCGCGGAGGCCATGCAACTGCAGGTCCTCGAAGGCCCCCTGCCCCCGACCATCCGGGAGCGCCCGATGGACGACGGGGGCTTCGAGGAGGCCGAGGGCATGTGCGGCGTGCCCCGACCCGACGGCGGGAACCCGCTATCCGCGGACAGCGCCGCGGATGCCGAAAGCAGCGAAGATGCCGCAGGGAGCGGGACTCCGGGCAGCGCTTCGCCCACCGTGTGCGTGGAGACTGCCGGCGGCGACCAGGCCCCCGAGGCAGATGACCTCGCGGGCATCGAGGCGGAGGAACCCTCCGAATCCGAGACCGCGGAGCCGTCCGCCACGAAGCACCCTGGCCCGCCGTCGCCGGCGCAGGTCGCTGCCGCTACTCCGCGGACAATGCCGAAGCCGTCGATGATGGCACCGCGCCGCAAGCTCCGTTCGCGCTACGTGCCGCTGCCGGAAGAGGTGTGGACCTCGTCCGGATTCCAGACGCCGTTCGATGTGGGCCAGCAGTACGCGACCTGGTGGTACGACAACGCTGCCTCCTCCGAACAGCGCGACAAAGCGCACATGCTCTCCGGTGGCGGTCTCCCACCTGAGATCGACCGCCCGCTGTTGCAGTTCGCCTGCGAGACGCTGCACGAGTACACGCTGAGTGAGCACCAGCGCGTCAACCTCCGCGACGGTTTCCACTCCGGCATCCGCGGAGTACTGATCAACATCCGCCGGACGCAGAGCTAAAGATTCGGGTTAAGGATCAAGCGCGCGGCGACTCCCCGTCGAAACGATCGAGGCTCTCCTCGGAGGGCTCGCCGTCGGTGGCGCGGGTGTCGTTCGTGCCGGCGGTGAGCTCGCCCGCCTTCTCCGCGTCGAGTGAGGCACGGATCTCGGCGAGCTTCGAGCTGGCGGCCACGTCGGTTTGGCCGGACTCGATCTCCGCCATCACTCCGTCCACACCGGATTCGGCGAGCTCCTGCTGGCCAAGGGCAGTGGCATAGCGGCGCTCGATCTTCTCGCGGACACCGTCGAGCGTGGGCACCGAATCGTCCTCGCGAAACTGACCGATGGTGTCCATTGTCTGGGCGGTGTGCTCCTGCATTTTCGCCTGGTCCACCTGTGCGCGCAGACGGTTGACCTCGTTCATCTGTTCCTGCAGGCGCGCCTCCGATTGCTTCTGCTGCTGCTCGGCCTGCGCGGCGGCTTGCTCGGCGGCGGAGTACTGCGTTGACAAGTCCTGCAGTTCTTGCTCCACCGTGACCAGTTGCGCAGCGAGGGTTTCAGCGGTGGTGTTGAACTGGGACGCCTTCGCGGTGTCCCCCTCAGCGGTGGCCTTGTCCGCCATCTGCAGCGCGGTCTTGGTCTTGTCCTGCAGCTCCGCCTGCTTTTCGCGTTGACGGTTGATCTTGAGCTCAAGCTGCTTCTTCGACCCGATGATCTCTGCGGCCTGGCGAGTGATCGCATTGTGCTGCTCCTTCGCAGCAGCTGCTGCCTGCTCAATTTGGACCTTCGGATCGGCGTTCTCGTCGATCTTGGAGTCGAACGACTGCATGAGATACTTCCAGCCCTTGCTGAACGGGTTAGCCATGAGTACGGATCCTTCACTTCCCTAGTGGTTCATCGAGATTTTTCGTTTCCCGAGTCTACGTGCCTTCCCGTGCCACTGTCAGGACATGAACCGAGGAGGATTCAGCCGGCAAAACGCCCCCGGGCACTCCACAAAAAGGGTGACCGGGGGCGGAATCAACGTCGATAAGCTGCGCTTTAAGCCTCACTCTCCTGCGCGTTCTGCGCCGCGATATCGCGGTGCACTTCCTCCATGTCCACATCGCGGATCGCCTGGATGAACTCCTCAAGGTCAGCCGGCGGCATCGCTCCGGAAGTCTGGCCGAGTGCAATGCCCTCGCGGAAGACGAACAGAGTGGGAATCGTCTGGATCTGCAGAGCAGCTGCCAGCCCCTCGTTCGCCTCCGTGTCCAGCTTGGCAAAGACGATGTCGTCGTGCTTTTCAGAAGCTTTCTCGAATGTCGGAGCGAACGCCTTGCAGGGCCCGCACCAGTCCGCCCATGCGTCGACGATGACGATGTCGTTATCCTCAATCGTCTGGGTGAACGTGTCCTCAGTTACATTGACGGTACTCATGCTTCATCTCCTATGACTGCTTTAGTATTCTCTACTTAGGGCATTCCCCGTGTTCACGGGGTCTGTGTTGGTTCAACCCTATCAACGCCGCCTACATTCCCTTTGGGGTGTGAGCAGTAGTTTTAAGGAGATCACGTGACTAAGAACTACCGGTTCGAAGGCCCGACAGACGAGACATCCGTGGCACGGTTGAAGGACGAGGTGGGCCAGGTCCTGGGCACCCAAGGCGTCAAGGTTGAAGTCGAGGAAGGCATCCTGCGCGTGCGCGGAGAGAACTTCACCGACGACCAGATCTCGCTCGCTGTTGAGTATGCGGGCTTTTCGCTTATCGACGAATAAGGAGTAGTGAGCACCATGGCAGACGAATCCAACGTCACCGAATACACCGTCGACGGCATGACCTGCGCACACTGCGAAGCCAGTGTTACGGAGGAAATTAGCGAGGTCCCAGGCGTGACCGGCGTGACTGCCGACCACACGACCGGTGCCGTGATTGTCACCGGGAACGGCTTTTCGCGCGATCAGATCGCCGCCGCGGTGAAGGAGGCCGGCTACACGCTGGTGTAAGGCTGTCAGGGTAAACGCCGAGAGCAAGAAACGGCGTTTTCATATCGCGACATCACGGGCCCAGTGGTTCCCAATTCCGGGAATCCCTGGGCCCTTTTCCGTGTTCTGGTTAGTGAACACTGAAATGAATCGGCGTGTTAGCCACAACGCAGAGGAAGGATGAGTTCCTAGTGAGCACCCCGCTGCCGGCCACGGCTTCGAAGCAGCTCGAACACCTTGACTTGGGGGTGACGGGGATGACCTGCACCTCCTGTTCGTCGCGGGTGCAGCGCAAGCTGAACAAGGTCGACGGTGTGGATGCCAGCGTCAATTTCTCCACCGAGACTGCTTCCGTTGATTTCGACCCGGCGAAGACCGACCGCTCTTCACTCGTCCAGGTGATCCGCGATGCCGGCTACGATGCCTTCGCCATGTCCGCCGCAGGGCCGGCAGAAAGCGATGACGCTGGGCGCACCGACGGTATAAGCGGCATCGACAGCATTGAGCTCGCACGCGAGAACGAGGCAGAGAAACTCAAGCGCACCGTGATCTGGTCCGCCATCCTCGCCGTCCCGATCATGCTGATATCAATGGTCCCCGCTCTACAGTTCACCTACTGGCAGTGGGCAGTGTTCACCTTGACCACGCTCGTCTACGTCGTGGCGGGTGCGCCTTTCCACCGCGCCACCTGGACGAACCTTCGCCACGGGGCGGTGACCATGGACACCCTGATCACTTTGGGTACCACGGCCGCCTATCTGTGGTCGGTGTGGGCGCTCTTCCTGGGCACTGCTGGCGAGCCCGGCATGACGATGAAGATGCACCCCTTCTCCCCTGCCGGTCATGGTGGTAGCGCAGATGAAATCTACCTTGAGACTGTTGCTGTTGTGATCACGTTCCTGCTGCTGGGACGCTGGTTTGAAACCAAGGCGAAGGGAAGGTCATCGGAAGCGCTGCGCAATTTGGCCACGATGGGTGCCAAGGACGCAGCTGTGATCCGGGATGGCCAGGAAGTGCGCGTACCGGTCTCTCAAGTGGCCGTGGGTGACCGCTTCGTGGTGCGCCCGGGAGAGAAGATCGCCACCGACGGCCGCGTGGTCGCCGGCGCCTCTGCAGTGGACAACTCCATGCTCACCGGTGAATCTGTTCCGATGGAGGTGTCTGAGGGCTCGACAGTCACCGGTGCCACAGTCAACCAGACCGGTCGTCTCGTCGTAGAGGCCACCCGGGTCGGTGGGGAGACCACGCTGTCCCGCATGAGTGAGCTCGTGCGCCAGGCACAGGCCGGACAAGCCCCTGTGGAAAAGCTCGTCGACCGCATCTCCCGCGTCTTCGTGCCGGCCGTCATCGCAATCGCTCTGGTCACCCTCATTATCCACCTCACACTGGGCAACCCAGTTCCGGAGGCGTTCTCGGCGGCGGTGGCGGTGCTGATCATCGCGTGCCCGTGCGCGCTCGGGCTAGCCACCCCCACAGCCATCCTGGTTGGTACCGGCCGCGGCGCGCAGATGGGCCTGTTGATCAAGGGGCCGGAGATCCTCGAATCGACCAGGCGCGTAGACACGATCGTTCTGGATAAGACCGGCACGGTGACGACCGGGGAAATGTCCGTCGATGCTGTTGAGCCTGCTGACCCGTTCAGCGCCGACGAGGTGCTGTCGCTGGCTGCCGCAGTGGAGGCCGGTTCCGAGCACCCCATTGCCCGGGCGCTTACCGCCGCTGCCGGCGAGCGGGCGCTCCGTCCTGCGTCGGCGTCCGACTTCTCCAGCACTGCGGGAAAGGGAGTGCGCGCCGTCGTGAATGGCGCCACCGTCACTGTCGGCCGCGGCACCGGGGATCAGGCCCGGGCGCTCGAGGAGAGCGGCGCGACCGCGGTGACCGTCACCGTCAACGGCGAGCCTGCCGGTGTGATCGCTGTGCGCGACACCGCGAAGGACACTTCGGCGCAGGCCATTGCCGACCTGCGGGAACTGGGGTTGACGCCGTATCTGCTCACCGGCGACAACCCCGGTGCCGCCCGCGCGGCGGCGAGGGCTGTGGGGATCGACGCTGACAAAGTGACGGCGTCGGTGATGCCGGAGGAGAAGGTGGGCGTCGTCGAAAAGCTCCGCGAGGAAGGCAAGGTCGTCGCGATGGTCGGCGACGGTGTCAACGACGCGGCTGCCCTGGCCACCGCCGACCTCGGCTTGGCGATGGGCTCGGGCACCGATGTCGCCATCGAGGCCGCCGACATCACCCTGATGGGCGACGATCTCCGCTCCGCGGCGGACGCGATCCGGCTCTCCCGGGCGACGCTGCGCACGATCAAGGGGAATCTGTTCTGGGCATTCGCCTATAACGTTATTCTCGTTCCCGTCGCCGCGACCGGTCTGCTCAACCCGATGCTCGCGGGGATCGCGATGGCATTCTCCTCGGTCTTCGTGGTCTCTAACTCGCTGCGACTCAACCGGTTCCGTGCGCTCCACGGTGAATAGATTTCCCTTTAAGGCTTCTGTTCACCGATTGCATCTGGCTATGCTTTCAGCGCATGAGCACGACTGCCAGCCAAAACACACTTTCCCGAAATGAACGGCTCGAACGGCTCCCCGTGACGGGCAAGCACAAGCGCCTGCTCCTCGGCTCCGGAATCGGCTGGGCACTCGACGCGATGGATGTCGGACTGGTGTCGTTCATCATCGCCGCGCTGAAAGTGCATTGGGAGCTAGATAAGACCACCACCTCCTGGATTGCGTCGATCGGCTTCATCGGAATGGCGATCGGCGCTTCGCTCGGCGGTCTACTCGCCGACAAAATCGGGCGCCGGCAAGTCTTCGCCGCGACCCTCCTGCTCTACGGTCTCGCCACCGGCGCTTCCGCGCTGGCATGGTCCGTGGGCGCGCTCATGATCTTCCGTTTCCTCGTCGGGCTCGGCCTGGGTGCTGAGCTTCCCGTCGCGTCAACGCTGATCAGCGAGTTCTCTCCGCGTAAGGTGCGCGGCCGGATGGTCGTTCTGCTCGAGGCCTTCTGGGCGGTGGGTTGGATCCTGGCCGCTGTGATCGGCACATTCGTGGTGTCCCAGGGCGAGAACGGGTGGCGCTGGGGCTTCGCCCTCGGCACGGTCCCCGCACTCTACGCGATCTACGTGCGGCTCGGACTGCCTGAATCCGTGCGCTTCCTGGAATCCGTCGGGCGCCACGAAGAGGCGGAGGAGATCGTGCGTTCCTTCGAGGCTGCCGCCAATCTGGAAAATGTGGACCGCTCCCCTGCCCCGGAAACTGACGTTGCCGAGTCCTCCGCGCACGGTGGAATCTGGGGGCAGGAGATGCGCCGCCGCACCGCCGCATTCTGGGCTGTCTGGTTCGGGGTCTCCCTGTCCTATTACGGCGCCTTCATCTGGATCCCGTCGCTGCTGGTGGACCAAGGATTCACGCTCGTGAAATCGTTCACGTTCACGCTCATCATCACCATCGCGCAGCTGCCCGGCTACTCCGCCGCCGGGTGGCTGATCGAGGTCTGGGGCCGCCGCAAGACCCTCTCGGCATTCTTGGCCGGTTCCGCGTTGGCCGCAATCCTCTACGGCTTCGCGGCTGCACCGTGGCAGATCATCGCTACCGGGTGCCTGCTCTCTTTCTTCAATCTCGGTGCCTGGGGTGCCTTGTACGCCATCGGGCCGGAGCTCTACCCCACATCCATCCGCGCCACCGGTACCGGGGCGGGCGCCGCTTTCGGGCGCATCGGTTCGATCATCGCCCCGCTCATCGTCCCGCCGGTGCTCGCCTTCGGCGGCCCCGGGGCAGTCTTCGGGATTTTCGCCGCTGCTTTCGCCCTGGCTTGTGTCGCGGCGTTCACTTTGCCGGAGCAGCTCGGAAAGGCACTGAGCTAGCTTCTCGATGCCACATTCTCCCGATCAGCCGCGCGCCATGTTCACGAATCGGGAGTAGTGCAGCTGGTGCGCCACGGCGATCGTGTCGATCGGACCGCCGCGGTGCTTCGCGATGATGATGTCGGCCTCGCCAGCACGCTCGTTGTCGCGGTCTTGGGAGTCCGGCCGGTACAGCAGCATCACGATATCCGCATCTTGCTCCAGCGAACCGGACTCACGGAGATCCGCCAGCTGAGGGCGTTTGTCAGTGCGGGCTTCCGGGCCACGGTTGAGCTGCGAGATAGCGATGACGGGGACTTCGAGCTCCTTGGCCAACAGCTTGAGCTGCCGGGAGAATTCCGAGACCTCCTGCTGACGGGATTCGACCTTGCGGCCGGAGCTCATCAGCTGCATGTAGTCGAGCACCACGAGGTCGAGGCCGTGCTGCTGCTTTAGGCGGCGAGCCTTGGACCGGATCTCCATCATGGTCAGGTTCGGGGAATCATCAATGAAGATCGGTGCCGCCTGGATCTCGCGGAGGCGGTGGGTGAGCTTTTCCCAGTCGGACTCCTCCATCTGGCCCGAGCGCATCGCCGACAGCTTGATCTCCGTCTCGGCGGACAAAAGACGCATGACGATCTCGGAGGCGCTCATTTCGAGCGAGAAAATCACGGAGGTCAGACCGTTGTGGATGGAGCACGAGCGCACGAAATCCATGGCCAGTGTCGACTTGCCCACACCAGGGCGGGCGGCGATGATGATCATCTGTCCGGCGTGAAGACCGTTAGTCAGGCGGTCCAGGTCGATGAAGCCGGTGGGCACTCCGGCCGCGAGGCCGCCGTCCTTCTCGTAGGCCGCCAACTCGTCCACGGTGGGCTTGAGCAGGTCAGCCAGCGCGCGGTAGTCCTCCCCTGTCTTCTGCTGTGCGACCGCGAACACTTCCTGCTGGGCCCGGTCGACCAGCGACTCGATCTCCATGCCCTCCGCACCGTCGTAACCCAGCTGCGCCACACGGGTACCGGCATCCACCAGCTGCCGCAGCGTAGACTTCTCCGCCACGATATCCGCGTAGTAGCGGGCGTTTGCCGAGGTGGGCACCTCGGAGATCAACGTGTGCAGGTACGGTGCCCCACCCGCCCGTTCCAGCTGGTTCAGACGGTCGAGGCGACCACTGACGATGAGCACATCCACCTCGGACCCCTGCGAGTAGAGGTCGAGGATAGCCTGGTAGATCAGCTGGTGGGCCGGAAAATAGAAATCCTCGACGCGCAGCAGCTCGATCACGTCGATCACTGTCGTCGGGCTAAGAAGCATAGCGCCGAGAACGCCCTGCTCCGCCTTCCTGTCGTGCGGGGGCTGACGGTACTCGGACAGGTCAGAGCGGTCTTGGGTGAATCCCTTGCGGCCCCGGTAGCGGGACGACCCACCACGGTATTCCTCCGGTCCGTCACTTGGTTCCGGGGGCAGAGGCACCGCCTCGTCGGCGAAGCTGTCCCCGTTGTATCCCCCGTCCTGCGGCGAGCTTCCGCCCGCTGTCCCCGATGCCATATTCTCGCGCTCCTTCACGTTGTCGGCTCCTTCGAAATGTTACCCGCCGCTTTCACCCACACTGCCGTCGAGCAGGCCCTGCAATGCCTTGAAATCGCAGTTATCCACAAGGGCATGTGAATAAGTTCCACATTGCCCATGATTTTTTCCACACCCCCACCACCTCATCTGTGGATAACTTGTGGACAACTCGCTCTGCTATCCCCAGAATTCACGATTATCCCAGCTGAGCCCTTTATTATTCATTCGAGACAGGCCGCACATTCGGTGAATAAATCCACAACCAGCGGGTTTGACAAGTCCAAAATGACATCTAATAAGTGAACAAACTGTCTCGAATCATCTGTTTTTGCCCTGTGAACTGCTAGTATTGCACCGAGTTATCCACAGGAGCTGTGCGCAACCCCAGCTCAGCGCGTCATACCCAACGGCCCACTTATTTCTGGTTCTTCACCGCACACAAAAAGAGCGTGGGCCCCACTCCTCACAAGTGGGACCCACGCTCAAAGCTGTTGTCGTTGGATCGCTGAAGCGATCGCCGTGGAAGCGCTGCTGTTAAGCGCTCACGACCTCGAAGTTCACCTTGCCCTCCACGTCATCGTGGAGTCGGACCTTGACCTGGTAACCGCCGGTGCTGGTCACGAGACCCTTCGGCACGTTGATGCGGCGCTTGTCCAAGTTCGGGCCGCCTGCTGCCAGAACGGCGTCGGCGATGTCGGCCGGCTTGACCGAACCGAAGATCTTGCCGTTGTTGGCGGTGCGCACCTTCACGGTGACGCCCTGCAGCTGGTCGAGCTGGTCACGCAGTTCCTTAGCGTGGTCCAGATCGCGCACTTCGCGTTCCTGCTGGGTGCGCTTGATGTCCTCAATCTGCTTCTCTGCGCCGCGGGTGGCCACGATGGCCAGGCCGCGCGGAAGCAGAAGGTTACGTCCGTAGCCGTCCTTGACCTCGACAATGTCGCCGGGTTCACCAAGGTTCTCAACGGCAGCGGTGAGGATCAGCTTCATAATCCTTACCTTTCCTTCTGAAAGTTGATGGTGTTTTGTCGATGTGCTTTAGAACGGGGGCTCGTCGTCCATGCCGCCGAAACCTCCGGCGGGAGGAGCAGAGTTCCACGGGTCGTTCGCGGGCTGGTTGTTTTGCTGGTTGTTCTGGCCAGACTGACCACCCTGGTTGCCCTGGTTGCCGCCACCGAATCCACCGGTGGACTGGCCTCCTTGGTTGCCACCGAAGCCGCCGCCGCCGGATCGGCCGGAGTTTCCGTCGCGGGAATTCCGGTTCACGCTGGCTGTAGCGTACTTTAGGGACGGACCGACCTCGTCGGCCTCAACCTCGAACACCGTGCGGTTTTCACCTTCACGGTTCTGGTAGGAGCGCTGCTTCAGGCGGCCATTGACAATGACGCGCATGCCCTTGGTCAGCGACTCCGCAACGTTTTCCGCAGCCTCACGCCACACGTTGCAGGTCAGGAACAAAGCTTCGCCGTCTTCCCACTGACCGGAGTCACGGTTGTAAACGCGCGGGGTGGACGCGATGCGGAAATTCGCCACCGCGAGCCCTGTGGGCGTGAAACGCAGTTCCGGGTCGGCAACCAGGTTGCCTACGACAGTGATGGGGGTATCGCCTTGTGCCATTCTTCGTCCTTACCTTTTGACCTTGTGAACAGAGTGCTGATTCGACGTTGATTTGTCGTTGTGCAAGCCAGTGTATAGCCCGCACTGAACACAGCCCTTGCGCTGGGGTTTCACTCCCTGGCGCGCCGTTCTTTAAGTTCAGCGCTTACTTGTTGTCGGTGCGCAGAACCTTGGTTCGAATGACAGAGTCGTTCAGGTTCAGACGGCGGTCGAGCTCCTGCACGGTCTCGGACGCGCAATCCAGGGTGACTACTGCGTAGACGCCCTCTTCCTTCTTGTCGATGGGGTACGCAAGACGGCGCTTGCCCCACACATCAACGTTCTCCACCGTGCCGTTATCCTTGCGGACAATCTCAAGGTACTTGTCCAGGGACGGGGCAACAGTGCGCTCATCCTGACTCGGGTCAAGAATGATCATTACTTCGTAGTGACGCACGGACCTCATCACCTCCTATGGTCTGTTTGGTTTCGGCCACCGCCCTTGTGGCGATGGCAGGAGGGTCGCTTACGTCAAGCAACCCGTCAAGCGTACCGCAGGCCACGAGCAGGGAGAAATCGCTTATCGACGCCTTCCGCGCCCCGACATCCAGCTAATCGTCACGGTCGATGTCGCGCACCAGACCTCCGGGATCAATGTCGATTTCGATGTCCCCGAATTCGATTTCCCAGTAGCCGTCATCCCACTCGATCTCAACGCCGGCTTCGTTATTCCTGGCCGCGGCGAGGGTGCTCTCGACGTCGGAGTCAGTGACGCCTTCCTCGGACTTCTCGGCTTCAGCCTCGGCGGTGTAGCCGGTCACCTCGGCAGGCCGGTCCCCCTGAGTGTTGCCTGCAGTCTTTTGTTGGTCGTCATGGTCGTCCTGGTCGTCATCCTGTTCACTCTGGCCATCATCGTCAGAAGCAGTCGACGCGGTGGGGGTCGCCGTGATCTCTTCGGTGATAGTTTCTGGCGCGGCATCTTCGCCACTATCACTGCAAGCGACAAGGGAGAAGGAGAGAGCAGGTACAGCGATCAACGTCGTTAGTTTGTTCTTGCTCACGGTTCCCACCGTACGGATGCCTGGAAAATATTCTAGGTAGAAAATAATTCTCCAGCGCACGCCGTGAATCTCGGCTGCGGCGGACTACTGGCCCGAATTCGGCGCGACAACGAAGACGGCTAGAAAGACCGGCACGAAAGTCATGAAGATGAACGCCGCCAAACCCAGCCCGACCGACAGCGCGGCGGGCTTTTTGTTCACTACTGTCCAGTAGCAGGCGGTGAAGAGTAAGAACGCGAGCACGATGGAGCAGATGCCGAGGACTGTCGCGGTTCCCATGTGCGTTTCGCCTCCTCCCAATCGTCCGGGGTGGTCATGAGCGGGTCGCAGCCGAAGTGGGCTTCGCGGACCTTGTCGCGGCGGCGGCCGTACATCTGCTGGACTACGAGCACCATGATCGCCACGATGAACGCATCGCGCGCGAGCACGATTATGTTGAGCGCCCCGTCGGGCAGGCCGAGATTGTCGGTGCCCAGCATGTGCCACATCAAGATAGGCCACACCATCATGTCCACGGTCATCCACGTCAGCAGCAAGCGCCAGTAGGGGAGAGCGAGCACTGCCGGCACGATGAACCACAGTGAGTACTGGGGGCTCCACACCTTGTTGAACAGCAGGAAGAAGCCGACAATCAGCACCACGAGTTCGGCGATGCGCGGCTCCTCCGGCGCTTTGAGGCCCGCAACCAAAACGAACAAGCATCCGAGCAGAAAGAGCACGAGGGTCACAGTATTCAGGATCACCGGGGCACCCTCGCCCGCGTCGAACCCGGTCCAGCCTGTGATGCGGGAGATCACCGCGTAGATCGTGGTCCATTCCCAACCGCGCTCCGTGTTCAGGCGCTGGAATTCGTGCCAAGAATCGTAGTTGCGCAGCATCAGCGGCACGTTGACCGCCAACCACGTGCCGGCGGCACCGACGGCCAACTTCACCCACGGCATCATGTCGCGGCGGCGCAGGAATACGACTAGGTAGGCGCCCAGCAGGAAAACGGGCCACATCTTGAATGCGGTGCCAGCACCGATGAGCACGCCGGCGAGCCAGAAACGCTTGTTGCGCGCGGCCAGCATCGCGCCGACAGCGAACGCGATCGACGGAATGTCCCAGTTCGTGAACGCGTGCATGATCAGCAGGGGAGAGGCAACCACGAGAATCGTGTCCCAGATTCGGTTGCCGGCCAATTCCGCGACCATGCGCGCAGTGGCCACCCAGATCAGGGCCATCACAAAAGCGGTCAGGTAGAAGTACCAGCCGGAATCAGGGAGCAGCTTATCGACGACCGGATACGTCGTCCTGGCAATCCACCCCATCAGGCCCTGGAACAGGCCGCCCAGGACTGGGTACTCCATGTACCGGGTGAGGTCGCCCTCCGCCCACGAATAGTCGTAGACAAAGCCTGGCTGGTCGAGCCCGCGCCCGCCGTAGAGCGGGACGATGTCGTTGTAGCAGAACGAGGTGTATTGGCGGTTGCCGTCCCAGTTGAGCTGCATGGCGCCGTCGACAAGCTTGCCCCGCGCGCAGTTCGACTTCGACAGTGCGCCGAGAGCGAGGAAGGTCCACGCGACATCGATGATGGTGCGCAGGGGCGTCCACCAGCGGCCGCGACCGATTTGCGCGAAACGGCCCATGGCGCCGCCGAGGAACCGCATGGTCCCGGCGGCGGCCGGCTCTGTCTTTCCGGGCTGGATACGATCGGCCGGGTCCGGCCAACGCGCACCGCCGGGGCGGGATACCCGCTGCTTCGTGGTCACGTTATTCGACCAATTCGTCGATCAGGCCGCCGATATCCACCTCGGGCTGGCGCTGGGCCGGCGGTTCGGGTGCGGGTGCCGGGGCGGGAGCCGGCGCGGGTGCGGGTGCCGGCGCCGGCGCGGGTGCCGGAGCCTCCGCTGCCGGAGCGGAAGCTTCCGGCACCTGGGAGTTCTGCGACTCTGCCGGCTGTTGCTGGCTGTAGTCGTAGCCGTAACTCTGGTAGCTCGGCGACGTGCCGCCGCCGTACTTGCCGCCGGAGTAGGGGTTGATCCCCCAGTTGATCGGCTTCGCCTGCGGGAACTCCTCGTAGTCCTGGCCTTCGAGCACACCGTCGAGCACGCCCTTCCAGATCGCGCCCGGCGACATGGAGCCGTACATGTTGCCGCCCCACTGGTTGAAGATGGCGGAGGTGTTGTCCGCGGTGCCCACCCACACAGCGACAGCAAGCTGCGGGGTGCCGCCGACCATCCAGGCGTCCTTGTTGTTGCCGGTGTCGCCCATCTGGGCAGTACCGGTCTTGGCGATGGAGGGCCGGCCGCCCGCCAGGGACTTGTTAGACCACCCGGCGATCGGCTGCATCGCCTCAACCACGTTGTCTGCGACTTGGCTGTTCACGCGGCGTTCCTTGTACTCCGGATCGAATTCGTAGAGTACCTCGCCGTCGGCCGTGGTGACCCGGTCGACGAAGTGCGGCGGGTGCCAGACACCGCGGTTGATCAGGGTGGCCACGCCGGTGGCCATGTCCAGCACGCGGGACTGGTACTGGCCCAGGATGATGCCGTCGTAAGGCATCTCGCCGTTCTCCGTCAACGTGTGTGGGATATTCGGCAGCTCGCGGGCCACACCCAGAGCATGCGCCATGTCGGCCGTATCCTGTGCGCCGTTGTCCAAATCGGACTGCATGCGGATGAACGAGGTGTTGTAGGAATTCTTCAGCGCATCCGCCAGGGTGGTCACGCCACCGCTGACACCGGAGTCGTTGTTGATGGTCCTGTCGCCCACGGTGACGGGGCCGGAATCGTAGTAGGCCGACAACGGGATGCCCTGCTGGAGTGCCGCCGCGAGACCGAAGATCTTGAACGAGGACCCAGTCTGCAGACCTGCGTTCGCGTAGTCCCAGCCGCTGGGATCGTCACCGCCGTAGTAGCCCTTGATGGCACCGGTGGCCGGGTCCATGGCGACGACACCGGTGCGGGCATCCTCCTGGAGGAGACTCATCTGCTCCTCGGAGGTTTTGAGCACCTGGTCCTGGGTGGACTGGTCGATCGTGGTGGTGATCTGCAGGCCGCGGTTGGTCACGTCGGCCTCACTGATACCCACTTGGGCCAGCTCCGCGATGACCTGGTTCTTGATCAGGCCGTTGGGGCCGGTCGCCTCGGTGTAGGCGGAGTAGGTCTGCGGGTCGCGCGTGTCCGGGAATTTGGCCCCGGCGCGCTGCTCCGGCGTGATCGCTCCCATCTGCACCATGCCGTCGAGCACGTAGTTCCAGCGGTTCATGGAATCCTGCTCGTTGTTCCACGGATCCAGCTGGCTAGGCAACTGAATGAGGCTGGCCAGCACCGCGCCTTCCTCGATGGTGAGCTCAGAGGCGGGCTTATTGAAGTAGGCGTTGGCCGCGGCCTGGATCCCGTACGCGTTGCGGCCGAAGTAGATGGTGTTCAGGTAACCGGCGAGGATTTCTTCCTTCGACCAATTGCGGGTCATCTTGATCGAGTAGACCAGCTCGTTGAACTTGCGCTGGTAGGAACGCTCGTTGCCCACAATCGTGTTCTTCACGTACTGCTGGGTGATCGTGGAGCCGCCGCCGGCGGAGGAGTCTCCCGTGATCTGGCCGAGCAGCGCGCGGCCGAAGCCAGTGAAGGAGAAGCCCGAGTTCTCCCAGAAGTCGCGGTCCTCGGCGGCGAGAACGGCGTCCTGCACGTGTTTGGGCACTTCGTCGAGCGGGATCTGCTCGCGGTTGCCCTCGGCGGGGACAATGCGGGCGAGCTGGGTCGTGCCGTCGTTGGCGAAGATGGTGGACACCTGCGCCGTCTCGATCTCGCCCGGCTCAGGCAGGTCCGCTTGGCTGTACTTCACACCGAAGATTGCCAGCGGCACCGCCATGATGAGGACGAGAGCCAGCACGAAAGCGGCCAGCCACTGGCCCTTCCGGCTCTTCTTCTTTTTCGCCGTCGCGCTCGAGCCCTTCGTGGCCTTCGCGTCCTTATCGCCCTTGTCGCCCTTCGCCAATGTCTTGCCTTTGCCGCTCGGACTGTCGTCCTTGCGGTTTTTGGGGCTGGAGGTGTTCTGCGACGTGTTCTTCGCTGTGTCGTGGCGCGGTGCAGCGGGCTTCTTGCCCGGACCGCTGCCGGAGTCAGTTTCTCGTGCCAATGAAGTATTCCTGCCTACTCGATTCCTCTAGATAGAGTACTTCCTCCGGCGCTGAATGACTGAACCGGAACGGCCTCGGCGGTGAGCAAAAGATGGTTCCAGCGGCAGAAGCCGCATACTTCGACGGTGTGGACGGTGAACGGGCCAACTTCGTCGATAAGCTCCGCGATTTCCTGCCCGCCGCGGGCCGACCCGGAGCGCCGGCCCAGGTTGTCCCCGTAGACCCAGAAGACGTTGCGCATCGGTGTGCCGCAAATGGGGCAGTCGCGCCCGGAGTCCACCCCGTGATGCTCCGCGGCGGCGCGGAGTAGGAAGTCGGCGTCGCACACCTCCTCGCGGCTCTTCTTTCCCGCGCGAAATTCGCGCAGAGCGGCGCGCCGTTCCCACTCGTGGGACACGGAATGAATCTGTTGAAACATCGCAACCAGCGTACTCGCTGACGCATGTCCGCGGAGCTGGACAATAGTTCTATGGTGGAAAATTCGATCCAGCTTCTTAATTTCTGTGGTTAACAACTACACTTAGTGCCATGTCACAAGATCCAACTGAGGATGCGTACGAAGTCGCGCGCGAGATCCGTCCATTTTTAACAAAGCTTTATGTCGCTTATTTCCGCATCTCCGAGCAATCGGATATTACGGGCCCGCAGCTTTCCATCATGGAGCGCCTCATTGAGAAGGGCCCGATGCGTATTAGCCAACTCGCTCAGGAGGAGGGTATCCGCATGCCCACCGCCTCGAACACTCTGCACCAGCTCGAGCAGCGTGACCTTGTGCGCCGTGTCCGCGACGAAACGGACCGCCGCGGGGTGAAGGTGGAGATCACCGACAAGGGCATCGAAGAGCACAACCGCGTCGCCGATGAGCGCACGCGCTATGTCGCCGAGATGGTAGCCACCCTCGACGCGGACTCCCTTCAGCAGCTCAAGGAGGCCACCCCGGCGCTGGCCGCACTAGCGACGTCCTACAACACCGGCAATATCGAATAGCTCCATCCCGCACGGACCCTCGGTGGTTTAAGGGTGAATTGTCCGCACCGCGTTTTCCGTTATAAAATTGCCAACGAAAAATTAAAGTTTTGTTGGTCTTCTCGTAACACGCGCGCCACATGAATAATTACCCCCTTACTCCGGAGCTCCTCCCGCATGTCGGCGAGGAGCGTCCTTTACGCATCCTCGTGGGGTGGGACCAGTCGGGCGAGGAAGCACTCGACTTCGCCTCGTGGCTCGCGCGCACCGCACCGTGCTCGATCCGCGTGGTCAGCACCGCGCCGCGCCCGTGGACCTCATTGCGCGGCAAGAAAAGCAAGAAATTCAAGAAGTGGTTCAAGCAGACCGAAAATAAGCGCCGCTCCGCGATCCGCTCCACGCTCAAGGACCAGGTTCCGCGCGAAGCCTGGGACAAGAATTGGGCGGTATTCCGCGACGGCTCACCGCGCCACGAGCTCATTTCTGCCGAGGCCCGGGAATTTCAGGCGGACCTCATCTTGCTCGGCTCGAAGTCGAAAGCAAAAAAAGGCCGTTTTTTGGCCACCTCGACAGCCGATGCGATGATGCATTATTCGCCGGTTTCCGTCGGCTTGGCGCCGCGCGCGGTCAAGCTGTCGAAGAAGGGCATCACCCGCGTCAACTACGTCTTCCTCGAGGACCGCAAAGAAGCGTCCATACGCGGCATGAAGGTGGCGGCGACGGTGGCCATGCTTCTCGACGTCGACCTGCGCATCATGGCCTTCTCCCCGAGGGAGACCTACAGCTACGAGGCGGAATTCGAGGCGGACGCGCCGCTTATCGACGAATGGAACGAATCCTCCCTCGCCCTGCTCGACCGCGCCCGCGACTGCGTCAGCGACACCGCCGCAACATTAGGTATTCCGGAGCCGAAGAATTTCGAGGTGGAGACCTGCGTCAGTTCCGGCGACGGCTGGAAGCGTGTGGTGGACTCCCAAAAGTGGAAGAAGGGCGACATCCTCTTCCTCGACTCGCAGCCGACAGAGCGCGCCCGCGTGCTCACCAACGCCCGCACCGAGGACTTCCTCGCCCACGCGCCTGTGCCGGTGGTCATTTTCCCGTAGCCTTTGCCCGCACCCACAACCGCACCCGCACCCGCGGGGAGCGTTCCGTGGCGGGGATAGACTGGCAGTCATGTCCACCCACGATCCACGAGCGGGTTTGCGCCGCGACACTCCCGAGCACCCGGAGAACGACCTGCACGGTGCCACCGACTATTACAACAAGGTGCCGCCGGAGCCGCGCGATTTCGACGAGCTCGCGGACCAGCCCGATCCGGTGGAGCTCAACGAGCGGAACCGCGCCTCCACGCGCCAGGCCATCATCTACGGGGCAGCGTCCGTTGCGGTCACGCTGCTGGTCGGAGGAGTGCTGGCGCTCATTGCCCGAATGGCAGGGGGTCCGCTGTGCGATGCGGGCAAGGCGGCGTGGCTATGCAGCAACGGCTGGCGCACCACGTGGGCGGTGGTCTCCTCCATCCCGCCGGTGGTGGCCCTGCTCGGCTGTGCGGTGATCATGGTGCGCAAGCTGAACCGCTATGAGCGCTGGGTGCCGTGGATGGGCGTGTTCTGGTTGCCGCTGGTGCCGTTCACCATGGCCTGGCTGATCGTCACCGTGGGAATGCTCGCCCGCGGCAGCGTCTAGCTGCAGGCGGGGCAATAAGGCGTTTTCTCCCGGCACGCCTCGCAGCTGACATACTGCTGCCGGCAGTGAGGCTCATTGGCGCAGTTGTAGTGCTGGTTCGATGCTTCACCGCAGTGCGCGCAGTGGCCGACTTGGACGAAGTCCTCGTCGCCCTCGGGGCCGAATTCGGTGTGCATGCGTTTGTCGAAGACGTAGAGTGAACCTTCCCACAGGCCCTGATTACCGAATTTCTCACCGTAGCGGACGATGCCGCCATCAATCTGGTAGACCTCTTCGAACCCGCGGTTGATCATCAACGACGACAGGATCTCGCAACGGATGCCACCGGTGCAGTAGGAGATGACCGGTTTGTCCTTCATCCAGTCGTACTTGCCGGATTCGAGCTCCGAAATGAAGTCGTGGGTGGTGTTCACGTCCGGCACGACGGCGTTCTTGAACTTTCCGATCTCAGCCTCGTAAGCGTTGCGCCCGTCGAAGAAGACCACGTCGTCGCGGTTGGCCGCCAGCTCGTTGACCTGCTCCGGCGAGAGGTGGGTGCCGCCGCCGACGACACCGCGGTCGTCGACACGCAATTCCTCCGGCGTGCCGAAAGAGACGATCTCGTCGCGCACCTTCACGCTGAGCTTCGGAAAATCGTCGGCTCCGCCTTCGGACCACTTGAACTCGATCCCGCGGAAATACTCCTTGGTCTTGCGCACGTACGCCTTGCAGGCATCCATGTCGCCGCCGACGGTGCCGTTGATCCCGTCGGGGGAGATGATGATGCGGCCGTTGAGCCCGAGCCCCTCACACAGGTCTCGCTGCCACAGACGGACCGCTTCAGGGTCCGGGATCGGGCGGAACTGGTAGTAGAGCAGAATTTTGCTGGGCATGGATACCCAGTCTACCGCCGGTGGTAGAGCGCCTTTCGCCAGTACTCGGGCTCCGTCGTGGCCAGCACGCCGAGCGAGCGGAAGATGCCCTCATCGACCGAACCGAGGATGGTGGTGATGTGGGCATCGCATCCGCGCAGGGACTGCAGCTGCTCGAGAGCGAGCCGCGCGTTGTTGTCCGCCGATGCGGATGCCGACAGGGCGATGAGCACCTCGTCGGTGTGCAGGCGCGGGTTCCGGGATCCCAGGTAGCGCGTCTTCAGCGTCTGGATCGGTTCGATGGAATCGGGCGAGAGCAAGTGCACTTCGTCGTCGATGCCGGCGAGCTTCTTCAGCGCGTTGAGCAGCACGGCCGCCGACGGCCCCAGCAGGTCGGATGTCTTGCCTGTGACAATCTCGCCGTCCGGCAGCTCAAGCGCTGCACCCGGGTTGCCGGTGCGTTCCGCGACGGCCAGAGCGGGACCGACCACCGGACGGTCCTCGACCTTCAGCCCGGCCTTCCGCATGACGTTTGCGGCGCGGTCCGGATCATCGGGGGCTACATCACCCCGGCGCGCGTCCACCTGCGCGGCGAGGAAACGGCGGATGATCTCTTGATCCGCCGCGTACCGGCACGCCTCGTCGTCGGAAATGCAGTAGCCGGCCATGTTCACGCCCATGTCCGTGGGGGACTGGTAGGGCTCGGTGCCCGTGGCCTCACGCAGCAGCGCCTTGAGCAGCGGGAAGACGTCGATGTCCCGGTTGTAGGAGGAGACTTGCTCACCGTAGGCGGCCAAGTGGTATTGGTCGATGACGTTGATGTCGTCGAGGTCCACCGTCGCGGCCTCGTACGCCAAGTTCACCGGGTGCGACAGAGGCAGGTTCCAGATGGGAAAGGTCTCGAATTTGGCGTACCCCGCCTGGATCCCACGCTGATTGTCCAGGTAGACCTGGCTCAGGCACGTGGCGAGCTTGCCGGAACCCGGGCCGGGCGCGGTCATCACCACGACATCGCGAGAGGTCTCAACATAGTCGTTGCGGCCGAAGCCCTGCTCGGAAACGATCGTGGAGATGTCGTTCGGATAGCCCGGGATGACGTGGTGCAGGCTCACGGTGACACCGAGGCTCTCCAGCTTGTCCCGGAACGCATCAGCCTGCTCGGAGCCCTTTTCGTACTGGGTGATCACCACGTTGTCGACGAGGAATCCGCGCTCACGGAAGACGTCGATAAGCCGCAAAACCTCGTCTTCGTACGTGATGCCCAGATCCGCGCGCACCTTCTGGCGCACGAGGTCCCCGGCGCCGACGCAGACAATGATCTCCACCTCGTCCTTGATGCGCTCCAGCATCGCGATCTTGTTGTCGGGCGTGAAGCCCGGCAGAACGCGGGAGGCGTGGTGGTCGTCGAAAAGCTTGCCACCCATCTCGAGGTAGAGCTTTCCGCCGATTTCTTTGCGGCGCTCCGAAATGTGCGCCGACTGCATTTCAATATACTTCTCGCGGTCAAAACCGATGCTGTACACCACTATGTTCCCCGTGCTCCTTCGCTTGGATACCTTGCGAGAATACGCCCGCCTGACCCCATAAGGAAGCGCACCACGCCCGGAAACCCGGGTGCGGTGCGCTTGCCTTCTCTGCTTACTGTCGGCTTTCTACCTGGTCAGACTTCTAAGCGAGACCGTGAGCCGCCTTGAACTCGCGGCGCTTGGCGTGCAGGATCGGCTCGGTGTATCCGGCCGGGGACTCGGTGCCCTTGAAGATGAGGTCCTTCGCGGCCTGGAAGCCGATGGACTTGTCGTAATCCTTGGCCATCGGAAGGTAGTTCGGGTCGCCGGCGTTCTGCTCGTCGACCTTGACCGCCATGCGCTCGAGGGAGTCGAGGACCTGCTGTTCGGTGACCACGCCGTGAAGGATCCAGTTCGCCAGGATCTGGGAGGAAATGCGCAAGGTAGCGCGGTCCTCCATCAGGTCCACATCGTGAATGTCCGGCACCTTGGAGCAGCCCACGCCCTGCTCGACCCACCGGACCACGTAGCCCAAGATGGATTGGCAGTTGTTGTCCAGCTCCTCGGCCTTCTCCTCGTCGGACCAGTTGTCGCCCGCGGTGTTGACCGGAACAGTGAGCAGGTCCTTCAAGGAATCGCGGCGGCCCGCCGCGCGCAGCTCGTCCTGCACCTCGTGGACGTCGACCTGGTGGTAGTGGGTGACGTGCAGCGTCGCACCGGTCGGGGAGGGGACCCACGCGGTGTTGGCGCCCTCGCGCGGCTGGCCGATCTTCTTCTCCAGCATCTTGGCCATGTGCTCGGTCTCGGCCCACATGCCCTTACCGATCTGGGCACGGCCCGGAAGGTCGTGCGCGAGACCTGCGTCGACATTGTGGTTCTCGTAGGCCTGCTTCCACGGCGCAGTCTGCATATCCGCCTTGCGCACCATCGGGCCGGCGTGCATGGAGGTGTGGATCTCGTCGCCGGTACGGTCCAGGAAGCCGGTGTTGATGAACACGAGGCGCTCGGCGGCTTCCATGATGCAGGCATCCAGGTTCACGGAGGTGCGGCGCTCCTCGTCCATGACGCCGACCTTGACGGTGTTCTTCGGCAGGCCCAGGATCTCCTCCACACGGTCGAAGATCTCGTTGGTGAAGGCGACCTCCTCCGGACCGTGCTGCTTCGGCTTCACGATGTACATCGACCCGGTGCGGGAGTTGCGGTGCGGGTTGTCTTCGCGCAGGCCCGGGATCGCGGCGGCTACCGTGATCAAGCCGTCAAGCAGGCCTTCAGGCACCTCCTCGCCGTCGACGAGGATCGCCGGGTTGGTCATCAGGTGGCCAACGTTGCGGCACAGCATCATCGCGCGGCCGTGCAGCGCCTCCTCGGTGCCATCCTTGGTGGTGTAGACGAGGTCATCGACCTGGGTGCGCTCGAAGCTCTTGTCGCCCTTTGTCACCGTCTCGGAAATATCGCCCTTGTTCAGACCGAACCAGGTCTCGTACGCGGCGGCCTTATCAGTGCCGTCGACAGCCGCTGCGGAGTCCTCGAAGTCCATGATCGCGGAGACCGCGGACTCCAGCAGGACGTCGGCGACGCCGGCGCGGTCGGTCTTGCCCACCGGGTGCTCGCGGTCGATCTGGATGATCAGGTGCAGGTTGTTGTTGCGCAGCACGATGCCGGACGGATCGTTCTTGTCGCCCTGGTAACCGAGGTAAGCCTCCGGGTTCTTCAGCGCGACCTCATTGCCCCCGGCGGTGATCTTCAGGGCGCCGTCTTCAGTGACCTCGTAAGAGTCGACATCGGCGTGGGATGCGCCCTCGAGCGGGACAGCCTCATCGAGGAAGGTGCGAGCCCACTCGATAACGCGGTCGCCGCGGACCGGGTTGTAGCCCTTGCCCGGCTCGGCCCCACCGTCAGTGGGGATGACATCGGTGCCGTACAACGCGTCGTAAAGCGAACCGTAACGCGCGTTAGCTGCGTTGATGGCAAAACGGGCGTTGGTGATGGGAACGACCAGCTGCGGCCCCGCGACGTCAGCGAATTCCGCATCGACGTTCTCCGTGCGAATCGCGCCATCGAGCGGCTGGTCCACCAGATAGCCGATGGAACGCAGGTACTCCTCGTGCGCGGCCGGATCGGGCTGGCCCGGGTTCTCGCGGTAGTACTGGTCCATCTGCTCCTGCAGCTCGTCGCGGCGGGCGAGCAGCGCCTTATTCTTCGGAGTCAGGTCCGCGAAATAGGAAGCGGTGTCAGCCCAGAACTTCTCGGCGTCGATGTCGATCTCCGGCAGAAGCTTCTCCGTCACAAAATCGTAGAGCGGTCGGGCGACCTGCAGCCCTGCGGCCTCAACGCGCTCGGTGCGGTCCTCGAATTGCGGCGTAGTCATCGATTGAGATCCTTTCAGCCTGTTGAAATGTATGACTCCAGTCTAATGGGGCCTATGCGCGCACCACACCACATTCATGTGTCAGTGTTAGGTGGACGTTGCTGGCAAGGTTAAGTGATTACTGTCACCAATGGTTAACTTTCGCGTTACCGGGACGCAGAACTACCCCCGAATTCGTGAATCCCCGTGCCCCCTCATGCCCGCTCCGGACTTCACGCATTTTCAGGGTGCATTAATTATTCGTGCAGGATTAAGGGCTTTCTGCTGATCGACGACCCCACGTTTCGGGGGGACACCCCCGCCCTTAGGGGCGGACTCAAGCCAGTCAACTCACCCCCTTAAACCGGCGTGAAACGGGCCACTGTTGACGTTTCGTATGACGCTTGGGAATACTGAACATGAACGCAAGAGCGTGGCTCACTTCACTTTATTGTTGTGAGAGTCTTCCATCACACACCCACTGAAAGGGGACAAGCACTATGACCACCACTGGACAGGCTCGTACTGCTCAGGAAATCCAGAAGGACTGGGACGAGAACCCCCGCTGGAAGGGCGTGACCCGTGATTACACCGCAGAGCAGGTCGCTGAGCTGCAGGGCACCGTTGTCGAGGAGCAGACCCTCGCACGTCGCGGTTCCGAGATCCTCTGGGAAGGCATCACCAAGGGTGACGGTTCCTACATCCACGCTCTGGGCGCCCTGACCGGTAACCAGGCTGTGCAGCAGGTGCGTGCTGGCCTGCAGGCTGTCTACCTCTCCGGCTGGCAGGTCGCAGGTGACGCAAACCTCTCCGGCAACACCTACCCGGACCAGTCCCTGTACCCGGCTAACTCCGTCCCGAACGTTGTGCGCCGCATCAACAACGCTCTGACCCGCGCAGACCAGGTCTCCCGCGTCGAAGGTGACACCTCCGTGGACAACTGGCTCGTCCCGATCGTCGCTGACGGCGAGGCCGGCTTCGGTGGCGCCCTCAACGTCTACGAGCTGCAGCGCGCAATGATCCAGGCCGGTGCCGCTGGTACCCACTGGGAGGACCAGCTCGCTTCCGAGAAGAAGTGCGGCCACCTGGGCGGCAAGGTCCTCATCCCGACCCAGCAGCACATCCGCACCCTGTCTTCTGCCCGTCTGGCAGCTGACGTCCTCAACGTCCCGACCGTCGTCATCGGCCGTACCGACGCTGAGGCCGCAACCCTGCTGACCTCGGACGTCGACGAGCGTGACGCGAAGTTCCTGACCGGTGAGCGTTCCGCTGAGGGCTACTACTACGTCAAGAACGGTGTCGAGCCCTGCATCGACCGTGCGAAGTCCTACGCTCCGTACGCCGACCTGATCTGGATGGAGACCGGTACTCCGGACCTCGAGCTGGCGAAGAAGTTCGCCGACGGCGTCCACGAGGAGTTCCCGGACCAGCTCCTGGCCTACAACTGCTCCCCGTCCTTCAACTGGGCTTCCCACCTGGACGAGGAAGAGATCGCCAAGTTCCAGAAGGAGCTGGGCAAGATGGGCTTCGTGTTCCAGTTCATCACCCTGGCTGGCTTCCACGCCCTCAACTACTCCATGTTCGACCTGGCTCACGGCTACGCTCGCGAGGGCATGCCGGCGTTCGTCGACCTGCAGAACCGCGAGTTCAAGGCTGCTTCCGAGCGCGGCTTCACCGCTGTGAAGCACCAGCGCGAGGTCGGCGCAGGCTACTTCGACCGTGTCGCCACCACCGTCGACCCGAACTCCTCCACCACCGCCCTGAAGGGCTCCACCGAGGAGGGCCAGTTCTAAATAGGACTGCCGCAGCCGGCTAACCCCGGCTAACAGATGAAGAGCCAAGGGACCTGCCCCGCGCAGGTCCCTTTCTCGTTCCCGCACCGGGCCTCCGTCCGCCACGTAGACTCGGGCCAAACATCCAGCTGAACATCATTAATCAACACCAGACACCCAAACTTCCAGACACCGAGGAGTGACCATGGCCGACATCCAGTTCATTGCCACCGCCGACATCGCCGACATCCACGACACCGAGGTGCGCAGCTGCGACATCCAGTTCCGCGACCTCGGCGGCAACACGGAGTTCTGCGGTGAGATCCACACCATCTCCTGCTTCCAGGACAACGGCCTGGTCAAAACGACGCTGAATTCGCCGGGGAAGGGCAAGGTGCTCGTCGTCGACGGCCACGGCAGCATGCACACCGCCCTCATGGGCGACATGATCGCCGCGGCCGGCGTGGAGAACGGCTGGGCCGGCGTGATTATCAACGGCCCGATCCGCGACTCCGCCGAAGTGGCCACGATGAACTTCGGCTGCAAGGCGTTGGGCACGAACCCGCGCAAGTCGAAAAAGGACGCCGTGGGCGAGGAGAATATCGTCCTGCGCCTCGGCGGAGTCGACTTCGTGCCCGGCCAGTACGTCTACGCCGATTCCGACGGTGTCGTCGTCTCCGAATCCCCCGTCGAACCGAAATAGAACCTCCCTTGTAACCTGGAGGAATGCCTGAAGGTCACGTTCTCCACCGCCTCGCCCGCACCCTCAACGCAGACTTCCGCTCGGGCCCGGTGGAGGTGACCAGCCCGCAAGGCAGGTTCGCGGAAGAGGCGGCGCTTATCGACGGCTCCCTTCTCACCCGCGCCACCGCCCACGGCAAGCACCTGTTCATCTCCTTCCGAAATGAACAGACCGGACACGACCACACCGTGTACATCCACCTGGGGCTGATCGGCTCACTCCGCTTTGAACCCGCGGAGGAGGAGTGGGGCCAGATGCGGCTGCACATCTCCAACGGTGAGACAGCCGCGAACCTGCGCGGCCCGCAGAAATGCGAGTTGATGACGGAAGGGGAGGCGGCTGCGATCGTCGATAAGTCCGGCTTCGACCCCATCGTCGACGTGCACCCGCCCGAGGCTCTGTGGGAGCGCGTGCACCGCTCGAAGCGCGGAATCGGCTCCCAGCTGATGGACCAGAAGCTCTTCGCCGGCGTGGGCAATATCTACCGTGCTGAAGTCCTGTTCCGGCAGGGAATCGACCCTGCGCTGCCGGGCAACCAGCTCGACCACAGCCAATTCGACGCCATCTGGACCGATCTCTCCGAGCTGATGGCGTACGGCGTTGAACACGGCCGCATCGACACTGTGCGTCCCGAGCACACTCCCGAGGCCATGGGACGTGCCCCCCGCAAGGACGATCACGGCGGCGAAGTCTACGTCTACCGCCGCGCCGCCGACCCCTGCTATGTCTGCGGCACCCCGATCGAGACGAAGGTGGTCGAGGGCCGCAAGCTGTACTGGTGCCCCGGCTGCCAGTAGCCGAACAAGCCAAATGCCCCGCAGACGGCGGGGGCGCTGGGCGACGCTCGTCTGAGGCTAGCCCTGGCGCACGTGGCCGTCGGAGACCTCGATGACGCGGTCGCCGTCGCCGATCAACTCGGTCTCGTGGGTGACGATGAGGCAAGCCGGCCCCAGTTCCTCGGTGACATTGCGGAGTAGCTTGATGATCTCCTGGGAACGGTTGGTGTCCAAGGCGGCGGTGGGCTCGTCGGCAAGCAGGAGGCTCGGTGTGCCCATCAGTGCGCGGGCGATGCCGACGCGCTGGCGCTGGCCGCCGGAAAGCTGCTGCATGCGGCGGTCGCCCAGGCCAGCGAGTCCCACGAGCTCGAGCAGCTGGTCGGCGTGGGCTGCCTTCTCCTTGAGCGCCTTGCCGCGCACACCGCGGATGTGCTCGGTGACCAGCAGCTGGTCACGCACGGTGAGGGAGGCGATCAGGTTCGGTTGCTGGAAGACCATGCCGATGCGGTTGAGGCGGACCTTGTCGCTGATCGGCTCGCCGGCCACTTCGACGGAGCCGGAATCGGGAGTGAGTAGGCCCGCGGCGGCGGACAACAGCGTGGATTTGCCGGAGCCGGAAGCGCCGACGACGAACGTGACGCTGCCCGGGTCAGCGGACAGGGTGGCGTTGTCCAGCGCGGTGATGCGGCCGTCGCCGTCGGGGAAGGTGACGGTGACATCCTTCATCGCCAGGGAAGGCACGGTGCTGGTGGTGGACTGGGACGGGCCGCGGAGATCAGTAGCGGTAGTCATTTAAGCTGCACCTCCAAGTGCGAGTTGGGGGTCAACGCGGGAGATAGAACGGGTGGCGAGTGCGGCGCCGCCCATGCCGAGGATCCAGATGGCCACGGCCGGGAGGATGACGCTGGCGGGAGTGAGAACGAACGGAGCTGCCTTCGCGGCCAGAAGGCCCAGGCCAGCCGCGGCCGCGGTACCCATGAGCGCCCCGATGGCGAGGATGACGGCCGCCTGACCGATGCTGTCCTTGAGCAGGTAACGGTTGGACGCGCCGATGGCTTTGAGGATGGACAGGTCGCGGGTGCGCTGTGCTGTCCACACGCTGAGGAAGGCGACGGTGACCAGGGCGGAAATCAGGTACAGGAAGCCCTGGATCATCTTCAGCGAGCCCTGCTCGGACGAGTATGCGGGAAGCGCGGAGAAGGAGCCCGACACAGAGGTGGAACCCTCCGGCGCAATGTCCTTGTTCTCCGACAGCTCGACCGTGCCCACTGCATCGGTGTGCATGGCGGCCTGCCATGTCTCCGTCGGAACCCACAGCACAGGGGAGTGGGAGAAGTACAGGTCTTGAGCCTGGGCATCCACCGTGACGGGGGCGCCGCCGACGGTGATGGACTCGCCGTCGGAAAGCTTCAGCGACTCGGACGCGATGGCGTGGTCGCCTAGGACCTGCCCAGTCGGCAGCTCGGTGCCGGAAGGAAGGCCGAGGATAGCGACAGAATCCTCCGAGCCGTCAGCACGCGTCATCAGCGTCTGGCCGGTGCCCAGCGGGATAGTTCCTTCATCGGCGTGGGCGATGCGGGAGGTGGTGTAGGACGGGTTCTCCGGGTCCTCGAAGGTCACGGCGGCGGGGTCCAAGGCTTCAAGCGCAGATGTGTTCTGCTTGCCCAGTCCGGCGGTGAGCCCGGTGAGCATGACCACGAGGAAAGTCACCAGCGCGACGACGCCGGCGATAAGGCCGAACCGCCCTTTGGCATTCAGCAAATCTCTCAGTGCAACAAACATGACCTTATTTTGACGTCTACGCAGGTCAAAGCACATCGGGTGAGTGGGCGATTTACCGGTCAACCGATCGGTTGATTGGGGGGTGCACCAATGCGTGAATGCGTGCGGCGGAGGTTGGTCCGGCCTGCGTTATACGGTGAGTAGCTGTGAAGACCACCAGCCGTATCCTCGCTTTCTTCCGTGTCAGCCTGCACGTGCTCGTCGCAGTGCTGCTCGCCGTGGGCTTGTTCAGCATCCAGGACTCGCGCGTTCCGGCGCTGACGATTTGCCTCGCCGCAGTTTTCGCGGGGCTGTACCTCGCCGGAACGGTACTGCACCACCGCGGCAAGGAATTCCCGCGCACAGCCGGCTGGGCGTGGCTCGCCGTTGTCGGCGCGCTCTGGATGGCGTTGGTGTGGTCGTCCACGACCTTTGCCTGGCTGGAGTTCCCGCTGGTCATGCTGGTGTGCTACCTCCTGCCCGCGCCGGTCGGGATCCTGGTCTCGCTGGCGGCCGGGGCGTTCACGGTGTTCGTCATGGCACCGGAATCGGACGTTGCGGGCATCATCGGTCCGACCATCGGCACCCTCGTCGCGGTGGTGGCCAGCTTCGCCTACCAGGCTCTGCGCGCAGAGGCGGAGCACTACCGGCAGCTTGCCGCGCGCCTCGAGGCCACGCAGATGGAGCTGGCGGAGAGCCAGTACCAGGCAGGCGCCCTGCAGGAGCGCACGCGTCTCGCGCGCGAGGTGCACGACACCATGGCGCAGGGGCTGAGCAGCATCGTCTTGTTCGGCCGCGTGGCAGCGGGACACCTCGAGTCGGGCGACCCGGCGCGGAAGGGCAAGGCGCAGGAGATTCTGTGCACCATCGTCGACACCGCCAGCGAGAATCTGGCGGAGGCCCGACGCTTCGTCTCCGCGAATTCGCCGGAGGCTGCTCCGCTAGGGGAGCGGCTGGAGGCAGTGGCGGCGTCGGCACGCAGCAGGCAGAAAGCTATCGACGCACCGTTCGACCTCACCCTGGTCGCCAATAGCGCGGACCAGATCACGGGCGCGGCCGCCGACGTGGTCGAGCGTGTCGTGCGCGAAGGCGTCAGCAACATCGTGCGGCATTCCCACGCGGGAAAGGCTGTCGTCACGGTGGAGAAACTCGGTAATGTCGCCACCGTGGATGTGTTCGACGACGGCAGTGGGGTCAAGCGCCCGGTAGGCCACGGGTTGACCGGCCTGCGCGCCCGCGTCGCCGAAGTCGGGGGCACGCTCGAACTCGAAAGCTTGCCGCGCGGCACCGTGCTCGCGGCACGAATCCCGCTGGAGGACTGATGGTCCGCATCATGCTTATCGACGATCACCCGGTCGTCCGCGCCGGCTTGCGCGCCGTGCTGGAAAGTGACGGCCAAATCGAGGTGGTCGCCCAAGGTTCCGACGGCACTGCCATCGAGGACCTTCCCGAAGATGTCGACGTCGTGGTGACGGATATCCAGATGCCCACGATGAACGGCATCGAGGTGGCCCAAAGACTGCAGGCGGCCGGCGGTCCGCCGGTGCTCATCCTGACCACCTACGACACCCAGGCCGATGTCGTGGGCGCGATGGAGGCCGGCGCGCTGGGGTACGTGCTCAAGGATGCCCCCGAGGAGGATCTGCGTGCTGCGGTCCTCGCCGCCGCGAAGGGCGAGCGCACCTTGTCCCCACAGGTGGCGAACGTGCTGGCGGAGCGCCTGACCCGCCCCGATGTGGCACTCAGCGCCCGCGAGATCGAGATCCTCGAAGCCCTGGCCACCGGCGCTTCCAACCGGGATATCGCCGCCCAGCTCTTCATATCCGCCGCAACAGTGAAAACTCACCTGGTGCACATCTACAGCAAGCTCGGGGTGGACAACCGTACTGCCGCGATCGCCGCCGCCCGGGAGAAACGCATCATCCAGTAGCTCACAGCTTGTCCCACTACCGTGGGAAGCATGGTTTACGCGTACACAGCCGAACAGATCCGCGCAGCCGAAAAGCCCCTGCTGGATGCTCAGGTCAGCACCGATGAGCTGATGAAGTCCGCCGCCCACGCCGTCTTCGAAGCCGCCGAGGCGATGCTCGCCTGGCCCGACCCCCTGGCGTTCTTCCGGCAACACCGGAAGACACTCCTCTTGGTCGGCAAGGGTGGAAACGGCGGGGACGCGCTCTACGCCGGTGCTGAGCTCGCCCTATCCGGCCACACCGTCGACGCGTGGCTGGCGTGGGGGAGCGCCCACGAACCGGCACTGGAAGCCTTCCGCAACGCCGGCGGCACGGTGCTCACAGAATTACCCGACGACGTGCGCGAATACCGCTTCGCCATTGACGGTCTCACTGGTCTTGGGGGCGCCGGCAGCCTCGACGAGCAGAGCGGCCGCGTCATTCAGGGCCTTGCCGACTGGTACTCCCACGTGCTTGCCGTCGACGTCCCCTCCGGCATCGATGCGGACACGGGCGAAAAGGGCGAGTTCCACGTCACCGCCGACACCACCGTCACTTTCGGCGGCTGGCGCCTGGCCCACGGTCTTGCCCCCGAGTGCGGCATCCAGCTGCTCGCCGACCCACACCTCGCCGACGGCCGGTCCATCAGCGATAACCTCTCACCGCTGGCTGCCCCCGCCATGCTCCACCGCGCGGTCAGCGATGAACACGAGTGGCCCGAGGGCCTCGCACAACTCAGCGCGACCAATGTGCCGGATATAGAGCCACGCTTCCACGACGACAAGTACACCGGCGGCGTCGTGGGCATCCGCGCTGGCAGTGACACGTATCCCGGCGCGGCGGTCCTGTGCGTTAAAGGCGCCGTGCACGCCACCCCGTCGATGGTCCGCTACGCCGGCCCCCAGGCACTCGAGGTGGTGCGGGCGCTGCCAGAGGTCGTCGTCACGCCCAATCTGGAAGACGCCGGCCGCGTCCAAGCGTGGGTCTTCGGCCCCGGCACGGGCACCGACAGCATCGCGCGCAGCGAGCTCGCGTATTTGCTCGGCCGCGACGAGGCATTGCTTATCGACGCCGACGGCCTCACCCTTCTCTCCCTCGACCCCGAGCTGCGTGATCTGCTCCGTAATCGCAATGCTCAGACGATGCTGACCCCGCACGACGGCGAATTCGCCCGGCTCCGCAACGCGGAGGGCATCGCCGAGTCCGACCGGCTGGCAGAGACCCTCGCGGTGGCCGAATCATTCAATTGCATGGTTCTGCGCAAGGGGCGCACCACGGTCCTGTGCAACCCCCGCCACGAATCCGCGGACTCCGTCATCGATGCCGGCACCTCGTGGGCGGCCACACCCGGCTCCGGCGACGTGCTCTCCGGAATCACCGGCGCGCACCTCGCTCAGACAGTCGCACGCTGGGGTAACGATGCCTTCCTGAGTGATACTCAGCCCGTGGTCATCCACGCCGTCGCTAGCGCACTCGCATCCCAAACCCCGTTCGGTCCCGCACCCGCCCGCGCCTTTGCCATCGCGGAAGCCGTGCCCGCCGCGACGGCGAAGCTGCACCAGTTCAGCGGTCTGCCGGCAGCTTCCACACAGCGGTAAGCAGCGCGAAGACGCCAATCACGCCTGGGCCGACAATGGCCAGGTACCAAGGCCAACGCCCGAAGAGATTCAACGGCGACCACCCGCGCGGGTGGTCGGCGACGAACATGTAATTGCCGCCGGTGAATTTGTTCATCGTCGCGGCGAATGCGCCCCATGCCAGGGTCACGCCCGTGATCATGCGCCAGTCTTTCCAGCTCGGACGGTACCCCAGCCCGAAGGTGAGCACGACCGGCACGACACTGGCCGCCATGTGGAAGTACCAGTAGGCGACCTCCTGCAGCACCTTGTTGTCCTGGACGAACGCCATGTCCGGGAAGAACAACGCCATCGGGTTGAGGAAAAGGCCCCAGTAGTAGCTGATGGCCGTCGCCGTCGGGTTGCCGGTGCCCAGTGCCAAGGGAGTGATCACGCGCAGTGCGTCGGTGATGTGGAAAGGAGCAGTCTCATCCCACACCAGCCGCTTCGGGTTGAGCACCCAGAGGTAGTACGCCACGGTGATGATGCCCATGATCGCCCCGGCCACCTTGCGCGAGGCTTTCACGACCGAACCCGGCAGTCTCTTCACCGCCACCACGAGGATCCCGCAGAGCATGATGAAGAACACCATGAGCACCAGATGCTTCTGGTCGTACTGCGTGATCGTGGGGTAGGTCTTGCCCGTGTGCTTTGACGTCCACGGGGCGGGTTGATAGGGCATTACTTCTCCGTTTAGCGACTGAATCTTCTAAAGTTGTACCACTTAAGCGGAACACTTGAATGGAAAACTGAATGCCTCGTTAGCAACGTGGTCGAAAGCCGTTTAGCGTGTCGGTGTGACTACCAATTCCGCGCGACCTTTCCCGTATATTCCGCTTTCCGCAATGGGCTTCGCGGCCTTCGTGTACGTGACTTTCGAGATGTTCTCGGTCGGTCTGATCACCCCGATGGCCCGGGACCTCGGTGTGAGCGAAGGCCAGGTGGGCCTGTTGATGACTGCCTACGCCACCATCGTCGCCGTGGTGACTATCCCTCTGATGGAGGTCACCCGGAAGTTCGACCGGAAACCGGTGTTCATGGCCACCCTGGTTTTCCTGCTCGGCGGCATCGCGTTGCAGGCGAGCGCGGCCAATTACTGGGTGCTCGCCGCCGGGCGGATTTGCGCCGCTGTGACGCACGGACTGTTCTGGTCGTTGGTCAACCCCATGGCCGCCCGCCTGGCGCCACGGGGCATGACAGGCAAAGCCGTCGCCGTGGTCTCTCTCGGCTCCACCATGGCGCTCGTGGCCGGCTCGCCGCTGACCACGCTGATCGGTAACGCTCTGGGCTGGCGCACGGCAACGTGGGTGCTGGGAATTCTGGTGGCTCTCGCATTCACCTTGCTGCTGTTCTTCCTGCCTTCCATGCCCGCGGTACCGCCGGAAGGCAAGCCGGAGGGGGAGCAGCAGCGTTCGGCATTGCCTGCCCTGGTGCTCTACCTGGCACTGGTCATCACGGCGCTGTTTTGCACGTACACCTACCTGGGCCTCTTCCTGCTGCACACGGCCGGGCAGCAGTTCGTCGCCTTGGGTCTGGCCGCCTACGGCCTGTTCGGCATCGCCGGGGTGATCGCAGCGGGTCGGCGTGCGGACCGCCGCATGATCCGCATGAACATCCTCGGCACCGGTCTCATCGTGCTCGCCGGGCTCACGGGCGTGCTCGCGCTCGCTGTCAGCGGCGGTTCCTACGCCCTCGGCTTCGCTCTCGCCGTCGGCGTCGTCGGTTTCCTCGGACTGGCCGGCGGCGGCCTACCCACCGTTGCCACCACGATCTTCCTCTTCGCGGGCAGCGCGAATCAAAACCGCGCCTCGTCAATCTACGTGGTCACGTTCCAGGTCGGCATCGCCAGCGGATCCGCGATCGGATCCTTGCCCGTGGACGCGGGCTTCTTGCCGGGCACACTCCTCATCACCGCAGTCCTCGGCGCCCTCGCCTCCGTGGAGTTGAGCCTGCGCGCCCGCCCGCTGCTGCGTTAGCTCATGTAGCCTTTGCCCCATGACCACCCCAGAGGAACGCCGCCCAGGTGCGGCAGACGTGGATGTGCGCCCGTTGCCGTTGAGCAGCCCGACAGGCCCCGGAGCATGGCACTCTGTGGGCACCCTCCCCGGAGAAGGGGCAACCGCGATCACGTGGGAGCTTTCCGACGGCCAGGCCCCTGGCGTTCTTTACCCCGGCGCAGTGAACACCGAGCGTAAAAGTGTTTTGTTAGGCATTGATCTGCACGACAATGGGTTCACCCCAGAATTTGAGAAAGTTGAGCCGGAAGCGTTCACGCTGACCGGATTCAACACTTCCAAGGCGGGCGAAGCCCGTGTCTTCGCCGGCTCCCTTTTCGGCAAGACATCCCCGGCTGATCTTCCCGGCGGTGTCGTCGGTGCGGAATTACGAATCGACCCTCACGAAGAATTCGTCTTCGTCGTCGACCATGATTTCGCGCATGCGCTTCTCGCCGTCAGCGGTGACGTGTACCTCGAGGATATTTCATTGGCTCCCGAGACAATGGGTTTTGTCAATAAAGGCGAAAAGACTCTCCACATCATCAACGCGGGAGACGACATTGCTGTTGCGCTGCTGCTCGGAGCCAACGTCGACTGAAGTGGACATTCTCCACTGTTTCCGGCGCGCAACCACAGTCCTGTGCCCCTAGACTTGCAACCATGATCCTCACGCTGCTCATGACCATGGAGGGCTCCCGCCCGGAGATCTCACGGCTGATCAACGTCGAAGATGATGTCCATCTGGGCGAATTCGCGCCCATTATCGACGCCGCGTTCGGCTTCACTGGCACCGCGTCGCACCTGTACATGGGCAGCACCGGGGGAGAGACCGCGGTCTTCTCCGCGAATCCCAGTGGTGGGGAACACCAGGAATCCGAATTCACTCTTGGCGACATCGACGCGATGACGTACGTCTACGACCCGGCGGCGAACTGGAATATCAAGCTCGAGATCTTGGGTGTCTCGGACATCGAGTCGCCGTCGCCCATGCTTATCGACGCCTTGGGTCCCGATGTCGTAGAACCCTGCGGCGGCCCCGACCTGATGACGGCGTTCCACACCGAAGCTCGCCGCCTCGCCTCCGGTCTCGGCCCCGACATGAAGGTATCGCCGCTCTTGCTCAGCTTCATGCCGGTGATGAGTCCCGAACGCCTCGTTCAGCGCTTGTCCCACGCCGACCACACCACGGTCGCCGAGCGCATTGCGTTCACCGCCGAGACCGTATTCGACGAACCTGAGGACGGCGTCTCTGACGACTCCCACACACCGGAGCTGTCCGAGGAATTCGACTCTTTCATGGAGACCCGCCCTGACCTGCAGCAAATCCTCGCTCTTGACCCAAACCCGGAGCGGAACCCGACGCTGATCGCCGCCATATCCGAATTTTTCTCCGACCATTCGCCGGCGTTGATGGAGGACAACCTCTACCCGTTCACGCGCATCGTCGCCAATATCCGCGCTTTTATCTACCACTGCGCGGAACCAATCCGCCTGACACCGAAAGGCACGTTGCGCTCGCCGGACGTGCGCTCGCTTGCCGATGCCCTCAGCCTGGAAGTCGGTCCCGGCAACCACCGCGAAGAAGCTGTCCCCGCTCTCGGCGCCCTGCGCACCTTCCTGCAGTTCGCAGACCTTCTCGTCACTCATGACGGCATGCTCGAATCCAACGAGGAGGCCCTCGAACTGGCAACGAACGCCGAGTCGGTGCTCTACATGTTCGAGGAGGAGTTCTTCCGCTTCTGCGCCGTCAACCAGGATGACGACGGCGAGCACGTTCTCACATGGGCCGCGAACGTGGCTGGCCTCGGCGGTCCCGCTGCCTTTCTCACTCCGCCGAAAGATCCGGTGTTCACCGTGAATCTGCTCATTGCCCTCGGTATTTATGAGCCGGCGTCGCCTGTGGCCGCACCTGTTCTCACCGAACCGGGTAGGGGAGTGCTGACGATCCTCCTCGACTTGGACTAGCTGCTCACCACCAGGTACAGCCCTAGCCCTCCGAGAACTGTCATGCCGGTCGTGACGGCGAAGACCCCGAAAACATTCGCGTCGACTCGTTCGTCGCTCAGCCCCCGCGCCTCGGAGCGGTACTCCGCCCGGTTGCGGGCGATGATCACCAACGAGAGCACCGCAAGTACGCCTATCGCTCCGAACACCAGCGAAGAATAGGTCTCTGACCAGCGCAGAAGCGTGAGCGAGCAGACCATCATCGCCAATGCCGTCCGCGTCCATGCAAGAGCGGTCCGCTCCGGCTGAAGTCCGGCATCCGCTACAGGAATGGACGGTCGAGCCATCTTGAAGCCTCCTTTGCTTACAGGCACACGAACTGGACGCTAGAACAGGGCTATGAGGACCACGATGCTGGCCAAACCAACTCCCAGCCCCAAGACCGGGACGATGCCGGGGGCGGGGAGGGGACGATCGTGCCGCAGGGAGCGCTCAATGCGCACCCACCGGATGGCCGAACCGAGAGAAATAGCCACGCCCACGAGAATCAGGACGACAGAGGCGACGGTGCGCAACCCCTCGTCGACACCGGGGAGCGCGAAGGCCTCGAGGGCGATTCCTCCGGCGAGGAAAGCTAGCGCGGTGCGCGTCCACGCTAGAAAAGTGCGTTCGTTGGCGAGTGTGAAACGCGGGTCGGGCTCGTTGCCCGTCGGGAACACGGTGCGTGTAAACCAGCCACGATCGCTCATAGCCCATAGTCTAGAGCCGCTCTAAAGCTGCTTCACCTTCCTCGGGTCCCCGAGACTGTCACCTGCAGCTACGAGGCCCAGGAAAACTGCGAAAGCCGCGAATGTCAACGTGATCCACAGGCGGTGGAGTCTCGGCCCGCACCACCGCGCAATGGTCGCGCCGACGAAGGCGCCGAGGGTGTTCATCATGAAATCGTCGATATCCGTGTAGCCCAGTTGTGCGAAGAATTGGGTCGCCTCAACCGCCAAGCTGAAGAGGCCGCCGACGATTGTCGCCCATTTCACTCGGTCGAGGATGATGTAGAGCATCAACCCGACCGGCACGAAGAACGCCAAATTGCCGCAGTACCCGAAGAGTGGCCCGAACCACGATGACGCGGTGAACACCTCGTGGAACGGAATGAAGGAGTGCCCGACGAACGGTTGTTTCGCCGGGTCCCACAGGTATCCGATGCGGAAGAACTGCTTCAGCATCGTCAGCGAGACGACTACACCCGAGTAGGCGAAGAGAGCGCCGACCGCGGCTCCCCGGGTGGCCCGCTGTTTCGCCTGCACCGGCTACTTCACCACCAGGTTCACCATGCGGCCGGGCACGACAATGGTTTTGACCACGTTCTTTCCCTCAATGAGGCCGGCAACGCGCTCGTCGGCAAGCGCAATGCCCTCAATCTCATCCTTCGACGCCTCAGCCGGAACGTCGACGCGCGCGCGGACCTTTCCGTTGATCTGGACGGGGATCTCCACGGTGTCGTCGACAAGCAAGCTCTCATCGAAGGTCGGGAAGTCCTCGAATGTGATCGTGTCGTCGTGCCCGAGCAGCTTCCACAGCTCTTCGGCGATGTGCGGCGCAACGGGGGAGACCATCTGGACGAGCGGCTCCACTGTTTCACGTGAAACATTCCCGCCGTCCTTGCTCTCGCGAGCCTTGGTCAGATAGTTGACGTACTCGATGAGCTTCGCCACGACCGTGTTATCGCGCAGGTGCTCGTAGTCGTCCCGCACTCCGGCGATCGTGCGGTGAAGCTGCTTCGCGTCGTCGTCGCTCATCGGCTCGTCGGTGACGGTGACCTCCCCGGTCTCTTCGTCGACGACAAGGCGCCACAGACGCTGGAGGAAGCGGTGCGCACCGACGACATCCTTCGTCGCCCACGGGCGGGACGTGTCCAGCGGACCCATCGACATCTCGTAAACACGCAGCGTATCTGCACCGAAGTCGCGCGCGATGTCATCCGGTGCCACGGCATTCTTCAGGGACTTGCCCATTTTGCCGTACTCCTGGTTGACCTCTTCGCCGTTGTGGAAGAACTTTCCGTCCTTCTCCTCGACCTCGGCGGCTGGGACATAGACTCCGCGCGAGTCCGTGTAAGCGTACGCCTGGATGTAACCCTGGTTGTACAGGCGGCGGTAGGGCTCCTTGGAGGTGACGTGACCCAGGTCGAAGAGCACCTTATGCCAGAAACGGGAGTACAGGAGGTGAAGGACTGCGTGCTCGACACCGCCGACATAGAGGTCCACGCCGCCCGGATCGTTCGGGCCGTGCTTCTCCGGCTGCGGGCCCGTCCAGTAGCGTTCGTTCTCAATGTCGCAAAAGGACACTTCGTTCGTCGGGTCGATGTACCTCAGCTGGTACCACGAAGAACCCGCCCACTGAGGCATCACATTGGTGTCGCGTGTGTACTGCTTCTCGCCGTCACCGAGGTCCAGCGTCACATTGACCCAATCGGTGGCCTTGGCCAGCGGGGGAGAGGGCTCCGAGTCGGCGTCGTCCGAGTCGAAGGACACCGGGTTGTAGTCCTCCACCTCCGGCAACTCAACCGGCAGCATGGATTCCGGCAGAGCGTGCGCCACGCCGTTCTCGTCGTACACGATCGGGAAAGGCTCACCCCAGTAGCGCTGACGGGCAAACAGCCAATCGCGCAGTTTGTACTGGATGCGCTCAACGCCGGCTTGCTTATCGACGATCCACTCAATCGCCTTCTCGATCGCCTCGCCTTTGCCCAGACCGTTCAGGTCCAGACCGTCTTCATTAGACGAGTTGATGTGCGGACCGTCCTCCGTATACGCGGCTTCCTCAATATTTCCCCCATCGAGAACGGGGACGATGGGCAAGCCGAAGACCTTTGCGAATTCGTAGTCGCGCTCGTCGTGCGCCGGCACCGACATGACCGCGCCCGTGCCGTAGCCGGTGAGCACGTAGTCGGCGATGAACACCGGCACTTGCTTCCCGTTGACGGGGTTAGTGGCGTACGCGCCGAGAAAGACACCGGTCTTCTCCTTGTTCTCCTGGCGCTCGACGTCGGACTTCGCCGCGATCGCACGCTTGTAGGCCGCCACAGCCTCCTTCGGCGTCGTCTCACCGTAGGTCCACCGCTTATCGACGTCCGCCGCGTACTCCTCCGCCACGAGCCCATCGACGAGGTCGTGCTCGGGCGCGAGAACCATGAAGGTCGCGCCGAACAGAGTGTCCGGACGGGTAGTGAAGACGTCGATCGCGTGCTCAGCGCCGTCGTTGCCCACCGCCTGGAAGGTGACCTCCGCACCGCGGGAGCGGCCGATCCAATTGCGCTGCATGGCCTTGACCTTCTCAGGCCAGTCCAACAGTTCAAGGTCGTCGAGCAAGCGGTCCGAATAGGCGGTGATGCGCATCATCCACTGGCGGAGGCGCTTACGGAAGACCGGGTAGTTGCCGCGCTCCGAGCGACCCTCTGCGGTGACCTCCTCGTTCGCGAGCACCGTACCCAGGCCCGGGCACCAGTTGACCATGGAGTCGGAGAGGTAGACGAGACGGAATTCATCGACCGCTTTCTGCTTTTCTGCCGGCTCAAGCTCGCCGTAGACGCGTCCGTCTTTAGTGGTGCGTTCACCGGATTCCAGCTCGTCGATCAATTCCGCGATCGGCCGGGCTTTCTGCTGCTCCTCGTCGAACCAGGAATTGAAGATCTGCAGGAAGATCCACTGCGTCCACTTGTAGAACTCCGGGTCCGTCGTGGCCACGGAGCGCCGGCGGTCGTGACCCAGGCCGAGAGCGTCGAGCTGGCGGGTCATGTTCTCAATGTTCGCCATCGTCGTTGTGCGGGGGTGTGTTCCCGTCTGGATGGCGTATTGCTCGGCCGGCAGTCCGAAGGCGTCATAGCCGAGGGTGTGCAGGACGTTCTTGCCCAGCATGCGGTTGTAGCGCGCGAAGACGTCCGTGGCGATGTAGCCCAACGGGTGGCCGACATGCAGGCCCGCACCTGAGGGGTAGGGGAACATGTCCTGGACGTTGAGCTTGTTTGCCCGAAGCGGGTCCCCGCCCGTCGACGGCGCTAGGGGACCGACGGGGTTCGGGGCGTTGAACGTCCCGTTGTCGATCCAGTACTTCTGCCATTTCTGTTCGATCTCGTTGGCAAGGCCCGCCGAGTAGCGGAACGCCGGTCCAGTAGCGCTAGTCATGCTTAGCCAGTGTAGTAGGCCACGCCGACGAGCACACCGGCCGGAGGGCTTAACGATGTTTCACGTGAAACACCTTCCGGTGGCTTAGCTCTCCAGCCACTCCACGATCTCGTCGATCCTGCTCAGGTCGACGCGGTCAATGCCTTCGCCGAAGGTATCGATCAGCATCTGATCGTTCACCGACGGCTCATCCAGCTCCCTCTTCTTGTCGATGCGGGACTCCAAAATGGCATAGTGCTCGGGCTCGAGTTCCGAATAGTTGATGCGGCCGGGGAGATACACCCGCTTCACGTGGTCGGCCAACTCACCGAGGATGCTGCCGGCCTGGTCGAGTTCCGCATTCACGCCGTCGAGCGCCATGCCGACTGCTGCGAGGCACACCTTCCGCTTTTCGACGACATCCGCACCCAACTCGTTCAGGAATTTCGCCCCGCGGACGAAGGAGCCGTGGACAGGGGAGAAGACGACGATGGGGTCGGACGACGCGGCATCGATAAGCTCGGCGCTGTTCTCGTTGATCTCGTGGGCCTCGACACCCAGTCGATCCGCGAGCGCTTCCGCGTACTGCTTAGTGGAACCATAGAGCGTGGCGTAAAAGATAGTGGTCATATCTCTACGCTAACCGCGTTTCCGCGGTCTCACCATGTGTGATTGCCCACCCACTGGACAATCGGCTCGATCCGTGAGAGATCGACCCGGTCGACGTCCTTGCCGTAGGTGTCAACGATCATCTTCTCGTTCTCACCCTTAGCGCCCGTGAGCTTAAGCCCGAACACGATACCCTCCATAATCTTGTGGTGCTTTTTGCTCAGCTCGGAGTAGTTCAAGCGCCCCGGCAAGTAGAACCGGGAGACCCACTGTGCGCGGTCGCCCAGCAGCTTGCCCGCGGGGTCTTGGGACTGCGCGACGTGGTCCAGAGTCATTCCGACCGTTGCCAGGGCGACGGGGCGGTAGCGGAGCACATCCTCCGAGAGTGCCCTGATGAGCTTCACCCCTGGGTGCGCCGGGCCGTGGACAGGGGAGAGGATGATGAGGGGGTCGGGTGAGGCGGCGCTGATTAGTGCGGCCGTATCATCCGTGATCTCCTCCGCGCTCTTTCCGAAGTGCTCGGCGAGCGCATCCGCGTATTGCTTTGTGGAGCCGTAGAAGGTGGCGTAGAAAATGGAGACCATGTATCCATGTTACGGCTAACGCGCTCCGGAAAAGCAGAGTTGAGAATGACGAGCGCTAAAAGGACGAAGAGCTGCCGGCGGCGGTAAATCCGGACGATGCGACTCCCGGGGACGTTCCGCCGGAGGAGCTGTGGCTCTCATGGGTCTGAACATTGCTGTCATGCCAGTCGTTCATGACGATGAACGGCACATAGCCGTAGTAGTTGTAACCACTGTCGTAAATAGCGGGTTTACGCAGGGGCTCGTATTCCTTCACGTCGGAGAACTCGCGTCGCTTCACTTCACCCAAGAGCAAGCGGTAATCGCCAAGCACGCGGACGAACTCGTCCACGAAGCCGGGAGCGGCCGGGTCCGCGTCGAGGGCACCGATGCGCTGCTCGAGGTCAACCAAGTCGGATTTGAGCTGCCCGTCTTTCACCTTGTGCTTGGCCAGGATCACATCTTCCCGGATGTCCGTCAGCGCCGCCCGCCGGGACGCAGGATCACCCCGCTCGATCTCGAAGAGACGGTTGATGTTGTCTTCGGCGTTGGAGACGTGCTCCACTGACGTCGCGGCCTCACGCAGCTTCTTGTGGTTGCGCAACGCTTCCTTGTCGTCGTCGATCTTGATGTCGCCGATTCCGCCGGTTCCGCTGACCGCATCGTGGTAGCTGAAGAACGTGTCGCGGACCTCGTTCCACTGCTTGCGCAGCTCTGCGTCCGCGAACGAGGAGGACACGGAATTCGCGCGGATATCGATTTGGTCGAGCCGGCCAGCGAGTTCCGCGTATTCCGTGGTGACTGATTCATAGTCTTCTCGCGCCTGGGCGATCTTCTTCCGACGGCTGTTCGTTACACCGATGGCAATGGCGCTGCCCGCTGTTCCCAATCCGAGCCCGGCAGCGCCGAGACCGAGCGCCGCCCCGACCCGGTCATCCTGTGCACTCTCCACGTCATAGTCGGCGGCAGCCTGCGTATCCATCGCTGTCCGGGCCGCGGCAAAGAGTCCTGCGGGGATGTTGCCGTCCTTCACTCCCGACTTCATGGCGTCGAGAACCTGCTCGTCGCGCTGGCCGTAGTCGACGCGGAGCTGAGCCGCGACGTCATCGCCGTAGTATCCGAAGGCTTGGCGGGGGTCGAGGCCCACACCGATGATCATGGTGCCGTCGGCGAAACGGACATCTTCGTTGTCCGCATTGCCGATCATCTCGGGGTAGGTATCGCGGACAAACTCCTCGACGGTGTCGAGAACATTCTCGTGGTTCTCCGCGAACACCATGTAGTGCAGATCCTTCACCACTGCCGGGTGGTCGAGGCGCTCCGCATCCTTCACCATGCGGGCCTCATCCTCGGGAGAGAGAACGTCATCGGGGTCGTCAATCGTCACCTGCGGGACGGCATTTTGCTCGACCGCAATCGAGCCGGACTCTGGCACATCCGTGATGGCGTAGCCCGCCGCGCCGCCCGCGACCGCCAACGCCGCCGTGATTCCGAATGCTCCTGCGATCTGCTTTCCATTCATGAGCACATCTTAACGCCCTGAATAGAATTCGATCCCAAAGAAAAACCGGCCATGTTTCACGTGAAACATCAGCCGGTGGAGACGGAAGGGGAGGGGCTAAGAGACGGTGGCGTCGTCAAGCTCCTCCCGCTTCGCGCTGTGGCCCTCGATCTTGCCCGCAGCGAAGCGATTGAGCACGAGCGCGATCGCGCCGTCACCCGTGACATTCGCCGCGGTGCCGAAGGAATCAATCACGATGTAGGCGGCGATCATCAGCGCGACCATGTCGTCGTTGAAGCCCAGCATGGAGGCGAGGAGGCCGGTGGCCGCCATGATCGCTCCCCCGGGAACACCCGGTGCCGCGATCATCATGATTCCCAGCAGGAGGATGAAACCGAGGGAAAGGCCCCACGGAACATCCATGCCGCCCATGTAAATCACCGCGAAGGCGTAGAGCCCGATCTTCATCATCGAGCCGGACAGGTGGATCGTGGCGCAAAGCGGCACAACGAAACCGGCGACGTTCTCGTCCACCTTGTTGTTCAGCGTGGAACGCAACGTAACTGGGATCGTCGCCGCCGACGAGGACGTGCCCAGCGCAGTGAAGTACGCGGGCAGCATGTTGCGCAGTGCGGTGAACGGATTCACTCCGGCGACAGCACCGGCTATAAGGTACTGCACCACCAGGAGCACGATCGTCATAATCACCGACAGCACCAGCACCTTGCCGAACGCCGCCATCGTGGCACCGAGGTTCTCGTTCATGCCCAGGTTGAGGAAGATGCCGAAGATGAACAGCGGCAACAGCGGGATGACGAATGACGTGACTACCTTCATGATCACGTTCTCGAGCTCCGTGGCGACCTTGTACATGGTGTCGGACTTGACAGCCGTCATGGCGAGACCGATGCAGAATGCGAGCACCAAAGCAGTCATCACCTCGAACGGCGCGGGAATCTCCACCTCGAAGAACGGGGCGAGCGCCCCCTCCTCCACGTCGTCCACATCCGTGACCAGCTGCTGGTCACCTAGCAGCCACGGATACAGCACCGCGGACAGTCCCCAGGCGATCAAGCCGGAGATCACTGTGGAGCCGTAGGCGATACCGGCGGTGATTCCCAACCACTTGCCTGCGCCGCGGCCCAGACCGGCGATCGCTGGGGTGATCAGCGCGAAGATGAGGACAGGAACGAAGAATCCCAGGAAATTGGCGAAGAGCCCGTTGAACGTGATGAATATACGGGCGAGCCATTCGGGGAAGAAGAAGCTGCAGCAGACGCCGAGCACGATGGCCACGACGATCCAGAACAGCAGCGACCTCGTGATCGACTTGGTGTTCATGTTTTACCCTTTGCTCGGTTTGCCTTGGTTCAGGCGGGGAACGGGAAATGAATAAGGCGACACTGCGCCTTATTATTTTCTATTCTTCCCGACGGCACCCCTCAGATGAAATCTGGTGTTTCCGCAGGACCCCCGAACACGTGCCCCGAGTCACACAAAAGTAGACTTTGAAATTATGACTGGTGTCGCAATCGGTGTCGTTTTCATTGTCTTCGCACTCGCCCTTCTCATCCCGGGCCTGCTAGCCGCGCTGGGCCGTCTGCCCGGCAACAACGTTGTGGGCCTCCACGTTCCGGAAGTGCGTAAGGACGAAGAGATTTGGGTGCAGGCGCACAAGGTGGCGGGACCGTATTTGATCCTCGGCGGCCTCGCTCTCGCGTTCGGCGCTGCATTTGCATTCATCGCCGACGGCTGGCTCTGGGCAGGCCCGGTGGTCCTCGCGCTCGTGGGCATCGCGGCTGTCGCCGCCGCCGGAAACCAGGGTGCCCGCGCAGCGAAGCTCTTCGCCCAGGCGAAGGATGCGGAAGCTGGCGCTGAAGCCGCAACCGCTCATCCCGCTCCACAGGTGGATCTGGGGGCGCTGCGAAACGCCGCCCGCCGCGCGGACGACAGGTAGTCTCAACAGCAGAAAGGAGGCAGCCGTGAGCAAATTCCGCCCGCAGGTGACGCACATGGACGTGCGTTACCACGCTGACGCGTCGAGCCTGTTCGCATCCATAGGCGGCACGGACCTAACGGACACCGTGCTTTTGGAGAGCGCCGACATCACGACGAAGTCCGGGCTGCAATCGGTCGCGGTCCTCGGCGCATCGCTGCGCGTCACGTGCAACGGCCCCGACGTGGCAGTGGAGACGCTCAGCCCCGACGGGGAGGCGATCGCCGACCAGCTGCACGAGCGGCTCGGCAGTTTTGCCACGGGAAAGCGCACATTCAGCTTCCCGGTCACGGACACAGCCGACGAGCGTGAACGCCTCACCGCCCCAAGTTCCGCGGATGTCCTGCGCGCACTCACCACCGAGGCTGGCTACGCCGACACTGAGCACGACACGCTGCCCATGCTCGCCGGGGGATTCGCCTTCGACTACCTCGCCACCTTCGAGCAGCTCCCGGACGTCGCCGAGAGCACCAACACGTATCCCGATTACCAGTTCATTCTCGCCGATATCGTTCTCACGATCGACCACCGCGCGAACACGGCGCGGCTGACGGCGGTCGACGGGGGAGCGGGAGACGTCGATAAGCGAATGCGCGATATCGCCGCGCGTATCGACGCCGCCGAGCCCCCAGCCCCCCGGCCCTCCAGCGCCGGAGGACCTTTGCGCGTTGAGGCGAGCGTCGACGACGCAGAGTTCCGGCGCGACGTGGAAAAGCTCAAAGGCAATATTTATGACGGCGACATCTACCAGGTGGTGCCGGCCCGCTCTTTCACCGCGGAATGCCCCGACGCCTTCGCCGCGTACCAGTGCCTGCGGGAGACGAACCCGTCGCCGTACATGTTCTACGTACGGGGTTTGGACCGTAATGGTGAGCCTTACGAACTCTTCGGCACCTCCCCGGAATCGAACCTCAAGTACGATTCCACCACACGGGAGGTGCAGTTGTACCCGATTGCCGGGACGCGGCCGCGCGGCGAGACCCACGAGCTGGACACCCGGATGGAACTCGAGCTGCGCACGGACGCGAAGGAGATCGCCGAGCACACGATGCTCGTCGACCTCGCGCGCAACGACATGGCCCGCGTCGCGGAGCCCGGAACCCGGCAGGTGCGCGAGCTCTTGCAGGTGGACCGCTATTCCCGCGTCATGCACCTCGTTTCGCGCGTCACTGCGACCCTCACCCACGATCTCGATGCACTCGACGCGTACCGTGCTTCAATGAACATGGGCACGTTGACAGGAGCCCCGAAACTGCGGGCCACCGAATTGCTCCGCGAGCTCGAAGGCAAGCGCCGCGGCTCGTACGGCGGAGCAGTCGGCTACCTGCGCGGCAACGGGGACTTCGACACCTGCATCGTCATCCGCTCGGCCTATGTGCACGGGGGAGTGGCCACCGTGCAGGCCGGAGCAGGGGTCGTGCGCGACTCCGTGCCGCAGGCCGAGGCCGATGAAACCCTGCATAAGGCATACGCCGTGCTCAACGCCCTAGCAATGGCCTCCGGCCGCGAAGTGGAGGTGGTCCGATGACCGCGCGCATTGTTCTGCTGGATAACCGTGACTCTTTCGTCTACAACCTCGTCGACGCGTTGTCGACGTTTCCGGAGGCCGAGTTCACGGTCTTCCGCAACACCGTCAGTGCCGACCACATCTTAGCCGCCGACCCTGACGTCATCATTCTCTCGCCGGGCCCCGGGTATCCCGCCGATGCCGGCTGCATGATGGAACTCATTGAGCGCGTTCAGGGGCGAATTCCGCTTTTGGGCATCTGCCTCGGATACCAAGCGCTGATCGAGCATTTCGGGGGCCGCGTCACTCCTTGCGGCCCAGTGCACGGCATCAGCGAGGCAATGCAGCTTACCGACGAAGGCGTCAACCACCCCCTCTTCGCTGGCCTGACCACCGACTCAGGTCCCCAGCATGGCGGTGTTCCGGGGCGGCGTGTGCCGGTGGCGCGGTACCACTCCCTCGGAACCGTTGACATCCCCAACGGAATGGTCGCTTTGGCGCGAACCCCCACCGAAATCGGGGAAGTAGTCATGGCGGCTGAATCGACGGACAAGATGTCGATCGGCCTTCAGTTCCACCCCGAATCGATACTGACACCCAAGGGACCTGTGCTTTTACAACGCTGCGTGGATCAATTGTTGGTATGCGCCAAGAAAGGTGATCACAATGGCTAAGCAAACCTCACTAAAAACGCTCCGAGAATTCCTGGATAACAGGAACCCGACCCTGGACGAAGCAACCGCTGCTTTCGTCCCGCTTACAGTGGGTGACTACGACGATGTGCACATCGCCGCGCTACTGACCACCGTGCGCACCCGCGGCGAGACATTCGCGGACATCGCCGGGGCCGCCAAGGCCTTCCTCGCCGCCGGCCGACCATTTCCAATCACGGGCAAAGGCCTCATGGACACGGCCGGCACCGGCGGCGACGGCAAGAACACAATCAACATCACCACCGCCGCCTCCCTCGTCGCCGCCGCCGGGGGAGTGAAGATGATCAAGTGCGGCAACCGTTCAGTGTCCTCGAAGTCTGGGTCGGCAGACGTCCTCGAGGCGCTGAATATTCCTCTTGACCTGGATCCGGACCGCGCCGTCCGCCAGTTCGACGCTTCCAATTTCACGTTCCTTTTCGCACCTGCGTATAACCCGGCTATCGCCCATGTCCAGCCGGTTCGAAAGTCTTTGGGTATCCCCACCTTGTTCAATACCCTGGGTCCGCTGCTTTCCCCCGGCCGTCCCGAATACCAGATTATGGGTATCGCGAATCCGGACCTTGGCCAGACAATCGCCGAGACCATGCGGGAGCTTGGCCGCGGCCGTGCGATGATCGTTCACGGCGCCGGCACCGATGAACTGGCAGTTCACGGCGAAACCCTCGTGTGGGAGCTCGACCGCGAAGGGAATATCGAGCACTACACCATCTCGCCCGAAGACATGGGTCTTCCCACCTATGCCCTCGAGGAGCTCGAAGGTGGCGACGGCGAAGAAAACGCCGCCGCTATCCGAGCGATTTTCGACGGCACGTCCCCCGACGCGCACCGGGATGCCGTCGCCGCGACCGCCGGTGCGATTTTCTACCTCTACGAGCTCGACCCCAACATCAAGACCGGTGTCGAGCGCGCAAAGAGTTTGCTTGCCGACGGCTCCGTCCGCCAGTGGCTCGCCACCCACGAAGGAGCCGATTACAGTGGCTGAGTTCCAGGCTCCTGACCAGCATGGATTCGATCCTCGCTATGCTCAGGGATTACCGACTGTCCTCGAGGACATCGTTACGTCGCGAAAACGTCACATTGACGAAATTCGGGCACGGATCTCGCACGTGAATCCTTCGCAGCTTCCGCGCTCCGAACGTTCACTCTACGAATCGCTGGCCCGCCCTGGCACCCGGTTCATCATGGAGTGCAAATCATCTTCGCCATCCCTCGGCATGATTCGCGAGCACTATTTGCCGGGTAAAATCGCCTCCACCTATTCACGCTACGCCGCCGGCATTTCGGTTCTTTGCGAACCGGAGCGCTTCGGGGGAGATTACGACCACCTCGCCACCGTAGCCGCGACCACTCATTTGCCGGTACTGTGCAAGGATTTCATCATTGATCCCGTGCAAATTCACGCGGCACGGTACTTCGGCGCAGATGCCATCCTGCTCATGCTCAGCGTTCTCGACGACGAAGAATACGCCGAACTCTCCGCCGAGGCCCACCGCTTGGGCATGGACGTGCTCACCGAGGTCATCAATGAGGAAGAGGCAGCGCGCGCTACGAAGCTCGGCGCCAAGATTTTCGGAATCAACCACCGGAATCTCCACGACCTCACCATCGACCTCGATCGTTCCGCACGCCTGGCTCCTTTAGCCCCCGAGGGCGCACTCATCGTCTCCGAATCCGGGATCCGCGATGTAGAGACTGTCCGCAGCCTAGGGGGACACTCCGACGGTTTCCTCGTCGGCTCTCACCTCACTGGCACCCCGGACATTGATTGGGCAGCGCGAATGTTGGTGTACGGACCGAATAAGGTCTGTGGCCTCACTTCTCCCACCGCAGCTCAGGCCGCACGCGCAGTCGGCGCCGTCTACGGCGGACTCATCTTCGAGGAGGCCAGTTCCCGCAATGTTTCACGTGAAACAGCGAAGAAAATCATCGCGAATGAGACCGGTCTCCACTACGTGGCAGTGAGCCGCCGCACCGACGGATGGGAGGATCTCGTCTTCCCTGGTATACGCGCACTCCAAATCCACTCGCCATTCCAGGGATCGTTGGAAGCCGAGCGCGAATTCATCGAGTCGGTCCGAGACACCGTTCGCGCACTCGATCCCGACATTGAAATCTGGCGCGCCGTCTCCATGTCCGATCCTGACGGTCCGGCGGTCGCGGAAGGGCTGGCAAGGGAAGTCGATAAGCTCGTCCTCGACGCAAAGGGAGGGGGCTCCGGAACCGGTTTCGACTGGGCCGCAATCCCCGATAGCGTGCGCAGACACTCCCTCCTGGCCGGGGGACTGGGTCCGGAAAACATCCAGGATGCGCTGGCCGTCGGATGCTTGGGCGTCGACCTCAACTCCGGCGTCGAGTATCCGTCCGGAGCCGGCCAATGGTCCGGCCACAAGGACGCGGGGGCGTTGCGCACCACCTTCAACCGAATCAAGAACTTCCACTACTAAACCCAACTAGCCATACCAACAAGGACTCAACATGACTGACTCCACAGATGCACGCGCCGGCGGAAGCACCATTCTGCCTGCGTACTTCGGTGAATTCGGCGGGCAATTCGTCGCCGAATCTCTGCTTCCGGCGCTCGACCAGCTCGAGAAAGCGTTCGTCGATGCCTGGAACGACGAGGAGTTCATGACCGAGTACCGCGGACTGCTGCGCGACTACCTGGGCCGGCCGACGCCCCTGACCGAGGCGAAGAACCTGACCAAGGACAACGACTACGCCCGGATCTTCCTCAAACGCGAGGACCTCGTGCACGGGGGAGCGCACAAGACGAACCAGGTGATCGGGCAGGCACTGCTGGCGAAGAAGATGGGCAAGAAGCGCATCATCGCAGAAACTGGCGCAGGTCAGCACGGCACCGCCACAGCGCTGGCCTGCGCGCTGATGGACCTGGATTGCGTGATCTACATGGGCGCCAAGGACATGGAGCGGCAAGCTCCCAATGTGTACCGGATGCGTCTCATGGGAGCCGAGGTTATCGGCGTCGACTCCGGTTCCGGCACGCTCAAGGATGCCGTCAATGAGGCTCTGCGCGACTGGACCGCGACCTTCCACGACTCGCACTACCTGCTCGGCACCGCTGCCGGCCCCCACCCGTTCCCGACGTTGGTTCGCGAGTTCCACAAGGTCATTTCGGAGGAGGCGAAAGCCCAGATGAAGGAATGCACAGGGGGACTTCCGGATGTCGTCGTCGCGTGTGTCGGTGGTGGGTCCAACGCGATCGGAATGTTCGCGGACTTCATTGAGGAGGAGTCCGTCGAACTCGTCGGTGCCGAACCGGGCGGCGAAGGCATGGACACGGGCAAGCACGGCGCAGCCATCGCTGCAGGTACCGTAGGCATTCTGCACGGAACCAAGTCCTACCTCATGCGGGATTCCGACGGACAAATCGAGGAGTCCTACTCAATTTCGGCGGGCCTCGACTACCCGGCCGTCGGCCCACAGCACGCCCACCTGGCCAGGACCGGCCGCGCCAAGTACGTGCCCGTCACCGACGGCGACGCCCTGCGCGCATTCCAGATGTTGTCCCGCCATGAGGGCATCATTCCCGCGCTCGAGTCCTCCCACGCTCTCGCGTACGCGCTGGAGCGCGCCGAGGAGGCGAAGGCCAAGAGAGCGCCGACGACTATTCTCGTCTCACTGTCCGGCCGCGGCGACAAGGACGTCGCCCACGTCCAGCAGACGCTCGAAGCCCACCCGGAATACGTTTTGAACACCTCGGAGGAGAAATAATGTCCCGCTTCAGCACGCTATTCCAGGCCCTCGAGGCCAAGAACGAAGGTGCATTCGTCCCCTTCATCATGCTCGGCGACCCGTCCGCGACCGACGCCGTGGAAATCATCAGCACGCTTGTCGACGCCGGCGCCGACGCCCTCGAGCTCGGCATCCCCTTCTCCGACCCTGCAGCTGACGGCCCGACCATCCAGAAATCGCACTTGCGGGCGTTGGACGGAGGCGCGAACGTCGATAAGTGCTTCGAGCAGATCCGCGAAATCCGCAACCGCTACCCGGAGGTCCCGATCGGAATGCTGGTCTACGCGAATGTGCCGTACGTGCGCGGGCTGGACAAATTTTACGGCGAACTTCACGACGCCGGCGCCGACGCAGTGCTCATTCCCGATGTCCCCGTCCGCGAGGGCGCGCCATTCATTGAGGCCGCCACCGCCGCAGGGATCGATCCGGTGTTCATCGCCCCGGCACAGGCGCGCCCCGAAGTGCTCGAAGGTGTCGCCGCGCAGTCCCGCGGTTACATTTACGCGGTCTCGCGCGACGGTGTCACCGGCGCAGAGAAGGAATCGCAGACGCAGGGGCTTGCCGACGTCGTCGCCAACATCTCCTCCTACGACGGCGCCCCCGTGCTGCTCGGGTTTGGCATATCCACCCCACAGCACGTCTCCGACGCCATCGCCGCCGGTGCGGCAGGCGCGATCACGGGGTCGGCGATTGCCAAGATCATCGACACCCACATCGATTACGCGCACCCGAACCCTGGCACCGTCCGCGACATGGAGGCGCTGAGATCCGAGCTGCGCGAGTACACCGCCACCATGAAGCAGGCTACGATCAAATCATGACCGAATTCTCCTGCTCCCGCCGCGCGCTCCTACTCGGCACCGCGACGACATTCGCCGGTGCCTTCCTCGCCGCCTGCGGTAAGGAGCCCTCGGCTGAAGTCGCCGCGACCCAGGTTCCCGTGGGAAGCGCCGTGATCGTGGACAACGTCATCATCGCCCAGCCCAATGAGGGCGAGTTCGTCGCTTATTCCACGAAGTGCCCGCACCAGGGAAGCCCCATCACGCAGGTGGACGGCGACACGGTGCGCTGTCCGTCGCACGGTTCCGTGTTCAACATTGCCACGGGCGAGCCCGTTTCCGGCCCGGCGGCGACCGGTATGACCACTGTCCCTGTAAGAGACGACAACGGCACCGTCATCGCGGGCGAGGCATAGACACGGCAAGTACTTCAGACCAGAAAAACAGGGATTTTTTCGATGCGCCTTTTCGTGAAGACAATCTTCACCGCCCCCGACGGATCCGGCCTGGTCAATGTCGCCGAACTCGAAGAAATCGACGACACCCGCACCACGTGCCGCATGGTCCGCATGATCGAACTGACTCCTGACAACACGATCGTCGGTGCGTTCGTCGACGGCCAGGTGCACGGCAGCGCTAACACACCTCTCGACGTCGTCCCGCACCCCGACAAGCTTGCCGGTTTCGAGGACATCGACCACCAGATTCTCGACGCGCACGACTTCGCCGGTCTCTGGGCTGAAGCACAGACACTGTTTCCGAGCCTGCCCTGACACTTGCTTCCCGACGGGCCTGAGCTCTGCGCCGCGGTTTCGGATCTCTAGAACGGCGGCTTGCCCTCTTTTGTCTGCTTGACCTGCGATTCTCCATCCGCCTCCTCAAGCCGATCGGGGCGGAAGGGGAATTCAAGCCCGTAGTCTTTCTCCAGTTCGGCGATCGCCTCGAGACACTCTTCGTAGGTGATGGGGGAGAGATCGCCGGTTTCGGTGTTGTCCTCAGTGTTCTTGACGGTGTTCTTAACGGAGGGGTGGGGTTCGCGGTTCTCGTAAGCGTCGATAAGCGTGTGGCCCTTCGCGAAAAAATGGGCCTTTTTTCTCTTGCTGCGCAGACTGTCTTCGGTTGAGGCCCGCCAGCGCGGTGCCGTAGGGGTGACCTGGGTGCCGATGAAGCCTTCGGGTTCGGTTCGGGCGTAGGTTCCGTCGTCGAAAAGCCAAATGATTTCGCCGGTGACCGGATCGGGGATGTAGAAGGCGCGTCGATCGGTCTTCATGTTGTGATGGTGTGCGCAGAGACAGTAGAGATTCGCCGCATTGGTCTGGCCGCCGTCATCGTAGGGGATGCGGTGATCCAGCTGACAGCTCCACGCGGAACGGGTGCAACCAGGGAAGATGCACTTTCCGTCGCGCCCGCGGACATACGCTTTGACCTTGTCGGGGGCGACGTAGCCGGCGACCGTGTGATGCTTGGCTTCCTCCAAGTCGATGATCCGGTCCACCATACTGTGGAACGCCTCCGTCGCCGCGGCCGTGGTCCAGCCGAAGCCGGGGATGAAGACACTCTTGGTCGGATCGGGCACACCGTTGACCAAGGGCACGTAGCCGTAAATGGTTGCGGAAGTGGGCTCGGCTTTTCCAAAAATAAGCAGGTCAAGCGCCTCCCACTGGGACACGCCGAGCTCTCGCGCGGTGGCGTTGATCTCGGCGCGCATGGCGGCGACCTTCGCCTTGTCTCCCGCGACGTTCATATAAGCGTTTCCGGGTTCACCCGAGCCGGACGGAGGAACGTCGAAGGAGATGGCACCTTCTCCCGGACCGAAGGGGTCGGTCTTTTCCTCTCTTTCCTTCCGCTTCTTCAGGTCGTAACCGGCTTCGGAGTCGAAGTCGGCGATCATCACGTTGATCCGGCGGGTGATGGCGGTGATGGTGGGGAGCTGCTGGCCCATCTTGGTGGGGGTGAACAACGCCGTCAGCATGTCGTCAAACTTGTCGTAGACTTCGTCGAGCACGTTCAGCCCCAAGTCAGCGAGCCCGTCGCTGACCGCGGCGAGCCGCTCGATATCCAAGCGATGGTGTTCGAGCTGCAATTCGCGCAGCTTCGGCAGGTTGCGCAAGCCCATATACGCCGTGATTGCAGTGTCCACGCGGGACTTGCTCATTCCCGTCTGCGTGCTCACCTGGGCGATTTCACGGTCATGGTCGCGCGAGTAGAAGCTCTCAATCGGTTCGGAATAGCGGGCGAAGATCGCGGTCTGCTCCCGGCGGATAGCCATGCCGGCGCGACAGATCGGATCCTCCAGGTTCTCGGTGGCAAAAAATGCAGGTTTTTTCGAGTCCTGCTCATTGGTGCTAGCAGAAGAGGTGTCAGAATTGGTCGGGGAGTAGGTCGGGTCGCGGTCAGTCTTTCTATTTTCGGGTGGTCTCGCTGTAGTCATTGCAGTGGCCTTCAGTGAGTGTTTGTTTGGTTGTATAGAACACTCTTTCATACTGTCCGGACACAGCCTGCGGACAACTGTCACTTTTTAGCTCACTTGTTCGACGATCGATGCGAACGCGCAGCTCACCCTTGTGGATAACATTTGCATTCGAACGCGATCCGCGCGACTAACGCGGCAGATTCGCCTCAAGCTGGGCGCGCACGTCGCCTCCGAACTGCGCAATATTCGCTTGAGCATCAGCCTGCAAACGCGAAATGTCAGCGGCAGTGGGGAATTGGATCAACCCCGCCTGGTCAGCGGCCACAACCCCGCCAAGAAGACCAGCCAGCACACCGGCAGCGATCCACCAATTCAGTGCCGTGCCCAGCTGCTGACCACGCGCCGCGTCCCACTTCAGGGAGCTACCGAGGACAGTGTTCGCGGAGCCATTGCTCTCGTACTTGGCCACATTGTCGTCGACAGCCGCCGTCCGCTCATCGAGATCGTCCGGAATATTCAGACCGTAGATCGACTCGATAATCGGCGAGAAGAACCCCTTACGCGTCGCCTCGGCCCATTCGGTGCGCAGCTCCTCATCCGTCGCCATGCTGGAATGCTCGGAGCTGTGGGCGGGGGAGCTTAGCTCAAGAAGCGGCTTGATCGAGCTGCGCTGATCGACGGGACGCTCCACACCAGCATGCGCAGGCACAGCACCCCCAACAAGTGCGGCGGACAGGGCGGCAGCGACGGCGCGGCGCTTCATTAAATGCTCCTTAACAGCAAGATTCTGGCACAGCAAGCATAGAACCTACGCGCCGTACCAGCAGCACGTTCACGGAGAATTCACCCGAGGAGCAAGAAGCATTTGCTTATCGACGCCTCACCCTAGGCGGCAGACCACCTCCTAGAAAACCAGGTTGACCAGTGCCATGTAAGTCAGTGTGCCAGCGAGAATGGACAGGCCTGCGCGCCGTTTCCAGGCATGCAGCACGAGAGTGAACACCGCGGCGATGAGGCCGGCCCCGATCCCACCTGGGTTCTCGCGGGAAGAGGACAGGCAATAGACAACCAAAACCGTCATCACGCCCACAGGCATTGTGGCCCCCAGGAATTGAATGACCGGGCTGTCCTTGAGCAGGCGCAGGAATGAAAAGGGCAATGCGCGCAGCAAAACGGTGACAATGCCCACCGGAATAAGGACGGCGGCCACCATGCTGAGGGAAACACCAGCGGGAAGGCCCATGTTCACCGGCCCCCTTTGGAATGCATCCGCAGCTCGACAGCCCGGTCGAGATCCGGCCGGGCATAGCGCAGTAAGAGAACGAGGAAGTACACGGTAAGGGCGACCATCAACAGCCAGTTCGGGGCGACGAGCGCTACCACGGCGGCGATGACGGCGGCCGTCAAAGGCAGCGAGAAGTCCCGGTTAGAGGTGAACGCCTCGTAGGCCAACACCACAAAGAGAGCGGTGAGGGCGAAGTCCATACCCTGCACCTCCGGGGGAATGACGACTCCGAGGAGGGCACCAACGATGCCGGGGATCACCCACAGCAACTGGCAGACAATCTGCACCGTGAGGATGCGGGTGCCGGTGGGCTGAGCCGAATCAGCGCCGATGGGCTGTGTGGGGGTGTGGGCGGAGATGACGGCGTAGGTTTCGTCGGTAAGCGCGTAGGTGGAGTACGCGCGGCCGAGAGGCGAGGAAATACGGTGGCGGGGAAAGGTGAGGCCGTAGAAAATGTGGCGGAAATTCACCATGAAGCCGGTGACCGCAGCCGATAGTGGACCGACGCCGGCGGAAACGAGCTGCACAGCGAGGAACTCCATCGACCCCGCATAGATGACGACAGAGAAAATGGGCGTCCACCACCACGCGAAGCCAGCTTGGGTCATGACCAGGCCGAATGCGAGGCCGAGGGGAATCAGCCCAAGGCCGACCACCCACAGGTCTTTGAGGGCGGCGCGGATCTCGTGGCGGTTCTCGTGGGTCATGGACGAAAGGCTAATTGTCCTCGAGGTCGGCGGGGAAGGTCGAGAAGAGGGGCAGGGGCATCGGCTGGCGGCGCATCACGTCGCTGTACAGGTCGGCGGCAGCGGGGGCCACGACATCGGTGGGGAGGGCGGGTGCGACGTACCAGTCGCCGCGTTCGATTTCCTCGTCTAGCTGCCCCGGGGCCCACTCGGCGTAGCCGGAGAAAATGCGCATGCCCTCGAGAAGCCCGTCGACGTCCGCAGGGTCCTTGCGGAGATTGACGTGCACGAGGCGGTTGGCCAGACGGGTGAACTGCGGATGGTCCTCGATGACCGTGCCGGTAGAGGTCATGCCGACGGCGACAGCGGCTTGCGGGTTGACGGGACCGCCGATATACAGGGCCTGCGGCTTTGCCACGTGGGGCAGCCAGTCGGGAAGGACGGAGTGCACGGCCACCTCGGAGCGGCGGTTGAGGATGACGCCGAAGGTGGCGTGGGGGGAGACGTCGATAAGCAAAATGACCGTGCGGGAGAACTCGTCGGTGAGCATGCCTGGGGCGGAAACGAGCAGCATGCCCGGCGCGGGCGTTTCGCGCTCGAGCGCGGTGAACAAGCGGTCCGCGTAAAAGAACTCAGCCATTTTCCTTCTCCCACCAAGCCTTGAGCTCCGCGACGGCTTCGTCGTGGTCGAGCTCGCCGCGCTCGAGGCGCAGGTCCTTCATATACTTCCAGGCTTTGCCCACTTCGGGGCCCGGTTCGAGGCCGAGAATCTGCATGATCTCGTTGCCGTCGAGGTCGGGGCGGACGCGGGCGAGGTCCTCCTTGGCGGAGAGGTCGTCGATACGCGCGAGCAGCTCGTCGTACGTGCGGCGGAGACGCGCGGCCTTCTTCGGGTTGCGCGTGGTGCAGTCGGCGCGGACGAGGTTGTGCAGGCGGGGGAGGAGGTCACCGGCGTCCGTGACATAACGGCGCACGGCGGAATCGGTCCACTGCCCCTCGCCGAAGCCGTGGAAGCGCATGTGCAGGTAGACGAGCTGACCGACATCCTCGATGACGTGCTTCGGGTACTTGAGCTTGCGCATGCGCTTGCGGGTCATTTTCGCACCCACAACCTCGTGGTGGTGGAAGGAGACACCCCCGCCCGGCTTCAGCTCGCGCGTGTCCGGCTTGCCGATGTCGTGCATCAACGCAGCCCACCGCAACTTCAAGTCGGGCCCGTCCTCCTCGAGCTCCGTGGCCTGGCGGAGCACAGTGAGCGAGTGGGCGTAGACGTCCTTGTGCTGCATGTGCTCGTCGCGCTCGAGTTTGAGGGCGGGAATCTCGGGAAGGATATGGTCAGCCAGGCCGGTATCCACCAGCAGGTCAATGCCCTCCCACGGCTGCAGGCCCAGCATGAGCTTGTCCAGCTCGGCCTGGACGCGCTCGACGGTGATGCGGCCTATCTCCTCGGCCATGTCCGTCATCGCACGCTTCACCCGCGGGCTGACGGAAAAGCCCAGCTGGGAGACAAAACGGGCGGCACGCAGCATACGGAGCGGGTCGTCGCGGAAGCTCACCTCCGGCTCCTGCGGAGTGTCCAACGTGCGGCCCAGCAGGTCCTTCAGCCCGTCGACGGGATCGTGGAAATCGAAGGTCACGGTCGCGGAACCATCGCTGGCGGGGATTAACTCGATCGCCATGGCGTTGGCGCGGAAATCGCGGCGTACCAGGTCGCCCTCAATCGTGTCGCCGAAGGTCACTTCTGGGTTGCGGGTCACGCCGTCGTACAGGTCGGCGCGGAAAGTGGTCACCTCCACCTGCTGCCCCTGCTTCACCGTGGAAACAGTGCCGAACTCGATGCCGGTGTCCCACACGGCCTCGCCCCATTCGGAGAGAATCTTCTTGATCGTCTCCGGACGGGCCGAGGTGGTGAAGTCCAGGTCGTGGCCGAGGCGCCCCAGCATCGCATCGCGCACCGGGCCGCCCACGAGGTACAAGGACTCACCCTCCGCCGCGAACGCTGCCGCGAGCGGTCCCAACAGGTCAGCCAGCTTGCCGACGGCTCCCTCAGCCCTCGCCAACAGCGCGATGAACGCCGTCGGATCCCCCTTCTCCGGCAGGTCGAACAGCTCCACCGGGTCAGTGGAATTCTTCTGGCTGCTCATCGGGTTAGTCACCCGCCCAACCTTACAGCCCCGCGCAAACCACGGATGCAGGGTCTCAAGTACCACATGGGCACCACGGACCGATACCATTTAGGAGATGGCTCAGAATACTCCCGGCGACTCCAGTACGCCGCAGAACAACCCGCGCAGGCGCAAACGGCGCCGGCGCGCGTCGAGCCATGCCCAGAGCCCAGGCGGGGAGAACCGCCCGAACAAGCAGGATGGCAAGCCGAAAGAAGGCGGCAAGCAGAACGAGAGGGCCAAGGGCAACAAGAGCTCCCGCAACCGCCGCCGCAAACGCCGCCAGGGAGGCAACCAGCGCGGTAGCCAGCGAAACAACCAGCGCAAACGAGGTGGCGGCGGCAACCGGTACCGCCGTGGGGCGTCGAATAGCGCGCAGCACGCCTCGGCGAACATGGAGACCCGCGACGAGACGAGCGCAGGCGGCCTCGTCGTCTCCGGCATGGCGGAGGCCGTGGGGGCGGACGGTTCCGTGGACCTGTCACATATCTATGTCGCGCTCATCGGCCGCCTCGACCGCCGCGGGCGCCTGCTGTGGTCCATGCCGAAGGGGCACGTCGAAGAAGGCGAGCACCAGTGGGAGACCGCGCGCCGCGAGGTGTGGGAGGAAACCGGCATCGATGGTGAGCCGTTCGCGGAGCTGGGCATCATCGATTACTGGTTCGTTTCGGACGGGGTGCGCATCCACAAGACCGTCCACCACAACCTACTGCGCTATGTCGACGGCGTGCTCAACGACGAAGACCCGGAGGTCACCGAGGTCTCCTGGGTTCCGGTCAGCGAATTGATCGAGCATCTGGCGTACGCAGACGAGCGCAAGCTGGCGCGCATCGCCTTCGACAAGATGCCGGACCTAGCGCGCGCGGAGAAAGAAGCGGGAAGGACCACGCCCCGGTGATGGGTCGGCGCACACAGGGGGCCGCCGCGGTTCTCGCCGTGGCTGCGCTCGCATGCGCCGGCACGCCGACCACCGGACACGCGCAACCAGTCCCGGTCGACCCGAACGAGCCGGCCGTCGCGCAACAGTGGGTCAACCCGCAGATACGTCCCGACGACGGGCAGCAAGGACTCACGCTTTCGCTTGTCGACGCCCCCGCCACCGTCCCCTCCGGCAAACCCCTCTCCGTCACCGTACGTGTCCGGAACGACTCCGAATCCGCGGTCTCCGGCCTGACGGTCGCGCCTCTGCGCGGACCGGCCTCCGGCTCAGTGGCAGATGCGCGGGCGGCGACCGTGGCAGCAACGTCCGAGTACACCTCCGCCGGCGACGAGGTGACAGTCCCCGAACTGAACAGCGGCGAAGAGACTGAAATAAAGGTCTCCATCCCCACGGAAAAGCAGCCGTTCACCAGTAGTTCCCCCATGATGCTGGTGCTGGGGCAGAACGGCGCCACACTGGACACGGAACGTTGGCACATGGCCGTCACCGGCACGCCGGGAACGGAAACTGAAGCGGCTGGGTCCGCAGGGGAGACGACTGCCGCGGGCATGACCGTGCTGTACCCGATCTCCGCGCCGGTGGACATCGTGCCGGGGGAGACCGGCGAAGCACCGAGCCGCGCGCCCCTGATCCTCTCCTCGGAGCAGCTGGCGGAACAACTCGCGCCGGGCGGCCGCCTCGACGAGCTCGTGAACGTCTACGACGAGGCGAACGACGACTCCGGAGTGCGCGACGCGACCTGCCTGGCAGTGGATCCGGCTCTGCTGGACACGGTGGAGCGCATGGCCCAGGGGTACACGGTCGACGACGACCGACCCTCGCTCGGACTCAACCGCAAGCGTCTCCGGGATTCGTGGGGGAATGAAGACTCCACCGCCAACTCGGAACCCGGGAAAGGCAGCGAAGACGCGGTCGCCTGGCTGACAAAGTTGCGGGGCGCCGCGAAAGACAATTGCGCGGTGGCGCTGCCCTGGGCCAATGCAGACCTGAACGCAGTGGCGCGCACAGGCGACAAATGGCTCATGCGCGAAGCCATCGAACGCGGGCCGTTCACAGTAGAGCGGGTGCTGCAGACGCCTGCCCTGCGCAACGTGGTCGTCCCCGGCGCGGGATACCTCAACCCGGAAACCGCGCCGGGCATGGGCTGGGCTGACCTGAGCCGCTCCACACTGCCGGAAACCGGCATGCACACCCAGTGGGAGAACGACCAGGCTGTCCAAGGGAAAAACACCGGGGCCCCCGGGGGCCGCATCGAAGGGGAGCAGCACAGCAACCTCGACAACCCGACGATGCCGAGCGCCGCCAATGCCGCAGCTCCCGCGCCGGAGCAGCCGGTGCGGGTGCTCGTGGCCGACAACACGGTGAACACGCCGGAACCAGCACCAGAGGGTGAGACACGGTTCGCGGGGCTCACTCCAGGCGTGGCGGCGGTGACCTTCGACAATGCGCTGGCGTCCACGCTGGCGGCGACGGGGCCGCGGCCGGAAACACCTGGGTATTCGGACGAGTATCTGCGCTACGACTTCACCCTGGATTCGGTGGAGGCGCGCGACCTCACCGCGGCTACGGTTGTGCGCACCGCGGCGCAGGCGGCGGCGTCCGCCGGGCCGGTGCCGGAGGGGAGTCCCGCGCCCGACCCGAATCTGGTGAACCCGCCGGCAACATGGGAGGCGTCCACAGCCGAAGCCGTCATGGACACAGTGGCAGCACTGTACAAGGAAAGGGCTGCAGCGCCGATGGCGCTGGAGGATTACGTGGGGTTGCCGGGAAATGTGGTGCAGGGGGACGTCGATAAGCTCGGCGTCCCCGAATCCGACCCTGCCGTGCTCACGGACACCGAGGTGCTCAACGCGGCCCAGCAATCGCGCTTCATCAACGACCTGACGGCGCTGCTGGCGAACGATAACGCGATCGCGCTGACGCGGTACGGGTACACGCTGCCGCTGCGGACCGACCTGCTGACGGCACTGTCCGTGACGGAACGCCGGGCATACACGCGCTATTCCGAGGCGGAGAAGCGCACGCGCGCACGGCTGAACCAGGACCGCGACACCCTATCGGCGCTCCGGTCGTCGATCGCGCTCATCCCGCCGGGCAACGTGTACACCCGCACATCCGAGTCGTCGCCGCTGCTCATCGTCGCGCAGAACGGACTGCCGCTGCCCGTGGACGCGACGATCCTCTACCGCGGCCCGGACGGGGCGGCGCTGAACACCCCCGCCCAATTCCGCATCCCGGCGCGCGGGTCGCTGACGCTGCAGATGACAGCGGACCTGCCGTCGGACAAAGAACGCACGGACCTCCAACTCTTCCTGGCCACCCCGCAAAACCAGCCGATTTCGAATCCGGTGGAAATCGGCGTGCAGACGGCGGGAGCGTCGATAAGCAATTGGGTGGTCATCTCCCTGCTCGGCGGGCTCTTCCTTCTGGCCCTCGGCGCGCAGGTGGGGAAACGCCGACGAGGTAAATCGAGATAGAGAATCGCGGCTGGCCGACTAACATACCCTTGACCCAGATTTCTGGCCCTGAATTCTTAGGGCGCATTAAGAATCACAGAAACCCACAAGCCCAGAAACCCAGATCAAGGTGAGCATGTCATGGTGGACCAGCCCGTAGCGGCGGCGGAGGAAAAGAAGACGACGAGCGACAACAGCGTCGTCCGCTCCACCGGATCCATGGCCGTGGCGACATTGATGTCGCGCATCACCGGGTTCATCCGCACGGTGATGATCACCTCGGCGCTCGGCGGCGCAGTGGCATCGGCTTTCAACACGGCGAACACGCTGCCCAACATGATCACCGAGATCGTTCTGGGCTCCGTGCTCACCGCGCTAGTGGTGCCCGTGCTCGTGCGCGCCGAGAAGGAAGACCCCGACCGGGGCGCGGCATTCATCCGGCGACTGTTCACGCTGACGGTCACGCTGCTGACTGCGGTCACGCTGCTCACGGTCGTCGGCGCGCCGTTGCTGACCGAACTGATGCTGGACGAAGACGGGCACGTCAACCTCGTCCAAGCGACGTCGTTCGCCTACCTGCTGCTCCCGCAAATCATGTTCTACGGCCTGTTCTCCCTGTTCATGGCCATCTTGAACACGAAGGAGGTGTTCCGCCCCGGAGCGTGGGCGCCGGTGGCGAACAACCTGGTCTCCATCGGCGTCATGGTGCTGTACATGATCCTGCCGGGGCAGCTCGACCCCAAGGAGCACACAGGGGTCACCGACCCGCACATCCTCCTACTGGGCCTGGGCACCACCCTCGGTGTCGCGGTGCAGTGCCTGATCATGCTGCCCGCGCTCCGGCGGCTGAAGATCGACCTACGCCCGCTGTGGGGCATCGACGAACGCCTCAAGCAGTTCGGCGGGATGGCCCTGGCGATCGTGACGTATGTGGCGATCTCGCAGGCCGGCTACATCATCAACAACCGCATCGCCTCGGGCGTGGACGGCTCCGCCCCGGTGATCTACATGCAGCACTGGCAGCTGCTCCAGGTGCCGTACGGCATCGTCGGCGTGACCCTGCTGACGGCGATCATGCCACGCCTGTCCCGCAACGCCGCCGACGGCGACGACGAGGCCGTGGTCCGCGACCTGACATTGGGCACGAAGCTGACGTTCATCGCGCTGATCCCCATCATCATCTTCATGACGGCGCTGGGCCCCGACATCGGCAACGCCCTGTTCGGCTACGGCAACTTCACCAACCAGGAAGCGCGCACCCTGGGCTTGACGCTCAGCTTCAGCGCGTTCACGCTCATCCCTTACGCTCTGGTGATGCTGCACCTGCGCGTGTTCTACGCCCGGGAGGAAGCGTGGACGCCGACATTCATCATCGCCGGCATTACGCTGACCAAGGTCGTGCTGGCCATCCTGGCGCCCACAATGGCCTCCCGCCCCGACCAGGTGGTGGTACTGCTCGGCGCAGCCAACGGCTTTGGCTTCGTGGCCGGTGCGGTGATCGGTGCCTACCTGCTGCGCCGGAAGCTGGGCTCACTGAATTCCGGCTCCGTCCTGCACACCTCCGTGTGGGCCGCCGCCGCGGGCCTGGTGGGCGTGGCCACCGCCATGCTCGTGCGCTTCCTGCTGCGCTTCATCCCCGGAGGCATGCCGGGCCTCGCCGTGGCGCTGGGCCGACGCGACTCCTTCGGGTTGCTGCTGGAGATCCTGATTCTCGGCGTGGTGTTCGTCATCGCGACCGGCGTTGCCCTGTCATTCTCCAAACTGCCGGAGGTGCGCAACCTGGGGGCCGCCCTCGCACGCATTCCGGGCCTGGGACGCATCGTGCGCACCAGCCCCGCGGACCAAATCCCGGCTGGCGAGGTCGATCCGCAGGAGGCGTCCTCCCAGATCTTCGTTGACGACACGTTCAACGCATCCCCGATCCCGCCGCCAATGTCCGCCGGCGTTGTGCGCGGCCCCCGCCTGGTGCCCGGCGCGGCGGTTTCCGACGGCCGTTTCCGCCTACTGCGCGACTACGGCGCGAGCGCATCCGCCCGCTTCTGGCAGGCCCGCGAGCAGGCCACCGGCCGCATGGTCGCCCTCACCTTCGTGGACACCTGCGGCGCCGCACCGCTGGCCCCCGTGTCTCCACGTCAGGCCGCCATCGACGCGGCGGGAATCTGCCACCGCACGAACCAGCTCGCCGCGCTCAACTTGCCGGCGGTCGCGCCCGTCATCGAGACGGTCCGCTACCGCACCGGCTGCGTCGTCGTCGCGGAGTGGGTGCCGGGCTCGGACCTCAAGACGGTCGCGGATTCGGGCGCAACGCTTCTCGACGAAGCCGTCGCTTCCGCCATGCTCCCCCTCACCGAGACCATGGCGCAGGCGCACGAGCGCGGCGTGGCCCTCGGCCTGGACAACCGCAACCGCATGCGGGTGAGCGACAACGGCACGGTCGTCCTGGCCTTCCCGGCCGTTCTGCCCGACGCTGACATCGATGCCGACGTCTCCGCGTACGCCTCCGCCCTCGAGTTGCTCGCCGGTTCCGCAGAGACCGACGCCCTCGACAGCGCGGTTCTCAGTGCACGCAACACAGGCGGCGACACCGGCAACGAGCTTCCCGACTACCGCGCGATCGGGCAGCAACTGGCGGCTATCTCCGGTGCAGGCGGCCCTGAGGGCACCCCGGCACCCACCCGCCTGACAAGCCAGCAGCCGCACCAGCTCGACCAGCTCGGCCAGCTCGGACAGCTCGAGCAGCTCGAGCAGGAGGATTCCGGGCACACGGCCCGACGCGGCGGCTTCGGCGAGCGCGGCCTGGGCACGCTGGGCACCGCGGGGCTCGTCGCGGTAGCGATCACGGCAGTCGTCCTCGTCGCCACGCTGACTGTCTATCTCGTGGGCATGTTCAGCACCAGGCCGGATTCCCCGATCACCAACGAATCCGCGCGCGACGGTGCCGAGCAGGTCTCCGAAGGCATCGAGAACGCCCCCGCCGGGAAACTGCCCGTCATCATCGCCCCGCTCAACGCTTCAACGTGGGGCGAAAGCCGCGACGACAGCAGCAGGAGCACAGATTTCGCCGCGCTCGTCGACGGCAACGACACCACCGCCGCCTCCGCCGCCGCGGGGGAGAAGATCCTGATCACCGCGGGAACGGAAACGGGTGACGGGGCCGGGGGCAACGCCGCGTTCATTCCGGAAGAGCTGATCATCGATACAGCCACAGCGACAACAACGGCCGACACCAGTGGCGGGCTGAACTACACCGTCTACGGCATCAACGAGCAGACCGAGGACGCCACCGCCACCGACATCAACCACCTGCCCGTTCTCTCCGACGGGACGCTGAAGAACAGCCGGACGGACATCGAGATCGGGAAAGAGAACCAGGGCAACGCCGCACCGGTCACCGGTCTCGTCATCTCCTTCAGCGCACCTGCCGACGACGAGAACTGGGACGGTTCCGCAGCCATCATCCGCGGCGTCACCGTCGTGGGCACGCGCATGCGCTAGAACCCCCCGCCCCTGAACTGGCCCCAGCATTGCGCACTGTAATGCGCAACCGCCGCGAGCGTCCCGGCCCAGCGCGGGGCACAATGGGTTACGTACCACACATATCGGGGAGGACTTGTTCGGGGGGACAGGGACACATGACGCTCACTAACGGGCACACGCAAGACAAGACACACAGCCACGGCCGCCTTGCGCGGAGCTACAGGCTCAACGCCCAACGCAAACAGCAGCAGCAGAGAAAGACAGACAAGGCACTGGTCAATGACTACGTCGCGGGGGACCACCGGGCATTCGCGCTGATCGTCGAAAGGCATCGGCAGCGCATGATGGCGGTGGCCAGGAAATACGCGCGCAACGAGCACGACGCGCAGGACATCGTGCAGGACGCGCTGTTCAAGGCGTCTCGCAACATGCACACCTTCCGCTCGGAGTCCGCGCTCACCACATGGCTGCACCGGCTGGTCCTCAACGCGGGCTACGACCATGCCAAACGCGCCGACAATAAGCGCCAGCACACCAGCCTCGACGACGAGGAGAAGCTCACCCAGGACGCGAACCGCTACCTCGCGCACGACCCGCTGGGCAACCTCGACCGCCTCGTCGCGCTCCGCCAAGCCGTGCTCAAACTTCCGGCCGCGCAGCAGCGGGCGTTGATGCTTATCGACATCGCCGGTCACTCCATCAACTCCGCCGCCTCCCATTTGGGCGTGCGTCCCGGCACCGTGAAATCACGCCGGAACCGTGCCCGGCAGGCGCTGACGGAGACCTTGACGGGATAACTACACTGGGGCCCATGACAGAGACAGGGTCCAACGCGCCGAAGAGCGCAACACCGCAATTCCCCTCCGCCAATGTGCTGGGCGGCTTCACATCCGCGCCGGAGACTGCACCGACCGAACCGATGAAGGAAGCTGCTGCGCAAGCGGGCACTGACGCAGGGGACGCGACCATCCACGATGTGATCGTCGTCGGTTCCGGCCCGGCCGGGTACACCGCCGCGCTGTACACGGCGCGCGCCGACCTGAAGCCCCTGGTCTTCGAGGGCTACGAGTACGGCGGCGAGCTGATGAACACCACCGAGGTGGAGAACTTCCCCGGTTTCCAAAACGGCATCATGGGCCCGGACCTGATGATGGAGATGCGGGCCCAGGCCGAGCGTTTCGGCGCCGACCTGCGCGCTGACCAGGTGGACCGGGTGGAGCTGGAAGGCGACATCAAGAAGGTGTTCGTCGGCGACGACGAGTTCCGTGCCCGCTCGATCATCCTCGCCACCGGTGCTGCCCCGCGCCACCTCGGCATTCCGGGGGAGCAGGAGCTCACCGGCCGCGGCGTGTCCACCTGCGCGACGTGCGACGGGTTCTTCTTCAAAGACCACCACATCGCCGTCGTCGGCGGCGGCGACTCCGCCATGGAGGAGGCCACCTTCCTCACCCGCTTCGGCTCCAAGGTGACCATCATTCACCGCCGCGATGAATTCCGCGCCTCCCAGATCATGCTGGACCGCGCCAAGGAGAACGAGAAGATCGAATTCCTCACCAACTCGGTCGTCGAGGAAGTGCTCGAGGACGGCGGCAGCGGCAGCGTTGGTGGTCTGCGCATCAAGAACACCGCAACGGGGGAGGAGTCCACCCTGGACGCCACTGCACTGTTCGTCGCCATCGGCCATGACCCGCGCTCCGGCTTCCTCGACGGCCAGGTGGTCACCGATGCGGAGGGCTACGTCACCGTCGAGCAGCCGAGCACGAAGACGTCGGTCCCGGGTGTGTTCGCCGCTGGCGACTTGGTGGACAACTACTACCGCCAGGCCATCACCGCAGCGGGCTCGGGCTGCCGCGCCGCCATCGACGCGGAGCACTACCTCGAGGCGCTGTAAACCCAAGTCACAGCAAAACCCCAGGTGAAAAAACGCCGGTTTTTTGCATCCATGCACGTAAACTCGGTTTTTCACCGTGGGTCCCAACACCATGGTCGTGAACCCGCGGTTGAACGAAGCCGTGAAGACGGAGCTAACCGAAGGAAGTAGGAGCGTATGAGCAAAGTCGTCGACGTCACGCAGGACACCTTCAAATCGGAAGTCATTGAGTCGGATATCCCGGTTCTCGTCGATTTCTGGGCGGAATGGTGCGGCCCGTGCCAGAAGCTGTCGCCGATTCTGAATGAGGTTGCTGAGGAACTCGATGGACGGGTGAAGATCGCCAAGGTGAACATGGACGATGAGCGCACCCTGGGCGCGCTCTACCAGGTGTTGACCATTCCGACGGTGATCATCTTCAAGGACGGCCAGAAGGTCGACGAATTCAACAGCCTGCGCCCGAAGGGCGAGATTCTCTCCCGCGTGCAGCCCCACATCTGAGAAGCCGGCTGACACAACAGCACTCAAGCATGGCATTCGTCTAATGCTGGTGGGGTGCCAGTAAGATGAAAGCGATCCTCAAGGTTGACGGTCAGGAAGGTGACTTGTGTTAGGTACGTATCGAGTGGGCGACTCCAGCGCGCGCGTCGCTGAAGTCCGCTCGACCCTCGCACGACTCGGGTTGCTGGACGACTTCCAGGGCGATGTGGGGGAGTGGAACCGCCGCCGTTTCTCCCAGTCGGAGATGTATTTCGACGAGGAATTGGCCACGACGCTGAAGGCATTCCAGCAGTCCCGCGGCATTCTCCCTTCCGGCGAGATCGACGACATCACCTTGCGTGAACTGCGCCAGGCGTCCTACACGTTGGGCGCCCGCGCGCTGTCGTACCAGCCCAACCAGATCCTCGTCGGCGACGACGTGAGCCAGCTGCAGAAGCAGCTGCAGGAGCTCGGTTTCTACTCGGGGCGTATCGACGGGCACTTCGGACCCGACACCCACGAAGCACTGTCCACCTACCAGCTGAACTACGGCATCCAGGATGACGGTGTGTGCGGTCCTGAGACGCTGCACGCTCTGAGCCTGCTGGGCCGCCGGATCACGGGCGGTTCCACCCAAGCCATCCGTGAGCGCGAAGTGGTGCGCATGGCTGGCCCGCGCCTGACCGGCAAGCGGGTGGTCATCGACCCGAATTTCAATCCGCAGGACATGGCGTCGATCAAAGGCCCCTACGGCGAGATCACCGAAGAGGAAATCCTGTGGGATCTGGCCTCCCGGGTCGAGGCCCGCATGATCGCCGCAGGCATGGAGACCATCATGTCGGGGCCGCGCGGCGACTGCCCGCCGGCGAAGACCCGCGCTGATTTGGCGAACAGCTTCGAGGCCGACCTGCTGATCTCCCTGCAGCTGGACCGCTACCAGAACGAGAAAGCCAACGGTGTAGCCACGTTCTACTTCGGTTCGGAGCTCGGTGCGTCGTCCATGACGGGCGAGATGCTCTCCGGGTTCATCCAGCGCGAGATCGTCGCCCGCACGGAGCTGGGCAACTGCTACAACCACGGACGCACGTGGGAGCTTCTGCGCATGACGCAGATGCCGTCGGTGGAAGTCGTACTGGGCTACGTAACCAACGCCCACGACATGGCGATCGTCACGGACCCGACGCAGCGCGACGCGATCGCCGAGGCCATCGTTGTAGCAGTGAAGCGCCTGTACCTGCTCGAGCAGGACAACCAGCCCACCGGCACCTACTCCTTCACGGAACTGCTGCGCCAGGAACGCGCCTAGCCCTCTAGCTCTCAGGGGCACAGGGGCCGCTAGCGCCCTCCTACTGGGACAGCGGCGAGGAGCTCTGCGATCTCGCGCTCGGTGAGCAGGCCGTGCGCGGGCGGCAGCTCAAGCCGAAGCCGCGGAATGGCTGGGTGGTCGGCCACCACCTTGAACCCCGCTGATTCGAGAACATCGACATCCATCAGGCCGATCAAGGTCCGCTGGTCCACCAGCCGCCGGCACATCGGAGTCAGCTCTTCCGGACGATCGGAGCGCACACCGAACGCCTCGACGGCGGAGATGGACTGCTGGGTGAGTGAGGCGACGGCGGCGTCGATAAGCACTGCCTCCCAGCCGATCCCCGCGACGGCGGCATCGATGTGCAGGCTAGTCAGGCAAAATGCGTCAGCGGAAAACGGGGCGGTGGGCATGCGCACAGCGCCGGGCGCCGCGGACGGCGGGCACATGAGGACCGTCGCATGCGCGCCGGACGTGGCCGCGGGGTCGACGATGGAAAAGCCCACCGCGGGCTGCTCGTAGGTGCGCGAGAGGAGCCAAGCCGCCTTATCGACGTCCGAGTCCGTGCCGCCGAACGCATCACCGAGCGGGTCCAGCTCCCAGAACACGCTCCGGGCCGCGGTGCGGTGAATGCGGTCCACGGTGACCGCGTCCAGCGGAATCACCCGGGCGTGTCGCAGCGGCATGGCCCTTTGGCTAGTCCGTGCCCTCGATGAGCGCCATGATGCGCTCGAAATCGTCGCGGTCGCCGAACTCAACGACGATCTTCCCCTTGCGCTTACCCATGGTCACCGAGACCTTGGTGTCCCACTCGTCGGCGAGACGGTCGGCGGCCTGCGTGAGGAACTCGGGCTGCGGCACCGGCTCACGCTTCGGCTTGTCAGGCAGGGCACCCTGGCGGTTGAGCAACGTCACCGCCTCTTCGGTCGCGCGGACGGACAAGCCCTCGGCGACAATGCGGTCGGCGAGCTGCTCCTGGGCCTCCGGGCCGACCTTGACGCCAAGAAGGGCGCGGGCATGGCCGGCGCTCAGCACACCAGCGGCGACGCGGCGCTGCACCGGTACCGGGAGGTTGAGCAGACGGATCGAGTTGGTAATCACTGGACGGGAGCGGCCGAGACGGTCGGCGAGCTGCTCCTGGGTGACCCCGAATTCGTCGAGAAGCTGCTGGTAGGCGGCAGCCTCTTCCAGCGGGTTGAGCTGCACGCGGTGGATATTCTCCAGCAACGCGTCGCGCAGCATGTCCTCGTCGGAGGTTTCGCGGACGATCGCCGGAATGCGCTTCAGGCCCGCCTTGGAGGAAGCACGCCAGCGGCGCTCACCCATGATGAGCTCGTAGCCGTCCTTCGCCGGACGGACCACGATCGGCTGCAGGAGGCCGAATTCCTTGACGGAGTGGACCAGCTCAGCCAGCTCCTCCTCATCGAAGGTGGTGCGCGGCTGCTTCGCGTTCGGGAAAATATCCCCAATGGGGATCTCCTGGTAGGAGGCGCCGAAAGAATCGGCGGCGCCGCCAGCGTCCGCCGCAGCACCCGTCACCATCGCGGCCGGGACGGAGGAAGAGCGGCCGACCGACGGTGCGCCCGGAATCGTCGGGGCACCTTTGACTTGCTTCTTCTTTTTGGGCGCGTTGTTCTCGTCGCGGGCGCCCTTGCTGCCGCCGATGATGACATCCGCCGCGCCGTCCCCGAGCGGGCCCGTCTTCTGGTGGTGGTCCGGGTTCGACGGAATCAGCGCCGCCAACCCACGGCCTAGACCGCCTTTGCGTTGCTCTGCCATTGCTCTACTCGTCCTCCTCGCCCAGCTGGGCGAAAATCTCCGGGCTCACACCGATCGGCCCGGTCGTCTCGTGCGGCTGGTAATCGCCGCGGGTGGCCAGTTCGCGCGCGGCGTCGAAATACGCCAACGCGCCACGGGAGCCCGGGTCGTACTCGATCACGGTCTGGCCGTAACCCGGCGCTTCCGATACCTTGACTGAGCGCGGGATCATGTTGCGCATCACCACGTCGCCGAACTGGCCGCGGACTTCCTCGGCCACCTGCTCGGAAAGCTTCGTGCGTGCGTCGTACATCGTCAGCAGCACAGCAGAGATGTGCAGATTCGGGTTCAGGGCACCGCGGATCATCGTAATGTTGTTCAGAAGCTGGCCCACGCCCTCGAGCGCGTAGTACTCGCACTGGATCGGAATGAGCACCTCGTCGACAGCATTCATCGCGTTGATGGTGAGCAGGCCCAACGACGGCGGACAGTCGACGAAAACATAGTCGAAGCCGTGCTCGTCGAGGAATCCCCCGCGCAGCGCGTCCGCCAGGCGGTACTCGCGGCGGACCAGGCTGACCAACTCGATCTCCGCTCCGGCCAAGTCGATCGTGGCAGGAATGCACCACAGATTGTCGTTGTCCCCGGAGCGCTGCAGCGCCTCCTCCGCAGTGGCCTCACCGATGAGGAGCTCATAGCTGGACGTCTCCCCGTCGCGGTGGCCCGCACCCAGCGCGGTGGATGCGTTGCCCTGCGGGTCCAAGTCCACGACAAGCACCTTGCGGCCCAGCTTGGCCAGCGACGCCGCCAGATTCACGGACGTGGTGGTCTTGCCCACACCGCCCTTCTGGTTCGCCACTGTGATCAGGCGCGGCTGCTCCGGCTTAGGCACCGTCGCCTTCCCGCTATTCATCTGCGCCGCACGGCGAGCCGCCGCAGCAATCGGGGTGTCATCCCACTGCTGGTCGTCCACGTGGCCTCCCGTCACGGTTCAGTATCGATCACTATCGATCAGTATCAATCAGCAAAAACTAGTCAGTGCCAGATTAGTAGAGCACCCGGACATCCGTTAGCCAGCCCGCACAATGCGGATCAACGTGGTCGGTTGTTCCAGCAAGCCCTCACCAACGGTGAGGATCTCAGCGTCAGTGCCGCCGGCCTTGGTTATCTGGGTGGCATCACGCTCTAGTTCCTCGGCCACGCTCGCGCCCTTCATCGCAGTCATGGAACCGCCTGGGCGGACCAGGGGAAGGGACCAGCCGGCCAATTTGCCCAGGGGAGCGACGGCGCGGGAGGTGGTGACGTCGAAAAGCTCCTTTTTCTGCTCCTCGGCGCGGCCGCGCACGACCGTGACGTTGCTGAGACCGAGCTCCCTGGTGATCTCGCCCAGGTAGGTAGAGCGCTTCAGCAGGGGCTCGATAAGCGTGACCTGCAGGTCGGGGCGGGCAATCGCCAGCGGAATGCCAGGCAGGCCCGCGCCGGAACCGATGTCGGCGACGCTAAGGCCCTCGTCGAAGGCCTCCGCGATAACGGCGCAGTTGAGCACGTGGCGGCTCCACAGGCGGCTGACTTCCTTCGGGCCGATGAAACCGCGCTCGGCGGCGGTGGTGGCTAGGGAGTCGTGGTAGGCCTGCGCGAGCGGCAGCCGGTCACCGAAGATCTCTGCGGCTGCGACGGGCGCATCCTCCCTCTGGGGCATTGAGTCAGGCATCTGCCTACTTACCCTTCTTCTTTTTCTTCTTGCCCTTCTTTGGGTTGTCCGGCTTGGCGCCGGGCTTGGGCTTCAGGCCGATATTCGGGTCAGTTCCGGAAGAATCCGTCTCCGTCTTCGCTCGGTCTTTCGCCGCATCGTTGATCGCGTCGTTCTCCGGGTGGGCGTTGTTGGCGCGTTGCTTCGCAGCATCGCGCTGACGCTGTTTCTTGGAACGGTTGTCCACGGTCCGCGCACCAGCCACGGGGGCGGAAGCGCGCTTCGCTTCGCGCTTAGCCTCTTCCTCTTCTGCCTCTTCCTTATCCATCTTGGCGTAGACGAGCTTGGTCTGGAAGAAGGTCCACACGTTGTTGGACAGCATGTAGGTCAACAGGCCGATGTGCCACAGGAAGCCGGTGAACAACAGGGTTGCCGGGAGGAACCACAGCATCATGCCGTTCATGGTCTTCATCTGCATTTCCATCATTTCCGGCGAACCCGGACCGGTCTGATCCGGCTTCTTGCCGGCGGCCGCCTGCTCAGCCTTGCGCTTGGCCATGCGCTCGCGCTGGCGGCTCATGGACATGCGCGCGTTGAAGTGGGTCAGCAGCACACAGGCGATGACCATCGGCAGGGCCACCATGATGATTTCAGTGCGGGTGAAGTCCGCCGGGGCGAACGCCGCGAACTGCTCTTCCGGCATGGACATGTACGACGACAGCGGAACCCCGAAGACACGGGCATCCAGGAAGGACTGGACATCTTCCGGGGAGAAAATGTAGTTCGCGGTGTTGCGGTTCTCCTCCACGGTCATGCCCAAACCGCCGCCGGAGGTGCCTGTGCGGTTGAAGGAGCGCAGCACGTGCAACAGGCCAATGAACACCGGCATCTGCACCAACGGCACAATGCAGCTGGCCAGCGGGTTCATGTTGGCTTCCTTGTACAGGCGCTGCATTTCCTGCGCCTGTTTCTGCTGGTCCTTAGCGTATTTGGTGCGGATCTCCTGCATCTTCGGCTGGAGTTCCTGCATCTTGCGGCCGGAGCGCAGCTGGTTCACCATCGGCTTGACCAGGAAGATACGGATGGTGAAGGTCAGGAACACGATCGCCAAGAGCCACGCCACACCGGAATCCGGCGAGAAAATGTAGCCGAAGACCTTGTGCCAGAACCACAGCACCGCGGAAATGGGCCAATAGATGAAATTCAGCACCGGTTGTCTAACTCCTGTTCATAGGTACGGGGTCGTAGCCGCCGGGATGCCAAGGCCCGCACTTGGCTAGGCGCACAAGCGCGAGGAGGCCACCGCGGGCTGCTCCATGCCGGGACACCGCTTCTAGCGCGTACGCGCTGCAGGTCGGCTCGAAGCGGCACGTCGATCCCATCTTAAGGGGTGAGAAATGTTTTTGGTAAAGCCGCACGCCCCGCACCACAGCCGCGCCTATGGGGCCGGAAGGTGCGGGGATGCGCTCGCCGTCCGAGTTGAAGTAGTCCATTTGGACACCGCCTTAGCTTTTCGACGCCTTCTTGCGCCCCCGCTCGATCCCCGAAGAGGTGTCTTTGCACAGAACATCGCTGCTGGCGTTGGCGCTCGCCGGAAGGGCGCGGATGACGATATCCACGTCCCGGTCGAGCGAGCGTGCCAACTCCATGCAGATATGGCGCAACTGGCGGGACACGCGGTGGCGGACGACGGCGTTGCCCACCTGTTTAGACACAATTAACCCGAACCGTGGACCGCCGGAAATGACGGTGTCGGTTCGGGTGTAATAGTGCACCACGACGGTGCGGGAGCCCGCGCGCCCACCTTGAGAGATCACGCGACGGAATTCCGCCGAAGAAGTGAGCTTATGGGCGCGGGGCAGCACAGCGCGCTAGACGACTAGGCGGTGAGCTTGTTGCGGCCCTTGCGGCGGCGCGCGGAAACGATGGCGCGGCCAGCACGGGTGTTCATGCGGGTACGGAAGCCGTGCTTGCGTGCGCGACGGCGGTTATTGGGCTGAAAAGTCCGCTTAGACATGGCGGTGACTCCTTGAGATCTATGCGGCGGCCAACGGCGGGCACCAGAGATGGGACTCCGGCGCCGGCGCCTTCCCGGGACGAGGCAGCCATTTTCAAAACATGTGAGTGAGATGCTCTAACAGCGTGAAAACCGCTGGTGGCATGCGTCATCGGCGCTGACTCGCCAACAAGGCGGCCCGGTGCTCGGCACTGATGATGCTCTCACGCACACCCTGAACACTGCGGTCGCTGTGGATTCGCAGAGGTAACAGAGTGCGACAGACCATGCCAGGATACGTGATCGGCGTCGCACCGGCCAAATCGACGCGCGGGGGTAGCGACCCCAGAATTTGTTCACCCCCGAAATTACAACAATGTGTTTTTCCGCAGGTCAAACACGACACGCCGACGTAGCCTGCGCGGGTCTGGAGAGGTCTCGAACGTGCATTCTGATCCGGGCTCCGCGACGCCCGGGGTGCGGCCGTGCCACCTAGACAGTCCGCGGCGGAGCAGGGTAAGAAAGCTGTAACACCACAACTTCACAGGAATTGTTCCACTGCCACTGTGGATAAACCTCAATATGACCTTGAGGCTTTACCATTCCAAGCGGCATAAACCGAGGTCAAAGGCGATAATTTGGCATCAATCGTTTATCCACAGCATGATGATTGTCTTGTGGATAACCTACACAGGAACTCCATCAACACCTGTGGATAAAGTTGTGGATTCACATGTTCAGGGCAATGTTCACGTTGTTCACAAGGTTCACAAGCTCGTAACCGGCGAGCGGTAAGTGAGCGGCCCGCGGCAGCAACGCCATCTCGGCGCCGCGGGCGAGCAACGGGATTCGGATAGGGAAAGCGGGCTTTCATGGCACACGATCAACAGAGTTTGAATGCTCTGTGGCAGGACATCGTCGCCGAACTGCTCAACCTGTCCGAACGCCCGAATTCGCACGTGCCCACGTTCTCCCCGGGCGACCGGGCCTACCTGCAGCTGGTCAAGCCCGTCATGCTTGTCGACGGCTACTGCATCCTTTCCGCACCCCACACCGCGGCCAAGAATGTGGTGGAGAACAATCTCGGCCCCTACATCGTGGAGCTCCTCAGCCACCACATGGGCCAGCCCTGCAACCTCGCCGTTTCAGTGAACACCCCGGCGGCTTCCGAACAGCAGGTGCCGGCACACTCCCCAGTCCAGGCGCAAAACCAGGTCCAAGCCCCAGCCCAGCCCCAGCGCACCGACAGTTCCGCAGACGACTGGTACAGCACCTACTCTGAACCGGCGTTCCCGACTGCGGCGCAGCAGCAACCCCCGACCCGCCCGGCGAATCCGTCGCCGCTGGCGGGGGAACAGCTGCCCATGGGACTCGATGAGCTGGCGCGCATTCACGCGCAGCAGCAGGAGAACTCTGTCGAGGAATCCTCCCGCCAGCAGTCGAGCCACCCGATCGTTCCGGCGCCGCAGCGCATTCCGCGCGAGAAGCCGGCGCATGACCCGGACCGCGACATCAGCCTGAACCCGAAATACACCTTCGAGAACTTTGTCATCGGCTCCTCCAACCGTTTCGCCAACGGCGCCGCGGTGGCTGTCGCGGAGAATCCGGCGCGCGCCTACAACCCGCTATTCATCTGGGGCGGCTCCGGCCTGGGCAAGACGCACCTGCTGCACGCCGCGGGCAACTACGCCCAGGTGCTGCAACCGGACCTGCGCATCAAGTACGTCTCCTCTGAGGAGTTCACGAACGACTACATCAACTCCGTGCGCGATGACCGGCAGGAATCTTTCAAGCGGCGCTACCGCGACCTGGACATTCTCATGGTCGACGACATCCAGTTCCTCGAGGGCAAAGAAGGGACGCAGGAAGAGTTCTTCCACACCTTCAACGCCCTGCACCAGTCGAATAAGCAGATTATTTTGTCCTCCGACCGTCCGCCGAAACAGCTGACCACGCTGGAGGACCGCCTGCGCACACGCTTCGAGGGCGGCCTGATCACGGATATTCAGCCGCCGGACCTGGAAACGCGCATCGCGATTCTGATGAAGAAGGCCGCCGCTGACGGCACCCGCGTCGACGAGGACGTTCTCGAACTCATCGCCTCGCAATTCGAATCGTCGATCCGCGAGCTCGAGGGCGCCCTCATCAGGGTTTCCGCATATTCTTCGCTGATCAACGAGCCGATCACCCTCGATGTCGCCCAGGTCGCGCTCCGCGACATTCTCCCGGACGAGGGGGATGTGACGATCACGGCCGAGACCATCAAGGAGGCGGCCGCCGAGTACTTCCGAGTGCCCATGGACAAGCTCACCGGCGCCGGCAAGACCCGCGTGGTCGCGCACGCCCGCCAGATCGCCATGTACCTGTGCCGCGAGTTGACCGATTTGTCGTTGCCGAAGATCGGCCAGGAATTCGGCGGCAAAGACCACACCACGGTCATGTACGCCGACCGTAAGATCCGCGGGGAGATGACAGAGAACCGCGCGACCTACGACGAAATCCAGGAGCTCACCCAAGACATCAAGAACCGGGTCCGCGCCCGCTGACGCGCACCGCTTAACGACGCCCACCTACGCCACCGAGGAAGGCTTCCTCGGTGGCTTTTGTTTATCCACAGGCTTATTCACACCTGTGTAATTCCACCGTTGTAATTAAGTGGCATTGGTCACGTAACGGTTATCCACAGCGCGAAAGTGCTGTCCACAGGGGCGGGAGAAAGATGTGATTTGGCGGTGGAATTAGACGCGGAGGCTGTGGGGAACAAAGTGGCCGAAGAAGTTATCCACAACCAATGCGAGTTATCCACAAGAATTGCACACCGATGGCCCACAGGCGACACGCCGAGACGACATGGTGCGATGGACTGTGTTCCACAGACTGCACAGCACCTACTGTTTCTCCCAGTCTTTTTCCTAGTATGAATTCCAAGAGAAAGAGAGCGTGGGGACAACTCGGCCGGGCGTGCGCACTTCAATGGGCAGGCTGGCGTTGAGGCGAATCTGCGCACCGCTTAAGGTGAGTTGAAAGTGAGCTCACCTATCCGGCAGCCGAAATAAGGAGCGACGAGGACCATGGACGACAACAACGTGTCATTCCGCGTGCACAAAGACGATCTCTCGGATGCCGTCGCTTGGGTCGCGCGCAATCTGCCCACGAAGAACACGCAGCCGGTGCTCCGCGCTGTGGTAATCACGGCGGATGACAACGGCCTGGAACTGGCGGGCTTCGACTACGAGGTTTCCACTCAGGTGCGCATCAGCGCCGAGGTCAATCAGCCGGGCCGCGTCGCTGTGGCAGGCAAGCTCATGGCGGACATCGTGTCCAACATGCCGGCCAAGCCCGTCGAGGTGTCCGTGGACAATTCCCGCATGCTGTTGCAGGGCGGGGCCGCCCGCTTCGAGCTACCGCTTATGCCGCTGGACGATTATCCGCAGCTGCCCAAGCTGCCGGAGGTCACCGGCACGTTGGACACCTCCACTTTCGTCAACGCGATCACTCAGGTGGCATCCGCCGCCGGGCGCGATGACACGCTGCCGATGCTGACAGGTGTGCACATGGAGATTTCGGGCAATAGCGTCCAGCTGGCCGCCACCGACCGTTTCCGTCTGGCGCTACGGTCGCTGGAGTGGGAGCCTGTCAACGCTGATGTGCAGGCGAAGCTGCTCATTCCGGCAAAGACGCTGTTGGACAACGCCCGCACTCTGGACTCCCACCTCGAGGAGCCGGTTGAGATCGCTGTGGGCACCGGCGAGAACGTTGGTGGCGACGGCCTGTTCGGTCTCCACTCGCAGAACCGCGAGACCACGACGCGCATGCTGGACGCAGAATTCCCGAATATTCAGCCGCTGCTGCCGAAGTCGCACACTTCCATGGCATCGGTTGAAATCGCTCCGCTGGTCGAGGCCATCCGCCGCGTGAGCCTGGTCGCCGACCGTAACGCGCAGCTGCGCATGCACTTCAAGCCGGGCGAGGTCACTCTCTATGCCTCCGGCGCTGATTCCGGGGAGGCGAGCGAATCCCTCCAGTGCGCGTTCACGGGTGCCGATGAGCTGCTCATCGCCTTCAACTCCGGCTACCTGCGCGACGGTTTGAGTGTCATTCCGACCAAGCGTGTTGTTTTCGGCTTCACCGAGGCATCGCGGCCGGCCATCATGATCCCGGAACCGGAGGAGATGCCGGAGGCGGGCGCGGACGGTTCCTTCGACACGCCGGCGACCGACTTCACCTACCTGCTGATGCCGGTGCGCCTGCCGGGTTAAGCGGCGTGATCCGTGTTTGTCCGTGAACTCGATCTGCGTGATTTCCGCTCCTGGCCCGAGCTGAACCTCGAGCTGGACCAAGGAGTCACAGTATTCTCCGGCCGCAACGGCCACGGGAAGACCAACATCGTCGAGGCGGTCATCTACTCGGCGACGTTGAGCAGTCACCGTGTCTCCCAGGATCAACCGCTGGTGCGCGCCGGTGCGCAGAACGCGCGGGTGTCGGTCACCACGGTCAACGAGGGCCGGGAACTGACAACACACCTGCTGATCAAGCCGAAGGAAGCCAACCAGGCGCAGATCAACCGGACACGGTTGAAATCCCCGCGCGAGATGCTCGGTGTGCTGCGGACGGTGGTTTTCGCGCCTGAGGATCTGGCGCTCGTGGTGGGTGAGCCGGGGGAGCGGCGGCGCTTTCTCGACGGGTTGGCCAGCATCCGCACCCCACGATTCGGCGGGGCGAAAGCGGATTACGACAAGGTGCTGCGTCAGCGCAACGCGCTTTTGCGCTCGCAGAATATGCTGCTGCGGCGCGGTTACAACGACGACCAGGGCGCCAGCGCGCTGAGCACCCTCGATGCCTGGGACATGCAGTTGGCTTCACTCGGCGCGCAAGTGATCGCAGGGCGCAAGAAACTTGTCGCCGAGCTGTCCCAACCGGTTCACGACGCATACGCCTCAGTCGCCCCGGAATCGCGACCGGCGGGGATCGGGTACAGCTCGACGGTGGACCGGGGCGTCGAAAAGCTCGCTGATGCGGATACCCACGACCCGGCGATTATTGAGGCCGCGTTTCTCACGGAGCTCTCGCGGCGCCGCAAGGAGGAAATCGACCGTGGGACGACGTTGGTCGGTCCGCACCGGGACGATCTCGTGCTGATGCTCGGCGACCACCCGGCGAAAGGATACGCGAGCCACGGGGAGACCTGGTCGTTCGCGCTCGCCTTGCACCTGGCGGAGTATGCGCTGCTCTCGTCCGACGGTGCGGAACCGGTGCTGATTCTGGACGATGTATTCGCGGAACTGGACGCCAAACGGCGCCAACGTCTCGTAGCCGTGGCGGAGAAGGCTGAGCAGGTGCTCATCACCGCCGCGGTCGGCGACGATCTGCCGGCGAACCTCGATGACCATGTTTCCGCGCGCTACGGCGTGGTCATGAAAGATAGCGGCGACGGACGCGTGTCCACTATCGAGGCGATCTCGTGACTGAGCCGCAAGACCTGGTCAGCGCCACATTCGAAAATCTCCGGGCCACAGCGAAGCGGCGCGGAGGAAAGGTGCCGCGGCTCGCGGGCCAGGGCCAAAATGTCGTTCCGCGCCGGTCCGTGGGCAAACTCGCCGCGGCGATGGGCACGGAAGAATCGGCGACACCGGAGATCTCCGTGCCGGGCCTGGACCTCGCCCCGGAGAAGACTGCCCCCGGCACAACAGCGAAGAACCGTCCGCACATGGGTCGGCCGACGGGTGCTGACGGGCGGCCGCTGCGGAGAAGCTACCAGGTCGCCGGTTTCGGCTCGTTGCTGAAGAAGGAGATTCAACAGCGCGACTGGACAGAACCCATCGCCCACGGCTGGGTAATGGGCAACTGGGAAGCGCTCGTGGGGGAGAAGATCGCGCAGCACACCGAAGTGAGCATGATCAAAAACGGGGAACTGTTCATCTCCTGCGACCAGACCGCCTGGGCCACGAACCTGAAGTACATGCAGTCCACCGTGCTGTCCCAGATCGCGGAGAAAATCGGGCCGGGCGTGATCACGAAACTGCACGTCTACCCGCCCAAGACCAAGAACTGGCGGTATGGGCCGCTTCATGTCAAGGGCCGCGGGCCGCGGGATACGTACGGGTAAAACGCGCGTGAAACACCCTGTCGCTGGCGTCGGCGGTGCGTCTGTGGGGGACCTCAACCGTGTAAGATGACATGGGTTAAAGACGTATTTACGCCGTGACAGGAGAGTTTCGGGAAAGTGGCCGAGCAACAACCGCATTATGACGCGTCATCGATCACCATCCTTGAGGGGTTGGAGGCCGTGCGCAAGCGCCCCGGCATGTACATCGGCTCCACCGGTGTGCGCGGCCTGCACCACTTGGTGTGGGAGGTCGTGGACAACTCCGTCGACGAGGCTATGGCCGGCTACGCCGACAAGGTCGAGGTGACGCTGTTGAAAGACGGCGGTGTCCAGGTCGTGGATAACGGCCGCGGCATCCCGGTGGAAATGCACCCGTCGGGTGCGCCGACCGTACAGGTGGTCATGACTCAGCTGCACGCCGGCGGCAAATTCGACTCCGAGTCTTACGCAGTCTCGGGCGGCCTTCACGGTGTGGGTATTTCTGTGGTGAACGCGCTGTCCACCCGCGTTGAGGCGGACATCAAGCGCGACGGCAAGCACTGGTACCAGAAGTTCACCAACGCGATCCCTGAGGATTTGGTGGAGGGAGACAACGCCCGCGGCACCGGTACGACGATCCGGTTCTGGCCGGACCCGGAAATCTTCGAGTCGGTCGATTTCGACTACGACACGATTTCCCGCCGCCTGCAGGAGATGGCCTTCCTGAACAAGGGCCTGACCATCACCCTGAAGGACGAGCGCGTCTCCGAGGAAGAGCTGGAGCTCGAAGCAATCGCCGAGGAAGGCGACACTGCTCAGGTTATCGAAGGCGATTCCTTCGACGATGCTGAAGGCACCGCGGGTGCTGAGGATACCGGCGAAACGGAGAAGACTGAGGATAGCGACGATAAAACAGGTGTCGCACCAGACACGAAGAAGAAGCGCGAAAAGAAGGTCACGTTCTTCTACCCGAACGGTTTGATCGATTACGTGAACCACTTGAACCGCAATAAGACGGCGATTCACCCGACGGTGGTTGGTTTCGACGTGAAGGGCAAGGATCACGAGCTCGAGATCGCCATGCAGTGGAACGGCGGGTTCAAGGAGTCGGTGCACACCTTCGCCAACACCATCAACACGCACGAGGGCGGCACGCACGAGGAAGGGTTCCGTGCGGCGCTCACGAGTTTGATGAACCGCTACGCGCGCGAACACAAGCTGATCAAGGACAAGGATCCGAACCTCACCGGCGACGACTGTCGTGAAGGCTTGTCCGCGGTCGTGTCCGTGCGCGTGGGCGACCCGCAGTTCGAGGGTCAGACGAAGACGAAGCTGGGCAACTCGGAGATCAAGGGCTTTGTTCAGCGCTCAGTCAATGAGCACCTCAACGACTGGTTCGATGCGAACCCGGCTGAGGCGAAGGTCATCATCAAAAAGGCCGTGTCCTCTTCGCAAGCGCGCGAAGCTGCGCGGAAGGCGCGCGAATCCGTGCGCCGCAAGTCCGCGACGGATCTTGGCGGTCTGCCGGGCAAGCTGGCGGACTGCCGCTCGAAGGACCCGGTCGTCTCCGAGCTGTTCATCGTGGAGGGTGACTCTGCTGGCGGCTCCGCGAAACAGGGCCGCGATTCGATGTACCAAGCGATTCTTCCGCTCCGCGGCAAGATCCTGAATGTGGAGAAGGCCCGCCTCGACCGTGTGCTAAACAATAACGAGGTCCAGGCGATCATTACGGCGCTGGGCACGGGCATCAACGACGAGTTCGACATCTCCAAGCTCCGCTACCACAAGATCGTCCTCATGGCTGATGCGGACGTGGACGGCCAGCACATTGCAACGCTGCTGCTCACGTTGCTCTACCGCCTCATGCCGGACCTGATCGCCAACGGTCACGTGTATCTCGCTAACCCGCCGTTGTACAAGCTGAAGTGGGCCAAGGGCGATCCGGGTTACGCGTACTCGGATGCTGAGCGCGACGCCGAGCTCGAGGCCGGCTTGAACGAGGGCCGCAAGATCAACACGGACGACGGCATTCAGCGCTACAAGGGTCTCGGCGAGATGAACGCAGGCGAGCTGTGGGAGACCACCCTGGACAAGGAGCACCGCGTCCTGCGCCGCGTCGACCTCGAGGACGCCCAGCGCGCCGACGAGCTCTTCTCCGTACTCATGGGCGACGATGTCGCCGCCCGCCGTTCGTTCATCACCCGCAAGGCAAAGGACGTCCGCTTCCTCGACGTCTAAGGACGCATTTTCGCTTATCGACGAGTGTGATCTGGCACACTATCTTCATGAGCGAAAAGAAAAGTCCGAACCAGTACACCTTCGTCAACGCTGATGTGGAACTGCCGAGTGGGGACGTCTCACCGGTCTATGTCTTTCCCGCTCAAGGGGAGCGCAGTGGACAAGCGGACCCGGGCACCGCACCGGCGCCGCTGGTGGCGATCTGGCCGGGTTTCGGTATGGGGGCCCGCTATTTCCGGCCAACGGCGCAGGAACTGGCAGACCGCGGCTACCCGGTCGTGATCGGTGAGTTGCGCGGCCAGGGTCGCAGTACAGCTCGCGCGACACGAAAAGCGCGGTGGGGCTACCACGACACCGCCTCGGAGGATTACCCTAGGACGATCCGTGCCGCGAAAGAGGAGCTGGGTCTTCCGGCAGACCACCCGACGGTGCTGCTGACGCACTCAATGGGCGGGCAAGTGGCGTCGCTGTTCCTTGCGCGCCCGGAGGCGAAGGAGCTCAATGTGGTGGGCATGATGGGCGTGGGCACCGGAAGCCCGTACAAGGAGAGCTTCGTGGGGGCGGACCGGCGTCGTGTAGCGCTGGGGAGCCTGTTCATGACGGCCGTGTCCAAGGTCGTCGGCTACTGGCCGGCAGGACGGTTGGACCTGGCGGGCTACGGCCGGCAATCTGATGTGCACGTGAGGGAATGGACGCGGTTCGCGCACACGAATTCGCTGGCGGACCTGAAGGGTCAAGACATCGATTACGAGGCGGGGATGAAGAACGTCACCGCACCGATTCTGCTGACGCGTTTCACTGACGACGATGACTGCACATTGGCATCTGCGGCGTATCTGGCAGATAAATTCGACCCCGACAACGTTCATGTTGAACAGTTGATCGGGGGACTGGGGCACACGAAGTGGGCGCGTAAGCCGGAGCGGGTCGCCGATCGACTGGAGAAATTCGTGGCCTCGCTCTAAGTCGGGGTGGCCCGGGTAGGTCGGGCTCAGAACCTAGCGTTCCAGCCACTCCGAGCGGAGAATCCCGTGGCGTGAGCAGATAGCCTCCCAAGCCACAGGGTTCATTTTCACGACCATCCGGCGCTCGCACAACGGGCAGATTCGAGGTGCGTCATAGGGTCGCGCCGGGTCAAAAGGTAATTGGAGCTCGCCGCTCAACACTGCGTCGGCCAATTCCGTTGAATCGGGGATTCTCACTAGAGCGACTTCAACGTGCTGTACAGGACGCCGTGATCGGTGCGCTGTTTCTGTCCGACGGGTGTGATGGGAAGGTTTCGCGGGGAATCCATGGCGCGGTCGATCGCATCACGGTCCTTTTCGATCGGCCGGCCGAATGTCGTCAGGTAGTTGCCGCCGATGATGGCGTTAGCCCCGCCAAGGAGGCCAGTTTCTGTGCCGTCATCCCCGAGCGCAAGCTCGGTACCGCCGGCGAACCGCAGCTGTGTCGAGGGCATAGCCAGTCGGAGAGCGGCGACCGCGCGCAAGGCCTCGCTTTGGGGAACCAAGGGACGGTTAGCGAACGGGGTCCCGGGGCGGGGGTCGAGGAAGTTGATCGGGGTTTCGTGCGGGTTGATCTCGGCGAGCTGAGCGGCGAATTCGGCGCGCTGCTCGAAAGTCTCGCCGAGACCGATGATCCCGCCGGAGCACGTCTCCATTCCCTCCGCCAAGACATTCTCCAAGGTGTCCCTACGCTCCTGCCACGTGTGCGTGGTGACGACGTTGGGGAAGAACGACTTCGCGGTCTCCAGGTTGTGGTTGTAGCGCATGACACCCATCTGCGAGAGCCGGTGGGCATCCTCGCGGGTCAGTGTGCCGAGCGAGGCGGAAATGGATATGTCCACCTCGTTGTTGATTGCGACGATCGCCTGGGCGACTTGGTCGAGCAGGGAGTCAGTCGGGCTCTTCACAGCGGCAACGATGCAGAACTCGCTCGCTCCCATCTTCTCGGATTGCTTGGCGGCCTCGACTAGTTCTGCTGTGTCGAGTGTGACAGAGCGGACGGGGGATTCGAACAGCCCGGACTGGGAGCAGAAGCTACAGTCCTCCGGGCACCCGCCGGTCTTCAGGGAAATGATGCCTTCGAGGGAGATCTCGACACCGCAGTGCTTGATCCGGACCTGGTGGGCGAGATCGAGTAGTTCCTGCAACCGTTCATCCTCGATGGTGAGAGCTCGGTAGATCTCAGCTTCGGAGAGTCCTTCGCCGTTTTCCAGGCATTTCTCTCGGGCGATGTCGAGGATGTCGGGTTCGTTCACTGAAGCGGGTGTAGCCATAGCGATAAATGTAGTCCACTCACCGTCAAATAGCAGCATAAAGCATGTTTTGAACGGTGTTCAACAGTGCTTGGCCGGGTAGGGGGTGAGTTAGCTGTCGAGCGCCTGCTGCCAGAAGTCGGCTTCCAGGCGGGTTGCCGTGCGGAAAATGTCCAGCAGGCGCTCGAAACGCTTCGTGCCCTTGATCTCCTCGGCGGGCACCCCCAGTAGGTCGTCGAGAAGCTTCGTCATGGCTACCGCCTGATTCTGGAAATCGTCGCCGGCGTATTCCTGGATCCACTCCGCGTACGGGTGCTCAGCGTTCTCCTTAAGCTTCGGCTCCAAATAGGTGCCGATCTCCGCATAACCGATCTGACACGGCGCAAGCGCGATCTGCAGCTCCAGCAGGTCGCCCGCCATGCCCGTGTCGAGCACGTAGCGGGTGTAGGCGACCGTGGACTTCTTCTCAGGCACGCGCTCGAGCTCCTCGGTGGAAATGCCCCAGCGCTCCGTCAGGCGGCGGTGGAGATTCGTCTCGTGGATGGTGGCGGACAGGCCCTGCGCCGCGGATTCGACCTCGGCGAGCGTGCGGGACTTGTAGGCTCCGAGCGCGTTCGCGCGGGCGTACTGGACCAGGAACAGATAGTCCTGCACCAGGTAGTCCTGGAAGATCGGCAGCGGGAGAGTGCCTTCGCCCAGGTCCTCAACGAATGCGTGGTGGATGTACGGGTCCCACTCCGGGGCGGATTCTTTGAGAAGCGAAAAAAGGCCCATTTTTTACACCTCCAGTGGTTGCTCGTAGGAATTGTCGAAGAAGTCCAGCTCCAGCGTGACTGCTCTGCCGAAGAAATCGTTGATGATGGCGCGGTCTTCCTCGCTGCGCTCACCGATGCGGTCGACCTCGCCGCGCAGGAACTCGACGAGCGTGTGGAATTCCGGGTAGTCGTGCAGCTCGATCCACTCGTTGTGCACGAAGCTCTCCGGACGCTCTTCTGGGGCATTCGTGGCCCAATCGAGGTACAGCCACTCAGCAACAACGAGAACGCCGAGGGCTGCCGCATACGAGCGCGTCTCGGCGGCCTCGCGCATCAGACCGGTGAAACCGGCGCAGGCAGGCGTGTCCGGGGTCTTGTCCCGCTGCTCGTCGCTCACACCGAGCTCCTCGAAGGAGCGGAGGAAATACGTGTTCTCGTCGCCCGCGACCTCACCGATGAACTGGGAGAGACGCAGACGCGGCGCGAGCTCGTCCGCGGTGGCCACTGCCGCGCCGAGGAGCTGCAAGAAGCTGTCCAAGAAGCGGTAGTCCTGCACGAGGTAGCCGGCCATGACACCGTCGTCGATCGTGCCGTCGAAAAGCTCTTGCACGAAACGGTGACCCACTGCGGCGTCCCACTTCTCGCGGTGGGTGTCGCGCAGCTCGTCGCTGAATCTAGTCAATGTTGTGTCCTTCCAGTTGACGTGGAACTAGCGGACACGGGGCCGTTGCAAGACAATCCCTCCGCGAAGATGGCTTCGATCAGGTTCGGCGGGTGTGATCTCAGCCTTGCTTGAGCAAGGCACCCCGTGTCTTGCCCGCCCACGCTACCAATTTCTGTGAACGGCGGCCTGGGCGCGGGTGTAGTGCGCGTTTACTACTTAGCGTGGCGCTCGATGATGTCGCCGAACTCCGGCAGAGCGGGGGCGATGATCTTGCCGACCTTGCCGCGCATGGAGGAGTACACCTTCTGCACCGGGGCGGGGGCGCGGTCGGCGAAAGAATCGCCGATCTTCAGCACGGACTCGGTGACGCTGTCCTCGTTGTCGGCGAGATGGGCGCCGAAGCTGGACTTGCCGGAACCCTCGTAAGACTCCCAGTGGGGTGTGAGCTCCTCGACGATGCTCGGCATGAGCTGGTTGATGCCCTTGCTCAGCGCGTCCGCGTCCGCTTTCTTCGCGGCGCCGACAGCGGACTTCAATGCCATGCCGGTCAGGCCCGACTGGTTGGCGATGGTTGTGTCCGCCAGTGTGGTCAGGTCGGCGACGACCTCGGTGCGGGTGGGGGCATTCAGGAGAGTTTTCAAGTCAGTCACGCGGGCCATCTTAACTGCCTTGTGATCTGCGAACTGGTCCGGAAACAGGGAAACGGCCCCGCGCGTTCACCCTTGTTGGTGCTCGCGGGACCGCTGATTCCCATTCAAGTTGCAGTTCTTCCGCCACAGGTTCACATGAATCACTGCAACCACAACAGCCACAAATGTAACAAACGTTCCGATGCGACGCTACATAATGTGGGGGAGTATCGCTTTTTGTGGCTGTTGACAGGCGGGTTACTGACCCTGACGCTGCTGGTTGGACTGCTGATTCTGGTTTTGCTGCGGCAGGGGAATGTACTTACACAGCTCGTCCATTGCCTGGCGCTGAATGGCCATCCACTGCGCGTTAGCCTTCTGCAGTTCCTTCTGACGGAAACTGGGTGCATCAATCGCGCTCGCACCAGCGCAGATAGATCTCCGCGGCGGTGTCGGCGAAGGGCGGATTGAAATCGGTCAGCGGTTCGAGGCGCTCAATGCCGCGGGCAAGGGCGTCGGCCGCGGCGGCGGGGGAGTCGAAAACAGGGAGGCCGTCCAGCTTCGCGCCGGGAATCGCCGCGGCGGCGCAGATCGCGGAATAACTGCGCACAGCGGCAGAAGGGCCCCACTTCGCGCAGCACTCGTCCGCAATGATGAGCAGCTGTTCAGGGCTTAAAGGTTTCATGCAGCGGATTCGGCGGTGTTAATCCGCCTCGTTGGGCCGGGCGCGGCGGATGCGGGCGGCCAACGCGGCACGGCCGGGGACGGTGTCGTGGGCAAGGGAGGCCACGGCGGCGTCGTCAAGCAGTCTGCTTGCGGAGATGACCACCGCGCGCGTGGCTGCTTCGTGTTTGCTGCACCCCCATGCGCTGGCGAGCAAGACGAGCGCGCGATCCTCCTCGGCGGAGAGCCTAAGCGTCATAGCCATGATCGTGATGGTATCACTCTGATACCGCATGGGAGCGGGGGAATGGTTCTCGCGGCGCGTAAACTGCTGTGTGAACTGTCTCTAACTGAAAGGCCTTGAACCTTGAGTGACGATATTTTCGGTGGTGGTAGCGAAGGCGACCGCATCCTCCCCATTGACATCAACGAGGAGATGCAGACCAGCTACATCGACTACGCCATGAGCGTCATCGTCGGCCGCGCACTGCCTGACGTGCGCGACGGCATGAAGCCCGTGCACCGCCGCATTGTCTACGCGATGTACGACTCCGGCTACCGCCCGGAGCGCTCGTACGTGAAGTCCGCCCGTCCGGTCTCCGACACGATGGGTCAATTCCACCCGCACGGCGACTCCGCTATTTACGACACCCTGGTTCGTCTCGCGCAGCCGTGGGTCATGCGGTACCCGCTCGTGGACGGGCAGGGCAACTTCGGCTCCCGCGGTAACGACGGCCCGGCCGCCATGCGTTACACCGAGTGCAAGATGACGTCGCTGTCCATGGAGATGGTGCGCGACATCCGCGAGAACGCCGTGGACTTCGTGCCCAACTACGACGGCAAGGCGCAGGAGCCCGTCGTGCTCCCGTCCCGTGTGCCGAACCTGCTGCTCAATGGCTCGTCCGGTATCGCCGTGGGCATGGCAACCAACATCCCACCGCACAACCTGGGCGAGCTGGCCGAAGCGATCTACTGGATCCTCGACAACCACGACGCGGACGACAAGACCACGCTTGAGGCGTGCATGGAGCGCGTCAAGGGCCCGGATTTCCCCACCGCAGGCCTCATCGTCGGCGACCAGGGCATCAAGGACGCCTACACCACCGGCCGCGGTTCCATCCGTATGCGCGGTGTCACCGAAATCGAGGAAGTGGGCACCCGCCAGGTCATCGTCATCACCGAGTTGCCGTACAACGTCAACCCGGACAACTTCATCTCCGGCATCGCGGAGCAGGTCGCCGCGGGCAAGATGACCGGCATCTCCAAGATCGAGGACGAGTCCTCGGACCGCGTGGGCATGCGCATCGTCATCACGCTCAAGCGTGATGCCGTGCCACGCGTCGTGCTGAACAACCTGTACAAGCACTCGCCGCTCGAGTCGAATTTCAGCGCCAACATGCTCTCGCTTGTCGACGGTGTGCCGCGCACTCTCCGCCTCGACCAGATGCTCCGCTACTACGTGGCCCACCAGATCGAGGTCATCGTCAGGCGCACCCAGTACCGCCTCGACGAAGCCGAAAAGCGCGCCCACATCCTGCGCGGCCTGGTCAAGGCGTTGGACATGCTCGACGAGGTCATCGCGCTCATCCGCCGTTCCCCGACGGTCGACGAGGCACGCACGGGCCTCATGGAGCTTCTCGACGTCGACGAGGTTCAGGCCGACGCCATCCTCGCCATGCAGCTGCGCCGTCTCGCCGCTCTCGAGCGCCAGAAGATTGTCGACGATCTGGCCGCCATTGAGGCCGAGATCGCCGACTACAAGGACATCCTGGCCAAGCCGGAGCGCCAGCGCGCGATTGTGGCAGAGGAGCTGAAGGAGGTCGTCGACAAGCATGGCGACGAGCGCCGCACCCGCCTCGTCGCGGCTACCGGCGACGTCACCGAGGAAGACCTCATCGCCCGCGAAAACGTCGTGGTCACCATCACCGCGACCGGCTACGCCAAGCGCACCAAGGTCGATGCCTACAAGTCCCAGAAACGCGGCGGCAAGGGTGTCCGCGGTGCAGAACTGAAGCAGGACGATGTGGTGAAGAACTTCTTCGTCTGCTCCACGCACGACTGGATCCTCTTCTTCACCAACTTCGGCCGCGTCTACCGCCTCAAGGCCTACGAGCTGCCGGAGGCCGGCCGAACCGCACGCGGACAGCATGTGGCGAACCTGCTGGAATTCCAGCCGGAAGAGAAGATCGCCCAGGTCATCCAGATCCAGACCTACCAGGACGCCCCGTACTTGGTGTTGGCTACCCGCGACGGCCGCGTGAAGAAGTCCCGCCTGACCGACTACGAGTCCGCCCGCTCCGCCGGGCTGATCGCGATCAACCTCAACGAGGGTGACGCCCTCATCGGTGCATCCCTAGTCAGCGCGGACGATGACATCCTGCTCGTCTCCGAGCAGGGCCAGTCCATCCGCTTCACCGCCGACGACGAGCAGCTCCGCCCGATGGGTCGCGCCACTGCCGGCGTGAAGGGCATGCGCTTCCGCGGCGACGACCAGCTGCTGGCCATGACCACGGTGAAGGAAGACGACTTCCTCCTCGTGGCCACCTCCGGCGGCTACGGCAAGCGCACCCCGATCTCGGAGTACAACCCGCAGGGCCGCGGCGGCATGGGCGTGATGACGTTCAAGTACACCCCGAAGCGCGGCAAGCTCATCGGCGCACTCGCGGTGGAGGAAGACGACCAGATCTTCGCCATCACGTCCGCCGGCGGCGTCATCCGCACCGAGGTCAACCAGATCCGCCCGTCCTCGCGCGCCACAATGGGTGTCCGACTCGTGGACCTGGCTGAGGGCAACGAACTGCTGGCTATCGACGTCAACGTCGAGGACGAAGGCGAGCAGGAAGCCACCGCCGTGGCCAAGGGCGAGAAGACCCTCGACCAGGGTGCTGACCCGGTGAACGTCAACTCCGTCGAGACCGACGGGAAGGAGTAGAGCATGGCAGCACGCAATGTCACCGTCACCCGCATCCGCCCGGGGAGCGCTTTCAAAGTGGGCATCCTCATGGCGCTCATTGGGTTCGTCGCGTGGCTGCTCGCCGTGACCGTGCTCTACTTCGCCGTCGACGCCGCCGGGGTAGTGGAGTCCATCAACTCGCTCATCGGCGGTGTGGGCGGGGAGACCATCATCAACTTCCCGCTCGTCATCGCCCTCGCCGCCCTGGCCGGCGCGATCGGCGTGGTGTTCGTGGCCATCATGGCCCCGCTCACGGCGTTCATCTACAACGCCCTGGCCGACCTCGTCGGCGGCATCGGCCTCGAGTTGACCGACTACCGCTAGGCTTGCACGCCAAGTGGGTGCTGCCACGGCACGTGCAGTGCAATGGTCTTGGCCGCTTGACCGACGACCGCCACGTTGGCCGGGTAAGCCTTGAGGGCGCAGTCGTCGTACGACGTTTCCCTGATGCGTTGAGCGATCCGATGCGTCCGCTGCGGATCCGCGCTGAACGTCTCGCCTGCGAACACCACGGACGACGGGTCGATGACCTGTACCGCGATGTTGATGACCGCGGCGAGAATATCCGCACGGTGGTCGAGTAAGGCGGCCAACGAGGCATCGTTGCGCGCCGTTTCGACGAGCTCGACCATACTGGATGTCGCGTGGCCGTGCTCGGCGGCGGCGTCGAGAAGCGCGGTGACACTGAGCGGGTCGATTCCGCGGCGTTGCGCGGGTTCTAGTAACGGGGAGCCCTCAAGGAGGCGCGCCACCAGGGGAGTTTGGTGCCCGAGGCGGGGCCGGTGGATCGCGCCGTGGACGATCCAGGCGTAGCCCAAGACCTCGCGCGCGTAAACGTAGAGCGAGGAGGCTACAGCCGGGTCGTTGTGCGCGGCGAGATCGGTATAGGCCAGCTCATGGGCGGCCATAGCGGCAACGCCTGTACTTACCTCCACAGTGAACTGTGGCGTGAAGTTCGCGGCCGGTGCTGCGTTATGCAGGGCCGCGGAAATCTCCGCATGGGCCGGGACGCGGTCCCAACCGTAGGTGGCGCTCGTGATGGTGCCGTCGGGGCCAATATCGGCGGAAAATGCGACACCGACGTGGCGCACTGGGTGCGGCGACCTGCGCGAAAGGTGGGCGAGGCGCCACGCTATCGCCTCAAGCGTTTCTCTCGCGGTGGTGGTGCTCACATCGTGGGGCACCAGCTCTTGGGCCAGAACGGCACCGCTGAGATCCGTGAGCACGACGTGAGTCTCTCTTTTCCCGACATGCGCTCCCGCCGCGACAAGGTCAGCGCCATCAACGTAAACGCCGGCGCTCGGGCGGCCGGAGGAGGAGCATTCGCCCTGCGGGGCCCCAAGGCTGACTAGGCCCGCCGTTTCGAGCCGGGTGATGAGGCGGGTGGTGGTTGGCTGGGTCAGGCCCAGATCGGCCTGGAGCTGCCGGCGGGTGATGCCGGGGTGGATCCGCGCCTGCTGCAAGCAACGTGCGGCGTTGTCTACCGGGAGGCGGAAGTGGACCGGGTGGGCGTCACTGGGAGTGGTGGCGGGCGTGGGCGTGAGCGTGGGCATAGCGCTAGCCTACCCACTCAAGACCGAGCTGTCTGGAGTTTCGTCATAGAAATGCGGATCCACGCGTAGATTCTTGTGCCCTTCTACCTGCGTTTTATTCAGCGTGAATCATTCGGTGGAACGAGAATGGACCGCCTGGTCTACTTTCTGACATGGCACATTCACAGCACAAGAAAGCAACTCTTCACTGGTTTCTACCCACCTACGGCGACTCCCGAACGATCATGTCGGGCGGACACGGAGCGGGGCTGCACACCGGCCAACGCGAGGCGGATCTGACGTACCTCACCCAGATCGCGCTCGCGGCGGAACACAACGGCTTCGAGTCCGTCCTCACCCCGACGGGGCAATGGTGCGAAGACGCATGGATCGCCACCGCAGCTCTCATCGGGGCGACCAGCAAGCTGAAGTTCCTCGTCGCGCTGCGCCCCGGACTCGTCTCCCCGCTGCTGCTGGCTCAGCAAGCCGCTACGTACCAGGCGCTCTCCGACAACCGCCTGCTGCTCAACGTCGTCGTCGGCGGAGAGGACCACGAGCAACGAGCCTACGGCGACACTTTGAGCAAGCCCGAGCGCTACGCCTGCGCCGGGGAGGTGCTCGACATCACCCGCCACCTCTGGAGCTCGCCGGAGCCGATCGACTACGCGGGAAAGTACGCCACTGCCGACAATGCGAGCCTGGCCAAGCGGCCGCAGACAAGCCCGCCTATCTACCTCGGCGGTTCGAGCGCGGGCGCGGTCGACGTCGCCTCCCGCCATGCCGATGTCTTCCTGACCTGGGGCGAGACACCCGGCGCGGCGGGAGAAAAGCGCACAAGTGTTGCGAGCGCGGCGGCCGACCTCGGCCGGGAACTCGACTACGGCATCCGCTTCCACGTCATCGCCCGGCCGACGAGCGAGGAGGCGTGGGCCGAGGCTGCTCGTCTGCAGTCCGGCATCAGCCCTGAGGACGTCGAGAAGATCCAGCGCGGCCTGGCCAGGTCGCAATCGGAGAGCCAGCGCCGCATGACGGAGCTGCACGGGCGGGGACGCGCATTTCGCTCCGGGCAGGACCCGCACGACCTGGAGATTTACCCCGGGCTGTGGGCGGGCATCGGGCTCGTGCGCGGCGGGGCGGGAACGGCGCTTGTCGGCTCGTACGCCGAGGTGGCGGCATTGATCAAGGAGTACATCGACGAAGGTTTCGGCCACTTCATCCTCTCCGGCTACCCGCACCTGGAAGAGACCTTCCACGTCGGGGAAGGGGTCGTGCCCGAATTGCAGCGGCTCGGTGTCGAGGTGGCGAACCACGATCCGGCCGCGACCTGCGCTCAGCCGCAGCAGGTGCCGTTCGCTCCCCAGTCCGCCTAGAACGCTACTGCGATCACAGAGACCACCACAGAAACGACGGAAGGACTCCTATATGACTGCCACGATTTCAACCCCGACGGACATCGACATCTCCGACACCCGCTCACTGCGCGGCGCGCTCGCGCTCGCCCCGACACCCCTGGCCACAGCCGCGGCGCTTGTCGACGGCCAGCCGTCCGGCATGATCATCGGCAGCTTCGTCGGGCACAGCCTCGACCCAGCGCTGGTCAGCATCAGCATCCAGAAGACCTCGACCACCTGGCCCCTCTTGCGCTGCGCCGAACGCATCGGGCTGAGCATTCTCTCCGAGGCCAACCGCGGTGACGTGGAGAATTTCTACCGCCCTTCAGCGCAGCGATTCGACGGCCTGAACTTTGACACCGACGGCGACGCGATTCTGCTGCCGGGTGCCGCGTTGCGCGCGACAACGCAGCTTATCGACGAGGTCGACGTCGGCGACCACATCCTCGCCATCGCCCGGATTGAAAGCGCTGTCACCGACGACGATCACCGTCCGCTCGTCTTCCACCGCTCGTTCGTGACCACCACCGTTTAATACATTCCAAGGACCCTTTTCATGACCACTTCTCGTATCGCCGACGACCTCTCCTTCGCCTACTGGGTGCCGAATGTCTCAGGGGGGTTAGTCACCTCGACCGTCGAACAACGCACCGATTGGGGCATCGAGTACAACCGGCAGCTCGCCCGCCACGCGGAGGAAGCCGGCTTCGACTACGCCCTGACGCAGGTGCGCTACCTCTCGAGCTACTCGGCTGAATTCCAGCACGAATCCGTGAGCTTCTCGCTCGCCCTGCTCGAGGCCACCGAGCGGCTCAAGGTCATTGCCGCCGTCCATCCGGGCCTGTGGCAGCCGGGAGTGCTGGCTAATCTTGCGGCTACCGCGAGCGAGCTGTACGACGGCCGCTTCGCCCTCAACGTGGTCTCCGGGTGGTTGCGCGACGAATTCCGAGCCGTGGGCGAGCCCTGGCTCGGCCACGACGAGCGCTACCGCCGCTCCGCGGAATTCCTGCAGGTTCTACGAGCCCTGCTCACGCAGGACAAGGTGGAATTCGCCGGCGATTTCTACCGCATCCGCGACTACACGCTTAAGCCGCGCCCCTTCAAGGCCCCCGAGCTCTTCCAGGGCGGAACGTCCACGGCCGCGCGCTCCAACGGCGGGCAGTACGCCGATTGGTATTTCACCAACGGCGGCAGTGCCGAGGAGCTTCGTGACCAGATCGCCGAGGTGCGCTCCCACGCCGAGGCTGCAGGGCGTGAGACCAAGATCGGTGTCAATGCCTTCGTCATTGTGGGCGACACCGAGGCAGAGGCGCAGGACCGCCTGCGCGACATCGTCGCGCATGCCGACACAGCATCTGTCAAGGCGTTCCAGAAGTCGGTGCGCGACGCCGGTGCAGCGACGAAAGACGGCAAGGGCATGTGGGCGCATTCCTCGTTAGAAGACCTCGTCCAGTACAACGACGGGTTCAAGACAGGGCTGATCGGCACCGCCGAGCAGATCCACGAGCGGCTTGAGGAACTGCGCGCCATCGGTGTCGACCTGGTCTTGTGCGGCTTCCTCCACGTCGACGAGGAGGTGCAGCGATTCGGCCGCGAGATCATTGCGCCGCTGCGTGCCCGTGCGGAGTTGGCACATGCCTGACGCGCACGATGTCATGGCCGCCGCGGATCGCGCCGCCGACGTGCTCACCGAGGCAGAGGCGCGGGGCGCTGACCGCCGGGAGGCAGTACGCCTGGCATGCGAGGAGCTCAAGTCTGGAGCCGCGCTCAACGTGGGCGACCTGCCATTATCCACGGGAGTCGAATTGGTGCGCCGCCTGGCTCGCGTCGACGGGTCGCTCGCCCAGATCCCGCAGAGCCACTTCGTCTTCGCCAGGCGTTTTCCCGGGATCCCCAGCGGAGCGTTGGTGGCCAACGCGCAAGTCGACGGCAACCCGGCGACGCGCATTTCGGATGGCGTGCTGTCCGGGGAAAAGCGGTTCTGCACCGGGTCGGACTACGCCGATCTGCTGGCGGTGACCGTCAGCACAGAGCCCGCGGTGGCTGTACTGATTCCATCCGACGCTCCCGGTGTGGAGATTACCGGTGACTGGGAGGCGATGGGTCAGGCTTTCGCCGCCAGCTCCACGGTGCGCTTCCACGACGTCGACGTATCGCGGGCACCGCGTTCGCTGCGTAGCGGCGCCCTCGCTTTGCCCCACTACGGCGCCTATGCGCAGGCCCTCCACGCCGGCATCGACCTCGGCCTGTTCGAAGGGGCGGTACGCGCCACCTACCAGCGAGCGGGATTCCCGCGTGACGGCGGGGGAGAGGACTATCTGCTCAGCGCACTAGTCGGCGAGGTGGAGGTCGCGCTGTTCGCGGCGCGGGCGTCGTTAAGCAGCATGCTCCACGCGCTTGACGACGCGGCAGCCGATGCAGACGACGTCGCTGCGACCGTCATTGCGGCAAAGCTTGCGATCCACGAAGCGGCCCTGGGCACGGTTCAGCGGTTGTTCGAGGTGACCGGTACCGCGGGTGCGGCTGGTCCGGACCCCCTCGACAGGTGGTGGCGCGACCTGCGCACGCACACGCTCCACGACAAGCGCCGCACGAAGCTGGCCATTCTCGGCAAGCGCGTCACAGCGGGGGAGCAGATCCCGCAGGACGAAAAGCTCGGCGTATGAGCAACGAAGAAACAGAGAAGAGTGGATACATGCAAATACGAAATATATGGAGCCTGCGGGCGCTTCAGGCGGCGGTTCTTGCTGGGCTGATCGCGCTGTGGTGGTCTGTGACCCGGTTTACGTCCATCAACCCGGTGATCCTGCCTTCCCCACAGGACGTCGGCCGCCAACTGGTGGACACGAATATCTGTCGCTCGATGGGGGAGGGAAGTGCGCGCCGCGCCTGTGGCGTGCAAGGATACTTTCTCTGGCAGCACCTCTTGGCGACCTTGCAGCGTCTCGCGGTCGGCCTGGGGGCGGGCATAATCGTCGGCGTGGCCCTCGGCTGGCTGCTGGCAAGTTACCGCGCAGTTCGTTCGGTGGTCGAGCCGTACATCAGCTTCATGCGCGCACTCCCGCCCCTCGGATACATCGGTCTGCTCATCGTCTGGTTCGGCATTGGGGACACGTCGAAGGTCATCTTGCTGTTCTTGGCGACCTTTCCCGCCGTGACGGTGGCCACTGTCAGCGGCGTGCTCGGTGTGAGGCAGGACTGGGTTCGGGCCGCGCAATCTCTGGGGGCGAGCCGCTTCGACGTCATTCGGCGGGTGAGTATTCCCGGGGCACTGCCCGAAATCTTGAGCGGCGTTCGGTTGGCCAACGGCATGGCGTGGTCCGCCATTATCGCGGCGGAGCTCAACGACGGTGTGCCAGGTATCGGCGGGCTGGCGTTCATCTCCGGAACGCAGCTCAATACCTCCCTAACTATCGCCTGCATCATCGTGATCGGTGTGACCGCGGTGGCGATGGATCAGATTTTCTTGCTAGTCGAGCGCCGCTGGGCTCCATGGCGCGGGAAAGGATAAAAAGACATGGCATTTCCTCAAACAACACGGTGCGGCGCGACGCTCGTCGCTCTAGCCACTGTCCTCTCGTGCGCAGCCTGCGTCGGTAAGTCTGCCAGCGAATACGAGCAACAGGTGGACGCACAGTGCCCTATCGAACCGACACAAGCGTCCGGGGAGATCAAGATCGGGTACCAAGTCATTCTCGGAACCGAGCTCTACACCCGCGACCGCGGGCTGGCCGAGGCGTGCATGCCGAACGCCAACGTGGACTGGATACGGTTTCCCACCGGCCAAGACGTGGTCAAGGCAATGGCCTCGGAGTCCATCGATTTGGGATTCCTCGGCTCGACTCCCACCGCGAAAGCGCTCAGCGCCCCGCTCAACCTTGACGTTGTAGTCACCAGAGTCAATACCGTTATCGGATCGTCCGAGGCCCTGGTGGCAAAGGATCCGAATGTCGCTAGCGCATCCGACCTGCGGGGCGCGCGCATTGCGGTTCCTTTCTCGTCGACCGCACACTATTCCCTCCTCAACGCGCTGCGAACCGCCGGGCTCGACCCCGCCCACGACGTCGAATTAGTCAACCTCTCCCCGGACAGCCTGCCCGCCGCATGGCAGTCGGACAGTATCGACGCCACCTACGTGTGGGACCCGGTGCTCAGTGAGGTTGCGGAATCCGGACACGTGGTGTTGACAAGCACCGACGTCGCTGAGTCCGGAGCTCCGACGTACAACTTTTCACTGGCTTCGCGCCCGTGGGTGGACACGAACCCCGAACTCGTTGCGACATGGTCGAGGCTCCAGGAATGGGTGGCACAGCTCGCGGCTTCAGACCCTGACGAATTCGCTCAAGGCAATGCCAACCAAGCTGAGCTCAGTCTGGAAGAGACTGAGCGGCAGTTGGGAGGCGTATCGATCGTGAGCGGAGAGGAACAAGATGAGCGCATGAGGGGTGCCGCCCAGGTGCTGGTGGACACCTCAGAATTTCTCTCAAGCGAAGGGGAAGTGGACGCTCCCCTTTCACCGGAGGACGCGGCGCGAGCCGTGGTGGATGTGGAAGAGGCAAGGACGGAAAAGGTGCAGTAATGATCAAGATCAAAAACGTGTCACACGTCTACGAGACGCAGCGGGGCGAGAGCGTCCGCGCCCTAGAGGACATTTCGCTAGAGATCCCGGATTCGGAACGTGTGTGCATTGTCGGACCCTCGGGCTGCGGTAAGTCCACACTTCTGCGGTTGATCGCCGGGTTTCTCAACGCCTCCACCGGAGAGATATCTGTTGACAACCAGCGCGTCAACGGGCCGGGCGATCACTGCGGGGTGGTGTTTCAACAACCCAACCTCTTTCCCTGGCTCAGCGTCCGGGACAACATTCACTTTGGGGCGGACATATCCAAAAACCCAGACTACGACGAAGCGGCAGAAGCGCTGACCCGCACGGTCGGCCTTTCAGGAGCGGAAGAACGCTATCCCCATGAGCTATCAGGTGGAATGCAGCAGCGCGCGCAGATTGCGCGGGTGCTGGCAGTGAAGCCCCGGGTGGTGCTTATGGACGAGCCGTTCGGAGCCCTCGACCCTTTCACCCGCGAACAGCTTCAGGCCGATTTGCTCACCATTTGGACTGCCCGCAGGCCGAGCATCATATTCATCACCCACTCTGTCGATGAAGCGCTCCTGCTGGGCCAGCGCGTCGTCGTCATGGCTACGAACCCGGGGAGGATCATTGACGTGCTCGAAACCCCGGAGTTTTACGGCAAACGTGATGAGCTGTGGGGAGTGGACGACCTTTCCACGGTGCTGGATGACCCGGAATTCCTTGCGCTGCGCCGCAAGGTGAAGAAGGCCATCGGGCCGTACTCCGCCGCAGGCGAGACGCGTGAAGCCTAACCGCTTGCATAACTTTGCATGAACATGAATGACCACATGACCAGGCGATTTGGTTTTAGACCAGTCGCCTGGGTAATGTTCTAACAGTTCCGAGCGGGCCTATAGCTCAGTCGGTTAGAGCGCATCGCTGATAACGATGAGGTCGCAAGTTCGATTCTTGCTAGGCCCACCAGTTCGGAACAAAGGGGCATTAGCTCAATTGGTAGAGCGCCTCCCTTGCAAGGAGGAGGTCAGGAGTTCGATTCTCCTATGCTCCACACCCCAAAACCCTGCACCACACGGTGCAGGGTTTTCTGTTTTGGTGAAGCGGGGGTCTGAGCGGGTGTGCACGAAAGTCCTTTCACTGTGCGGGCGAGCACATGACCGGAAGGACCACCCGTGCGCCGACTGCCCAGCGCATCCGCTTATTCCCGGATTATCGCGGGAGATACTTTGGTGCAGACATCTCTCTCGGGGAATAAACGCGCTGGTGAGCGCATGTTTCAGCCCTTAGCATTTCTTCATGGAGCTCACGGAGCACCGTCCGTAAACAAAAACCAACCCACACCCGAGAAAGGGCACACCATGAAGAAGTTCACCAACGCCGCCGCAGCATCTGTCCTCGCAGGTGCTCTGGTCTTGGCAGCTGCACCGGCCAACGCTGCGACCACTGCGACCACTGCTACCACCGCAACTGCGGCACCGAAGGCTGAGAAGGTCGAGGAGGCTGCGAAGGCTGAGAAGGCACAGAAAGAGAATCTGACGTGGGAAGAGAAGCAGAAGCGCGACCGCGCCCAGATCGAAATCACTGACGCACGCCTGGATAACGCAAAAAAGGGTCTCGACGTCACCAACGGCATCATCAAGAGCGCCGGCGACATCAAGGATCTGTTCACCCCGTCCTTCCTGAAGGGTGACGGTGCCTCTTCCCTGATCAAGGGCATCGCCAAGATCGTGGGCAAGATCATCTTCTAAACTTGGCTCTCCGTTGACCCGCGCATCCCGTCCGCCATTTGTGGTGGGTGGGATTCTCCAGTTCGCATCCCATGAATCCCGATGGGTTACCGCGGGGTCTGTGTGGCGCTTTAGCTGGGGGTAGTGCCGTCGACGAAGACGAAGCGGTGGCTGGTGCCGCGCATCTGCTCCAAGGCGGCGCGCACGCCGGCGGCTGTGCCGGAGGCAGGCTGATTCATGTGCGCGAGCACGATCGCGCCGTCGGGGGCGGTGCGGATGCTGGCTGCCACCTGGTTCGCCGGGGCAGTGGCACCGAAATCGCCGTTGACGGAGAACCCGGCGATGTTGATGCCGCGGTCGCGGGCGATTTCCACCGTCACATCGTCGTAGTGGGCGGTGCCGGAGCGGAACCAGCCGGACTCCACTCCGAAGGACCGCAGTAGCTCGCGGTTGTCCTCTATTTCCCTGATCGCCGCGGCAGGATCTTCGGTGCCAGCAATTCCGTAGGCGGATTGGCCGGTCACAGTCAAAGGGGTGTGCAGGGTGCCGTGGTTCTGGATGAGGAACAAGGGGTCGTCGATAAGCGATTGCGTTGCGTGCGGGTTCGCCTCGATCCACCGTGAGTTGAGGAAGAGCGTCGCGGGGACGCGGAATTCGCGCAGCGTGTCGATGAGAGCCTGGTCGACTCCGGAGCCCGCGGGCCCACCGCACGCGTCGAAGGTGAGCGCGATTGTGGTGGCACCGGGGGTGCTGGGGACCGTATCCGTGATTCCGGCCATGTGCGTGCCGAATTCTTGCGGGACGCGATGCGCGTACGCCTCCGGCGGCGGGGGAGGTGTCGTGGTTGTGCTGCTGTTGCCGCTCAGCGTGTCAGGCATGACGGGGGTGCTAGAAGTGCTCGGGAGCGTGGTCTCCCTGGACGGGGCACAGCCAGCCAGCACCGCGGTGCCGGCCGCCGCAAGAGCGCCGGTGAGAAACTGAGCACGACTGAGGTGGAGGGTCACCCGAGTATCGTCGCCCGTGGTGCGTCATGGCGCAACAGATATGGGACGCATCGCTGAAACGCGGCTGGTGGAAGGCAAGTTTGGAGTGAGCGGGAGACAAGCGTAACGTTTTCAGACGTTCCCGTTAAGGGGCATTAGCTCAGTTGGTAGAGCGTCGCGTTCGCAATGCGAAGGTCAGGGGTTCGATTCCCCTATGCTCCACAATTTTTCCGCTGTGCGGTCGCGCGAATCGAAACCCAGGCAAAGCTGGGTATACCCTTGGTATAACCTTGAATGCGTGACACGGGGTGCCAACGTGGCTGTCCGAGACTGCCACGATGCCGCAAGGCGAAGGCTGAGATTCACCCGTCGAACCTGATCCAGCTAGCACTGGCGGAGGGATAGTCGCGGCGTGCTCGCGCACATGAGCCCTCCGCCCCGGAGAAAGGCCGAGGTAAATGGGCATTAGCAAAAAAATCGCCGTTTTTTTGACCGCGCTTGCATCCACCATGATGCTGGCAGCATGCGGCGGTGGCACTGACAGTGATGGGGACGGAATGACAAAGGTCCGCTTCGCCCTCGACTGGACGCCCAACACCAACCACACCGGCCTGTACGTGGCTATGAACAAGGGCTACTTCAAAGATGCCGGCCTGGATGTCGAAGTCGTGCCGTACAACGACAGCAACCCGATCCTGCTCACTGACTCCGGCAACGCGGAATTCGCCGTGGATACGCAAGACCGCATGACCATGGCTAAGGCCGCTGGCGCCGACGTGCGCTCCGTCCTCGCCGTTGAGCAGACCTGGACCACCGAAGTCAGCGTCCTCGCCGACCGTGAAGACATTAAGAGCCCGGCTGACCTAGACGGAAAGACGTTCGGTGGCTTCGGGTCGCCCGCGGACCATGCGATTCTGAAGGGTGTCATCCGCGGTGCCGGCGGCAAGGGCGAATTCGAGGAAGTCACGCTGGGCACCTCCGCCTACGAGGCTCTGTACTCCAAGGAGGTCGACTTCACCGTGCCCTACGTCGCATGGGAGGGCATCGAGGCCGAAGACCGCGGCGTGAAGCTCAAGAACTTCGCCTACACCGACTACGGCTTCCCGGATTGTTACCAGATGCTCGTCGTGGGCGGCAATAAGTGGATGGAGGAGCACCCGGAGGAGACCAAGAAGTTCGTCCAGGCCATCCAGCGTGGCTTCCAGGACGCAGTGGACAACCCGGACGAGGCCGCGGAGATCTTGCAGAAGGAGAACCCGGACGTCCTCACCGACCTCGAGTTTTTGAAGAAGAGCCAGCGCATGCTCTCCGAGAAATACATGCTTGACGACGAGGGCAAATTCGGCCGCCAGACCGAGAAGCAGTGGGCTGACCTGGGCCAGTTCCTCTTCGACAACGAGTTGCTTGTCGACGAGGCGAATAACCCCTTGAGCGAAGCCCCCGACTGGAATACTTATTTCACTAATGAGTACATCGCCGAATAGTCCCGCCGCCGGGGGAGCAGCCGAACGCGCCCGCGGTCTGAGCAGTAACCTGTGGGTGCCGCTGCTCTTCATCATCGCCGGCCTGGCCGTGTGGGAAATCCTCGTGCGCGTCACCGGTGTGCGCCCGCAGGTGCTGCCGACACCGTCGCAGGTGGCCCGCGCAGGGTGGGCGCAGCGGGAGATCCTGGGCACCCACGCCGCCGCCACGCTCCAAGTCACCCTCATCGGCTTCGCCCTGTCGCTGGTGTGCGCGTGGTTGCTGGCCATCGCGATTGATTTCTCCCCGACGCTCAAGCGCGGCCTCACACCGCTGCTCGTGGCGTCCCAGACTATTCCGGTGGTGGCGATCGCCCCGCTGATGATCATCTGGTTCGGCTTCGGCCTGCTCCCCAAAACACTGGTGGTGGCGCTGGTGACGTTCTTCCCCATCTCCATCGGCCTTATCGAGGGATTTGCCCGCACGGGCCGCGAAGCCTCGAACCTGCTGCGCAGCATGGGGGCCTCCCGCTGGCGCGAGTTCTGGATGGTCCGGCTGCCGTCCGCCATGCCCGAGTTCTTCACCGCCCTGCGCATCGGCATCACCTACGCGGTCACCGGTGCGATCTTCGCCGAGTACGTCGGCGCGAAGAAGGGGCTGGGCATCTACATGTCGGTGCAGAAGAACGCTTTCCGCACCGACCTCGTGCTCGCCGCGGTGGTGGTCACCGCGGTGATCAGCGTTCTGCTCTACCTGTCCACATACCTCATCGAGCGCGCGGTGATTCCGTGGCACATCAAGGAAAGGAAGGCCGAGCGTGCTTGAGCTCAAAGACATCAGCCGCGCATTCGACGGCCGGCAGGTGCTCGACCGTGTGAGCTTCGACGTCGAGCCCGGTGAGTTCGTCTCCCTGATCGGACCCTCGGGTGCCGGCAAGTCGACGTTGTTCAACATCATCGCTGGTCTGGACACACCCGATTCCGGCCAGGTGCGTTTCGACGGCACCACCGCCTACATGCCCCAGAAAGACCTGCTGTTCCCCTGGCGCACCATCGAGGCGAACGCCGCCCTCGGTCTTGAGGTCCAAGGTGTGCCCAAAAAGGAAGCCCGGGCGCGGGCACGCGAGTGGTTCCCCCAATTCGGGCTCGAGGGATTCGAGAAGGCCCTGCCTTTCCAGCTTTCCGGCGGCATGCGCCAGCGCGCCGCTTTACTGCGCACCGTTGTGCAGGAGAAGAGCACATTGCTTCTCGACGAACCTTTCGGAGCTCTCGACTCCCTCACCCGCTCTGAACTGCAGACATGGCTGCAAGGCATGTGGGCCGAGCACGACTGGACTGCTATGCTGATCACGCACGACGTGCGTGAGGCGATCATGCTCTCCGACCGGATTGTCGTGCTCAATCCCAGGCCCGCCAGCGTCCGCGAGATCATCACCGTGGACCTGCCCCGCCCGCGCGGCACCGAGGTGCTTAGCTCTCCGGCGTTCGGTGAGCTGGAGCGGCGCATCCTCGAACACCTGCAGCGCCAGTAGCTGGGCCGATAGCCCAGGCTGGGCCGCCAGCTAGACGTTCGGCTCCGGGTGGATGTCCTTCTCCATGAGCACGCGCTCTTTCCAGAATCCGAGCATGGCCAGCAGGAACGCTGCCACGCCCACGCACCCCAGCACCGTCATGGCGATGTGCACGCGGTTGTCGCCCGGCAGGGTGCCGAACAGCGTGTGGCGCATCAGGTCCACGGAGTAGCGCATCGGGTCCCAGGAGTGGACCCACTGGATGAACTTCGGCTGCACCTCCGGTGGGTAAAGGCCGTTGGATGCCACCAGCTGCAGGGACATCAAAACCATCGTGATCAGGCGGCCGACAGACGGGCCGAACAGGGCGTAAATGGCCAGGATCGCCGTGTTGAACACCGCAGCGATGAAGCCCAGGGCCATCAGCATCTGGAACGGGTGGACCGGATCTACCTTGAGCACGAAGTCCTGCACGACCCACAGGTTGAAGGCCTGCACCAAGCCCACCAGGACGGCCGGGATCCACGAGCCCATGACCACGCGCTTGAAGCGCTGGCGCGGGGAGGTCGGCTTACCGTCCAGAACGATCTCGCCGCCCTTGGGGCGGTAGCGGCCGGCGAGGGCCATGTTGAGGGTCGACGCACCGGACTCGCGCTCGGTGATGAGGAACGTGAGTCCGTCAGTGACATCGAAGTTCAATGGTGCGTCTCCCTGGCGAACAACCAGGTCGCGGACGCTGAGGATAGTTTCCACTGGGGTACCCCTTGTTTAAGTGGAGGTTGGACTATCGTTTATTCCTAGCGTATGGTCCCCCTTGAAAAGCCATTAGTCAAGGCGGGAATCATGAGAGCAGATGCGAAAATCCGGCGCGAGCGCATCATTGACGCTGCATGCGACCTAATGCGCACGACACCCGAGTCCGCTGTGACACTCGAGGCGGTGGCTGCCCGCGCCGAGGTCGGCATTGCCACTCTCTACCGCAATTTTCCTACCCGCACCGACCTCGATGTCGCCTGCGGGTTGCGGTTGCCGGGAATCTTGGGGGAAAGGATCGAAACAACGAGCTCGCTTTTCGACGGCGACCCCCGCACCCACTGGGACAATCTCGTCTGGGGACTCCTCGACTACGGGGTCGGCCCTTTAGTCAACGCCATCACCCTCGACCACTGGCACGACGACGCCGAACTGGCCGCGAAACGCGAAGAGACCATCGTGGCCTTTCAGGACGTCCTGGATAGGGCAGCGCTGGCCGGTCTCGTTCCCGCGGACTTGAAGCCCCTCGACTTCGCCGCCGAGGTCTTCGTGGTCACACGCCCCTTGGACGGCAAGCTCGTCCAGCACGACCCGGAGGTGCAGCGCCGCCTGCTCGGCCGCCTGCTCACCGCCTGGCGGCGGGAGAGCTAGCGGTTGCCGGCGTCAGCGCCCTTCTCGTCCTCGTCGAGCGTGTCCAGCGAGGACAACTGCTCATCGATGGAGCTCAGCAGCTCCTCGTCTCGCTCCGCCGGTTCTTCGCTCAACGGGCCGTGGTCCGTCCCGGTCGAGCCCGTTGTCGGCGGCTGAGTGTGAAGCACGGTCGGCTTCGCCGCCTGCTTTGGGGCGGGAGCCTTCTTAACCGGAGCCTTTTTAGCCGGTGCCGTGGAGTCGCCGCCGAAGATGAAGTAGTAGACCGCACCCGCAATCGCCGCGAGCAGCGCCAGAATCAGGGTGCCGACGGCGATCCCCTTCCGCTTGCCCTTCTTGGCGTCCTTCTCCTGCTTCTTCAGGGCCTTCTCCAGCTCTTTCTTCTCCTTCTTGTCCAGCTGCTCCGCCTCGAACTGCGCGCGGCGGCGGTCGAGGCGTGCGTGGGCGGCGCGCGTGATGTCGCCGGCCTGCAGACGGGCGGCGCTGAAGGTGGAGGTGTCCTCTGCGGTGTCCCCGGTAGAGCCGTGGTCAGCCGCGCCGTTGTCGCCGCGGGCCATTAGGCGCACAGCTTCGTACACGTCGCGCTGCTGCTCGTTGTTCAGCTCGCGGTACCGGTTGACCAGGGTGCCCGCCACCTTGGAGGCGAGGCGGATATTGCGGAGATTCATGGGATCTTCAGGCCTTTCGTCGTGTGGGCAACGCTTCGTGCTTCTCCACAGTAGTGAAGTCGGCCGACCCCGTCCGGGACTTTCGAACTACACACGCAAAAGTGGACAGCTCGGTTCATTTTCGGCGAATTTTCGCGCTTTATATTCATGCGCGGAACGGCCGTGAACTGCTCAAAGAGCGCTCAAAACGAAAGAGGTGATTGAACCTTTAAACGCGGCCGGGTTACATTCCAACCAGTTTCCAAGTGCTGAGCCCAGCCAGCCGGACACACCACGTGCCCGGCACAACGAACACCTGAACCGACGAGACGAAAGGACTCCTTCGTTGACTGAAGGACACTTTTCGTCGAGGCTGTCGGCGTCTGCGCCCTTGGACCACCTCGACGAAGCACCCGACAGCGGTGTCTTGACCGCCGCACGGCGCGAACCGAGAACCGCTCTGAGCTTCGAGCTCATCCCGCCCCGCCACGACGCGGACGAAGCGAAGCTCAAGGACCTGATCACCGGCCTCGCCGCCTACAACCCCGACTACGTGGCCGTGACCAGTTCGCGGCGATCCGGCTGGCTGGAAGGCACCGCCGACTTCATCTCGCGCCTGAACGAGTGCACCAACCTGCGCACCATCGCGCACTTGGCGTGCACCGCCGGCCCAGCCGACGAGCTCGCGGACTGGATCCGCACACTCATCGACTCCGGCGTTCGCGGCTTTTTGGCCCTGCGCGGCGACCTTCCGGAAGGGGAGACCAGCCTGCCCGACGGCTACCTGCAGTACGCCACTGAGCTGCTCACCCTCATCCAGGAGATCGAGGAGGAAAACGCCTTCCACCTCGCCGCCGGCAAACTCGCCCTGTCCGTGGCGTGCTACCCGTCGGGCCACGCCGAGTCGCCCACGCCCGACCTGGACTTGGATGTCCTGCTGTCGAAGCAGCGGCTCGGCGCCGACTTCGCCATCACCCAGTTGTTCTTCGAGGCGGAGGACTACCTGCGCTTCGCAGAGCAGTCTCGGATGGCGGGCGTCCGCATCCCCCTGATCCCCGGCATCATGCCTATGACGAGCCTGAAGCGGGCCCAGCGCATGGGCGTGCTGTCGGGGATCGAGGTGCCGCAGCGTGTCGTCGACAAGCTTGCGTCGGCCAGCAGCCCGGACGAGGAATACGAGGTGGGCATGCAGCTCACCGCGGAACTCGCGGGCACGCTTCTCGACGCCGGCGTGGGCGGCCTGCACATCTACACCCACAACAACCTGGCGGTGACGCAAGACCTGCTGTCGCGGCTCGGAATAGAACCCAAACAGTGAACCAACAAGGAGATAAAGTGAGCACTTTCCCCAAGGCCACGATCGAGGGCTACCCCCGCATCGGCGCCAACCGCGAACTCAAGCGCGCCCTCGAGTCCTACTGGGCCGGACGCATCGACGCCGACACCTTCCGCACCACGACCCGTGCCCTGCGGATTGACACCTACAACCACCTCCGCGACCTCGGCCTCATCGAGGATTACGCCATCCCGGCGGACGTCGCCTACTATGACCAGGTGCTGGAAACCGGCCTGACCGTCGGCCTGATCGCCGGCGGCACCGACCTCGACGAGGAGTTCGCCCTCGCCCGCGGCAACGACACCCGCGTGCCGCTCGAGATGACCAAGTGGTTCGACACCAACTACCACTACCTCGTGCCCGAGGTCGAGGCCGGCCAGGACATCACCCCGGCGCCGGAGCGCATCGTCCGCCTCGTCGAGGAGGCTCGCGAGGCTGGCCACGCCGTCCGCCCGGCACTCGTCGGCCCGGTCACCCTGCTCGCCCTGTCCAAGCCGGTCGAGTGGTCCCTGCTAGACAACCTTGTCGACGCCTACGCCGCCGTCTTCGCCGCCCTCAAGGACGCCGACGTCGAATGGATCCAGGTCGCCGAGCCCGCCCTGGTCGCCGACCTGTCCACCCCGGACGCCGAGCTGGCCAAGTACACCGAGCAGGCATGGTCCAAACTCCTGGCCGCGGAGAACCGCCCGAACGTCTACGTCACCACCCCGTACGGCTCGGCCCGCGAGGGCCTGAACGCCCTGGCCAAGGTTGCCCCGGAGGCCGTCCACGTCGACCTGTCCCCGTGGACCCTCGACGCCGACGCCGACTACCCGGCACGCGTCGCCTCCGCCTTCGAAGGCACTGACACCACCCTGGTGGCCGGCCTCATCGACGGCCGCAATGTCTGGGCCGCCAACCTGCGCGAAAAGGCAGAGATCCTGGGCAAGCTCGGCACCGCCGACGCACCGCATGTGTCCACCTCCACGTCCCTGCAGCACGTGCCGCACACCCTCAACGCGGAGAAGAACATCCCGGTCGACGTCGCACCGTGGCTGAGCTTCGCCGACGAGAAGATCGAGGAGATCACCGCGCTCGTCGCCGGTGAGGAGAACGCACCGGAGGCCTTCGGCCGCTCCGACCGCGCCGTGCGCACCCGCGCCGAGTCCACCCGCATCCACAACGCCGCAGTCACCGACCGTGTGGCGAAGCTGCCGGAAGGCGCAGTTCAGCGTCAGCCCGAATTCCCGGCACGCCAGGAAGCCCAGAAGGAGCTCGGGCTGCCCACGCTGCCGACCACCACGATCGGTTCCTTCCCGCAGACCACTGAGATCCGCAAGGCCCGCGCCGACCACCGCAACGGTGAACTGACCGACGAGCAGTACAACGAGGCGCTCAAGACCGAAATCAAGAACGTCATCGAGCTCCAGGAACGCCTCGGCCTCGACGTGCTCGTCCACGGCGAGCCGGAGCGCAACGACATGGTCCAGTACTTCGCCGAGCTTCTCGACGGCTTCGTCGTCACCGAGAACGGCTGGGTCCAGTCCTACGGCTCCCGCTGCACCCGTCCGCCGATCGTCGTCGGCGACGTCTCCCGCCCGGAGGCCATGACCACCGAGTGGTCCGCCTTCGCGCAGTCCCTGTCCGAGAAGCCGGTCAAGGGCATGCTCACCGGTCCGGTCACCATTCTGGCCTGGTCCTTCAAGCGTGACGACGTGCCCCTGTCCGTCTCCGCCGACCAGATCGGTGTCGCACTCGCCGACGAGGTCGCCGACCTGGAGAAGGCCGGCATCAAGGTCATCCAGATCGACGAGCCTGCCCTCCGCGAGCTCCTGCCGCTGCGTGCCGACGACCGCCCCTCCTACCTCGACTGGGCCGTCCGCGCCTTCCGCCTCGTCGCTCTGGAGGCGCAGCCGACCACGCAGATCCACACCCACCTCTGCTACTCCGAGTTCGGCCAGATCATCGATGCCGTCGCCGGCCTGGATGCCGATGTCACCTCGATCGAGGCCGCACGTTCCAAGATGGAGCTGCTCGAGGACATCGACGAGACCTTCCACGCCGAGATCGGCCCGGGTGTCTACGACATTCACTCCCCGCGCGTCCCGTCGAAGGAGGAGATGGTCGAACTGATTAAGGCCGCCCTGGACAACGTCCCGGCCGACCGTCTCTGGGTCAACCCGGACTGCGGCCTGAAGACCCGCGGCTACGCCGAGGTCGAGCCGGCCCTGACCAACATGGTCGCCGCCCGCGACGAGGTCGTCGAAGGCCTCTAAGGCTTCTAAGACTCACACCCTCGAAACGACTCACCCCCGGCAACCACGTGGATGGTTGCCGGGGGTTTCGTCGATAGGTGAGTGCTCGGTCCCGAGAACTTGGTCCCGAGATAAACATCCAGCTACTTGGATCCAGCTATTCGCCTAAAAGGGGCAACTAGCTGGATCCAAGTAGCTGGTTTTTGTGTGCGTAGGGTCCGGCAGTGCTGGTTAGGCCCGCGCTCGGCGGGCAAGGGTGTTGCCGATGGACTGGATGGCCTGGACGATGATGATGAGGAGCACCACCGTCGTGAGCATCGCGATCGAGTCGAACTGCTGGTAGCCGTACGAGATCGCAAGGTCGCCGACGCCGCCGCCGCCGATCGTGCCGGCCATCGCCGTGGCGGAGATCAGGCCGATCGTTGCCGTGGTGACGGCGAGAATGATGGATGACTTCGCCTCCGGCAGCAGGAAGTACCTGATGGTCTGGAAGAGACTGGCGCCCATGGAATCGGCAGCCTCGGTGATGCCGGGGTTGACCTCCAGCAGGGACTGCTCGATGAGGCGGGCGATGAACGGAGCGATATACAAGGTCAGCGGAACGAGCGCCGCGGTGGTGCCGATGGCGGTCCCCGCAATGACGCGGGTGAACGGCGTGATCGCCACCAGCAGGATGATGAACGGCAGCGAGCGGATGATGTTCACGACCACATTGAGAACGCCGTAGACGACCTTGTTGGGCTTCAAGCCCCCCGGCCGGGTGATCACGAAAGCAAGCGCCAGCGGGATACCCAACAATGCGCCGAGGAACAGGGAAATGCCCACCATGTAGAGGGTCTCGCCGAAGGAGTCGAGGTACATCTCCGGAGTGACGCGGGAGCCGGTGGTGTCGCGCCACCACGTGTTGAGCTGGTTCATGCTGTTACACCTCGCTGTTCTTCACCAGTGCGCGGGAGAGGGCCTCACGCGCGGTGGCATCGAGTTCGGGCGGGATTACGGTGTCCACGAATTTCTGGGTCAGTTCGTGCTGCGGGTCCGCGAAGACCTGAGCCACTGGGCCGGATTCCACAAGACGGCCCTCGGAGAGCACCGCCACATTGTCGGCCAGACGGGCAATCACGTCGATCTGGTGGGTGATGATCAAGATCGTCACGCCGAGTTCTTCGTTGATATTGCGGAGCAGGTCGAGGATCTGGGAAGTGGTGATGGGGTCGAGGGCGGAGGTTGGCTCGTCGCAAAGCAGCATTGTGGGCTCCGTGACAAGCGCACGGGCGATGCCCACGCGCTGCCGCTGTCCGCCGGAGAGCTGCCGCGGCTTGTGCTGGGCGCGGTCGGTGAGCCCGACCAACTCGAGCACCTCAGCGGTGCGGCGTTCAATCTCACTCTTCGGCGTCTTTGTCAGCTTCAACGGCGTGGCCACGTTCTCAGCGACCGTTTTCGTTTCCAGGAGGTTGACGCTCTGGAAGACCATGGCGACTTTCCGGCGGAGCTCACGCAGCTCGGACGTGCTCAAGGAAGCCGGCTGCTGCCCGTGCACGGTGACAGCGCCGGAGCTCGGGGTCTCCAGACCGTTCACCATCCGGATCAGCGTGGATTTGCCGGCACCCGAGGTGCCCACGACACCGGTGACACTGCCTTCGGGGACAGTGAAACTGATGTCGTCGAGGGCGGCGAAGGAACTATCCCGCGTCGGGAACACCTTGCCGACATGGTCGAATACGACAGCGTCAGTCATGGAAGTCAGTTCGCTTATTTCAGGGAGTCGGGCAGGAACCAGTAGTTGTTCTCATTCTGGGAGTTGAAGTACTCCTTAAACTCGTCAGAACGATACGCCTCAGCGACAGCCTTCGCCCACGGAGCGTCCTTCTTGTCCTCGGTGGTGACTGCGACGAGGATCAGCTCAGGGCGCAGTTCTTCCTGGAAGAGCTGCAGGTTCGGGTCGAGCTTGGCGGAGTAGCTCATCGAGCCCGGGATGACGGCCCAGTCGAGGTCGGGGAGGGAGCGCGACAGGTTCGCGGAGTCCATCGGTTTGATCTCGAGGTTGTGCGGGTTCTCGGCGATGTCCGACTCTGCGAGCAGCGCCTCGTCGGCGTCGTCGCGGAGGGTAATCCAGCCGGCGTCGACAAGCACGTGCAGTGCGCGCGACTTATTCGAGCCGTCGAGCGGGATGCCGACCGTCTGGCCGTCAGCGACCTCGTCCAGGGACTTGTGTTTCTCCGAGTACAGGCCCGCCGGCACCGTCGGAACTTCGGTGATAGAGGTGAGGTTCGCACCCTTCTCCTTGTTGAACACGTTCATCCATGCGGTGTGCTGCTCGACGTTGAGGTCGGCGGAGCCCTCCGCGAGAGCCGTGTCGGCCTGGGTGAGGTCGGTGAAGTTCTGGACGTCGACCTTGTAGCCCTCTTCTTCCAGAATGGGTGCAACACCGTCCTGGAAGAGCTCAGAGTACGGGCCCGGGGAGGTGGCGACGCGAATGGTCTTGTCGTCGCCCGCATCGGTGCTCTCGCTGGATCCGCATGCGGTGAGGCCAAGAACGAGGGAGCCAGCTGCCACGGCGGCCGCGATCTTCTTGAACATTCTGGGGTCCTTTCACGTTTCCACTAGTGCTGTATCTGAATGTTAATACTAAACCGTACGGTATGCCTAAAGCAGACAGAGGGGTCTGCTTTGATGCTGGCACGAACGCCCGCGTTGACGCGTATCCTGGACCGCATGACTCAGAAGACTCAGACCATCACCTTCCACACCAACCACGGCGACATCGCCGTCGACCTGTTCGGCAACCACGCGCCGAAGACTGTCGAGGTCATCACCGGCCTGGCAAAGGGCACCCAGGAGTACTCCACGAAGAACGCGTCCGGCACCACCGAGGGCCCGTTCTACGATGGCGCGATCTTCCACCGCATCATCCCGGGCTTCATGATCCAGGGCGGCGACCCGACCGGCACCGGCACCGGCGGCCCGGGCTTCCAGTTCGCTGACGAGTTCCACCCGGAGCTCCAGTTCGACCGCCCGTACCTCCTGGCCATGGCCAACGCCGGCCCGGGTACCAACGGTTCCCAGTTCTTCATCACCGTGGCGCAGACCCCGCACCTGAACAACCGCCACACCATCTTCGGCGAGGTCACGGACGAGGCCTCCAAGAAGGTCGTCGACGAGATTGCGAACGTGCAAACTGGCCGCATGGACCGCCCGGTCGAGGACGTCGTCATCGAGTCCGTCACCGTCTCCGATTAATTGAACCGCGTCCTCTACGGCGCCCCCGCCACTGCGACCATTGCGTCGCTGTGCGTGGGGGCGTTCCTCGTCGCGGCGCTCGACGCGCATTCGCTTATCGACGTCATCTGGTCCTCCCGCCTCGGCACCTTCACTGTCTTGTGGGGTCCTTTCGTCGAAAGTGAGCGATTTGGGTTGCTGCGTGCGGTGACTTCCGGGTTCATGCACCTGGACATCACCCACCTGACGGTTAATGTGCTGATGCTCGTTGTCGTGGGTGCCGCCGTTGAACGTGCTGTGGGCACGGGGCCGTTCGTGCTGGCCTACCTGGCAGGCATTCTCGGTGGGTCGGCGGCGGTGCTGTGGTTCGGTTTCGACCAGCCCACCGCCGGGGCGTCCGGTGCGTTGTATGCCCTGATGGCCTTGATTGTGGCCATTGCCGCTCGGAGCCACGCCGACCTGCGGGCGCCGCTGGTGCTCGTTGGCGGAAACGTGGTGTTCACGCTTCTCTCACCGACCGTGAGTCTCTGGGGGCATCTCGGCGGACTTCTTGCTGGTGCGCTCATGGCCGCGCCGCTGACCTCGGAGGATATGCGCGTCCGGTGGGGTGGGGCAGTCTCAGCGGCGGGGGTTGCGGCCGCGGCGATCGCCGTTCCCCTCTGGGCATAAATAAAAATTTATAGCGTGGCACCCGCAGCGTCCGTACCGTGGCGTACATGGCGAAAAAATTCCGAGTACAGAATCCGAAAACGAACGAAATTGTCGAAAGCTTCGACTTCATTACCGACGATGAGTTAGAGCAGGCACTCACCACCGCGAACGACACCTTCAAGCAGTGGCGCGCGAAGAGCTTTGAGGAGCGGGCTGAGGTGCTCCACAAGGTAGCATCGCTTTTCGACGAGCAGCGTGACGAGCTCTCCCGCATCATCGCCGAGGAAATGGGCAAGTCCGTGACCGAGGGCGACGGGGAGATCGACGACGTCGTCGAGATCTTCAATTACTACGCCGACAACGGTTCCCGCTTCGGCGCCGACGAGGAGATCCCGAACAACCAGGGCGGGACCTCTGTCATGCGCAAGGTCCCGCTCGGAATCATCGTGGGCATCATGCCGTGGAACTTCCCCTACTACCAGGTCGCCCGATTCGCGGCGCCGGCGCTCATGGCCGGCAACGTCGTCATGGTCAAGCACGCGGAGATCTGCCCGCGATCCGCTGCGGCGATTGAGAAGATCTTCGACCAAGCCGGGGCACCAAAGGGGTTGTACACGAATGTGTACGCCCAGCACTCGCAGATCTCCACGATGATCCAAGACGACCGTGTGCAGGGAGTGTCCCTGACGGGTTCTGAGGCCGCTGGCCGCGCGATCGCATCCCAGGCCGGGCAGGCGCTGAAGAAGTGCGTGCTCGAGCTCGGCGGCACCGACGCATACGTGGTGCTGGACTCTTCTGATGTCAAGGCCGCGGCGAAGACAGCGTGGGAGAAGCGCGTCGGCAACGTCGGCCAGGCGTGCACGGCGAACAAGCGCATCATCGTCATGGAAGACATTTACGACGAGTTCGTGCAGTCGCTGGTCGGGCTCGCGTCCTCCTATAGCGAAGGGGACCCGCTGAACCCGGGCGAGGGAAACGAGTACTACCCGCTGTCCTCTCGCGACGCCGCGGAAATGCTCGCCCAGCAGCTGAAGCTTGCGGTCGAGGAAGGCGCAAACCTGCGCATCGGCGGTGACGTCACCGGCAAGGGTGCCTACATCACCCCGGCTGTGATCACCGACATCCCGGTCGGCTCTGATTCCTACTACGAGGAGTTCTTCGGCCCGGTGGCCGAGGTCTACAAGGTCTCCTCTGACGAGGAGGCGATCGAGCTGGCCAACGACTCCCGCTACGGCCTCGGCGGCGCCGTGATGTCGGAGGATGAGGAGCGCGCGAAGAAGGTGGCGGCCAAGATCGACACCGGCATGATCCACGTGAACATCCCCCAGGCGCGCGGTGCGGAGCTGCCGTTCGGCGGCGTGAAAGCATCCGGTCTGGGCCGCGAGCTCGGTCCGTTGGGCATGGATGAGTTCGTGAACAAACAGCGCTACTACGTCGCAGGCTCCGATTCCACGGTCTAGGTAGTTCCCTCGAGCCTTTAGCCCCGGGCCGCCCGCTTCACTGCGGTTGCGACCCGGGGCTTTTGGCGTGTCTGGTCTGTCTCACAGGACGAGGGAGAAAGTTATCCACAGGATGTGGAAGAACCTGTGCATAAGTCACTTCTGTACCACCTTGCACAGGTTGTGGAAATATGTATTTCACTGCGTTGGCCAGCTGTTTTCACAAAGATTGACCACGGTTGTGCACAGGTCTGTGGAAACTCTCCTGCGGGTTTAGCGCTGGGGATAGCTGGGGATAACTACGTGAACAACACGCCGTGATTTCCACACGATCCACAAAGCGCAGGGTGGCGGGGCGTTGGGTTGTGCGGGCATGAAAAAACCAGCGCCCGCGGGGATGCGGAGCGCTGGTGTAGTTCGAGGCTGGGGGCCTTAGCGCCAACCCATGGTCATGAGCAGGCCGATGATGAGCCCGCTGAAGCCGATGGCGTAGTTCCACGGGCCGAGCTCGTTCATGAACGGGATCTGCGGGCCGGCGAGATAGTTGACCACGAGCCACAGCAGGCCGACGATCATGAAGCCGAACATCAGGATCTTGTACCACAGCGGGGTGCCGCCGGTGTTGATCTTCACCGGGGTGCGGTTGACTCCGGTGGAGGTGGTGGTCGACGGGGTGCTGACGGTGTCCTTAGTGACCTTTGCCTTAGGCATGTTGCACGTCCTTCATCGTGCGCTCCTCCACTCAGGGCCGTTAAGGCCCGTCGGGCAGTGCAGGGGAGCGGTATCTGTTTCTACAGGTTTCTTCTGTGCGCTGACTTTACCAGCACGGAGCCGTTGCTCCTACAGGCACCGCAGGTCCTACGGGCCCTGGAGCAGACTATCCAGATTGTCCACGCCTTCCCGGACGGGGTTCTTCCAAATATCGACGGTGATGTCCGCGTCCTTGCGGATCTCCTCGCCCTCTGCCGGGCGGTGGCCGGCGATGAGGCCGTGGTCGTTGATGTCCGGGGTGTCCACCGGGCTGCCGGTCTTGAGCTTGCCGGTCCAGCCCTGGCTACGCAGTGTGGACTCAGCCTGGCTCGGGGACTGGCGGACCAGCTTCGGCATCTTCATCAGCATGCCGTTGGAGACGCGGAGCTCGATAGTGGTGCCGCGGTCCACCTCCTCGCCCTGGCCGGCGACAGCGAGAACCTCGTCCTTCGGCTTCAAGGAATCCACCTCGACCCGGGTCGCCTTCAGGCCCAGGGAGGTGAGGACAGATTCGGCCTGACCCACATTCATGCCCGTCAGGGACGGAACCTGAATCTTCTCGCGGCCGTCGGAGACAGTCACGCTCACCTTCGAACCCTTCGACAACTGGGAACCGGCGGCGGGCTGCTGAGACATGATCACGCCCTCGGGGACGGTGTCGGAGTGCTCGCGCTTGATGTCGTCGTCAAGCTTGAGGCCGGCCTTCTCGAGCTCGGCCGCCGCGTCCTGCGGGCTCATATCGCTGACATCCGGCACATCCGTGACTTCGCGGCCCGAAGAAACCGTCACGGTGATATTCGTTCCCTTTTGGAGCTGCGACCCCTCCGTCGGGTTCGTGCTGAGCACCTGGCCGCGCGGAACCTCCGGATGCGGCGCCTCGTTCACCGTGACCTGCAGACCGAGCTTCTCCAGCTCCTGGACGGCCTCTTCGCGCTTCTTGCCCACGACCTTCGGCACGAAGACCATGTCTTTCGCGGCCTCCTGCTCACGGTCGTTGCGGACCTTGTTGAACGCGAACGCGCCGCCGCCGAGCAGCATCACCGCCGCCATCAAAATGGCGAGGACCTTCATGCCCGTGTTGTTCTTGTCCTTCTGGGTTTCCTGGCGGTGCTGCTCATAACGGCTCTGCTCAGCAGGACCAGCCGCGAAGTCGTCCTCCAGTTCCGACTCGGAGAGATGGTTACGCGCAGCCTCCGTCACGGCACCGCGTTCGAGGCGCTGTAAGTCGTCGGCCATCTCCGACGCCGTCTGGTAGCGGTCCGCCGGGTGCTTCGCCATTGCGGTGAGAATGACCGCGTCGACGTTGACCGCCTCCGCGTCCGTCAGATCCGGGATACGCAGACTCGGCGCCTCCGGATCCTCCTGCACGTGCTGGTACGCCACCGCGAAAGGCGTCTCACCCTCGAAGGGCGGGGTGCCGGTGACCGCCTCGTACATCACGCAGCCCAGCGCGTAAATGTCGCTGCGGTTATCCGCGCTCTTGCCGCGGGCCTGTTCCGGCGACAAGTACTGGGCCGTGCCGATCACAGCGGAAGTCTGCGTCATCGCCGCCGTCGAATCGTCCAGCGCGCGGGCGATGCCGAAGTCCATCACCTTCACCTCGCCGGTGCTGGTGACCATGATGTTCGCGGGTTTCACATCGCGGTGGATAATCCCGGAATCATGGCTGGCCTGCAGCGCGAGCGTCACCGGGTAGAGCAGCGCCGCCGCCTCTTCCGGGCGCAGCGGTCCTTCCTCGCGCACAATGTCGCGCAAATTCCGGCCTTTGACGTGCTCCATCACGATGTACGGGATGGAAATACCCTCCACGACCGTCTCGCCCGTGTCGTACACCGCCACGATATTCGGGTGGTTCAGGCGCGCGGAATTCTGCGCCTCCTTGCGGAAACGCTCACGGAAATTCTCGTCCCGCGCCATGTCGATCTTGAGCATCTTGACTGCCACTTCGCGGCCAAGAAGCGTGTCCGTAGCCACGTAGACGTCGGACATGCCGCCGGTGCCGATGGAATTACCGAGCTGGTAACGGTCGCCGATGAGAGTCATGTGTCGAAAGTCCTTATGGGGTTATGGGTTGGGCAGTCCTGGGATATCCAGGTCCGGAATCGGGTTGTCGTTCGCCGTCGGCTGGGATTGTGTCGCCGACGGCTTGTTCGACGGCTGGGCGCTCGGCTGCTGCGGCTGACGGGTCGGCTGCTGCTGCGACGGTTTCGGCTCCCGTTCCGACGGGCGCTCGGGTTCCGGCGAATTGTACAGCGTCGACGGCGGGGCCTGGGTCGGACGCTCGTGAGTCTTCGAGGACTGTTTCGCTGTCTCAGTTTCCGTGACGGTTTCCGTCGGGGGCTCGGACTTGGTTTCCGGTGCCGACGACGTGGTGGCAGCGGTGGTGCTGGAGGTGGAGTCGTTGCCGGTGATGCCGTCGAAAAGCCCGCTTGTGTAGGCCCACACTGCAGCGACGCCGGCGAGAACAACCAGGAGGGCAACGAGCACGCCGGTGGCGAAGCCTCCGCCCTTCTTGGTCTTCTGGGTCTGCTCGGACTGCTGCGCCTGCCGGTTCTGCCGCGGGGCCGGCTGCTGCGGGCGGGGCCGCGGCGCGGGGGGTGAATCCACGAGCGGCGCCTCCGGGTGCATGGTGGTCGCCTCTGTCACGGCAGCGAGCTGGGCGGTGGATTCCTGCGGGGAGGGTTCCACCGCGACCTTCTTCGTCGTCGTGGTGATGGGGCGGTTACCTGCGCGGGCGTCCGCGATCGCGTGCTGGAATTCGGTGCCGTCCGCGAACCGCGTGTTCGGATCCTTACGCAGGGCAATGCCGATCAGCTCCCGCGTCGGCGCGGAGATCGACGTCGACATCGGCGGGACCTCGTTGGACACGTGGGCCAGCGCGACGGACACCGACGAATCGCCGGTGAACGGGCGCTGCCCGGTGAGCAGTTCGTAGCCGACGACAGCCAGGGAGTACACGTCGGACGCCGAGGTCACCTCGAGGCCCTGCGCCTGCTCCGGGGAGACGTACTGGGCGGTGCCCACCACCATGCCAGTCCGGGTCAGGGGCACGGCGGCGGCAGCCTTGGCTATGCCGAAGTCCGTGATCTTCACCTTGCCGTTCTGGGTGATCATGAGGTTTCCCGGCTTGATGTCGCGGTGCACGAGACCCAGCTGGTGAATGACAGCCAGACCGTGGGCGGCCTGCTCGAGAACATCGAGGGCGACAGACTCCTCCAGTTTGCCTTCGCGCGCGATCAGATCGGCCAGGGATTCGCCGCGAACATACTCCATGACGATGAAGCAGACATTGAAGCCTTCGCGGGTGGGGATTTCCCGGTAGTCGTAGGTGGCTACGACATTCGCCGAGTTGATGCCCTGGGCGGCGTGCGCTTCGTTGCGGAAGCGGGTGAGGAATTCCTCGGTGCCGGCAAATTCGGGGCGAAGCACCTTGATGGCTACTTCGCGGTCGTTGGCGGGGTCGTCGGCAAGCCACACGGTGGACATGCCGCCGTGCCCGATGATCCACTGGAGCTGGTAATCGGAACCGATGAGCTCCTGGAGTTCAGCGCGGTTGTCGGTGTGCATTACTCAGCGCCTCCTGCGGGTTTCTTGTCTTGCTTGTCGTCCTGCTTCGGTGCCGGGGCGGTGTTCAGGATGGTGCGGCCCACCGGTGCTGCGACCTGGCCGCCCGTGGCGCTCTCGCCCAATCCGCCGCCGTCTTTGACCACAACGGCCACAGCGACGTCCTTGTCTGGGTCGAAAGCGACGTACCAGGTGTGCGGCGGGAGTCCTTCACCGTGCTCGGCGGTGCCGGTCTTGGATGCGAACCCGTTGCCGTTGTAGCCGTAGGTGTTGCGCTCGGAGGCGTACATGAGGTCGGTGATGGTCTCCGCCTCCTCCTTGGTCAGGGCCTCGGCGGCCTGGCGTGGGCGGATCTGGCGGACGGTCTTCATCTCGGGGCTGACCACGCGGGAAACCACGTGTGGATCCATGCGGCGGCCTTCGTTGGCAACGGTCGAGGCCATCACTGCGGCCTGCAGCGCGGTCATGGTGACGTCGCGCTGGCCGATGGCGGACATGCCCACGGCGGCGAGGTCTTCCAGTCCGCCGAGGGAGCCAGCGGCGTTGGGTAGACCGAGGTCGTAGTTCTGGCCGACGCCGAAGGCGTTGGCGGTATCGCGCAACGGGGCGTCGCCAAGCTCGGTGGCCATCTGCACGAAGGCGGTGTTGCACGAGAGCATGAACGCGGTGCGCAGGGTGGTGGTGCCTCCGCCGGCGCAGGCGCGGCCGCCGTAGTTGGTCAGCTGCACCTCTGTGCCCGGCAGCGTGATTGCGGCGTCGCCGGTCAGCGGGGAATCGGGCGTGTAGCCGTTCTTCAGGCCCGCGGCGGTGGTGATGATCTTGAAAATCGAGCCGGGCGGCAGCTGCTCCTGCGTCGCGTGGTTGAGCAGCGGCTGGCCGGAGGCCTCGTTGAGTTTCTCCCAGGTCGCCTCGGCGGTGTCGTCGTTCACGACCTCGTTCGGGTCGTAGGACGGGTTCGACGCCATCGCGAGCACCTCGCCTGTCGACGGCCGCAGCGCCACCACCGCGCCGCTGTATCCGCGGCTCTCCAGCTGGTCGTACGCTGTTGCCTGCGTCTTCGGGTCGAGGGTCAGCTCAACGGAATCACCCACGCGGCCCTCCAGCGACGTGCGGAGGAAACGGTTGCCCTTGGCGCTGGACTCGCCGTTCAGATCGGCGTTGAAGCCCGACTCCACGCCGGCGGCGCCGTAGCGGTCCGAGAGGTAGCCCACGACAGGGGCGAAAGAGTACGGCATGTTCGGGTAGCTGCGTGTGAAGAACCCGTCGCCCGCCGGGGAGGACTCGGCGAGGATCTGGCCGCCGGCGCTGATCTGGCCACGCTCGACCTTCTTCGCCTCGATGAAGTTGCGGTTGTTCAGCGGGTTGCGCGCGTACTCCTCCTCGTGGAAGGCCTGCACCCACGTGAAGTTCGCGAGCAGCAGCACCGTCAGCAGGATGGAACCGAAAGCTCCCCAGCGTATCGACGTATTCATTTACCGCACCCCCACAAGTCCCGGTGCACCAGCATCGGCGTCCGATGCCGCGCCGGTGTCCTCGACGGGGCGGTTGGCGTTGTTGGAGATGCGCAGCAGCAACCCCAGAAGAATGTAGTTGGCCATGATGGCGGAACCTCCAGCCGACATGAACGGCGTGGTCAAACCCGTCATGGGCAGCATGGCGGACACGCCGCCGGCGACGACGAAGATCTGCACCGCGATGGTGAGCGCCAGGCCAGAAGCGACCAGCTTGCCGTAGGTGTCGCGCACCGCGAGGGCGGTGCGGAAACCACGGGTGATGAGGATGGCGAAGATGATGAGCACCGCCGCCAGACCCACGAGGCCCAGCTCCTCGCCGATGGCGGCGAGAATATAGTCGGCGTGCGCCACCGGCACCATCTGCGGGTGCCCGAAGCCGAGGCCGGTGCCGGTCACGCCGCCCCAGCTCAGGCCGAACAGGGCCTGGGAGGGCTGGTAGCCGGTGGTGTCGTAGTTGGACAGTGGGTCGAGGAAATTGGCCACGCGGTCCTGGATCTTCGCGGAAACCTTGTACACGGCCAAGCCACCCACGGCGACGAGGCCGAGCCCGATGACCAGCCAGCTGGTGCGGCCCGTGGCGAAGTAGACCATTCCCAGCACCGTGGCGAAGAATAGCAGCGCCGGGCCGAAGTCGTTGGAGACGCCCATAATGACGATCGCGATGGCCCACACCATCAGGATCGGCGCGAGGTCGCGCAGACGCGGGAAGGTCATGCCCAGGAACCGGTAGCCGGCGACAGTGAACAAGGAGCGCTTCTGCGCCAGCAGCTGCGCGAAGAAGAGCAGCAGGAGAATCTTCGAGAATTCGCCGGGCTGGATTGAAAACGGGCCGAGCCAGATCCAGATGCGGGCCTCAGCGTCGGGCGGCTGCGGCCACACGAGCGGCAGCGCGAGCAGGATGATGCCCAGCAGTCCCAGCAGGTAGGAGAAGCGGGTGAGCTCGCGGTGGTCGCGCACGACGAGCAGCGTGGCTACGAGGAACAGGATACCCACGAGAGACCACATCATCTGGCGGGGTGACAGTCCGAAGTCCGTCTCCAGGTCGAGGCGGTAAATCACCACCAGGCCGATCGCGTTCAGCGTCGCGGCCAGCGGCAGCATCACTTGGTCGGCGTACGGCGCGGCGTAACACATGGCTACGTGGGCGATGGCGTAGACGCCGATGAAGCCACCGACGAGCCACAGCATGTCGACCGTCAGGGCGTTGCCCTGCGACAGTTCCAGCCCGACGAGCATGAGCAGCAGCAGGGCCGCCGACAGCACGAGAAGGAAGAGTTCCAGTCCGCGGGAGAACAGCCGTCGCATTTACTTCACCTCCCTGCAGGTGTCGTCGCCGGCACCGGAGTCGTCGACGCAGGCGGGGAGGGCTTCGTCGGCAAGCCGGTTGAGTTGATCCGTGACTTCCGCGTACGACCCAGTGCCGAGGTTATGCACGCGGCCCTGGGTCGATTCGGAGAGGTCCGACAGCGCGAACAGGTGGCAGTCCCCGGGAACGCTGTTCGTGTCCACGAGCCGGATCTGGTTGTCGTCGTTGATGCAGACGTTCTGCACGGGTTTGTGCATTTCACGGCCGAAAACGGAGGACTTCAGGCCCTGTTCGATGACGAATTCATCGCGGTCGTTGGTGGCCACGAAGTACGTGTCGTTGCGCGCGCTGTCGAACCACCACAGTCCGCCGAGCCCGAGCAGCGCGACGGCGAGCACGCCGATCACCCACGGCCACAAGGTGCGGCTGCCGCGTTGGTGATCCTCCTCGTCGTCGGAGGCGGGTTCCTCTTTTTTGCTTGTCGACGTCCCCTTGTCCCCCCGTTGCGCTCCCATCAGCTTCGCGGCGCGGCCCGCGGCGGTGTCCGGGTGGGTCGGTTCTTCGCCGGTGACGAGGGCCCCAGCCATCGCCGCCGCGGTGGGCAGCTCCGGGCTGTTGGCATCGTCGGTGTCGACGACGTCGGCGACAACCACCGTGACGTTATCCGGGCCGCCGGAGCGCAGGGCCAGCTCGATGAGCCGGGCCGCCGCCTGCTCCGGGGTGCCTTCCGCCAGGGTGGTCTCCATCGTGGAGTGCGTGACTGGGTCCGACAAGCCGTCGGAGCACAGCATGAAGCGGTCGCCGGCCCTGACAGGCAGAAGTTCGAGGTGCGGCTCCACCGGGCGGCCGGTGTACGCCTTCAGGATCAGTGATTTCTGCGGGTGGGAGGAGACATCCTCCTGCTTCAGCTTGCCTTCGTTCACCAGGGACTGGACAAAGGTGTCGTCTTCGGTGATCTGGGTGAGCTCGCCGTCGCGCAGGCGGTAGCCGCGTGAATCGCCGACGTGGATGAGACCCATGTTCTCCCCGTTGAACATCAGCGCGGTGAGAGTGGTGCCCATCCCGTCCTGCTCCGGGTGCTCCTTGATGGAGCCCGAAATGGCCGCGTTCGCATCGTCCGCCGCACCGCCGAGCAACGCCAGGATGTCCGCGTCCTGCGGATCGCGGTCGAGGTGCTCCATGTGCTCGACCATGAGCTGGGAGGCGACCTCGCCGGCCGCGTGGCCGCCCATGCCGTCGGCGAGCAACAGCAGGTGCGGACCCGCGTACGCCGAATCCTCGTTGTTGCCGCGCACCAGCCCGCGGTCGGAGGCGGCGTGGAAGTTGAGCTTCAGGTTCGTCATGGCATCAACCTCACAATCGTGCGCCCCATTTTGATGTCGGTACCCACCTGGACGCGCTCAGGTTGGTCGATGCGGATGCCGCCGACGAAAGTGCCGTTGCGGGAATCCAAGTCTTCCACGAACCAGTCCGATCCGCGGCGGAATAGGCGGGCGTGGCGCGAAGACGCGAAATCATCGCCGAGCACGAAGTCGTTGTCGTCGGCGCGCCCCAAAGTGAGGTCCTCCACCGTGGAGATATTCATGTGGGAGCCCCGCAGGGGGCCTTCAACCACGACCACCTCGTGCGCCTTTTCGCGGCGCGCGGAAGCGGGAGCTGGCGCGCTGGACGTGCGGCGCTGCGCCACCTCGGCTGTCTTGATGTCGCGGCGCTGGACAGCCAGCACCACGAAGATGAACAGCCACAGAAGAATAAGGAGGCCGAAGCGGGCCCCGAGCATCAATGCAGAATCCATGAGTTAGATAGCCACCTTACTGTCCGGCCGTACCGTCCGGGCCCGGATAAGGGCGCGTGCCCGCGATCCGGACCTCGATATTCGAGTGGCCGACGGTGATCACGTCGCCGTCCGCGAGCTCCCAGTTCTCCACCGGCTGGTCATTGACCGTGGTGCCGTTGGTGGACTGCAGGTCCACCAGGAACGCGGTCGTGCCGTCCCAGATGATCTCCGCGTGCTGGCGGGACACGCCCGTGTCCGGCAGGCGGAAATCGCAGTCGTTGGAGCGGCCCAGGATATTGGAGCCCTCGTGCACCGGGTAAGTGCGCGAGGTGCCGTCGAGTAGCAGCAGGCTCACAGCGGCGCCGGCAGCGTCGTGGGACTGGGGCTGGGACTGGTTCACTGGTGCCTCCTGGGAGTGGGGTGAGCGGTCCGACAAAATCGCGTCGAAGCCGCTATCGACGTCCGGTTCCTCATCGACATACGACGACACGCGGAGCTGCCCGGTGCGCAGACCGGATTCCTCCGCGACCCGCACGACGACAGGCCCGTACAGGCCGATGTTCTGGTTGCGGATGAAGCGGGTGAGCTGGCCGGCGAGGTCGGTGGGCAGATCCGGGTCCTGCGAGAGGTTCTCCAAATCCTTGCTGGACACTCCGATCGCGAACACGTTCGGTGTGATCAACTCGTCGTATTCGTTAGTGAACAGCCCGTCCTGGGTTTCCTGCTTCAGCAGCTCCTCCAGCTCCGCCGGCACAACGCGCCCGCCGAAGACAGCGGCGAATCCGTTGTCCAGTCCGCGCTGCAGCGAACTGTCCACTTTGGCCAAACGGTCCATCAGTCCCATCCGCCCACACCTCCTCTCAGCGTGCACTCCCAGCAGTAATGTTTCGACAGATAGTATAGGGTTCCAGGTTCCAACAACATAGCTGTGAAGCCGAAAATTGCCCTCAGCCAGTCGATTTGGAGTTTGCTGGAGTGCGCGTGCTATGTTTACTTAGTCGCCCGCCCGGGTGGCGGAATTGGCAGACGCGCTGGCTTCAGGTGCCAGTGTTCGCAAGAACGTGGGGGTTCAAGTCCCCCCCCGGGCACGAACTGCAAGGCCCGTCGATAAGCACTGCAAGCATTGTGCTCTTATCGGGGGGCCTTCGCCGTTACACTGGCCGGCATGCTGAACACCCCCATCCCCGGTTATCTGAACGCCATCCTCGACGAGGTCCGAGACATCACCGACGGTGAGAACGCCGACTACATCGAGACGTTGCGCAACGCCGACCCCGACAAGCTCGCGCTCGCGTTGTGCACTCGCAGCGGCAACCTCTACTCCGTGGGGGATGACGATTACGAATTCTCCATCCAGTCCATCTCCAAGCCGTTCGTCTACGCGATCGCGCTGGACCAGGGCGGGGTGGAAAACGTCCACAGTGTTGTGGGCATGGAGCCGTCCGGCGAAGCATTCAACGAACTCTCGCTCGACGACGACACGAAACGCCCCACCAACCCCATGATCAACGCCGGGGCCATCGCCGTGAACCAGCTGGTGGCGGGGACGGATGCGACCGTCGAAAAGCGTTGCTCCATGGTCCTGGACGTGTTCTCCCGCCTGGCGGGGCGCCAACTGCGTTTCGACGAAGACATCATCGACGCCGAGCTCAAAACCGCCGACCGCAACATGGCCCTGGCCCACATGCTGCGGGTGTACGAGATTATCGAGGACGACGTCGACGACGCTGTGACCAGCTACATCCGGCAGTGCTCCATCCTGGTCACCGTCAAGGACCTGGCCGTCATGGCCGCCACCCTTGCCAACGGCGGCGTGCAGCCAGTCACGGGGGAGCGCGTGCTCAGCTCCCAGGCCTGCCGCCTCACCCAGTCCGTCATGGCGTCCGCCGGCATGTACGACGGCTCCGGCAAGTGGATGTCCACCGTCGGCATTCCCGCGAAATCCGGTGTGGCCGGCGGCCTGATCGGCACACTGCCCGGCCAGCTCGGCGCAGCGTCGCTGTCCCCGCGCCTGAACGAGAAGGGCAATTCCGTGCGCGGCGTGGAGATCTTCCGCCGCCTGTCCAAGAGCCTCGGCCTCCACATGATGGGCTCCCACTACTATTCCGCGCCGGGCATCCGCTCTGTGCGCCGCGACGGGGAAACCCACGTCGTCGAGCTGCAGGGCATGATCAATTTCACCGCCGCCGAGCAGATTCTCCACGAACTCGTCGAACGCGAACTCGTCGGCGACGAACTCGTCCTCGATTTCTCCCACGTGACATCCTTCAACCTCGCTGGGCGCCGCCTGATCAAGGAGGGGCTCCGCCAATTCCGCGAAGACGGTTTCGATGTCGCCGTCTACGACCCTGATTCCGCCATGCCGGACTACGAGTTCTCCGACGGCACCCACGTCGAGTCCATCCAGGACTTCACCGACTCCTTCACAGTCACAGCCTCCCGGAAGGACGCCTACAGCGTCGTGTGCAAACCCCAAGAGTGGTGGGAAGAGGACACGCCCGGCGAGCTCACCGTCGACAGGAGCGACGACGGCCAGCGCGTCGTCGTGCACGACGAACCGACCGGGGACGACTACATCTTCGATATCGACGAAGATGAGGACGGCAGCACCCGCGTCAACCTCACGCACCGCGGTCTGCGCCCCAATCTGGAAGAGTCCGCCGATCACTGGCACAACCGGATCCGCCAGCGCCTCGAGCCGCTCATCAACCGCGGGGACTAGCCCAGAGCGCGCCCAAACCACCACCGGGAGAGCACTAACATCGAGGTGGAACACGTCGACGCCGTTATTGAGCCGGGCAAAGCGCGGCTTCGATACAGCTACAGGCAGGAGGAATCATGCTCGACAGCACGATCTGGTGGCACATCTACCCCCTCGGCGCCACCGGCGCCCCGATCCGCGACCGCGGTGATGAAGGCGCCGACGCCGCGCCGCGCCTCCGCTCCCTCGAGCCGTGGCTCGACTACCTCATCGAACTCGGCTGCGACGGCCTGCTGCTCGCCCCCATCTTCGAGTCCGTCGGGCACGGTTACGACACACTCGACCACTACCGCATCGACTCCCGTCTGGGCACCAACGAGGACTTCGACTGGCTCATGGATGCCTGCCGCACGCGCGGCATCACAGTGATGCTCGACGGAGTATTCAACCACGTCGCTGCGACCCACCCCGCCGTCGCCGAGGGGCTTGCCGGCAAGACCAACTGGGAGGGGCACGACGAACTGGCCACGCTCCACCACGATGACGAGCGCGTCAAGGAGATGGTCGCCGACATCATGAAGTTCTGGCTGGCCCGCGGCGTCGCCGGGTGGCGTCTCGACGTCGCCTACTCCGTCCCACCCGCCTTCTGGTCCGACGTGCTCGCCCGGGTGCGCGCCGAATACCCCGACGCCCTCTTCCTCGGCGAGGTCATCCACGGCGACTACGCCCAAATCGCCCATGACGGCACCCTCGACGCCGTCACCCAGTACGAGCTGTGGAAAGCCATCTGGAGCTCGCTTCACGACGCCAACTTCTGGGAACTCGACCACGCCCTGTCCCGCCACCGCGACATCTCCCGAAATTTGCTCACCAACACCTTCATCGGTAACCACGACGTCGACCGCATCGCCAGCAAAGTAGGTCAGGATAAGTCGATCCTGGCCCTCGCGATCCTGCTGACGCTGCCGGGCATGCCCAGCATCTACTACGGCGACGAACAAGGCTTTGAAGGCGTCCGCGGTGAAGGCTTCAGCGCCGACGATGCCGTCCGCCCGCCCCTGCCCGCGACGCCCGACGAGCTTTCCGACCTCGGCGCCTGGATCTTCCGCGAGCACCAAGCCCTCATCGGCCTGCGCCGCCGCCACCCGTGGCTCACCCACGCCGACATTGAGGTCCTCGACAAAACCAACGAGACAATCAGCTACCGCGTCTTCAGCGGCAAGGAGCAATTGTTTATCGACGCCTGGCTCAACCCCGCCCCCGGCATCCGCATCCGTTCCACCGACGAGACGCTCTACGAGTGGGTGCCCTGACCCGGCACCTCGCACGGGTGGGGTCCTGATCCGGCACCAGGAAGAGCGCCGAGAAACCGATCGACCACGCAGCCGACTCGGCGAAGGCCGCGGAGAGGTTGTCGATGACGGCCTCCCGTGCGTCGCCAAGCTGGCTTGTCATGGGGTTGCCGGACCGCTCGACTGCTGATACGGCGATCCCGCGAAACACCACGCAGGACCGCCGATCAAGCACGCCCGAAAACATGAGGCAAGAAAAATCCGGACGGATAGCAGGGGCGAACAAGTTTAGCGCATGAGGTCGCGTCCGTACTTCAGGGCGAAGGTCAACGCCTGCGCCCACTTCTCGGGCGCGAGGCCGTCGGGCCCGGCGATGGGAACAATGCGCTGTTCGGAGACGGTGCGGGACTCGGTGTACTTGAGCAGACCGCCGTCGCCATGGCGACGGCCGACACCGGAGCGCTTCCAGCCTCCCATGGGTGCACCGATGGAGGACCAGCCAGCGCCGTAGCCCTCGTTGATGTTCACGGTGCCCGCCTGCAGTTGGGAAGCGATCTCCTGGGCGGTGGACGGCTTGCCGAAAACGGAGGCGTTCAGGCCGTACTCGGTGTCGTTGGCTTTCCGGATGGCTTCCTCGTGTGAGTCGACGACCTCGATGTAGACGACGGGGCCGAAGACCTCGTCGCGGTACAGCTTCGCGTCCTCGGGAACGTTGAGCAGCACGGTCGGGGCGTAGAAAGCTGGCCCGAGGTTGGGCAGCCGCTTCCCGCCGGTGGCGACGGTCGCGCCCTTGGCCACGGCGTCCTCGACGAATTCGGCGACAGTGTCAGCCTGGTCCTCGCTGATGAGGGAACCCATGTCGATGTTCCAGTCGTGGCCGCCGCCGATGCGCATCTTCTCGACGCAGCGCACGAACGCCGGAATGAATTCGTCCGCCACGTCGCGGTGGACGTACATGCGCTCGATGGAAATGCACAGCTGGCCCGTGTTGGAGAAGCAGGCGTGGCGGACACCGCTGATGACCTTGTCCACGTCGGCGTCGGCGGTGACGATCAGCGGGTTCTTGCCACCGAGTTCACCGGAGAAGCCGATGAGGCGTTCGCCGGCCTGCGCGGCCAGCTTCGCGCCGGTGGCGGAGGAGCCGGTGAACATGAGGTAGTCGGCCTCCTGCACGAGCAGCTGGCCGACTTCGCGGCCGGAGCCCGGGACGACGTTGAGGACATCCTTCGGCAGGCCGGCTTCGGCGAAGAGTTCGGCGGCGCGCAGTGCGGTCAGCGGGGTGGAGGAGTCGGGCTTGAGCACCACGGTGTTCCCGGCGAGCATGGCGGGGATGGCGTCGGACAGGCTGAGCACCAGCGGGTAGTTCCACGGCGCGATGATGCCCACCACGCCGATGGGGGCGTGCTCGACTCGGGTTTTCGTCGCGATCGGAAGCGCGACCTTGGCGCGTTCGTCCTTGAGCAGCATGCCGGCTCGGTACGCGTAGTGGCGGGCGGTCAGGGCGCTGTCGAGCACTTCCTCGAAGGCGGAGCGGCGGTTTTTGCCGTTCTCGTCCTGGATGAGGTCGAGAAGCTCTTTTTGGTGCTTGAGCACGAGGTCGTGGTAGCGCAGCATGATCTTCTTGCGCTCTTTGACGGGGGTGGCGGCCCATTCGGGCTGCTTGGCGCGGGCACGCTCGATGTATTCGCGGGCGGTGTTCGCGGAGTGGTAGTTGGTCGTGCCGACGATGGATCCGTCAGCTGGGTTCTTGATGGTCTTGGTCGAGTTTTCCTGGGTCAGCTGCGTCGTCATACCCCACAAAGATAGTGCACAACGGGGGTGCTGCACATGTGGTTTGGTAAGAAAAATCAAACGCCCAGGAAGCGCCGCACAAGGCTGCGGTACGCGCGCGCGGTCAGCTCGACATCCTCGACGTGGACGAATTCGTCGTGGGAGTGGAGTTGGTCGAGCACCTCGCCAAACCCGCGTCCGGCGGCGTGGAGGGCGAAGCCGTAGCCGACTCCGCCGAGGCGCCGCCCGAAGCGGAGGTCGGAGCCGCCGGCGGCGATGGTGGGCACAACGTCGGCGTGGGGGAAGAACTCGTGGAAGGTGTCGACGATGGCGTCGTAAAGCGGCCCGGACGCGGGGGAGACGGTCGCATCTTCGGTGATCAGGTGCTCGATCTCGACGCGTTCGGCCAGGTCGCCGAGGGAATCGAGCAAGAGCTTATCGACGTCCCCCTGTTCCTGCCCCGGCAACGGCCTAATGTCGAGCTCCACGTATGCCGTGGAGGGAAGCACGTTGATGGCGCCGCCGGCGCGGAGCACGGTGGGGGAGACGGTGAGGTGGCTCATGGCGTGCGAGTACCGGGCCAGCGGGCCGAAGGCCTCGTAGTTCCCGCCAGCGATGAGCGCCGCTTCGGTCTCCGGGTCGAAGCGGAAGGAGCGGACGTAGCCCTGCCAGAGGTCGTCTGATTTGACGTCCGGTTCGATCGCAGCGAGACGTCGCGCGACTTCGCCGATGAGTCCGACGGTGAGTTCCCGGCCGTAGGGGGCTGACCCGTGGCCGGCATCCCCGTGGATGGTGATGCGGCGCTGCGCCGCGCCTTTCTCCCCGACGACCACCACGAGTGCGTCGGCATCCGCGTCTTCGTCCTGGACAGGGATGTGCGAGCCGCCGGTTTCGGACAGGCAGTTGCGCCAGCTGAACGCTTCGGGTTCGTTCTCGGCGATCCACCCCGCGCCCAGTCCTCCGCGGGCTTCCTCGTCGGCGCAGGCCACGAAGGTGAGGGCGCCGCGCGGCGGGGTTCCGTTTTGCGCGGCGACAGCGACTTCCCTGGTCACCGCCGCCATCGCGGCGGTAATGAAGAGCATGTCGGTGGCACCGCGGCCGTAGATGCGGGCACCGTCTTCGGCCTGGACGACCTCGGCACCGAAAGGCTTCTGCGTCCATTTGTCCTCGTCGACGGGAACGACGTCGGTATGTCCGAGGAGGGTCAGGGGTTCGGCGGACGGCTCGCTGCCGGGGACGGTGAAAGCGACGGAGACGCGGCCGGGGTGGGGCTCGAAGCGGCGGACCTGCACATCGGTGCCCGCGAAGAACTCTTCGAGGGTCTCCGCGTTGCGGACCTCTTCACCGGAGTCGGCGGTGAGGTCGTTGACGCATGCGTTGCGGATCAGCTTTTTCAGCAGGTCGATAGTCGTTTCTTCGAGAGTCATGGATGCAGTCCTCCCAGTCGCTTGTTCATCCGTCTGTTATCCGTCATCCCTGTTCTACTCCTCGGGGGAGGAGGGGGTTTAGGGCTTCCAGGTCATCGCGGGCATGTCGGGCATGTGCGGCAGCTCGGAGCCCTGCGGCAGCTCGGGTGCGAACTGCGGGCTCTGCGCGAGGTCTTGCTCGGCGGGCTGCCCGCTCTTCAGGTGCAGCTGCCCGGAGGAATCGGCGAGCAGTGCGGCTAGCTCTGTCAGGGCGTCCTGGCAGTCCTGCTCGGAGCCGAGGATGGAACGGGCGGCGATGGCGACACCGTAGTCGGTGTCGTCGATAGTGAAGAAGCCGAGCTGGCGGACGTGGAAGGACGCGTCTGGGGCATCGGACCAGCCTCCCTTGAACGGCAGGTCAGCGATGGTGCCCAGGCCGTAGCTGTGCTCGGCGTCGATTTTGTGCATCTCCTGGATGACGGGGTTGTCAGAGGGCACGGTCACTAGGTGCTGGGCGTAGCGGGCCTGTGCGGGGGTGGGCCAGGAGGTGGTGCCGAAAGCGGGCTCCACGTGCACCGACACCCCGGCGGAAGCGATTTCGTCGCCGACGATCTGGCTGGCTTCCTCGTCGGAGCCGAGGCAGCGCCACAGGGCGTAGGCGGCGTCGTTGTCGGACCACTCGATGGCGGCGGTGGTCTGCTCTTTCACGAATTCCTTGTCTTCGCAGTGCTCCCAAGCAGAAAGGGCAATGGGCACCTTGATGGTGGACCACGCGGGCAGGGTGCCGCCGGAGCCGGCGTTGGTGGCGGTGGTGCCGTCGAAAAGCGAGAAGCTCGCCTGGGTGTTCGTCTTCTCTTCGATTGCGGCGATTTTCTCCTCGAGGCCGTCGAGGGCGAGGCCTGCAGGGGGAGCGTCGGGCGCGCCGGAGTCTGACGCGGCGGGAGGCTGAGTGGGCTCGGGGCCGGAAGATTTCTCGGAGCACGAAGTCACAGCCAGGGGCAGCAGGCACAGCACCGCGGCAAGGCGGAGCTTCCGTTTGGAGGGGTTGGTCACAGCATTGCACTTTAGCCCGTCGGTTTCGGGCATTCAGTAGGGTTGGGCGCATGGGAGCGTTAGAGGTTGTGGGAAGCGTTGACGGGGCCGTCGATAAGCTGATCGAGCTTTATTCCGCTGCCTGCGGTGTTGCGCGCGACGGCGGGGATTACTCGCAGGTGCGCTACCCGAAGATCGCCGTGGAGATCAAGGAGTGGAAGCCGATCGACCGCTCCGAGCCGTTCGGCTACGTCGATGAGGCGGGCGTGTACTCCGCGGCGGTGTCGCGCCCGGACCTGATGTCGGGCTACCTGCGCCACCAGCTGCGCTGCCTTACGGAGAACTACGATGCCGAGATCTCCGTCGGGTACTCCGACATCGGGATCGCACCCGAGTACATCCGCGGTGCACAGCGCGGATCGAACGCGACGGCGCCGCGCCCCACGCTCGACGACGTCCACGACGCGATCATCGACGGCGACTGGGACGCCTTCCACGGCCCCGAGAAACCCCTGTTCCACTTCGGCCCGCAGCGTTTTGACATCGCGTGCGCCCGCATCGAGCACTACACCGGCATCGAAGTCGATTCGGTGCAGAAATTCATCCTGTTTACCAACTACGAGATGCACACGCGTGAGTTCGTGAAATTCGGGCTGAGCCAGCTTGCCGACGACACCACGCGCTACCACGCCCTCGTCCTCCCCAACGGCACGCGGATCGAGCGCGGCGACGTCGACGGTGTCGATGCTTTGGCCATGGACCTCGCCTCGAAGTACCAGATGCCGCGCTTCGACCTCGTGGCCGACGGGAACAACGGCGTGACCATGATCAATATCGGCGTCGGCCCGTCGAACGCGAAAACGATCACCGACTGCCTTGCTGTGCTGCGCCCCGAGTGCTGGATCATGATCGGCCACTGCGCCGGCCTGGATGCCCGCATGCGCATCGGCGACCTCATCCTGGGCAACGCCTACGAGCGCCGCGATCACGTGCTGCACAGCCACATCGACCCCGAGACTCCGATCCCCGCGGTGCCGGAAATCCAGCGCACGTTGGAGAAATCCGTGAAGAAGATCTACGGGGAGGAAGAGCAGTCCCTCATGCGCACCGGCACGGTCCTGTCCACCGACGACCGTAACTGGGAGTGGCAGGCACCGCGCGACCTGTGGGAGTGGCTGCGCAATTCCACGGCGGCGGCGGTGGACATGGAGTCGTCCACCATCGCGGCGAACGGTTACCGCTACCGCGTCCCGTACGGGACCCTGCTCGCCGTGTCCGACTTGCCGCTGCATGCTGTGCCGAAGCTGCCGGCGGCCGCGCAGGCCTTCTACTCCAATTCCAAGGAAGCCCACGTGATGTGCGCGGTACGGACCATGGAACGCCTGGCCAAGAACCCCGAGCGCCTGCGCACCCGCAAACTGCGCCGCGCGCAGGGGGAAGTTCCGTTCCGGTAGCGCAGGTGACGCACATGGCCTTCCCCGAACCGGAATTCACCGATCCGGCCGTCGAACTCGCCCACCGCAGCGCGATCCGCTCCATCGAGCGGGTGGTGCATGAGACTGCGGAGCCGACACCGCCGGAACAGGCGCTCGCCTACATCGTCGGGCTGCTGCGCAACGGTCCCGCGCTGGTTATCACTGGCGCGGGCGTGTCCACGGAGTCCGGCATCCCCGATTACCGCTCCCCAGGCGGCCGCCTGTCCAAGGGCCGCCCGATGACGTACCAGGAGTTCTCGCACTCTCCGTCCGCGGTGCGCCGTTATTGGGCCCGCGCGTTCGTGGGCATCCGCCAGATGCGCGCGACGTCGCCCAACCGCGCGCACTACGCTCTCGTGGAGCTGGAGCGCGCCGGGCTGATCAGCGGCATCATCACGCAGAATGTCGACGGGCTCCACCTGGCGGCCGGCTCCCGCAACGTCATTGCGCTCCACGGGGACATGGAGCACGTCGTCTGCCTCGATTGCGGCGCGCGCGAAAACAGAACGCTTTTCGACGCCCGATTCGACGCCGCCAACCCCGGCTACCTGCAAACAGTCCTGGTGGACGAGTCCATGATCAACCCCGACGGCGACGTCGAACTGCCCGAGGAGGCGGTGCAGGCATTCACCATGGTCAAGTGCGCGCAGTGCGGGGGATGGCGCATGAAACCGGACGTGGTGTACTTCGGGGAGAATGTGCCGAGGGGGCGCCGTGAAGCGGCCGGGAAGTGGCTGGAGGCGTCGACGTCCCTGATTGCCGTGGGCACTTCCCTGGCGGTGATGAGCGGGTACCGGTTGGTGCTCGACGCGCGGGCCGCCGGTAAACCCGTCGCTGTGATCAACGGCGGGCCCGGGCGCGCGGACACTAAAGCCGCCGCCCTGTGGCGCACCGGCGTTGGCGAGGCCCTCGACGCGGTGCTCGACGCCCTCGAGCTGTAGCGCCGCCCTGAAGCGCCGTGTGTAGCGCCGCGCCCCTTGCCGATCGCCCCCGTTGGGCGTTGCGGCCCCGCAAAGCTGCCACCCCGCGGGTACCGTTCAGGGGGTGAAACAACTGGCGGGACGAACGACCGTGATCGCGAGCCTTGGCGTGCTTGTGGCTCTGATCGTGGCGCGGTACCTGGTCAACCCGCTGAACCTCAACAATGTGTTCCACACCGACATTCCCCTCGACCTGTGGATCTATATGCGCGGAGGGGAGCGCGTCACCGCTGGCGCGAACCTGTACGAAGGCAATATTTTCAACGACTTGCCATTCACCTACCCGCCGTTCGCCGGCATCATCTTCGCGTGGGTGAGCGCACTCGACGACGCCTCCGTCACCGCCATCTGGCACACCACCACCGCCGCTAGCGTCATCGTGGTGATCTGGCTGTGCCTGCGGCGCATGCGCATCGACGTCAACCCCATGTCGTTCCTGCTCATCCTGCCGCTCCTCGCCGCGTTCTTCCTGTTCGGGACTGAGCCTTTGCACGCGACGCTGTTCTGGGGGCAGATCAACGTCGTGCTCATGCTGCTCGTGTGCCTTGATTTCCTGCCGCTCAAGTACCGCCTGCCCGGCATCGGTGTGGGGCTGGCCACTGGGGTGAAGCTGACACCAGCCTTTTTCGGGATCCTCTTCCTCATTCAGCGGCGGTGGTGGGCCGCGGCTGGCAGCTTCCTCACATTCCTGGTCACGGTGCTGCTCGGCTTCGTAGTGGTGCCCGATGCCAAGGCGTTCTGGACCGACGCCATCTTCAAATCCAGCCGCGTCGGCGACCACCTCAACCCGGGCGCCCAGTCCCTGAAGTCGGTGCTCGTGCGCAATCTCGGTATCGAGTCCGACTCGACATGGCTTTTGCTGCTGCTCGCTGCTGTCGTCGTGTGCGCCTTCGCCGCCTGGTTGGCAGTGCGTCTGGACTGCATGCCCGTCGCCGTCGGTGTGACCGGCTACGGCGCGTGCCTGGTCTCCCCGTTCACCTGGTACCACCACTGGGTGTGGATTGTGCCCGTTGGTGTGGCTGTTTTCGCCGCGGCGAACGGCGCCGCCGCCCGGTTCGCCGACGGTAACCCGGTGCGCTGGCAGTTCGCGGGGTTGCTCTCCGTCGGCGCGATGATCGCCGTGTGCGCTCCTTTTGTCGCGGCGAATGTCGGTGCCGGACTGCTGTGGGAGTACCACCCGGAGCGCGGCTTCACCTGGATGTACGTGCCCGGCGCGGTAGCGTTCCTGGCCGGGTTCATCCTGTATGCGCTTTTGGAGCTCCGCAAGAAGGAGATCCTCTCCCGCCGGCGCTGGCTGCGCGAGCAGAAGGACTGGCTGCGTTTCCAGCGCGCGGAACGGCTAGGGCAGCTGGGTTAGCGCAGCTGACCTAAGGCAGCGGCGCTAGGGCAGCAGCAGCGGCGCTAGGGTAGCGTCACTCCGAGGGGTTCCCGCAGCACGAGGTCCAGGGCCACGGCGCGGGCGATATCGCGCACCATTTCGCGGTGGGTGGGGATCATGCGGAGGCTGGCGTCGGTGCCGTCGGCAAGCGTGTGGCGCACGGTGCGGGCGAAGATGGCGGGTGCTTTCGGGTCGTCGATGAAGGCGGAACCGGCGACGACCAGGGTGGTGGCGCCGTGCTCGGCCATCAGTTGCGCTGCGACTTCGCCCAGGCCCCCGGCGCGGCGGTCCAGGGCTTCGCGGATGGAGGGGTCGGTGCGGGAGAGGGAGATGGCGTCGTTAAGCGATTGCCCGCCGCTGCCGATCTGGTCGAGGAGACCCTGCGTGGTGAGGTCCCCGCGGTCGACGGCGATGGGCACGACGCGCTTGTCGGCTGTGACGGACGCGCCGATGGAATCGTCGGCGAAAATCGCCATGATGGGGGCATCCCCGATGATGTCGCCGGACTGGATTTCGGAGCCGATGATCGCGGCGACGGCGGAGGAGACGGTGACGGGCACCGAGAACTGCTCGTTGAGCTGCGCGGCGATATTCGCGTCGCGCCACCCGAGGTTCGGCGCGTTGACCACGCCGTCGGGGCTGACGGCGCCGGAGGTGGTCACTCCGACGGTGGCCAGGGGGCGTGCGAGGTCCGCCATGATGCGGTTGAGGCCCGCCATGATGTGCTGGATGAAGTCGTCCTGGCTGAGATCGGCGACGGGCACGTCCACGTCGAGGTCGCGGATGGTGCGCCCCTTGATGTCGAACAGCGCGATGTACGTCGCGGTCGTGCCCACGGAGATGCCGGCGAAGACGGGCTCCAAGTCGGAGAGCTCGAGGGGGATGATGGGGCGTCCGCGGCCCTTCGACTTCGACAGGTCCATTCGCTCAGTGACATAGCCGGCGGATATGAGGGCGGCGATGGCGCGTGTGACGGTGGGCTGCGACAAGCCGGTCGCGGTGACAAGCTCGCTTCTCGATGTCACCGGGTTCAATCTCACCAGGTGCAGACACTTCGCGGCAGGGTTTTGGGGGCGTGAAAACGCAGACCACGAGGATTTCATAACATTCATTCTAGAACGAGACTAGACAATGTTGTCCATTCGGGGCTCGAAAGAGCGTACCAAGCGGACTATTTTCCGCGTATGCGGAAACTACCTCTACGGGGTTAGACTCTGCACTCATGAGTGAACGCGCCCCATCGCTCCTTGACGCGACGTGCGAGGACTTCGTCTACGACCTCGCGGAGCTGTCGCCGACGCTCGCCACGGAGCTCGGTATCCCGGGTCACGACGACCAGCTGCAGGACTTCAGCCCGGAGCACTGGAACGACGTCGCCGACCGCATCCGCGACCTCATCGCGGACGTCGACGCGCTTCACGACGGCACCGACGCCTCCGACGACGAAGACGATTTCGACGAGGTCGACTACGTCACCGGTGAAATCCTGCGCGACCGCATGGTGGTGGAGCTCGACCTCCACCACCGGGGCGAGAACTTGCGCATGCTGAACAACGTCACCTGCCCGGTGCAGATCATCCGCAACGCACTGACGGTCATGCCGAAGGACACCGAGGAGGACCTCCACAACTTGGCGGAGCGCATGCTGTGCGTGCGGCGCTCGTTGGCGGGGTACCGCGAATCGCTGGCGGAGGCGGCGGGGCAGGGCGATGTGGCGTCGCAACGCCAGATCGACGCTGTGATCAGCCAGTGCGAGGCGCTCGCCGAGGACGGCTCTCTCCTGGAGTCCATGGGCCTCGCCGTCGATTCCGAGCCGGTCGCTAGCGCGAAGAACGCGTTCGCCGAGATGGCCGATTGGCTGTCGACCGAGCTCGCACCGCTGGCCTCTCACGAGGATGCTGTCGGGCGCGAACGCTACGAGCTGTTCTCGCAGTTCTTCCTCGGCCGCGAGATCGACCTGGATGAGGCGTACAACTGGTCGCTGGATGCGCTGGCGGGGATCGTCGAGAAGCAGCAGAAGGTCGCCCGCGAGCTCTTCAGCGAGGAGTGCACGGCGCGCGGCGCTTACCGACGCCTCGACGAAGACCCCCACTACACCCTCACCGACAACGACCAGCTCGTCGAATGGATGCAGAGGGTCTCCGACCAGATGATCGACCGCCTCGACGGCGAGATGTTCACCCTGCCGGAGGAGGTGCGCAGCCTCGACTGCCGCGTCGACGCCGCCGGCACCGGCGGAATGATGTACACGCCGCCGTCGGAGGACCTGCTGCGTCCCGGCATTTTGTGGTGGTCCGTGCCGCAGGGGCAAGACGGCTTCCATGCTTGGCACGAGCTCGCCCGCATCTGCCACGAAGGCGTGCCCGGCCACCACGTGCAGCAGGGCATCGCCATGACCCAGCGCAGCACACTTAACCTGTGGCGCCGCACTCTGAACTGGAACGCCGCCCACGGCGAAGGCTGGGCTGTCTACGCCGAGACCCTCATGGAAGACCTCGGTTTCTTCGACGACCTCGGCTACCGCATGGGTCTGCTCGACTCTCTGCGCATGCGCTTAGCCCGCGTGGCTGTGGACATCGGCGTGCACCTGCGCAAGAAGACCCCGGACGGCACCGGCCATTGGGACGCCTCCTACGCCAAGGCATTCCTGCGCGACAACACGGCCATGAACGAGCAGAACCTGGGCTTCGAGCTCGACCGCTACATGGGCTGGCCTGGCCAGGCCACGTCCTACGCGCTCGGCTACCGCGACTGGATGGACCTGCGCGCCAAGGCCTGCGAGAAGGGCATGACCCTGCGTGAATTCCACGACAAAGCCCTGCGCTTGGGTTCCATGCCGATGGACCTGCTCGCCCGCGAGGTGTTACGCGACTAGCTTTCCCCCTTCCGGCGGTCCATCGCGCGCAGAATCTTCGGTAGCGAACCCGCGAAGATGAGGATGCAGATCAGGCGGATCAACTGCAGTGCCACGACGGCGGGGCCGCCCCCGCCCTCCGACGAGAGCGCCAGGACGGTCTCGATCGCGCCGGGACTGGTGGCGAGATAGCCCTCGAAGAAGGTGATGCCCAGCCATTTCGCCACGACGAAGCCCATCATCGCGCACGACACCATGACCACCACGATGAACGTGATGGTGGCGGGCAGCAAACGCGCGAAGCGCTTCAGCGCGGGCACCGAGAGCCCGCCGCCGCACGCCCAGCCGATGGACATGAACGCCACGACCGCCAGGGGTTCCGGCGGCACGATCGGCACAGGCAGCAGCGTCGCGATCACCGCGGTGAGGATCAACGGCCCGAACACGGCGGGCGCAGGCAGGTGGACCTTCCGGGCGATGGGCACACCGATCAGGGCGATGGCGATGACGAGCAGCCACATCCACCAGGTCACCTCCAGCCCGTCGGAGTGGTTGTCGCCGGGATGGGTCAAAAACGACGCGACCAGGGGCAGGGTCATTGACACCGCCAGCAGGCGCAGGTACTGGGTGAGGGCAACGTAGCGCATGTCGGCACCGAGTTCGTCGGCAAGCGTCATCATGATCGACGCGCCGCCGGAAAGCATCGACAGCACGCCCGTCTCGCGGCTGACAGTCAGTTCGCTACCGCGGCTTTTACGTCCCGCGTACTGCGCGAGCGAGAGCCCGCCGACGAAGCCGATGCCGATGATCACCGCCGCCGACGCGAGGCCGGGCAGCAGGTAGTGCAGCAATTCCGCGGGCGGCACCCCCGCGAGGGGGACAGCGGCGAGAACGCCGATGATCCCGCGGCAGAAGTTGTAGAACTTCGCGTTCACCTTCAGCTCGCGGCCGGTTCCCAGAGCGGAGAACCCCGACACCACGATCGCGCCCAAGATCCAGGCGGCGGGCACATGGAGCCGGGCGAGCACGTATCCGACGAGCACCGAAAGCGGCGCGACAATCATCCATCGGCTGCGTTGTTCCACGGTTGGTCATAGTAGCGTGAGTGCCTATGTGGGTGATCCTGATTGCGGCGGCGGCGCTCGCGGGCTGGGTCGACGCAGTCATTGGGGGTGGTGGCTTGATCCTCATTCCCGTGCTCATGGCGGGCACACCCATGCCGCCGGCGGCGATCCTGGCGACGAATAAGATCGCGGCGGTGTCGGGCACCGCATCCGCGGCGGTCACGCTTGTCCGGCGCGTCGGCGTTCCCCGGGCCACCTGGGTCTACGCAGTGACCGCGGGGGTGCTGTCGGCGGCTGGTGCGCTCGTTGCGTCGCGTGTCGACGCCGCCCTCCTCCGCCCCCTCATCCTCTGCCTCCTCATCGCCGTGGGGGTGTTCGTGGCGGTGAAGCCGGAATTCGGGACGGGGGACGCCGACAAGATGCCCCAGTTGACGCGCGGCCGCACCGCCGCTGCCGCCCTGCTGGCCGCGGCGGTCGGGTTTTATGACGGCACTTTCGGCCCCGGCACCGGAATGTTCCTGATCATGGGGTTCACGGCGCTGTTCGCCCAGAATTTCCTCCGGTCGGCCGCCATGTCGAAGGTTGTGAATAGCGCAACGAATATTGGTGCGCTGGTGGTGTTCATCTCCGCCGGCTTCGTGGACTGGCCGCTGGCTCTTGCGCTCGCCGCGGCGAATGTCGCCGGCGCGCAGGTCGGGGCGCGCACCGTGCTCGGCGGCGGCGCGAAGCTCGTGCGGTACGCCCTGCTCACACTGGTGGTTGTGCTGTCGACGTACCTTGCGTTCCAACTTTAGGCGGGACCTGACGCGTGCCACAGAGATTCCTCAGGCACCCGGGCTACAGTCACCGGTCATGATCAGAACTGAAACGGCCATTGCGGTCACGGTGGCTCATTGCGAGGACGCCCCCGTGGGAATCGAGGAGGCCGAAGAAATTGTGGATGCCGCGCTGCGTTTCGTCGCCGGCACCACCATCGGGCAGCTGCACATCGTCGCTGACTCGGAAGCCCTCCCAGCACTCGCCGTCGCTTTGGCGACCAGGGAGGAACTACCCGCGAACCTGACGCTGGTCGAAGCCGGGCACGAGCTCGACAACGAATTCGTGCTCGTGTCCTCCGACTCCATTCTGGCGATGGCGGGGCGCGCTACTCCAGAGTCAGGGAGCCGTTGAACAGCCCCACCACCGCGAAGACGGCACCGATGAGGACCACGCCCACGACGACCCACTCGAAGGTGTTGAAGACCTTTTCCTTGTTGGCCAGGCGCGTCCACAGGTAGGGGACGAGACCGGGGATGACCGCCAGGGCGCCGAAGAGCACGTAGACCGGGTCGGCGGCGTAGATCAGCCACAGCGAATAAATGAAGCCGACGATGCCGATGGCGAGGTGACGGCGGTTGTCGGAGGAGGAGATGGTGGGGCCGGAATCGTCGAAAAGCTCGCCTGCGTGCGGGTGCGTCAGGCCTTTGCCGCGCACGGCGAGGAGCACGAGGTAGAGCGCCGAGAAGATGTACGGCAGCAGGTACATGATGGTCGCGAGCTGCACCATCGTGTTGTACGAGGTCTCGTTGGCGAAGAACAGGATGACGAAGAACTGGACCACCGCGGTGGAGACTAGCTGCGCCATCCACGGCGCGCCCGCCTTGTTCTTGGCGGCGAGACGCTTCGGCAGGAGGCCGTCGGAGGCCATCATGACGATCGGCTCCGCGCACAGCATCTGCCAGGAAATATAGGCGCCCAGCACCGACAGGCACAGGCCGATGGAGATCAGCGCGCCACCCCACGGGCCGACCGCCGCCTCGAGGACCGCGCCCATCGAGTTATCCGGCAACGCCGCGAGCTCCTCGCGGGTGAGTACGCCGTAGGACAGCGTGGACACAGCCACGAGCAGGCCCAGCACCGACAGGAAGCCGATCACGGTCGCGCGGCCGACGTCTTGTCGGGAACGCGCCTGCTTGGAATACACCGAGGCTCCCTCGACACCGATGAACACCCACACTGTGAACAGCATGATGCCCTGGATCTGGTCGGAGAGCGAGATGCCCGAGTTCTCGCCCCAGAAGTCCAGGGTGAATTTATCCCAGCTGAACCCGATGAAAGCGATGAGCACAATGAACGCCAGGATCGGGACCAGCTTCGCAATAGTGGTCACCAGGTTCATCAGCGCCGCCTGCTTCACACCCCGGGTCAACGCGAAGAAAATGCCCCAGGTGAGCACAGAGACAGTCAGCGCCATCACCCAGGGGTTGTCCTGGTCGAAGAACGGCAGGTAATGGCCCAGCGTGCCGAAGAACAGCGTCGCGTAGCCCACCTGCGCCATCACTGAGCCGAGCCAGTAGCCCCAGCCGGAGGTGAAGCCGATGAAATCGCCCAGGCCCGCACGCACATACGAGTACACGCCGGAGTCCAGGTGGGGCTTGCGCCGCGCGAGGATCTGGAACACGAACGCGATGGAGAGCATGCCCACACCCGCGATCGCCCACCCGATCAGCATCGCGCCGGGGCTGGCCACAGACGCGATGTTCTGCGGCAGGGCGAAGATGCCGGATCCGACTGTGGAGCCGATGATCAGGGACACGAGAGTCCAGATGGTCACCGAGTGGGTGCGTTGGCTTTGGGCTGTGCTCATAAAGGTCTAACTTACTGGGAGTTTCCCAGCTTTTGTTAATAATGGAGTCACATCCGGTTCTTGGTTTTCGCGGTCGCTTGCGCGCTCCAGGGGTCTTCGGGCCAGGGGTGCTTGGGGTAGCGTCCGCGCATTTCTTTGCGGATGTCGGCGTAGGGCCCGCTCCAGAAACTGGCCAGGTCGTCGGTGACGGCGAGCTCGCGCCCGGCGGGCGACAGCAGGTGGAACAGCACGCGCACGCCGCTGACCTCGGGGGATGTGGCGAGGCCGAAGCATTCCTGGAGCTTGACGCGCACGATGGGCCGCCCGGTCGAATAATCCACGCGGGGGTGGGAGCCGCTGGGCACCTCGAGGCGCTCGGGCGCGAGCGTGTCCATGTCGGTGGCTTCGGGCCAGGGGAGTTGCCGCATCATCGCGGCGTAGAAGTCGAGCTTGCTTATCGACGCCCCCCGCGCCAGCTCCCCAACCTCCGGCCCATAGTCGCCGCTGCCGATGTCGGGCCACGGATCCCCGTGCCGTGCGCGCAGGAAGTCGATCCTGTCTTTGAGGCGCTGCGCTTTCTCTCCCAAGGGGATGGCGCCGAAGTCGAAGCGGAAGCCGGAAAGAGCTTCCTGAGCCTCGGCGGGGGAGAGCTTGATGGGGGTGGAGGTCAGCTCGATGGCACCGATGGAGGTGATGAGGCGGGAGCGGAGGCGGCCGTCGACAAGCGATGCCGCAGTGGTTTCCTCGACGCGGTGCCCGGGAAAATTCGTGCCGGCGGCGGCGCGGATGATGGCGCCGGAGCCGGTGAGCTGGATTTCGGCGGCGGCGATCCATTCGGCGGGCGGGATCGCGGAGTCGAGGCGTGCGCGGGTGCCGCTGGCCAGCAGGTATTCGCGCTCACCGAGGTGTTTGCCCACCCATTCCGGGTAGGCGGTGGCGATGACCTCGCCGGCCGGTACGTCGCCGGTGGCGGGCACCATGCTGGCGAACCGGTCGACCTGTTTGCGGGGTGCCCGTGCGCGGGCGAGGTCGCCGCTCATGCCCTCGGCGAGCGCCGCGACGGTGCGTGCGGCCCCGGAGCCGTGTGCGAGCAATGCGGCGCCGAGACGCGGATCGAGGGGCATCGCGGCGAGACTCTCGCCCAGCCCGGTGACCGTTCCTTCTCTGTCGGGCGAGGTGAGGGCGCCCAGTGAGTGGAGGGTGCGGCGGGCGTCGGCGAGAGCGCCGGCGGGCGGCTGGGTGAGAAGCGGCAGGTCGGGCGAACCCCAGGCGGCGATGGTGAGCGCGGCCGAGGTGAGGTCCGCGGTGGTGATCTCCGGGGCGATGTCGGCGGCGAAATGCTGGTAGTCGGACTGCGAATAGGCGCGCAGCACCTCGCCTGGGCCCAGACGACCCGCACGGCCCGCACGCTGGTCGGCGCTCGTTTTCGCGCTCGAGACCGTGACCAGGCCCGTCATCGCGCGGGCGGCGTCGCGGCGCGGCACGCGGGACAAACCGGCATCGACGACGCGGTGGACGCCCGGGACGGTGATCGAGGATTCCGCGATGGAGGTGGCCACGACGACCTCCGCGTCACCGTTGAGCGCCTCATCTTGCTCGGCATTGGTGAGCCGCCCGTGGAGGGGAGCCGCGCTGGGCAGCTGCGCGCACACCATGTCCACCTCACGTGCGCCGGGGACGAAGACCAGTGTGCGGCCGTCGTGCGTGGGCGGTGTCGCGGCCAGCTCAGCGACGTGGCGGTAGAACTCCCGCGATCCCTCCGCGCGGCCGGGGTGCGGATGGTAGCTCACATCCAGAGGGTGGGTGACGGCCTCGGTCGACAGGACTTGCGCGCCCATGTGACCGGCCAGCGCCTGCGCATCAAGTGTCGCGGACATGGCGGCCAAGTAGAGGTCGTCCCGCAGAAACGCCACTTCCATCACCATCGCCAGCACCAGGTCGGTGTCCAGCTGCCGCTCGTGGACCTCGTCGATCACCACCGCGCCCACTCCGGTCAGCTCCGGGTCCTTGAGCAGGCGGTTCAGCAAAATACCGGGAGTGACGAACTGAGCCAGCGAGCCGTCCTTGTGCTCGCCGCGGATGGAGTAGCCGACGCGGTCGCCTAGCGGGGAGGCGTCGAGAAGCGCGAGCCTGCGCGCCGCGGCACGCACCGCGACACGCCTGGGTGCGGTGACGAGCGTGACGCCGTTGTCTGCGGTGAGGTTGCTGATCGCCGGCGGCAGCAACGTCGTCTTGCCCGTGCCCGGCGGCGCCTCCACGACGAGCGGTCCGCGCACCGGGAGGTCCCCGATCACGTCCGCGACGGGGAGGCCGGCGCCAATGGTGGAAAGGTCGAACATCGCAGACAAATCTACCCGTGGTGCCTCCCGCGGAGCTCGGGAGCTAGTCCAGCTCGCCCGGTTGGTTCAGCCGGCGGATCAGCTTCGCCGGCACACCGCCGACCAGGCTGTCGCCGGGCACGTCCTTGGCCACCACCGCTCCGGCGGCGATGACGCAGCGGTCACCAATGGTCACACCGGGCATGACCATGGCGCCGGCACCGAACCAGCAGTCGTCGCCGATGGTGATGGGTCGGCCGCGCTCCCAGCCCTCGGCACGCGCGGCGGCATCGTTGACTGGGTGCTCGACGGTGATGAGCTGGCACGCCGGCCCGAACAGGGTGCGCTCGCCCACGGTCACCTCGGCTACGTCGAGAATGACGCAGTTGTAGTTGATGAAGCATCCTTCGCCAAAGGTGGTGTGCGCACCGAATTCGACCTGTAGCGGTGCGAAAACTTCAGGGATGGCGGAACCAGGGGCGAGGATGCCTTTCAAGAGCTCTTCCGCACGCTCAGCATTCAAATTGCCTAAAGAATTCAGTTCGCGGATGCGCTCCCACGCGGCGTGGCGGACAGTTTCCAGCTCGTCGGAATCCGGCTTGTACCAGCGGGAGGCGCGGAGGTCGGCGAGGTTGGGGTGTTCTGTCGCATCATCAAGCGTGGCCATATGCGCAAGGGTACGCGTTAAAAACCAGTGCCCGCCGAGGGGCACGCCTACACTGCAGCACATGAGCGAGAAGAAGATTGCGGTAGTCACCGGCGGATCAGCAGGCATCGGGGAGGCCGCGGCCAGGGCCCTAGCTAAAGACGGGTACACCGTCTATGTCTGCGCGCGCCGTAAGGAGCTGTGCGATGACATCGCCGCAGAGATCGGCGGAGTGGGGGTGGAGTTGGATGTGACGGATGAGGGGAGCGTCGAGAAGCTTGCGAGCGTACTTGAGCGCGTTGATGTCCTGGTGAATAACGCGGGCGGTGCGCGCGGGCTTGACCAGCTGCGTGAGGCCAAGCCGGAGGATTGGGACTGGATGTATCAGACGAATGTGCTGGGCACCGTGCGCGTGACCAAGGCGCTGTACCCGGCGATTGTCGCAGCGGAAGGCCTTGTCATCAACATCGGCTCCGTCGCCGGCTGGGATGCCTACGTTGGCGGTTCCGGCTACAACGCGGCCAAATTCGGGCTGCGCGCCCTCACGCGAGCGTTCCAGCGGGAGGAGGTCGACGCCCCCATCCGCATCACCGAGATCGACCCGGGCCGCGTGAAGACCGACTTCGCTTTCAACCGTTTCCGCGACACGGCCCGTGCCGCGGAAGTTTACGACGGCAAGCTCAACCTCACCGCCGAGGACATCGCCGAGGCGATCCGGTGGGTGGCGTCGCTGCCGCCGCACGTCAACATCGACACGATGAACATCATGCCGCGCGACCAAGCTGAACGCTGATGGCCACCGGCACGGACACGTGGTGGACATCGCCACGGGCCTGATTTTCATCGCGCTGGCGGTGTGGATGATCGTTGAGGGCGCTACGAGCCTGCTTTGAACCCCGGCTGCGGCCGGGCAGCCACGCTAAAATCACTTTCATGATCCTCACTACTACGCAGACAGTCGAAGACCGGAAAATCATCGAGTACATGCGCATCATCGGCGGCGAAACGATCACTGGCATGAACATGTTCAAGGACATCGGCGCAGGTTTCCGCAACATGGTGGGCGGCCGCGCGAGTTCCTGGGAGCAGGAGCTCATCCAGGCCCGCGACAGCGCGCTCAACGAGCTGTGGGAGCGCGCCCGCCAGATCGGCGCGGACGCGGTCGTGGGCGTTGAGCTGGACTATTCGCCGATGGGTGCGGACGGTTCGATGATGCTCGTCGCCGCGACGGGCACCGCGGTTCGGCTGGATTAACACCGGGCTGCTTACATAGAGGCATGGATGTAAGCATCACGGGCGGGAGTATCAAGCTCGGCCAGTTCCTCAAACTCGCGAATCTCGCGGAATCCGGTGGCCGCGCCAAAGAACTCATTTCTTCGGGCGAGGTCGACATCAACGGCGAGGTAGTCACCTCCCGGGGCTACGAGCTTGTCGACGGCGACGTAGTCTCCATCCCCTCCGCCTCCCTGTCCGCCACCGTGTTGGCCGACGGCGGGAACAGCGGGGACAGCGGGGACGATTATTTCGACGAGCGCACCGCCAACGACGACTTCGACCCGGAGAAGTGGAGGAACCTCTAAGCCATGCCCGCATTCGAAGCCCGTGAGGGCATGCCGTACTGGATCGACCTTCTGACCTCCGAGACGAGGAAGTCGGCGTATTTCTACTCCCGGATCCTTGGCTGGGATGTCGAAGAGGGCGACTACCGGATCGCCCGCCTGCAGGGAATGCCGGTGGCCGGGATGGTGCCGCAGGCCGACTCCAGCGACGGCGACGGCGCCGCGATGCCGGATGCGTGGGTGACGTACTTCCTGTCTACGGACATTGCGCGGGACGCCGCGCGCGTCGCGGAGCTCGGCGGGCGCGTCCTGGCGGAACCGCAGCGCGTCTCCTTGGGAACGATGGCGCTGTGCGCCGACAGTGCCGGCGGCTGGTTCGGCCTGTACGAGCCCGAGGGGGAGGATTCCTTCGTCGCGGCCGGGGAGCCGGGGACACCGGTGTGGCACGAATACACGTGCACGGGGGACGTCGATAAGCTCGCTGCTTTCTACGGAGACTTGTTCAACTGGGACATCGTGGAAAACGACGGCTACCTTTTGGCCATGCAGGACGGTGCTGCGTTCGCCGGCGTTTGGGATGCGCGGGAGCAGATTCCCGCGGACGTGCCGAGCTTTTGGCGCTCCTACCTGGGCGTGGCCAATATCGCTCAGACCCGCAGCCGTATCGAGGAATTCGGCGGCGAGGTGCTGCGCGGCCCGGAGAATTCCCCGTTCGGTCTGCTGCTCACCGCCGTGGACTCCACTGGCGCCGTGGTGACGCTGTGTGAGGTCGACGAACCCGTCGACGAAGAGACGCTGGACGAAGGCGATTCGATCCTGCACCTCTAGTCTTCCTGTCCGTGGCCCGTACAGATTCCGCAGTGTGCGTGGACCAGTGCATAATGTGCTGTTGTGAAAAGATTCCTCGCCGCCGCCACGGTGACCGCGGGCCTGCTCACTGCGCTCAATGCACTCCATGCGCCGCAGGCTGACGCGGTCGACGTCATTCCCGGCGACCCCGGCGAGCGCACTGACCTGGCCGTCTACCACGCCGACGGCCACTGGACGGGTTCGCCGAATGCCCGGGAGACTCGCCCGGCGCTGTCCCTGGCGAAGCTGTACCTGGGCTATTACGTGCTCGCGCACGGGACCCCGCAGGAACAAGGCAAAGTGCTGCGCATGGTCTGCATGTCCGATGATGAGCTTGCCGTTGAGCTGGATGAGGAGTACCCGGACGCGATCAACGAGGTCGCCGAGGAATTCGGTCTCGAGGGCACCTACAGCAACGGCTACTGGGGAAAATCCGGCACGACGCCGTACGACTTGGCGAAATTCGTCATGGAGATCATCGACGACCCCGTCGCCGAGCCCCTCATCCGCGGCATGGCCAACCATGCCTTGTACGCGGAAGACGGGATGAAGCAGGATTTCGGCACCGACCAGCTCGACGGGGCGGTCGGCTCGAAATTCGGCTGGGCCGACGACCGCGAGTCCGCCTCCGGGTCAGTCACATTCGGTCCGGACTGGGTCGCCGCCGCCATGAGCTACGGGGATATCGACGAGCACACCGACGACGTGCACAAGTGGATCGACCAATCCGAACGGACCACCTTGTCGTTCAGCGTTGACCGCGACACCGTGGACGCGCTCGACGCAGCCAACGGCGCCGACGCCTTGACCATCTGGATGTCCGACGGGGCGCTCTGGGGCCTCCACACCATCGACCCTCCGCTCGTGGAGCGGTAACCCCCGGCTTAAGCGCGCAGGTCATCCGCGATGTCGCGGACGATCCGCCGGTACTCCTCCGGAGTGGCGATGATTCCCGGCCCCGCCTGGGCGACGGCGTAGTCACCGGTGGTGCGGACCTGCACCGGTTTCCCGCCCGGTCCAGCCGGCGGCCCGGAGACGGGGAAGGTGAGCACCACCGAGTCTGCCGGGTGCTGTTCAGCGAGCAGGGCTGCGCCACCGCCCGCGGCCCAGACCGTTACCCGCGCATCAGACGGATTCTGCGCTGCGATGTACTCGAACGCCTCGTTGAGGGTGCCGCGGGCACCCGATCCGCAGGTGTCGTCCAGGTCGACGATCGTCGTGCCGGACAGTTGCGCCACCGCCGCCACCAGGGGGCGCCAGTAATGCTCCACCGCACGGGGGCCGAAACCCGGGTGCAAGGCCACCGCCCACCGGCCCGTCGGCTGCGCGGAACCCGCAGGAATGAACACGCGCGCGCCGAGATCGGGCAGGTCGCGGGCATCCACGTCAATGCCGTAGGCGACACCGGGCATCGTGTGGTCCAGGCCCGAGCCGAGCATCAGCATCGCCGCGTGGGTGAGGCGGTCCGGCAAGGCGGCGAGGTACCGGTCCACGGCGTCGGCGCTGGTGCTGCCACTGCTGTCGCTACTGGGCAGGGGGTAGCTGGACTCCATATAGGAGACCAGCTGCGCCAGCTGCTCCGCGGGCGGGAGGGAGCGCTCTACGCCGCCGACCTGGAAGTCCTCGAGGTGCTGCTCGTTGACGGGATAGGCGGCACCCGCCTCACCCTGGGGGAGGGGGGCGTCTGGTTCCACCGGCTCAGGGACGTGGCGCATGCGCTCCTGGGCGGCGCTGAAATCGCTGGCCGGGGATTCGCTTCGGGGATTTATCACCAGATCACCACACGGTCCTCCGGGGCGACCCACATCTCGGAATCCTTGTCGACCTCGGGGAACGCATCGTAGAACTCGGAGACGTTTCCGGCGATGACGTTGCAGCGGAATTCGGCGGGCGAGTGCGGGTCGATGGCCAGGTACTGCTCGGCCATCTCGGGGCGGATGGCAGTGCGCCAGATGCGCGACCAGGACAAAAACAGGCGCTGCAGGCCGGTGAATTCCTTCCCGTCGAGTTCCGGGGAGGCGCCGTCGGTGTCGAAGGGGAGGGCCGGGCCGTCGTCAAGCTGCTGGTCTTTGAGGTAGTTCTTGTACGCGACCACGGCGATGCCGAGCCCGCCCAGGTCGCCGATGTTCTCGCCGAGGGTGAATTCGCCGTTGACGCCCTTGGTGTCGTGGCCCTCGAGGACGTGCGGGACGAGGCCGCTGTACTGCTCGACGAGCTTGCTGGTCAGTTCCTCGAAGCGGGCGCGGTCCTCGTCGGTCCACCAGGAGTGGAGGTTGCCGGCGCCGTCGTAACGCGAGCCTTGGTCGTCGAAGCCGTGACCGATCTCGTGGCCGATGACGGCACCGATCGCACCGAAATTCTCGGCCGGGTCGGCGTCAATGTCGAAGAACGGCGGGCGCAGGATCGCGGCGGGGAACGTGATGTCGTTGACCACCGGGTTGTAGAACGCGTTGACGGTCTGCGGGGTGGTCACCCACTCGTCGCGGTCAGCGGGCTTGCCGATCTTGGCCACCTGGTAATCGTGCTCGAATTCCGCGCCGGCGCGCACGTTGGCGACGAGGTCGGCGCCGTCGCGGGAGAAGTCGAGGCCGTCGAAGGAACGCCAGGTGTCCGGGTAGCCGATCTTCGCGCGGAACTGCGACAGCTTCTCCAGCGCGCGTTCGCGGGTGGCCGGCGACATCCAGGCCAGCGTGCTGATGCGCTCGCGGTAGGCGGCGACAAGGTAGTCGACCAACTTCAGCATTTCGTCCTTGGCCTGCGGGGAGAAGTGCTTATCGACGAAATCCTTGCCCATGTCTTCCCCCACCAGCGACTCCGCCAGCGCGATGCCGCGCTTCCAGCGGTCGCGCTGCTGGGTCGCGCCCGACAGTGCGGTGCCGTAAAACTCGAAGTTGGCGGCGCCGACCTCTTCCGGCAGGACACCGGCGCGGGACATGAGAATGTGCCACATGGCCCACAGCTGCCAGTCCGGGAGGGTCTCGGCGCGGAGCATGCCGGCCAGGTCGGTGGTGTAGGACGGCATCATGTCGATCACGCGGCCGTCGCCGAGCCCGGAGCCTCGCAGCAGCGTTTGGACGATGTCCGGCAGGTCGCGGAGCTGCTTCGGGTTGTAGGTCTTCACCGCATCGCGGCTGGCCACGACATCCCAGTGGCTGTGCGCGATCTGCTTCTCCGTTTCCACGATGCGCTCCGCGGCGGTGGCAGCGCTCAGGCCGAACAGGCGCGACGGATCCAAAAAGTCCAGCATGCGTTCGACGTGGGCGCGGTATTTCTCCAGTGTTTCCGCGTGCGCCGGATCGCGGTAATACGCTTCGTCCGGCAGGCCCAGACCCGACTGCACGAGGTACGGGACGGCCGTGTCGCCCTCCGAATCCTTCTCCACCCAGTAGCTCAGCGGGCCGGAGACGCCGCGGCGGTCGAGCACGCCCAGGTTGTGCGCCAGCTCGTCGATGTCTGCGACGCTCAACAGCGCGAAGTCCTCGTCGAGAGGGGCGAGGCCTGCCGCGTTGATCGCCCCGGTGTCCATGAACGAGGCGTAGAGGTCGCTGGCGCGGCCTTGCCCGTCCTTCACTAGGTCGTGGACATCCTCCTCAGCGCGGTCGCGCAGGCCGTGAAACGTGCCGTCCACTCCGCGGTCGTCGGGGATGACGTGGCTTTCCAGCCACGGTCCGTTCACAAGTCGGTAAAGGTCCTTCATAGGACCCCACTGTAGTGAAGTGGAGGAGGAGCGAAGCTGCCCCGCTACTCCTCGTCCTCGTGGGGGTTGCGGATCTTCATGTCTGACGACTTCCACCAGCCCGAGCGGGTGATCTGCTCGTGGTTGATGTGGGCGGGGGCGGGGGCGTCGCCAAGCGAATTCGTGCGCAGCACGTAGCGGTACGCCGAACCCCAATCGCGGTGCCAGTCGTTGTCGAGGTAGCCCGGCATCTCGTAGGCGGAGTTCACGGCCTCCGACGTGGACATCGCGCCGCCGCCCAGGAAGTCCTGGAAACCGCTCAGCTGCTCCTTGCCCGGGGCATCCGGAGCGATGCGGAACTGCGGAATCTCCGTCACGCCCGCGTAGTGGTTGAACGTGCGGTTGCACGGGAACTGCAGCGCCACCGGCCAGTCCAGCAGGCCCGGGGTGTCCGCGTCGAAGACATCCGTGATGTGCTCCAATTTCGGGTTGCGCAGCGGGGTCAACGCCATCCACTCGTACGGGTCGAGGTTGATGTCCTCGCCCACCAGGCGCACCACGTTGGCGCCCTCAGGTAGGTCCGAGATCGGGTAGCGGACGTTGCGCCACTTCACGCTCGGGCCCGGATCCATCATCTCCACCTCACCGATATTGGTGACGGAGCCGCCCGAATTGCGGGTGCCGTACTCGAGCTTGAGGGTCTGGCCCTTCTTCTCCTCGCCGTTGATGTCGTGGTGGGCGATACGGCCGGCGACGGATGCGACGAGCAACGGCGCCTCCTCTGTGGACTCCGGCAGCTCGTACCAGCCGGTCTTGATCTCGGAGGAGGACTGGGCTTCCTCATCGAAGGTGCCCAGCACGGGAACGCGGTTGTAGTCCAAATTGAACGGCAGGCGCACCGTCGAGCCGTTGACGCCCACCTGGTCCTCGGAGCGGTTGCCCTGCGTGCCGGCGCGGCTCGTGGACTGGACGGTGTCGGAGGTGACGTCTTCGCCCTGCTCCGTTGAGCCGGCCGCGCCGCCGCCAGCCTTGCCAGCCTTGTCGGTGGAGCCGTCTGCGTCGGTCTTGTTGGCCGCGCCGGTGTTGGCGGAGTTCGCGGAGTTCGCCGAGTTCGCGGTGCCGGCGTTCGAGCCTGTGTCCGAAGAAGCGGCGGCCGGGTCGCTGCCGATCGCGCCGACGCTCGCGGAGCCCTCGTTGTCCGAATCGATGTAGGCGGGCACGCCCTCCGGGTGGAAACCGCGGACGGTGCCGGATTCGAGCGAACGGCCCAGCGGCACCCCGTCGACCGGGGTGAGGAAAGAATCGTTGGTGTCCGTCTCCAGCAGCACATCGCTGCTGAGCTGGCATTTGTCGCCCTTCAGGGAGCGGATGTTGCCCATGCCCACGGAGTAGGCGGGAGCCTGGTCCACGAAAGACTTCGCAAAAGTCAGGCAGGAGAAGGCGACCATGAGGATGGAGGCGACGGCGATGGGTGCCGTCATCACCTTGGCGAAGCGGGAGCCCTCGGCGGCCTGGGCCGCCTCGAATTCGCGGACTCGACCCGCTTCCTCGGCTTCTGCGCGGCGCTGGTCGTAACGCAAGGTCTGGATCACGCCGACGACAACGGTGACCAGGGTCAGCAGCAGCATGACCGAGCTGGCCTGAATGCCCTTGAGCTGGACCGTCTTATCCCACCACGGAACCGCGAAGGAGGAGACGTACCACCACGCGTTCCAACCGGCCAGAGAGATGGCTAGCAGGAACATAACTGCCGCCAGGGAGAAGGTGCGGGCGCGGGCGGAGCGGGACGCGATCTGCGCCAGCACCACCGCGCCGAGCGCCGCCGCCGCACCGGCCAGACCGGCGTAGATGCCGAAGTGGTGGGTCCACTTCGTCGGGGTGAACATGAGGAAGAACATCGACAGCGCGAAAATTGCGAGCAGGCGCTTCGTCGGCGCCTTCTCCGCGCCCTGCACCCCGCCGAAGCGGGACATGCTCCACATCACCAGGCCCAGGCAGAACAGCAGGGTGAACATGGCGAAGCGGCGGGTCATAGAGCCGTCCACGGTCGCTTCGAAGAGTGTGGTGTAGCGGACGTACTCGTTGAACCACTCCAGGGCCGGACCGACCTCGGAGCGCACGGAGGTCGCCTCCAGGACCGCAGCGAGGGTCTGGTCGTGGAAGACCGGAATCATCACGGCGAAGCCTAAGCCCAAAAACGGCAGGATGAACGCCGCCGGGGGAGCGGTGGCGGAACGCTCACGGACAATGCGCAGCAGCTGCGGCAGGCAAACCAGGAACACACCCACCGCCGTCAGGCCGGTCGGGCCGCACGCCAGAGTGAAGGCGGCGAACACAGTGCCCAACGCGGCGGGCAGCAGGCGGCGCGAAGCAATCGCGCTCTCAAAGGACGCCCAGGTGACGATCGTGCCTAGGGCGATGATCGGCTCCGGGCGCAGGCCGTTGTCGTACGGCATCCAGAACGCCAGGAACATGAACGCGGCCGTCCAGTAGGCGACGCGGCGGTTGGCGATGGCCTCGCCCAGCCGCGGCAGGATTTCGCGGGAGAGCACCCACCAGATGGCGATTCCGGACAGCAGCGTCGGAATGCGCATCCACGCCGAGGCGGTGCTCACCTTCGCCAGCAGCGACAGCACGTTATAGAACGGAGCGCCGAACGGCGATTCGGGCACGCCGTACCAGCGGTAATAGTTGGCCATGTAGTCCGAGTCGTTTGCCACGCGCGCCATGGTGAGCAGGAAGCCGTCGTCGGAGGTGTTCGCGCCGAAGAAGTGCCAGAACAGCAGCAGACCGACGACAACGCCGTCGAGCGGCTTGAAGGAGCGCCACTCCCGGCGCAGCGGGCGCAGGCGACGGCCGTCGAAAAGATCCAGGCGGGCCAGGGACCACAGCGCGACGATGGCGGAGATCGCGCCGGCGATCATGGCTAGCCACTTCACGGCCGTCGGTGAAGAAGTGAAGCGGGAGTTGATCTCGACGTGGGCGCTGAGGCCGGCGTCGATAAGCGTCTGCGCGGCGTCCCCCGAAAGCTCGGTGTAGATGCCCGTGAGCTGGGGACGCATGTCGTCCTCTGTCTCTTCCGCGAAGTCCGTGCCCGGGACCTCGACCGTGACACCGTCGCCCGTCGCGCTCACGTGCAGCGCGGCGTCGTCAGCCTTGCGGGCCTTGTCCAGCTCGGCGGGGGTGAGCTCGAAAATGACCTCGTTGAGCGAGGAAACCGTCAGTCCGCCGTCCTGCGGCGCGGTGATGAAAAGGCCGCGGTCCAGCGCCTCCGTCGAATCCTCCGGCAGCGTGGACAGCACGTTCGTCTGGCCCGGGTTGAGTGAATCCGTCACGCTCAGCGGCACTGTCAGGTCGAGCGATTCCGGCGCCAGCGAAATGAGCGGCGCGTTCACGGAATTCAGCGAGCCGTCCTGCGGCCAGTCGAACGACGACTGGGTCTGGTTCACCGGCAGCAGTGGGGTGAGCACGAAGAACAGGAAAGCCAGCGCACCCGACAGCATCGCCGTGAGGTTCAGCGCGCGCGGACTGCGCTGCGGGGCGGCCGCCCCCACGCGGGTGCTGCCCTCCGTGGGCGAGTCCGTCCGCGTGCTGTGCTTCATTTTCTCCACCTTGGTCACCTTATTCACGGCGGGTGATTCTACTTTCTGCTTCTTGCTCACTTGTTACGGACCACCACCACGAACGGGCCGAATTGCTCGACCGTCCAGTCGGCGGAATCGAAGGCCTCCGGGTTGAAGAACAGGGCCTCGTAGTGCACGTTCGGCTGGCTGGGGAAGATGTCGTGGGCGATGTGCGTCTTCCACGGCTCCTTCGGGTCCTCCTCGCTGCCGCGCAGGAGGAAGACGTCGGGCGCGCGCCAACGCTCGTTGATCTTATCGACGGCCCCCGTGAACGCCCCCGGGTCCGCCAGGTCGCCGAAGGAGCCGCGTGCCAGGCCGGCGATCGTCTCGTTGCGCGCGTCGAATTCGCCCAGCGGGTTGGCGTAGTGGCTGGTGAAGGCATTGAACCCGTGGTACGGGTGGTAGGCCATGAAGTTGATCTCGTCGGTGAGCATCACCGTGTCGGCCGGGTTGTAGCCCTGCTCCTGGACGAAGTCGTTGATCTGGATGTAGTAGCGGCCCACATCGGATTCGCGCAGGTCCGCGCGCTCGCCACTGCCGTCGGTGCTGGCGTACGCCTGGTCGATGAAGCTCTCGTTCTCGTCCGGGATCTGCTGGACGTACGCCAGGGCACCGGCGCCGAGCAGCACCACGAAGATGGCGGTGACGGCGCGGTTGCCCCGTTCGCCGAGCATGTCCGGGTAGAGCAGGTCCACCCCGACGAGGCGCAGGTCGGCGAGCGCGAAAATGCCCGCGGTGGACAGCAGCAGAGCAATGAGCACCTCGATGCGGAAGCCCAGCAACGTGGTGCCCGCCAGCGAGATCACCATGGAGCCGAAGACCCAGGCGTAGCAGACGCTCACAGCCATGGCGAGGTAGGTGATCTCCGGTTCACGGAAGCGAACGATGATGTAGATCAAGCCGATCAAACTCAGCGCGCCGACAGCGCTGAGCGCGAAGAACGGCAGCGGGATCGTGGTGCCTTCCGAGGGCAGGAAGTGCTGGGCGGTGGAGCGGACCGCCTCCGGGCTGTTGATCAGCCCCTTCAAGTACGGCCACCACGCCACCAGGGCGATGGCGATGGAGCCGAAGCCGATGACGGCCAACTGTCGCACCGGCACCCACCAGGGCTTACCGCGGGACCCCGAGAGGACAGCGGTCAGGGCGAAGATGATCATCGTCAGCGCCAGGATGCCGGTGTAGAGGGTGTAGAAGCAGGCGGACACACCCAGGTAGAGCATCAGGACGATGGTGGCGGACCAGGAACCGCGCATCGCGCGGTAACCCGTCACCGCGGCAGCCGGAAAGCCCATGGCCACAATCGCGGCGTACGGCTCGTCCGGCACCATGGCCAGGCAGATCGCGGTGGTGGCCACGGCGATTGCGGTGGCCACCGGGAGGGAGCCGACGAGCTTGCGCCACACCGGCACGAGAGCGGCTCCGGCGGCGGCCAGGGAGACCAACGCCCACGGCTGGTAGACCTCCCAGCCCGGCATCCCCAGCAGGTTGGCCGCGCGCCCACCGAGCCAGAACCACCCGAGTGGGTAGAACGACGGCAAGTCGAGGTAGTTCATGTCCTGGTTGGTGGCGGTCTCCGCCATGCGCGTCAGGAACTGAGTGCGGAAGCCCTGGTCGACCTGGATGCCGTCCAGGTACAGGCGTGTCGACGCCAGCGGAATCCCCAGCGCGGAAATCACGAGGCCGGCGGGGGCGAGGGTGCACACCACCTCGGTCAGAACGGTGCGCCAACGAGGGCGGTGGCCATCGCCGTCGCGAAGCCACAACCAGGTCAGCGCGCCGACAGCGACGACGACCAGCAGGGAGCACGCCGTCGCCAGCGCACGGGTGACCATGGAGACGTTGAACGCCGCCAACGGAACGGAGTGCAGCACGTACCAGCAGGCCAGCGCAAAGACGCCGCCGCCGAGGAGAGAAAACAGGAAACGCACCACGGCGCCTGTTAGGGACAAAGCGTCGGGTGCGTAGGCGGAAACCCGCTTGGGCTCCGCGATGGTCGATCCTGCCTGCCGCTCGCGCTGCTCGGTGAGGTGCTCTGTCATACCTGACAGTGTCCCACAGCGCGGGGCAGTTCCCGGTATTAGAAGCTCAAGCGGCGCATGATCGGTGCGGGGATGTGCTGCAGCACGAGCGTGATGGGGCCGAAGAGCTTGTGCACGAAGACGTTCGGCTTGCCTTCGAGTGCGGCGGCCACAGCGGCCTTCGCGACATCCTGCTTATCGACGGTCAACGGCGCCTCATCCAGCCCCTGCGTCATCTTCGTGCGGACCTGGCCCGGACGGACGACGGTGACCTTCACACCGGAACCGCGCAGGGCCTCGCCGAGCTGGGTGTAGAAGCCGTCCATGCCCGCCTTGGTGGCGCCGTAGACGAAGTTGGAGCGGCGCACCTTCATGCCCGCCACGGAGCTCATGGCGATGATGTTGCCGTGGCCCTGCTCCTTGAGCTTCTGGCCCAGCAGCACGCCCACGGACACCGGGGCGGTGAAGTTCGTCTGTGCGGAGGCCACGGCGGCCTCCTGGTTCTGCCACAGCTCCTCCTGGTCGCCCAGGGTGCCGAAGGCGACGATGGCCACGTCCACGTCGCCGTGCGCGAAGGCCTCCTCGATCACAGCCGGGTGGGAAGCGGTGTCGAAGGCGTCGAAGTCGAGCACGCGCACTTCGCCGGCGCCGTGGCTGGTGACCTCGTCCACGGCGGCGTCGATACGCGGGCTGTTCTTGCGTGCCGCGAGCGTGACAGTCGGGGAGCCGCCGCGGGAGACGAGCTCGTCGACAATCGCGAGACCGATCTCGCTGGTGCCGCCGAGAAGAAGGATGTTCTGTGCCTGTCCTACTGCATTGAGCATTGTGCTTGTCCTTTTCTTAGTTCGTTATCTCGTGAGCGTTTTTCTTTTGAGCGACCTAAGAGAGCTCAAGGCGCCGTGACATGTCGGACGCGAAGACACCGGTCGGGTCAATGGCGCGGCGAGTCTCGAGCCAGCTGTCCATCTCCGGGTACATCTTGTGGAACTTCTCGGCGGACGTGCGGGACTCCTTGGCCAGGTACAGGCGGCCGCCGAACTCCATGACCTGCTCATCGAGGCGGTCCAGGAAGGAGTGCAGGCCGTTGCGGATCGGGAAGTCCACGCACACGTTCCAACCGCGCATGGGGTAGGACAGCGGAGCACGGTTGCCCTCGCCGAACAGCTTGAACACGTTCAGGGCGGTGTAGTGGCCGCTCGACTGGATGTCGTAGATGATCTGCTTGAACGGCTCGACCGCGTCCGTGGGCACCACGAACTGGTACTGCAGGAAGCCGGCCTTGCCGTAGCCGCGGTTCCACTCCGCGATCATGTCCAGCGGCTGGTAGAACTGCGTCAGGTTCAAAATATCGTTCTGGCTGGGCGAACCCATCATGTAGTACGCCTCGCCGATCGCCGAAAGGGTCAGCTTGTTCATGGTCCAGGACGGGAAGATGTCCGGCACCGTCATCAGCTGCGGGGCGGAGAATTTCAGCGGATTCTTCGCCAGCTTCGGCGCGAACTCCTCAAGCTGGGCCAAGGTGGCCAGGGAGCCGCGAGAAATGGTTGAGCGGCCCGTTTTCGGCGGCGCGGAAATCGCGTCGAACCACGCCGAGGAGTAGGTGTAGCCCTCCTCCTGTCCGTGGGAGTGCTCCTCGATCGTCTCGTCCAGCGTGCTCGTGCGCACCGTGTCGGAGATGAAGTAGGCGGTTTCCGTGAACGTCATCTGGATGCGCGCCCGGAGGATGATGCCGGTCAGGCCCATGCCGCCGACCGTCGCCCAGAACAGCGAGCCGTCTGGGTCGTCCGCGGATCCTTCCGGCTCTAGGTGCAGCACGCGGCCGTCGGCGACGAGCAGCTCCATCGACAGGACGTGGTTGCCGAAGGAGCCGGCGGAGTGGTGGTTCTTGCCGTGGATATCCGGCCCGATCGCGCCACCGATGGTCACCTGGCGGGTGCCCGGCAGCACCGGAACCCACAGGCCGTACGGCAGCGCCGCCTTCATCAACTGGTCGAGTGTCACGCCCGAGTCCACGTCGACAATGCCTGTCGAAGGGTCAATGTCGTGGATCTTGTTCAGTTCCTGGATATCGATGACCAGGCCACCGCCGTTCTGCGCCGGGTCGCCGTAGGAGCGGCCCATGCCGCGGGCGATGATGCCGCGGCGGCGGCTTTCCGGCAACGCCGCGTTATCCTCGGCGACCTGGCGGACGGCTTCCTTGATCACATCTACATCCGGCGTGGACAGGACGTGTGCGGTGGACGGAGCCGTGCGGCCCCAGCCGTAGAGCGATTTCGCAGTGGTGTGAAGTTCCATCTCTTCCATCCCATAGATTGCGGTTGCCCTCCTCCGGGCACTGTGAGCCAGCCTAGTCCCGGAGCTGGGGTCCCGACGGGCCTGAAATGCCCGAATGGGTCTGATTAGCGAGAAGAATCACAGCTCCATGATCTCGCGGATTCGCTCCGGTAGCCCCTCCTGGCTGGTGATCGTCGGCTGCCCCGATTCCTTGTACGCGCGCAGCTCCTCGTAGACGATTGAGCGGCTCGTGCTATCCAGAAGCGGCAGCTCCTGGGCGACGAGTCGGGTCATGAAATCATCCAGCGGAAGGTCGGTGAGCTGGGCAGCAATGTGCGGGGCGCCGTCAGAATTAGCCATGCCGGCCATTCTACGGCCGTTGTTTCAGCAGTATTCTGGTGGCCATGACTGAGCAGACCACCAAAGCGGGGACCGTCCAGGAACAGACGGGGGAGGACCGCATCGACTACAACGCCCTCGACAACACCACCGGCGGCCGGTTGATCCAAGCCGCGTACGCGGTTGCCTTCATCTCGGTTCCGGACTACGTGCGGTCGACGCCGGGGCGTGCGGCGGCCTGGGTGTCCATCGCTGCGGCGTTCGGTGGCACAGTCGCCGTCTTCAACGCCTTCGACGAGGATCCGCGCAACGATCTCACCGCCCACGTCCAGGACGCGCCCGAGGCTGCCGGACCGGCGAAGACGTGGGGGATCCTACTCGGCGTTGTTGCGGTCCTCGTCGGCGGCACCCGCCTGGGCATTACGGTGCAGAACGCGCTTGCCCGCGCCCTGAGCCGACGCGGCGTGAAGCGCCCCAACACCTTGCTCGGCCTCATCATTGGCGCCCTGATTTTCGCTGGCTCGGAGGCCCAGGCTCGCGCCACCGCCCGCTGATCCCCACTAGGGTGGGGCCTATGCCGAGCACGTTGTACCGACCGCAGAGCCGCCAGCAGGTGGCGTCTGTCGTCGACCTCGATGCAGCTCGCGCCCGCCTCCGAGGCACCCGCAGCAACCGCACGTTGCTCGTGCGCTGCTGCACGTGGCTTGCCGACGAAGAGGTCCTCCGCCACATCGGCCTCAGCTCCGACAGCTCTCTCGAGGACGCCCAGCGCGCGATCCACACCGCCTTCGCGGTGCCGGAGGACATCCCGACACCGAGTCGCTTCACCAGGCACCACGGCGATTCCGGGCGTCTCGACGCCGCGGATTCGCTCGGCGGCTACCTGCGCAACCCCGGCGACGTCCTGTACTTCCATTGGGGGCTGTGGCAGTTCACTCTGACCCTCATGGACATCTACCCGCGCGACACTGCCACCCCGCGCGCCCTGTGCGTCGCCGGTGCCGGCGACTTCGCGGGCGAGCCTTTCGATGTCGCCGCCATCAACGCCCAGCTCCTCGGGCCGTCCGCTGTGGAGACAGTCATGGCCAGCGTCCGCCCCGACGTGGTGGATGTGGTCACCCGCTCCCGGGCAATGGATTTCCTGCCGCTGCTGCAAGCCCTCGACCTAGCCCGGCCTGCCGAACTCGCCCCCGGCGTGACCGATGTGCTGGACAGCCTGCCGCGGGAGCGCACCCAGCAAGCCCGCGACGCCTTCTGGTGTACCGTGCTTGCCTTGTCCTGCCTCGTCGACTCCGCAACCACCGACGACGTTGCCGAATCCGCCATGGCGGCCCTCGGCTGGACCGCCGCCGACGGCAGTCTTCTGCGCGCCTGCCAGATCGAGCAGCTCTGCGCCGGTTCCCTGGTGCGTCTTGCTTCGGTGGGGGGATATGGGGCTGGGGGGAAATCGGCCGTCGATAAGCTTGACCTTTATCGCGCACTGCTTCGGGTAAAGTAATCCGGCGTGTCAACCAAGGTAGAAGCGACTCGGCCCACAAGCGCGAAGAAACAGCTGGTCCGGTTCCTCGCAGTCGGCGTCTTCTGCGCCATCCTCGACTTCGGGCTGACGTACACCCTCACCCACGTCGTCGGATACGACCGCCTCGTGGCGAAAGTTTTCGGCTGGTGCCTCGGCACCCTCGTCGCCTACCTGCTGAACTCCAAGTTCACTTTCCAAGCGAAAATCACTGGCAAACGCGCGCTTGCCGTGTTCATCCTCTACGCGTCTACCCTCGGTGTGCAGTGGATGCTCTTCGCCGTCACCAACGCCCCGCTGCGCAGCCTCGGCCTCGTCGATCCGTGGAAAGACGCAGTCTCCTTCGTCATCGCCCAAGGCGTGGCCACCGTGACAAACTTCGTGCTGCAGCGCGTGCTCATCTTCCGCGAACCCGCCCGCGTCGTCATCGACGAGCCGCCGCGCTAGGTCTGTGAGCCGCTGCGCTTAGGGCGCTCGAAGTTCTCGTTTGCACCCATGCGCAGCAGATTCAACCACTCCTTGAACTCGCGCGGGTTACGGCGCTGGATAAGGAAGAACCAGCCGAAGCGCACCAGTTCCTGCAGCTTCATCTTCTGCATCCCGCGCTGATTGATGATGTACCCGCGGTTGCGGTACGTGAAATACCGCTTCGTGTCGTTGTCCGGCCATTGCGCGTGCGCGCGGCCTCCCATGATCGGGTAGAACTCCGCCGAGCCATCCGGGTGCAGGTACGCCGTCGTCAACGCCGTGCCGTACCTCATGCCCGACTGGGCCAGCCTGCGGTGGTACTCCACTTCGTCACCGCGGATGAACAGGCGGTAATCCGGCACGCCGATGCGCTCCATCGCCCTCGCGCTGATCAACGCGCCGTTGAACAGGCTCGCGTACTGCGGCAGGAATTCCCCCTCCAACTCGTCGCGGCGCCGGTGCCACGTCAGTCCCTGCCGCAGTGGGAACGCGAGCCGGTTCGGGTCGTCGATATTGCACACCACCGGGGAGACCTCCGCGAGGCCTTCCCGTTGCGCGACTGTGTAGAGCGTTTCCAGAACGTTCTTGTCCGCGGGGCGGCCGTCGTCATCCGCGCACCAGATCGCGTCCGCGCCCAACGCGAGCGCATGCAGGAACCCGTAGGCGAAACCGCCCGCGCCGCCGAGATTCGTCCGGGAAGGGAGGTAGACGGCTTTTTCGCCTGCTAGTTCGGTGACCAGGTCCTGTACTTCAGATTCGCAGCCGTTATCCACCACGATCACCCAATCCACCGGGTGCGACTGCGAAACAACCTGCTTCAACGAGTGCTGGAGCAGCTCCACCCGCTTATGCGTCACGATCACCGCCGCCGTCGTCGTGCCCTGCGGATTCAGCGTTACGGCGGCATCAGAACTGGAACTGCCACGGGGAACGAAAGCGGGGGAATTCATGCGCACCATTCTGCCACGCGCCCCCTCATCTACCGCCTACCCGCGCCGAGGGCACGGAACCGCAGGTCGGGCTGCGCAGTCTAACTAGGCATGAAGCCGAGAAAAGCTCCGGACAGGACGGTCACGCTGCGCAACAACATGGATGTCAGCGGTCTAGTGCACACGGTGTTGCGAGACGAAGGCGTCGGAACGCGTGTTTCGCGCCGCTTCTTCACAACTCATCCGGTGCTTCGACCGCTGGAACTCGCGGGAAAGAACTCCCTTTTTCATCCCCGGAAGATCGTCTACAGGGTTCCGGCAGCAGCCCGCGCAGTAGCGATGGCCCTCGAACGGCCCGACCACTCGGTAGGCGGAATGTCCGCGTTGGCGGTGTACGGCCTTAGATATTTCGTTGATGCCTGCGACGTCGCTCTCTACGGGCCCGTGGCCAAGACTGAGCTGGGTTCGGTCTACGCTCCGTCGGTTTTCAGAGACCCGAAGCGGAGCGTCTGGATCGTCCGCTATCACGGGCAGCCAATCCGGATTTCCCCTCCTTACGATGCTTTGATCCAGGCATTGAAGCATGTCCGGCGAGGTTTCGACGCATGGCAGATTCATCCCGTTCCGGGTTTGGATGCGCGAACTGTTCGCGCTGTGCAGCTGGTGGATGCGTGTCGTCGGCGACTCAACTTGGATCCCAGTGAGATTGAGTCCTGCGGTAAGCAACGACTGGCGAAAAGGTGGTTGAGGCAGGTGCTGAAGCTTTCGAGTGATGGTGCCGATTCACCGAAAGAAACCGAAATGCGCCTTTTATGTTCCTCAGTGTGTCGGACTCACGGTCTCGATCTGGAAGAACAGGTGGTGCTTGAACGCGGTGGGAAGATCATTACGGTATTCGACCTCGCCTTGTCCGGCCTCAAGATCGGGATCATGTATGACGGCGAGGATCATTTGCGCCGGAGCCGCCGGGATCGGGATTCGCGGATCAACATGCAGGCGGCCGTTTTGGGGTGGACGGTGCTGAGGGTGGGGAAGGAGACCCTTGCGTCGGTGGGCGTTGCCCTGGACGAGTTGATTCGTATCCGCACCTGAAAAAATCGACACCCCGAAAATTGGGGAATCATAAATCGCCAGGTAGGAGGTTTGTGGGTGGGCGACGAAAACGGGGAGCTGTTGATTTTTTCAAGAACGATCCAGCGCCTAGCTTATCGACGCCTCCGATGGTCGCCCTTTCCGCCCGATTCAGCCGAGCTCGCCGGTGTCCGGGGCGCTCTCCTCCTCGTCGAAGCGGTCGAGCAGGTCGCGGACGTAGTCGCCGGCTTCGGGTCCTTCGTAGGCTTCGACCACCTCGTCGACGAGGCCGGCTTGCTTGATTTCGCCCTTGTCCACCCAGAGGGCGGTGTTGCAGAGCTGAGCCAAGAAATCGTTGGAGTGGCTGGCAAACACGAGGATGCCGGATCGTTTGACCAGTTCAGCGAGGCGCACGCGGGCCTTGGCCATGAAGGCGGCGTCGACGGCGCCGATGCCTTCATCCAACAGGAGAATCTCGGGTTCGATGGAGGTGACCACGCCGAGGGCGAGGCGGACGCGCATGCCGGTGGAGTAGGTGCGCAGGGGCATGGAGAGATAGTCGCCGAGCTCGGAGAATTCGGCGATCTCGTCCATCTTGTCCTTCATCTGTTTGCGGGTCTGGCCGAGGAAGAGTCCGCGGATGATGATGTTCTCGTAGCCGGAGATCTCCGGGTCCATGCCCACACCGAGGTCGAAGACGGGGGCGACGCGGCCGCGCACGTCGGCGACGCCGCGGGTGGGTTCGTAGATGCCGCTGAGCAGGCGGAGCAACGTGGATTTGCCGGCGCCGTTGTGGCCGACCAAGCCGACGCGGTCGCCTTCGCGCAGGTGCAGGTTGATGTCCTTCAGCGCTTCCACAACGACAGTGTTGGAATCGTTTTTGCCGATGGCGCCGCCGGCGGAACTCATCACCGCTTTCTTCAGGGAGCGGGACTTGGCGTCGAAGATGGGGAAGTCGACGCAGGCGTTGTAGGTGTCAATGGAAACCATGGTGAACTCCTTGTTTTACACCTGTTGCGGATCTCGAGCTTAAACCCAGTAGGGGACGCGGAAGCGCCACTGCTTCATGGCGAGCATTGCGAGGAAGAGACCGATGACAGTTCCAACCAACACGATGCCCCAGTGGTAAGCGGCCACGGGCTCACCGATGAGCGGGGCGCGGACGACTTCGAGGTAGTGGTAGAGCGGATTGAGCTCGGCGATGCGTGCGCGCTGGGCGACTTCGCCGCCCTGTTCGCGCAGGGTTTTGGTGGTCCAGACGATCGGGGTGACGTAGAAGAGCAGCTGCACCAGAGCTTCGAGCAGGGGAGCGACGTCGCGGAAGCGGGTGGCGATGATGCCGAAGAGCATGGTCACCCACACGCCGTTGACGACCATCAGGGCGAGCGCCGGAATGAATAGCAGTAGGTTCCACCCGAGAGGAATCCGGAACATCAGCACGAGGATCAGCCAGATCACCATGTTGTGGGCGAAGAACAGCAGTTGGCGCCACACCAGCCGGTACACATGGACGGACAAGGCGGAGGGGAGCTGCTTAATCAACCCTTCGTTCTCGATGAAGACGTTCGCGCCGTCCTTGATGCAGCCGGAGATGAAGCCCCAGACGATGAAGCCGACGGTGACGTGGGGGAGGAATTCGCGCACGGAGATCTGGAACAGCATGGAGTACAGCAGGCCCAGGGCGAGGGACATGACACCGGTGGCGATGGTGATCCACAGCGGTCCGAGCGTCGACCGGCGGTAGCGCTGCTTGATGTCCTGCCAGCCGAGTTGGAGCCAGAGCTCGTATTGGTTCCAGCCGCGCGCGAGGTCGGAGGCGGACGCCGAGAGGGTCGTCGATTTGGAGGCGGGGGTGTGGTCGTGGGCCGCCGAGGTCATGCGGGAGACGTCGGCAAGCAGCTGTTCGTTGTCCTGCACTCGTTCCACCCTAGTGCCCTGCGCGGGCCAAGTTGTGCAGGCATACTTGGTGCTTGTGGCGTGGGTGGTGTTCAATAGCCACACACTGTGATTTCGTCCGGAAGGGAGCGTCGTCGTGGCTTACGATGTGGCCAGCGTGCGCGGGCTTTACACCTCGCTTTCGGATGGCTGGACGTACCTGAACGCGCATGATTGTCCGCAGGTGCCGGAGCGGGTCTCTGCGGCGGTGGCGCGGTCGTTCAGGATGGCCACGGCGGTGCCGGCCCCGGAAGTCAATGCTGGGTCGCATTCGCGTCAGGCGTTGGGGCGCCCGGAGGGGGAGACTTTCGTGGCGTCGGCACGCCATGCGGTCGCGGATCTCGTGGGGGTGTCGGCGGAGCGCGTGGTGCTGGGCCCGAGTCTTCCTGTGCTGTACGCGTCGCTGGTCACTGGCATGAAGCCGCTGTTCCGCTACGATTCGTCGATTGTCGTGAGCGCGCTGGATGCGCCGGCGTTGACGGCGGCTGTGCGCCGTGCCCCGGCGGAGGTCCGTAGCGCGCACGCGGATTTGGGTACGGGCGAGCTTCCTGCATGGCAATATACGCAGCTTATCGACGGCTCCACCCGCCTCGTCACCCTTCCCGCCGCCCATTCCCTCCTCGGAACAGTGACTCCTGTTTCCCAGATCGTCGATGAGGTGAGGGAGCGCTCGCGCTCCTGGGTCGTGGTGGATGCGTCGTCGTACGCGCCGTACCACTCGATTGATTTCGATGAGTGGGGCGCCGATGTTGTCGGCCTCGATCTCGGTGCACTGGGCGGCCCCCAGATCGCGGCGTTGGTGGTCCGCGATACCGCGATGTTCAAGCGCATGGAGGCCCTGTCCGGCGACCCGCGCGTGACGGGTGCGGACAAGCTGCTTCTCGACGTCTCCCCGGGCCTCGCCGGCGGCGCCGCCGCGGTGGTGGACCACGTGGCGAGCCTCGTGCCGGAGCAGGGCGGCCGCACCACGCGCCGGGCCCGACTGACAAGGTCGATGGACCAGATGACCGCCTACCTGGACGGCCTGCGCGACGATTTGTACACCTTCCTGGGTACCCTGCCGGCCGTGCATATCCTCGGCGTGACCGGCGAGGCAGCCTCCGAGGCCAGCACTGAACGGCTTCCGCGGCTCACCTTCGGGGTGCAGGGCGTGCCTGCGGCGACGGTGTACGAGCGGCTTTTCGATAACGGCATCGTCACCACCCTGACCACTCCTGAAGAGGCGACACCGCTGCTCACCGAGATGGGCATCGAGGAAATTGGCGGCGCCGTCACCGTGGGGTTAGGGCCCTTCAACACGGAGGCTGACGTGGAGCAGCTCATCCGCGTCGTGGCGTCACTGGCGTAAAAGGCGGGCATTCCGCCGTTAGCGGGACCCGGTGGGCGGTGTTGTAAGGTGAGTGAGTCGCAATTGCTTTGCGACGGGGAGACGTGGCAGAGCGGCCGAATGCACTGGTCTTGAAAACCAGCGAGGGTCACACCTCCGCGGGTTCAAATCCCGCCGTCTCCGCAGTTCAAGCCCGATGTGTGGACCTACACGTGGGGGGAGATCGTCTCCGCCATGAAGCGTGAGCCGCCATTCGTCGGGTGCAGCGACATGTGGTGGGGAGCACCGGGGTCGACGTTGAGGAAGCACAGCGTGTTCAGCGGGCCCGGATCCGAAATGGAGAGGGTGCCTGCGATGATGATCTTGGCACCGGGTGCCGCGGCGCGGGCCTTGTTGACGGCGGTGCGGATGTTGTTCACGTAGTCGCTGCGGACCTTGCCCGGGTTCAGCGGGTCGGCGCCGCGCGCCATTCCGTAAGGCCTGAAATCGTTGATGCCCACGGAGATGACCACGGCACGCGTGCCGCGGTGGATCGTGCCGGAGCCGATCGCCCAGTTAACTCTGGTGGGGATGGTGTGGGAAGGGTCGGCGGTGCAGGAGAAGTCGTCGATAGGCACGCCGGTGATCCGGCCGAGCTGGCGCGGCCAGTTGTCCTGCGACTGCAGGCAACCGTGGCGGCTGGGCTGGCCATTTCCGTAAACGAAGTCCTGCACCTGCGGGATGGGGACCTTGCGCACGGCATTGCGCAGCTCATCCGGGTTGGAGGTGTAGGAGTCTCCGAAGGTGACGATGTTGCCGTTGGGAGCTGCCTCCGCCGCGGGGATGCCCGCGCCGGCGACACCGCCGCCAATTGCAACGACCGCCAGGGAAGCGGCGGTGAGTGCACGCGCCAGTCGTGTCCGGCGGTGGTGCCGGAAACGGGCTCGAGCTGCTGTGGCGTTAGGCCTTCGCCTTGTCGCCGCTCAGGCCGGTGGCCTTGAAGACTCCCTCGACGATCCAGGAAGCGATCGCCATGACGATCGCGCCGAAGAACGCCGCCCAGAATCCGCTGATCTGGAGGCCGTTGCCCAGGCCGTCGGAAATCCAGCCGACGATGGAGAACAACAGGGTGTTCACCAGCAGGGAGAACAGGCCCAGGGTGAGGATCTTCAGCGGCAGGCTGATCAGGTTCACCACCGGGGAGATGAAGGCGTTGACGAACATGAAGACCAGCGCGACCCAAATGAACGCGCCGACACCGCCCATGACTTCAACACCGGGAACGACGAGAGTGACCAGCCACAGGGCGAGGGCGGTCATGATGACATCGACTACAAAACGCACGAATAATCTCCTTTAAATTGAAAAATGGGGCAATTAACTCCAATTATATGCCCGATTATTGTTCAAAGAGCTCGTGGATGATGTGGAACTGGCGCTCGCCGGGGACGTCGATAAGCGCGCTTTGTGCTTTTCGACGAGCCGGACCCGTCTTCGTGGCGACCACGCGCACCGCGTCGAGCTCCACTGGACGGGACGTGCTCACCTTCGCGTCCGCGCCGTCGGTGTAGGAGAGCTGTTGCGGGTCGAGCGATGCGTCAATGTCGAGGCCAGCTTCGCCCACAGGAACGCCCAAGAGGACAGTGTCCTCGCTGAGCTGGGGAATCGCGCGTGGCGTCAAGAAAAAAGTCGTGCCGAGCGTGGTGTCGGCAGTCAGGTCGGATGACGGCACAGGCACCCAGGCGATCCAAGAGTCGATGTTGTCCCGGGTCGGCGGAGTGCCGTCGCCCGAGGCGAAACCAGTGTTGAGGGAATAATTCAGCTTCATGCCCGCAATCCTAGCGATTTCGAGCCAGGACGCTCGGTTTACCGACGAGCATCATTAGGCGAAACCTGCGTGACCTACAGAGCATCCCAGGCAGAGAGGAGCTCGTCAGTTTCGTCGCGGTTGGTGATTGTGATGCGGAGCCCCTCTGGGAATGCGCGGACGAGAACGCCGTGCTGGGCTAGGCGGTCGGCAATCGCAGGGGCGCGCTCGGGGTCGTCGAAAGGCACCCACACGAAGTTGGCCTGCGAGCGCGCCGCACCGATCCTGTCGGCCACTTCGTCGCGGACCTCGATTGTGTCCTCCACGCGCGCAAGCAGTTCATCGGAGTGCTCCAAGGAAGCGATGGCCCCGGCCTGCGCAACAGCGCTGACCTGGAAGGGAACTCCGACTTTGTTCACGGCAGCGACGAGTTCGGCGTTGCCGAAGGCGTATCCGACGCGCACTCCGGCGAGCCCGTAAGCCTTGGAGAACGTGCGCAGGCAGAGCAGGTTGGGGTAATCGCGCCAGACCTCTTGGCCGTTGACAGCGTCCGGGTCGCGGTTGAACTCGAAATAAGCCTCGTCGAGCGCCACAGTCACATGCTCCGGAACCCGGGCCATGAAGGCGCGGAAGTCAGCGGTGGAAAGGACGGCACCGGTCGGGTTGTTGGGGGAGCAGAGGAACACCAGGGAGGTGGAGGCGTCGATAAGCGAAAGCATGCGCTCGAGGTCGTGGCTGCCGTCGATGAGTGGGACGGGGCGCGGCTCAGCACCGGCGATGCGGCAGAAGATCGGGTACGCCTCGAAGCTGCGCCACGGGAAGATGATGTTGTTCCCGACGGTGGAAGTCGCCTGGGCGAGTTGCTGGCACAGTGCGGATGAGCCGCAGCCGACAGCCACATTCCCGTCTTCGACACCCAGGTGGCGGGCAAGGGCGCGGCGCAGTGAAACTGCGCCCATATCCGGATACCGGTTGCCCTGCATGGCTGCCTTCGCCATCGCCTCCGCAGCTGCGGGCAGGGGAGCTCCCGCGACCTCGTTCGAGGACAGCTTCAAAGCATGCGGATCAGTCTTGCCAGGAACGTAGGCGGAAATTGCGTCGAGGTCGCGGCGAATCATGACTCCTTAGTTTATGTTCCCCAGCCCGGCCGGTCAGCGGTGCGGTGAGTTTTTGTTCGGCTGCCCTGTTGTGGGTAGTGTGTAACAAGGCTATGGAGATGTGCCAGAGTGGCCGATTGGGGCTCCCTGCTAAGGAGTTGACCTTTCACGAGGTCCGCAGGTTCAAATCCTGTCATCTCCGCCATGCGCCCGTAGCTCAACGGATAGAGCATCTGACTACGGATCAGAAGGTTGGGGGTTCGAATCCCTCCGGGCGCACCAATTTTTGGGGGTCTACATGTTGCGGGCGATGCGTTCGTCGTCAAGCCTGCTGTGCGCGGCGAACGCGCTGAGCCCAACGATGGCTGCGCCCCCCAGAAAGATCGGGAATGTGAACTGAACATGCTCGTCGAGGACTAACGCTGTGCCGCAAAGCACCGAAGTAGCCACTGTGAAGAGCATGACTAGGCCCACACGGCCGGGCACTGAGCCGGCGAAGAAGAAAATGCTGTGCAATAAGTGTGCCCCGATGAACAGGGAGACCGCGATGCCGAGGGCGATGATCGGGGCGAAACCAGCGAGCAGCCCAGCGACTAACACGCCGGTGAAAACGAATCGTGCTTGGCGGCCCCCGAAGCGCCTCACCTCCGTGCGCAAATATTCGGGGACAAAGACCCCGGGCGTGAAACCGCTGAGACGCCGAGCGAAAGCGATCTCGCTACCGATGACTGCGACGAGTCCCGCCGATTGGACGATGTTCTCCATCGGTGCCGCATCGCGTACCGGAACGGCGATCGCCGCGAGCACGACGGGAATGATGCACGTGACACCGCCGTCGCGCACGAACTGCTCGAATGAAGCTTTCCCGTCGGCCTTGCGCGCCTCTATGACCACGAGGATGACATTCTGGGCTAGGAGGAGGGCTACTGCGACCGCGACCTGCAGCGGACTCGGGCGAGCAATGAACACAATTGCGGCGAGCAGTACCAGTGCGGGGAGTTCCACAGCGGTCATTCCGGCGAGGAGGCGGTGGGTGCGGTTGCCCGGCCAGAAGGATGTGAGGGTACCGGTGGAAAGCGCCCTCGACTGGGATGCTTCCAGCGCGAGTAACCCTGTCCACCCGACGAGAAAGCCGATGGCGTTCCCGCCCCATTCGAGAGCGTTCCCAGCCAACAGAATCCCGGTGACGGTGGCGAACCGGAACACACACCGGATGATGCGCTCGGTGAGCGCACGCGGAAAGAAGCTCTTTCGGAGCAGATTGATCATGCGCGCTTGGTCAGCCATGGGCCTCCGGGGCAGCAGCGGTCTTCAGCGAATGGTTCTTGATTTCCACGGTCGTGTCGACGCGGAGGAGATGGTCGACGGACCGGTGCGAGACGATGAGAACGGCCGCACCGCGGGCGACCTGGTCCGTCACCTTTGCGGCCATGATTTCCTGGCCGTAAAGGTCCACCTCCTCAAACGGCTCATCGAGAAAAATTGCGTCCCGCTGCAGAGCAACCGCGGACGTGAACAGGCTCTTCTTGCGGTTTCCGGACGACAAGTTCTCGATGATTCTGGAGGGGTCTCCACGGCCGCCGAGGTCATCCCAGAGGGTGTCCACCTCCGCACGCGGGATGCCGTAGCCGGAAGCGATGAGGGAAAACCAGTCGTCCAAGGTCAAATTCGGGTAGCCGGTAACCGTGCTCGGCAAATAGCCGATGGCCCGCTGGTAATCTTCCGTTCCGGGTCGATGGGGGAAAGTCCACGTACCGCTGACTAGGGGCAAAAGCCCTAGCGCTGATTGGATGAGCGTCGACTTCCCTGTGCCGTTCGCGCCGATGAGGCGCGTGACGGTGCCTGCCCGCAGCGTCAGATCAATGGTTTCGAGCAGTGCGTTGCCGTGGTGGCCCACGGTGGCATCACGGAGAAAGCTGATCTCGCTGCTCATTGGTTCCCACTTCGGTCTGCGCTTCGGTCTACGCCGAGAGAAGCTGCTGGATCTGCGTGTAATCGCGTTCGAAAAACTCCTGGGCTTTCGGAGTGGCGAACATGTCGGGGGAGTTGGAGCTCAGGGCCACGGTGGTGGAGTCGCCTTCGCGAGTCGCCTCGATAGCAATGGGCGCCTGGTAGTTATCGCTCAAGTACACGCCGATCATCTTGAATTTGAACACGCTGCCAACGGTGGCGCTCAGCTTGTCGGAGGAGGAATCCTTGAGCTTGAACTTGTCGAGACTGGCCAGTCGGGTTGGGATCTCATCAAGGGGTAGAGAAGTGGTGAACTTCTTTTCGTGCATCTCGGACATCCTTTCCTCGTCTTCGTCGTTCCAGTTGAGTGAGGGAAGCGGGTGATATTTTATTCCGTTTCGCTTTAATAGTTCGCCGTAATAGTTCGTATTTGTTCGGCTGTTCTCATTGACTGGCTTGCTATCCGAAACTAGAAAGGGTTCTCCCGATTTGGCAACCGCTTGAACGATCAAGCGGTCGGTTCGTTGCCGCACTGCTACATGCCTCGAGACGAGACCGGCTGCTCCTAAAGAGTTGCCGGATCTACTAATCTCGCAGGGGAATTGCAGCTCACACGGGGACGAGGGAAAGAGGATGCCATGCCCGCTATGAAGCAGAGTGACGCCCTGCGGGAGTTGGAAGGGCTCGTCGAAAAGCGGATGCGCACAGACCGTGCGGAGGAGATCTCTGGCCTGCTTGAAAGGGCGGAACTCAGCGAGATCATCCGACTGATCGAGCATTTGCCCGCCAAGCGTGGTGCGGTGCTGTTCCGCCTCCTTCCGCCCGAGCGCGCCGGTGTCGTGTTCGATGCGCTGGACCCGCGCCACCAGGCGGACATGGTGCACGCGCTGGGCAGCGGGAGCGTCGCCGAGTTCTTCGAGGGAATGGGTGCGGAGGACCGCGTCATGCTTCTCGACGAGCTCCCCGGCCCCGTCGCCGAACGCCTGCTCAAAGAGCTGAATGAGAAGGACAAGGAGAACACCGACGCGGTCCTCGGGTACGCGAAGGGGACTGTCGGCCGCGTGATGTCCCCGGAGATCCCCGAGATCTACGGAACGATGACAGCGCACGAGGTGCGCGAGCTGCTCCGCGAGCAGCATGAGGACCTGGAAACGCTGTACACCCTCCCCGTGATCGACCGCGACCGGCAGCTCACCGGCATCGTGAAGATGCGGCGGTTGTTCCTGGCGGACGGTGACACGCAGATCGCGGACTTGCTCGAAGTGACTCCCTCGGCCGAGGCTGGCGCAAGTGCCGAGGAGACCGCCCGCTGGTTCCTGCCGCTGGCGCTGCTCGCGCTGCCGGTGGTGGATTCGGGCAACCGGCTCGTGGGCATCTTCACCTTCGACGAGGCGCAGCACGTCGTCGAGAGCGAGGATTCTGAGGACAACGCACGCCAGGGCGGATCTGAATCGCTGAAGCAGCCGTACCTATCCACACCCCTGACCAAACTGGTGCGCTCCCGCATTGTGTGGCTGCTCGTGTTGGCCGTCTCCGCGATCCTCACCGTGCAGGTCCTCGACATCTTCGAGGCCAAGATGGAGCAGGCGGTGGTTCTCTCCTTGTTCATCCCGCTGCTCACCGGCACGGGAGGAAACACGGGCAACCAAGCCGCGACAACAGTGACAAGAGCATTGGCGCTTGGCGACGTCCACAAAGCAGACATCCTCAAAGTCATGTGGCGCGAAGTCCGGGTGGGACTGATGCTCGGCGCGGTGCTGGGCGCCCTCGGTTTTTCCTTGGCCACCCTGGTTTATGGGCTGGACATGGGAATGGTGATCGGCCTGACCCTGTTGTCCATCTGCACGATGTCGGCGACGGTGGGCGGCGCGATGCCGATCATTGCGAAGACCGTTGGCGCTGATCCGGCGGTGTTTTCCAACCCCTTCATCTCCACGTTCTGCGATGCCACCGGCTTGGTCATCTACTTCCTCATCGCCACATCGATTCTGGGTCTGTGACAGCCCTGCGACCAGCCGATTTTGCCTGCTGTTCACCGTGGTGTACCGTTACATCTCGTTGCAAAACACGCGCCCGTAGCTCAACGGATAGAGCATCTGACTACGGATCAGAAGGTTGGGGGTTCGAATCCCTCCGGGCGCACGTTTCATGAGTGGCCCGTGACCCGGCAGTCCCGCCGGATCGCGGGTTTTTCTGCTGTTCGGGGATTTCCCTAGAACACGTCGATGCGCCCGCCCAGCGACTCTGTCTGGCGCAGGGCTTTGACCCACCCGTCGGCGCCGAGCTGGATGCGCATGACGGGGCGGGAGGAGATCTTCACCGGCGAGACGGATTCCGCCCGGGCTCCCTTGCGCGCGCCCATGCGGGTCACGGCTCGGTAGCCGGCGCCGACGAGCTGCTCCAGGTCGGGGCGCGGGGAGGCGAGCGATGCGCGGGCGTCCTGCAGCAGAGGGATGATTTCGTCGAGGGTCTTCACAACGGCATCGGCGTTGGTCTCGCACATGGCGCGGACGAGTTCCGGTTCGGTGCCGGCCACGCGGGTGGCGCCGCGGAAAGAGCCCGCGGCGAGCGACTGGGCGAGGGTGCCGCCGCGGTCGCCGACGACTGCGAGTGCTTCAGCCAGCACGTGTGGCAGGTGGGACACGCGGGCGACGGCCTCGTCGTGCTTATCCACGGACACCGGGACAGCTTCGGCACCGCACACCCGGGCGAGTTCGCAGACCTGGCCGAACAGGTCCACCCACCCCGCGGGAACGCGCTGGCCGGCGTCCTCGCACTCGGTGGCGTAGTCGTAGGTGATCGCCCAGGCGGCGCGGGTGAACAGGCCGACACGGGATGCTCCCCAGCCGGAGTCCTCGGTGCCGGACATCGGGTGGCCGCCGACGTAGCGCGATTGCATGCCGCGCTCCTTGATTAGCTCGTCGACGGGCTTTTTCACGCTGACGACATCGGTCACACCGCAGTTCGGGGCGTACATCGTGATCGAGTCGAGGACATCTTCCACTGCGTGCATCGGCACGGCGAGGACGATGAGCGCCTCGTCGGAGGAAGCGCGGGAGAGCACCCGCGACAGATCGTCGGACACGTCGAAGCCTTCGCGGGTCGCGGTGCGCGTACCGGAGCGCGAGTGGTTGTAGCCGTACACGGGCAGCCCGGCGGCGTCGAGGTCGCGCATGATGGAACCGCCGATGAGCCCGAGCCCGATGACGCAGGTCGGGGGCAGGGTGCGCCGCCCCTTGACGCTGACGTTTGACCCCTGGATGCCTGTCGTACGGTGTTGCTCGTTCACGCTGACAAGTTTTCCACAACGCGAGTAGTCTGACTAGGCATGAGTGACGGACGCGGGCAACCGGGCCAGGGCGGCGGGTACGGTGGCGCCTTCGAAGACGGCTACGCGGTCACCGTTGCCAGGCGGGACGGCGAGTGGGTCGTCGCCGAATTCGACGACGATTTCGAGGATCTGGCCACCTCGGTTGACGCAGTGCGCGGACTGCGCAGCGAAGGGGCGGCGTTCGCGCTCCTCAATGTTGAGGAGGAGTACCTGGTCATCGTGCGTCCGGGCCCATCGCGCACCCGCGTGCTCATCTCGGACGCGACGATGGCGGTCGACGACGATTTCGCCGCGGACGTGCTGGATGCCGCCGGCATCGACATCCCGGACATCGACCCGGACGAGCTGGACAACATCGACGGCTGGGCCGACGGGGATTTCGAGATTCTCGACGATGTGGGCCTCAGCGAGCAGGTCATGAGCGTGCTTATCGACGACTCTGCCGCCGACCCCTCCGACGTCATCGACCGCATCGCCGAGGAGCTCGGTTTCATCGACGAGCTCGACCAAGCGCTCAGCTAGCCCCGCGCACACCGATGAGCCAGCTCGAACGACGCGCCGTGGAGCGGATGCGCCGCGCCATCGAGGTCGCCCGCACCACTCCCGCCGCCGACATTCCCGTCGGTGCTGTGGTGTACGGCCCTGACGGCACTGAGCTGGCCACGGGGACGAACCGCCGCGAGACGGAACAGGATCCGGCGGGGCATGCGGAGGTCGTCGCAACGCGGAATGCGGCGCGCGCGTTGGGTACCTGGCGGCTCGACGGCTGCGAGATCGTGGTCACCCTCGAGCCGTGCACGATGTGCGCCGGCCTCATCTTGGGCGCGCGCATGAAAAGCGTCGTCTTCGGCGCATACGAGCCAAAGACGGGAGCTGTGGGCTCGCTTATCGACGTCCTCCGCGACCCCTCCCACCTCCACACCGTCGAGGTGCGCGGCGGTGTCCTGGAACCGGAGACCGCGCGCCTCATGACCGGTTTCTTCGGGCGCCTCCGCTGAGTGTGCTGCCCGCGTGGTCCAGTTGACACTGAATTGTTATCGAAAGGGCAGCACGTTTTCCCTACCATGGGCAAGGTAAGCGAAAACGATTTAGAAGGAGAAGGATCATGGCTGATCTCAACGGCAAGCTGGACCAGGTCAAGGGCGACGCTAAGGAAGCTCTGGGCAACGTTACCGATAACGACTCCCTGCAGAACGAGGGCAAGGCTGACCAGCTCACCGGTGGTGTGAAGGACAAGCTGAACGAGGCCGGCGACGCAATCAAGGACAAGGCCAACGAGGTCGCTGGCAAGATCCAGGATTCCCGCGACGAGAACTAAGCGTCGCTTCCCGGCGGCTTCGGCCCGGGGGCCTAGGAATTTGGTTCTCCGCGCACGCTACCGCTACTCTGTTCTGCGGTAGCGTGTCCGAGCGGCCGAAGGTACTCGCCTCGAAAGCGAGTGAGGGTAAAACCTCCGCGGGTTCAAATCCCGCCGCTACCGCCACTTTCACGAAGTTCGTGGTTTGGGTAAAATTCGGCGAAATGTCGCCGTGTTCACTCCCCAAACCACGAACTTTTTGTTTTAGGAAAGGATCCCCGTGGCGAAGTTCCTCTACCGGCTCGGCAAATGGTCATTCCTGAATAAATGGAAGGTCATAGTCGCCTGGCTGCTGCTCTTCGCCGCAGGTGTGGCCGGAGCGCTGACGCTGTCGAAGCCGCTGTCGTCCGACTTCGCTATTTCCGGAACACCGTCGATTGACGCACTCGAGTCCCTCGGCGAGAATTTCCCCGGGATCAGCGACCCGGTCCAGGCCCCGTCTGTGAACCTAGTGTTCAAGGCCCCCGACGGCCAGCGCCTCGACGACAAGACGAATATGGCCGCGATCGACGAGACCGTGGCCTATATAGAGGACAACCTGCCACAGATGGGCGGCAAAGACCGCTTCGGCAATCCCGTCACCGTCTCGAAGGAACAGACGGAACAAATCGTCTCTCAGATGACGGAGATGGGGTTGCCCGAGGAGCGCGCGAAGGCTGACGCCCACAACGTTCAGTTGCTTTCCGACGATGCCCGTATCGGCTACACCACTTTCGAATTCGGCGCGGAGACCTCAATGCAGGTCACCGACGAGGAACGCGACGTGGTCAACGAGGCGCTCGATTTGGGCCGGTCGAAGGGCCTGCAGGTGGAGGCCGGCGGCCCTGGCTTCGGCGACCCCATCGAGATCAAGACCACCAGTGAGATCATCGGCATCGGCGTGGCCTTCCTGGTCATGCTGGTCACCTTCGGCTCTCTCGTGGCCGCGGGCATGCCCGTCATCACCGCCGTCATCGGGGTGGGCCTGGGCACCTTCCTGATCCTCATTGCCACCCGCTTCACGGAGCTCAACGAGGTCACACCCATTATGGCCGTCATGATCGGCCTGGCCGTGGGTATCGACTACGCACTGTTCATCCTCTCGCGCTACAAGCAGGAGCGCCATCGCCTCCCCGGACCGGAGGCCGCCGGCCTCGCTGTCGGCACCGCCGGCTCGTCGGTCGTGTTCGCCGGCACCACCGTGTTCACTGCGCTAGTCGCGCTGGTGCTCGCCCGCATCGAATTCCTCTCCTGGATGGGCCTGTCCGCCGCGGCGACCGTGGCCATCGCCGTGGCCGTGGCCATCACTCTGCTGCCGGCGCTGATGGGACTGCTCGGCGACAAGATCTTCGCTGGAAAAATCCCGGGCGTGGCCGGCAACCCCGGTCCTGGCAAGCGTCCCGCGAAAGACCTGAACGCCCGGTCAGTGGGCCGCGCCTGGGTGGGCACCGTGCGCCGCGTCCCGGCCTTGGTCATGGCTGCGGTGGTCATCCTGCTCGGTGTGTGTTCCTTGCCGGTGCTGCAGATGGAGATGTCCCTGCCGTCCGACTCCAACAGCGACACCGACACCACCCAGCGCAAATCCGCCGACCTCATGGCGGAGGGATTCGGTGCAGGCGTCAACGCGCCATTCTTGCTCGTGGTCGACGCACACAACGTCAACCCGGATTCGCAGGCGCTCGCCCCGTACATGAACTCCATTCCGGATGATGCGGTGGATGGGGAAGCGGGGGACGTCGACAAGCAAAAAGCCGCTTTGTCCTCCTTCATGTACGCGATGGAGCGCGCTGGCTCGGTGACGGGTGTGCGTCACGCGCAGCTCATCGGCGTCAACGAGGACATGACTGCCGCGCAGATCCTGGCCACCCCGGAGACGGGGCCGGACAACCAGTTCACCGTCGATACCGCGCATGCGCTGCGTGAAATGGACGCCGAGATCGAGGACGCGACCGGTGTCGATGTCGGCCTGACCGGCTTCACCGCGGTGCAGATGGACATCACCGAGGAGCTCGCGGGCGCGATGCCGATGTACCTCGGCATCGTCGTCGGCCTGGCGATCCTCCTGCTCATCATCGTCTTCCGGTCGATTCTGGTGCCGCTCATCGCGGGGCTCGGCTTCCTGCTGTCCGTCGGCGCGGCCTTCGGTGCGACCGTCATGGTTTTCCAGGAGGGCGCGGCAGGTCTAGTGAACACCCCGGGGCCGATCCTGTCCTTCCTGCCGATCCTGCTCATCGGCGTCACCTTCGGCCTGGCCATGGATTATCAGGTCTTCCTGGTCACCCGCATGCGCGAGCAGTACACGCGCCTCCGCCGCCCCGGCGACGACCCGGAAGCCGTTCTCGATGCCGTTGAAGAATCCACCGTTGAAGGCTTCGTCCGCGGCGCCCGCGTGGTCACCGCCGCCGCCATCATCATGATCGCCGTCTTCGTCGCGTTCATCGATCAGCCGTTGCCGTTCATCAAGATCTTCGGTTTCGCGCTCGGAGCTGCCGTGCTTTTCGACGCCTTCTTCGTCCGCATGGCCCTTGTCCCCGCCACCATGTTCATCCTGGGCACCACCACTTGGTGGATGCCGAAATGGCTGGACCGCATCCTGCCCAACCTCGACATCGAAGGCGAGGAGCTGGAGCGCCAGTTTGAAAAGGAGCACGCCACAGCATGACCGAAACCCCCTCCAACGCTGATCCGGCCCCCGACCTCAGCTTCCAGGTGGGCACCCGCCTCGAAGAAGCCCCGGGCCGCCACGGCCGCACCGGCGTGATCCGCACACCGCACGGACCGATCCAAACACCCGCGTTCATCCCCGTGGCCACCAAGGCGACGGTGAAAACGCTCACCCCGGAGCAGATCCGCGAAACCGGTGCACAGGCGATCTTGTCCAACGCCTACCACCTCTACCTGCAGCCCGGCCCCGACATCGTCGACGAAGCCGGGGGAGTGACCGCATTTGAGAACTGGCACGGACCCACATACACCGACTCCGGCGGCTTTCAGGTCATGAGCCTGGGGGTCGGGTTCAAGAAAGTCCTGGCCATGGACATCGCAGGACTCACCGAGGAAGACATCCGCGCCGCCAACAAGGACCGCATGGCGCGTGTCGACGACGACGGCGTGGACTTCAAGTCCTTCATCGACGGCTCCTCCCACCGCTTCACACCGGAGGTGTCCATGCAGATCCAGCACCAGCTGGGCGCCGACATCATGTTCGCCTTCGACGAGCTGACCACGCTCGTAGACACCCGCGCCTACCAGGAGCATTCCGTCGAGCGCACCCGCCTGTGGGCCCGCCGCTGCCTGCTCGAGCACGACCGCCTCACCCGCGTCCGCACCGGCAAGCCTCTCCAGTCCCTCTGGGGTGTGGTGCAAGGCGCGCAGTACGAGGACCTGCGCAGACAAGCCACCCACGGCTTGCTCGAACTCGACCGCGAAGCGCGCGCCGAAGGCCGCCGCGGCTTCGGCGGTTTCGGCATCGGCGGCGCCTTGGAGAAGGAGAACCTGGGCACCATCGTCGGCTGGGTCACCGACGAGCTGCCGGAGGACAAGCCCCGCCATCTACTGGGCATTTCCGAACCCGACGACCTGTTCACCGCCATCGAAGCGGGCGCCGACACCTTCGACTGCGTCGCCCCGACTCGCCTCGGTCGCCGCGGCGGGGTCTACACCCTGGATGGCCGCTTGAACCTCATGGCCGCCCGTTTCCGCTGCGACTTCGCCGGCGTGGACGAGGAATTCGGCGGTTACGTCTCCGAGAACTACTCCCGCGCGTACATCCACCACCTGCTCCGTGCCAAGGAATACCTCGCCGGGACACTGTGCACCCTGCACAACCTGGAGTTCATGGTGCGCCTCGTAGACAACATCCGCGCCGCCATCGACGCCGGCGACTACGAGGCCTACCGCGACGAGTTCATGGGGCGGTACTACGCGGGGCGCTAGCGCCCCGCACTGGCCTGTGCCACTGCCGCCGCACCCCGCCCCCGCGTGTGCCGCAGACCCGACCCGCGACCAGCCAGCCCCCCATAACCGCAAATCCAGCTACCTGGATCCAGCTTAGTGGCCCTTTTCGGCCAAATAGCGGGGTCCAAGTAGCTGGATCTGTTGTGCCGGAAGTCGATCACCTAGAACGGCCTGTTCCGGGTCGCCCGGACACGGACCGGTCCTCTGGCATCCGCACGTGCCTTGGCTTCGACGACTCGCTGGACACACCCCTGCTCGTCGCGGAGAATCTCTGCGGGGAAGAGACGTATCACCTCGAAGCCCTGCTCCCGGAGCCAGTTCTCCCTTTTGAGTTGTTTAAGAACCGTTTCGTGAGGGACGTTCTCGTATTTGGATTCCCCGTCGATCTCAATGACCAGTTGCCCCCACAGCAAATCGACTCGTGTGCGCCGCCCGATCCACATCTGGGGTTGGGCGGTGATTCCGTGTTCGGCGAGGACGACTCTAAACAGCGACTCATACGGTGACTCCGACAGCTTGGAACTGAGCGTTAACGCTTGGCGGGCTACGGCGATGCCTTTCTTGCCCGCGAGAAGGGTGATAGCGGTTTCGACGCTTTCACGGATTTCCAGCGCGTTCATGTGGGTGGTCCCGCTGAGCCAACTGTCCAGCGCGACGACGCCGTGACGCAGGCCGTGCAGCCGGGCTACATCGGCGATAGTGCGGTGTGTTTGGGTGATCCGGAGTGTGCTGCGCCCGGTTCCGTCTTCGGCTATGAGCTCTCGGAAGTCGTTGTCGGCTACTGATATGTGGTGGTAGCGCACATGTGGCGGCCACTGTTTCGTGGATGGCGGGCGGCCGGATGTCTGGGCGAGTTCCACTGTGTCAGTTTGCAGCGGAAGCACCCATAAGCCCGCAACCCGAGCAGCGGAGCGCCCTACGAGGACAGCTTTGTGCGCTGCTGTCGCCACGGCGTAGCACCGGAGGTAGTCCTGTTCGAATCGCTTCAACCGATCCCAGTCGGCGGTTCGGATGAATTTTGTGGCGGACAGCTTCACACAGCGTTGTTCGTGCACCCGACTCCGCGGGACCAATAGGCCCCGCAATTGGACGTAGTTCATTGTTTCCCCCTTGAGCCGCATCCCCCGAGGGCGGTCTCTGGGTCCGCACCGTAGCAAGGTTGAGCCACGGCCGCACCGCATGGGCCGGATCGGGCATAAAGAAACCAGCTACTTGGATCCAGCTATCCACCCCTAAACGAGTGAAAAGCTGGTTCCAAATAGCTGGATCCGCGGGGACGCCGCCGAGAAGCCCGAAGTCGCCGCCAGCGAAGTGGCCCAGCAGCAGCGCCTACGCCGTCACGGCGCTCGCGCGCTCCTCGGCTCGGCGCACGGCGGCGATGGTCGGGTAGGTGACGGGGAGCAGGACGACCTCCATCAGCGTTTTCCACAGGAAGCCGACCACGACGTAGTTCACGAATGCCCCGACCGAATCGATACCGATGACGCCGGCGGCGATGGAGCAGAACAGCAGGGTATCGGCGAATTCGCCGACGATGGTGGAGCCGATCAGGCGTGCCCACAGATTGTCGGTGCCGAAGCGTTCCTTCATTTTCTGCAGCACCCACGCGTTGAGCAGCTGGCCCACGACATAACCGGTCAGCGAGGCGAGGATGATGCGCGGCAGGAGTCCCAGCACAGCGGAGAATGTGTCCTGCATGTCGTAGAACCCGGCGGCTGGCAGCCAGATCGCGATGTAGAAGGACAGCACTGCGAGGACGGCGACGCCGAAGCCGGTGAACACGGCTCGGCGGGCGGCTTTGAATCCGTAGACTTCAGCGATCACGTCGCCGATCACGTACGAGATGGGGAAGAGGAAGAACGCGCCGTCGGTGACGAGCGGTCCGAGCTCAACACCTTTTTGCGCGGTGATGTTGGAGATTAGGAAGACCGCGCAGAACACCGCAAGTAGATACGGGTACGGCGAGCGCGCGACGGGGTGCGGGTGGGAGATGGGGTTCGACATGCGCAATATCATTGCACATATGTCTCACTCACAACCTGCAGCTGGCCGATATGCACCGAGTCCGAGTGGGGATCTCCATTTCGGGAATCTCAGGACGGCGGTGCTTGCGTGGCTGTTTGCGCGCCAGTCGGGCCGCAAGTTCTACATGCGTGTGGAGGACATTGACTCGGAGCGCTCCAGCATGGAATCGGCCCGCCGCCAGCTCGAGGATCTCGCGGCGCTCGGCATTGAGTGGGATGAGCCGGTGATCTACCAGCACAAGCGCGGCGAGGCGTACGCAGCATCGTTGGAGCAGCTCGACACGTATGAATGTTATTGCTCACGCCGCGATATTAGGGAGGCGGCGTCCGCGCCCCACGCGCAGCCGGGGATGTACCCAGGCACGTGCCGCGACCTCACGGAAGAGCAGCGCGCTTATCGACGTTCCCAGCTCGCCGACCAAGGCCGCCTCCCCGCCATCCGCCTGCGTGCCCATGCCCGTGAGTGGACTGTGTCCGATTACTACAAAGGCGAATTCACCGGCCCCGTCGACGACGTGATTCTCAAGCGCGGCGGCAATGTGAACCAGGCGCAGGCGGGGGATTGGGCCTACAACCTCGCCGTGGTGGTCGATGACGGGTTCCAGGGTGTGGACCAGATTGTCCGTGGCGATGATCTTCTGGAATCAGCGCCCGCGCAGGCGTATTTGGCGCACGAACTCGGCTTGGTCCAACCTGAATACGTTCATGTCCCGCTGGTCGTGAATACCTGTGGCGATCGCTTGGCGAAGCGCGACGGGGCGGTCACTTTGCGGGACATGTTGGCTCACCGAACTATTACAGAAATTGTCGAGCAGCTCTCCGTTTCAGTTGGTGTCGCGGGCGATACCAGCGCCGATGAGTTGATGCAGAAATTCACGCCGGAAATGCTCTCCTGCGAGCCATTTGTGTGGACATGACGTCAATGAAATCCCTTGACCGCACATGGTCCTCACCTGATTGTGATGCCTTTAGGCCCTCCACGGTGGGGCGGGCGAATCTGTTTACATTGAAAATAATGGGTGGACTTAAACCTGCTGGTTAAAAAGTTGGGCCTGTCAAGCAGTCGGCGTGAAATGTAAACAGATTCACCGGCACTCACCGGCGTGCCAAGCTGGAGTCGCGTGGGCCGAGCAATCGGAAGAGGGCTTGATCGGGTGGGGGAGAGGGAATCAAGCGCCGGGGAAAACAAGAATTCCCCCAGCCCTTATGTGTGGGCTAGGGGACATTGCGGAGGATGTGGGATTTGAACCCACGAGGGTCGTGAAACCCGCACGCGTTCCAGGCGTGTGACATAGGCCGCTAGTCGAATCCTCCAGCGACGTTCACCGCTGCACGGCCGTGGCCAGCGCAGCGCGTCGAGCCACTACTTTAGCGGATGGCGGTGCGGGGACAAAATTGGTGGTGGGGTGGGGCGTCGATAGGCGGAATGCGTGCTTTTTGAACTGGTTGCCGCGAGCTACTACACTTGCCCGCAGGATCTCACGCGGTGCATATCTTGTGAACTCCCCCAGGGCGGGAACGCAGCAAGGGTCAGCGAGCTCTGGCAGGTGCGTGGGGTCCCTTTATTTTGCCCGGATCCGGTGGGGGCTAGGGGCGCTGGGCGCATGTAATCTGGGCGTCGTAAAAAGTCCACTCCTTTGAAGGAAGTGATCCCACGATGTCCCTGCTCGATCTGGACGCCGCTGCCCGTGAGGAACTCGCGGCGAAGGTGCGCGAGGAATACGAAACGCTCAAGGCCCGCAACCTGGACTTGGACCTGACGCGCGGCAAGCCGTCGTCGGAGCAGCTGGACCTCAGCAACGACCTGTTGGAGTTGCCGGGTAACGGCAATTACGTGGACGCCGCGGGCACGGATGTGCGCAACTACGGCAACCTCAAGGGCATCAAGGACATCCGGGAGATTTGGGGCGAGCTCATCGGAGTGCCGGCGGACAACCTGTACGCGGAGGATTCCTCGTCGCTGAATATCATGTTCGACCTGGTCAGCTGGTCCTACATCTTCGGAAACAACGATTCGGAGCGTCCGTGGCGCGAAGAGGAGACCGTGAAGTGGATCTGCCCAGTCCCGGGCTATGACCGCCATTTCGCCATCTCGGAGAAGTTCGGTTTCGAGATGGTCACCGTGCCCATGCTTGAGGACGGCCCGGATGTGGACGCCGTCGCCGAGCTGGTCAAAGACCCGGCGGTGAAGGGCATGTGGACCGTGCCGATGTTCGCCAACCCGTCCGGCGCGACCGCGACGGAAGAGGTCGTGCGCGCGCTCGCGTCGATGGAGGCCGCAGCGCCGGACTTCCGCATCGTCTGGGACAACGCCTATGCCGTGCATACCTTCACCGAGGAGTTCCCGCCGATTATCGACGTCCTCGGCATCGCGGAGGAAGCGGGCAACCCGAACCGCTTCTGGGTGATGAGCTCCACCTCCAAGATCACGCACGCGGGCGCTGGCGTGGCCTTCTTTGCCTCGTCGACGGAGAACCTGGACTGGTACGCCTCCATTGCTGGGATCCGCGGCATCGGGCCGAACAAGATCAACCAGCTGGCGCACGCGAAATTCTTCGGCAACGCCGACGGCGTGCGTGCCCTGATGCAGAAGCACGCACAGATCCTCAAACCGAAATTCGACGCGGTGTTGGAGATCCTCGAGGGCCGTCTCGGCGAGTACGAGGTCGCGCGCTGGACCACTCCAGCCGGCGGTTATTTCATCTCCCTGGACGTCGTCGACGGCACCGCCCACCGTGTGTGGGAGCTCGCCCGCGAGGCCGGGATCACCCTCACCAAGGCCGGTTCCGCATTTCCGAAGGGCGAGGACCCGAACGACCGTAATATCCGTCTTGCGCCATCGCTTCCGCCTATCGACGAAGTGCGCACGGCCATGGACGGCGTGGCCACCTGCGTGCTTCTCGCGGCGCTGGAGAAGCTCGAAAACTAGTGACTCCCGCCGAAACACACGCCTGGCTCACCGACGTTCTGGGCCCCATGGACCTTCTCGACGTTAACGGGATGGCCATCGGGGTCACACCGGTGATTCCGGCGGCGGTCAGCGTCGGGTTCAGTGGGATCGACAGCGGCCTTGTTGTCGACGATCACGAAGCGGATGGCACCCGCGTTGCTCCTGTAACAGAGGTGCGCTGCGAGATCATTTGTGCGGCGGGTGGCGCGACCCCGCAGCAGCGTGTCATGGCGGTCGCAGGGGCGTGGAATACCCTCGTCAACGCTGGGATTCCGGGGCAGCCGGGGACGGCGCTGCCGGGGCTGGTGAACGATCCGGTTCTCACCGTTCATCACGGCCTGCTGCGCGAGCCGCAGATCTTTGACCGCGGCACACCGCTGGTCAACGAGCCTGCCACCGACGACGGTGCCCCGGCACGCATGACGCTGTTGCTGGAGCTGGTGCTGCTCACCGACGACGAATACGAGATCGCCTCAGAGCAGGGGATAGAGGTGCTCGAGCGCCGCCTGCACCGCCGGCAAACGAGGATCGGGGATTGGGGTCGGGACTAGCCCACGGGAGCCGTTCCGAAGCGGTAAAGAGAGGCATCTAGACGTGTTTCACAGACCGAAATTCAGATAAAGTTTAATTTAACGTGAGGTAAATTCCGTAGGTCACTCAGAACTGAAGTATGACTCGGTGGCACCGGAAAGTTTCGGCTGAAACTGGCCTAGTTTCCAGCGTTACCAATGCAATCGACGTAATGGGCTTGCAGATCCGGCGCAGGGGGCTCCCTCTCCCAGAAAGCGACGCGTCCCAGCGGGCAAGGTTAACAGTAGAAGAAGATGAAGAATAGGAGTTGACTGTACGAGCCCTCTAGATATCATTAGATTGCCTTAAAGATCAGGCGTTCATCACTCGAGACTTCGGGATATCGCAGTCAACGTGCGGAATCCGAAGCTGACACGTAAGGGTTTTCACATGGATCTGAGCAACATCGATCTGAACACTGTCATTCTTCACCTGGACAACTTCGTCGATACCTGGGAAGGCTGGGGCAAGGTCATTAAGGGCGTTCATAGCCTCTTCGACATCACCGGCAGCCTCGCCGAGGCCATCAAGGCCGTAGCCTAACAACTTGCGGTTCGCCGCAGCCACCCAACCATCCTCTTTCAGGACCACACAACGCTTTTAAGGAGTCAAAATGGACACCATCATCAAGATTGTCAAGACGATTGCAGATTTCGCTGGCGGGCTTGTCGAGGGTAATAAGGACGCGACCGGATCGGCCGCCTACGACCTCGCATACGTCTTCGTTGGCCCGTGGGTCAAGATCGCTGACGGCGCTTCCCAGCTCCTGGGCATGTTCGCCTAAGCTGGCGCGTTTCACGCGTAGGCCCCACCGTATGGTGGGGCCTTTTCGTTTTTTAGTCCGTCGTCCTCGGCAGTGGCGGGCCCTGCGGCGCTCAGGACTGGCCTGTGGAGTGGAGGCTGGATCTAGCTGATGCCGCGCTCGGACAGGTACATCAGGATCGCGCGGACGCGGCGGTTCTCCTCGTCGGGGGTGAGCCCCAGCTTGGAGAAGATGCTGGAGACGTGTTTGGCCACCGCGGCGCCGGAGAAGTAGAGCTTCCCGGCGATTTCGGCATTAGACAGGCCCTCTGCCATGAGCTCGAGGACCTCGCGTTCGCGAGGGGTGAGCGTGGTCAGCCACTGGGAACTGGCGGCCATGAGCTCGCTGGCCACATCCGGGTCGATGACCACGCCGCCGCTGGCCACGGTCTCGCACGCATGGACGAAGTCTTTCACCTCCGCGACGCGGTCTTTGAGCAGATAGCCGGTGCCGCCGTCGCCGCCGGAGAACAGCTCGCGGGCGTACGCGGGCGCGACGTACTGCGACAACACAAGCACATTGACTGGGCCGCATTCGCGCAACTTCAGAGCAGCCTGCAAGCCGTCGTCGCGCATTGTGGGCGGCATGCGCACATCAGTGATCACGAGGTCGGGAGCATGCTTATCGACGGCCCCCGGCACCGCCTCCGCATCCCCCACCTGCCCGACCACCTCGTGGCCGCGCCGCGTGAGCAGACCCGCGACACCTTCGCGCAGCAGCGCGGAATCGTCGGCGATCACGATCTTCATTGAGCTAACCCGCTTTCTCCTCGGTACAACAGCAACGGTATCCGCGCGGCGATGGTCGTGGGGCCGCTGTGAGGTGAATTCACTTCGATCCCACCACCGAATGCGGCGATGCGCTCCCGCATGCCGTCCAGACCACCGCCAGGCATGAAACGCGCGCCGCCGTCGCCGGAGTCGGTCACAGCGACATTCAGCGTGTGGTCGCAGGTGATAAGCACGTTGACGGGAGCGCCCGGCGCGTGCTTCGCGGCATTGGTCAGGGCTTCGGAGGTGAAGAAATAGGCGGCGGCGAGGACGGAGTCGTCGATAAGCGGAAGTGGGTGCGGCGCGCGGACCGTGACGTGCGGGCCGTACTGCGCGGCTGCTGTTTCGACTGCCTCGACCAGCCCGCGGTCGGTCAGCTCGCGCGGGTGGATGCCGCGCACGGTGCGGCGCAGGGCGTCGAGGCCATTTTTGAGGTCGCGGGCGGCGGCGTCGAGAAGCGGCGAGTCTGTTTCAAGCTGTGCTTCACCGAGCTTCATCGCCGCCGCCACGAAATATTGCTGCGCGCCGTCGTGGAGGTCGCGCTCGATGCGCAGGCGCTCCACCTCGTACGCTTCCGCGATCTTGCGCCGCGAGGCCGTCAGCTCGTGGATCGCCCGCGCGGCCTCGGCTTCGTGGTTCTTCTTCCGCCACATGATTGCGAGGGTAGCGGGGTAGTGCTGGCACTACCCGTATTTGGGAGTCTGCACGATGGTGGCCGCGCGCGGCAGGCGGTGAAATAGGAACCATGCTCGAACTCAACGACATCACCAAATCATTCACCCAGCAACGGGTCCTCGAAGGAATCAGCCTGAATATCGGCCCCGGCGAGTCCGTCGCGATCATGGGCCCGTCGGGCTCCGGCAAATCGACGCTGCTCCACTGCATGTCAGGCGTGCTCGTCCCCGACCACGGCGAGGTCCGCTTCAACGGGCGCGACATCGCATCGCTTAACGACGCCTCCCGCTCCCAACTCCGGCTCGACCACTTCGGCTTCATCTTCCAGGACGGCCAGCTCATGCCCGAGCTGACCGCGAAGGAGAATGTGGCGCTGCCGCAGATCATGCGCGGTGAATCCCGCGCGAAAGCCCACGCGGAGGCGACGGACATGCTCACGCGTCTTGGTCTTGGGAACTTTGTGGACCGTTTCCCGGGCCAGCTATCCGGCGGGCAGGGCCAGCGCGTCGCCATCGCGCGCGCTTTGGCCGGTCCGCCGGCGGTGGTCTTCGCCGACGAGCCCACCGCCGCGCTCGACCAGGCCACCGGGCACGAGGTGATGCAGCAGATCACCGCTGTGACGATGAAATTCGGGGTCACACTCGTGCTGGTCACCCACGACCCGAAGATCGCGCAGTGGTGCGACCGCCGGATCGAGATCCGCGACGGCCTCATCCACACCGAGGGCACCGCGAAGGGAGTCCCGGCATGAGCGCGGTGACCTTACTGAACGCCGCGCAGTCCTCCTCGAGCGAGGGCCGTGCGCAGCGCCAGGCCGGCGAGCGCTGGGTGCGCGCTTTATCGCTCGTGGCGTTCGCCGTGTCCACGTGGATCCTGTGCACTCTGGTGGCCGGCACGTGGATGTTCGCGCAGCGCCACTGGCACCCGCACGAACGTCTCGTCGAGGTGCAGGAGAGCGCGGGCGGACCGCTGTCCATGCCCTATATCTTCCTCGCCCTCTTCGCGTCATTGCTGGTGGTGCCCACGTTGTTGGGATTGCTCACCCAGGCTGCGCGGGTGAACCTCGGCGGCCGCGAAGAACAGTTGGCCATCCTGCGCCTGATCGGCGCCACCTCCGGGCAGGTGCGCGGCATGATGATTCTCGACGCCCTTCGCCAGGCCCTCGTCGGCCTTGGCATCGGCACCGTTTTGTACCTGGTCAGCATGCCGGCATGGTCGCTGCTGTCGTTCCAGGAAAAACGCATCGGCACCTGGGAAATGCTCACCTGGTGGGTCGTGCCCGTCGCTTGGGTTGTTGTCCTCGCCCTTGCCGCCGCATCCGTGTGGCTGGCTCTGCGACGGGTCGCCGTCACCCCGCTGGGCGTGACCAAGAAGGTGCCGCCGAAGGGACAAAGCGTGATCACATTGGTCATTTCGCTTGTGGCCGCTATTTTCCTGTACCGCTACCTGAACACGCTGTCCATCGCACCGGAAGCCGATGCCACCGAGTTCTTCGTGATGCTCGTTGTTGTCGCCGGCGTGCTGATGGTCAATGCTCTCATCGCCGTCGGCGCGATACAGTTGATCGCCCGCGTCAGTTACCTGCTCCCCGGTTCTGCCAACTACGTGGCCACCCGCCGCGTCGGCCGCGGGGTGAGGACGACCTGGAAGCGCGTCGCCGCGCTATACTTCGTCGCGTTCATCGCGGGTGCTGGCAGCGGGTTCTCTGCCGTCCCGCAGGTCGAGGATGACCCCGCCCTGAAGATGGTCACCTCCGACATCCCCACCGGCGTGGCCATCACCGCGATCTTCGGTGCCGTCCTCCTGATCTTCTCCACGCTGCTCACCCAGGCGATGGCCGTGGTGGAGCAAAAGCAGCTGACCAAGTCCCTCTACTTCATCGGTGCTCCAGCGAAATATCACACCTCTGTGGCTATTCGCGAGGTCGGAATCCCGATGGCATTGGTGACTCTCATGGGCTTCGGCATGGGCAGCATGATGGGACTAGTGATCGTTATCGCGCCTGTGGACGCCCTTTTTCTGCGGCACGCCTTCTTCGCCACGCTGATCGTGCTGGCACTCGCCGGCTGCGTCGCCGCCGTCGCCGCCACCGGCAAGCTCCGCGAGCGCGTGCTTTCCGAGACCGGCCGGCTGAACGACTAGCGGAGCTTGCCAGTGAAGGTGTCGATCGCTTGGCGGATGAGTTCGGACCGGGTCACGTTCTTCTCAGTGGCGAGATCGTCGAGTGCTTTCAGTTCGTCGTCGGTGAGGTGGACAGCGAAGACCTGTGCTGGAGTCGATCCGCGCCCCAGGCGCCCGCGGCCACGCTTCTTCAGGAGCTCTGGGTCGTAGCCGATCTCGGCTTCGGCGACCCAAGCGTCGATCTGCTCTTGGCTGGCGTTCGCAGGCATGACAATACTGTGTAACGAAAATATCTGCGCTGGCAACGCCCGATCGCGGTCTGACCCACGGTGGGTGTCGCGGGTGCCTAGTAGGGTGAAACCGTGGCTTTGTACCGGAAGTATCGCCCAGCCTCGTTCGCCGAGATGATTGGGCAGGAGCAGGTGACGCGTCCGCTGTCCACAGCGCTGGATAACGGGCGCGTCAACCACGCTTATTTGTTCTCGGGGCCGAGGGGGACGGGCAAGACGTCGTCGGCACGCATTCTGGCGCGCTCGCTGAACTGTGTTGAAGGTCCGACGTCGACGCCGTGCGGGGTGTGCCCGTCGTGCGTGGCGCTAGCGCCGGGCGGGCCGGGCAACCTGGATGTGACGGAGATGGACGCCGCGTCGAACGGCGGCGTCGACGAGATGCGTGAGCTGCGTGAACGTGCGTATTTCGCGCCTGCGGAATCGCGCTACCGCGTGTTCATCATCGACGAGGCTCACATGATCACTGGTGCGGGCGCGAATGCTTTGTTGAAGATCGTGGAGGAGCCGCCGGAGCACCTCGTGTTCATTTTCGCGACGACGGAGCCGGAAAAAATCATCGGCACGATTCGTTCGCGCACCCACCACTACCCGTTCCGCCTGCTCACGCCGCAGGCGATGCGCCAGCTCGTCGAGCGCACCGTCGCCGCGGAAGGCGTTGCGGTCGACGAGAATGTCTACCCGCTGGTCATCCGCGCCGGCGGCGGCTCCCCGCGCGACACACTGTCCATCCTCGACCAGCTGCTCGCAGGAGCCGGACCCGAGGGGCTGACGTACGAGCTCGCGTTGCCGCTTCTGGGTGTTACCGATCTTTCGCTTATCGACGCCACGGTGGATGCCCTTGCCTCCCGCGACGCCTCCGCCCTGTTCCAGGCCGTCGACGACGTGATTGAGGCCGGCCACGAGCCCCGCCGTTTCGCGATCGACCTGCTCGACCGTCTGCGCGACTTGATGATCATCCACGCTGTCCCGGACGCCTTCGGTCAGGGGCTCGTTGACGCCCCCACGGACCGTGCCGAGATCCTCGCCGCCGAGGCCGACAAATTCCCCGGCAACCAGCTCGCCGCCCTGGCCAGCGAGGTCAACGAGCGCATCACCTCCCTGCGCGGCGCGACATCCCCGCGCCTGCTGCTCGAGATCATGATGGCCCACCTCCTCGGTGTCGCCACTGGCACACAGGCGCCTGCCGCTGTTGCCGGCCTGACTGAGATCCAAGATGCTTCTTCCTCGGCGAACGGCGTGGGCGACCAGCCCCGTGGTGCCGCCGCGGCACTTGCCGCGGCCGCCGCTGTGCAGGCCACTGCGAATGTCACCTCTCAATCGACCCCCGCACCCCGCGAGGTGCCGAAATCCGCCCGTGAGCAGCAGCCGCCGCGGCCGCAGGTAACGCAGGCCCAGGCCGCCAAGTCGGAGGCGGGACAGGCTAAGCCGGTGGCAGAGCAGGCCACGCCGGAACAGCGGGAGCGACCAGCCCAGCCGGAGCCTGAAGAGAAGCCGTCTGAGCAGCAGCCGCCGCACGAACCCGAGGTGCCTGCGGCGAGCGATGCCGAACACCACGTTGAGGATCGCGTTGGGAATCGCTCCGAGGACTCGGGTACCTCCCAGGCCGCTGAGGAGTCCGCGCCGCCGGCGCAGGACGTTGACACCGGTGAGCTCATGGAACGGATCTGCCGGGAGTGGATCACGTTGCGCCAGTCGGTCGGCGAGCGCAACAAGGTCGCGGAAATCATGCTCACCGAGGCGCAGCCGCTCGGAATGGATGGCTCCACGCTCGTCGTCGGCCACAACACTGGCGCGCTGGCGAACAGCATCAACTCCAAGCACAACAACGACGACATCGTTGCTGTGCTGGCTGAGAAGCTCGGCACCGGGGTCGGGGTGCGCTGCGTGGTGGGTACCGACCCAAAAGCCGCGGGCTTTAAGGCCCCTTCACGCGCGCCGCAGGCCTGGAGTCCGGCGCGTCCGGAGCGGGAACCGGAGTTAAAGGCGGAGCCGGAACCGGAACCGGAAGCGGAGCAAAGGCCGAGTAGCGAGCCTGAACCGGCCGCGGCACAGGACCCCAGTGTCACCGGTAACACCGGTGACACTGGGGATGACCCGTACGCCGCAGATGGCAATGAGCCTACTGATCCGACCCCGACCAGCGACGGTTCGGTGGCCGGTGACCGAGAGGCCGTCACACCGGAACCGGCCCCGGCACCGGTGCAGTACGACCCGTGGGGGACCACTCCGGCGACAACCGGCGGAGCTGGTGCCGGCGCGGCCCCGGGCGCCGGTAGCGCCGCGGCTGCTGCTGCGGCCGCGGCAGCCGGAGCAGCCAACGCGAGAGGAGCGGCGACGCGGCCGGAGGGCGGCAGACCTGTTGGCCCGAAGACGGGGTTTGGCGGCGAAACGAGCTTCAGCAGCGGCGTGCCACTGCCCCCGGAACCGGAGGATGAGCCGCCGGCGGACGAGGAACCGGCGCCCTACACGCGCGAGGAGGAGGAGCGGGACATGGTCGACCAGTCCCAGGAAGAAGGCTCCTTCGACCGTCGCAATCCCACGGAAGTGGCGATGGATCTGCTCGCGGAAGAACTAGGCGCACGGCCGTTGTAGGGGACTCGGTACACTAGTTCAAAGACGCCGCCGAGGATGTCGGCTGCGTGAAAAGACACAGTTAGAACATGTTCAAGAAAGGTCCACGACCATGACTCAGCCCGATCAGAACGGTATGCCCGACATGCAGGAACTCATCCGCCAGGCATCTGAGGTCCAGGCCCAGATCCAGCGCGCGCAGGAGGAGATCCTCGCCGCATCCGTCGAGGGTTCCGCAGGCGGCGGCCTGGTGCAGATCACCATGACTGGTGGCGCAGAGATCACCGACCTGACCATCAGCCCGGAGGCTGTGGATCCGAACGATGTCGAGACGCTGCAGGACCTCATCCTCGCCGCTTACCGCGATGCCCACACCAAGGCTGGCCAGCTGGCGCAGGAGAAGATCGGCCCGCTGACCAACCAGGGGCAGGGTGAGGGCAACGACTTCACCCAGATGTTCGGCGGAAACTAAGCCGCTCTATGTTTGAAGGCCCTCTTCAGGACCTCATCGACGAGTTCTCCCGTCTTCCCGGCGTGGGGCCGAAAAGCGCGCAGCGCATCGCGTTCCACCTGCTCAAAACGGATCCGGATGATATTGACCGTCTGCGCAGCGCGCTCGGCGCGGTGCGTGACGGCGTGACGTTCTGCCGGATCTGCAACAACGTCTCCCGCGAAGAGGTCTGCCGCGTCTGCGCCGACAGCGGCCGCGATGCCGGTTTGATCTGCGTCGTGGAGGATGCCAAGGACATCCAGGTCATCGAGCGCACAGGGGAGTACTCGGGGCGTTACCACGTGCTCGGCGGGGCACTCGACCCGCTGGCCAATGTGGGGCCCAAAGACCTGGCCATTTCCTCCCTGCTGCAACGCATCGGCGGGGTGCTGCCCGATCGGGACGGCGAGGAAGCGCCGGAGATCCACGAGGTCATCCTGGCCACCGACCCTGACACAGAGGGCGAGGCCACCGCGTCGTACCTGGCGCGTCTGCTCAAGGACTTCCCGGACCTGACCACGTCGCGTCTCGCGTCCGGCATGCCACTCGGCGGCGACTTGGAATTCGTCGATGAGCTCACGCTCTCCCGCGCATTGTCGGGGCGCTTGACGCTCTAAATCGGCTGAGCCGCTGAACCCGCTGAACCCGCCGAGCCCGCGTAGCGGCAACGCCGGGGCGTTAACGGCCCATGCGTTCCAAGCGCAGGCGGTCGACCTCGGGCAGCTCCAACGGCTCCAGCTCCGCGAGGGTAATGCCCATGGCTCGGGCGAGCACCAGATCCGCCAGCTCCGGGTTCCGGGCCAGGGCCGGGCCGTGCATGTAGGTGGCGATCACGCTGCCCTGTACGGCCCCTTCGTAGCTCTGTTCACTCTCGGTGCCGCCGTTGCCCTGGCCGTTGGTGACGGAGCCCAAGGGGGAAGCGTCGGTGCCCAGGACTGTCCCGCCCAGGTGGTTCTCGAAACCGGTGAGGGGCTGCGTCAGTTCCTTGGTCACGCCAGCCTTAGTGGGGGTCGAGGCTACCTCGCCGATGGCACGGGAGGGAAGGGGGGCGGTGGTGGCGTCGATAAGCCCTAGGCCCGCGACCTGCTTGCCGTGGGCTCGGAAGCTTTCACCGAGGACCTGGAGGCCGGCGCACACCGCGAAAACCGGGCGGCCGTTCGCCGCGGCGCGGGCCAGGCCCTTGTCTGCAATGAGGTGCTCTGCGGCGAGCACTTGCGCGCTGTCCTCGCCGCCGCCGAGCGTGTAGGCGGCGAGGTCCTCCGGGACAGCTTCGCCCAGTTTGATCGGCAGAATCTCCGCGTCGATGCCGCGCATGCGGGCTCGGCCGCGCAGCACGAGCGCGTTGCCGTCGTCGCCGTACGTGCCCAGCACGTCGGGGAGAATAAGGCCGATCGTCAACGCATTACCCATGGGAGACCTCCTTCGCCAGCGCCTTTTTTAAGTTGAGCAGCGCAGTGTAGTTCGCCAGCACTTCCACGCGGCCGGGCGGGCAAGCCGCGATGGCCTTGAGCGGGTCGTGGATGAGCTCGTGCTCGATTTCCGCGTAGAGCAGGCGCACAGCCAAGTCGGTGCCGCGCTCGCCGGACGCCTTGACGGCGATGCCCCCGAATTCCTCGAAGCGGACGTCCCACAGCCACGACAGGTCGGCGCCGTCGCCTTCCTGCCCGTTGACGGCGATGACGAGGCCGTCGGCGTCGCGGTCCACCATGGACAGGGCTTCCTGCCACCCCGCCGGGTTCTTGGCCAGCAGCAGGTGCACGTCGTGGTCGCCCCAGGTGACCGTGGTGTAGCGGCCGGCGACGTCGTCGACGCGCTCAGCGGCACTGAGCGCAGCACGCTTATCGACGCCGAACGCCTCCACCGCCGCAGCGATCGCCTGCGCCGCATTGCCGCGGTTCGCGCGGCCGGGCAGGGCGAGTTCGAGCGGATCTGTGGCACCGTCGGGGGAGGTCAGGCCCCCATCGGTGACGCTCCAGTGGGGTGTGGGGCGGCGGAAGGTGCGGCCGTCGGCAAGCGGTTTGGTCGCGTACCAGTCATCGCCGTCGCGCACGATGTAGCCGTCGCCGCGGGGGTTGGACACGGAATCGCCGGTCCACCCTGCGCCGGCAGCGACCCACACGACATTGGGGGCGTCGAAAGCGACGGAGGTGACCAGCACGTCGTCGCAGTTCGCGATGACGGTCATGTCTGGGTGCGCCTCCACCGCGCGGCGGAGGGCGCGCTCGATGGAATTGATCTCGCCGACGCGGTCCAGCTGGTCCCGGGTGAGGTTGAGCAGCACCAGCGCGGTTGGGTTGAGCTTGTCGGCCACGGCCGGGACGTGGAGCTCGTCGACCTCCAGCACCACGTGGGACGCCTTCTCGCCGGCGAGCAGCGCGGAGATGATGCCGGCGTCCATGTTGTCGCCGCCCTCATTCGTGGCCACGGTGTAGCGCGATTTGAGTGCTCCGGCGAGCATGCGCGTTGTCGTCGATTTGCCGTTTGTTCCGGTGACCAGCACTGCGGGGCGCCCGCCGCCGAGCTGCTCCAAGATGCCCGGGTCGATCGCTCCCGCAATGAGGCCGCCGATCATTCCGCCGGCCCCGCGGCCTGTCGCGCGCGAGGCCTTCGTGGCCAGTTTCGCCGCGGTGACCGCGGTTGTGCTGCGCAGACGCTGGAACACGCCTGCCTTGCCCGCCCGGCCGCCGGGGCCGGATGTGCTCGAATTCATGGGCTAAACCCTAGTTCATCGCCGCCCGGTGATTGTTGAGTGACGGGGAGTTGCGCCACCTAGTTTTCGCGCCCGTCCTGCGCGGCGCGCACGGCGGCCAGGAATTGCTCGTCGTTGACCAGCGGGATGCCCTTGCGGTGGGCGTGCATCGCCTTGCCGCGTAGATCGTCCGGGTTTCCGGTCGCGTTGGTGACCACTAGGGAGGTCTCGCGGCTGAGTTTTTCCGTGTAGGTCATCTCCAGGTCGAGCACGGCGCGGACAAGCTCGTCGTGGTCGGCGCAAATATCGTCTGAGATGGCCACCTCCATGCCGGGGCGCAGCCCGGACTTGTCGGTGAACTGGCCGGGGTTGCCGTGCAGCGCAGCGGCTTTTTCGGCGTCGACGCGCACCTGGGCGCGCTGCAGTCCGAAGCGGTCGGGGGCCAGCTCATCTGGGGTGCGCACTGCCAACGGACCGGCTTCCTCGAGGGCGAGGTACAGGCCCACCAGCGCCAGGGTGCGTTCGCGGGAGGTCTCCTCCTCGGACTGCGTGGCGCGCGCGACGGATGCTTCCGCGGCCGGGACGGCGACGCCGGAGAGGGAGGCGACGGCTTCGAGGCGTTCGTCGATAAGCACGGCGCCCTGCTTGCGCGCGGATGCGAGCGTATCGACGATTCCTTCCGGACGCGGTACGTGGCCCACTCGCTGCCTGCGGCGGCCTTGACGACGATTCCGCGAACGGTTTGCCCGCGCCGCCGCGTTCATGGCACGGCGCGCCTCCGAGACGATGAACCCCCACACCAGCGGCGCATCGTGGACGACGAGTGTGCGGCCGTCGATGAATTTATCCAGCTTCTTCAGGTGCCTGGAGAATTTCGCGGCGCGCTCGAAATCGTTGCGGCGGACACCATGCGTGTGCGTCGGCCCCGGATCCCCGCCCACGTTGAACACGGCGTGGAATTCCTCGCCCACCACACCGGACTCGTCGAAAGCGACACCGTCCAGGGTGACCAGGCGTCCACTCGAAGGATGGATGTTGGTGGCCTGCGCCGTGAACGCGGCGAACGGGAATTCCCCGGTCAGGTCCTCCGCCGGCGGAGCGGGGTGCAGCGCGGAATTCGGGGCGGGCTTCACCGTGTCCGTGCCGCCAGTATCGGGCGCACCGGCAGCTGCGGCGGAATCGGGGTTGCGGGAAGAGTCGTTGTCTACCATTGGAGCTCGAAGATCGGTCGTGGTTGCGGGGCGTTTCCGCCGCCGGAATCGTTGTCGGAGGGTGCGCCGTTTCCGGAAGGTGCGGGAGCAGGTGCAGGAGCCGGCGCTGGCGCCGGATTCGGCTCGGGAGCAGGAGCGGGCGCGGGTGCAGGTGCCGGTGCATGCGTGGGAGCAGGGGCGTTGCCGGGCTCCGGTTGGGCTGCTGGCCCCGGCCCGGGAGCATGCGCGGGGGCGGGGGTGGCTGGCTTCGCCGGGGACAGCTGCACCGGGGAATCCCCGGAGGAGGTGGCCCCGCTGGAACTGGTGCTGCTGGTCGGGACCGTCGAGCTAGCCGGGCTGGTTGAGCCGGTGGACTGCGTCGAGGTCGGCGGCGCGGAGCTGGTTTCCTTCTGACTTGCAGAGGTCTTGTCGTCGGAATTGATGAAGGCGTTAATCTCCCTGCCGTGCTCGACCACGCCGTAGTAGTAGCCGATCAGGCCAACCAGGCCGATGGCCAACGCGGAGGAAAGCACGGCGACCGCCTGCATATTCCTGCTCCGCGGGGCTTCGCGAACTGCAGTGCTGCCTGCCGGGGTACCCGCAGATTCATCGGCGGCGCGCGCGGCGGCCTCCGCTGCCTTGTCGGCGGCGAAGGGCTCGGTCACCGGGAACGGGTCGGTGGGCACGTGCGTGTTGTCAGCCGCGGTGCGGGCACGTGGTGCCCCCAGCGGGTCGGCGTGCACAGTCACAGCGGGCTCGCCGCCCTTAGTGGTGAACGCGCCATGGGCGAGAGCGACGAGTCCGCGGGTCTCCAGCAAGCGCAGCGACGGGCTGAGCTCCGCCGAAGTCTCCGCGTCGAAGGCCCCCAAGACGTCACCGTCAATCTTGGCGACGACATCCCCCGCCGGGTCGAAGCCGACCTCGACCACCACGGGGTTGCCGTCGGTGAAGAGGGCTGGGGTGTCGTCGATAAGCACTGTGCGCTGCGTGCCCGAGGGGAGCCACACGCTATTCGTGTGCGGCGAAAGATCAGCGCGGCCGTTGTCGGCCTCGTGCTTAGTCATGCTGATCTCCTCGGTTCAACGCAGTGCACCCCCAGAGAACACTAGTACTGACAGGACTGACGGCAGAAATTAATCCAGTGCACGGTTCACAGCAGACACCATTGCCTTGATCGACGCGCGGGTGGTGGACCCTGCGATGCCAACGCCCCACGCCGGGGTGCCGTTGACCTCGCTGTGGATGAAGCACGCTGCGTCGGCATCGCCGCCCGCGGTGCGTGCCTGCTGGCGGTAATCCTTGATTTCGTAGCTCAAGCCCAGCGAACGCAGCGCGTCCGCGAATGCCGCGATCGGACCGTTGCCCGCGCCGGTGATCTTTCGCTCGTCGCCCTGGTAGACAACCGTCGCCGCGACTTCCGCCTCATCGTCATCCGTTTCGGCGGCGTCGACGTGCAAGCTCGTCAGCTCGAGCTGGCTGTCCAAATCCAGGTACTCGCCGGCGAAGACGTCCCACATGTTCTTGGAATTGACCTCGCCGCCCTCTGAATCCGTGATGGCCTGGACGGTAGAGGAGAACTCCGCCTGCATCTCCTTCGGCAGGTTGATACCGTGGTCCGTCTTCATGATGTAGGCGACGCCGCCCTTGCCCGACTGGGAGTTGACGCGGATGACAGCCTCGTAGTCGCGGCCAACGTCCTTCGGGTCGATCGGCAGGTAGGGGACCTCCCACACCGTTTCGCGCAGCTCTTCCCACGCGACGTCGGTGGAATTGGCCTCGGGGCGCACCTTCTGAGCCAGCGCGTCGAGGCCCTTGTTGATCGCGTCCTGGTGCGAACCGGAAAACGCCGTGAAAACGAGCTCGCCGCCGTACGGGTGGCGCTCCGGAACGCGCAGCTGGTTGCAGTACTCGACGGTCTCGCGGATCCCGGCGATGTCGGAGAAGTCGATCTGCGGGTCCACGCCCTGGGTGAGCATGTTCAGGCCCAAGGTGACCAGGTCGACGTTTCCGGTGCGCTCGCCGTTGCCGAACAGGCAGCCCTCGATGCGGTCCGCGCCGGCCAGGTAGCCCAGCTCGGCGGCAGCGATGCCCTCGCCGCGGTCGTTATGCGGGTGCAGTGACATGATGATGGAATCGCGCTTGGCGAAGTTCCGGTGCATCCACTCGATCGAATCCGCGTAGACATTCGGGGTGATCATTTCCACTGTCGCCGGCAGGTTGATGATCATCGGGTCCTCCGGCGTGGCTTCCATGATGTCCACTACCGCGTCGCACACGTCGACCGCGAAGTCCAGCTCCGTGCCGGTGAAGGACTCCGGCGAGTACTCCCAGCGCCAGTGGGTGTCCGGGTAATCCCCGGCGATCTCCTTGATGAGCTCCGCGGCGTCGGTGGCCAGCTTCTTGACCGCCGCGCGATCCTTGCGGAAGACCACCTCGCGCTGCAGCTTCGATGTCGAATTGTAGAAGTGCACGATCACCCGCGGCGCACCCGCGCACGCCTCGAAGGTGCGGCGGATCAGGTGCTCGCGTGCCTGCACCAGCACCTGGATGGTCACGTCCTCGGGGATCATGTCCTCCTCGATGATCTCGCGCACGAAGTCGAAGTCGGTCTGCGAGGCGGACGGGAAGCCCACCTCGATCTCCTTGTAGCCCATCTCCACGAGCAGCTTGAACATGCGGCGCTTGCGCTCCGGACTCATCGGGTCCACCAGCGCCTGGTTGCCGTCGCGCAGGTCCACCGCGCACCACTGCGGGGCGACCGTGATCTTCTTGTCGGGCCACGTGCGGTCCGGCAGCGAGATGTCTTCTACTTCTTTTGCGAACGGCAGGTAACGGTCGAACGGCATCGACGATCCGCGCTGCGTGTTCCATGCGGGTTGGCCCTCGTTGCGGGGGCCGTTCGGTGTGCGGGTTTCTGCGGGTGCGGCGAAGTGTGCGTCGGAGGGGGTCATGGCTTCGAGTCCTTTTCTGCGGGGGTGAGGGTGAATCAAAAATGGGGCGCACGGCCGGCATGCCGAACTCCGCGACGGGGCGCCGGCCGTGAAGAGAGGCCTAGAACCCGCCGCGGCGCAGAAGTAGGGCAGTTCCCGGAAGTGCCGTGATCGTCGTGGTTGCCAATGACATGGTTCACATCCTAGCCACAGTGTGGCGGAGCGCAACCATGGCCCCGTGTTGTGTGCCTACAGCGACTTCCGCGACAGGAAATAGGTGGACACGAACATCGCGGCGACAGCGAGCGCCATCAGGGCCCAGCCCCACACGGTGGTCACCGTGAATTTTTCGCCCAGCAAGGTCATGCCGAGGGTGTACGCGAGCAGCGGCTCGAAGATCTTCATCGCCGGCAGGGACTGGGACAAATCGCCCGCGCTGAACGCGTACTGCTGCACGATCGTTCCCACAATTGCCGCGCCGAGCAGGGCGTACAGCGGCCAGGTGGTCACCATCTCGGGGATGCCTCCGCGCACGAACGCATCGATGGTCGTCTTCGAAAACACCGCGAGGTAGCCGAAAATCGCGCCGCACACCGCGCCCAGCAGAAACGCGCGCAGCACCGACCGCTGTCGCCTCGCCACGGCTCCAGTCACCGCCATCACCGCAGTTCCGGCGCCCACGGCAACAAGCCATTCGCTTATCGACGCCTCCCTCGTCCCCGGCTCCGGCTTCCCCAACACAACCAGCACGCCCACGGCGATAGTGAGGACCGTGGCCCAGAAAGTCTCGTCGATCTCCATGCCGCGCCGCTCCACCCGCGCCGCCAGCAGCAGGGTGAGCAGCAGCGACAGCACCAGCACCGGTTGCACCACCAAGAGAGTGCCGAAAGCCAGCGCCACAGCCTGGAAGCCGTACGCAAGCCAGGCCAGTGACAACGACAACCACCACGTCGGCCGCTTGATCGCCCCGATCGCCCCCGACGAGCCCTGCTTCCCCTCGTGCTCCGCGTTGTGGCGCAGCACGATCTGGTGGCGCCATACGGTGCCGATCGCGATCGTCAGCGCGGACGCGAACGCGAACAAGACGGCGAGGGCATTACTGTGCACCCGGATCATAGTAGTGGCATCAGATTGCAACTTAATGGCGGGATTTATAGGTGTGTCCGGGTATCCTGATTCACACAGATTGACCGCTTAGCAGTAAAAGCGCACATAGACGCAGAAAGGCGGACCAGGGTGGCACTGATCGTCCAGAAATACGGCGGATCCTCGCTCGAAAGCGCGGACCGGATTCGTGCCGTAGCGGAAAGGGTCGTGGCCACGCACAAGGCCGGCAACGATGTCGTGGTGGTCTGCTCCGCTATGGGCGACACCACCGACGAGCTGCTGGATCTTGCCGCACAGGTCAACCCGACTCCGCCTCCCCGTGAGATGGACATGCTGCTCACCGCCGGCGAGCGCATCTCCAACTCGCTGGTGGCCATGGCGATTGCCGGTCTGGGCGCCCCGGTGCAGTCCTTCACCGGCTCCCAGGCGGGCGTGATCACCACCGAGCGCTACGGCAACGCGCGCATTCTCGAGGTCACCCCGGGACGCGTGCAGGAAGCAATCCACGGAGGAAAGATCGCCATTGTCGCCGGTTTCCAGGGTGTCAACCGGGACACCCGCGACGTGACCACCCTGGGCCGCGGTGGCTCCGACACCACGGCGGTGGCGCTCGCCGCAGCCCTCGGCGCCGACGAGTGCGAGATCTACTCCGACGTCGACGGCATCTACAGCGCTGACCCCCGCATCGTCTCCGACGCCAAGAAGCTCGAGCACCTGAGCTTCGAGGAGATGCTCGAGCTCGCCGCGTCGGGGTCGAAGATTCTGGTGCTGCGTAGCGTCGAATACGCCCGCGCGTTCAATGTTCCCATGCGAGTACGCTCGTCTTACAGCAACGACCCCGGCACGCTCGTGTCCGGAGCGATGGAGGATATCCCTGTGGAAGAAGCAGTTCTGGTCGGTGTGGCCACCGACGATTCCGAAGCGAAGATCACCGTGTTCGGCATTCCCGACGTCCCCGGCGAGGCGGCGAAGGTTTTCCGCGCGCTCGCGGACGCCGAAATCAACATCGACATGGTCCTCCAGAACACCTCCACGCAGGGCGATAACGTCACCGACATCACCTTCACCTTGCCGATCGCGGACGGCCCGCGCGGCATGGAGCTGCTCACCGCTCTGGTGAAGAGCGAAGGCTGGGAGGACGTCACCTACAACGACGAGATCGCCAAGGTCTCGCTCGTGGGAGCCGGCATGAAGTCCCACCCGGGCGTCACCGCGGACTTCACGGAGGCGCTCCGCGACAAGGGCGTAAACATCGGGATGATGAACACTTCCGAGATCCGCATCACCGCTGTTGTGCGTCGTGCGGACATGCAGGAAGCGGCGCGCGTCATCCACGAGAAATTCGACCTCGGCGGCGATGAGCCGGCCGTCGTCTACGCGGGCACCGGACGCTAGGCCGCACGGTCGATTCTTCAATTTCCGTTCTCGAGCAAAGGAGACATGACATGACCACTGTCGCTGTCGTCGGAGCCACCGGCCAGGTGGGGCGCGTAATGCGGGAGATTCTCCAGGAGCGCGACTTCCCGGCGGACACGGTGCGCTTTTTCGCCTCCCCGCGTTCTGCGGGCAAGGAGCTCGAGTTCCGGGGCGAGAAAATCGTGGTCGAGGACCTCACCCAGGTCACTGCCGACGACGTCAAGGATGTCGACATCGCGCTGTTCTCCGCCGGCGGCTCGACATCCAAGGAGTGGGCGCCGGTCTTCGCGGAGGCGGGCGCGGTGGTCGTCGATAATTCCTCGGCGTGGCGCAAGGACCCGGATGTGCCGCTCATCGTCTCCGAAGTCAACCCGGGCGAGGCCAGCAACACGCCCAAGGGCATCATCGCGAACCCGAACTGCACGACGATGGCGGTCATGCCGGTAGCCAAGGCGCTTGACGACGCAGCCGGCCTCACCACCATGCGCGTCGCCTCCTACCAGGCGGTGTCGGGGTCGGGTCTGGCTGGCGTCGACACGCTCGCGGCGCAAGTCGCTGAAATCGGCGACCGGAATGTCGACCTCACCCACGACGGCTCCCTGCTCAAGACGGACGACCTCGGCCCGTACGTCGCCCCGATCGCGTTCAATGCGCTGCCGATGGCCGGCAACCTCGTCGACGACGGCACCAACGAAACCGACGAGGAGCAGAAGCTGCGCAACGAATCCCGCAAGATTCTCGGCTTGCCCGACCTGAAGGTCTCCGGCACCTGCGTGCGTGTCCCCGTCTTCACCGGCCACACGATGGTCGTCCACGCGGAATTCGCGCGCGCGATCACGCCCGAGGAGGCGCAGCGCGTGCTTGCCGACGCTCCCGGTGTCACCGTCGTCGACGTCCCGACGCCGCTCGCCGCCGCCGGCAAGGACAATTCCCTCGTCGGCCGTATCCGCCAGGATCAGACTGTCGACGATAACCGCGGCCTGATCTTCGTCGTCTCCGGCGACAACCTGCGTAAGGGCGCTGCCCTGAACACTATCCAGATCGCGGAGCTGCTGGTCTAGATCTCCGCGGCTCCCGGCACCCCACCTCAATCCGCCCCGCCGGCCATGAGGTCCCGCCGCGCACGCGCCACTCGCGAACGGATGGTGCCCACACGCACATTCGCGATTTTCGCCGCTTCCTCGTAGGTGTAGCCGAGCACCTGGGTCAGGATGAGGGCTTCACGGCGTTCGGGAGCCAGCGCGTCGAGAAGCACGCGGGCATCCATCACCTCGGACCACGTGTTCGGGTTGTCTCGGCTCGGCTGCTGCGCTGCCACGTCGTCGTATTCCGCCGCCGCCTTCCGCGGACGCGCCATGTCGTGCCGCACCGAATCCACCCACGCCCGCCGCGCGAGCGAGAGCAACCACGTTCGCGCACTCGAACGCGCCGCGAAGCGGGGGAGAGCCCCCAAAACCCTCAGGTACGTCTCCTGCGTCAGGTCATCCGCCTGCTCCCGGCCCGCCAAGTGGGCCAGCAAGCGCCACACGTCGTCGTGCGTCAACCGGATGAACTCGGACAACGCCTGTTCGTCCCCACGGCCGGCCCGCAAGGCCAAGTCCGTGACATACGCGTCGTCCCTTTTATTCACGGGTGCTGACGTTACCAGCAACACCCGGCGTGACCTGCGAACGATGTTCTCGGTGCCCAGCAAAACTGTTGACCCCACCGCCTCCCGGCTGCCAGCCCGCTGAGACCTCAATCAAACAAAGGAATGAGTTAGGGTCAACTTGGTTGAAGGGCCTATAAAGCGTGCGTAGTGTCGGATCTACCAGTGAATCATCTCTGATTTAACGAGGAGGGCCACCTAATGGCTGACAACAAACCCGCAGAAGAAATTGTGAAGAAGGGCGAGCGCGCTGCCGGTAACGGCAAGACCACCCGCCTGGGCGGCCAGCCGGTCGCATCGGAGAACATCTCCGCCACCGCCGGTCCGCAGGGCCCGAACCTGCTCGACGACATCCACCTCGTCGAGAAGCTCGCCCACTTCAACCGCGAGAACGTCCCGGAGCGCATCCCGCACGCCAAGGGCCACGGCGCATTCGGTGAGCTGCACATCACCGAGGACGTCTCCAAGTACACCAAGGCCAAGCTGTTCCAGAAGGGCACCGTCACCCCGATGGCCGTGCGCTTCTCCACCGTTGCCGGCGAGGCTGGCTCCCCGGACACCTGGCGCGACGTCCACGGCTTCGCACTGCGTTTCTGGACCGAGGACGGCAACTACGACATCGTCGGCAACAACACCCCGACGTTCTTCCTCCGCGACCCCGTTAAGTTCCCGGACTTTATCCACTCCCAGAAGCGCCAGCCGGACTCCGGCCTGCGCGACGACGAGATGCAGTGGGACTTCTGGACCCGCACGCCGGAGTCTGCTCACCAGGTGACCTACCTGCTCGGCGACCGCGGCACCCCGAAGACCTCCCGCCACCAGGACGGCTTCGGCTCCCACACCTTCCAGTGGGTCAACGAAGAGGGCGACGCAGTCTGGATCAAGTACCACTTCAAGACCCGTCAGGGTTGGGAGACCTTCACCGACGAAGAGGCAGGCAAGATGGCCGGCGAGAACGCCGACTACCACCGCCAGGACCTGTTCGAGGCCATCGAGCGCGGCGACTACCCGATCTGGGACGTCAAGGTCCAGATCATGCCGTTCGAGGATGCGGAGAACTACCGCTTCAACCCGTTCGACCTCACCAAGACCTGGTCCCAGAAGGACTACCCGCTTGTCGACGTCGGCTACTTCGTCCTCAACCGCAACCCGAAGAACTTCCACGCCCAGATCGAGCAGCTGGCGCTGGATCCGGCCAACATTGTCCCGGGCGTCGGCCTGTCCCCGGACCGCATGCTGCAGGGCCGCGTGTTCGCATACGCTGACCAGCACCGCTACCGCATCGGACCGAACTACAAGGACCTGCCGGTCAACCAGCCGATCGTTCCGGTGAACACCTACGCAGAGCGTGGCCCGATGGCCTTCTTCTTCAACAACGAGGGCGAGCCGAATTACTCCCCGAACCGCACCGACAAGGGTGCCGGTTACCTGGACAACGGTGAGGACTCCTCCTCCAACCACACCACCTACGGCCAGGCTCACGACCTGTACGTGAACCCGGATCCGCACGGCACCGATCTCGTCCGCGCCGCTTACGTTAAGCACGCCGAGGACGACGACTTCGGTCAGGCAGGCACCCTGTACCGTGAGGTCTTCGACGACGCAGCACGTGAGCGCTTCATCGACAACGTCACCAACAAGATGCTGCCGATCCAGGACAAGGACGTCGAGGAGCGCACCTTCGCCTACTGGGGCAAGGTCGACGCTGACCTCGAGCCGAAGCTCCGCGAGGTGCTGGCGAAGAAGCGAGCTGACGCTTCCTAGGCCACTTGCTTTAGGGGCATGAGCCCGGCTGAGCTCTGATCAGCCGCAAACACCCCGCAGGGGGCGAGCCACGATGCTCGCTCTCTGCGGGGTTTTCTCGGTGTGCCGGCTCCACCACACGGTCTGTGCTTCGGCACTCGCGTAGGTGGCGCGTGCAGTAGAGCCGTGTCTCAAAGGCAAAACCAGCTACCTGGATCCAGCTATCTATGCCTTTGGGGCCTGTTAGCTGGATCCAATTAGCTGGATCTGTGGGGCTGAGTTTTTCAAGCTGAGCGCGGCGGGGGAGGGGGCCGCCCGCACGAGCCAGGCCCGGAGTATCGGGTCAGAGCCCTGCTTGTTCGGCGGCGTCCTGCTCGCGGTGGGCTAAGTCGTCGCTGAGGCCGTGGTCCTCGCGGTCCTCGCGGTTCTCACGGTTCAGCACCGCGCGAGGATCGACGACAGTCACGCCGTGGATGGAGCGGCCCATGATGAACGAGCCGACGGAACCGATGATCCATACGCCCAGAATGGCGATGACTGCGCGGACGAAGTCGCCCGCGTTGAAGCCCTCGGTGGCCCAGTCGGCGGTGAGCTTGGCGAGGATGAGCGCGGGGAACGCCAGGCACACCAGCGGACCCATGAGGTTCACGCGGGTCAGCGCGTTAGGGGCGCGTAGCTGGAGAATGAGCGTGGCCACAGTCATGAAGACGGCGATGGCCACGAACACGAGAACGATGATCTGCCAGATAGCCATTAGCGGCGCCCCCTCGAAATGATGCGGGACATGGACAGCGTCGGGATCGCGCCGCAGACGAGTGCGGCGAGAATCGCGATCTCGTAGCCGATGAACGTGTCGTGGAACAAGGTCCACACGAAGTAGATGCAGACCATCAGGTAGAAGATGAAATCGGCAAGCACGGCGCGGCTCAGTTCGTCTTTGACGCGCAGGATGGTCAGCATGCCGATGATCAGGCAGACGGCCATGATGCCGATGCAGACGGTGAGGATTGTTTCAAACGTCGAGTCGAACATGGCTAGTTCCTCTCTTTCGCGGAGCGGCCGTAACCGTTATCGCGGCGGTCGCGGGATCGCTCACGTGCGCGGGCGCGGCGTTCGCGGCGGGCGTTGTCGGCGGCGTCGACGGGGTCAGTCGCGTCGGGGTCGACGCGGTCGCGGAAGTCCTGGTACGGCTCCCACAGGACCGCCGCCGGGTCGATGGGGGTGTCTTTGACGCGCGGGTTGACATGCTCCTCCATGTCGGCGAGTCCAGCGACGATGTCCTCAGGGTTGGAGCCGAAGGCGGCTTGGACGAGCATCACGCGGGGTTTGCCGGGGATATTGTCGCGGAAGCCGAAGGAGAGGGTCGACGGGGTGGCGGTGACGGAGGTGGAGAACCAGAAGAGCTCCCAGTCGCCGTCGATACGCAGCGGGTAGTAGATGATGATCGGCTCGATGCCGGAGTCTGGCCGGAACGCGGCGAGCGCGGTTGAAACACCGGCGACGACGATCTCCTTGATGATCCAGAAGAAGTAGCCGATGGCGTGCAGGATGGTCTTCATTACTGGCCCCCTTGCAGGCTAGCGGTGTCGGGCAGCCCGACGGGGTCGGGGCCCAAGACGGCGGAGGTGTAGGAGGGGACGTCGAGAAGCGCGTCCACGGAGTCGGTCGCTGCGCCCCACAGCGGGCCCGCGGCGAAGAACATGGCGAGCGAGATGAGCATCAAGCTTGCCGACGGCGCCAGCAGCACCCCACGCACGTTGAGATTGGCCGGGAACCGTTGCATGGGCTTGCCCCAGAACACGTCGCGCCAGACACGGAACATGGCCAGCATCGCACCGAAAGAGGCGATGATGATCGCCGCGATGACGATCCAGGAGCGTTCGTCGCCGCCGCGGGCCGCCGCGAAGATGATGGTGAGCTTGCCCCACAGACCGGAGAACGGCGGGAAGCCGATCACCGAGAAGGCGCCGGCGGCGAAGACTGTCGCGGTGAGCGGGTCGCGGCGCGCCAAGCCCGAGAGTTTGGAGAGGGTGCCGGTGCCGTAGGTCTCCTCGATGGCGCCGGAGTTGAGCGTCAGCGCGCCGATGGTGACCATGTGGTGCAGCGTGTACATCAGGCCAGCGGCGAGCGCGTAGCGCGGATCATCCTGCGTGAACGCGAGCATGACCAGGATGAACGGCATGCCGTTGACCATCTGGTAGCCGAGCACTTGGCGGATCGTCGATTCCGCGAGCCCCGCATAGGCACCGACGAGCATGGAGACCACCATTACGGCGATGATCAGCCAGTTCCAGCGGGCGTCCATGTCGAAAATGACGACCCAGATGCGGAACAGCATGTACACCGCGACCTTGGTGTGCAGGCCGGAGAAGAGGCCCATGACGGCGGCGCTTGTCGACGTGTACGTCCGCGGCAGCCACGTGTGCAGCGGGAACACGGCGGCTTTCGCGCAGATGGCGGCCACCACGATCCCCATGGCGACGGTGACGGGGCCGTTGCCCGCCGCGGCGCCCTGCAGTGCACCGATATTGACTGCCCCGGTGACCGCGTACACATAGCCGACACCTGTGACCAGGAACGTCGACGCCGCTAGATTCACGAGGACGAACAGGCGCGCCGACTGCAGGCGGTGCCGCGTGCCGGTCATGGCGATCAAGCCGTAGGACGGTAGCAGCATGACCTCGATCATGACGAAGAAGTTGAACAGGTCAGCCGTGAGCAGCGCACCGGACACGCCGGTGAGGAGCACCAGGGTCAGCGGGGTGTAGTACCGGGCCTGGGTCTCGCCCGAAACAATGGCGAACCAGTTGGAAATCAGCGCCACCAGCATCGTGGTGACCAGCATGATCGCGGAGAACTGGTCGCCCGCGAACGAGATGCCGGCACCGCCCTGGTACAGGCCGATGACGTGGCCTATCGTGCCGTGCTCGGCCGTGTAGGCGTAGAGCCAGACACCGCCGGTGAGGTTGACCGCCGGGATGATCAGCGACAACGCGCTGTTGAGAACCCGCCACGGAGACAGTGCCGTCACCGCCGCGACGATGAGCGGCAGGGCGACGAAAACGGGGAGTAGAGCCTCGGGAGTCATTTAGTTGTGCACCCCCTTGTGGGCGTTGCGGCCGGCCGTCGTCAAGGCGTGCGGGCCGAGCTTGGCTGCCTGTTCGGTGTCGAGAATATTGTCGATGGTGTCGTCGTCACGCCCCAGTGCCGCCAGCAGGAGCAGGATCGTGGTGGTGGCCATCGCGATGACGATGGCTGTCAGCACGAATGCCTGGGGGAGCGGGTCGGCCATCTGGTCCATGGACGTCTGGGAGGGGAACGCCTCCCCGCGCCAGGCGCCGTTGCCCGCAGCGAGAAGCATCAGGTTGCTGGCGTGGCCGAGCAGCGACATGCCGAGGACGATGCGCACCATGCCGCGTTGCATGATCAGGTACACCGCCCCTGCGACGAGGATTCCGATGGTGGCCGCGTAGATCATTATGCGCCTCCGTTCTGGCCGTTGTCGTCCGTCTTCTCCCGTGTCGGGTTGCCGCGCGAGCCGGAAATGACAGCGCGGGCGAGATCCACCGGTTCGGATGACGGGTTGATGGGACGCGGGTGCGGGTCCACTGCCTGGTCTTCCATGTCTGCGGGGATGTCCGGGAGCGGATTTTCCTCGCCGCGGTGGTAGACGAGTTGCTCACGGTCCGCGCCGGGACGCAGGTAGCCGCCCATGCCGTTGATGGCCATGGTAAGCATGCCCAGCACCGCGAGGTAGATGCCGCCGTCGAAGATCAGCGACGTGGTCATGTGCTCCCCGGCGATCTCGCCGTGGATGGCATAGAGGAAGCCGCCCTCGACCAGGCCGAGGAAGCCCGACGAGATCGCGACGATGATGCCGATTCCGGCGAGGCGGATCGGAGTCTTCTCGCCGACGGCATTCGTGTCGGAACCCTGCGAGAGGTAGCTCAGCACGAAGGCGGTGGCCAGCACCAGGGCGGCGATGAACCCGCCGCCGGGGGCGGTGTGGCCGCGGAAGAAGATCAGGACCGACAGCACGACCAGGACCGGGATGATCAGTTTGGTCACCTTGCGCAGAGGCAAGGTGTTCAGGCGCGACTGGCCGAACGGCGCTGGACGGGTGCCCTTCTGGAAGTCGTGGCGGGGCACCGAGGACGTCACCGCGGCGATGACCACGGCGGCCATGCCCAGCACGGACAGCTCGCCGAGGGTATCGAAGCCACGGAACTCCACGATGATCACGGCGACAATATTGTCTGCGCCGGTCATCTTCCCGCCCTCGGTCAGGTACCACATGGCCAGGTCGGAGCGCTCGCGGCGGCCCGTCAGGGCGTAGACACCGGCGAATGCCACCAGGCCAGCCGCGACGGCGAAGATCGCCGACAGCGTCTTGCGGCGCTTGGACACATCCGGGAAGAGACGCGGCTGGTAACGCAGCACCATCATGATCACCACGACGGTGAGCGCCTCCACCGTAAACTGCGTCAGAGCGACATCGGGCGCGCCGAGCAGCAGCATCTGCAGGCTCACGCCGACACCGACGGTGCCGAGCAGGATCGCGGCGGTCATGCGCTTCGGAGTCGCGACCATGCCGACCACCGACACCGCGACAATCGCCAGCGGCAGCAGGTCCCAGTAGTTGTCCAGGCCTTCGGTGCGCGGTGCCGGCACCACACCGTCCACGCCAGTGGTGAACAGTGCGGTCACAGCACCCAGCAGCACAACCACACCGACGAGCCACTTCAGGTGGCGCGACGGGTTGTAGGAATCAGCCATGGAGCCAGCGAAGCGGCCGGCCTTCTCCGAGGCGTTCACGATCATCCGCAGAACGTCGTTGCCGGAGTAGGGGAGAAGCACCCTGTTCTCCAGGGCTGCAAAGACCGTCTTGCGCACGAAGATGAACCCGATGCCCGCAGCCAGCACCAGCGCAGACACGATGAACGGCCACGTGACACCGTGCCAGAGAGCCAGGTGGGATTCGAACGTGGAGCCGCCGCTGATGGAGTGGACGGCGCGGGTGATGGGGGCGTCGATAAGCGAAAGCCCGAAGACCACCGGGACGGACATGAGGCCCGGAACCGCGGCCGGTAGCCACAGCGAGACCGGCGCTTCGTGGACGTGGCTCATGTCGCGCGTGCCGTCGATGAACGCACCGAAGACGATCTTCGCGGAGTACACGAAGGTCAAAAACGCCGCGACACCGGCGACGACGAGCAGGACCGCGCCGTACCGGCTGGAATGGAACGCCTCCAGAATCGACTCCTTGGACACGAAGCCGAACAGGGGCGGGACCGCAGCCATCGACGCGGCCGCCACAACCACCGACGCGAACGTGAACGGCATTTTGTCGTAAATCTTGCCCAGGCGGCGGATGTCGCGGGTACCCGTCTCGTGGTCCACGACACCGATGAGCATGAACAGCGACGACTTGAACAGCGCGTGCGCGAGCGTGTGCACGAGTGCCGCCGCGTACGCCGCCGGGGTGCCGATGCCCACCGCAGCGACAATCCAGCCCAGGTGCGAGACCGTCGAGTACGCGGTGAGGTGCTTCAGGTCCGTCTTCGTGATCGCGAACAGTGCCGACATCAGAGCCGTGCCCAGGCCGAAGGTGACGAGGATCGTGTTCCACGCCGGGTTCGAACCGAAGATCGTGGAGAAGCGCAGCAACAGGTAGACACCGGCCTTGACGACGGCCGCCGCGTGCAGGAATGCCGATACCGGGGTCGCCGCCGCCATCGCCTCCGGCAGCCAGAAGTGGAACGGGAACTGCGCGGCCTTGGTGAAGCCGGAGAACGCGATCAGCACAGCGACCGTCGTGGTCAGCTGCGGGTCCGCGGCCCACACAGAGGACGACAGAATGCCGTCGAGCTGTGTCGTTCCAGTCTTCACTGCAGCGACCGCCAGTGCCGCGAGCAGGGTCAGGCCGCCGAAGAAGGTCAGGGCGAGGGTGCGGAACGAGCCCGCCTCACCCGAGGAACCGGAGCGGGCGATGAGCAGGAACGACGCGATCGAAACGAGCTCCCAGCCGATGAAGAGCACGACGACGTCGCTGGCCGTGACCAGCAGCAGCACGGACAGCGAGAACGCTGTCATGATCGTGTAGAAGCTGGTGTTGCCGTCGTTTTCCGGCAGATACGCCGCGGAATACAGCATCACCACACCACCAATGACGAGTGCGAGCAGCGCGAAGAACAGGCTCAGCCCGTCCGCGCGCATCCCGAGCTCGACCACGGTGCCCGGCCCGAGCAAATCATTCGCCCAGGTGGTTGAGAACGCTGGTGTCGCGCCGCCTTTCGCGGCGTTGGCGAGGATTCCGGCGGCGGCGAAGAACACCGGCCCGATCACCCACCCCGCCCGGCGGTCGATTGCGCGCACCAGCGCGGGCGATAGCACCACTGTCGCGGCGACTAGCCCGAAGACTAAGAGAAGAGCCATGTGTGCTCCAGCCTGTGTAGCGGTTGGCAAACATTTCAAGGGTACCAGTTCACCAGCGTAGAGTCCGATACGCGGTGTGTCACATACACAACATTCGCCACAATCATTACATTGCTCGTTATGAAGTGGAATGTTCTACTCGCCTTCGCCGTCCTTGTCGTCGCAGCATTCGCGCCCATGAATCCAGCCACGACGTGGGTGCCGCGCGGCGCCGAGAACGCATCCGGCGCGCCCGCTGCCTACTCCGGCGCCGACAACCTCGGCAACGCCCGCCGCGCCGCCGGCGACGCCAGCGCCCAAGCAGGGTTCCTCACCCAAGGTACGAGCAAGCTCAAGGACGGCACGGAACAGCTCCGCGACGGCTCCGGCGAGCTCGCCGACGGCGTGAAGTCCGCCAAAGAAGGCGCGGACCAGCTCTCCCAGGGCATGACCGAGCTCCAGGCCGGCACCGGCCAGCTTGCCGACGGAGCGACCCGCCTCGCGGACAGCGTCGGCGGCACCGTCGACCAGGTCGTCGGGTTCGACGCTGTGCGGGGCCAGGTCCTCGCCGCCATCGACGAGACCCTGGAAAGCACCCGCGGCAGCAACGACCCCCAGGTCAAGGATCTGCGCACGCAGCTCGAGGATTTGCGCAAGCAAGTCGACACCGCCGAACTCCCCGCAGACTGGACCGCCCAGCTTACCGAGCTCAAGGATGGTTCCCGTGAGCTCGCCAACCAGCTCTCCACGCCGGGCTACGCCTACCACGACGGTGTGTACACCGCGACCAACGGTGCCGCCGACCTCGCCAATGGCCTCGGCGAGATGAACGACCGGGTCGGCGAAGCAAAGGACGGCGTCAACGAGCTTGCCGACGGCGCCGCCAAGGTCGACGACATGGCCACCTCCACCAAGGACCGCATTGGAGATGTCCAGCGTGCTCTGCCTGCTCCGGCGCCGGTTGCGGGGGCTGGGGGAGCGTCGGCAAGCAATGCCCCGACCTCAGCCCTCCCGCCGCTCGCCGCGATGCTCGTTAGCGCTCTCGCAGTGCTCGGCGGAGTCGCCGCGGCGCTCGCCGCCTACGGTGAGACGCGGTCCCGTTGGAGCGTGCTCGGGCTCGGCACACTGCTCGCCGCCGGTGCCGGCACCATCCTCGTGACCATTCTCGGCACTGGGCTGACCCCCACCGCGATCGCGGTCACAGGCGCCGCGCTCGTCCTGGGCACCCTCGCCTCCGCCGGTATCACCTGGGTGCTCCGCGACGCCTTCGGCGAACTCGGCGGCACCGCCAGCGCCGGAATCTTCGCGCTGTTGCAGACCGCCGCCGTCGGCTGGGTGTGGTCCCGCGCCGCCACCGGCGATGTCGCTCCCATCTGGCGCGCCGTGTCCTCCGCGATGCCGATGCACTGGAGCACCTCCGCAATCTCGGCCGCCGGCAACAACGGATCCACCACCGCTATGTGGGTCGGCCTGGGGCTGTCGGCGCTGCTCGCCGCCATCGGACTGGTGGCCATGCGCATGAGCCGCCCCTCCGCCGTCTCCGCGCTTGATGAGGCCGACTCTGACTACGGCTCCGATGACGGCGACTACGGCGACGATCACTACGTCGCCGACGACGAAACCGTTTTCGACGACCGCGGCGACACTGCCGTCCTCGAGGCCGAGGACGTTATCGAACACAAGCGCTAAACCGCGCCCTTCTTCGTCGCGGCCGCCATGTAGGCTCCTGCGCTGTTCCCCACAACCGGGAGGACGCCCCGCATAACTGAACAAAGGAGTCGCGCATGACCACTATCACCGCCCGCCAGATCCTTGAGCGGGAAGGTCGACCGCTCACCGCCGACGTGCTCGGACCCGTCAGCGGTTACCGCCATTCGCCCAACTCTGTGCGCCGATGCTCGAAGTGCTACGACGAGATCATTCTTCACGGCCGCTTCGGATGGCTTCACGCCGAATCGCTCGAGCACGACTGCCTCGACGCCGAGAACACGGCCACCTGCGCCCGCTAGCGGCGGCGCAAAGATCCGGGGCGAGAAACGGCCTTGTGCGCGGATGATTGTAACCGTGCACAAAACCAGCTCTGAGACCGCAGGGCCTCCAAGGTTTTAGCAACCTACTGTTCTCCTGAATGTCTCCTTGCTGTATAGCAGCTGTGTTTTGGTTGGGAATTGGATGGCTTCCAATCCATCTAGTTCTCATTTTCCCAGTCACAGGCACCTTCCCGGAGCCGCAGCGACTACAGCGAACAGGAAGACTTCATGCGCGCAGCAACATGGAAATCCGTGGCCGCGAGTGTGGGCGTCATTGCTCTCACCGTTGCCACGACACCTACATCTCAAGCAGCAATTGATCTTGATTACGAGGGCTACAACGGCAAGCCGTCGTGCATCTCCATCGACAGCAACGGCAACGTCAAGGCTCCGAAGCCTGGCGAATGCGCCCAGTTCGGCAAAGGCGGTCAGGGCCGCTCCGACGAAAAAGCCAAGAACGTCATCATGATCGTCGGCGACGGCATGGGGCACCAGGAAATCACCGCGGCCCGTAACTACCTGCTCGGTGCCGGCGGCCGCTTCGACGGCCTGGACAACCTCACCTCCACCGGTGCCTACACCACCTTCGCCATCGACGAAGACGGCAAGAAGAACTACGTCACCGACTCCGCGGCTTCCGCTACCGGTTGGGCGACCGGCACCAAGAGCTACAACGGCGCGCTCGGCGTGGACATCAAGAAGAACGCCCACATCAACCTGCTCGAGATGGCCAAGAACTCCGGCATGCGCACCGGTAACGTGACCACCTCCGAGATCCAGGACGCCACCCCGGCCTCCATGGGGTCCCACAGTTCGCAGCGCGGCTACTACGCGCCTTCCGGCGACACTAAGCCGGTCAAGGGCGGCGAAGCCCGCGAGAACGGCGGCATTGGCTCCATCTCCGAGCAGCTCATCGACACTCGCGCAGACGTCACTCTCGGCGGCGGTGCCAAGTACTTCGACACCAAGGTGATGGCGGACAGCGGCAACACCAACCCGTTCCTCGAAGGCGACGCGAAGTTCGACACCAAGTGGGAGAAGGACAAGACCGTCGCAGAGAACGCCGAAGCTAACGGCTACAAGATTGTCCGCACCCGCGACGAGCTCGCCGCAGTCACCGAAGCGAACCAGGACAAACCGGTTCTGGGCCTGTTCCACGACAAGAACATGACCCGCCGCTTCGAGTCCTCCACCCCGACCAAGGGCGGCGCGACCGCCGAGCCCACCACCTGTAAGGAAGCCAATATCGGCAACGAGCCGGAGTTGGCGGACATGACCACTAAGGCCATCGAGCTGCTGGACAAGCCGAACGAGGAGAAGGGCTTCTTCCTGCAAGTAGAGTCCGCTTCGATCGACAAGGCCGACCACGATGGCGACGCCTGCGGCTTCATCGGCGAGCTCAAGCGTCTCGAGGATACAGTGGACGCCGCTGTCGATTTCGCCAAGAAGGACGGCGAGACCCTGGTAGTCGTCACCGCAGACCACGCCCACACTGCGCAGATCGTTCCGGACGGCCAGGATTCCCCGGCCGCGACCACCCGCCTGCACACCCACGACGGCGCGAACATGTCCGTCGCATTCGGCACCGTGCCCGTCCCCGATGTGGAAAAGGGCGACTTCTCCATGCAGCACACCGGCGCCCAGGTGCGCATCGCCGCGTTCGGCCCGGCATCGGAGAACGTCTTCGGCCAGATCGATCAGACCGACGCTTTCTACGTCATGGCCAATGCCCTCGGCCTCGGCGACTGGGAGGTCAACACGAACCCGGTCGCGCGCGACGTCACTGCCCGCAACGAGGCTAACGGGGAACTCTGCTACCAGCTCGCACCAGGTGAGGCTCCGCAGGTCGGTGACTGCACGAAGTTCGGCAAGAAGGGCCAAGGCCTCGACGACTCCAAGGCGAAGAACGTCGTGATCATGCTTGCCGACGGCACCGCCGACGCCGACATCACCGCTGCCCGCAACTACCTGCACGGCGCTAACGGCCGTTTCGAGGCCGCGGACAACCTCGAGTACACCGGTTACCACACCACGTACTCCCTGAATAGGGAGACCGGCAAGCCGGATTACGTCACCGACTCCGCTGCGTCCGGTTCCGCCCTCTACTCCGGCATCAAGACCTACAACGGCGGTCTGGGCATCGACAACAACGGCAAGCCGGTTCCGACCATGGCTGAGCTTGCAAAGGCTGCCGGCATGAAGGTCGGCAACGTTTCCACCGCGGAGATTCAGGACGCCACCCCGGCGGCATTCGCCGTCCACGCCCTGGACCGCGCGGACTACGCGCCATCCGGCGAGAAGAAGGTAGCGCAAGACGCACAGCGTCGCGAAAACGGTGGTCTCGGCTCCATCTCCGAGCAGCTTGTCGACGTCCGCGCCGACGTCACCCTCGGCGGCGGCGCCGAGTACTTCGACACCGAGGTGATGGTCGACGGCAAGAACGGCGACACCACCTGGACCAAGGGCAAGACCGTTCTGGACAATGCGCGCGACAACGGCTTCGAGATCGTCAACGACGCTAAGAGCCTCGACGCAGTGAAGAACTCCGACAAGCCGGTCCTGGGCCTCTTCTCCCCGAGCCACATGCCGCGCATCTACAAGGAGACCGTTCCGACGGAAGATGGCGCGATGAAGGAAGCACAGCGCTGCGAGGCTAACCCCAAGTACACCGACGATATCCCGACGCTTGCGGCCATGACCCGCAAATCCCTGGAACTGCTTCAGAATGACAAGGGCTTCGTCCTCCACGTTGAGGCGGCGTCCCCGGACAAGGCCAGCCACGGTGCCGACGCCTGCGGAATGATCGGCGAGATCCGCCAGTGGGACGAGTCCATCAAGGTCGTCCAAGACTGGGTGGAGGAGACCGGTGAGCCGACCCTGATCGTCGCCACCGCCGACCACGCCCAGACCCCGATGATCACCTACAACCAGAAACCGACCGCCGGCTTGACCACCAAACTGAAGACCGCGGACGATGCTGACATGTCCCTGCTGTACTCCACCGCGAAGTCCAACGACCCGAAGGACGCCCTCGGCGGCCAGCAGCACACCGGTGCCCAGGTTCGCGTCGCGGCCTCCGGCCCGGGGGCGGCGAACTTCACCGGCCAGATCGACGAGACCGACATCTTCTTCGGCGCGATGAACGCTGCCGGCGTCGACACTGAGCAGGACATCGACCTCATTTCGCCGTGGGCGAAGGATGGGTCTGGCTCCTCGAATTCGTCTGACGGATCTTCCGGATCTTCCGGGTCTTCCGGTTCGTCGAATGGAAACGCTGGTTCGTCCATTGGCGTGTTCTTCGGCGTGCTCGCAGCTCTGCTGGGTGTGGCTGCTCTCCTGAGCCCGCTGTTCCCGCAGGCACGCGAGATGTTTGAGAACTTCCGCAAGACCCTGCCGTTCTAACGCTGCGCGGGTAGCACTTCCGCTGAAATGCGGCCCCGAGCCGCAGACCTGCTCCCCGCTGGTCGTACTGTGAACACAGATCCCGACTAGCGGGGAGCTTCTGTATTGCGGTGCCTGGGCAGAACGACAAAAGTAGCCGCTGAAATCCAGCGGCTACTTTCTCAATTTGGTCGGGATAACAGGATTTGAACCTGCGACCTCTTCGTCCCGAACGAAGCGCGCTACCAAGCTGCGCCATATCCCGGTGCACTTAATGAGTACCCGGGATACTTTAGCCCACCGCCCCGCCAAGGCCAAAACGCCTGTTCGGAGTGGCTTCTGTGCGGTGGATCGGGCTCGGCTGCAATGGCGGTTCCGGCGGCTTAGCTATCCCGCGCAGTGAGCGTCAGCAGCGCCGCGGACGGGCGGCAGAAAATGCGCACGGGGGCGAATTTCGAGGTGCCCAGCCCGTTGGAGACTTCGAGCCACATGTCGCCGTAGCGGTGCAGACCGGAGGCGCGTTCGCGGTCGATGTCGGCGTTGGTGACCAGGGCGCGTTCGCCGGGTAGGCAGATCTGCCCGCCGTGGGTGTGGCCGGCCAGGGTGAGGGCGTAGCCGTCGGCGGCGAACCGGTCGAGGACGCGCCGGTAGGGGGCGTGGGTGACACCGAGGGCGAGGTCCGCGTCGGGGTTGGGGGCGCCCGCGACAGAGTCGTAGTCGTCGAGGTCGTGGTGCGCGTCGTCGGTGCCGGTGACCGCAAGCCGCAGCCCGCCCACCTTGAACTCGAGGCGCTGGTGCGTGGCATCGCGCCAGCCGCGCTCGATGAACGCGGCGCGCATGCCTTTCCACGGCAGGTCGACGTAGCTGGGTTCGCGTTTCTGGTCGAGCAGGTATTTCACCGGGTTGACGAGACGGGGTGCCCAGTAGTCGTTGGTTCCGAACACGAAGACACCGGGTCGGTCGAGCAGAGGGCCTAAGGCGGCGAGGACATCGGGGACGGCGCGGGCATCGGAAAGATTGTCGCCGGTGTTGACCACCAGGTCGGGGTTCAGGGCGTCGAGGGCGGAGACCCACGCAATCTTGGTGTTCTGCCCCGGGATCATGTGCAGGTCGGCGACGTGGAGGATCGTGAACGGCTCGGCGCCCTCCGGCAGGATGGGCAGTTCGTAGCGCTTGAGGCGGAATTTGGTGAGTTCGCTGACGCCGTGAGCGAAGGTCGCGGCGCCGAGGGCGGCGGTTGCCCCAGCGGCGATGCCGAGGCGCTTGAGGGCGCGAGCTCCGCGGGTGGTGTCCTGTTTTGTCGTCATTGCTCCGAGGGTACCGGCACCCGCGCTACGCTCGTGGACATGAGTGACTTGAAGAGCCAGATCCGCGCCGACCTCAAAGAAGCAATGAAGGCGAAAGAAAAGGAGCGCACGGGCACGATCCGCATGCTGCTCGCCGCCATCCAATCCGAAGAGACGGAGGGCACGAAGCATGAGCTCACGGATGAGGAAGTGCTGAAGGTCATCGCCCGCGAGATCAAGAAGCGCCGCGAGTCCGCGCAGGTGTACGCCGAAAACGACCGCCAAGAGCTTGCCGACGCTGAACTCGCGGAAGTCGCGGTCCTCGAGGGTTACCAGCCGAAACAGCTTGACGACACCGAGCTTGCCGAGCTTGTCGACGCCGCGATCTCCCAGACCGGCGCCACCTCCATGAAGGAGATGGGCCAGGTCATGAAGGTGGCCACCGAGAAGGCCGCCGGCCGCGCGGACGGCAAGCGTCTGTCCGCCGCGGTCAAGGAGCGCCTGGGCTAGCCGAAGAGGTTCGCCAGCTCGTCGGCGAGCTGCCCCAGATCGACCTCAGCGGGGGCCGGTTCGTCCGCCGCGGACGCCCCCGTGGTGGTGGGGGAGGGGGAAGAGGTTGAGGGGCGCGTCGATACGCGTGCCTTCGTGCCGTCGGACACGACGAGCGTGATGGTCGAACCGGGCCCCGCGTCGTCCGCCGAACGGGTGTCCACCACCTCGTCGCGCGGTGCGTTCTTGCCCGACGTCGTGGTCTCGCGGACCTTGAACCCGGCCTCCTCGAGCATCGACCGCGCCTCATCCTTCTTCATGCCCACCGCACGTTTGAGCAGTTCATCGCGCGCCTTCGGGTCGAATAGCGGGCTCGGTGCCGGAAGACCAGCATCCTCCGCACCCGGCATCCGTTTCGCCATGCGGAACCACGACTCCGCCGCCTCCTGGCCGCCGAACAGCGAGCCCTCCGAGCACTGGCGCACCGGGCCCGTGCACAGCGGGGTCGTCTGAGTGCCGTCGTTGTAGATGTACGTCGCGGCGGCGAACTTCTTGTTGAAGCCCAAGAACGCCGAGGACTGGTGCGACTCCGTCGTACCCGTCTTCGCGGCGACAGCACCGTGCCACCCCGCCGAGTCCGCGGCCTTCTTCGCGGTGCCCGAAACGGCGTCCTCCGCCATGCCCCCGGCGAGACCTGCGGCGAGCTCTGGCTCCACCGCCTGTTCGCAATCCGGGCGATCGATCGCGACTTCGTCGCCGTAACGGTCCACGATGCTCTTGATGGGATTCGGTTCGCACCATTTACCGTCCGAAGCGAGTGTCGCCGCCACGTTGGACAGCTCGAGCGGGTTCACCGCCGTCGGGCCGAGCGTGAAGGAACCGAGGTTGTGCTGGCGGAAATAGTCCGCGACGGAATTCTCCTCGTCGAACGTGCCCTGCTCCTCGTACGAGCGCAGGCCCAGGCGAACGGCCATATCCACCGTGGGTTCCACACCCACGGCCTCGATGAGCTTCACGAACGGCGTGTTCGGCGACTTCGCCAAAGCCTCGCGCATTGTCATCTCGCCCGGGTACCTCCCGGCGTTTTCCACGCAGTACGCGCCTGACGGGCAGTTCTTCGCGCCGCCTTCACCCATGCCGTAGACCACGGCACGGTCCGGCACTTCCAGCTTCGACTCGAGGTTGTAGCCGTTTTCCAGGGCTGCCGCCGCGGTGAAAATCTTGAACACCGAGCCGGCGCCGTTGCCCGCCATCGAGGAAGCCTGCGGGAGAACCGTCTGGCTTTCGTCCAAGTCGAGGCCGTAATCGCGTGACGACGTCATCGCCAAAATATCGTGGCTCTCCTGCCCCGGCTGGATCACGTTGATCACTTCGGCGACACCGGTCTGTCCCGTGTTCACGGCGCTCGTCGCCGCCTCGTGGGCGGCTGCCTGCACCTTCGGGTCGAGGGTGGTGGTGATGGTGTAGCCGCCGCGCTCGATCTCCTCTGAGCTCAGCCCTTTGTCGGCGAGGTACTTCAGCGCGTAGTCGCACAGGAAACCCGCGTCGCCCGCTGTGATGCAGCCGCGGGGGAGCAGCGACGGCTCGTCGAGCACGCCCAGCGGTTCCCCGGCGTACTTGTCTGCGTCGGCCTGGCTCAGATAGCCCGTGCCCACCATGGCCTGCAGCACCGTGTTGCGGCGCTCCTTCGCGCCATCCGGGTTCGTGTACGGATTCAGCATTTCCGACGACTGCAGCATGCCCACGAGCAGCGCCGACTGCGGGACCGTCAGTTCTGCCGCCGACGTGTCGAAATAGGTGCGCGCCGCCGCCTCGATGCCGTAGGCGTGGTTGCCGAAGGAGACCAAGTTCAAATAGCGCGCCAGGATCTCCTCCTTGGACAGCTGCTTGTCCAGGTCGGAGGCCATGCGCATCTCGCGCAGTTTGCGGGGCACCGATTGCTCGACGGCCGCCGACTGCTCCTCGGTCGTGTCGGCGTTGACGAGGAGCAGGTAGTTCTTCACGTACTGCTGGTCGATCGTCGAGGCGCCTTCTTCCACGCCGCCGGCCAAGACGTTCCTCACCATAGCGCGGGCGAAGCCTTGCATATCGACGCCATCATGCTCGTAGAACCTGCGGTCCTCGATAGAGACCAGGGCGTCCTTCGCCGACTGGGCGATCTCGTTGGGCTCCACTTCGTAGCGGCGCTGGGCGTAGATCCACGCCATCGGGTCGCCGTTAACGTCCGTGATCGTGGTGACACCCGGAGCCGTCCCGTCCGTCAGGTCGGACAAATTGGACTGCATCGTGTTATCGACGCGCGTCACCGCGGCCCCTCCAATACCCGCTGCGGGGGCGAGGCACAGGGCGATGCCGAGACCCGCGGCGATGAGGCCGAGGAGCAGTTTTCCCAGGGAACTTAGCGCAGACACCTCTCTTACACTACGGCCTTGAATCCGTCAGGGGAATCACCACCTACCCCCGCACGTGTGATCTATTCGACAAAAACAAGTGCGCGTGAATACACTTACATAGGAACAGCTTGGTGATTGAAGCCCTGCTGATAACGGACAGATATAAAGCCCGGAAGGAGACTGTGGTGACCGCAACGATCAGCAACCGCGCACTGGAAAACGCCAACCCAGCCCTACGAGCAGGGCAGCAGGTACGCCAGCGTTCCATTGCCGATTCCGAGAGGTCTTTCGAGCGCGGTGAGTGGGTGACCATGGCGGTCTGCCGTTCCGGCGACCCCGACGCACTGTTCGTCCGCGGTGCTGAGCAGCGCAAGGCCGCAGCGATTTGCCGCCGCTGCCCCGTCCAAATGGAATGCCGTGCCGATGCCCTGGACAACAAGGTCGAATTCGGCGTCTGGGGTGGCCTGACCGAGCGCCAGCGCCGCGCAGTCCTGCGCAAGAACCCGCACGTGACCGACTGGGCTGAGCACCTTGCAGAAGGCCGGGAGATCATCGGGCTCTAAGCGCCCCGCCCGGCCGGTAACGCCTGGGGCCAGTGCTCCGGGCTGTAGGGTGGTGCCCATGAAGAAATGGGAATACGCCACCGTTCCGCTGCTCACGCACGCCACCAAGCAGATCCTCGACACCTGGGGTGAAGACGGCTGGGAGCTCGTCGCCGTTACCCCCGGCCCGAACCCGGAGAACGTCGTCGCCTACATGAAGCGGGAGCTCTAATGGCCGCGAACACCCCCGCGAATATCAAGGCGCGTCTCGACGAGCTCGGCATCCAGCTCCCCCAAGTCGCCGCGCCCGTCGCCGCGTACGTGCCCGCAACCCAGGTGGGCAACCAGGTATGGACCTCAGGCCAGCTCCCCTTCGCCGACGGTGAACTACCCGCCACCGGCAAAGTCGGGGCAGAGGTGTCCGCCGAGGACGCCTACGGCTACGCCCGCACCGCAGCACTCAACGCGCTCGCCGCTGTCGACGATGCTGTCGGCCTGGACAACGTCACCCGCGTGGTCAAGATCGTCGGCTACGTGGCTTCGGCACCGGACTTCGGGAGACAGCCGAGCGTCGTCAACGGCGCATCGGAGCTCATCGGCGACATCTTCGGCGAGGCGGGCGCCCACGTCCGCAGCGCCGTCGGCGTGGCGGTCCTCCCTCTGGATTCGCCGGTGGAAGTGGAGCTGATTGTGGAGGTCGAGGGCGTCGATAAGCGCCCCGCGTAATGCCCGCGTAATGAACGTGATCGCCGTAACCTGCCGAGAAATGGCTGTTACACGGTGATTGACGGTAGGGTTGGGGGCATGCAGCATCCTGCCTACAGTCAACTGCGTCCTGTCACCCCCAACGCCGCCGTCGTGCTGGCGCCGAATCCCAGCTACGCCGCGCTGGAGGGAACGAACTCGTGGGTCATCCGCGACCCCGAAGACGAATTCAGCATCGTCATCGACCCGGGCCCGGAGGATGAAGGCCACCTCAACGTTCTGCAGGCCGCCGCGGACAAGGTGGCGCTCGTGCTGTTGACGCACCGCCACCACGACCACGCTGACGGTGCCCAGCGATTCCGCCAGCTCACCGGCGTACCGGTCCGCGCATTCGACGAGCGCTACTGCATCGGCGGTGAACCCCTCGAAGACGGCGAGATCATCTCCGTCGACGGCGTCACCCCGCGCATCAAGGTCGTGCACACGCCGGGCCACACCCGTGATTCCGTATGCTTCTACATCTATCCCGGCGACCCGGAGACGACGGAGCTCGAAGGCATTGTCACCGGCGACACCATTGCTGGCCGCCACACCACCATGATTTCGGAGACCGACGGCGACCTCGGCGCGTACCTCGAATCCCTCGCGAAGCTCGAGGAAGAGGGCGCCGGCATCAAGCTGCTGCCCGGCCACGGCCCCGAAGGTGAGGATCTTGCAGAGTTCGCCCGAAAATACATCGACCGCCGAAACTACCGACTCGACCAGATCCGCCAGGTGCGCGAGGAACGCGGCACGGACCTGAGCATCAACGAGCTTGTCGACGCGATGTATGACGATGTCGACCCCGTCCTCCGCGGCGCCGCCGAGCAGTCCACCCGCGTCGCTTTGAGGTACCTCGACGGCAACAACTAAGCTTCCACGCTTATCGACGGGCCCCTTCCCCAAGGTGCCCGTCTTTCCTTTCATATACTGCCGTATATACGGCTTATATATTGCGCGCATGGTCGATCCTGCCTCCCGGCTTTCCAGTAATCGCGAACCCGATGCTGAGCGGGGGTCCGACGCGATTCCGGGTCAGCCATCGGCCCAGAGTCTCTCCCACGCAGGTATCGGATCTGTGCCCATTGCTCCAAAGGAATCACCCATCCAATTTTTCGATGGGCTACTTTTCAGGGAGCGCTTTGGGCTACTTTCCAAAGAGCGCTGACAATCCGGCCGGATTTTTGCCCAGTGTTTTCGGGCGTGGTTGATCGGCGGTCCTGCGTGGTGTTTCGCGGGATCGCCGTATCAGCAGTCGAGTAGTCGGGTACGCCCCAGCATCAGAGACGCGCCAGTGTCGGGTTCGTCCCAGCAGCCAGGCATGTGTCTGCAATCGGGTGCGTGTCTGCAGGCAAGGAGTCCGGCTGTGCCGGGATGGTGCTTATGGTCCTGCTTGTGTCCCGAAGAGCTGTTTCATTGCCCCGTAGGGGTGGCGGTTATTCGCCACTGGTGTGCCCCTGGGCGATACCCAGGTCGGTGTTCCGGCCCTGATCTCAATCCGGCCCCTGTTCTGCTTGGCCGGGTCATCATCGTTGGTGCGGTTGTGGTACCTGCACAGGATCGACAGGTTATCCATATTCGTCACCCCACCCCGCGACCAGGCAGTGACATGGTGAACCTCACAGTTATCCGCCGCATGCCGGCAGCCTGGCACCGGGCAGGTGGTGAGCACCATCCGGGCTAAATCCCGCTGCTTGGCATTGGCCAAGCGCTTGGTGTCATACAGGTTCACTGCACCTGCCTGCGGGTGGAACACCGCCACTTCCAAGGTGGTGCCGTGAAACCGCGCTAAATACTGCGCCCCGGTCATCGTGGTGCCATCGGATAACCCCAGCACCACATCATCACCGTCACCGGCCAGAATCCTGGTGTAGTCATCGAGCGGGATGAGCACTACTGGGCGTGGCACCGCCGCCACACCACCACCAACACCAGCACCGGCACCGGCACGGTCGCCGTTGTTGGTGGTGGTGGTGTGGATCAGGTCGACGAACGCGTCATACATTTGGCCTGCCACCGGCCTATCTGGGCGCAGGTCACGCCGCAGAGCGAATTCCACCGCTGCTATAACGTGCTCGTCCCCGGTCACCGTCATCGTGCGGGTGTTCCTATAGGATCCGGTGAACCGCACACCCCGTGCAGGGGCAGGACGCGGGTCATCATTGTCTGCGAGGATGTCGGCGGCTTTGCGCTTCAGGGTGTCGTAGGTGCCGCGCACCGACAACAACGCTAGGCGCAACCCCCACTTACCGGCATCATCAGCAACGGTACGCACGCAGGATTCGATGAAGACCAACTGGTCCAGCGACTTCGACGTCTCGCGTGCCAGGCGCACCGCGTGGCGTTGTTTGCGGGTAAACCGTGTCGGGCCGAAATAGACCTTCGCCAAACGGGCCCATTTGCGTACTGTGACTGGGTTGATGCCGGCGCGCACCGCCACCTGACGGTCGAACCCCGCCAGGATCCCCATCGGGGAGGATAAAGAAGCGATGAAAGCGTCGAAATCGTTCATGACCCCGAGCATAAAAACAACCCCGACACCACAACACACCCCCAACCCACACCTGTGGATAACTCCCTCTTATCCAGATGCCTCGGCACCATCACCACCCACATCAGGGCGATGACATGCGAAAAGAACCGGTTCCACGAAAAGCGACAAAACTGCGGAATCGGCGGCGGACGCGGCGGCCGAAGCTGCCGGAAGCGGGCTGAGCGAACGCCAGGTGAGCGGGAATGCGAAAACCGCCCCGGAGAACGGAGGGGCGGCGTGAAAGAGCGGTAGGAACTAGCGTGCGCGGCGCGCGAGGTGCTCGGTGTCCACAATGACGACAGACTTGCCCTCGAGGCGGATCCAGCCGCGCTGGGCGAAGGTGGCAAGGGCCTTGTTGACGGTCTCGCGGGATGCGCCGACGAGCTGGGCGATCTCTTCCTGGGTGAGGTCGTGGTTGACGCGAAGACCGGAGCCTTCCTGGGTGCCGAAGCGGTTGGCCAGCTGCAGGAGGGTCTTGGCGACGCGGCCGGGGACGTCGGTGAAGATGAGGTCCGCGAGCGAGGCGTTGGTGCGGCGCAGGCGGCGGGCGAGGACGCGCAGCAGCTGCTGGGAGATCTCCGGGTGGTCGTTGATCCAGGTGCGGAGCATCTCGGAGTCCATGGTGGCGGCTTGGACTTCGGTGACGCACACGGCGGAGGAGGTGCGCGGACCCGGGTCGAAGATGGACAATTCGCCGAACATGTCGGAGGGGCCCATGACGGACAGGAGGTTCTCGCGGCCGTCGGGGGCGTGGCGGGCGAGCTTCACTTTGCCTTCGACGATGATGTAGAGGGTATCGCCGGGTTCGCCTTCGTCGAAGATGGTTGTGCCGCGTGGGAACGACTCGGTCTGCATCTGTGAGATCAGGTTGATCACGGCATCGGGGTCGACGCCTTGGAAGATTCCTGCGCGGGCTAGTGTCTCCTGCACGCTTTGCATCGAAGCTCCTTGTCGTTCGCGGTCTCTGTGGAGTTGGTCACCGGCGCGTCAACTCGCGGGCCAAGTCACACCTGCCAACACTATCATTTCGCCGGTGGTGTGCCCGGCATTTGCCATAGGCGAATTTTTATTGCTCGGTGTGAACAACCGCGATCTCGAGGCGTTCCATGGCGACGAGGAAGACAGCGAGGAACGCGGGCGCAAGTAGCGCGAGGAGAATGCTGAGCATGGTGTCTAAGTATAGTTAACGCCATGTCTGTTTCTGCTTCGACGACGCCTGTGCGGTTCCGTCGTCCGGGTTCGCACCCGGCTGCGCGGGGGACGGAAACGGAGTTGGGACGTGTGCGCCGTGCGCGCCGAGTGAACCGGACGTTGGCGGCGATGTTTCCGGATGCGCATGCTGAGCTCGACTTTTCGACACCGCTCGAGTTGCTCATGGCCACGATGCTCAGCGCGCAAACGACGGATGTGCGGGTCAACCAAGTCACGCCGACGCTTTTCGCGCGCTTTACGACGGCCGCGGACTACGCCGCGGCGGACCCCGCCGAGCTGGAGAGCATCATCAAGCCGGTCGGGTTTTACCGTGCGAAAGCGGGGCACCTGAAGGGCATCGGGGAGATGCTGGTGGCCAAGTACGACGGCGAAGTGCCGGTGGCGATTGAGGACCTGGTGAAGTTGCCGGGGGTGGGTCGCAAGACGGCGCATGTCGTGAGGGGGAATGCGTTCGGGCTGCCGGGGTTGACCGTCGATACGCATTTCCAGCGTTTGGTGCGCCGCCTGGGTTTGACGGATGAAAAGGATCCTGTGGCGATTGAACGGGCTATCGGCCAGTTGATCGAGAAGCGCGAGTGGACGATGTTTTCCCACCGGATCATTTTCTGTGGCCGCCGGGTCTGCCATGCGCGGAAGGCGGCGTGCGGGGCGTGCCCGTTGGCGTACGACTGTCCGTCGTTCGGGCAAGCGGGTCCGGTCGAGTGGGCGGACGCGGAGAAGCTGGTCACGGGGCCGGAACGGAAGCATATTCTGTCCATGATGGGGGAGGGCCGCGAGTGACGAAGCAGGCCTGGCTGAGCGTTGCCGCCCTGGTGGCGGTGACGGTGCTGGTGGTCGCGGCGGCGGTGTCGATGCTGCGTCCCGCCGATGCTCCTGATGGGGGAGAACAACCCCAGCAGAGCCACGCTGCGGTCCCGGCGCGGCCGGACTGCCCGGGCGGCGCCGTCGGGGGAGTGGAGCTGCCGTGCCTCGGGGGCGCGGACAGCGGGCGCCCGGACAACGAGATCACCGTGGTCAATGTGTGGGCATGGTGGTGCGAACCCTGCCGGGAGGAGTTGCCGGCTCTCGACGAATTCGCCCGGGAGCACCCCGAGTACACGGTTGTGGGCGTCCACGCGGACACGAACGCGGCGAATGGAGCGGCCCTGCTCAACGATCTGGGGGTGGGTCTTCCCAGCTACCAGGACGACGACAATTCTTTCGCGGGCACGCACGGTCTGCCGGGGGTCGTGCCGGTCACAGTGGTGTTCCGGGGAGATGAGAAGGTGGGGGTTGTGGGGAAGGCTTTTTCGTCGTCAAGCGAAATTGCGGACGCCGTGGAGGGGGTGTTGTAGATGGCGCTGTGGCTGAACGGGCTGGTGGGGGTGCTGTCGGCGCCGGGTAACGCGAAGCTGGTGAACAAGATGCAGGGGCATATGCGGTTGGCGTCGCGGAAATCGCGTCGGTCCGCGGTGCTGATGTGCTTCACGGGGGATGCTGATGCGCGCGAGCTGCCCGACGACGCGCAGATCCTGCTCACCCACCGCGCGCCGACTTTGAGGAACCACTCGGGCCAGATGGCGTTTCCCGGAGGGCGGCTTGAACCGGAGGACGCAGGCCCGGTCGAGGCCGCCTTGCGCGAAGCCCACGAGGAGACCGGGCTGGAACCTGCCCGTGTGACAACGCTGGCCGTGCTCGAGGACATCGCCGTCGGTCCCTCTGGCCACCCGGTGAACCCGGTGCTGGCGTACGCGCAGGACCCGGGGGAAGTGTGGTGCGCCAGCCCGGAGGAGAACGACGACGTCTTCTTCGTCGATCTCGCCCAGCTCATCGACCCGGACAACCGTTACCGCGTCGCGCGGCTGGGATGGTCGGGCCCGGCTTTCGACGTCGACGGCTACCTCGTGTGGGGTTTCACCGCCTCCCTGCTCGCGGTGATGATCCGCGAGGCCGGCTGGGAAGAGCCGTGGGAGCACAAGGACGCGGTGGATCTGCGGAAAGCGCTGGGGGAGTCGCGCAACGGCGAGGGACACGGGTTTTAGCCCGCTGCCCGGCTAGGGTAGCCTTCCGTGACTGCTCTCATCGTCGATCTCGTACTCGTGGTGCTCTTCTGCGCCGCGGTCGCGGGCGGTTGGCGGCAGGGAGCTTTTTCGGCGTGTTTCGCGGCGGTGGGGGCATCCGCTGGCCTGGTCGTGGGGCTCGTTGCGGCAGGACTGCTGGTGCGGGTGTCGGACACGACGAGCCTCCGGCTGCTGCTTCTGCTGGCCACGGTGGTGACGTTCGTCGGGGTGGGCAACATCGTCGGCGCGGCCATCGGGGCGACGTTGCGGGACCGGCTGCGTTCGAAGTCGACGCGGCGGTGGGATTCCGCAGTCGGCTCTCTGGTGCAGCTGCTGCTGGCGGCAGTGGTGGTGTGGCTGGTCGCAGTTCCTGTCGCGGCGAATGTTGGCGGTCCGGCGGGTAGTGCGGTCCGTGGTTCGCGTATTCTCGCCGCGATCGACAGCGTGGTTCCGGAGTGGGGAAACAAGGTGCCGCAGCACATGGCCAGGCTCATCGACGTCACCGGTCTTCCCCCGTTGGTGTCCCCGTTCCAGGGCGGCGCCGAAGTGGATGCGCCGGACCCCACGAGCATTGATCCCGGTGTTGTCGAGGAGGTGCGCCCCAGTATTGTGCACGTGCTGGGCGACTCGGAGAGTTGCCGCCGCCGGTTGTCGGGTTCCGGTTTCGTGTCGGCGCCGGACTACGTGATCACCAACGCCCACGTGGTCGCGGGCACGGAGACGGTTGAGCTGGACACTGTGCTGGGACTGAAACGGGCGACGGTGGTGCTCTACGACCCGGAGGCGGATATCGCGGTGCTGCACGTGCCGAATCTGGGCATCGACCCACTGCCTACTGCGCCGGGCACCGCGCGCAGCGGCGACGACGCGATGGTGATGGGTTTTCCCGGTAACGGGCCGTTCGCAGTGTCCGCGGTGCGCGTGCGGGAACGCCTGAATATCTCGGGGCCGGACATTTACGCGACGGGACGCACCGAGCGCGAGGCGTTCACCCTGCGCGGCAGCATCCGCCAGGGCAATTCGGGAGGGCCGCTGCTGTCGCCCTCGGGGGAGGTGCTGGGCGTCGTCTTCGGAACGGCAGTCGACGGCACCGACACCGGCTACGCCCTCACGGTCCGCCAAATGGAGAAGGTCGTGGGGGACTATGTGGGGCTCACCGAACCGGTGGACACCCGCGAGTGCGTGGCTTAACGCAGAAAAGCGGCGAGCGTATCGACGAACCCCGCCGCATCCTCCACATGCGGCACATTCTTCGTTCCGGGGACGTGGAGAACAGTCAGGCCGGATGCGGCCGCGGGGGTTAAGCGGCGTCGGGTCCGGGCGTCGATGCGGTCCCAGACGGACTGGTGGGGGTGGATGAGGAGGACGGGGGCGTCGATAAGCGTGCCCGTTCCTTTCTGTTTGTGCGCTGTGAGCAGGCGCGTGTTGCGGATGATGCCGCGCAGGGCGTTGTCGATGCGCGCGGCTTGAATGCGCAGGCTCAGTGCATCGTCGAATTCGGGTGTGTCGGCGAAACCGGGGGCGGTGTTGAGGACGAGTTCGCGCCGCCAGACTCGCGGGATAAGGGGCGTGCACGCGAGCAGAAGTCCGGTGGGCAGGCGACCCACCGCGAGGCGGACCAGCATGAACATCAATTCCCAGGGCCGGGACCGCACGTGTGCGCGCAGGTCTGCGGGATGCGCCGCGGAAACGGAGACGAGACTCGCGGTACGCTCCGGGTGCGTCGCCGCGTACACCCAGGCCACGGCCCCGCCAGTGTCGTGCCCGACGAGGTGAGCGCGGTCGTGGCCGAGTGCGGTGATCACCCCGTCGATGTCCCCGACGGCGATGAGCATGTCGTCGCCGGCGCGCGCCGGGGGCTTGTCCGACATCCCGTAGCCGCGCATGTCCACCGCCGCGGCATGGAAACCCAGCTCCGCCAACGGCCCGATGACGTGCCGGTAGTCCAGCCACGCCCCGAAGGTGCCGTGGAGTAGCAGCACGAGCGGGGCGGCAGGGTCGCCCGCCACCGTCGCATGCAGGCGGATGCCTCGGGTGTGGAGCCACACATGCTCGAAGGGGCCGTCCACAGCCACCGTTTTCGGCGACACGGGCTGACGGTTGCGCGCGCGCTTCGTGCTGCTGGTCATGGTGCCACCGATTCTGGCATGAAAAAGCGCCCGGGGACACTGCCCGCCGGGCGCTTGGGCGCACGCCGTCCGCGTGCTGGACGCTACGGACCTACTTGACTGCCGTGGAACCGTTCGCTGCGTGGCCACCCGGAACCGTCGTGCCGGTGCCGTAGGAGGTGTACAGCTCCGAGGTGTCCTTGGTCAGGTTCTTCTGGGCCTGGCCCGGGACGAGGTTCTTCAGCTCGTTGACGGACTCGATGGTCTTCTCCGGCTTGCTCATTGCCTTGAAGCGCTTGACGCCGATCAGGGCGAGGATGCCGGCAATGATGAGCATCAACAGGAAGACGATGCCGAAGCCCCAGGCGTCGTTCGTCCAGATGGCGATCAGCTTGGCCAGGAAGAAGAAAAAGAAGAAGGAGGAAAACGCCGCCACGACACCTGCGGCACCGAGCAGGCCGCCGCCGACAGCCGCTTTCTTGGCTTCGCCGACAACCTCGGTCTTCGCCAGCTCAATTTCGCTGCGGACCAGGCTGGACATCTGCTCGGTAGCGTTGGACACGAGGGTGCCCAGGGAGTCGCTGCCCGGCTGCGTCACGTCCGTGTCGCGGAGCGGGATGGAGTCGACCTTTGCCTTGTAGCTGGTCGACCCGCTGGTGTACAGACCCTTGTCGCTCATTTCTCAACCTTCCTCGGGGCGCACCGGCTCTTCCGGTGTGTAGTCAGTTCAAACCGATCTTATAGTAACGCACAGCACATTATGAGGTGGTGCCGCCGCGGCCGCGCTGCGCCAACCAGATGCCGAAGCCGGTCAGGGCGGTCACGGTGACGACGACACCGGCACCGATGCCGATCTCTTTCGCGCCGGGCGGGTTGAAGAGGGGCTCGGGGTTTTTGAAGCTGCGCATCTCCCAGCCGTTTTCCGTGGCGTGCTTTTTCAACCCGCGTTCAGGGTTGACGGCGACGGGGTGTCCGACGAGGGAGAGCATCGGGACATCGGTGAGCGAATCCGAGTACGCGTAGCTGGAGGCGAGGTCGTAGCCGCGCTTATCGACGAGCTCCCTCATCGCCTCCGCCTTCTGTTCCCCCTTGAGGTAGCGGGTGATGGCGCCGGTGAGTTTGCCGTCGATAACTTCGACCTCGGTGGCGACGATGGTGTCGATGCCCAGTTCTTCCGCGATCGGTTCCACCAGGAGTGATGCCGAGGCCGAGAGGATCACGACGTCGTGGCCGCGCTCGCGGTGCCACTCGATGAGCTCGCGCGCCTCCCGGTAGATTGCGGGGGTCACCACCGTGTTCATGGTGTCCGCGACGACCGTGCGCACGTCGGCGACGGGCCATCCGGCCACCATGTCGGCGAGGCGGTCGCGCGTGGCGTCCATCTTCGAGCTGGACTGGCCGTTGAGCATGTACGACGTCTTGGTCAAGAACAGCTCGAGAGCTTCGGTGCGCGTGATCATGCCGCTGTCGAGGAACCCGCGGCCGAATGCGAAGGCCGAGGATGTGGCGATGATCGTTTTATCCAGGTCGAAAAACGCCGCCACGCGGTTTTCAGCGCCCGAATCTGTCATGGGGGATAGTTTACGCCCGTGGTCAAGGTCGGCGGTCGAACGAATATTTGAAGTTCGGCGCGGGTCGCCGTTGTGTTCGGTTGCCGGGGTGTGCCATAATTATGCCCGCACGGCCCCGATATACAGTGCGGCCGGCCCCGGCCCTCCTACCCCCCTTGTGGCCGGGTTACGGCGGCCCGCGCACCCCCCCGATAGCGCGGGCCGCCCCTTATTTTCCACAGTTTTTTGGTGACGCGTCCCCTAAAACCGGGGTTATCCACAGTTGCGCGGAGGGGACCTTGAGCAGCCGTGGGAGCTGGGCGATGGTGAAGCCATGACCAGCGAAACAGCACCGATTCTCATCGCCGTCGACGACGCGCTCCTGCATCCTGAAGCCACTCACCTAGCGGCGGCGACGGGGCGCCCACTCATCGATTCGCGGGGGCCCGATGATCTTGTCCGCCATTATGCCCGGGCATTCGCCGTGCTTATCGACGGCGCCCGTGCCCCCGACCTCGACTCCCTTCCCCCGCGTGAGGGCATCTTCTTCGTGAGTGGCGATGCCGACCCGGCGGCGGCCCCTGAGGACACCTTCATTCTTCCCGCCCACGCCGCGGACCTGCTCAAGGCGCTGGGAAAGCTGGCGCTCGCGAGCTCCCAGGGGGCGGGGCAGACACGGGAGCCACGGTCGGGAAGGAGCGTGGTCGGCCGCCGAGCCGCGTCGCCGACCGTCGGGGCTGTCCTGACGTTCGTGGGTGCCGCCGGCGGGGCCGGCACGTCGACGCTGGCTGCGGCGGTGGCTCGGACGGCGTCGACAGACATGGAACCGGTGGTGGTGGATGCCCACCGCTATTCCGGTGGCCTGGACTTGCTGTTCGGTGTGGAAGAGGAAGTGGGTGCGCGGTGGGGTGAGATTGACATTGGTGAGGGCTCCGTTGACAGAGCCCAGCTGCGCAAGGCACTGCCGCGGACATCCGACGGAATCGCGGTGCTCACTGGGCCGCGGACAAAAGTGACTGTCTCCACGGCCGGTGCCGCCGCAGGACTGACCGGCGAGGTCGACCGCGTGACCACGGTGCTCGGCGCCAGCGGGCTGACCGTGGTGGATGCCCCGCCGGATGCGTTGCCGAATAGGTGCGACCACGCCTTCGTCGTCGTCCCGGCAGAAGTGCGGGCGGCGGCAGCGGCAGCGCTGATCTGCGCGGAATGCCGCGCGGCGGACACCCCGGTCTCATTGGTCCTGCGACACCGTGGGTGGTCGGGGTTGAGCGCGCGGGAAGTGGAACGCGTCGCGGGAGCGGACGTCATCGCGGAGGTCAAACATCTGCCGCGGCTCGTCCGCGGCACCGAGGTTCACGGACTTCCAGTCCGGCTCCCACGCGCGTTAGCCGCCGCCGCGGAGGCTGTCTTGGAGGTGGCCAATGGATAGGGCATCCATCTTGGCAAAGGTTCAGCGGCGCCTCGCCGACTCCCCACAGGAGCACAGTCCGGCGCAGCTGGCGGCACTCATCCGCGAGGAAGCGGTGGTGATCAGCGATCTCGACGTCCTCGACATCATGCGGACGCTGCGCGACGAGACCGTCGGCATCGGCCCACTCGAGCAGGTCCTCGCCATCGACGGTGTCACGGATATCTGCGTCAACGGGCCCGACGACATTTTCTTCGACCGCGGCCGCGGCCTGGAGCGCGCGAGCCTCACCCTGGGCGGGGAGGAGGAGGTCCGGCGCTTAGCCACCCGTCTGGCCAGTAGTTGCGGGTGCCGCCTGGACGATGCTCGCCCCTTCGCCGACGGGCATATTCTGCGTGACGACGGCACTGTTCTCCGCTTCCACGCCATCCTTTCCCCCACCGCCAACTGCGGCACATGCATGTCCCTGCGCGTGCTGCGGAACAAGACAGCCACGCTGGACCAGATCCAGGCCTCAGGGGGCGTGGATGGGGAAAGGGCGGGGGTGCTTAAGGGGATCGTCGAGAAGCGGAAAGCTTTCCTCGTCGTCGGCGGAACCGGGACGGGAAAGACGACCTTGCTCGCCGCGATGCTGGCGGAGGTCGCCGCGCACGAGCGCATCGTGGCGATCGAGGACACCGTCGAGCTCACGCCCGCGCACCCGCACGTCGTGAACCTGACGTCGCGCGGCGCGAATGCGGAGGGTGCTGGCGAGATCACCATCTCCGACCTGCTGCGACAGGCGCTGCGCATGCGGCCCGACCGGATCGTGGTGGGGGAGATCCGCGGCGCCGAAGTCGTCGACCTGCTCGCCGCGCTGAACACCGGGCACGACGGCGGCGCGGGCACCGTGCACGCGAATTCGATCGAGGAAGTCCCCGCCCGCCTCGAGGCTCTTGCCGTGCTCGGCGGGCTCGGCCGTGAGGCGCTGCATTCGCAGCTCGCCGCCGCCGTCGATGCCGTGGTGGTCATGCGGCGCGGCGCGGACGGCAAACGGCGTGTCCACCAGATCGGCGTGCTCGACGGAAACCCCGTGACTCCCCACGTCGTGTGGGACGCCGACACCGGTCCGCGCGAGGGATACAGCGAGTTCAAAGACGAACTGGGGCTGCCATGACACTCTTCCTTCTCGCCGCCGCTGCCGCCGTCGCGCCCGCCCACCCCGCGCGGCGCGTCGGGAACCTGGCGCCCGGTCGTTCCCGTAGCCTCGCTTCACTGCTTCCGGCTTTGCCTGTTGTTTCCGCCGCGGCTGTGCCTCTGATCTTGGCCGCCGACCGCATGCTCGTCGTCCTCGCGGCATGCGTGGCGGGCGTGACGGCCGCGCACACCGTTGTACGCTCCCGCCGGGCGAAAGCCGCCACTGCGCGCATGGAGACCACCGCCGCCTACCTCGGTCATCTTGTCGCCGCGGTGCGCGCCGGATCCACCGTCGCGGACGCGTGCGCGCGCGCCGTCGGCCAACTTCCTGACGGCGCTCCCGCCGACCTTGTCCGCGACCTTGAACGCGCCGCCGCCCACGCCCGCCGCGGCGGGAACGGTGCGGCCGCACTCGCCGACTCCTCCTCCGCTGAACTCCGCGGCGCGGCGAGCCTCTGGCTCCTGTCGGCCCGCCTCGGCATCCCCATGGCGGACCTTCTGGACAGCGCCCGCTCCCGCATCGACAACGCCCTGCGTCACCGCCACGCCACCTCGGCGGCGCTCGCTGGGCCGCGGGCCACCGCCGTTGTCCTATCCGTCCTGCCCCTGGCCGGAATCCTCATGGGGCAGGCCATGGGTGCGCGGCCGGTGGCGCTGCTCACCGGCGGCGGGCTCGGCAGTATGCTCCTGCTCGCCGGAACGGTGCTGGTCTGCGCCGGGTTCCACACCTCCCAATTCATCATCGGGAGGGCCGCCGCATGACCGGATTCGCTACTGCCGTGCTGCTCGGCGCCGCCCTCGCCCTGCCTCCCGCCCCGGTAGCCGGGCGTTTCACCCCGCCGGCCGGCGGCCGCGGCGCCGCCGGCTCCAAGACCCCGCGCGACGGTCCACCGGACCGGCACCGGATCGCCAGCGACATCGAGCTGTTCGCCGCCTGTTTCCGCGCCGGGTTGCCTGTCGCCGTCGCTGCCGAGGCAGTGGCCGACAGCTACGGTGCCCCGGGCGCACCGGGGGAGGATGCGGCCTCACCGCTCGCCGAGAAATGGCGCCGCGTGGTTGCTTTCCACCACCTCGGCGTCGAACCGGAATGCGCCTGGTCCGCCATGGACGGGGTGCCCGGGTGCGGGGAGCTCGCGTCGCTCGTCGCGTTGTCCCACGCATCCGGTTCCGCCGTTGCCGACGGGTGCGACCGCCTCGCGGCAACACTCCGCGAGGAAGCCGCCGACGACGCGACCGCAGCCGCCGAACGCGCAGGGGTCCTGATCAGCATTCCGCTCGCCGCCTTCTTCCTCCCGGCCTTCTTCGTCCTCGGGCTTGCGCCCGTGGTCATCGGTCTGGGCTCGCAGATGTTCGGCGGGCAATGAGAGGAGGGAACACAACCACAACCACAGACACCACTCGACCACCATTTAGCGACCAAACAAACCGACAGCTCGAACAGGCCAACAGGCCGACAAGCACACGCATTCACACAAGGAGAAAACACAATGACCGCAGCAATCACAAACACCACTGATTCCATCAACGAGAAGATCACCCGCCTCTACATCGAAGCTGCCGCGCGTGCGGCGCGTCTGGGCAGGGACGACGGGATGTCGACCATCGAATACGCCATGGGGAGCCTGGCCGCGGCGGCGCTTGCCGCGGTGCTCTACATGGTCATCAACGGTAACGGAGTGGTGGACGCGATCGAGGGGATTATCACCGACGCGCTGTCCAACAAGCCGTCCTAGGGAGAACGTCATGTCACGGCGCATTCCGCTTACCGACGACCGCGGCTCCGTCACCATCGAAGCCGCCCTCGCCCTGGCTGTTCTGGTCACGGTGGCGGCGGCGATCGTGGCGGGGATCGCGACGTTGGGTGCGTATATCGCGGCGGTGGACATCGCCGGTGCGGCCGCTCGGTCGCACGCCATCGGCGTGCCGTACGAACCGCCGCGCCATGGCGTGACCGTCACCGTTTCGGAGTCCGCCGGGGTGGTGCGGGTGACCGCGCAGGTCCCGGCGCCGGTGCGCGCGATGAGCGCCACCGCCGCGTTCCCCGTGGAGGCGCCGTGACAACCGCAGCGCGTTCCCGGCTCGTCCAGCGAGCTCGGTTAGTCCAGCTTGGTCGGCTCGCTCGGCGAACCCGCTGCGGGTCCGACCGCGGCTACGCCACCATCGCTTCGGCAGGCATCATCGCCGCAGTGGTGGCGTTGGCCCTGGTCGTCGCGGCGTTGGTGGGGCGCGTCGCGGACACGCACCGCGCGCAGGTCGCTGCTGACCTCGCCGCGGTTGCCGGGGCGACTGCCGTTTACGCCGGTTTTGACGCATGTTCAACGGCGCGGCAGACCGCGGAGCTCAACGGGGCGGAGCTTGGTCAGTGCGCCATTACCGGGGCAGACGTCGTAGTTTCCGCGACCGTGGGGAAGTCAGAAGCGGTTGCCAAAGCAGGACCGATCTAGACAAAACCGGGGCTGACCTAAGAAAAACGACTGGGGGAATGGCCTTCGGCGGTCACGATTTGCCGGCCATGAACAAGTGGCCATGGATTCTTGGTCATGAATCGAGTGGAGGCACCCTCTTTTCGCGGTCCTACCAATTTTCACCTTGTTCATGCGGATTGGTTGATGCTCGCGTGGTTGACCCGGCGCGGATGCCACAGGCGCGGCGGTCACGGGCGCAGCGGTCACGGGCGCGGCAGGAGCACCGGCGAAGGCGGGGCCGATCTAAGAAGCTCCGGTGTCCGCTCCGGCAGTCATAGCTACCAGTGCTCCGAGGAGCTTCAGTGCCCCGGCCTTGTCCAGGGGCTGGTTGCCGTTCCCGCATTTCGGCGACTGCACGCACGAGGGGCAGCCGGCGGCGCAGCCGCAGGACTTCACTGCCTCGAACGTGGCGGAGATCCACTCGTGGAAGCGGTCGTAGCCCTCGTCGGCGAAGCCGGCGCCGCCGGGGTGGCCGTCGTAGACGAACACGGTCGGCAGCATGGTATCGGGGTGTAGGGCGGTGGACACCCCACCGATATCCCACCTGTCGCAGGTGGCCAACAGGGGCAGCAGGCCGATGGCGGCGTGCTCGGCGGCGTGCAGGGTGCCGGGGGTGTCGCCGGCGGTCACCCCCATCTTCTCCAGGGCCAACGGGTCGATGGTGTAGGCGACGGCGCGGGTGAGAAGCTTCTGCTCGGGCAGGTCGAGGGGGATGTGCTCGGAGGTGGTGCCGTCGGCGAGTGTGACCACGTAGCCCGTGACGCGGTCCGTGACTTCGACGTCGACGCTGGCCACCCACAGTCCGGGCGACGGGTTCCAGCGGGCGTGCGCCTCGCCGATGATTGCGATGTCGGTCGTCGAGCGCGCCACGGTGCTGTAATCGGGTACTTCCGGGTGCGCGAGTGCGACGTAGTTGTCCAGGTCGAGTTCGTCGATGATGAAGTACTCGCCTTGGTGGATGTACACGGCGCCGTCGTGGACCTGCGACATCGCGCGCGCGGAATCGACGGTGCCGAGCAGGCGGCCGTCGGTCGCGTCGACGATCATGACCTGCTCGCTGGTCCCGCCGCGCAACGATACCGAGCCGTGGGCGGTCTCCGGCGAGATCGGCCCCGTGAGCTGGGGGACCGCGAACCAGCCGCGCGCACGCTTGCGCAGCAGACCGTCAGCTTCCAGCTTGTCGACGACATCCCCCGCCCCCAGCTCCTCCACATCCGCCTCCGTGAGCGGTTTCTCCACGGCGGCGCAATAGACGTGCCCGCGGAGAATATACGGGTTGGCGGGGTCGAAAACACTGTTCTCCACCGCTTTGTCCAGCAGGGCTTCGGGGTGGTGGACCAGGTAGGTGTCCATGGGCTCGTCGCGGGCGATCATGACCACTAGCGACGACTGCCCGCGGCGCCCCGCCCGGCCGGCCTGTTGCCGGAACGACGCGACGGTGCCCGGGAAGCCGGCCATGACCACCGCGTCCAAGCCGCCGACATCGATGCCCAGCTCCAGCGCATTCGTCGTGGCCATGCCCAGCAGGTCGCCGTTGTCCAGGGCACGCTCGAGCGCCCGCCGGTCCTCGGCGAGGTAGCCCGCCCGGTAGGAGGCGATGCGGCGGGCGAAATCGGCGCGCCCGGCTGCCACGAGATCTTCGGAGGCGCGCATCGCAACGGTCTCGCTGGCGCGCCGGGACCTCACGAAGGTCAACGTCCGGGCACCCGCCGCGACGAGGTCCGCCATCATCGCCCCCGCCTCGGTGGTGGCAGCGCGGCGCACCGGTGCCCCGTTCTCGCCCTCGGCGCCCTCGATGAAGCCGGGCTCCCACAAGGCGAAGGTGCGCTCGCCGGTGGGTGCCCCGTCCTCCGTCACGGCGGTCACCTCCCGTCCGCACAGCCTCGCCGCGTGCGCCGCCGGGTCCGCCGCGGTGGCGGAGGCGAATATGAATGTCGGGCGCGCCCCGTAGGCTCGCGCGATGCGGTCGAGGCGGCGCAGCACCAGCGCCACATTCGCCCCGAACACCCCGCGGTAGGTGTGGCATTCGTCCACCACCACGTATTTCAGGTGGCGCATGAACCGCGCCCACCGCACGTGGGAGGATAAGATGCCGGCGTGCAGCATATCGGGGTTGGTGAAGGCGAAGCGGGTGGTTTCCCTGATCGTCGACCGCGCCTCGGTGGGGGTGTCGCCGTCGTAGGGCACCGGGTTGATGCCTTTCGGGCCGCTCAACCGGGGGTGGCCTTTGATCAGGTTGCTCACCGCCAACAGCTGGTCGGACCCCAGGGCCTTGGTGGGGGTGATGTACAAAGCGCACGCAGTGGGGTCGTCCGCGAGCGTGCTCAGCACGGGCAGCTGGTAGCCCAGGGACTTGCCTGACGACGTGCCTGTCGCCACCACGACGTCCCGGTCTTCCCAGGCCAAGTCGGCGCATTGGCGCTGGTGGATGTAGAGGTGGGGGATGGAGGCGTCGATAAGCGTGTTCTTTAAGTCTTCGTCGACCCAGTCCGGCCACGGTGCCGTCCGCGAGAGCTGCGCGGCGACAGTGCGCACATGCGTGAGCGTTCCCGACGGGAGAGCGCGGGCGAGGCCGTTGATGAGCTCATCGGCGAAACCGCCGGATCCGCTGTGCGGCATGCGATCTCCCTCCCCGCGTAAATTAAGTCCGACGTAAAAGCATAAATCATGGCAAGATAATCAGTGGTCGCAGATTTTGTGTGCGCCTTTCACGGGGTGCTCGCGAGTTTTGCCAGCACGACCGCGAACAACCGGCGCAGGCCGGAAATCACGAAAGGTTTGATCACAATGGCTACTGGAACAGTGAAGTGGTTCAACGCCGAAAAGGGCTTCGGCTTCATCGCTCCTGACGACGGCTCCGCCGACGTTTTCGTCCACTACTCGGAGATCCAGGGCAGCGGCTTCCGCACCCTCGAGGAGAACCAGCAGGTCGAATTCGAGATCGGCGAAGGCAGCAAGGGCCCGCAGGCACAGCAGGTGCGCGCGCTCTAACACCTAATAAACGTCCCGCACAACCCCGGCTCCTCCACCCCTTTGAACGGGGGAGGGGCCGGGGTTGCGCTGTTAAATCACGGACGTGCCCCGCCGCACGTCGTTCCACTCCGCAAAACGCAACTGCAGCTTCTGGATGGCGAAGCCGACCAAGGAGCCCAAGGTCACACCCACCAGCATGGCCAGCAGAGGGAAGTCGGAGAAGATGGAGCCGCCGACGTAGCCGACACCGACGCCGATGGTGACCCAGAGCAGGACGCCGATCGTGTCGTAAATGAAGAACAAGAACCAGTTGTAGCGCACCGAACCCAGGACAATTGTGGCCACCCAGCGCGCCCACGGCAGGAAGCGCGCCACGATGATGGTCACCCCCGCCCGCTTGTTCTGGTTGGCGCGCACCCACTCGATGGTCTTGCCGGCGCGCGACTCGGGGTCGAGCTGGTTGACCACCCGGATGAGTTTGCCGCCCAGCATGAAGCACAGGTTGTCGCCGATGATCGCTCCGATCGCCGCGGCACCGAAAATCCACCGCACATCCGGAACTCCCTGCGAGCCGGCGAAGGCGCCGGCCAGGTTGAGGACAGTCTCGGACGGCACCAGCGGGCACAGCGCATCAACGCTGATCAACAGACTCAGCAGCGGGTAGAAGAACGGGGTGGTCATGAGCTGCTCCAAGAATGCGACCAGCGAGTCCACTACTCCACTCACAGCGGCTAATCCTTCCCGTTTTCGTACCGTGCCGGCCCCGAACGCGGGTGCGGGGCAGACGTGACCTCTTGCGGAAAGTGTAGTGGGGCGGGAGTGGTTGGGGGTGGGCAGTGTTAACGTCGATAAGCGAAAAAGCGCTACCCCTCGTTTACGCCGCCGCGAAAATAGTGGTAGTTGTCTTTGAGAGAATCGTTGACGCGAATATTTAAGGAGTCACCCGGCGTGGCTGAGCAGAACGGACAGGGCAAGACCCTGGTCATTGTGGAGTCGCAGACGAAGGCGAAGAAGATCCAGAAGTACCTGGGTGATAGCTACTTCGTCGAGGCGTCTGTGGGCCACATCCGCGATCTTCCCGGCCGCGCTGCGGACATTCCCGCGAAATACAAGAAGGAGCCGTGGGCGAAGCTCGGCGTCAACCCGGAGGCCGAATTCCAGCCGATCTACGTGGTCAGCGCGGACAAGAAGAAGAAGGTCACGGACCTTAAAGCCAAGCTGAAAAAGAGCGACAAGCTCCTCCTCGCGACAGACCCGGACCGCGAGGGCGAGGCGATCGCGTGGCACCTGCTCGAGGTGCTCAAGCCGAAAGTGCCCGTCGAGCGCATGGTGTTCAACGAGATCACCGAATCCGCGATCCGCGAGGCCGCGGAGAACACCCGCGAGCTGGACATGGACCTCGTCGACGCGCAGGAAACGCGCCGCATCCTCGACCGCCTCTACGGCTACGAGGTCAGCCCCGTGCTGTGGAAGAAGGTCATGCCGCGCCTGTCCGCCGGCCGCGTGCAGTCCGTGGCCACGCGCGTCATTGTGGAGCGCGAGCGCGAGCGCATGGCGTTCATCCCCGCGGAATACTGGGACCTCACCGCCTCGCTTGAACGCTCTGGCGAGACCTTCGACGCCAAGCTCACGCTTATCGACGGCTCCCGCATCGCCCAGGGCAAAGACTTCGACGACCGCGGAAAGCTCAAGAACGACGAGCTCGTGGTGGTCGACGAGCAGGACGCCCGCGCCCTCGCGGATGCCCTGACCGGTCAGGACATGACGGTCGCCGGTGTGGTGTCCAAGCCGTACACCCGCCGGCCGTACCCGCCGTTCATGACTTCGACGCTGCAGCAGGCCGCCGGCGCGAAGCTGCATTTCACTTCGGCCCGCACGATGCGCATCGCGCAGCGCCTGTACGAGAACGGCCACATCACCTACATGCGTACGGACTCGACTTCGCTGTCCAAGCAGGGGCTCGACGCCGCGCGTTCGGCCGCCCGGGAACTCTACGGCGCCAATTTCGTTACCGACGCCCCGCGCCGCTACGACCGCAAGGTGAAGAACTCCCAGGAGGCGCACGAGGCGATCCGACCGGCCGGCGAGCGCTTCGCCACCCCCGGCGAGCTCGCCCGCTCCCTCGATGCCGAGGAATTCAAGCTCTACGAGCTGATCTGGCAGCGAACCGTCGCCTCCCAGATGGAAGACGCCCGCGGCACGTCGGTCACCGCGACGATCGAGGGCAGCGCGACGACCGGCGAGAACGTCGAACTGTCCGCCTCCGGCCGCACCATCACCTTCCCGGGCTGGCTGCGCGCCTACTCCGACAACCAGGACAACAAGGAAAAGCATCTGCCGCAGCTCGCGGAGGGCGATGCACTCACCGCCAAGGACGTCACCGCCGACGGCCACTCCACGAACCCGCCAGCACGCTACACCGAGGCCAGCCTGGTCAAGAAGATGGAGGAGCTCGGTATCGGGCGTCCGTCGACGTACGCGTCGATCATCAAGACCATCCAGGACCGCGGCTACGTCGCTCCGCGCGGCAACGCCCTGGTGCCGACGTGGGTCGCATTCTCCGTCGTGGGACTCATGGAGCAGAACTTCGACGCCCTCGTCGACTACGAGTTCACCTCCTCCATGGAAGACGAGCTCGACGAGATCGCCCAGGGCAACGAGAACCGCACACAGTGGCTGACCGGTTTCTACTTCGGCGACGCCGACGCCGACGAGACCACCGCAGAGGCGATCGCGCGCCGCGGCGGCTTGAAGGCGATCATCGAGAACAACCTCGAATCCATCGATGCCCGTCGTGTGAACTCCCTCGAACTTTTCCGCGACAACCAGGACCGTCCGGTCTACGTCCGTGTCGGCCGCTACGGCCCGTACCTGGAGCGCCAGGTGGGCACGACTGCCGAGGGGGAGCCCGAGTACCAGCGCGCCAACCTGCCCGAGTCCACCACCCCGGACGAGGTCACGGAGGGGATGGCGGAGAAGCTCTTCGCCATCCCGCCGACCGGCCGCGAGCTGGGGGAGAACCCCGCCAACGGACGCACCGTCGTGGCCAAGGAGGGCCGCTACGGCCCGTACGTCACGGAGCTCGTGCGCGACGACGAGCGCGCCAAAGCGGAGGCCCGCGCTGAGGAGATCATCGCCGCCGAGCGCGCCGAGGAGGATGCCCAGCGCGCCGCCGAGGGAAAGCGCGCCAAGAACTGGGAGACCAAGACCGCGGCCAACCAGAAGGCGAAGCGCACCGAGCAGCTTATCGACGAACAACTCAAGCCCTCCACCGCCTCCCTCTTCTCCTCCATGGAGCCGTCCTCGGTCACCCTGGAGGAAGCCCTGAAGTTGCTGTCCCTGCCACGCGAAGTCGGCGAAGATCCCGCCGACGGCGAGATGATCACCGCCCAGAACGGCCGCTACGGCCCCTACCTGAAGAAAGGCAGCGACTCACGTTCCCTGGCCTCCGAGGAGCAGATCTTTTCGATCACGCTCGACGAGGCACGCCGCATCTACGCGGAGCCCAAGCGCCGTGGCCGTGCTGCCGCCAAGCCGCCGCTGAAGATGCTCGGTGACAACGACGTCTCCGGCAAGCCCATGACGGTGAAGGATGGCCGCTTCGGCCCGTACGTCACCGACGGCGAGACCAACGCGTCCCTCCAGCGCGGCGACACCCCGGAGACCATGACCGACCAGCGCGCCAACGAGCTGTTGTCCGCCCGCCGCGCCCGCGAGGCCGAGGAAGGTGCAGGAGGCGCCAAGAAGAAAGCCACCAAGAAGAAGGCGACCAAGAAGTCGGCTAAGAAAACAGCAAAGAAGACGGCAAAGAAGACTGCCAAGCGTGCGGCGAAGAAGCCGCCGCAAACCACTAAGCGCGTGGTCAAGGCTGGCTCGCGGAAGAAGTAGCGCCGCGCCCCGCTTCCACGGCGGCGGGGTGTGGGCGTAAGGAGGGGCGCGTCTAGTACCTGTCCGCCATTGTCGCGCGGACAGGGCGGGCCAGCTGCGTCATCTTGTTGCGGCCGCGCAGCTCAATCGACTTCATCACGGTCCAGCGTGCTTTCTCGATCTCGTTGGCGCCCTTGAGCGTGGACAGGTTCGTCAGGACGCGGCCGGGGGAGTCCTTGGCCAGCTCCGTCAACCGGGCCGCGGTGTTCACGGCGTCGCCGATCACGGTGTACTCGAAGCGGTCCTGACCGCCGATGTGGCCGGCGACGACGTGGCCGGAGGCGACACCGATGCCGGCCTCCAGCTCCAACCCGTCGAGCTCCTGGCGCAGCTCACGGGCCGCCGTGAGGGCGTGGGAGGTGGAGTCGGTGACGGCGAGTGGTGCACCGAAGACGGCGAGGGCGGCGTCGCCCTCGAATTTGTTGATCACGCCTTTGTTCCGGTGGACGACATCGACGACGATCTCAAAGAATTCGTTGAGGGCGTCGACGACTTCCTCCGGAGTGTGGTTCACCGCGAAGTTGGTCGAGCCGATGACGTCGATGAACACGACCGCGACCTTGCGGTCCTCGCCGCCGAGCTCGGGCTGCTCCTCGAGGGCCTTCTGGGCGACTTCGCTGCCGACGTACTGGCCGAAGATGTCGCGGACGCGCTGGCGCTCGTTCAGGCCGCGCATCATCTCGTTGAAGCCGGCCTGCAGGACGCCGAGCTCGGAGGCGTCGTAGATATCCACCTGTGTGTCGGTCTCGCCGCGGCGGACGCGGTTGATGGCTTCCTGCAGCTCTTTGATGGGGTCGACGACGCTCATGGTGGCGAAGGCGGTGCCGGCCATGCCGGTCACGATGGCGGTGAGCGCCAGCGCGGACACCGACGGCATGAGCTCGCCCGCAGTGTCACCGAAAAAGCCGTTGCTCTGCGCCGCGAGGAGGAACAGAATGCCGATCAGCGGCACACCGGAAGACATGAACCACGTCATGTACAGGCGCTGCTTGATCGGCGGCTCGAGTGTCGTGTCCGCGAAGCGCTTGGACAAGGTGTTCGCCGCGACGGGGCGGACGAGACGTTCGGCCTGGACATAGGTGAGCACGCAGGTGACCAGGCCAGCCATGAGCGTGGACACGGCGACGACCAGGGCGAGCCTGCCGTTGACGCGTGACGCGGCGGCGGTGGCGATGAGGATGCCGATGAACCAGATGATGGCCACGATGAGCGTCTGCAGTGCCGGGATGCGCAGCACGAGGTTGCGCACCACATACGGGTCGAAGTCGTCGGGCCTGCGCTGGTAGAGCAGCACAGACCTGAAGAGCAGGTACGACACGAGGCCGCCGATGAAGACCGCGAAGACCAGGTAGAGGATGCCCACCGGGGCGAAACCGGCGGCGACTTTGCCGAGTTCGCGCGCTTCCGGCATGGGGATGAGATAGCGGACGAAGGCCATGATCGCGATGGCGCTCGCCACGTTGGTGAACAGCAGCACGGATGCGTACAGGGGCCATGGGGTTCCCATGAGCCACCGGAGTCCGTGCCAGAAGTTCTTCACGTTGCACTACTCTACGTTGCCTGCTGTCGCAATAGTCTCAATAGTCGCAATGCGTGATGCCCGACCTGTTTTCCGCCGCGTGCGCCGTGGTCGGGGTGCCCCACTAGGCTAGGACGCGTGACTGCGCCGACGACCCCCTCAGACCCCGTCGGGAACACGCCTTTCCGCAGCGTGTCCGACCGGCTCGCGGACATTCCCACGGTCCGTTCCGTGATCATGGCGGCGGCTGCCGCGGCCCGCGGGGTGGAGGGCTCCGACCCGCACGCGATGACCCATTCGTGGCTGTTCACGGGTCCGCCGGGGGCGGGGCGCTCTACGTCAGCGCTCGCGTTCGCCGCGGCGCTCATGTGCACCGACCCCGACGAGATCGGGTGCGGGCGCTGCCAGGCGTGCCGCGATGCGCTGTCGGGCTCGCACACGGATGTCGTCCACGTTGTGCCGCAGGAGCTGGGCATAAAGGTGGAGACGGTGCGCGGGATCATTGCGCAAGCTGCACGATTGCCGTCGGTGGGCAAGTGGCGGGTCGTGGTCATCGACGACGCAGACCGCTTTTCGACGGCCGCTGCCGACGCCTTCCTCAAAACCGTCGAGGAACCCCCGGAATCCACCGTGATCATCATGTGCGCCCCGTCCACGGACCCGGAGGATTTCTCGACCACGCTGCGGTCGAGGTGCAGGCATGTGTACATCCCGGCACCGTCGACAAGCGAAATTGTGCGGCTGCTTGTCGAAGAGGAGGGTGCTTCCGAATCTGATGCGCGACTGGCTGCCGTGACGTCGCTGCACCATGTCGGGCGTGCGCGCCGTTTGGTGCGCAGTGAGGCGGCCCAGCAGCGGCGCACGACCGCGATCAACCTCGCCGAGCTCATCTTCCACGGCGACCAGGCGTTCCAGGCCGTGGCCTCTCTGGTGAAGTCCGCCGACGCCGCCGCGAAGGACGCCTACGCCGACGCCGACGAGGAGGAGCGCGAGAAGCTCGAGAACGCCCTCGGTATGGGCGCGAAAGGCAAGGGCGCGGCCCGTGCGCTGAAAGGAGCGTCCGGTTCGCTGAAGGAGCTGGAAGCCAAACAGAAAGCCCGCGGGACCCGCCGGCTCCGCGACGTCCTCGACCTCACCCTCGTCGACCTCGCAGGCATCTACCGCGACGCCATGGTTCTCGGGGCGGGTAGCGGTCTCGAACTTATCCACCCCGACTATGAGGGCCTCTCGCGCGAGATTGCCGACCGCGTCGACCTTGCTGGACTGGCTGAGTGCCTCGATGCCATCGCCCAATGCCGCGAGCGTCTCGACCAGTCAGTCCTGCCCGTCATCGCTTTCAACGGCATGCTCGGCCGCATCCGCAAAGCGTGCGGTGCCACCTAGCGGCTGCGTCCCACCTGCGATTTTTGTGCGGACGCGGTCGTAGATTAAGCTATCCCCTCGGAACTAGGCGCGTCCTAAGTTGTGCGCTGGTCCGGCCGCCTTAGCTCAGTCGGTAGAGCATCTCACTCGTAATGAGAAGGTCGCGAGTTCGATTCTCGCAGGCGGCTCCACCATAACCCCAGCTAGACGGAAGTCTGCTTGGGGTTATTTCTTTTGGTTCAACCGGTAGTACACCTGGCGCCGCACGTGCGCGACCGTGTCGCCTTCTTCGTCGACGATGTCGACGTCGAACCAGTGGAGGTACTTCTCGCCGCCGGCGGTCTTCTCCTTGATCAGCTCGTAGGTCTCGTCGGGGATGCGCATATCGGCGGTGAGCGTGCCGCGGCCGGGTTTGAGGAATCGGATTTCACCGGCGGTGTCCCAGATTTTGTATTCCTTGCCCAGGCGGTGCATGGAGGCGAGCATGAAGAACGGGTCGGTCATGGCCGACATGGTGCCGCCGAAGGCGACGCCCATGGCGTTCTTGGTCAGCATGTTCGGCTTGTGGGTGACCACGACGCGTGTGCCGTCGTCGGTGAATTCCTTGATCTTGATGCCGGCCCCGAGAAATGGGGGCCAGAACTGCATGAAGTTCTTTAGCTGTTTCGCGGAGAAGTGGGCCACTGTGGGGTCCTCCTATGCGTGTCGGGGTGTGTCTAGGCCTCGGCCAAGTTCTGAACCCCCACAAACTATAGGTCGTCGCGGCGGGACTCGGGCAGGAACCGTGCCATGACCTTGCCCGTGGGGTTGCGGGGAAGGGAGTCGACGAAGTTGACGTCGCGGGGGATGGAGTGGTGGGCGAGTTTGTCGCGGACCCAGTCGCGGCCGGCGGCGGTGGGGTGCTCGACGATGTCTTCGGCGGTGGCGATGGTGGCGAGCGAAAGTTCGGTGGAGCCGTAAATATTGGCCAGGATGGGGCCGAAGCGCTCGTGCACGCGCGCGACGACATCGGGAGTCAGCGCGTTACCGGAGGACGCGATCCATTTCAGGGTGGAGGTGTCCCACTGCTCGTTGCCGGGTAGGTCGAGCATCTGCTTGTAGAAGATGGGGGAGGAGATCAGGCCGTCGACGCGGAAGTCCTGGATCTGCTTCATGGCGGTCGCCGGGTCGAATTCGCGCTGTGTGACGATCGTGGAGCGCGAGCCGAGGCCCACGACAAGGGTCGCCCAGCCCCAGGTGTGGAACATGGACGCGGATTGCAGCAGCGTCTGGTTCGCCTCCCACGGCACGGCGGACAGCAGGCCGGTGAGCACGAACGGCACCTTGGGTTCGGTGCGCAGGATGCCCTTCGGCACGCCGGTCGTGCCCGAGGACATGAGAACGATGTCGCCTTGTTTCGGAAGAAGCGGGAGTTTCGGCAGGTCAGCGTCGGAAGCAAGAAGCTTATCGACGCTCCCCTCACCCTCCCCGCCGTACCCCCACACCACGGCGACACCGTCCATGGCGGGGTGGTCCGCCGGGATGCGGTCGGCGAATTCGGTGTCGATGAACAAGACGTTGATGCCGTTTTCCGCGATGCAGCCAGCCAGCTGCTCGGGGGAGGAGCCGATGTTGAGCAGGAAGGCGGCGCCGCCGGCGTAGCTCTTCGCAGCGAAGGGGATGACAAAGTGGCGGCCGTTGCGCGCCATGATGCCGATGCGCAGTTCCCGCAGGTTGGCGTCGTGCTTGTGTTTGAGCAGCCAGCGGGCCAGCTTGCGGGAGGCATCGCGGAGTTGCTGGTAGGTGAGGACGCCGGAGTCGTCGATAAGCGCGTTGCGCTCGGGGCAGCATCGTGCCCCTTGCTCGACCTCGCGGGCGGCGGTGATGCCCCAGCGCGGGAGGTCGCCGAAGCCGCGGAAGAAGACACCCGGGCTGCCCTCAAAGCTGACGATGCGACGCCGCATGATCAGCGACGCCAGCTCTGCGAAAGCGCCGACGCGCTGAATGGGGGAGTAGCTGCTTTTATTCACCATGGTTGCGTGTGTGTCCTTCGCTGTCGGGGGGAAGTGTTCGAGTGGTGGTCGCGGCTGTGTTTGCCGTTTCTGTTCGCTGCGGCGGCCCCAGCTGGCATCCGTTGAATTCCAGTTGATAGGGGGATCACATGGTTATCGTTTTGACGGGGATATTTTGTTAGATCAAATCCGTAAACTAGTGAACAGAGTTAACAGTGAGGTTATTGTGGCCTGTGTGGTAATTGGTTGTGTAACATACGCTTCGGAAAATCCGACCACTTAACTGTGAGGCCGTTTGCGCCGCCTGTGAAAAACACGTTCCCTCAGCCACTCCGACTAGCAGAAAGTGGATGGATGATGCTCACCCGCACCCGCCGCCGCGTCACCGCCTTCGTCGTCGCCGCCTTGATGGGCGCCGGCATCGTTGCCGGGCCGGCCACCCCGAATGCTCACGCCGACAACGGCAACATGGTTATCTTCGGCGATTCCGTCGTCGCCGACGCCCCGTCGCTCGAATACCTCAGCGCCCGCGTCGGCACGCACCCGAACGGTAAGTCCGACCCGGCACGCTGGTGCCCGACGAGCGGCAACAACTTCGGCAAGCAGGCCGCCCGCCGCCTGGGGCTGCAGCCACGCGACTACTCCTGCCCGGGTGCTGTGAGCATCTCCCCCGGCCCGAATATCTCCGCGCAGATCGACCGCGCGGTGCGCGAGCGCGGAGGGCTGGACCGCGGCACCAAGCGCGTCGTCCTGCAGGTCGGCTTCAACGACACCTACAATCACCGCGGCGAAGACCCGAAGAAGATCCGCCGCGACTACGTCAACTTCATGCGCCCGCAGGTGGACAAGATCCGCCGCGCTGCGCCGAACGCGCGCATCCAGATCGTCGGCTACCCGACGATCACCGGCGGCGACCGCGTCTGCCTCTTCCACGTCGGCCCGAACATGTACGATGCCACCCCGATCCCGGAGGTGCGCTACTGGGAGGATCTCGCGCAGTGGATGAACGTGGACCTCGCGAAAGCCACCGGCACCCAGTTCGTCGACTTCAAGCCGGGCACCCGCAACAACGGCATGTGCGCGCGCGACGAGGACCGCGAATTCGCCGGTCTCATCGACTTCTACGCTGGCCCCGGCAACATGCCGATCCACGTGACGCAGCGCGGCCATGAGCACCTGGGCCGCATTCTCGCAGCCTCTTAGTGAATCTTCGCTAGCCTGTGGGGCATGACGAATAACGAGCAGACCAACGACCGCAAGCCCGGAGCCCAGACCGTCTCCGGTGTCATTGCCCGCGAGAAGGGCGCGGACGTGGAGATCGCGGATATCGTGATCCCCGCCCCGGGTCCCAACGATGTCGTTGTGAAGGTCCAGGCCACCGGTGTGTGCCACACGGACCTGGCGTACCGCGACGGCGATATCGAGGACGCGTACCCGTTCCTCCTCGGCCACGAAACCGCCGGCACCGTCGAGACAGTCGGAGAAGACGTCACGCACGTCGCCCCCGGCGATTTCGTCGTGCTCAACTGGCGTGCGGTGTGCGGCGAATGCCGCGCGTGCCGCAAGGGCGACACGAAGAACTGCTTTGCCACCCACAACGCCTCGCAGAGCATGACGCTTGGCGACGGCACGCCCCTCACACCCGCCCTCGGCATCGGCTCCTTCGCCGAGAAAACCCTCGTGCACGAAAAGCAGTGCACCAAGGTGAACCCCGATGAAGACCCCGCCGCCGCAGGGCTTCTGGGCTGCGGCATCATGGCCGGCCTCGGCGCCGCGGTGAATACCGGCGACATCCAGCGCGGAGAGACCGTCGCCGTCTTCGGCCTCGGGGGAGTCGGCTTGGCCGCCGTCGCCGGCGCCGCTCTGGCGGGGGCGCGGAAGGTCGTGGCGGTGGATGTCGACAAGCGCAAATGCGATGCCGCCACCGAGCGTTTCGGCGCCACCGACGCGCTCTGCAGTAAAGACATGAGCGAAGACGAGGTCATCGACCGCGTCCGCGAACTCACCGGCGGCTACGGCCCCGATGTCACCATCGATGCCGTCGGCATCCAGCCCACCTGGCGGCAAGCGTTCTACTCCCGCGACCTCGCCGGGCGCATGGTCATGGTCGGCGTGCCCAACCAGACCGACCACGTGGACATCCCCGCCATCGACCTCTACGCGCGCGGCGGCTCCATCAAGCCCGCCTGGTACGGCGACTGCCTGCCCGAACGCGACTTCCCCACCTACGTCGACCTCCACCTCGACGGAAGGTTCCCGCTCGGGGAATTCGTCTCCGAACGCATCGGCCTCGGCGACATCGAATCCGCCTTCACCAAAATGAAGCAGGGCGACGTGCTGCGCTCTGTCGTCGAACTCTAAGGAGCACCATGAAGATCGAGAACGTAGTCACCTCCGGCCTGTTCAAGCTCGACGGCGGCGAATGGGAAGTGGACAACAACGTCTGGATCGTCGGCGACGACTCCGAGGTCCTCATCATCGACGCCGCGCACGACGCCGAAGCAATCGCGAAAGCCGTAGGGGACCGGAAGGTCACAGCCATCGTCGCCACCCACGGCCACAACGACCATGTCGACGCCGCGCCGCTTTTGAGCAAGCTTGTCGACGCCCCCGTCTACCTCCACCCCGGCGACGACATGCTCTGGGGCGAGGCGAACCCGCAAGAACCTTTCGAGCCGCTTTCCGACGGCCAGATCTTCACCATCGCCGGCACCGAACTCAAAGTTCTGTCCACCCCCGGCCACTCGCCGGGCTCCGTGGTGCTCTACGCCGAGGAAGCCGGTGAACTCTTCTCCGGCGACACCTTATTCCAAGGCGGCCCCGGTGCGACTGGACGGAGCTTCTCCTCCTTCGACACCATCATCGAATCACTGCAGAAGTCGGTTCTCGACCTGCCGCCCGAGACCCGAGTGCGCACCGGCCACGGCGACAGCACCACCGTCGGTGCGGAGGCGCCCCACCTCGAGGAGTGGATCCGGCGCGGCTACTAGGCGCCGATACTAGCCGCAGTTCCTAGCTCTGGACCGTCTTCTTCAGCTCGCTGTTGATGACCTTGCGGAAGTCCTCGATCGGCAGCGCGCCGCCGATGAACTCGTTGTTGACGATGAAGCCCGGTGTCCCCGTGATGCCCAGGCCCTGCGCGTAGTCGAGGGCTTCGTCGAGCGCCTTGTCGTATTTGTCGCTGGTGGCATCGGCGCGGAATTTCTCGATGTCCGGCACACCCGCCTCTTCGGCGAAGCCCACGAAGTCCTCGATGTCGTAGCCCGGGTGGCCGTCCACCTTGCCCGCTTCGGCGAAGTACGCCTCCTTGTACTCTGCGAATTTGCCCTGTTCGGCGGCCGCACGGCCGGCCCGCGCGGCCGCTTCCGCCGAGTCACCGTTGATCGGCATGTCGTTCCACTCGATGCGCACGTAGCCCTTATCGACGTACTCCTTCATCAGCTCCGGCTCCGTCTGGACCGTGTGGCGGATGCAGAAAGGGCAGTCCCAGTCCGTGAACTCGGCGATGACCACCGGGGCGTCCACAGCACCGACTGCGAACGGGTCGTTCGGGTCGCGGCGGGCAGAATTGGAAATATCCTTGCGCGAGGTGACCTCCGCGCCCGGGCCGTGAATCATGGCGGCTTCTTCGTTGGCCTGTGCCTCGGTGAATTCGGTGCCCGGCTTGGCATCCTCCGGGATCTCGGTGACTGGCGCGGACGCGTCATCGGCTAAGTGCTGGCCGGAGGCGATCTCGTTCGTGGCACGCTCGTGGCCCTGGTGGTCGCCGACGATGTAGCCGCCCACACCGGTACCCAGTGCCAGAACGGCGGTGAAAGCCCACATCACAGGGGGCACCTTCGACCCGCCGCGGCTGTTCTTGTTGTCCTCGCTCGAGTTCGCGCTCATGGGCACCAAGCTTAGTCGGCTGTTGCGTTAATTTTGCTGCGGACCCTGCGAACGCGCATCCAGGGTACCCTGGGCGCCTTGGGTGCCTTGGGGGCCCTGAGCACCTTGCGCACCCTGTGCCCCCGGAAGCGGTGCCGGGGCGGCCGGCGGCACCGCGTTCTGCAGGGCTACCGCCCGGGCGAGGCGCGCGTAGCGGAGCTCCTGCTCGCGGAATCGCACCCACGTGGACATCGTGGTGAAGAAGAACGCGATGATCAGCGTGTACAGCATCAGGTCGGTGCCGCGGTCGACTCCGAGCCATTTCGCCAGGATGGTCAGGTCGTCGGGTCGCAGAATCGCCCACACCGCGGCGATCACCAGGACGAGGAAGCCGAGTTTCACCCACGCCTTCGCGTTGGCCTTTTTGCGGTTGGTGAAGAAGTACAGGACTAGTGCTGTCGCGGCGATCAGCAAGAGAATCTGGATCATGGGAGCCTCCTGGCGACGAGTCCGTCGGCGAGAATATTCACGCCGTTGACCAGCGACTGCCCCTTGGACATGGAGTAGTCGGTGTAGAGGATGTCCACGGGTTCCTCGGCGACGCGCCAGTTCTGTTTGTCCATCATGGTGACGATCTCGGAGGCGTGGGACATGCCGTTCATGCGGATATTAATCTCGGCTGCCACTTTGGAGTTGAAGGCGCGGAGACCGTTGTGGGCGTCGGTGAGCCCGAGCTTGCGGTTGCGCGGGGACAGGAACACGACGGTTTTGAGCACGACGCGCTTGATCCAGGGGACGTTGTCGGTGCCGGAACCGTCGGCGAAACGCGTGCCGACGATGATGTCCACCGGTTCCGTCCTGAGCCTCTCCACCATGCGCACGACATCGTGCACCTGGTGCTGCCCGTCGGCGTCGAAGGTGACGAAGTATTTCGCTCCCGGCTGCGCCCGCGCGTACTCGACACCTGTCTGGATCGCCGCGCCTTGGCCGAGGTTGACTGGGTGGTTGACCAGGTGCGCGCCAGCGGCGTGGATGTCGGCGGCGGAGTTGTCGACGGAGCCATCGTTGACGGCGACGATATTGGGGAAGGTCTGCAGGGCGTTCCGCAGCACATCCCCGATGACGGGTCCTTCGTTGTAGCAGGGTACGACGAGCCATGTGTCGTCGAAGGGGCGCTGCTGGGTCATGAACGGAACTCTAGTCCCCGCGGTGGAATAAGCGGGAGTAAACGCGCCGCATCGCGCTCAAGGGGAGGGCGCGGTAGAGGTTGCGGGCGAGGTAGTTCGCGGCGGCGCGCGACTGCGAGATGAGCCCATAGCTGATGAGCGCGCGTTGCATTTCGCGTTCGGCGCGCCGCGTTTCGGGGGTGGTGCGGCGTTTGAGCTGGGCGTCGTTCACGCGGAAGTAGGTAAGGGGTTCCGGTAGGTTGTGGAGCTTCTTGCCGCCGGCGACGAGGCGCGCCCACAGGTCGTAGTCCTCCATGTTGTGCATGGGGCGGTAGCCCCCGACATCGCGGATGTCGGCGACGCGCATGAGAACCGACGGGTGGTTCATGGGCGAGTTGATTTTCACGTACCGCGCGATCGCGTCGTGGTTTTCCGGCAAGCGGCGCACGCCGCCGAAGGAGTCGCCGTCGAACTCCTGCATGGCGGTTCCGAGCACGGAGATCTCGGGGTGCTCGGCCATGAAGGCCAGCTGCTTTTCCAGCCGCTCGGGGAAGGCGGCGTCGTCCGAGTCGAGCCGGGCGACGTATTCCGTGTCCACGTCCGCCAGTCCCTCGCGCAGCGCGATGCCGAGTCCGCGGTTGTCGGGCAGCGTCACGGTGTCCACGGACGACAGCAGCTTATCGACGTCCCCTTCCACCGGCCCGTCCTTCACCACCAGCACCCTCTCCGGCGGGCGTGTCTGGGCGGCAATGCTGTCCAGGGCGTGGGCGAGCTCCTCGGCCGTGGTGTTGCGGTAGACCGACATGAGGACGGTGACGGCACCGGAGCGGAGCTCACTCCGGTCGTTGTGCTCGGGTTGGTTGTTCACGTTCACTCCCGTGCTGCGTCGATGAGGTAGTGGCCGTAGCCGGATTTGAACATCGGCTCGGCGAGGTCTTCCAGGGCGGCGGCGTCGATGAAGCCTTGGCGGTAGGCGGCGACTTCGGGTGAGCCGATGACGGTGCCGGTGCGCTTCTGGATCACTTCGACGTACGAGCTGGCTTCACTCATGGAGTCGATGGTGCCGGTATCCAACCACACGTCGCCGCGGTGGAGCCGGTGGACCTTGAGGTCGCCGCGGCGCAGGTAGGTCTCGTTGACGCTGGTGATCTCGAGCTCGCCGCGCTCCGACGGGGTGATGGTCTTGGCGATGTCGACCACGTCGTTGTCGTAGAAGTACAGGCCTACCACCGCGAAATTAGACTTCGGGTCGGCAGGTTTTTCCTCGATGGCGGTTGCGGTGCCGTGTTCGTCGAAGCTGACCACACCGTAACGTTCAGGGTCGGAGACTTCGTAGGCGAAGATGGCGCCGCCGTCGGGGTCGTAAGCGTCGCCCATGAGGCGGGACAGTTCAGCGCCGTCGAAGATATTGTCGCCGAGCACGAGGGCGACGGAGTCCCCGCCGATGAAGTCCTCCCCGATGATGAAGGCCTGGGCGAGGCCGTCGGGGGAGGGTTGGACGGCGTAGTCGAGCATGAGGCCCCAGGAGGAGCCGTCGCCGAGCAGGCGTTTGAACGCGTCCTGGTCCTCCGGGGTGGTGATGATCAGGATCTCCCGGATCCCCGCGCTGATCAGTGTAGACAGCGGGTAGTAGATCATCGGCTTGTCGTAGATGGGCATGAGCTGCTTCGAGATGCCCTTGGTGATCGGGTACAGCCGAGTGCCCGACCCGCCGGCGAGAATGATGCCCTTCATGGTTGGGATTCTAGCGGGGCCAGCAGCCTAACCGATGTACAAGGCGAGTGCCACGCGCCAGTTCGTCGGGGTGAACCCGGTGGCTTCGATCTTGTCCAGCGTCAGCGTGGACTCGGCCGGCCGCGGTGCTTCGGGGCCGAACTCGGCCTGGTAGTCGGCGGAGCTGACGGGGTGGACGTCGGCCGGGTCGGCACCGGTGGCGACGTACACGGCCATGGCGATCTCGTCGCGCGTGGCGGCGTCGCCGGAGGAGGTGATGTTGTAAATGCCGTACTCTGCACCCGTCTCGAGCAAGTGCACGATCCCTTTCGCCAGGTCCTCCGCCCATGTCGGGCGGCCGCGCTGGTCGTTGACCACCTTCGGCGAGACACCCTCGCGCGCGAGCCGAGCCATCGTGGCCATGAAATTGCCGCCGTCGCCGAAGACCCAGCTCGTACGCACAATGTAGTGCTTGCGTGCCGCCGCAGCTGCGGCTTCGCCCGCGCTTTTCGACGCCCCGTACACCCCCAACGGACTCGGCACCTCAGCTTCGGTGTGTTCGGCCGCCGTGCCGTCGAAGACGTAGTCGGTGGAAACATTCACCAATGTCAGGTCGTACCTGTTTGCGACCTGCGCCAGCTTCGCCGGCCCAAGGGCGTTGACTCCCCACGCAGCCGTTCTTCCCTCAGCGGTCTCAGCCCCATTGACGTCATTGAACGCCGCCGCATTGATGATTGCCGAGTACTGCGACCAATCCCGGCTTTTTAGCATCTTCTCCACCGGCCACGTCAGATCGAAGTCGGAGTGCCCGCAGAACTCCGCGTCCGGCAGCAGTTCCCGCAAAGCGCGCCCCAACTGACCGTTCGCCCCGAGGATGAGGGGACGGCGGGGAGGGACAGGGGAGGCGTCGATAAGCGGCGGATGGGTGAGATCCTTGGGCGAAACTTCTGTGGGCTCGAGCGGCCAGTCGATCTCCTTGTACGAGCAGAACGCGTAACGAGCATCCGGCGACCAGCGCGCATTGCACAGGTAGATGTACGTCGTGGAGTCCTCGAGCGCCTGGAAGCCGTTCGCCACCCCGCGCGGCACGAAGACCGCCGTATCCGGGCCGATCTCGCAACCGAATGTCGCACCGTACGTCTCCGAACCCTCGCGCATGTCCACCCACGCGCCGTACACGCGCCCCGTGGCTACCGACACGTACTTATCCCACGGCTCCGCGTGCATCCCCCGCGTCGCTCCCCGCGACGCGTTGAAGCTCACGTTGTTCTGCTCCACCCGCAGCGTTGGTGTGCCCGCCCAATTCTCCTTGAACCACCCGCGGTTGTCGCCGTGGAGTTCAAGACGGTGGACTGTGAGGCCGTCGATAGGCGTGCTTGTGTCCGGCATGCCCAACACTCTACTGGCCGCGCGCGGCGTAGCCCTGCTCAACAGCATCCTTCGCGCCGCGCCACCACGCCTCGTTGTCGCGGTACCACGCGATCGTCTGCTCCAGGCCCTCGCGCATCGAGCGCGTCCGCGGCCGCCACCCGAGCTCCCGCGTAAGCTTCGACGCGTCCATCGCGTACCGCTGGTCGTGCCCCGGACGGTCGGCGACGTGCTCGTACTCGCCGCCCATCAGCTCGCAGATGAGCTCGATGATCTCCTTGTTCGAATGCTCCCCGTCGGCGCCGATGTTGTACGTCGCCCCTTTGCGGCCGCGGTTCAGGATCGTCAGGACCGCGTCGTTGTGGTCGTCGACGTGGATCCAGTCGCGCACCTGCTCGCCCGTGCCGTACAGTTTCGCCGGACGCCCCGTGAGCAGGTTCGTGATCTGCCGCGGAATGAATTTCTCCACGTGCTGGTACGGGCCGTAGTTATTCGAGCAATTCGAGATCGTCGCGTTGATCCCGAACGAGCGCACCCACGCCCGCACCAGGTGGTCCGACCCTGCTTTCGTCGCGGAATACGGCGACGACGGACGGTACGGGGTCTCCTCTGTGAACCGCGCCGGGTCGTCGACGGAGAGGTCGCCGAAAACTTCGTCCGTGGAGACGTGGTGGAACCGGTTGCCGTGCTTGCGTGCGGCCTCCAGCAGCGTGAATGTGCCCACCAGGTTCGTCTGCACGAACGGGGAGGGGTCGCGCAGCGAGTTGTCGTTGTGCGATTCCGCCGCGAAATGCACGACCGTGTCCGCCTCCGCGCACAGCTTATCGACGAGCCCCCCGTCCTCCACGCGTCCCTCCACCAGCTCCACAGTGCCCGTGTCTGGGCCTGGGCCCGTGCCGGTGCCGGCGAGTCCTGCGAGGTTGTCCGCGTTTCCCGCGTAGGTGAGGGCGTCGAGCACCACGATCTTCGTTTCCGGCTGTCGGTCGGCGACCATGCGCACGAAATTCGCGCCGATGAAGCCGGCGCCGCCGGTGACGAGCATGGTGGAGGACTGCGGATGCTGCGGGCACTTCGGGGGCTGGGTCATAGGGGTCATCGTAGTTGGGGGGCTCTGTCAGGCATGGCGCGCTGCGCCCGCGAGCCCCGCCAGGTGGACTGCCGCGCCGACGAGCGGCCCGACAGTGAGCGCAAGGATCACAGTGGCGGTCACCCCTGTGCCGAGCGTTGCAGGCAGCGCGAAGAGAAGGCCGAAGGCGGCGGCCGCGCCGGTGACCCAGCCGGCGACGTACCAGGTGTGCTGTTCCAGCGCCAACACCGCTGTGCCCGTGATGATGAGGGCACCCATGATCGCGGAGGCGAAGGTCAGCAGCCCGAGGGGGACACCGGGGACGAACAGCTCGGGCGGGAAGAAGGCCCGCAGGATCCACGGCCCCACCAGCCACGCAGCCACGAAGCCGACCGCGCCGACGCTGAGGATCGCGCCGATGGGGACGGCCAGCGATGAATAGATGCGGCTGCGCTGTTCCACGAAACGCACCACGAGCGCGGACTGGAAGCGCTGCAGCGGGACGAGCACCGGGGCGCGGGTCAGCAGGACGGCCTGGTTGACGGCGGCGACTGCGGCACCAGTGACAGAGCCTGTGCCCGCGTCTGCGCCTACGCCCGAGCCCATGTCTGCCCCGGCACCGGCGGCGAACGCCGCGGTGGTCATGGCGGGGAAACCCGTGATCAGTAGGGCGGAGGCACCGGTGGCCAGGACGGCGGATAGGACGCGGCGGACGAAGACCGCACGGTCGACGTCGAGGGCTGCGCGGATCTGCCCGCGGGCCTGCCCCGACGAAGCCAGGACCGCCACCCACGAAGCCGCGCCGATCACAGTGATGGCCAAGAACGCGGGCAGACCCCAACCGGCGGCCCAGGCGACGCACGCGAGCACGAGACGGATCCCGGAGTCGAGGGCGACGAGGCCGGCGTACTGGTTCCACAGACCTGCGCCGCTCAGGATGCCGGAGAGGACAGCCTGAAAAACATAGCTGCCCAGGCCGAACACCAGCAGGGCGGTGGCCAGGCGGGGGGTCGGCGGAACAAGGTGCCCCATCGCGGCGACGCCGGCAGCCAGAGTCAACGCGGCGACCGCCGCAGCAGCGATCCCGGCGAGGAGCCACGGGCTCGCCGACCCGCGCACCCCGCGTTCGCGTGCGGAAGCGACAGCGCGGGTGGTCTCCTGCGTGATGCCGTCGATGAAGCCGGCCGAGGCGAAGAACAAGCTCCAGTACGCCTGGAACAGCGGCATCTGGGTGCCCGCGTCGAGGGACCAGGATGCGACCCAGAGAACCACGAAGCCGGACAGCGCGGCGAACAGGGTCGCGAAAGAAAGCGATTTCATCGAGGGGTAACTCTACCCGCGCGCGCCGAAGAGGTCCTGCCCCCAGTATTCGCCGTCGGCGGTGCCGTGGGGGACGGCGAAGACGGCGGAGCCGATGTGGGTGATCCATTCGTTGAGCCGGTCAGCGCTATCGAGCCTTTGCTGAATGGAGTTGAACTGGGTGCGCGGGTCTTTTTGGAAGCAGATGAACATCTGACCCGCGTTGGACGTGCCGCGGGAATCGGGGCCCGGCGGCATGTCGTAGTTGTACGGGCGGCGGAAGATCCGCTCGGTGGGGTCGGCGGACTTGGCGCGCGCCATGTGCGAGTTGGGGTCGATGACGGGCAAGCCGTACTCGTCGCGCGCCTCCAAGTCGGGCGCGTCGAATTCGTCGGTGCCGCCCAGCGGGGCGCCGTTGTCGAGGCGCCGCCCGGAGACGACCTCGCGGGAGGGGCGGTCGAGGATGTCCCATTCGTCGAGAAGCATTGCTATTCGACGCACCACCATCGCCGTCCCGCCCTTCACCCACGCGGGGCCGTCGTCGATCCAGACGACGTCGTCGAATTCCTCGATGCTCGGGTTGCCGGTTCCGTCGAGTTGGCCGAAGAGGTTGCGCGGCGTTTCGCCTTGCTGGATGGAGCCGCGGGCGTGGAGGAAGCCGTCTTGAACCCATGCGACGTCCGTGTAGCTGCGCGCGCCTTTGACCATGAAGCGTGCAGCGTGGGCGACGGTGAAGCGGTCGTCGGCGCAGATCTGCAGGCAGATATCGCCGCCGGACCATTCATCGCGGAGTTCGTCACGGCTGTATTCGGGCAGGTCAGTTAGCCATTCGGGCGCATCGCCCGTGAGGTCGAGCTTGTCCAGCAGGCTGCGGCCGTACCCGACGGTGATGGTGAGGTTCGCGGTCGAGCGCAGGTTCTCCGGCTCGAGGTCGGCGAGCCCTGCGCGGCCGCCGCACATGCGTCGTGCGTCGTCGGTCCACAGGCGCATGAGGCGCACCATGTCTTCCCGCGTGTTCTTACCGTCCTTGACGGTGAACGCGATGAGCTTGCAGAACGACTGCTCCGGCGTCGCAATTCCCGCCTGGTGCTCACCGTCGAACGCGACCGTCGCATTGTCGTCCGCGGTTCCTTGTCCGGGCCACGCGTCAGCAGGCTTATCGACGCCACCCTCATCCCCGCAAGCGCTCGCCCCCGCCACAACCGCGGTCGCTGCGCCGGCGACTCCGACGCCGCGCAGGAACTGGCGGCGGGTGGGAGAGGGCGTGCCGGGGTCGAGGCGGCTAGTTGTGCTGCCCGTGGGAATCGTGCTCACCGCCTGCGTAGTCCTCTTCACCGGACGGCTGCTCGCGCACCGGGAAGTCGGCGGTGAAGTCAGAACCGTCGCCCAGGGAGAGGTTGAACGTCAACGTGCCGCCGGCCTGGATCGGGTCGGCGTAGTTCATGATCATCAGGTGTTCGCCGCCGGGGGCGAGCTCGAAAGAGCCGTTCGCCGGGATGGTGAAGCCACCTTCCTTCTGGCGCATTTTGCCGTCGATGACTTCGTGGAGCTCGGTGCTGGCGCCCTTCAGGTCGGGGGCGGTGAAGTACTCGACGGTGATCTCGGCTGCCGATGAGTTGGTCAGGGTGCCGAAGCAGGCGGTCATGTCGGAGTTATCCTCTTTTGCGCGGCAGTAGCCGTCGGCGAGCGCGATGGAAGAGGACTCGCGTTCGGGCTTCGTCGCCTGCCCGGTGCTGGCGGCGCTGTCGGCGCTGCCGGAACCGTTGGCGGCGTCGGAGCTGTCAGAGCTGTCGGCGCTGTCGCTGGAGCAGCCCGCCAATCCGAGAGCGCCTGCGCACAGGACTGCAGCGAGGGCCGTGATCTTTTTGTTCATGTTGTGTCCTTTTGTGTCCGTTCCCGGCTAATCCCAGAATTTCTTTTGTTTCAGGGGTAGTCGGAAGTTGGTGGTGATTAGTTCCCTGTGAGCTACCGAGCATCGCCGATGCGTGCGTCGAGCCAGCTGTAAATGAGGGATTCGACGCGGGCGACCTGCTCGTTGTCGGCGGCGCCGGCGTGGCCTCCGGCGGTGTTCTCGAAATAGTCGACCGGCTGGCCTGCCTTCGCCAAAGCGAGCGCGAAAGTTCGGGCATGGGCAGGGTGGACGCGGTCGTCGCGCGTGGAGGTGGTCACCAGCGCCGGCGGGTACTCGACGGCGGAGAAGTCCGCGATGTTGTGCAGGGGCGACCACTTTTCAATGGCAGCGCGCTCCTCAGGCACGTCGGGGTCGCCGTACTCGGCCATCCAGGACGCACCGGCGGAAAGCGTGTGGTAGCGCAGCATGTCGGTGAGCGGCACCTGGATCACCGCGGCACCGAAGAGCTCCGGGTACTGGACGAGGGCACCAGATGTGAGTAGCCCGCCGTTGGATCCGCCGCGAATGCCCAAGTGCTCCGGTGTGCTGTACCCGCGGGCCACGACGTCTTCGAGGACCGCGCGGTGGTCCTCCCACACCTTGTGGCGGTTCGTCTTCACCGCCTGGGAGTGCCACTCAGGCCCGAACTCGCCCCCGCCCCGCAGGTTGGGCTGCACGTAGAAATATCCTCGCTCCAACCACGCGGCGCCGCGGACAGCGGAATACGCGGGAGTCAGGGAGACCTCGAAACCGCCGTAACCGCCGACGAGGGTCGGGCGCGGGCCGCGTGAGAAGTCGCCGGTGATGAAGTACGGGATCGCGGTGCCGTCGGCGGAGGTGGCCCAGTGCTGGCGGGTTTCGAGGCGGGAGGCGTCGAAAAGCGCTGGTGCGCGGCGCACGACCTCGCCGTTGCGCAACAACGTCGCCGGGGTGGTGAACGACGACGCGTTGATCCAGACCTCGTCGCCGTCGAGGGGGCTGGTGCTCACAACGTGGGCGGTGGCGGCATCGGGCAGGTCAAGCTCCGTGCGCTCCCACGTGCCCAGGTCGAAAGAGCTGATGCGCGTCGTGACATCGTCGAGTGTGGTCACGAGCAGCGACGACGCGGTGAATGACAGATCCTCCACCGTCGTGCCGCTCACGAGGGTGCGCACGTCACGGTCGCCGGCGAGGAAACGCTCGAGCTCGATCACGCCGAGTTCACCGCCGGCCAGCCCCGCGAAATCGGTGCGCGGAAGCAGGAAGAGCCACTGGCGGTGGGGGATGGGGGTGCAGTCGGTGGGGACGTCGATAAGCGTGCCGTCGATGTATGTGCGCTGGTTGTAGAAATCGAGCGCGCGCGTGAAGATGGTGCGCTCGAAGCCCGGCGTGGGGTCGAAATGCGCTCCGACCGCGACGTCGCTGCGCTCGCCCCGGAATTGGACATCGGCGTCCCGTAACTCGGTCCCGCGCCGCCAGAGACGCACCTCCGCCGGGTAGCCGGACGTGGTCAGCGAGTCGCCGCCGAGGTCCGTGCCGACGAAGAGCGTGTCGCGGTCGACCCAGCTAACCTCCGATTTTGCTTCCGCGAGCTCGAAGCCGCCGAACTCACGCGTGGCCAGGTCGAACTCGCGCACGACCACAGCATCCGCGCCGCCACGAGAGAGTCGGACGAGCGCGCGGTCGCAGGCGATGGGGCGCACGGACGCACCCTTGAACACCCAGTCCTCGTCCTCGTCGGCGGCGAGCTTATCGACGTCGACAAGCACCTCCCACCCCTTGCCCCCCAAATAATCCTCGGTGGTGGTGCGTCGCCACAACCCGCGCGGATGCTCCCGGTCGCGCCAGAAGTTGTACAGGTAATCGCCGCGGCGCGAAACGTACGGAATGCGGTCGTCCGTGTCCAGAATGTCGCGGATACGCCCCGCGAGAGAAACTGTGCCGTGTTCCACGGCCGTGCGTTCCTCCGTCTCGCGCGACCAGCTCGTGGCCCAGTCGAGGGCCGCGCCGCCAGTGATGTCGTCGAGCAGATGCGGGTCGATAGTGAGGTCAGGCATACCCGAAAGCCTAACCCCGGGGTTTTACATATTGAAGGCGGGCTTCAACGTGCTGAACCAGGAAGTCTCCAGGTCCTTGCGCCACACCGGCCAAGAGTGGGTGCCCACGTTGCGGAACTCGTAGTGCGCCGGGATGTTCAGGCTGTTCAGCTTCGCCTGCAGGTCATGGTTGCAGCCATTGATGGCGGCCTCGATCACGCCACCCTCGGCTTGCAAAGTCAAAGCTGTGCCATATGCCTGACCCTGGGTTGCGCCCTTGCCGACGATGTAGCTGACCATGTCCTCCTTGGCGGCCAGGCCGGTCGCCGTGGAGACGTAGAGCTTGGTGCCGCGCAGCTTATTCGCGTTGACCAGCGCGTCGTTCGAGCGGTTGTACGGGCTGCCCATCGGGCCCCACATCTGCTCCGGGGTGACCGTCTGGAAATTCGCGGCCACGCCGGCGCCGCGGTTCACCGTCAGGCGTGCGAAGTTGTACGGCGCCGGGGTGGAGGTCGCCGCGCAGCCCGAGAAGGACGCGGCCGCGTCGTAGAAGCCCTGCGCCTTTGTCGGCAGCACCAGAGCCGAGGTTCCCGACATGGAAAAGCCGACGATCGCGCGGCGGTTATCCGCGCCGAGACGCTTCTCGATCGGACCCGGCAGCTCCTTCGTCAGGAACGTCTCCCACTTCTGCGGGCCTTTGAAGTAGGCGGCCTTTGGAGTGTTCAGCCAGTCGGTGTAGTAGGAGAACGCGCCCTCCATCGGGATGACCACGTTGACGCCCTTGTCCTTGTAGAAATTCGCCGTCTCCGCGTACGTCAGCCAGTCCGCATTCTGCTCCGCACCGCCAGCGCCGTTGAGGAGGTAGATCGTCGGGGCGTTCTTCACCAGCTCGCCCTTGCCATTGCGCGCCGGGATGACAGCGACCGGGATGTCGCGGCCCATCGAGGGGGAATTCACCCAGAACGCCCACACGTTCTTGTGGTCCACCTGGCCGACCCACTTGGCGGTCTCGCCTGTGGTCACGGCGGTGGGGGCGGGATGCGCGTTCCAGTTCTTCACGGTGCCCACCGGTGCATTGCCCGCGACTTGGGCCGCGGTGACCGGGGCGGCGTCAGCCGTGTAAGCGGGGGCTGCGCTGAATGCGAGTGCCGTAGCGGCAGCGAGTGCGGCGGCTGTGCGGACGAGCTTCATGGTCGACATTCCTTAAGTTTGGTCGGGGAGCAGGGTCGCGCCGTGCGCCCCGGCGTTATGGTTCCATTCCGGTTTTTCGCTGAAAGTCAGCGTTGTGTTACCCGGGTGGGAGGCTGAGAGCAAACTTGACTCTATCGGTGGGAGCGCTGACCCACAACCGTTCATTCTGTTTCGGTTGTGAATCGAGTTAACCATGTTACGATCCGTCCTGCGAGTATTGTCGTCGGAAGTGCCGTGGGCGTCGCTGCCGAACGCCACGGACGTAACGCGACCGCCCGCACTCCCGAAAAACCCCGTGAACAATTAAACAAGCACGACCAAGCGTCGCTGACCGGCCTTCCCCGCTGGAAAACCGGCAGGGGCATAATTCACAATCAGAAGCGCACGTGCACTAAAAGGAAGGAATATCCCACCATGCCGAACTACGGTCTTCACCCCGTCGAGCAGTTCCAGGTTGCCATCAACGAGTTCCTCGGCGGCATGCTGCACGGCCTGTCTTCGACCTCTTCCAACATCGCTCTCGGCCTGGGCATGTTCTAAACGCCTCTCTCGTTGATCACGAAATGATCAATCGCTGATTGCTCCAAGATGGTTCAAGATGCTTCAAGGTTCTTCCTGAGCTCTTGAGACAGCGATGGCGGGAATTCCACGTCGGCTCGTGCAGCCGGTTTAGCCGGGCACCGAATGATCTTCGGGCCCGGTTTTCGCATTCTTAGGGCATATATTTCCGAAATTCACCAAGGTCAGAGACCGGAAATCGTCAATTCCGGACACACATTTTGACCTTTATCCCGGACATGACGCATCTGGCGCAGACGGGCGCCGTTCGTTAGGCATGCTGAAGTGGGCGGTCCCGCTTAGGTTTTGTGCGGGATCGCCTTGGTCTGTTTGTGGCCCGGTCGTGGGGCCGATGTGAGTGCCCCCGAAAATTAGCCCACTGGCGCTCTTTGAAAAGTAGCCCAGTTCGGTAAGGCCGGGGTGTGGGGGTTATTGGTTGAAGAGTTGGTGCATGGCTCCGTAGGGGTGGCGGTCGTTTTTCACTGCTGCCCCGCCTGGGGAGACCCAGGTCGGGGTCGCACCCCTGATTGCTATTCGCCCCCTGTGCCTGTGTTTCGGGTCGTCGTCGTTGGTGCGGTTGTGGTACCTGCACAACACCGACAGGTTGGCCATGTTGGTTTCCCCGCCGTGTGCCCAGGCGGTGATGTGGTGGACCTCGCAGTTATCCGCACCGTGCCGACACCCCGGTACCGGGCATGTTGTGAGCATCATGCGGGCAAGGTCGCGTTGCTTAGCGTTCGCGAAACGCCGCTCCCGGTACAGGTTGACCGCACCTTCCACCGCGTCGAACAGGCCGACACCGAGTTGTGCGCCGTGGACTTCGTTGAGGTACTGCGCCCCTGTCATCGTCGTGCCATCGGTAAGCCCCAGCACGACATCATCACCGTTACCGGAGAGGATTGTGGTGTAGTCGTCAAGGGCGATCAGCACCATCGGCCGGGCCACAGAGGCCCCCACACCACCACCGCCACTGCCGTCGTTGTCGGTGTCGGCTGTGATCAGGTCGACGAATGCTTCATACATCTGCGGGCCCGCCGGACGATCCGGGCTAAGACCGCGCCGCAGTGCGTACTCGAGGGCGGCCATGGTGTGCTCATCACCAGTAATGGTGCATGTGCGCATGTTTGTGCGTGACCCGGTAAACCGGACTGTGGCAGCCGGGGCGGGCCTGTCGTCACGATCCGGCACGATCTGACGTGCCTTACGCTTCAACGCCTCGTAGTCACCCCGGACCGATAGCAGGGCTAGACGTAGCGTCCATTTCTCGGCCGGGTCGGTGATCTTCTTCGTCCGGTCTTCAATCAGTGCGAGTTGGTCGAACGTCTTCTGCGCCTCCCTAGCGATGGTGACGGCCTGGCGTTGCTTTGTGGTGAACCGGGTGGGCCCGAAGTAGGTCTTGTAGAGGGTGTCCCATTCGGTGATGGTGGCGGGTTTGATTCCGGCACGCATAGCTGCCTGACGGTCAAAGCCCGCCAGGATCATCAAAGGGTCAGCCAACGTAGAAATGAATGCATCGAAATCGTTCATGGCTTTGAGAGTAAAACCATGAAACGATCCCGGACGCCCCACCACCTCAAACCTGTGGATAAACAAAAGTTATCCACAAGGCAGATACGAGCGCGGGTGCGGGAAAGTGGCGTTGACGTGGGAAAAGGGGCCGGTTCCACGGTGCGCAAAAAAAGTTTTGCCGGGCGGGAAGAAAGCGCGAACACCGCCGCCGAACCAACTCGCGGCGCGCGAAGGGTTGGCAAAACGCCACGGCTAGGCAAAAGAAAAACCGCCCGCTTTCAGTCGTTCAGTGCAGTCGCTGCGTGGACCTAATTGCTAGATCCGTTCCACGTGAGGCGCACGGGGAGATCTTTGCCTCGTTCGGCCGGCACGAAGTTCTCGCCGACAAGGGCCGGGCCGAACGTGGTGTCCCAGGAGCGGTACATGTCGTCAGCCCAGAGTGCCCATGCGTGGGTGCCGGTCTTGCGGAGCTCGTAGTGGGCCGGAATGTTCTCGCTGTTCAGCTTGGCACGCAGGTCGTGGGTGCACGAGTTGGTCGCTGCCTCGATGACGCCGCCTTCGACGGTGGTGGTGAATGCGTCGTAGATGGCCGTGGACGAGCTCTGGCCATTCGCAACGCGGAAGCCGACCATGTCCGTCTGGGAGCCGGTGCCGGATCCATTAGAGATGTAGATGGCTTTGCCGCGCAGCTTCTCGGCGTTGACGGGGGCATCGTTGTAGCGGTTGTACGGGCTGCCCCCTCGGGCCCCAGATGTGGGCCGGGGTGATGGATGCGTAGTTGGGCTCCTTCGCGGCGCGATTCACGGTCAATGCGGCGAATGCCCACGGTAACGGGGTGGAAGTGGCGGCGCAGCCGGAGAAGGATCCGACGGCGTCGAACTTGTCGGGGTAGTGCTCCGCGAGCAGGAGTGACGAGGTGCCTGACATGGAGAATCCGAGGGTGCGACGCTTGTCGTTCGCGCCGAGTTCCTTTTCGACGGCCGGAGGAAGTTCTTTGCCCAGGAACGTGGACCACTTCTGCTTGCCCTTGAAGTAGTCGGACTTCTCCTTCATGGTGTCCCCGTCGGTGAGGCAATCGACGTAGTAGGAAAAAGCGCCCTCCATTGGGATGACGATGTTGATGCCCTTGTAGAACTTCTCCGCCTCACCGACGGAAATCCAGTCTCCGCTCTGCTCGGAGCCGCCAGCGCCGTTGAGCATGTGAAGGGTGGGCGCGTTGTCGACCAGATTGCCCTCCTCATCAGTAGCGCGGACGAGAGCGACCGGGATGTCGCGGTCCATGGACTTGGAGTAGACGTACAAGCCCTCGACACTCTTGGTGCCGTACCAGGACTGTGGTGAATTACGGTCGCCCCACCGCTTCTTCGGAGCCTTCTCCCGGGCGGATGATCTTGCTCATCTTCGCGACCGTTTCCGGGGCGGTGCTGGGGTCCGGCACACTTTGGGCACGAGCCGCGATCTCAGGATCCACGTCTTCCTGACCCTGTTGGGCGAGGCCGTTTACGAGCGCGTTGATGTCAGAGGCGGCCTGACCGGCGTCCGTTTTGGTGCCGATCTCATCCGCACCCTGAGGCGGGGCTGCAGCATCAGCACCCTCTGCGTCCGCAGCCGTGTCGGCAGCGGGGGTATCAGATGCCTCCGGGGCGGCAACCTCTGCAGGGGCGTCCTCATCGCTGAGGGGGCGGACTCGCCGACGATGGGGTCGTTTGCGCCGTCAATAAGCGTGCTCGGCGCTGTGGCCGTGTCGTTGTCCTGGGCGTTGACGACGGTGAACGACCCGGCGGCGATAGCGATCGCGGCGACGGACGTGAGAGCGGGGCGGGACAGCTTCATGCGTAGGGTTCCTTCGCTGATGAAGGAACGGAGACTGGGCACATCATGCTAAAAGAGCGTCGAACTTTGAAGCGGAAAGCACCCCCGCAGCGAGTTTGCGCAAGCGCACGTATCCTAGGGGTCGTGGCTAATGAACATTTTGACGTTGTAGTACTCGGCGCTGGCCCTGGCGGCTACGTCGCCGCAATTCGCGCAGCCCAGTTGGGCAAGAAGGTCGCGGTTGTAGAGAAGCAGTATTGGGGCGGTGTGTGCCTGAACGTGGGCTGCATCCCCTCGAAGTCGTTGATCAAGAATGCTGAAGTGGCGCACATTTTCAACCACGAGGCGAAGACGTTCGGCATCAAGGGCGATGTCTCCTTCGAGTACGGAGACGCGCACAAGCGCTCCCGCAAGGTCTCGGAGAAGATCGTCGGCGGCGTCCACTACTTGATGAAGAAGAACAAGATCACCGAGATCAATGGTCTCGGCACGTTCAAGGATGCGAAGACCCTGGAGATCACCGAGGGCGATGACAAGGGCAAGACCGTCACGTTCGACGATTGCATCATCGCCACGGGTTCTGTGGTGAAGACCCTGCCGGGCATCGAGCTTTCGGAGAATGTGGTCTCCTTCGAGGAGCAGATCCTCAACCCAGAGGCACCGGAGAAGATGGTCATCGTCGGTGCGGGCGCAATCGGCATGGAGTTCGCGTACGTGCTGTCCAACTATGGCGTGGACGTCACGGTCGTGGAGTTCATGGACCGTGTCCTGCCGAACGAGGACAAGGACGTTTCCAAGGAGATCGCCAAGGCGTACAAGAAGCTCGGCGTGAAGCTCCTGACGGGCCACGCGACGACGGCTGTACGCGACAACGGCAGCTCCGTCGAGGTGGACATCCAGAAGAAGGGCTCCGACGACACGGAGACGCTCACCGTGGACCGTGTCATGGTCGCTGTCGGCTTCCAGCCGCGCACCGAGGGCTACGGCTTGGAGAACACCGGCGTGAAGCTGACGGACCGCGGCGCGATCGACGTGGACGAGCGCATGCGCACCAACGTCGACGGCATCTACGCCATCGGCGACGTCACCGCCAAGCTGCAGCTCGCCCACGTGGCTGAGGCACAGGGCATTGTCGCGGCTGAGACCATCGCGGACGCGGAGACGATGGAGCTGGGCGACTACCAAATGATGCCGCGCGCGACGTTCTGCAACCCGCAGGTCGCGTCCATGGGCTACACCGAGGAGCAGGCGCGCGAGAAGTTCGCGGACAAGGACATCAAGGTCGCCACCTTCCCGTTCTCGGCGAACGGCAAGGCGCTGGGTCTGGCGGAGCCGCAGGGCTTCGGCAAACTCGTCGTGGACGGCGAGTACGGCGAGATCCTCGGTGCCCACCTGGTCGGCGCGAATGTGTCCGAGCTGCTGCCGGAGATCAACCTGGCGCAGCGCTTCGACCTCACCGCGGGTGAGATCGCGCGTAGCGTGCACATCCACCCGACGTTGTCGGAGGTGCTCAAGGAGATCGCGCACGGCGTCGAAGGCCACATGATCAACTTGTAGCCTCCCGCTTATCGACGGATGGGAAACGCCCCGAGCCCCTGCTCGGGGCGTTTTTCTGTGGTCTCCCGGCGGGTGGTTGGGGTATTGATTTTGAGAGGATAGCACGACGAAAGTTCATTTCGTCGTTAAAGTAAAGCGCAGCCAGTCTTTAAGGCGCATAGATCTGATCTGAAGCTCTCTCCAAAAAAGGGGAGCCGATAACAAGGACGCTTCAAACGGTTACGGTCAGCAGGGCTACGACCAGCAGGGATACGGCCAGCAAGGGTTTCAGCAAATGGGGGCGCCGTATGGCCAAGGTGGCCAGCAGAACGGCTCGGGCGGTGGCTCCGGCAAAGTGATCGGCATCATCGCCGGCATCGTCCTTGTTCTCGCGCTGCTCGGCGGTTTGCTCTATTTCCTTCTCAGCGGTGGCGACGAAGAGGGCTCCGGCGGGGGTGGCGGCGAAACCTCGACGGCGCCGACGTCGGGCGCGGCCCCTAGTAGCGGCGGCGATACCGGCAACGGCAAAGGCAAGGACAAGGACAAGGGGCAGGGTTCCTCCCGTGAAAACCCGTTGCCTGTCGGATCGTCGGTGGAGAACAAGGATTGGAAAATCACCCTGAACACCGTCAATCTGAACGCCAATGACGACGTGAAGAAGGCCAACGAGTACAACGATCCGCCGGAAGCGGGCAAGAAGTACATGATGATCAATGTGACGGCCGAGTATTTGGGCGACGACGCGCAGGGAAGTTCTCCGCTGCTCCAGGTTGAGTACATTTCTCCCGACGGGCAGACTGCGCGGGAGTACGACGCTCTCGTGCTGATCGACGATGATTTTGAGAGCGGCAAGACCCTCTATTCGGGTGCTTCGACGACCGGAAACATCGTCATCCCGATTCCGGAAGCAGACGGCGACAAGGGCACGATTTCCATCCAGCCGGCTGTGAGCAAGGAGAAGACGTTCTTCGCGGTTAAATAAGGAATAAGTGCCGCCAGCCATGCGCTGGAAAGCGAACCGTGAAAAGCGCCCCGCACTTTCCCGATTGGGAAGTGGTGCGGGGCGTTTTCGCTATAGGGGGGCAGGAGTTCAGTTTCTGGCTCTTAGCCCTTCTGGGTGGGGTTGTCGGTGCCGTCGACAGCTGCGGCGAGCGCGGCGAGGGACTCTTCCATCGCTGCGTCGTCGAAGTTCTCGGACATCTTGCGGACCTCGTCGGACTCGATCTCGCTGCGGTCGTAGGTGAGTGTGACGGAGGTGCGGTCAGCGCCCTCGGAAGCCAGCTCGTAGAGCCACTTCGCTCCGACCTCGACGTCGGCAGTGAGGTTCTTCAGGTTCTTCCAGCCGATGACCTTGTTCTCCTGGAAAGCGAAAACCTCGTTACGGGTCTGGTAATCGCCGTCCTCCTTGGTCATGTTCATGACGAAAATGTCGCCGACCTTCTCCAGCTTCGCGTCGGTGTCGGTGGAGACGACCATGCCGGAATTGTCGGTCTCGGCGTGGCGGGAGGGATCGGACAGGAGCGCGAAAATGTCGTTGGCGGATGCGTCGATGATTCGGGTTGCAGAATTCGTATCAGTCATGGGCCCCACTGTAACGAAGACTGCGGAGCTTCACCGCCGCGGAGATAAGGGACAGCTAACAAACCAAAGTTCGACACCCTTCGGGGTATTCAATGTGTAGTAGCCCGCTGAAAACGGGTGTGGGTGCGCTAATTCACATTTCCAGGTGAGGGGTGGGCGTCGAAAAGCTGGTGCTCATGTGAACTGCGATGTTGGCCGCGCGGCTGTGGGCGTGCGTCCAAAGTGGCGTCTGCGCCCCCTGTGGGTGGGGGTGACGGGCGGCTCCGACTAGTGGGGAACCTTCGGTTAATCGTAAAGTTGAATCGACACTGGAGGTGCCATGACTGTTCAACATGTAGATCGTGACGCAATACGTCACGGCAAGATCACTGAGGAGCCGCTGCGCGAGCGGCCCGGGGTGCCTACGTGGGCGCTCAAACTCACAATGGCTGTGACAGGCCTGTTCTTCTTCTTGTTCGTCATCGGCCACATGGTCGGCAACCTGAAGATCTTCATGCCCGACCACGGCCGTACCGCTGCCATCGATGAATACGGCGAGTTCCTGCGCGAGATGGGCCAGCCACTGTTCCCCGGTAGCTCGCTGCTGTGGATTATCCGCATCGTCCTGCTCGTCTGCCTCGTGCTGCACGTCTGGGGCGCACTCGCGCTGAAGGCGCGCTCGAAGCAATCCCGCGGCAAGTTCCGCCGCACCAACCTGATGGGCGGACTGCAGTCCACCGCAGCTCGCGCGATGATCGCTACCGGCATCATCCTGCTGCTCTTCATCATCTTCCACCTGCTCGACCTGACCATTGGTGAGGTCGTCGCATCCGACGCCTTCGTCGCAGGCGCGGTGAAGAACAATCTGCTGGCCACCTTCGCGCCGGCACGCTGGCCGGTGACCCTCTTCTACGTCATCGCGATGATCGCCTTGTTCTTGCACCTCACCCACGGCGTGTACTTGGCGGTGTCCGACCTTGGCTGGCTGGGTAAGCGTGGCAGCGCCATCATGGTCGTGCTCGCGTACTGGATCCCGGCCATCGTGGTGATCGGCAACATTGTGATGCCGCTGGCCATCGCATTCGGAATGGTGTCTTAGGAACGGCTGGAGGAACGTCAATGACTACTGCACACAACGCGGGCAACAACAAGCCCGGGAAGGCACCCGCACAAGGCGTCGACGGCAAGGAGCCGACGCGCACCCAGGTCGCCCCGAACAGCGCCGACGCGAAGCCGATGAGCGATCAGGCCACCAAGGACCGTCCGGCCGAGGCTAAGGGTGCGACCAACACCCCGGCGGCCAAGAAGGACGAGAACAAGGACTTCACCAACCCGGAGTCCAAGGCCGCTGGCGTCACCCCGGGCAATATCCTTGAGAGCAACGAGCCCAAGGGTGTCCCGATGCGCGACATGTGGACCTACCAGAAGGACCACATGGAGCTCGTCTCCCCGCTGAACCGCCGCAAGTTCACCGTCATCGTTGTCGGCACCGGCCTCTCTGGTGGCGCGGCCGCAGCCGCCCTCGGCGAGCTGGGCTACAACGTGAAGAACTTCACCTACCACGACGCACCCCGCCGCGCGCACTCCATTGCCGCGCAGGGCGGCGTCAACTCCGCCCGCGGCAAGAAGATGGACAACGACGGCGCGTATCGCCACACCAAGGACACCGTCAAGGGCGGCGACTACCGTTGCCGCGAGTCCGACTGCTGGCGCCTCGCTGTCGAGTCGGTCCGCGTGATCGACCACATGAACGCCATCGGTGCGCCGTTTGCGCGCGAGTACGGAGGCGCGCTGGCCACCCGCTCCTTCGGTGGTGTCCAGGTGTCCCGCACTTACTACACCCGCGGCCAGACAGGCCAGCAGCTCCAGCTGTCCACGGCATCGGCGCTGCAGCGCCAGATCCACCTGGGCAACGTGGAGATCTTCACGCACAACGACCTGGTCGACTTCATCATCACCGAGAAGGACGGCAAGAAGCGCTGCGAGGGCATCGTCACCCGCAACCTGATCACCGGCGAGCTCGTGCCGTTCACCGGCCACGCCGTGGTTCTGGCCACCGGCGGGTACGGCAACGTGTACCACAAGACCACCCTGGCGAAGAACTCCAACGCTTCGGCCATGATGCGCGCTTACGAGCACGGTGCATACTTGGCTTCCCCGGCGTTCGTGCAGTTCCACCCGACGGGTCTGCCGGTCAACGCCAAGTGGCAGGCGAAGACGACGCTGATGTCGGAGTCCCTGCGTAACGACGGCCGCATCTGGGTCCCCGAGAAACAGGGCGACGACCGCAACCCGGCCGACATCCCGGAGGAGGAGCGCGACTACTTCCTGGAGCGCCGCTACCCGGCATTCGGCAACCTGGTTCCGCGTGACGTGGCTTCCCGCGCGATCTCCAAGGAGATCAACGCCGGCCGCGGCATCGGCCCGCTCAACAACGCCGCGTACCTGGACTTCTCCGATGCTATCGAGCGCCTGGGCAAGGACACTATCCGCGAGCGCTACTCGAACCTGTTCGAGATGTACGAGGACTCTATCGGAGAGGACCCGTACGAGGTGCCGATGCGCATCGCCCCGACCGTCCACTTCACCATGGGCGGCCTGTGGACCGATTTCAACGAGATGACCTCCATCGACGGCCTGTTCGCCGCCGGCGAGTGCTCCTGGACCTACCACGGCGCTAACCGCCTCGGCGCGAACTCGCTGTTGTCCGCTTCGGTCGACGGCTGGTTCACCCTGCCGTTCACCGTCCCGAACTACCTGGCCGGCCACCTCAACGAGGAGGTCCTGAGCCTGGAGTCCGCCGAGGTCAGCGCCGCAGTCAACCGCTCGCAGGAGCTCATCGACCGCTTGATGAACGTCAACGGCACCGACCCGCACGGACCGGACTACTTCCACGAGAAGCTCGGCGCGATTCTCTACGAATCCTGCGGTGTGTCCCGTAACGTCGAGCTCATGGAGAAGGGCCTCAAGGCTGTCCGCGAGCTGCGCCGTGACTTCTGGGCCAACGTGAACATCCCGGGCGAGGCGATGGACATGAACCAGACCCTGGAGAACGCGATCCGCGTCGCGGACTACATCAACCTGGGTGAGCTCATGATCATCGACGCTCTCGACCGCGACGAGTCCTGTGGCGCCCACTACCGCGAGGACCACCTCTCCGAGGACGGCGAGGCGGAGCGCGACGACGAGAACTGGTGCTTCGTCTCCGCATGGGAGCCGGGCGGCGATGAGAAATTCATCCGCCACGCCGAGCCCCTGTACTTCGATTCGATCCCGCTGATGACAAGGAACTACAAGTAATGAAACTGACACTTGAGATCTGGCGTCAGGCCGGACCCGACTCCGAGGGCAACTTCGAGACCGTTCAGGTCGACGACGCTGTCGAGCAGATGTCGATCCTGGAGTTGCTGGACCACGTCAACAACAACCGCGTCGAGGCTGGCGAGGAGCCGTTCACGTTCGCGTCCGACTGCCGCGAAGGCATCTGCGGCACCTGTAGCGTGTCCGTCAACGGACGCCCGCACGGCGCCGGCCAGAACACCACGGCCTGCCTGCAGCGCCTGTTCAACTACAAGGACGGCGACACTCTGCGCATCGAGCCGTTCCGCTCCGCGGCGTTCCCGGTGATCAAGGACCTCACCGTGGACCGCTCGGCGCTGGACCGCGTGATGCAGCAGGGCGGCTACGTCTCCATCCAGGCCGGCACGGCTCCGGATGCCGACACCCTGCACGTCAACCACCAGACCGCGGAGAAGGCGCTTGACTTTGCTGCCTGCATCGGCTGCGGCGCGTGCGTCGCTGCCTGCCCGAACGGTGCTGCGCACCTGTTCACCGGCGCGAAGCTGACCCACCTGAAGCTCCTTCCGTTGGGACAGGAGGAGCGCGGTAGGCGCGCACGCCAGATGGTGGACGAGTTGGAGACCAACTTCGGCCACTGCACGCTTTACGGCGAGTGCGCGGATGTCTGCCCGGCGGGAATTCCGCTGGAGGCGGTCGGCGCCATCAACAAGGAGCGCGCACGCGCGGCCTTCCGCGGCAAGGACAATTAGCTCTTAGCCGGAGTCCGCGCGCGCATGAGAGCTCGCGCGACGCTGGGCAGGCTGGGACCGGGTTCGCGCCCGGCCGAGCGTGCCTATAATGAGAGGCGAGTCCGCGAAAGCGGAGGGCCACCACCGCCACGGGCACCCCGGTACAAGGATTAAGGAAAGAGAGACAGTTCCATGAGTGGACATGCAGGACCCGCACCTGTTGCGGATATTTCGGCCGAGAGCTTCCCGGAGTACGGCACGAGCATCCAGGACGGCTACCTCAACGGTTACGACCCGGTGTCGCTGGGTGCGCCGCACTCGTCGCTGGTCAAGAACATCACTTGGGTCGGCATGGCGCTTATCCTGGCGTCACTGGCTGGTATCGGCACCCTGGTGTACGGTGCGGCCACCTCAATCTGGGGTCACGGTGCCAGCGACGACATTACGCAGATCGTCCTCATCATCGGTGCTGTGCTGACCGCGGTGACGCTGATCGGTGGGTTCATCACTATCCGCGTCGGCCGTTCCGGTTACCGCCAGTACCGTAAGGCGACCGGCCGCCGTAACTAACCCCTTGTCCTTGAATTAGGGGCCCGCACTAGCCTCCTGCCCGCGCGCGAGCGTGAGTGGGAGGCTTTTTTGCGCTTTAATCGGCGTATGGGAAAGCACGATTTGGGGGAGAGGGAGGCGTCGGTAAGCGATCGGCTCGCCGTGCCCGGGCCCTCCCCGGAAGTGGAGGCGGAGCGCCGGCGCTCGCTGCGGATGCATAAGACGTGGGTGACGGGCCTGCTGGTGCTTGCGGCGCTCATTTATATCGCATGCGAGTGGTGGATCACGCGCGGCGCGGCTCCTGGCTGGGTGCCGTACGTGCGCGCGGCGTCGGAGGCCGGCATGGTCGGCGGGCTGGCGGACTGGTTCGCGGTGACAGCGCTGTTCCGCTACCCGATGGGTGTTCCGATTCCGCACACGGCGCTGGTGCCCAAGAAGAAGGACCAGATCGGCGGGGCGCTCAGCGAGTTCGTGGGAGAGAACTTCCTCAACGCGGAGCTGATCACGGAGAAGGTCGCGGAGGCGAATCTTCCGGAACGCACGGGCGCGTGGCTGTCGCAACCGGATAACGCGGAGAAGGTCTCGGAGCAGGTCGGCCGTTTCACCGGCAACGCGATCGCGGCGATCGACCCGGAGGATGCGGAGGCCCTGATCAACCACCAGGTGCTCGACCGTCTCGCGGAGCCGGCGTGGGGGCCGCCTTTGGGGCGCATGCTCGACGGGTTGATCGCGGACGGCAAGGTGGAGCCTGTCGTGGAGGACATCATCTCCTGGGGGCGCGCGAAGGTGGGCACGATGGAGGAGTCGGTGGTCACGATGATCGACGAGCGGATGCCCAGCTGGGCGCCGCGTTTCGCGAAGGAGCTCGTGGGGGAGCGTGTCTACCGCGAGTTGGTGGAGTTCATGCGCGAGATTGACTCCGACCCGGACCACGAGGCGCGCCAGGCGATCCGCCGCACAATCGCGCAGTTCGCGTCCGATCTGCAGTTCGACCCCGAGATGATCACGCGTGTTGAGTCCATCAAGGGCGACATCATGGGATCCACGGCCGCTAAGTCCGTTGCGGGGGAAATGTGGGGCACCGTCTCGCAATCGCTTATCGACGCCTCCTTCGACCCCTCGTCGCCCCTTCGCCGCCGCGTCGCCGAATTGGCGCAGGAATGGGGCGGGCGCATCGCCACCGATGCTGAACTCCGCGCTTCGCTGGATCGCCGGATCCAGGGCGCGGCCCGTTTCATCGCGGACAACTACGCCTCCGACATCACCGCGATCATCTCCGACACCATCGAGCGGTGGGACGGGCGTGAAGCCGCCGACAAGATCGAGCTCATGGTGGGCAAGGATCTGCAGTACATCCGCGTCAACGGAACGATTGTCGGTGCGCTGGCGGGCCTGCTTATTTACACTGTGACGCAGATACTGTTCTAGATTCCGCCGCGCTTCACGCCACCCGAGGAGACGACACCGTGACCGATAATTCCGCCGCCGACGACAAGCGACATGACGACGACAGCCTCATGAACTCCCTCAAGGGGGCAGGTGAAGCGTCCCTGAACGCATGGTCGCGTCTCGGGGACCTGGCTGGCGAGTTCGGCCGGAATTTCCGCGCGGACCGCGACGCAGAGACGACCGGCGGTGCGCACGCCGCCGACACTGAGGACCTGACCGACGACCACGCCGGATTCGGTGACCAGTTCAAGGCCGCTATCGCGAATGCCCGCGAGGCGTACGACGGTGAGGAGAACGACCGTGATTTCCGCGCCGCCTCCGCCTCACTGACCGGCGACGCCGGGTCGATCCTCCGCGACTTCGCTGGCAGTGTCACACGCGCCGCCGACACCGCCCGCGAATCCGACGAGGCCGACAAGATGAAGTCCGCCCTGCGCGACGCCGCCGACGAGGTCCGCGGGACCTTCAGCGCAGCCGTCAACACGGTCCGCAACCGCGGCGGCGAGGCCGACCGCGCGGACGCCTCCGATATCATCGACGGCGAGGTTGTCGGGGACAAAGGTTCCGGCAACACCGACACGACCAACGACAAGTAGAACCCGGGCTCGGCGGTGACCGAGCTTTTTGGAAGGCAGGCACGATTCCGCGATGACGCTCATGAATCTGCAAAACATGTCACTGCAGGGCTGGATTATGCTCCTGCCGTCTCTGGTGCAGGCGGTGCTGCTGATGGCGGTGGGCGTTGCGGGGATCGTCGGTGCTGTGATGGCGGGCGTGACCCGGGCCGACGCCTTCGAGGCCGGCGACCGGATGCCGAAGTTGGCGTGGGTGGCCATCCTCCTCGTCAGCTCGATCGCGTGCCTGGTGGGCTTCCAGTTCCTGGCTTTGATCGGGTGCATTTTCATCGGTCTGTACTTCTTTGACGTGCGCCCGCAGCTGAACAACATCCTGCGCGGCAATTACGGCTGGTAACGGCTAGTAACGGGCGGTGACTCGAGCAGTGGCGGACAATCCACACACACTGGCGGGCGGCGGTGAAGACGACCTGTCCTGGCTCGCGGGCCGCATCGGCCGAGCGGACTATACATGCCTGGGATGCCGCGGCGGTGGGGCTGAATCGCCTGACGCGGACCTCGCAGCACTCGTCGCGGAAGCCGGCGCCGGCACCGTGTGCGAACCGACGCGTGTGGCGGAGGCCAGGCGCGCAGCCGGACCGCACGGGCGGGTCATTGCGCTGATCGGGTGGCCGACGGGGCGGCACCACAGCCTCATCAAGGCCGCCGAGGCGCGCATGGCGGTAGAAGACGGCGCCGATGAAGTGTGGGTGGCTGTCGACGCAGAAGCGCTCGCGGGGGAGCCGGGGCGCGACTCAGAAGCCGCCACCGCAGCCGCCACAACCACCACCACAGCCGCTGTGAACGCAGCTCTAGCCGACATCATCGCCGTGAGCCAGATGGTGGATGAGCCGACCCGCTTCGGCATCACCTGCTCGGACACCGTGGGGGAGCGCGCCCTGCAGGAGCTGGCTGACGCGGCGGTGAAGGTGGGGGTGGACGTGGTGGCGGTGGGCGTCGAAAAGCGGGATGCTGCTGTACTGCCCGCCGTGGCGGAGACATGCTCCCTGGCGGTGCACGGGCGCATCAATTCGCTCGACGCGGCCGCCGACGTGCTGCTGGAGGGGGCGGAGCGCGTGTACCCGGCGGGCTAGACCGGCAGCTGCTTCATGTGGACGTTCTCACCGGTAACGGTGATGCGGAAGCCGTTGTCCACGACTTGGAACTGCTGAATCTGCATTGGGCCGACGACGTCCTCGTTGAGGCCGTTCTCGAGGGCACTGCTCACAGCCTCGGAGAAGAAGTCCGGCAGGTCGCGCCCCAGGATCTGGGTGGATTCGGCGGCGAAGGTCATTTTGCCGTCGCTGACCTCCGGGCGCAGCTCCACGCCGAACGCGCCGTTGGAGAAGGTCACGTTGAACGTGCCCACTGCCGGGTTGGTGCGCACATCGGATACGGTGAGGATCCCGTCGTACTCGGCGAAGCGGCCGTTCTGAGCCTCGTCGAGGGAGCGGTGCAGCTCCTGCTGGAGCATGTCGCGCACCAGGGCCTGCGGCAACTCCGTGTGGAGGATGAGGGAGTCGGCGCTGGGGTCGTCCTGGTCGAGGACGAAGCCGGTCGCGTCGATGGTGGCCGGCGGGTTGCCCACGATCTCGTCGCTGTCGGGGACGAGGGTGGAGGGCACGTCGATGTTGATGTGCTGGAGTTTCCCGCGCGCGAGCCCGAGGAGGACGGGGGAGGCGCCGAAGTGGACGGAAGCGTCTTCGCGCATGTCCGCGGACTCAGGTGCGGAGTCGCGCACGCTCGCCCGGATCTGCTGCGCGATGAGGCCGCGAACGGCCACTTCGGCTACGAACAGCAGAATGACCAGGCCTGCGATGATGCCCAGGGCGATTTTCCAGCCCCGGCCAGTGGAAGAGCGCGTCATAAACGCCCATTGTGCGTGACAGCGCTTATGTTTGACAACCTCGACTATAAGCCTGCGCGGTGGAAATTAGCTGGTAGGCGCCACCGCGGTCCAATCCACAGTCAACGTGTTGTCGCGTATGCGGCGGCGCACAGGTTCAAGGGGCCATCCGGAGTCGATGAGCATCTGGTGGGCGTGGCGCCAGCGGACGCGCGGCCCGTGGGGCGCCCAGCCGGAGGAGCGCTCCCACGCGTCATCGGCGGCGGCGAGAAGCTCGTGGATCGGCTCGCCGGGGACGTTGCGGTGGATCAGTGCCTTCGGCAGGCGTTCGGCGACATCGCTCGGCTTGTCGACGTCATCCGGTGCCCACGCCAAGGTGAGGGTGCGGGGGCGGGCGGTGGCGTCGATAAGCAGCCATGCGGCGCGGCGGCCGAGTTCGTCGCAGGTGCCCTCGATGAAAAGCCCGCCGGGGGCGAGGCGCGCGGCGACGGTCTCCCACGCCACGGCGACCTCGGCCACGTCGTACTGGCGCAGGACGTTGAACGCGCGCACGAGGTGCGGCCGGTAGCCGGCGAGCTCGAAACCGCCGAGCTCGAAGGTCACGCCGTCGCGCGGCGGCAGGACACGGTCGGGGTGGATCTCCAGGCCCACCACACGTGTGCGCGGGTTGATCTGCCTCAGCCACCGCGCCCATTCGACGGTGGTGGTGTGGGAGGCGCCGTAGCCGAGGTCGATGGCTAATGGCCTGTCGGCGCCGCGCAGCAGTTCCTGCACATCGGGGTTGTAGCGGGTCCAGCGGTCGGAGCGCCGCAGCCGGTTGTAGCCGGTGGTGCCGCGGGTGATAACGCCGTACGGCCGGCCATTCCCGCCCTGCGAGCGCAGGTTGTGGGCATGATCGGCCATAGCTGAAAGGGGGGGGGCGAGTTTAGAGGTTCTCAGTGATCCACTTGTCGGTGAGCTCGCCCTCCTGGGTGAACAGGTCCTCGAGCGACTCGGCGACCTTCGGCTCGATGGCTGGGCCCATGAACGGGATGTTCACGGAGGTCTCGGTCTCGTAAGCCAGCTTGGTGGTCTCGCCCTCGCCGGTGAGCTTGATGGAGCCGCCGAAGTCGACCGGGGTGCCCTTGACATCCGCGGTGAAGGAGATGTCGGCGTTGCCGCCCTCGAGTGAACCGATCTTGATGACGCGCTTGACCTTCAGCGCCTGGGAGACCATGGCGCGCACAGCCTCGGGCAGGAGAGTCTGCGGGAGGACCTCGTAAAGGGTGACGGAGTTGTCGGTGAATTCGTTGACCTCGCCCGGCTCGGGGGAGAGGTGCGCGGCGATGTACTCCCAGTATTCGCGGGTGGAGTACGCCTTGTGCACCTTGTCGGCGGGCTGGTTGACGGTAACGGTGTTGTCGCTATGAGTAGCCATGCCACACAGACTACCGTTGTTGTCGTGGCTGAAACATCTGCGACTCAACTGGATTTGGAGCCCTTAAAGGGCGTGCGGCTGAAGGATTTGACGACGTTGCGCGTGGGCGGAACACCGCGTGCGGCGTGGCGCGCCCGTACCGCGTCGGAGCTGGCTTCGGCAGTGTCGCTTCTCGACGCCTCCCGCGAGCCCCTCCTCATCCTCGGCGGGGGGTCCAACCTCGTGGTGGCCGACGGCGACCTCGACCTGACGGTCGTGGTGGCGGGCAACGACGATATTTCCGTCCGCCCCGACGGTGTCGTGCGTGCCGGCGCCGGTGCCGTGTGGGACGACGTGGTCGCGGCGGCGGTGGGTGCGGGACTGTCGGGAATTGAGACCCTGTCCGGCATTCCGGGCTCCGCCGGTGCGACGCCGGTGCAGAATGTCGGTGCTTACGGTGCCGAGGTCGCCGATGTGCTCACCCGCGTGCGGCTGCACAACCGCGAGACAGGCGCTGACGAGTGGGTGCCGGCCAGGGACTTGGATCTGGCGTACCGCTACTCCAACCTGAAATTCACCGGCCGGGCCGTGGTGCTGGAGATCGAGCTGCAGCTCACCCCGTCCGAGTTGTCCATCCCTCTCCGCCACCTGGGCGGGAAGCAGCTGCCTTTGGCTCAGGGCCGCGAGGAGATCCTGCGGGTGCGCGCCGCCAAAGGCATGGTGCTCGACCCGGAAGACCACGACACCTGGTCGGCGGGATCCTTCTTCACCAACCCCGTCGTCGCGCCTGAGCTGGCCGACCGTATCGCCCGCACTGTCGAGGCGGAGCGGCCCGGTGAAGGGGAGACCATGCCCCGCTACCCGCAGGCCGACGGGAAGGTGAAGCTGTCCGCGGCGTGGCTCATCGAGCGCGCCGGGTTCAGCAAGGGGTACCCGGACGAAACCGCCCCCGCACGGTTGTCCACCAAGCACACGTTGGCGTTGACGAACCGTGGAGGGGCGGCGGCGGGGGACGTCGTCACGCTTGCGCGCACGGTGCGTGACGGTGTGCGCGAGCGTTTCGATGTCGAGCTCGTGCCCGAACCTGTGTGGATTGGGCTGACTCTCGACTAGTTAGTTCTCCTCGTCGAGGCGGTGGCGGCCGGCATCGCCTTCGGTGGCATCAGCCTCGGCGTTGGCGCCGTCAGCCTCGGCCCCAGTGGAGTCCTCCGGCGCCTTCTCCAGGGACCAGCCGTTCTCCTTCGCGCCCTTCTCGATCTGCTCCTCGGTCGGCTCCTCCGGCGTGCCATCGGCATTCTCGCCGTCGGCGGCCGTGCCCGCGTTGAGGCGGTCGATGAGCGACTGCTGCACCTCGCGGCGGCGGATCTTGCCCGTCATGTCGCGCTGCAGCTCCTCGAAGTGATAGAAGGTGCGCGGCACCTTGTACGGGGTGAGGCGCTCGCGGGCGAAATCCTGCAGGCCCTGCGGATCCAGCGCTGCACCTTCCTCGAGGGTGACACAGGCGACGACGTCCTCGGAACCGTCCTCGCGCGGGCGGCCCACAACTGCGATGTCGGCGACGTCGCGGTGCGCGCGCATCACGTTCTCGACCTCGTCCGGGTAGACGTTGAAGCCGCCGGTGATGATCATTTCCTTGATGCGGGAGACCAGACGGATCCAGCCGTCTTCCTCCATGACACCCATGTCGCCGGTGCGGAAATAACCGTCGACGAACGCCTTCTCGTTGGCTTCAGGCTTGTTCAAGTAGCCCTTCATCACCTGCGGGCCCTTGACCACGAGCTCGCCCGGCTCACCGTCCGGCATGAGCTCCGTCGGATTGTCCGGGTCGACGATGCGCACGAGCGTGTTCGGGAACGGCACGCCGATGTAGCCCGGGCGGCGGCTGCCGTCCATCGGGTTCGCGGTGACGATCGGCGCGGTCTCGGTCAGGCCGTAGCCCTCCACCAGCTTGCCGCCGGTGATCTTCTCCCACGCCTCGACAGTGGAGACCGGAAGCGTGGACGCGCCGGAGAAGGAGTTGCGGATCGAAGACAGCTTCTGGCCCTTCTCCGCCGCCGACGCGGCAATGCGCTGGTACAGGGTGGGCACGCCCGGGACGAAGGTGGGCGGATTGCGCTTCAGAGCGTCCTGGATCAGGTCCGGCTCCGGCGCCGGAAGCAGGGTGATCTCCGCGCCGACCAGCAGACCCAGACCCAAGTTCAGGGCGAGACCGTAGACGTGGAACAGCGGCAGGATCGCCAGGACCTTCTCATCTTCCTTGCCCAGGTCCTTCATCCAGGCGCGGCCGGCCTTCATCTGGTGGTTGAAGTTGCCGTGTGTGATCTGCGCACCCTTCGGTTCACCGGTGGTGCCGGAGGTGTAAAGGATGACCGCGGTGGTGTCCTGCGTGATCTCCGGGGTTTCAAGGTTATGGCCCTCGCCGCCGAATGCGGCGGACAGGAGAGTCTCGAACGGGATGGTGTCCGGAGCCGGTCCGGAGAGCTTCTTGCGGGATTCGCGCAGTTTCTTCAGCGGCACGTACTTCAGCGCCAGCTCCATGTACTTCGGCATGGCCTTGGTCATGTCGACGGAGACGATGGTCTCCAGCGGAGTGTCGTTGCGCAGGGAGGCGAGTGCTTCGACCGACTTGTCCCACATGACGGCGACGCGGGCGCCGTGATCGTTGAATTGGCCGCGCAGCTCGTGCGCGGTGTACAGCGGGTTGTGCACCACAACGGAAGCGCCGAGGCGCAGCGCCGCCAGGAAGGTGATCGCGAACTGGGGGCAGTTCGGCAGGACAATCGCCACACGGTCGCCCGGGCGGACACCGAATGCTTTCAGGCCGGCGGCGCAGCTGCGGACCTGCTTGTCCAGCTCGGAATATGTGATCGTGCGGCCGAAGAACCACATGGCGTTCTTGTACGAACGCTTCGAAAGGGTGTCTTCATAGAGGTCCAGCAGGGTGTCGTCGCCCAGTTCGACCTCCGGCGGGGTCCACTCTGCGTAGCTTGACAGCCAGGCCTTTTCTTCGAATGCCGACAATGTTCTGCCCTCCGTTGAAGTGTCTCGTCGGTTGATCGTTCGGTGTCCAGTAAATTCCCCATTGATTTACTTCGACAAAGTATATAAGTGATTTGAGTGGGATGTCAGATAATTTATGATCTCGGTCACGAAATGGGGGTAATGAGGGGCGTTTCGCACCCGCGCGCCATGCAATGCGCACTGAAGTAGACATCGCTGGCCCCACAGGCGGTGCCCGCCCACGTAGTGTCACGGAGTGAGTCACTCATCAGCGAGATGCCTTGGGGGAGGAAGACGTGACTGACATTCAATACCGCAGGTACGCCAACACCGGCCTCGGGGAGTGGGTGCCGGAAATGGGGGTGGGCCTGCACCATGCGCCGGAGCAGGCGCAAGCGGCGGTGCAGGCGCAAGCGCCTGGCCTCGAACCCGAGGCAGGACCGGCACAGCCGGTTCAATCAACACTGCCAGTACCGCCAGCTCAGCCACCCCAGCTAGCGCCGCCAGCGCAACAGGCGCCCTTCCCGTCGCTGGAGCACGTCGACATTGTGCGACCGGTCAAGGCGCCACCGCGGCAGGGATGGCGCAAGCTCGTGCACGGGGCGACGGGAGGGAAGGTGAACCCGGGGCTGTCGCGCCGGGAGGAGCAGCGGGCGCGGGTGACTGAGGCGATCCGGACGCCGTTGCGCGGGGACTACCGTATTGCGGTGATGTCGCTGAAAGGCGGAGTTGGTAAGACCACGACGACGGTGGCGTTGGGCTCGGTGCTGGCGCAAACGCGAGGGGACCGGGTGATCGCGATCGACGCGAACCCGGACTTTGGCACCCTCGCCCAGCGCGTGGCGGCACCGGGGCCGGCGACGATCCGTGACTTGCTCACGGTGGAGGACACGGCGCGGTACGCGCAGATCAAGGCGTTCACGACGCAGGGCGCTTCCCGGTTGGAGGTGATCGGCAGCGAGCGTGACCCGGCGGTGTCCGAGGCCTTCAGTGAATCGGACTACCGGCGCGCGGTGGATATCCTGCAGCACCACTACAACCTCATCCTGACTGACTGCGGAACCGGGTTGATGCACTCGGCCATGGCGGGGGTGCTCGACTTGGCCAACACACTGGTGCTGGTCAGCTCGCCGGCACTCGACGGGGCGCAGTCGGCGGCGGCGACGCTGGATTGGCTGGAGTTGCACGGCTACGGCCGGTTGGCGGCGCATGCGGTGGTCGTGGTGTCGGCTCCGTCGTCGCCGAAATCGGCGGTCGACATGGATGCCGTGGTCGCGCATTTCGCGGCGCGGACCCGCGCGGTGCACGTGGTGCCGTACGACCCCCACCTGGCGGCGGGGGCGGTGGTGGACATCGACAGGCTGCGTCCCAACACGTTGCGCGCCTACCGGAATTTGGCGGCGACGATCGCGGCGGATTTCGGGGAGTGGCACAAGCACGCGCGCTGACCCCGGGGGAAGGTTTCTAGACTGTGTGTATGCGCGTCGCGATGATCTCCATGCACACTTCCCCGCTCGAGCAGCCAGGTTCCGGTGATGCGGGCGGAATGAATGTCTACGTCCTCAATATTGCGCGGGAGCTCGCCGCCGCCGGGGTGGAGGTGGATGTATTCACACGCGCCACCCGTCCGAGCCAGGGCGAGGTCGTGCAGGTCACGGACAAGCTGCGGGTGGTCAATATTGTCGCGGGCCCGTACGAGGGGTTGGCGAAGGAGGAGCTGCCCACGCAACTCGCGGCATTCGCGGGCGGCATCGTGCAGTTCACGCGTGACGAGGGGTGCAGTTACGACTTGATCCACTCGCATTACTGGCTCTCGGGCCAAGTGGGGTGGCTCTTGCGCGACCTTGCGCGGGTGCCGCTCATCCACACCGGCCACACGTGGGCGGCGGTGAAAAACGCTGCGCAGAAGAAAGTGGGCGGGGAATCACCGGAAACGGAGGCGCGCCGGATCTGCGAGCAGCAGCTCGTGGACAACGCGGATGTTCTGGTGGTCAACACCAAGGACGAGATCGAGCAGTTGAGCTGGCATTACGACGTCGATCCGTGCCGCATCCGCGTGGTCACCCCGGGTGCGGACACGCGTTTGTACACCCCGGGAACGAACCGCAACACGGAGCGTGCCCGCCGTCACCTGGGCATTCCGGTGGATAGCGAGGTCGTTGCGTTCGTGGGCCGCCTGCAGGAGTTCAAGGGGCCGCAGGTGCTGCTGCGGGCGGTCGCGGAGATGGTGGAGCGGGACCCGGGGAGGAATCTGCGGGTGATTCTGTGCGGTGGGGCGTCGGGAAGCGATGCGTCGGTGGACTATTACCGTTCGTTCGCGCACAAGCTGGGCCTGAGCCGCACGGTGCGTTTCTTGGGGCCGCGTCCGCCGGAGGAGCTGGTGGCGGTTTACCAGGCGGCGGATATTGTTGCGGTGCCCAGCTACAATGAGTCTTTCGGCCTGGTGGCGGTGGAGGCGCAGGCCACGGGCACGCCGGTGGTAGCGGCGCGTGTGGGCGGGTTGTCGCTGGCTGTCGCGGACGGGGAGACGGGGGTGCTGGTCGACGGGCACGATCCGGCGGAGTGGGCGGAGGCGCTCGGAGCATTGCTTGACGACGACGCCCGCCGCATCTCCATGGCCGAAGCCGCCGTCGAGCGCGCCGCGAAGTTCAGCTGGTCCGAATCCGCGGCTTCGCTGACGCGGGTGTACGAAGAGGCCCGCGACGGGTTCGAACCCGCGACCGAGCGGCGCCACGCCACTGGCGACTAGTAGCGCGACTGGCGCGCGGCCCGAGCACGACTAGTCCGCGGCGGGCGGGCTAGTTGTACGGAG
>JALXXC010000019.1 GCA_025144245.1 Corynebacterium sp. p3-SID1145 | reverse complement strand
CCCACGCCAACGCAGCTCTCACGCCCCGGCACCGCCTGATCGTCGGCCGTCTCGTGGTCGACGATGGCTTCCCGATCAGCGAGGTCGCCGCCCGGTTCCAGGTTTCCTGGCCCACTGTGAAGCGCTGGGCCGACCGCTACCGCACCGGCCAGTCCATGCAGGACCGCTCCTCACGGCCCCGCCGGTCGCCGAACAAGACCAGCCACGCAACTGCGAAGCGCTGCATCCGGCTTCGCCTCCGACTGCGCGAAGGCCCGGTCCAGCTCGCCTGCCGGCTCGGGATCGCACCGTCCACGGTCCACCGGATCCTGGTCGACGCCCGGCTGAACCGGCTCTCCCACGTCGACCGCGCCACCGGGGAGCCCGTCCGCCGCTACGAGCACGACCACCCCGGCGCGATGTTCCACGTCGACGTGAAGAAGCTCGGCAACATCCCCGACGGTGGAGGCTGGCGCTACGTCGGCCGACAACAAGGCCACCGCAACCGAGCCGCCACACCCGACAAGCCCCGCAACAAGTGGCGGGATCCGCTCATGGGCAAGGCCTACGTCCACACCGTGATCGACAACCACTCCCGCGTCGCCTACGCCGAGATCCACGACGACGAAACCGCCCTCACCGCCACCGCCGTCCTCGTCAGGGCCGTCGAGTGGTTCAACGCACGCGGGGTCACCGTCGAGCGGGTCCTGTCCGACAACGGCGGCGCCTACCGGTCACACCTGTGGCGAGACACCTGCCACGAGCTCGGCATCAGGCACAAGCGCACGAGGCCCTATCGGCCGCAGACCAACGGGAAGATCGAGCGCTTCCACCGAACCCTGGCTGACGTCTGGGCCTATGCCCGCTGCTACACGTCCGAGACGGAACGACGCAGTGAGCTCGACAGCTGGCTGCACTACTACAACCACCACCGCCCGCACACGGCCTGCGGCAACCAGCCGCCGTTCTCACGATTGACCAACGTCCCCGATCAGTACATCTAGGGCTTGCCGGCGTTCCGGTTGTGCCGCGCCGTAACTGTTCGGAACGGGTACACCCTTCCGTACAGGGCAGGGTATCGTTTGGGCTGGTAGGCGAACTTCTTGCCGCGCGGTCGAAGGGTCAGGAAAGCGGAATAGTCGGGGCTCGTACTGAAGGTGCTGTTGCAAAGTTGGGCGGAGAGCAGCGAAGACTCAGTTTCTCATTCCCTGATCGCCGCTGCGTGTGGGCGTTGTCAGGCCGTCTCGAAGACCCGGTTGACGATCACCGCGTCCGGGTTCGGTTGCCCGTGAGGTCAAACATCGTGCCTTGCCCTTTCCGCAATGAGTGCATCGCCTCCATCCCTTTCAACGTCCGATATGCAGATGTCTAAGTTCTTAAACGCGCCTTTCGGCCCGAGGATCCGCTTCAGCCGACCACGGTCGCCTTCCAGGATGTTATTGAGGTATTTCACCTGCCGGTGTTCCACTGTTGGCGGGCAGATTCCCTCTGACTTCAACTCGGATATTGCCCTGGGTAGGGAGGGTGCTTTATCGGTGTTGATCACTCTGGGATGCCCTAAAAAGACACACATAAAGCGCGGCCGATGCAAGTAGCGTAGGAGGCGGCAAGCCCCGTAACCTGGGGCACCATCAGGGATGTGCTCTCCCACCTGGGTTGGCTCCCCTGAACAAGAAAAACGACCTCCGGAGGTCCTAAGCTCCGAAGGTCGTCGAGCGTCGAAAGACACTCCTAATGCTCAGCTAGGCAAACCAGCTGTGCACCTGGGTAATTGTCCCAGCAAAGTCGTGAGTCACCGACATCCCAAGCACAAGGATGGTGGCCACGACCTTCCTCTTCTCTGGACCAGGACGTTGCTCCTGGTCACTACTGTGACGGCACTCCAGGGTCAAGATGCTCCTATAGTGTGTCAAGTGCTGACGAGAAGTTTTTCATAGGCAATGGTTAATTCTTTTAGCGGGCGTCTTCCGGTTTCGATATCGCTGATTCTGGCAGGGGCGCATCCAAGGCGGTGTGCTATTTGTGCCTGTGTCAGGTGCCGTGCTTGACGTAGGCGTTTCAACTCTGGGCGGCGATAATCCGTCGGTTCAGGCTGGCTGGACTGCGCACACACGATGCGGTAAACCTCGCGCACGATGGCTCGTTTCAGGCAGCGAATGATTTCTTTCTTTGACAAGCCTTCTGCGGTGCGTTTAGCTACGTATTCTTTGGTGCGTTGGTCACACGCCATGCGAACAACCGCTAGCCGGTACAGCGCTGAATTCGCCCGCCGGTCTCCGCCTCGGTTTAGTCTGTGTCGTGTGGTACGCCCGGAACTTGCTGGCAGTGGTGCTACGCCGCATAGTTGCGCTAGGGCTGCTTCGGACGGGATGCGTCCGGGATTTTCACCTATGCTGACAAGTAGTTCAGCAGCAATCACCGGGCCGCTACCGATCATGTTGCTGATATACGGGTTGATATGTGAGATAAGAGCACTGATCCGGGATTCGAGTTCATCACATCGGCCTCGCATCTCAAGGTAGGTGGTTGCAAGAATTTTCAAGCTGGATACCACCGCATTCGCCGGGTCGTGATCGTCAGGTTTTGGCCGACAACGAGCCAAAGCAACGATCATAGCGTGGTTCGTCATCGTGCTATACCTCGTCCGGGTGTCATCAGACGCAGTGACCAGCAACGACTTGATCGTGTTCAAGAGTTTAACAGTCGTTGTCACAAGCTGCTTGCGTGTGATGTAGAGCGTTCTTAACGATTCGACTGGTCCTGTTGAGTCTTTGGGGATGCTCAACGCGTCCCCGGTGAGGACTTGTCGTGCGGCAGCCAGAGCATCGACTGGGTCTGATTTGCCGTTACGCCTACGGACCGCGCGGGTCGGACGCAGCACCTCGACGACTGTATATCCAGAGTTGATGAGATGGCGTGTTAGTCCTGCCCCGTAGGAATTGGTTCCTTCGACCCCGACGGTGTCGACACTGTGGGTGTTTAGAAACGACGCCAGATGTTTATATCCTGCAGTGGTCGCAGGAAAGGTTTCGGTAGCTAGATGCTGACCTGTAGCAGTGACCGCGGCGACGGTATGGGTATCAGTATGTGTGTCAACCCCGGCGACCGGTGGAAACGTGGTGGGGATAGCGGTGTTCGTCATGAAGAGTCCCTTCGACAGGATGAGTAGTTCCTACAGCCATGGTTCCGTGATGTCGGGCAGACAAGACGCTGATGGGACCTCTACACTTGGCACCTGTTGGGGTGATCGCGGTTGAGGTCACGCTCCTATGAGGTCATGACCGCATCACCAGACCCGTGGTGCGGGGTCGGAACCAATCCGGAAGACAAATCTTGACGAAGGCACACAGTCACACTGTAGCCAGTCCGTTTGCGGGTCATTCCGACTGGTTCCGATCCTGCACTACCCATTATCAGCGTCCTTTTGAGTGGTGTATCCGCCAGCGGTTGACTCAGCGATGAACTGACCGCTGACGGAACAGGATTCTCTACGCCACCAGAGCCTCCTGACCGTCACCGACAACGACGCCGACGCCGTCAGCTGCCCGGGCCTTCGCCAGCATCTCCGCCGTCGAGGACAGCACCGCCAGAGGCATGTACCGACGCTGCTGCATCCAGTCCTCATGCTGCTCAGCCAGCACTGCCCCGACCAACCGGACCACCGAAACACGGTCAGGGAAGATCCTCACGACATTGGTCCGCCGGCGGATCTCCTTGTTCAACCGCTCCGTCAGATTGTTGGACCACACCTTCGTCCACCCCGGCTTCGGGAACGCGGTACACATCGGCGTCGACGGCAGGTACGCCGGTTCTGTACTGCTCGCCGACGAAATCAGGCCGACATCCTCCCAGGCTGTCGCCGACCTGCACGACGAAGGCGTGCGCACCATCATGATCACCGGCGACTCCGCCGGGACGGCCCTCGCCGTCGGCAGGGCGGTGGGCGTCACCGACGTTCGCGCCGACCTGCTCCCCGAGGACAAGACCACTGTGATCGACCGCGAACGGGCCGCAGGCCACCGGCTGGTGATGGTCGGCGACGGGGTCAATGACGCCCCGGCGCTGGCGAAAGCTGACGTGGGAATCGCCATGGGAGGGGGAACAGACATCGCCAGGGAAAGCTCCGACGTCATTCTCGTCAGCTCCGACCCCCGCGATCTGGTCACCACCCTGCGCACGGCCCGGCGGGCACACCGGATCGTGACGTTCAACTTCATCGGGACCGTGACTGTCGACCTGGCAGGAATCGTACTGGCGGCATCCGGACTGCTCAGCCCGGTGGTCGCCGCCTTCGTCCATGTCGGGTCGGAGACGGCGTTCATCCTCAACTCTGCGCGGCTGATACCCGGGCGGCAGCGTCGAACTCCTCCGCGGTGAGGGGCAGTCGGTTGCGCCCCGCCATTCAGTCAGGACGGTGTGCGCGCCGTCATGCCCCTCCGCTCCGACGCCAGACAGGGTCGCACGTCCACCGCGTCCATACCTGCCCTCCGCGCAGCTTCGAGCCCTTCATCACTATCCTCGTAGACCAGGCACTTCTCCGCCGGGACACCCAGCAGCTCCGACGCCCGCAGAAACAGTGCCGGATCCGGCTTTCCGCAGGACACGTCGTCCCGGGTGACAACTGCCGAGAACAAGTGTCCTATCTTCCACATGTCGATCGTGTGGAGCACGGTGCGCCGGGGTCCTCCGGTGGCTACAGCGACAGGAGCACCACCCTGCAGGCGGCGGATCACTGAAACGACCGGGGCAACCGGTGCAACATCGGCGACAACACGGAGGAAGAACTCGTCCCTGGACTCGACAACCCTCGGGACGTCAATGCGCCTTCCCACCTCTTCAGCAGCCGCCGTGGCCATCTCTCCCGCCGAAAGCCCGTGGCGCGCAATGTACCATTCCCAGCTGATGTCGACGCCGACAAGCCTGAGCGCACTGCTGACGGCAGAGTAGTTCGCCCTGTGACTGTCCGCGACTGTTCCGTCCCAGTCGAAGATGTAGGCTGAGTATCCCGGACGGTACAGGGCATCCCTGTCGCGGGGAGCTGTGACCCTGACACCTCTCATGTCCTCCCCTTTCACCTGTCTGCGTCGATCCGTATACCGGTTTCCGCGTCAAACACATGAAGTGCACCACGGCTCCAGGACGCCGACAGCCGGTCACCCTCGCTCACTGAGGCGTCAGCCGTCATCCTCGCTGACAGGGTGCCACCGGCGACGTCACCATTGCGGCTCAGGCGGACAATCTGGCTGCCACCTTCGTAGGAGACCGCAGTGACCGTCACCCCGATGACCCGGTCGCGACTGTCTCCGGGAGTGCCCAACCGGAGATCGTCAGGCCGGATACCGACGCGGAACCGGTCCCTTCCCCTGAGAACGGGCATCCCTCCGAGCTCCTCCAGGGGAACTCCCTCAAGAAAACCACCTGTGCAGTACCCGTCTCTGACCCGCACTTCGGCCAGGTTCATCGGCGGTGTACCGATGAAACCTGCCACGAAAGCGGTAGTCGGACGCGAATACAGCTCACGGGGTGTACCGATCTGCTCAATCCTCCCACGGTGAATCACCGCCACCCTGTCAGCGACGGCAAAGGCATCCTGCTGGTCGTGCGTGACATGGATAGACGTGGCCCCGCTGCTGCGCAACAGTGTCGCTATCTCCTCCCGGAGGACGAGGTGGAGCTGCGCATCCATCCCGGACAGGGGCTCGTCCAGCAGAACCACCCCTGCCTGGCGTGCCAGTGCACGGGCCAGAGCAACGCGCTGCCGCTGTCCCCCGGACATTTCGCGGGGACGGCGGCCCAGCAGTTCGGTGATCTGCAGACGCTGCGCCACCGCGCGGGCTCGTAGCTCGGCATCTCCCCTGGTCATGCCGAGACCGTGAACAAGCCCCAGGGTGATGTTACGGAGCGCGTCCAGATGCGGGTAGAGGGCGAAGTTCTGGAAGACGATGGCGACGTCACGACGGTGAGGCGGCAGGCCCTGTTGTGGGACGCCACCAATGGTGATCTCGCCGGAGTCGATCTCCTCCAGCCCTGCGACAGCTCGCAGGAACGTCGACTTCCCGGAGCCGGACGGGCCGAGAAGTACCAGTGACTCACCCGGAATAACGTCCAGATCGACGTGGTCGAGAGCAGTGACCTCTCCGAATGTCCTGGTCAGTCCGTGGACACGGATACTCTTGGCGTGGTCCCCTCCCGTGGTGGATTCCTGTTCCTGCACTGCTCCGGCGAAGGATGTCACTGCTGAGTCACCCCGTTGATCTTCTTCACGGCGTCAGAGACCGCTTCGTCGACAGACCTTCCCTGATCGGTCATCTGCTGGACCATGTCCTGGAGCGTCTGGTTCACCCTTCCCATGGACTGTCCCGGCCAGCCGCCGCCAGCACTCGGCGTCCCCTCGTACTTCCATGCGTACCCTAGCGGGCTGTCGTAGTCGGCATCCTGCCTGAGCATGTCCTGGGCTGCGGTGTCAACAGGAATGTAGCTGTTCTCCCGTGCGCTGCTTGCAATCACCTGCGGATCCAGCATGTCGCTGATCATCTCGCTCGAGTACGCGGCCCGGCAGGCGTCATCGGAGAGCACCATCCACCCGTTGCCCCCTGCCGGGAGGTTGGCGGTACCACCGTCCGGCACCGGCATGTCGGACACTGTCCAGTCGAAACTGTCACCCACCGCCTTCTTCACTGTCGCGGCCACTGCCGGTGTCCCGAAGAAGTAGGCGACCTGGCCGCTGCTGAATTCCTTGATCGAATCCTGCCAGGACACCGGATTCTGCAGTCCCTTCTCCCCGATGGTCCGGTAGATCTCCAGCGCCTCGCGTCCCTGCGGGGTGTCGAACCCGGCCGTCCCGTCATCGTTGACATACCGGGCACCGTTGCTCTGGATGAAGGCCTGGACGAACCCCCAGGCGATGGTGTCACGCGGAATCTGGACAGGTTTCTTTCCCGTCTTCTCCTTGATCTTCTCCGCATCGCTGATCACCTGGCTGTGGGTGGTCGGCAGCTCGTCGATTCCGGCCTGCCCGGCCATCGTCGTGTTGGTGTAGAGAACCGGAACCGAGATCTGGAACGGGGCTACGTAGGTGGTCCCGTTGATTGTGCCGACATCCAGGAAGTTCTTGCGGTAGCTGTCCTTGAGCACTGAGGTGTCGAGAGGTCGGGGACTGTAGTTGTCTACCCAGAACCTGAGCTGGTCAAGCCCCAGCATGATGACGTCCGGCCGCGACCCTGCCTGAATGTCCGCGACAACCTGCTGCGTGAGTTCGTCGTAGCTGGTGCCCTCCGGGGTAGCCCTGAGTTCCACGGTGAGTCCCGGATACTTCTTCTCCAGCTTTTCTTTGGCCATTTCAGCGCCCTGCCGACCCTGGCTGGCAAATACGGCGGTGAGTGTCACACCGGACGGGTCGCAGGAGGACACGTCGGCCTGTTCCGCCGGGGCAGCGACTTCCCCTGATCCGGAGCAGGAGGTGAGCGCAGCGAGCGAGGTCGCTGTGAGCAGTGCTGCGCCGAGGCTCCGGCCTCGGAGCCTGCGACGGGTGGTTGAAGATGTGGAGGTCAGACGGGCGGTTGAAGATGTGGAGGTCATTGGTCCTGCCCTTTCTGTCTGGTGATTACTGGGGATGAAGTGTCGGGGTGGAGAACTGTCGGAGGAGCGGATGAGAGATCCCTTGTCATGTCAGCCCGGAGCCTCCCCACCCGCTATCCCACGGGCGAAGTGCTGCTGGGCAGCCAGGAACAGTGCGATCATCGGAAGTGTCACGATGAGTGCCCCGGCGCTCAGCGCGCCGTAGTCGGTTCCGGTCTCTCCCTGCTGGAACACCGCCAGTGCCAGCGGCGGGGTGTACAGGGCATCGGAGCGGGCGATGAGCAGTGGCCACATGTAGTCGTTCCAGTGTGCGAAGACGGACAGCACCGAGAAGGTCGCGATCGCAGAGCGGGAGTTGGGGACGACGACATGGACCAGAGTCCGCCACAGACCGAGACCGTCTGTCCGGGCAGCTTCGAGGAGAGTGTCCGGGATGGTCACCATGTGCTGACGCAGCAGAAACAGTCCTATAGCCGTCGCCGTGAACGGGATCACCAACGCCGCGAAAGTGTTTCCGAACCCCGCACTCCCGATCCCGATGTACAGCGGCAGTGCAGTCGCCTGGCCCGGGATCAACATACAGGCCAGAACCAGCCCGAATGCGGCATTACGACCGGGGAAGTCGAGCTTCGCGAGAGCGAATGACGCCGGAATGCTCACCGCGAGCTGAAGCACGAGAATCAGCGCCGTGACTACGACACCGACCAGCATCGCGTGTCCGAGCCCACCCCGTGTCCACGCCTCAGAGAAGTTGGCGAGTGTCGGGTCCGGAGGAAGGAGGCGGAGCCCTGAGTCAACCTGATCCTCCCGACCCGCAAAGGCGGTACGCACCATCCAGAGGAACGGTGCCAGAGAAATGACGACAGCGATGAAGAGGACACTCCACCTGGTCACGGTGCTGGTCATGACTTCTCCTCCCCCGTCTGCGGGACGCCTGCCGCTGACGGACGTTCGCTACGTCGGGAAATCCGCCGGTGGATCACCCCTGTGAGAATCAGAACCGCGATGAGCATGGTGTTCAGCGCAGCTGCCTGCCCCAGGTCGAAGTACTCGAACCCGAGTTTCCAGGCCATGGTGAGTACGGTCTCACTTGAACCGAGAGGCCCACCGTCGGTCATAATCCGGACGGTGTCGAAAACCTGCGCACACTGGAGAACCGCCATCACCAGGGCGAATGCACTGACAGGCCGGAGGAGTGGAAGAAGTACGTGACGCACTCGGGCTGCACCTGTGACACCGTCCATGTCAGCGGCCTCCTCCACCACCGTCGGTATGCTGCTGAGGCCCGCGAAGTAGATGAGGAACGTGAACGACACCAGTCGCCACAGTCCGACCAGAGCGACCGTGGGAAGAGTCAGGGAAGGGTCACTGAGGAAAGCCACCGGTCCCAGACCGAACACTCCCAGCACACTGTTCAACGGGCCCGAGGGGCTGGCGAACACCGACCGGAACACCACTCCCATGGCAACAAGATTCCCTGTGTACGGGAGGAACAGCAGTACCTGGAGCAGACGCTTTCCCCTGGTGGCTGAATGGACCAGCAGTGCCAGGAGGAAGCCGAGGACCAGACCGGGGATCACGGTGATCACCGAGTAGACCAGGGTGTTCAGGATCGCCTGGCGGACCGCCGGATCCGCGAGAACGGTGCCGTAGTTGTCGAGCCCTGCCCACCTCCACGAGGTCTGCGACCCGATCCTGATGTTGAACAGGCTGCCCACCAACGCCAGCAGACCCGGCAACAGAATGAACAGGCTGACCGCAACGAGCGCAGGTGTGGCGAAGGCGAGCCCCACTATCCGGCGGCGACGCCCCGGCACGGTCACTGCAGCGGATAGCATCGCACACCCCCGTCCGACTCCACTGTGACCATCAGGAGTCCCGGCCCGTGGCCCACCGGCCCCGGGATCGGGGTGGCCGTGACCGGTGCGCAGGTGGGGACGACCCGACGCAGCTCACCGGTGGATACATCGAGGACGACCACCGAGGCGCACAGTGTGGGAACAAGGATCTCCTCCCCTGCGAGCGCGGGAGTGGCGGACAGCGGCTCCGGCGTTCTCCGGTAGGTACCGCGACAGACGAGTGGAGCGCCGGAGGAGTCCCGGGACCAGTTCCAGGTCCACCGGGTGTCCCCGGTGTCCACGTCGAGGAGTGATACCTCACCTGACGAGTCGGTCACGACAACCCCGTCGGGCACGCACAACGGGGACGCTTCATTCCACGGTCGCCGGGAGAGTCGCTGCCACTCCACCGTTGCGGTGAAAGGGTTCAGACGGGATGTTCCGTTCAGAGTCGTGTAGATGATCCCGGTCGGGGCCGCCCATACAGGTGTCGCCACCGGTAGAGCTGCACGCGAGAACGGGCTTTCGCCGGTAGTCCGGGACTGTTGCTGAGCATGTGCGGTAGCGAGGTCACCGCCGGTTGCAGCGTCCAGCACGCTGATGCGCTCCGGGGCGGGAAAAGACCCCACAGCCACTCTCGAACCGTCCGGGGCAGGGGAGGCCATGGTGATAACGGTCTGGTAGTTGGCCAGGTCCCGGCGACGCCACCGGAGTGTGCCGTCGTCCAGTGAGATCCCGACGACATCGGAGACATCTCCAGCAATGACCGTTCCCTCGGTGACTGCGGGGGAATGCAGGGAGAACCGTCGCATGGGATCGGTGGAATCGAAGCGCCAGAGGAGTGTCCCGGCCGTGTCGTCCACTGCTATCACAGACCCGTCAACCAGACCGATCACCGCGACAGGACTGCCGTCCACCGAACCTCGAACGGGAGCGTCGGCCGCAGGCCATGTGTCGAGGTCGAGCTCCCATACGGTGCGTCCGGTGGCGAGGTCGAGGCAGGACAGTCTGCCTTCACCACCTTCACAGGCCCTGTAGGCGACCAGAGTTCCCGCGGTACCCTGCCCTGCGGCTACCGCCCGGTACCCTGTGGTGTCAGGTTCGTGCTGCCACAGTGGTGTGACCGGAGCAGGGGTGTCCTCCGCGGCAGCCCGACCTGACCCGGCGCTTCCGGCGGATCCTACGGTCCCGCCGGATCCGGCAGGCGGAAAGCTCTGACCGGTTACCACGGTGATCTGTTCGCCGTCCCACTCCACGACCCGGTACCCGGCCACCGAGTGGTCGACTCCGCCGAACATCGCCGGCGGAGTATTGACGTGGAGGACGTCGTCAGTCTTCACGATCCGGTCCGTGTGACGGTGTCCGGAGAACGTGGCTTTCGGCGGATACGGTGCGCTGCCGAGGAATTCTCTGGTGGGCTGGTCGTGGTACAGCAGAATCCAGGGACGTTCCCCCTGCCCCCCGGCATTCCAGGCGGCGAGATCCGCTGCCAGCCAGGAGCGCTGGATCCCGGCGTCCAGGTCAAGTTCATCGGTCAGCCAGTCCATGCAGACTACGTGGAGCCCGGGAAGGTCGAATGAGTACCAGCGAGGTCCCATCCACGTTTCATAGGCGGCGGGGTCACCGGTGTGGATCTCGTAGCCGGTCCGGCTAACAGTGCTGTGGTAACGGTCACCTGCCATGTGGTCGTGGTTGCCGGGAACGGTGTGCCACGGCCGGGGGCTGTGCGACAGGGTCCGGAGGAGTTCACGGTACTGGTCGTCGACGCCGCGGTCGGTGAGATCCCCGGTGATCATGAATGACGCCACGTCGGTCTGCTCGGCGATGCGCCGCAGCAGCGCACCCAGCACTTCGGCGTCACCGAGCTCAGCCGGTTGCGGATACATCGCAGCGCCACCGATGTGGAGATCTGTGAGGTGGGCGAAACGGTAGGGAAGAGCGGTCGCTGCGGGATCTGTCGCCCGTTCCAGGACGAACCGCAGGTCTTCTCCGCTGCGTGTTCGGCAGAACCAGCGGTCTGCGGTTAGGCCGGCTGGAACGGTGACGGTGATGAAACCACTGCCCGGAAGCGCACCGCCGTTGTCCGGGTCACCGTTGAAAGAGAATGCCCCGTTGTCATCGGTGAGCGTCACTCGTCGCCCGTCGCTGACCGAAATTCTCGGCAGTGGCTGTCCGAGTGAATCGACCACTGTACCTCTGACGGTGTCGGACGGCGTGTCGTCTTCACGATCGTGCTGTGTCGGAGTGTCCATGTTGATCGTCTCTCCTGTTCAGATCCGGTTGGCATTGACTATGGAGTCGGCCAGGAGCTGTGCGTCAGGTGCTCCTGTGATCCGGTTCCGGAGACCGGTGAGAAGGGTGTCGAGCACTGCGAGATGGACGATGCGGCTCACGACGGCTTCCACCTGGTGATGGGTTTCCGCACTGCCTGCGACGATCACCGAGTCCAGCAGTTCGGTAACCGGTGACGTCGCGAAGCTGGTGACCCCCACGGTGGCTGCTCCCCTGTCACGGGCGGTCTCGACGACCCGGAGCGTGGGAATTGTGGAACCTGTGTGGCTGATCGCGAGGCACACGTCTCCTTCGCCCAGGGATCCGGCGAGGACCTCCTGGAAAATGAAGTCCGCCTCGAAACGGGCGTCGATACCGAGTGCGGTCATGCGGTAGGCGGTGTCCCAGGCCAACGGTGTGGATGTTCCCGCCGCGGCGATGAGCACACTGCCTGCCGACGCGATGATGTCGACGACCCGTTCTATCTGGTCGGTGTCGATGACCCTACTCGCAGCGATGAGAGCCTCACCGGTCTGTATGAGGGTTCTGCGGTAGCGGGCTGAGTCACTGCCACCGTCTCCGGCACCGGCGTCCTCCGCCTCCGACGGAGCGGGCAGTGTCCGGGAGAGCAGAAGTTTGAACTGCTGGTACCCGGTGACGCCGAACCGTTGACAGAACCGGGCCACCGAACCGACCGATGTCGATGATGCGTCGGCGAGCTGGGAGATGGACATTCCCATCACCTCGACGGGGGAGGTCATGATGAATCGGGCGACCCGGGCCTCCGAAACGGAAAAGGACGGTAGCCGGTGCCGGATTTCCTCCAGTACCGGTGTGCGACGGCCGAGGATGGCGTCGCGGAAGTCACTGTCTGTGTCATTCATGCCGTGAACGCTACCGCCCGAAGATGAACGCAGCGTAGGTCGAAATGAACGGTAGATGAATCTTCCATCTATCCGTCACTTCTGGAAACATGCTCCTGTCTGGACCAGGAGGACACCCCTGTCACCCGTCTGTGTCATCTGACCCGTCGGCGGCGCCGGGCCCCGGGGAGGGTCCTGAACCCGTCGATTGACGTGCAACACCTGGGACCGTAACCCGCACGAGAAGTGGCGGGACAAGCTCGACACGGTACTCACCAATGGCCGGCATCTGGAGCTGTAGGTCGCGCGGAAGGCTTGCATGCGGTTCCGGCGGGCGTTGGCGTACCGGGGTGCCGAGATGGTCCGGTCGTCGTCGGGGCCAGGGGAGGCGGTGAACAATCTCATTGATCTGCACCGGCGGGTCGCGAGGGGTTGACGCAACTTCGACTACTGCCGGTTGCAGACAGTGTTGATCGGGGGTGGATTCGACGAGCATCCCCGATCAGGAGACACGCCGTGACCCACACTCAAACGCGAAGAGCCCGCAAACCCCATACGCGGTCCTTGGCGCTATCGTGGCTACGGTGGCTATGGTCGGCATCACAATCAGATCCCGACAGGGGTCTACTGCACGGATTTGAGGAACGACAGCCTACACCGAAACGGACACTTAAACCCCTCGTTGCGTAGCCGTTCCACAAGGTAGCGTTAGCCTCAACGGAACACTGTCCGTTTGACTCAGGAGGCTAGCGGGACATGGTGACCTATACGGGGCAGCGCGTCGGATATATGCGCGTCAGCGCCGCAGATCAAAACCTCGACCGTCAGCGCCTCGCCATTGGCGGGTGCGATAAGACCTTCACCGATCACGCCTCCGGCGGGGCCATGCGGGGCCGTCAGGGCCTCCAGGACGCAATGAGCTACCTCCGGGAGGGCGACCTCCTCGTTGTCGCGTCTATGGACCGCCTGGCGCGTTCCCTGAGTGATCTGAACACCATCGTCACGACACTCACCGGCAAAGGCGTCGCTGTCTCGTTCATCAAAGAGAACCTGATCTTCCAGCCCGGCGCGAAAGACCCCTACGCCACATTCCAACTCCACCTGATCGGCGCGGTTGCAGAACTCGAACGCTCACTGATTCGTGAACGCCAACGCGAAGGCATCGAGGCAGCCAAAAAACGAGGCGCATACAAGGGCCGCACTCACGCCCTCACCAAAACCCAGGCCGAGGAGCTGCGCTCACTGGCCAAACAAGGCGTATCCAAAGCAAGCCTGGCCAAAATGTTCGGAATCGGCCGCACAACCGTCTATCGGTACCTCGCCGAAAATTGAGCCGCACCCGCTTCTACCTGCGACGTTATTGGCTGTAAATACGTATTTACGTAAATACGTACCGACCGTACCGGAGGCGCTGTGCTGCACCTTGACCCCGACTCGACGTACTTCGCCGGAGACTGGCACGGCAATACGCGGTGGGCCGTTTACGCGGCCTCCCACGTTGCGCGTGACAACGCGACGAATCCGCGCTCGTCCAGCCCGGCCACGATTCTTCATCTCGGAGACTTCGCGTTTGACTTCAACGCCGAGTACATCGACACGCTCACCGAGGCGCTCGCCCACAGCGATGTTCGCTTGTTCTTCCTTCGAGGCAACCATGACGACCCGACCAAACTCGACCTCACCGCGTCGAGTCCGTCGGCCCTCTCCTCACACATCTACTTCCTGCCCGATACTTATCGCTTCCTCATCGGCGAGCACCGTGTACTTGTCCTTGGCGGCGCGGGTTCCATCGACCGCTCACACCGCGTGGAAGGCGTGAGCTGGTGGCCTAATGAGCGGCTCAGTGTTGAGGCTGCCGCTAAGGCTGTGTCGGGAGGTGTTGCGGACGTTGTGCTCAGTCATGACGCGCCCGCCGGCACGCCGCTTGTTCTCGATACTGATTTCGGCGCGTTTTTCGAGCGTCGCGATCCGGGTGTTCTTGCGTGGTGCGCCGAGCACGCTGAGCGCGTCGCGTCGGTTGTGCGAGGTGTTGATGCTCGCGTTGTTGTGCACGGTCATCACCACGTGCGCGCGACGCATGTTCTTCCTCATGCGCGGCGGCCTGTTGCCGTGTGCGGTTTGAGTTGCGACGGCACCGCGTTGGAGGACAACGTCGTGCGCTTCCGCGACGTGCTTCCCGAGTAGTCGCGCAAGCCGTTCGGAACCTTGCGAGGACACCTGTGCCGACCTACCTCACGACCTACAACCCCAGACACACAAACCCTGCCTAGACACCCCCATAGCCCCAACCACAACGAAAACCCCACCACCCAAAAACAA
>JALXXC010000018.1 GCA_025144245.1 Corynebacterium sp. p3-SID1145 | reverse complement strand
GTAAGCAGGCTCTCGGGGTTTTCGATTGTTTGTGCTTGATTGACCCTATCCGCAAGGCGGCTGCGTTAGGCGGCGAGTGCGAAACCGGGGATCGCAACCGTGCCGGTGACAAGCGCCGAGATGGCCATTCCGCCGGCTGTCTTCTTCGGGCCGTACTGGATGAGGTCGTTGGCCACGATCGCCGGCAGCGCGCAGTACACGATGTTGCGGGCGCCGCCGAACTGCACACCGGTGAGCGTGTTCAGCACGTACTCGATTGTCAGCACCGACACAGACGAGATCATGATCAGTACGACGAACCGGTCCTTGCCGTGCGCCGGGACGAGCTTCGTGACGTTGACAAAGACCAGGTAGGTCACAAGCACCGCCGCGGCCATGAGGACGACGACCTGCCACGGGCCGATCGTGGCAACGAGCAGCCCGACGGTGACGTAACCGCCAGTGCGCAGCTTCAGCTTCGAGAACGGGCCGTCTTGAATGAGCACGGCCATGAGCACCGACAGCGCCGTGAGCGCGAACGTTAGCGTCGGGTGAGCTTCGGCGGGAGCGAACATCCGGCCGATGGTGCCGGCGTCGGAGATACGGTACGACAACGAGGCCAGGCCAAGCCCCACTACGCCGGTCAACGGGAGCATCCACACCATGGGGACGAGCGTCTTGGCTACGCCCTGCTTGTTGAACGAGTTGCAGAGCATGCCGGGGATGATCACGCCCACGATAGCGATCTGCGAGGGGACGGAATCCGACCCGAACACCGCAGTGGCCACCGCAAGCCAGATCGCGCCGTAACAGATGCCCACGAGTAGGCCGATGCCGAAGATCTGGCGCGGCCGGGGCAGCCATAAACGGAGCACGACCCGCTTCACTGTTACGTAGGAAATTAAGGCGATGACGATGGTGGATACGATGGCTACCGGCCACAGGATGCTCGCCCCGAGGTAGGCGACAGCGAGCGACCCGCCGCAGGAAATGTTGGTCTTTTTGTAGTAGATGTAGCTCACCAAAAGACCGGTGATGAACAGGTAGTGAATGGCTTCGATTGTGAAGCCGTACTCGGTGGGAAGAAATGCAAGGGTCAAGGTTACGCCGCCATTTTCGTCTCGGTTGTTTCCAGTTCGGGCTCGTGGTCTTCGATGAACTCCGCGCCCTCGTAGCCGAAGGCGGCCACGTCGGAGGTGAGCTCTGCAATCGCCGACTGTTCCTGCTCCGCCACCGGGCTTGCGCCCGGTGCGGCGTCGTCGGTGGCAGCGGCGTCGAAGTAGCGGATGAGCTCAGTAGCGTGGTCGGTGTGGATATTGACCATGCCGAAGACGGCGACGTCGCCGTCCAGGCCGTCGATGACCCGGCGCAGGAGCGCCTCGCCGGTCGCGTTTTCAAGATCGCCGGTGGTCACCACCATGTCTGCCGGCAGACCGTTGTCCACGAGCTGCTGACTCACCACATCCTGGAGGTCGCCGAAAAGCACCACGCGGTCGATCTCCTCGCGCAGGTCCGTGCTGATCAGCTCGTTGAACATCTGGGCGCGGTCGGTGCGGTCCGAGCGGTTGTTCAAGATGACCACGCGGGAAGCGTCGTCGCTGAGCTTCTCTGCGCTCACCGAGCGGAACACGCGCACTGTGGACTCCCAGTCGTTGACCGCGAACATCGGCACCCACTTGAGGTCGGTGACGGACGAATCACCAACCGGGATGCGCTGAACGGCCGTGGTGCCCGGGTCAGGGGCCGCGGCCAGCATCCCGCGCGCGGCGGTCTGGGCGTCGATGCCGATGAGCTCGGCGACGGCGAGCACCACGGCGACATTTTCCTCAAACTGCTGGTAGGAGAAGTAGGGGACGAGGCCTTCGGAAAGATCCGTGCGGGCAGCGACAATGACACGGGATCCGCGCTCCTGAGCGAACTTCTCCATGATGGAGACGAGGCGGGGATTGCGCTCTGCGGTGACGACGGTGCCGTTGAACGGCACCGTGTTGCACAAGGAGGCGGTGATCTCTTCCAGGGTGTCGCCCATGTCCTCCTGGTGGTCCAGCCGCACGTTGGTGATGACAGTGATGGGCGACTGCAGGATAGTTTCCTGGCAGACCTTCTGGTACTTCGGCTTCACCGCCATGCACTCGACCACCAGCGCATCCACGTCCTCGGTGACCCATTCGCGGATAAACGAGTACTGCTCGGCGATGTTTGCGGGACCGGTGCGCTTGATCGGGTGCTCGTCGCTCTCGCAGTCGATGACGCAGGCGTACGTGCCCGTCGTTTTGGAGATCGTGCGCAGCCCTGCCTCCCGCAGCACAGCCCCCATCATGCGGGTCACAGTGGACTTGCCGCGGATGCCGTTGATGTGAATGTTGTGCTGCAAGCCGTCCAGACGGGAGCGGTGGCGCGAGTGGAAGGTGTGGAGGTAGGAGACGTGCGCGGCGACACCAGCGGCACAGAGGCTAATCATGCTCAGCATTCTGGGAATACCTTTTCAAAACGATTGGGGTGGATGCGGGAGAGACGGGCTGGAGGAAACTGTGGGGGGCTATGGGGCCGAGCTAGCAGCTGCGCCTCCTCCCCGGCGAGGGTCGGCTGCGGCAGCCACAGTCCCGTCGATGAACGTGACAACCGACGTACCGCTGTCTGCTTCGCCGGTGTCTAGGCGGTGGCCCCACCGTTTGAGAACCTTGCGCATTCGTTTCATATCGCGGGGAAGCTTCTCGTGCTTCGGCGTTTCAACGTAGGCGGAATGTCGTCCGGTCGCGCCAAAATTCGGCATGGTGACTGCCTGGTCAGGGTCGAGGCTCCAGGCGGTGAGCGCCACCGTGGTCTTGATGTTGTAGGACGGGATGGATTTGCCGCCGGGTGAGCCGAGCGCCGCCACCGGGTCGCCGTCGTCACCGGTGATGATGAGCGGGGACATCGTCGTTTTCGGGTGCCGCCCGGGTGCGCGGAAATTTGGCTCGCGCGGGTCGTCGCCGCCGAAGTTGTCCAGGGAATTGTTGATGAAAAAGCCCCCTGCTGTCAGCCCGGTACCGAAGTTTTTCTGCAGTGTCGTCGTCACCGAGGCAAAGTTGCCGTCGCCGTCCCGGACGCTGATCTGGGCGGTGCCCTCTTCCTCGAAGTCGCGGTACTTGCCTGCCACACCATTCAGGCGCTCCGCCTCGGGTTCTTTCCGGGGCCGTTTTTTCCGGATCGACTTCGCCTCGTTCTTGAGCGTGCGGCGGTCGGTGACAATGTCGTTGATGTATCCGTCCGCGATGGCCTCTTGCGTTTTGTCTCCGGCAGGGTCGCCTGCCCACGTATTCGCGTTGGCGAAGGCGATGCGCTCGGCCTCGATGATCTCGTGCGCCGCTGTCGTCCGGGCGACGCGGAGCCCGTCGTTGTCGTACGGCTCGTGGCGCGCCGGGTCGAGGTGATTCAAGATGCCGAGCGTCTGGGCGACGATCGGGGTCCCTGTGGCGGGGGATCCCACGCCACACACCTCCGTGTCCTCGAAGGTCACGCACAGTGGATCAATCTCGGCAGCGGCGGCGTAGTACCACTCCCGGGCGAAGTTCGCCCGTCCGGCGACGTCAGGCAGCTCGCTCGCGAGGGACTCGATAGTGTCTTTCGACAACGCACCGTCGGTATCGACCCAGGAGCCGAGAAACTCGGCGTACGCCCTGTTAGTCAGCGTCTCGCCAGCGGTGATGCCGTCGGCGCCCTCAGCGCCGTACAGCTTCTCGGCCAGGTCCGTGCCCGCAAGCGGTGAGCCGTCGCTCGCGGCTGCGTCCGCGAACCGCTCGGAGACGGTGAAGCCGTCCGTGGCGAGATCTCGCGCGGGCCCCGCGACGCTCGCCGCGTCCAACACCCCGTAATCCGCGCGCAACGATGCGAGCAGCGCGAGAGTGTGCGGCACACCGGCAGAGGAAAGTGCGTCACCTGTTTCGTCCTTAGGCGCGACGACCGTGCCGTCGTAGGAGCTGAGCGAGCGGGTCTGGGCGTCGTAGTACACCGCGAGCGCCCCGCCGCCTGGGCCCGAGGACATCGGTTCAACTACCCCCAATGCCAGCTGGGCGGCCGCGACGGCATCCGCGGCTGAGCCACCCTGGGCGAGCACGGTGCACGCGGCCCATGCGGCCTGCGGGTGCGTTGTGGCGACGGCGAAGCCGTTGCTCCCACTCGTCGACCGGGCTGTATCCGTAGCGCAGCCCGTGTGCGCCGCCGGGGCAGAAGAGGGCGAGGCCGAACGCGTCGAATCCGACGCTGAATCGGTACCGCAGGACGCCAAGAGGACAGCCGACGCTGCCAACGAGGCGACCAGGTGCCGCGGCGTGTTCCTCATCGAATTCTCCCAACCGACTTGCAGTTTTTGTAATCAGATCTGCAGTGAACAGACAGGGAGTTTAATAGCGGTGCAATACCTGGGGAAGAGGCCGCAGCGGAGTGGGAACGAAGGTGCCACGGCGGGACGAAAGTACACCGCCGCGCTGCGGTCGGCCCTCGGTAGCACGGTCTCAAAGCGCAGTTCATGGCGGGTATGGGTCGGGCTGGCTGAGAAGGTGACGACACCCGCACATGTGGCCGGAACGTCACGCGACAACCATGGCACGAAAGTTCCTCGCTTCCCCGGCCGCGAATGGGTACCCAGGTTTACCATGGGCGCGGTGAAACCAACCGCAGTGATTGTGGGCGCCGGGCCAAACGGGCTGACGGCCGCGGCGCGCCTAGCCGTGAACGGATGGCGGGTTGACGTGCGAGAACGCTCAAGCAGCGCCGGTGGCGCTGCCGCTACGCGGCAGCTTGGGGGCGGCGCGCTGCGCGACCTCGGCGCGGCCTGCCACCCCTTCGGCGCCGCAAGCCCGGCCTTCCACGCGCTGCGGCTGGAAGACTATGGTGTGCGCTGGCTGCGCGCTCCGTTCGAGATGGCCCACCCACTCGAGGGCACGTCCGCACTGCTTGAGGGCTCGCTCGAGGCAACGGCGGCGGGGCTTGGTGGGGACGGGCGCGCATGGACCCGGTTGCACCGGCCGGTGGTGGACAGTATCGACGGCATCGTGGCCGATGTTCTCGCACCCATGCCGCGGTGGCCGAGGCACCCGGTGCCCTTAGCGCGGTTCGGGGCCCGAGGAGTGCCGCCGGCTGCGGCGCTCGGGCGCGCGGTGTTCCGCACCGAGGAGGCACGCGCACTCTTCGCCGGCAGCGCGACGCACGCGATAACGTCGCCTTCGCGGCCGCTAACCGGCGCGTTCGGCCTGCTTTTCGGGGCGCTGGGGATGACGCGCGGGTGGCCTGTGGCCGAGGGCGGCTCCGGCGCGATCACCGCGGCGCTGCGCGGGGTCGTGGAGGAGCATGGCGGCGTGGTGCGCTGCGGCGAGGCTGTGCGCGAGCTGCCGGAGGCGGACGCGGTGATCCTCAACCTCACGCCATCGCAGGTGCTGGCTATCGACGGCGCTTCGCTTCCCGCCCGGCGCAGAAGGTCCATGCGCCGGTGGCGCTACGGCCCGGCGGTGCACAAGGTGGATTTCGTGCTCGATGCGCCGGTGTCGTGGGCGGACCCCCGGGTGGGACAGGCGGCGACGGTACACGTGGGCGGCCGCGTGGACGAGATTGCCAGCGCCGAGAAGGCCGTTGCCGGCGGCATCATGCCCGAGCACCCGTTTGTCATGGCCGCCCAGCAGTACGCCGCCGACCCCTCCCGTGGGCTGGTGCTGTGGACGTATGCCCACGTGCCGCACGGCTACCGCGAGCGCTACCCCGGCGAGGTGGCGGAAAAGATCACGCGGCAGATCGAACGGTTCGCGCCGGGCTTCAGCCACGTGGTGAGGCAGAGGATCGAGGCATCCCCAGCGGCGCTGGAGGCGTGGAATCCGAACATCGTTGGCGGGGACATCGCGGGCGGAGCCATGGACGGCGCACAGCTTCTCATGCGGCAGCCGCACCGGCTGCGCAAGGGGCTCTACCTCGCGTCGGCGTCGACCGCGCCAGGGGCCGGCGTTCACGGAATGCCCGGGTGGTGGGCGGCGGAGGCGGCGCTACGAGACTTCAGCTAAATTACCTACCATGCCGTAGGTTAGAGATGAATTCAGGCGAAAGCCATGTCAACGACGACAGCGGAGGTGATCCGTGACGGCAACGAAACCGCACCACAAACTCCAACAGGGCCAAGTGCAGCGCAGCTACGTTGTGGCTGATCGAGGCGTGCGTCCCGTGATCCGCGGCTGGTTCCACTTTGGTGCGGCGATTCTCTCGGCGCTCGCGGCGGCGGTGCTGATCACGTTCGCGTGGATGACGCTGCAGTGGGTCCAGGCCCTCGGAGTCACCGTGTACGGTGCCGGGTTGTTTTTGCTTTTCGGGGTCTCGGCGATGTACCACCGTTGGCCGTGGCGCACCGCCAGCGCCGTGCAGTGGTGGCGCCGGGCGGACCACGCCACGATCTCGGTGTTCATCGCCGCGACGTACACGCCGCTGTGCCTGACCGTCTTCGAGCCGAAGACTGCGGCGGTGATGCTTGCCGTCGCATGGGCGGGCGGCATCGGGGGAGTGGTGCTCAACCTCGTGTGGATCAACCACCCGCGTTGGCTGGACGTGGTGGTCTACGTCGGGCTGGGGTGGGTCATCGTCCCGCTCCTCCCCACACTGTGGCGCGAGGCGGGAGCGGCGGTGGTGTGGCTACTTATTGCGGGCGGGGTGATCTACACCCTCGGCGCGCTGGTGTACGGCTTCAAGTGGCCGGGGAGGTCAGCGCGCTACTACGGCTACCACGAGCACTTCCACACCGCGACGGTCGTGGCAGCCGTCCTGCACCTCGTCGCCATCTGGATGGTTGTGATGCAGGCGGGGTAGCGGCTACGCCTCGCCGGCGAGCTCGCGCAGCTTTGCGCGCACCGCGGAAGCCTCCGGGTTGGTGGCGTGCGTGCCGTCGGAGTAGAGCACGGTGGGGATGATGCGGTTGCCGTCGTTGACGGACTTGATCCACTCGTTGACCTCGTCCATGCCGTCGGCGTCCACGTCCACCACGTCGTAGGGCGTCTCGGTGCGGTCAAGCCGCTCGCGCAGCTTGCGGCAGAACGGGCACCAGTCGGCGGCGAAGACGGTGACAGGCGAGGAGGTTTCGGGGGTCTTTACAGTCATGTCAGATCCTTTCAAAGCGTTGGAATTTGTATCGCAGGCCGGACTCGGAGGTCTGCCACTCGCCGTCGCGGGCGAGCGCGAAGTCCGCGTCGATCCGGGGCGCGTAGACGGCTCTGGATGCGGGGATGTCCGGATGGACGTCGATAAGCGTGCGCTCGATGACGTCCACCTCGTCGATGGTGGCCTCATAGACTTGCGCGCCGCCGATGATCCACGCGTCTGTTTCTAGGTCGGGGATGTCGCGGGAGACGTACGCGCCGCGTGACCACGTGCCCGGTTGGCGCGACGACAGCACGTGGTTCGCACGCCCCGGCAGGGGGCGAGTGGGCAACGATTCCCACGTCCGGCGGCCCATGATGATGGGGTGGCCGTAGGTGATCTCCTTGAAGTGCTTCAAGTCTTCCGGCAGGTGCCAGGGCATGCCCGCGCCGTCGCCGATGACGCCGCCCAGGCTTTGCGCCCAGATCGCGCCCAGGTTCACACGCTGCGTCATACGGAAACCTCCGCCTTGATGGTGGGGTGCGGGTCGTAGCCTACGACCTCGATGTCGGCGAAGTCGTAGTCGAAGATGGACGCCGCCTTGCGCAGGCGCAGCTGCGGGTACTCGCGCGGGGAGCGGGAGAGCTGCTCGCGCACCTGCTCGACGTGGTTGTTGTAGATGTGGCAGTCGCCGCCCGTCCAGATCAGCTCGCCGACCTCCAAGCCAGTCTGCTGCGCGAACATGTGGGTCAGCAGCGCGTAGGAGGCGATGTTGAACGGCACGCCGAGGAACATATCGGCGGAGCGTTGGTAGACCTGCATAGACAACCGCCCGTCGGCGACGTAGAGCTGGAACAGCAGGTGGCAGGGCATGAGCGCCATCTTGTCCAGCTCTGCCACGTTCCAGGCGGAGACGAGGTTGCGGCGTGAATCCGGGTTTTCCTTCAGCGTGCGCAGCACCTCCTCGATCTGGTCGATGTGCCCGCCGTCCGGGGTGGGCCAGGAGCGCCACTGCACGCCGTACACGGGGCCGAGCTCGCCGTCCTCGTCCGCCCACTCGTTCCAGATGCGCACGCCGTTGTCCTGCAGCCAGCGCACGTTGGAATCGCCGCGCAAGAACCACAGCAGCTCGCCCACGACGCCCTTGAAGTACACCTTCTTGGTGGTCAGCAGTGGGAAGGACTCGGACAGGTCGTAGCGGATCTGGCGGCCGAACACGGAGCGGGTGCCGGTGCCCGTGCGGTCGCCTTTCTCGGTTCCGTGCTCGAGGACGTCGCGCAGCAGATCCTCGTACGGGGTGGAAATCACTTGGCTACTCCTTCGAAGGTTCCGTGCTCGTCGCGGTAGCGCGCCGCCGCCTCCAAGATGTCGTCGGCGAGCTCCGGGCGGCAAATCACGATGTCCGGGATGTAGGTGTCCGCGTTGTTGTAGCGCAACGCGGAACCGTCGAGCCGGGAGGCGTGCAGCCCGGCGGCCAGCGCGACGCCCACCGGCGCAGCTTGGTCCCATTCGTACTGCCCGCCGGCATGAACGTAGGCGTCGTAGTCGCCGAGCAGCACGTGCATCGCTTTCGCGCCCGCAGAGCCGACGGGCTCCGCATCGAAGCCCAGCGCCTGCGCAACGTGCGCCGCCACGGCCGGGGGCCGGTTGCGCGACATCGCCACCTTGCTTGCGAAGGGGCCTGAAACGTGCCGCACGTCGGAAGACTTGAACACCACGCCAAGGTCGGGCAGCCCCACCGCTGCGTGGGTGGGCACACCGTCCTCCACAAGCGCGACGTGCACCGCCCAGTCCTGGCGGCCGGTGGCGAATTCTTTCGTGCCGTCGAGGGGGTCGACGATCCAGACGCGGTCCTTGCTCAGCCGGTCGTGGTCGTCCGCGGCCTCCTCGGACAGGAAACCGTCCTCGGGCCGGTGTTGCGCAAGCACGCGCGCGATCCAATTCTGCGCGAGCTCGTCGCCCGCTTCGCCGAGCTCGCGGCCGCGCAGTAGCCCCACCCCGCGCACGCCTTTGAGGATCTCCCCGGTGCCCTCCGCAATGAGGTTTGTCAGCCGGGAATCGGAGTACTGAGCAGTCATGCGCCCGACTCTACCGCCCACTCGGCTACGCAGGCTAAAGTCTGCACAATGAGCTCGCCAATCCTCTCCCGCTTCCACCCGCAGGTGGCCACGTGGTTCGAGGAGGTGTTCGAAGCGCCCACCAACGTCCAGGAGGGCGCGTGGGAGGCAATCAGCCAGGGCGAGAACGCGCTCGTTGTCGCGCCAACCGGCTCCGGTAAGACCCTGGCCGCGTTTTTGTGGTCCCTCAACGCTCTCGTGGAGCGTGCCGGGCAGCAGGCCTTGCCTATCGACGGCGCTCACGCCTCCACACACGGCGGCGTGCGTGTCCTCTATATCTCCCCGCTCAAGGCGCTCGGAGTGGATGTGGAGAACAACCTGCGGGCACCGCTCAACGGCATTGCCCGCGTGGCGCAGCGCCTAGGCCGCGACATGCCGGACATCTCCGTTGCGGTGCGCTCCGGCGACACTCCGCAAAGCGAGCGCAACCGGCAGCTGCGCAAGCCGCCTGACATCCTGATCACCACGCCCGAGTCGCTCTACCTCATGCTCACGTCCAAGGCGGCGGGCATCCTGAAAACCGTCGACACGGTCATCGTGGATGAGATCCACGCGCTCGCCGGTACGAAGCGCGGCGTGCACCTCGCGCTCTCGCTCGAGCGGCTGCGACGGCTCGCGGGCGATTTCCAGCGCATCGGGCTTTCCGCAACCGTGCGCCCGATCGAGGCGGTGGCCAACTTCCTCGGGCCCAAGACCACCATCATCAACCCGCCGGCGGAGAAGCGCTGGCACTTGGACGTGCGCGTGCCGGTGGACGACATGTCTGACCTGCCCGTGCCCGAAGACGCGTCGACCATCGGCGACGCAATCTTCGACGACGCACTGTCCGACGACGATGAATCGTCTCCTCCGCCGCCTGGCGCGACCAACTCGATCTGGCCGCACATTGAGCAGGCGGTGTACCAGCAGGTGATGAAGCACCGCTCCACCATCGTGTTTGTGAACTCGCGCCGCACCGCCGAGCGATTGACCAGTCAGCTCAACGAGCTGTGGGCGAAAGAGCACGACCCGGAAGCGCTAAGCCCCGCAACGCGTCGGCCCCCGGCGCAGCTGATGAAGTCCGTGGATACCGCAGGCCACGCCGCCCCGGTGATCGCGCGCGCCCACCACGGTTCGGTGTCCAAGGACGAGCGCGCGATGACCGAGACGATGCTGAAGGAAGGCTCGCTGCGCGCGGTGGTGTCCACGTCCTCGCTGGAGCTTGGTATCGACATGGGCGCGGTGGATTTGGTGATCCAGGTCGAATCCCCGCCGTCGGTCGCATCCGGGTTGCAACGCGTGGGGCGCGCCGGGCACTCGGTGGGTGCGGTGTCCGAGGGCGCGTTTTACCCCAAGCATCGCTCAGACTTGGTGCAAACGGCGGTGACGGTGCCCCGGATGCGCGAGGGGCTCATCGAGGAGCTGCACACCCCGCGCAGCCCGCTGGATGTGCTCGCCCAGCAAACCGTCGCCGCGGTTGCGGTGGAGGACCTGGATGTCGACGAGTGGTACGACACGGTCCGTCGCGCGTGGCCGTACCGTGACCTCGCGCGCGAGGTGTACGACTCGGTGATCGACCTTGTCATCGGCATCTACCCCTCCACGGACTTCGCCGAGCTGCGCCCGCGGGCCATCCTCGAGGGCTCCACCTTGAAGGCTCGCCCCGGCGCCCAGCGGGTGGCGGTGACCAACGCGGGCACCATTCCGGATCGCGGCATGTTCGGTGTCTTCCTGCTCGGCTCGCAGGAAGGGGACAAGGCCCCCCGCCGGGTCGGGGAGCTGGACGAGGAAATGGTCTACGAGTCCCGCGTCGGCGATGTGTTCACCCTCGGCGCCTCGAGCTGGCGCATCGAAAACATCACACGCGACCAGGTGCAGGTGTCTCCGGCGCCGGGGCACACCGGGCGCCTGCCGTTCTGGACCGGCGACGGGCTGGGCCGGCCCTACGAACTCGGAAAAGCCCTGGGCGCGTTCCGCAGAGAAGCAAAAAGCTCCCTCGACCCCAGCCTGGACGAGCGCGCCCGCAAGAACCTCCTGCAATACCTCGAGGAGCAGGAGAAGGCCACAGGCATCCTGCCGGATGAAACCACGCTGGTGCTCGAGCGCTTTACCGACGAGCTGGGGGACTGGCGGGTGGTGCTGCACACCCCGTTTGGCAAAGGGGTCAACGCCGCGTGGGCGCTGGCGACAGGCTGGCGTGTGGCGCAGGAGACCGGCATGGACGCCCAGGCGGTGGCGGGCGACGACGGCATCGTGCTACGCCTGCCGCAGGGGGACAAGGAACCGGACGGCAGCCTGTTCCAGTTCGACGCGGACGAGATCGCCGACATTGTCACCGAGCAGGTGGGCAACTCGGCGCTGTTCGCCTCCCGCTTCCGCGAGTGCGCCGCCCGCGCGCTGCTGTTGCCGCGCCGCAACCCCGGCAAGCGCGCGCCGCTGTGGCAACAGCGCCAGCGCGCCGAGCAGTTGCTCGACGTCGCCCGGAACTACCCGTCGTTTCCCATCATCCTGGAGACGGTGCGCGAGTGCCTCCAGGACGTCTACGACCTCCCAGCGCTGCAGGAGGTCATGCGGGACGTCAACACCCGCCGGGTGCGCATCGCCGAGGTGACCACCGATACGCCAAGCCCGTTCGCGTCGTCGCTGCTGTTCAACTACACCGGCGCGTTCATGTACGAGGGTGACACCCCGCTGGCTGAGAAGCGCGCCGCGGCGTTGTCGCTCGACCCGTCGCTGCTGGCCAAGCTGCTCGGCACCGTTGAGCTGCGCGAACTCTTAGACGCGGACATCATCGAGGAGGTCGACGCGTCGCTGCGGCGCGTGGGCCGCGCCGAAACGTCGGAGCAGTTCGCGGACACACTGCGCATCGTGGGGCCCGTGCCTATCGACGCGCTCCGCCTCTACACCACGGTGCCCCTGAACTCGCTCGAGCAGAGCCTGCACGGGCGCATGATGCGGGTGCGCATTGGTGGCCGGGAGCACGTCGCGCGGACCCTCGACGCACCGCTGCTCCGCGACGCCCTCGGCGTGCCCGTCCCGCCCGGCGTGGCCGCCCAGGTGCAGACCATCCCGGACGCCCTCGCGCAGCTTGTGGGCCGCTGGGTGCGCACCCGCGGCCCGTTCACCCTGCGCGACCTGGCGGACGCGTTCGGACTAGCGGTCGGCGCGGCCCACGAGTCGCTGTCGCGGCTCATAGAAAAGGACAAAGTCATCCCCGGGCGCTACCGGCAGGGGATCGACGAGGAAGAATACGTTGCCGCTGAGGTCCTGCGGATCATCCGCTCGCGGTCGCTGGCGGCGGCGCGCGCCCAGACCCGGCCGGTCTCGCAGTCGGCGTACGGGCGCTTCCTGCCGGCGTGGTTGAACGTCGCGCCGGCAGGTGTTGTGCCCGCGTTGCGCGGGGCGGACGGCGTGTACTCGGTACTGGAGCAATTAGCCGGTGTGCGGCTGCCCGCGTCCGCCTGGGAATCGCACATTCTACCCGCCCGCGTGGGGGATTACTCGCCCGTCATGCTCGACGAGCTCACGGCCAGCGGCGAGATCAGCATCGTCGGCGCGGGCAAGGCCGGCGCTCGCGACCCGTGGATCATGCTGTTGCCCGCCGACTACGCCGCGCAACTCATGCCGCAGGTGGACGAGCCGCTGCTGTCGCTCACCCAGTCCCAAGTGATGGAAAAGGTGCGCCGCGGCGGCGGGTTCCTGTTCCAGGATCTGCTCGAACCGACAACGACCACCGAGGAGCTCCGGGAGGCCATGTGGGATCTGGTGGAGGCTGGGTTGTTGTCGCCAGACTCGTTCGCCCCTATCCGGGCGCGCCTGGCTGGCGGGAAGACGGCGCACCGGGCGAAGCGGAGGCCGTCGAGAAGCAGGGTGCGCTCGGGCCGCACCAGCTTTGCCACGCTCACCCCGCCCGACATGATCGGCCGCTGGTCGCTCACGCCGGAGCCGGACGCGGACGCGACGCGTCGCTCGGTGGCGCTGGGGGAGTCGCTGCTGGACCGCTACGGGGTGGTCACCCGCGGGTCCGTGGTGGCCGAGGACATCCTCGGCGGGTTCGCGTTGGCCTACAAAACCCTGTCGGGTTTTGAGGAAAGCGGCAAAGCGATGCGCGGTTACCTCGTCGACGGATTGGGGGCCTCCCAGTTCTCCACGCCTGCGACCATCGACCGGCTGCGCGGGCACCAGGATTCGGATGACCTGATCGGGTGGCCGTCGGGCGCGAAAACCCCGCACGTGCACGTGCTCGCGGCGACCGACCCCGCGAACCCATACGGCGCCGCGCTCCCGTGGCCGGAGCAGGGCCCTACCCGCTCGGCAGGCGCAATCGTGGTGCTCATCGACGGCCTGCTCGCCGCCCACGTCACCCGCGGGGGCAAAACCATGACCACGTTCTTTGACACGTTCCCGGAGGGGGTCGGCGACCCGATGCCCCTCGTCATCGACGCGCTGGGGAAGGCTGTCAGGGCAGGACGGATGCAGCCCTTGGGGGTGGAGAAGCTCAACGGCGGGCCCGCATTCGAGTTGAAGGACTACGGCGCGACCGTGAGCCACAAGGGCGTGAAGATCGGCGGCAAGGCTGCTGCGCCGCCGAAGCGCCGCGGACGGAGCGTGGCGGAAGCGCTGGGGGAGCTGGACGGCGGCAGGGCTGAGCCTCCGGACGGTTTGAGCTTCGACGACTAGTTCGCCCGGCCGGGGCCGGGGCGGGCAATCTCTAGGGCCGCATCTGCACCCGGGGGGTGGGCTGTGGCGTGGTCGCGTTGCATCGCTGCGCCTGCGTCCGGGGAATGGGCCAGTGCTTCTTGACCGATTGCGCGCTAGGAGGCGAGGCAGCCGCCGCTCGTTTCGTCCGGATCCGGTTGACGGCAGAGTGCATGGCCGCGTCCGAGGTGTTGGTATGGCGGCTGCCGTCCGCTTTGACCAAGACGGCACCGCCGGTGTCGGGGTCGTAGTCCATGTACCCCTTGTTGAAGGAGCCGTCCCGGTGGTCGTTGTTGCACCGGTGGTGGGTGGGGCACAGGCCGGTGAGGTTCTCGATGTCGGTGGCACCATAGCGCAGCCAGGAAATGATGTGGTGGGCCTCGCACTCGCTCATGGCGGTCGTGCACCCGGCCCAAGAGCACACGCCTTGGACAGCGAACATGGCGATGCGCTGACCCACCGAGGCGAGCCTCCGCGACCGGCCGAGGTGCAGCGGCACCCCGGAAAGCCCGTCGACGGTGAGCAGGAAATCGCTCGTGCCGTCCATGCCCAGCCGAACCAAATCGAAGGCGTTGAGCTCCACCCCGACGTTCGTTTGGAGCAGCGTGTTAGCGTCGGCCTCCGCGAGGTCGTCCAGGGTGACCGAGACAACCACCGATGCTGCGCCACCGTTAGCCGCCTGCTGGTCCTCTTCGAACTGGCGCAGGACGGCCATGAACTGGTCGTAGCGGCGCTGGCCCTTCGTGCGCGGGTCGCGATCGCCCCGGAGTTCTTCGGGGATGTTGGAGTTCGGCGAGAGGCCCTTGTCAGTGAGCGCCTTGTATAGGGCGTAGTCGCCACGGGTGAGTGAAAGTGTCACGCCGTAGGTGCCGTCACTGTTCTCTTTGCCCAGCGATGCCTCGCGCTTCTCAAACCCCGCGTTCGGGTTCGCCTTCGCGTACGGCTTGTTCGCCTCGTCGACCAGCCGCTTGACCAATTGCCGCAGATCCTTCTCGTCGCGGTACTTCGCATGCTCCATCGCGCGGGCATAGATCCGCATCCGCTCGCCCTCGGCTGCCTTGAGCAGCTTGTCTAGCTCGCGGCGGATGATGTCCTGCTTGGCGGCCGGAATTTCGTCAGCACGCTTGCGCGCTTCTTCCTGATCCTTTCGGCGGCGCTCCGCTTCTTCCTCAGCAGCCTTGCGCGCGGCCTCCTCAGCGGCGATGCGGTCCTCGTCCGAGCCGTCGTCCTCGAAAAGTCCACCCAAATCCGGCTCAGGCGGAGGTAGCGCGTCGAACAGCGCCTTCGCCCGCGCGATTCGGTTGTACGCCTCGCCGCGCGAGATGCCGAGCTTCTCAGTCAGGTACGCGTCCGGGTGGTTCGCACCGACCAGCTTGCCCGCGTCCGCCAGCACGCACGCCTGCGCGAAGGACGCGTCCACATACGCCTTCTTGCCCATCGCGCGTTCGAGGCGCGCGATGTCGCGGGTGATGGTGGCGAGGGGGAGGGCTGAAGGATCGTCGAGAAGCTGGCGCAACTGCGACAAGCCGTCGACGACCTGGTCCACGAGCTCGGCAACGTCGTACATCGCACCCTCCTTTCCGCAACATTTCGCGGGTGTTGAGGGTCAATGTAACAACGCGTCCGACACGCCATATCGAAATTAGAACACTAGTGCTAAATTATCTGCCTGACCAGGTGGTTAGCGGCTGCAAGTCCGAGTCGCGGGTTCGCTTCACGCACGTCTTTCACCGCGCGCACAAACTGCGCTTTGGGGTCGGTGCCAGTTTCATCCAAAACGCCGCGCGCCCACTCGATCGCGGCGTCCATGTCGGGGAAGAAGCCGACGAGCGATTCTTCCGGGGTTGGACCGGAGTTGAATACCTTGCGGAGAAAATCGAACATAGAATCCGATTATGCCCGAAGGTGACTCCGTCTATCAGCTGTCCAAGCGCCTGCAATGGATGCAAGGCCGCGAGGTCACAGCCACCTCCATCCGCGTTCCCCGCTACGCCACCGTTGATTTCACTGGCATGACCTGCGAGCACGTCTGGCCCTACGGCAAACACCTCTTCATGCAGTTCGGGAAAGACGGCCACCAGCCGCAGATCCTGCACACTCACCTGAAAATGGAAGGCACCTGGTCCATGCACCGCGCTGGCGCCAGGTGGAAAAAGCCCGGCCACGCCGCACGCGTGGTGCTCAGGCTAAGCGACGCGCCAAAGGCCGACATCGAACTGGTCGGCTTCTGGCTCGGCTTAGTCCGCGTCTTTCCGGCGAGGGAGTACGACCAGGAGATGGGCTACCTCGGCCCAGACCTGCTCGACCCGGACTTCGACGAGGAGGAGGCGGTACGGCGCATCCAGGCCGAACCCGACCGTGAGATTGGGCGCACGCTGCTGGATCAGCGGAAGCTGGCCGGCATCGGCAACGAGTACCGAGCGGAGATCAACTTCCTCGCCGGTACCCACCCGGCAGAGTTGGTGCGGAACGTGGACGTCGAGAAGCATGTGCGCCTGGCACGACGCCTGATGTGGGCCAATAAGGACGCCCCCGTCCGCGTGACCACAGGGATCAAGCGGGCGGGGGAGACGAGCTACGTGTTCGGCCGCAACAACAAGCCGTGCAGGCGGTGCGGCACCTTAATCACCAAGGGCTTCCTCGGTGGGGAAGGGGACCTCGAGCGGGTTATTTGGTGGTGCCCGCAGTGCCAGCCTGAGCCTGGCGCTCCCGCACCGCACGGCGAATGAAGAACACCAGGAAGCCCAAAACGATCAGCGCCAGCACCACGTAGATAATGCTGGAATACGTGTCCGCATAGCCGGTAGCTTTTTCCCAGTTATCGCCGAGGATGTAGCCCAGGTAGATCAGGATGGCGTTCCAGACGCCGGAACCCCAGCGTCGTCCACAGGCCGAAGGTGAGCAGGCTCATGCGGTCCAGGCCGGCAGGAATGGAGATCAGCGAGCGCACGCCGGGGATGAGCCGGCCGATAAACACGCTGGGTTTGCCGTATTTGTGGAAGAAGTTCATCGCCGCGTCCACGTCGGAGGCGCGCACGAGCCACATCCAGTCCGCGATCTTGCGTAGCCGCTCCAGTCCCAGCCACGCACCGACGCCGTACAGCACGTAGGCGCCGATGACGGAGCCCAGGACAGACCAGATGAACACGTTCAACATGTTCAGCGAGCCCTGCGCAACGGTGAAGCCAGCGAGCGGCAGCACCACCTCGGAGGGGATGGGCGGGAACAGGTTCTCCAAGAGGATCGCCACACCCACGCCGGGCGCACCGAGGGTCTCCATGAGACCCACAATCCAGTCGATGATGCTCTGCATTGGGCCTATCTTGCCCTACTCAACCTCGAGCGTCCAAGTGTGCACCGGCGCGTCTGCCTGCGAGTTTTTTAGGTATTGGCGCACAACACGGGCCAAACCTTCGGTGCGCTCCTTCGTCAGCGGCTTCGATCCGGCCGCCACCCGCTCCAGCGCGGCGAGCTGCCAGGCAGCGCCGTTTTGGCGGGTGCGCACCCTTCCCTCGATCACGCCGAGGTACTCGTCCGCGTAGGCTTGGTCGACCTCAAGCGAGCGCAGGCCCTCGGATGCCAGCTCCAGCAAATGCTTCTCGACGAGCTCCGCCACACCAACCGACCCCAGCGTCGGCCACTCCATTTCCGCCTGGATGCCGTGCTTGGCGCCAGCGAGGAAGTTGCGCTCCGCCGCGTCGAAACTCAAACGCGACCACACCGGGCGGGTTTGGTTGCTCAGCGCCTTGACCAGCCCGTAGTAGAACGCTGCGTCTGCCACGATGTCGGTCACGGTGGGCCCGGCGGGCAGCAGCCGGTTCTCTACGCGGAGGTGGCTGACCTCCCCGTTCGGATCGTAAATAGGCCGGTTCCACCGCCAGATCGTGCCGTTGTGCAGGTTGAGGTAGTGCAAGTCCGGGTTGTCGCCGTTCATGAACGGTGCGCCCGCCTCCGCGCGTCCCTCCGGTAGCAGGGGAGAGAAGTAGCGCACGTTTTCCTCGAACAGGTCGAACACGCTGGTGATCCAGCGCTCGCCGAACCACACCCGCGGGCGCACGCCCTGGTTGACCAGTTCCTTGGTGCGGGTGTCGATGGATTGCTTGAACACCGGGATGCGCGATTCGTGCCAGAGCTTGTGGCCCATAAACAGCGGCGAGTTCGCCGACACGGCCTCATCGGGGGTTTCACGAAACTTTTCCAATCTTTTCACGAAACCCCCTGCCGGCCGAAGGAATTCGGCCGCAGACACAAAAATGACCCGCTCCGTTCG
>JALXXC010000017.1 GCA_025144245.1 Corynebacterium sp. p3-SID1145 | reverse complement strand
TTTGAGTGTTTTGTGCCGGTATCACAACCGCACCAACGATGATGACCCGAAGCACAGGCACCGGGGGCGAATAGTGATCAGGGCGGCGACCCCGACGTGGGTGTCCCCGGGCGGGGCGGCAGTGAAAAACGACCGGCACCCCTACGGGGCAATGCACCAACTCTTCGGGGCATAAGCAACATCCCGGCGCTGCCCGGCTGAGGACACGAACCTGACTGATGGGACGTGACCGACTACTGGCGCATGCCTGAATGCTGGCACATAGCCACCTACTCGTCGGCTGATACGGCGATCCCGCACAAACACCCCGCGGGACCGCCCACTGCAGCACGCCCGAAAACGGGAGGCGCACGGTGACAGCAGTGCTACGGGGATGCGTAAACTCGCTGGGGTGGAAGACCCGACTCGTATTCCCCGGATTCTCGACCGGTTGCGCCAGACATGGGAGGGCCAACCGGATGTGCCGCTGGCGACGCTGTTCGGGATCCTCGCTAACCGCGGCGCGGGCTGGGGAACGGTGGACGAAGAACTAGAGGAACTGCTCGTCGCCGAGGCTCAAGCGCACCCGGCAGAACTTCCACGAACTGAATCCGGGCAAGTCAAGTCCAGCTTTCTGGTTGAGACCACCTCGCCGCACCACCGCGTGACTCTCACGGAGGGCGGCGATGTTGTGGTGCGCGCAATGGGGGACCGAGAGAGGCAACCCAGTGTGTGGTCGTACAGCACTGTGCGGCCGACGGGGCCGGGACGGATGCTCGTTGTCGCCGACAGTGAAGGTATGGAGCACCGGCTCGGAGTGGTCACACTGATTTCCCGGCTGGACGACGCCGCCCACCACCGCGGAGGCGGCGCGGGCCCCGAAAGCGTGGAGCGCGAGGACATAGGCAACAACGTCTGGCTGGCCGTCCTCGAGGGTGGAACGCGGGTGCTGATCACGCAGCGCTTGCACATCTGGCAGGTGGAGGGGCGCACCGTGAAAAAGACAACGCACGCCTGGAACCAGGTCGTGCGTTGCCGTGTCGGCGAGAACTTCGTCTACGTGCCGTCGGGTGGGGGAGATGGGGTGCTGGGGGTCGTCGATAAGCTTCTGCTCGTGGAAACTTAAGCGGCGACCTTGTCCAGGTGCAGCTTGAACACGGTGTCGATGTCCATCGTGTCCACCGCGTCGCGGAAGTCCGCGTCCATCTGCTCGACGTAAGCCACGACGGTCTCCAGCGGGAAATCCGGGTTGGCCGTGACCGTGAACGTCGCCGTGGGGCGGTCGCCGACGATCGCGACGGACGGCTTAGCGGAATTCACGATCTCCGTCTGCTCCGCGTGGGCGCACGCCGCCTGCGCGATGCGAGCCACGTTGATGCGGGTTTCACCCAGCTCGGGCTGCTCGGGCTCGATGAAGCGGTTGTTGAAGCTGCGGTTGCGGATATTCGGCATGATGATCCACAAGCCGAGGATCAGCGCACCGATCAACGTGCCCACAAGGGCGCCGGTGTACCAGTTCATTCCCGGCACGTCGGTCAGCAGCGAGCGGTTGATGCCCCGCACGTACTCGGAGACGTACGGGATGTCCCAGTACAGCGCCGCGGGGATCAGCCCCCCGACGAGCAGGAGCAGCCCCAGCAGGAAGATGATCAGCCGGTCGAAGAATGCGAGTGTGCGTGTCATGCCAGCTCCTCAGCTTGGGTCGGATGGTGGACGTTGACGCGGACCTTCGGCGTGCGGGTGAGTCGCTGCATTTCGCCGTTGAGCACCTCGGTGAGGCGCTGGTCGAGGTCCGGTGAGGCGTCGTCTTCGACGTTCACGGTGAGCTTCTTGCGGGTTGCGCGCGACGCGATATTTGCCCGTCCCAGCTCCGAGCGCGCGGACGCGGTGGCCTTGCGCGCAATGTCGACGGGCCGCATCCAGATGGAGGAGGCGGAGTTGACCTGCACGTAGCGGCGCGGCCGCGGCTTGAGCGCGGCGATGACCAGCCAGAGGCCGACCAGCGCGACTACGATGCCGATCGCGACACCAGCCGGGTTGACGGCGGCGGTGCCCAGCCAGTCGAGCACGGGGCGCACCCACGAGTTCTCCGGGTCGTCCTCCTGGTAGCGGTACCACAGATCGCGGCCGATGATGCCGGACAGGGCGAGCAGCAGAAGCCCGAGGAGGACGGTCAGCCACCTCACCGACGGGGTGCCTTTGGGCTCAGCGCCGGAGCGCGGGCCGGTGAATTCCTGTGTTTCTTTAGCCACGGTCCTGCGCCTCCTTGATCGTGACCGGGTCGAGCGGACGCTGCGCCGGAATGTGCGGTGTGACGACGTCCAGCTTCGGAACGCTGATCGCGCGGAGCGGTTCGGGCATTGGCTTGACGACGTCCACATGCCGCGGCCTGCGCACCTCAATCTGCGTCAGCGGACGGCGTGCCGGCAGTGAGACCTGCTCGAGGCGTGCGGGCCGCGACACCTCGATGAGCCGCAAGGGCTGCTGGGCGGGGACCTCCACTGGGATGCGCGGAGCGAAGCGGTTCAGGCCGATTTTCTTCAGCGGTGCGGGCACCGGCGGTGCGATGTGGCGGACTGCGGTCGGATTCTCGATGCCGACGGCACGCAGCGGTGCCTGCTCCGGCACATCGGGCGCGGACGGGCGGGTCGGCTCGGGGGCATCCACGCGGCGCACCCGGAGCGGGGCCGGGAGTTCCACCGGCCGCGGGTGCGGCGGCAGGGGAGCGGTGGCGTGCCGGACGGCCACTGGCTCCGGCGTTTCGATGGACGCGATGCGGTTGTACGTCGAGTCATCCACAGCGATCTCGGCGAGACGGATCGGGGGCTTCACCGACGGAGAGACCACGCGCGACTGCGCGACGCGGATCGCCGCCGGGGCGATGCCGGACGGGTGGTGCAGGAGCTCGTCGCGGGTGACGCGGGTGCCGGTGTCCGCGGACTCGGCGTCCACAACGACAATATTGACCTTCTGCACCGTGAGACCCGTCAGCGTTTCCACGTGGGACCCCACGGTCTGGCGCACCTCGTCGGTGATCGCGCCGACCGGGGCCGGATACGAGCTGACGAGCTCCACGTCGAAGATCACGGAGCCGGCCGGACGGTCGATCTGCGCGCTGACGCGCGGGAAGCTCCGGCCCGCCAAACCGGCGAGCTTCGCGTCGATCTCGCGCACGCCCGGGACGGACAGCACCGCGACCTCGGCGACGCGCTCGACGGCCTTTTCGCTAATGCGGTACGAGGCTGGATCCATTACCCACGACCCCGCCCAGAGGTTGTGCTGACCAGCTCAGCCAGGTCGATGCGGCCCTCCAGCTGCGCGCCGACGACGCCGCCGATGGCGCCGAACAGCAGCGTGAAGAAGAACCCGAGCCAGCCTCCGAAGATCAGGGCGAACGCCAGCACGACACCGATGACGGCACCGAGGACGGTCTTGTTAGAGAATATGTTCATGTGAATTCCACATTTCTTGAGCGTTGATGATGACGCGGTTCATTGCACGGATCATTGCGTGGCTAATCACGCAGCCGATCACGCGGCGTCATCGAATACGACGTCGATGCGCGGATCAGCGTCCGTGTCCGCGAAAGCGGGCAGGGAGGTCACCGCGGCGCGGACATCTGCCACGATCGCGGGGATCTGGCGGCGGGAGGACAGGTCGTAGGTGAGGTGAAGGGCGAGGTGGGGGACGGTGACGTCGATAAGCTCAATGCCCTCGATCAGTGCGCCGTCGACCCGCAAAAACGCCCGCCCCATGCGACCGCCGGACACTCCCGCCACACCGTCGACTGACAGCGCCGCACCGCGGATCGCTTCCGCGGCATCACGGGTGACGGAGAATGCGGCCATTCTTACTGGTCCAGAGCCTGCTGGTTGGACTTCTCGGAACGGGCCTGCTCCGTCTCAGCAGCGTCCTCCGGCAGGTTCACGTCGTGGACGGTGACGTCGACGCGGTCGACGATCAGGCCGGTCATGCGGGTGATCGCGATGGTGATGTTCTCGCGGATCGCGTTCGCCAGCTCGTGGATGGCGACACCGTACTCGGCGATGACAGCGACGGCGACGCTCGCGTGGCCGTTCTCCACAGCGACGCTGACACCCTGCTGGACGTTGGTGGAGGACGTCAGGGATTCGCGAACAGCACCCCACATGCGTGCGGCGCCGCCACCCAGGTTGTGCACACCGGACACCTCGCGCGCGGCGATGCCGGCGATCTTGCCCACCACATTGTCGTCGATGACTGTGGTGCCGTGCTCGGTCTCCAGGACCTCGTTGCGCGGCTGGTTCTGCGCCTCGACGGTGGTGGAGCCGTCGTTGCCCGGGGTGGTGTTGGTCTGGTCAGCCTTCTTGTCAGCCATGGCAATCCTTTCGCAGGAAGATTTCTGGTTTTAGCGAGTGCAGTGGATCCGCCGGTAAAACCGACCGGCGTAACAAAAACCCATCTTATGTGGAAAAACCCGGCCGGGCCATGAACGGCGACAATTGACACCATTTCGATACATTGAGACGTCCTCCAAGGCAGTTTGCCTTTTCGCCGACCTGTGTGTTTGAATACTCGGGTTGCTTTAACACGGCGCATCAGCGCTGTTGGTAAGGCGAACATGACACCTTTGCACGATAGGCTTCATGCTTATCGACGAAGGACCCGCGATCGGGCACAGGCCACCAGAAGAGTCGGCACTCTCGAGACCGGGGACCGGAGAAGGGGCATGGCAAATAAACAGCGGCAGTACGTAAGGGCCACGTAGGTGTGATCGTCGATAGGCGGTTGCCCCACATGACCCCTTCCGAGCCTGACGATGGGGACTCGTTCCCAGCGGAAGCACTGACAAACGCGTTGTTTATTCGCGTGCGCACCTTCCGCCGATTGTCATGGCGGTCATTCGTTTGAACAGACACTGGCGTTGGTGCCGGCCCACAAACCGGACAACGTTATAGAGAAACAGCAAGCTAACCAACCCACCTCTTTTCGTCGGACAACCTTGAAAAGGGAATTAACGACAAAACGTGGGAAGCGAGGAAGAGGTTAACGTGGCGGGACAGAAGATCCGCATTCGGCTCAAGGCCTACGACCACGAAGCGATCGACGCATCCGCGAAGAAGATCGTTGAGACGGTCACCCGCACGGGTGCCCGCGTCGTTGGACCGGTGCCGTTGCCCACTGAAAAGAACGTGTACGCCGTTATTCGTTCTCCCCACAAGTACAAGGACTCGCGCGAGCACTTCGAGATGCGCACCCACAAGCGCCTCATCGACATCCTCGACCCGACGCCGAAGACGGTTGATGCCCTCATGCGCATCGACCTCCCCGCGAGCGTTGACGTGAACATCCAGTAGGGAGAACCAGACATATGACTAACGAGATCAAGGGCATTCTGGGCCGCAAGCTCGGTATGACCCAGATCTTCGACGAGGAGAACCGGGTCATTCCGGTCACCGTCGTCGAGGCTGGGCCGTGCGTTGTCACCCAGATCCGCACTGAAGAGACCGATGGCTATTCCGCCATCCAGATCGCCTACGGCGAAATTGACCCCCGTAAGGCAAAGAAGCCGCAGGCGGGCCACTACAAGAAGGCCGGCCAGAACCCGCGCCGCCACGTGGCAGAGATCCGCATGGACGACACCTCTGCTTACGAGCTCGGCCAGGAAGTGACCGTCAACATCTTCGAGGGCGATACCGTCGTCGACGTTGCCGGCACTACCAAGGGCAAGGGCTACGCAGGCGCCATGAAACGCCACGGCTTCGCAGGCCAGGGTGCCGCTCACGGTAACCAGGCTTCGCACCGCCGCGTCGGCTCCATCGGTGGCTGCGCCACCCCGGGCCGCGTGTTCAAAGGCACCCGCATGGCTGGCCGCATGGGCGGCAACCGTGTGACCACCCAGAACCTCAAGATTCAAAGGATCGACGGCGACTCGAACCTGCTCCTGATCAAGGGCGCCATCCCGGGTGCCAAGGGCAGCCTGGTCACCGTCAAGACCGCAGTGAAGGGCGGTGCTCACGCATGACACTGACACTCGATGTCCACACCGCTGATGGAGCCACCAAGGGTTCCGTCGAACTCCCGGCCGAGTTCTTCGACCGCGAGGCATCCGTGCCGCTGATGCATCAGGTTGTCATCGCGCAGCTCGCTGCTAAGCGCCAGGGCACCCACGCCACGAAGACTCGTGGCATGGTCGCCGGCGGCGGCAAGAAGCCGTTCCGCCAGAAGGGCACCGGCCGCGCCCGCCAGGGCTCGATCCGTGCGCCGCACTTCACCGGCGGCGGCACCGTCCACGGTCCGCAGCCGCGCTCCTACGCCCAGCGCACCCCGAAGAAGATGATCAAGGCAGCTCTCGCCGGCGCCCTGACCAACCGCGCCCAGAACGACCGCATCCACGTGGTCGAGGAGCTCGTTCCTGGCCAGACCCCGTCGACGAAGTCCGCACGCGCTTTCATCGAGCGCCTCACCGACCGCAAGTCGGTGCTGCTGGTCATCGGCCGCGAGGACGCCAACTCCCGTCTTTCCGCACGGAACCTGCCGGGCGTGACAATCCTCGAGCCGGGTCAGCTGAACGCGTACGACGTGCTCAACGCAGACGATGTCGTCTTCTCTGTCGAGGCTCTGCACGACTTCGTCAACCGCGCTGACGCCGCCGTGGCCGCAGCCGCAGAAAGCGAGGAGAACTAATGGCTAAGACCGCTAACTCGCGCGACATCATCATCGCCCCGGTCGTCTCCGAGAAGACCTACGCGCTGATGGAGCAGAACACCTATACGTTCTACGTCAACCCGAACGCGAACAAGACCCAGATCAAGATTGCCGTGGAGGATATCTTCGGCGTGAAGGTCGCATCCGTGAACACCGCCAACCGCGAGGGCAAGCGCAAGCGTTCCCGCACCGGCTGGGGCAAGCGGAAGGACACCAAGCGCGCCTACGTCACCCTCCGCGAGGGCAGCGACTCCATCGACATCTTTGGTGGCGCTACTGCCTAAGGGCAGACAGCACCCCCAAAGGTGGCCTGATTGAAAAGGACACACTATGGCTATTCGTAAGTACAAGCCGACAACTCCGGGTCGCCGCTTCAGCTCCGTTTCCGAGTTCGAGGAGATCACTCGCTCGACTCCGGAGAAGTCGCTGGTGCGCCCGCTCCCGAAGAAGGGTGGCCGTAACTCCCACGGCCACATCACCACCCGTCACCGCGGCGGTGGACACAAGCGCCAGTGGCGCGTGATCGACTTCCGCCGCTCCGACAAGGACGGCGTGCCGGCGAAGGTCGCACACATCGAGTACGACCCGAACCGCACCGCCAACATCGCGCTGCTGCACTACGCAGACGGCGAGAAGCGCTACATCATCGCACCGAAGGGCCTGACCCAGGGCACCGTCGTCGAGGCTGGCGCCAACGCCGACATCAAGGTCGGCAACAACCTGCCGCTGCGCAACATCCCGACCGGTACCACCATCCACGCTGTGGAGCTGAAGCCGGGCGCAGGTGCGAAGCTGGCACGTTCCGCCGGCGCGTCCATCCAGCTGCTGGGTAAGGAAGGCAGCTACGCAGTCCTGCGTATGCCGTCCTCCGAGATCCGCCGCGTGGACATCCGCTGCCGCGCGACCGTCGGTGAGGTCGGCAACGCTGACCAGATCAACATCCGTTGGGGCAAGGCCGGCCGTATGCGCTGGAAGGGCTGGAGGCCCACTGTCCGTGGTGTTGTCATGAACCCGGTCGACCACCCGCACGGTGGTGGCGAGGGCAAGACCTCCGGTGGCCGCCACCCGGTTTCCCCGTGGGGCCAGAAGGAAGGTCGCACCCGCAACCCGAACCGTTATTCCAACAACATGATCGTGCGCCGCCGCCGCCCGAACAAGAAGCGCTAAGAGGAGGTAAATTCACATGCCACGCAGCCTGAAGAAAGGCCCGTTCGTCGACGAACACCTCCTCAACAAGGTGGACGCACAGAACGAGGCTGGCACCAAGCAGGTCATCAAGACCTGGTCCCGCCGTTCGACCATTCTCCCCGATTTCATCGGTCACACCTTCGCCGTCCACGACGGCCGCAAGCACGTGCCGGTGTTCATCGACGAGTCCATGGTCGGCCACAAGCTCGGTGAGTTCGCACCGACCAAGACCTTCAAGGGTCACGTCAAGGAAGAGAAGGGGCGTCGATAAGCGATGAGTGAAACGATCACTTCCGCACGCGCAACCGCGAAGTACGTGCGCACTTCCCAGATGAAGGCGAACCGCGTCCTCGACCTCGTCCGCGGCAAGTCCGTGTCCGAGGCCCTGGCGATCCTGAAGTACGCGCCGCAATCCGTGTCCACCCAGGTGGCCAAGGTCGTCGCGTCCGCAGCAGCGAACGCCGAGAACAACTTCGGTCTTGACCCGCGCACGCTGGTCATCTCCGAGGCATACGCCAACGAAGGCCCGACGATGCGCCGCTACCAGCCGCGCGCCCAGGGCCGCGCCTTCCAGATCCGTAAGCGCACCTGCCACATCACCGTGGTAGTTGAGAGCCAGAAGGAGGCTTAAACAATGGGTCAGAAAATCCACCCGCACGGCCTCCGGCTGGGCATCACTTCCGACTGGAAGTCCCACTGGTACGCCGACAAGTCCTACGCGGACTACGTCGCTGAAGACATCAAGATCCGCGAGTTCCTGACCAAGAACCTGCAGCGCGCCGGCATCGCCGACGTCGTCATCGAGCGCACCCGCGACCGTGTCCGCGTGGACATCCACACAGCACGTCCGGGCATCGTCATCGGCCGCCGCGGTGCTGAGGCTGACCGCATCCGCCGTGAGCTGGAGAAGCTCACCGGCAAGATGGTCGCCCTCAACATCCTCGAGGTCAAGAACGTCGACGCCAACGCCGCACTGGTCGCACAGAACGTGGCTGAGCAGCTTGTCAACCGTGTGGCCTTCCGCCGCGCGATGCGCAAGGCTATCCAGTCCGCCATGCGCCAGCCGCAGGTCAAAGGCATCAAGATTCAGTGCTCCGGCCGTCTCGGCGGTGCCGAGATGTCCCGCGTCGAGCGCTACCACGAAGGCCGTGTCCCGCTCCACACCCTGCGTGCGGAGATCGACTACGGCATTGCAGAGGCAGAGACCACCTTCGGCAACATCGGTGTCAAGGTGTGGATCTACAAGGGCGACGTCGTTGGTGGCGTGCGTGAGTCCGAGCTGAACGCTCCGGGCAACGACCGCCGCGGCCGCGGTGACCGCCGTCCCCGCCGCGGTGGCCAGCGCCGCCAGCGCGCAGAGCAGAAGAAGGAGGGCTAAGACTCATGCTTATCCCTAAGCGCGTCAAGTACCGTCGCCAGCACCGTCCGAACCGTACCGGTGTGTCCAAGGGCGGCAACACCATCAACTTCGGTGATTTCGGCCTGCAGGCTCTCGAGCCGGCCTACATCACCAACCGCCAGATCGAGGCAGCTCGTATTGCCATCAACCGCCACGTCAAGCGTGGCGGCAAGGTCTGGATCAACATCTTCCCGGACCGTCCGCTGACCCAGAAGCCGCTCGGCGTGCGTATGGGTTCCGGTAAGGGCCCGGTGGAGAAGTGGGTGGCCAACGTCAAGCCTGGCCGCATCCTGTTCGAAATGTCCTACCCGAACGAGGCTGTCGCTCAGGAAGCTCTGCGCCGCGCTGGCGCTAAGCTCCCGTGCAAGACTCGTATCATCTCGAAGGAGGACCAGTTCTAATGGCTACTGGAACCCCTGCGCACGAGTTCCGCGAGCTCAGCGACGCTGAGCTGAACGACCGCCTGAGCGCCGCCAAGGAAGAGCTGTTCAACCTGCGCTTCCAGCTGGCGACCGGTCAGTTGACCAACAATCGCCGTATCGCGGCGGTCAAGCGCGACATCGCACGTATCTACACCGTGCTGCGTGAGCGCGAGCTCGGCCTGTCCACCGTCCCTGGTGCTGAAGGAGCTAACTAATGTCTGAAGCAACGAATAAGGGCCTGCAGAAGCGCCGCCGTGGCTACGTGGTCTCGGACAAGATGGACAAGACCATCGTTGTCGAGATCGAGGACCGTAAGTCCCACGCGCTGTACGGCAAGATTGTCCGTAACACCAACCGTGTGAAGGCGCACGACGAGGAGAACACCGCCGGCATCGGCGACCTCGTCCGCATTGAGGAGACGCGCCCGCTGTCCAAGGACAAGCACTTCCGTCTCGTCGAGGTCATCGAGAAGGCACGCTAAGCGCTTATCGACGCCTCCACCACGCCCGCCCCCCAATCCATCCACTGGATTCGGGGGCGGGCGTTTGCTGTGCCGCATTAAAGTGAGCCGTATGGCGCGCAGAATTCTCCTCGGTGTGGTCGGTGCTCTCGCCTTGCTGCTCGGGGCGTGTGCGGAGCCCGTGAAAGACGAGGTGGCTGCGTTGGCGGGGTGGGCTGAGTCGGATCCGGTGATGCGGGACCTGACGTTCACGCGCGTGGTTGCGGGCGGGTTCGAGTCCTCGGATGTCTCGGTCGGGGGAGAGCTCAACGTCGACAGCGTGCCTGCCTACATTGATGCCCTGGTGGTGCTGCGCGGCAAGGAGAAGGAGGCGACTAAGGGCGCGATCACAGCGTTCACCTCCCACGTCTCCGCGGATATCGGCGGGACGACCTTCAGCTGGGAAGGGCCTTTCCCAGAGGAGGCCTTCGGGGCGGAATCGGCGGAGATGCTGGCTCCCTTCGCCGCGCCGGCTGTGGAGAAAGTGGAGGTGACGGCATCGGGGAGCGACGGGGGATTCTTGGGGAGGGCGTACAGGGAGGCGTCGGTAAGCGACGACGAAGCCCGCGACTTCCGTGACGCGGCGTACGAGCATCTCGGTGCGCACGGACGGAGCTTCACGTTGAGCGGTTTTCCGCCCGCGGGGAGGCTGCTCCTCGACTCGGAATCCGCGACGAACGCTGAGCTGCTCGCGCATATCGACCGTGTAGCTGCGGCGAGCAGGATGCGTCTCGACGCCGTCGACAGCCACGGCCCCAATTCCGTCTGGGATTTCTACACAGAAGAACTTTTCGACGACGCTGGCGTGCGGGCTGTCGTCGAACTGCTCGCCTCGCCTGTCGACGGCCAAACCGCCACCCTCGTCATTCACGGCCCCGACGGCAAACTCGGGACGGCCTACGTCGGGCAGCCCCGTGACGCGCAGCCCGCCGGCGACGAACCGTGGAACGCGCAACTGCAGGCAATCGCCGCTAGTTAGCGCAGGTTGCCGCTAAAGTCCCGCATTGTGGATCAGAAAGCGGTGCCGGTGCCGTGCGCGGCGTGCGTTACGCTGGGTGGTGTAACCGCATGATGCCTGCCGATGTGAGGAGACGCACAGCATGAAGAAGAGGATTATCAGCCGTAGCAGCGCAGCCGCCGTCGCAGCAGCCGCAGCGGTGACCGTTGCGGCGCCAGCCGCTCACGCGATCACCCCGCCGCCGCCCGGTACCGAGCTCCCGTACTGGGACGAAGCCCAGTTCACGCAGTGGGCGGAGACGCCGGTGGTCCGCCCAGGCGACGAGGCGTTCGGTGACCCGTACGGCCGTGGCCTGAAGGTTCTCGGCCAGGCCGGCGCGGACACCGCCGTGTGCTCCTACAGCAAGCCGGGGCGCGGTGCCTGCTTCGTCAACGGTGAGCAGGCGGTGGGGATGGGGTACGAGTACTACTCCGTCGATAAGCGGGTGTCTGCGTTCGCCCCCGTGACGCGCCCGGTGCTGGACTTCTACGGCGCGGCGAAGCAGACTCTGTCGTCGCACCGCTACTAGGAGCTGCTAGGAGCCGCTGGCGGCGGCGATGCGCTCGGTGAAGCGGCCGTAGTCGTCGCGGACCGCACCGAGCGGCTCCACAACGGCGGACTGGGAGGCCGCGGCGATTTCCTTGCGCAGTGCCGCTCGCGTTCTGCGCTTGACGCTGCCGCCGATCACCCCGCCGAAAACGGCGGTGACCAAACCCAGCACAAGCCCGGTGAGCAACCCCGCCATGATGAGCAGCGTCGGGATCGGCCAACCCTCCACGTCGGGGACGAGGTCGCTGTCCAAAATTGGGGTCAGCGCGCCAGGTACGAATGCGACGAGCAAGTACCACAGCACCCCGACGAGCGCGGCGAGCAGCGCCAGCCACTGGACGACTGTGAGCAGGGACCAACCCTTCGACGGATCTGCGGGTAGCCGGGTGCGGGCGACAGCGCGGTCGAGTTCGGCGGGCAGGGTGCCGGCGACCTCGTCGGCGCGGTCGGAGACGGCAGAGGCCCATTGCGGCGGGAGGTCGGCGGCGACGGCGGAGGCGTAGTTGCGCACACCTTTGTTCGCGACGGCTTTCGAGGCCGCGGACAGCTCCGGCAGGGAGGAGCGGTGAACGCCCACGGAATCGGCATCCTCCCGCAACCCCATGCGCTTGAGGGGGTCGGGGCGGAAGCGGGTGACCCACGAGGTGAGCAGCCAGCCGGTGCGCTCGTGGAGCCGCTTGCGGTAGGCGGCGGCCGTCGACTCAGCCACGCGGTCCGCGCCGGCTGCCTGAACGAGCACTGCATCGAGTTCGCGCTTCGCACGCTTATCGACGTCCCCCGTCTTCGCCCTGTCCCCGTATTCCCCAGTCACTGATGCGATGTCTGCTTCGATGCGGGCGGACTGGGCGGTGTGGGCCTTGGCGACGCGGGCGATGGCGTCGCGGAGATTGTCGATACCTGCTGAGGTGTAAGTGGAGGTGGGAATGACGCTGACGTTAGTGAGGCCGTCTTCGCGCAGCAGCTGTGCAAAGGACTGCGACACCGTCGGAACGTCCGCTTCCCCGAGCAGGTCCGCCTTGTTGAGCACCGCGAGAGTGACGGCGGAGTGGTTCGCGTGGGGGCGGATGAACTGGTCGTGAATGACACTGTCGGCGTATTTCTCTGGGTCGGACACCCAGACCAGCACGTCGACCTGGCCGGCGAGGCCTTCGGCGATGGCGCGGTTGGATGCTTCGACGGAATCGAAGTCCGGGAGGTCCAGCAGGATCAGCGGGCCGGCCTCGGGAGCGAATTCTCCGGCGCGGACCCGGCGGTCCTCCACATCCAGCCAGTCGAGCAGCTCCTCCGAGCCGTCCGGCCCCCAGATCGCGGCCAGCGGCGACGATGTGGTGGGGCGGCGTGCGGCCGCCTTGCCTAGATCCTCGCCCACGACGGCGTTGAACAAGGATGTCTTCCCGGAGCCCGTGGCGCCGAAGAATCCAACGACGGTGTGCTCCGCCGACAGGGCGCGGCGCTCAGCACCGGCGCGGGCGATCTTGTCCAGGCGTTCGCGCTGGTCGGGCGTCAGGTAGGGAGCACCGATTTCCGCGGCCTCTTCGAGCGCAGTGAGTCGTTGCCCGAGGCTCGCGGTGTTCCCGCGTTTAAACAGAGCCATCGTTACCTCCTCGGAACCCGCCGCGGAGCTGGGCGAACAGGTCGCGCAACGGGCCGCTTGTGGCGCTGGACTCGAGGCTCTGGGTGGCCTGGCTGTTCTGGCTGTTCTGGGCGCTTTGTGCGACGGATGCGGCGGCACCGGACGGGAGCGGCGACTGCCGGGTATCGCCGGCCAGCTCCGGGAAGCGCTCGGCGACAGCTGCGCGGGCGTCCTCGGCGGCTGAGGCCAGGTCCTCTGCTGTGGTGCCCTCCAGAAGCGGGTCGGTGACGGGGTAGAAGCGTTCGCGCTCGCTCTGCAGCAGCGCGTGGAGGCGCTCGTTCAAGTCGTTGCGGGCATCGGCGGCCATGCGGCGCACGGTATCCTCGCCGAACATCGTCTCCAGCAGCTTCTGGCCCAGGACAGCCGAGCCGCCGGCGATGGCGGCCTCACTGCCCGTGATGCCGGCGGTGGAGGCGAAAACGACGAGCATTAGCGCGACGGTGAGCACATTCAAGCCGAAGGACATGGCGCGGGCGCGCTGGCGCTTCGAGCCGGCCGTCTCCTGGATGCGCTCCAGTAGGGCGGTCTGCCATTCGCGGACGAGGGCTGCGGCCTTGTCGTCGATATCCGCGCTGGAGCGGGCCAGTGCGGGGTCGGCCGCGGCACGCAGGTCCGGCGCGACGGCACCGATGTGGGACCACGAGCGCGCAGCCGCGGTGTCGGCGGCATCCACGATGACGGCGTGCAGGCCGCTTTCCAGCTCCGTTTCCACCTCGCGCAGGGGAGCGGGTTCGCCGGTGAAGAAGCTGCCCACCCGATCCACTGCCTGGGAGAACCAGCGCTCGAAACCCCGGGCCACATCGGAGCTGCCCACGACATCCTGCCACCGGTCCATGACCTCGGTGCGCAGGAGCTTGCCGTCGGACGTTGCGTCGATCACGTGGCTGTGGGCGGCGGAGTACTGCTCGCTGATCGCGCTGTCCAGCTGGGAGGCGAAGGCTTCTTGGCGGGAGCGGGCGTCGATGAGCTTCTCGACGCGCGAAAGCGCCCCCGTCGCCGCCCCCGCCACCGTCTTGCCCGCGACGGCGCGGCGCGCGACGGAATCCTCCGCCAGGCCGGTCAAGTAGGAGCGCAGCTCAGAAACGAGGGTGTCCTGCAGGAATTCCTCGCCGCTGTCGCCGCCCAGGCCGGGCACGAACGGGACGGTGAAAACAGTCGCGCCGGTCAGTCCCGCCTCGTCCATCATGCGGCGGAGGTCATCCGGGACAGTGGCCGCGGAGCTGTCGTCGAGACGGTTGAGCACCACCACGACCTCAATGCCGCGGCTGGCGGCATCGTTGAGGAAATTCCACACCAACTGGTCGGCGTAGCGTGCCGGTGTGGTCACGAAGACCCACAAGTCCGCCGCGGCGAGAAGCTGGGAAGCGAGGGCCCGGTTGCGGTCGTCGATCGAATCGAAGTCCGGGGCGTCCAGCAGCGCCAGGCCCTCCGGGACGCTACCGGTGGGCACGATGCGCAACGTGGTGGACTGCTTGTCGCCGGCTCCGTGCGAACGGGCCAGGCCGGGTAGCACCTGCGGGGAGTTGAACCAGTCCGCGTCCGCCGGGTTGGCGACCAGCACCGGCTGGCGTGTCGTCGGGCGGATCACTCCCGGGTTGGACACCCGCTCGCGCAGCACGGCGTTCACCAACGTGGACTTCCCGGAACCAGTGGAGCCGCCGATCACCGCCAAAAGCGGGGCATCGAGGTTGGCCAAGCGCGGCAGTACATAGTCGTCGAGCTGGTTGACGATGGCGCGGGCATCACCGGACGCCTCCCCGTCGAGGCGGGTCGCGGCGACAGCGTCGCGCACAGCACGCACGGCGTCGAGCATGTCGTAATTAGGTGTACTCACCTAAGCCATTTTGGCAGACAGCTCGATACCGTGCGTTAGCAGTGTGAAAAGGACAACGGCGCCGACCTTAGGCGCCGTGCAAAGGGTGGACGTGGGGGTTAGTCGCGGTAGTTGGTGCGGGTGCGGTTGAGCCAACCGTAGATTCCGCCCATGATCAGGCCGCCACCGACGAGGTTGCCCAGCCAGACGATCGTCCAGTTGCGCAGGACGTTGCCGATGGTGAAGCCGTCGATGGAGGCCGGGTCGAACATGAAGCCGGCGAGGGTGGTCAGCACGAAGTTCGCGATCGAGTGCTCGTAGCCCATGGCCGCGAACGCCGGAATGATGATGGCCACTGCCCAGATCTTGGCGCTGTGGTCCTTACCGGCCTGGGCGGTCAGGATGAAGCCGCAGTTGACGACCATGTTGGCCAGGATGGCCTCGATGAACAGGGTGAAGCTCGGTTTGGCCAGCTTGGCTTCCCACAGGTTGGCCAGGAAGGGGAGGGTTGTCTCGGCGTGTAGACCGGTGGTGGTCAGGGAGATGAGGAACGAGATGATCGCGGCGCCGATGAGGTTGAAGAACGTCACGAACAAGATGACCATGAGCCCACGCGGGATCTTGGTCAGCCTGTGGACGACACCGTAGGTCATGAACATCATGTTGCCGGTGGCGAGCTCCGCTTGCATGACGACCATCATGTAGAGGGTCACCGCGAAGATCACGGCGAAGGGGTACTTGCCCCAGCCGGGGGCATAGGACTCGGTCAGGGTGGCGGTCGCTGCAGCGAAGGCAGTCATGATGCCGAGGAGCACGCCAGCCATGATGGCGCGCAGCGCGAAGCGACCGGGTTCGCGTCCGAACAGGTCTAGCTTGTTCTGGATTGATACGGGGGCCTTTTCACTGAAACTCACGCTTCCAAACTAAAGCATTCTGCGAAGAGTGGCGAACCGTGATTTCGTTCCCGGCCGGGGCTCCGGACGCTAGCTCCGGGAGGCCTGATCGAAGAATTCGCGTTCGTAATAGCAGGCGTACATGAACGCCTCGAGGGCATCCGCGCGCTGCTTCTCGCTGGCTCCCAAGAGTGCCTTTTCCACCGATTGCAGCGCCATACGCACAGCATCTGTGAAATCGTCGCCTCCGTACATGGACAGCCACGCGCTGTAGGGGTGCTCCGAACTGTTGCTCTCCGCGAGGTGCAAACCGACTTCCGCGTAGAGCCAGAAGCACGGCAAAACTGCCGCAGCGCCGACAACATAGTCCCCCAAAACAGCTTTAGATGTGAGCATATTCACGTAGCCGAGGGTGGTCGGCGAGGGGGGAGTGTCTGCTTCGACGGTGTGCTGGGAGATCCAGGAACGGTGCAGGTCCGATTCGGCTTCGATAGCGACGGTCGCGGACTGCGACCACCACACCTGGTCCTCCGCGTCGGGCGCCTTGGCGCTCACGGTTGCCAGGGCGCGGGAATACTCGCGCAGGTAGTAGGCGTCCTGCACGAGGTAGAAGCCGAACTGCTCCTCCGGCAGGGTGCCGTCGCGGAGAGCACGGATGAACGGCAGCTCCAGGGTCTCCGGCCACACCTTGCGCGCCGCTGCATCCCACAGTTCGCGGGTGAAGGGGCCAGCGGCGGGAATCTTGGGTTCGACGGCGGCGGTGGTGGAGGTGGAGGGGGCGGCGGTCCAGTCGTCGCTAAGCTTCCACGGCGTTGTCGACCCAGCGGCCGCGAGGCGCCGCGAACGGTGGAAGTGGTCGACGGGCCCGTGTCCCGTTCCGACGTTGAGCTCGTCGGCGTGTGCGATCGCTTCGTGCAGCCAGCTGGACGTCCATGCGAGCGCGCTGTCTGGGTCGATGGCCAAGCGCGCGGCGAGCGCGGACGACAACGAGCAGCCCGTGCCGTGCGTGTTCTTCGTGTCCACGCGGGGCACGTGCGCGATCTCGACGTCGCCGTCGGGCGTGACTAGTGCGTTCGACGCATACCCCTCCTTGAGGTGCCCGCCCTTGACCACGACGTTCACGTCCGCCGCCTTCGCGTAGGCGCGGCCCTGCTCGAGAGCTTCGTCGAAGGTCTCCGCGGGATTAGTGCCGGCGAGCACAGCCAGTTCCGGGATATTCGGCGTGACGACGCTCGCGTGGTCCTTCACGAACTGCCTCATCGCATCTTCAGCGTCCTCGGTGAGCAGGCGGTCCCCGCTGGTGGCGACCATCACCGGGTCAACCACAACGATCGGCACGGGGTGCGCCGCCAAAAAGTCGGAGACCGTCTGCGTGGTGTCGACGTCGCCGAGCATGCCGATCTTCACCGCATCCACCTGGACATCGTCGAAAACGGCGTTGAGCTGCGAGACTAGGAAGTCCTGCGGCGGGACGTGAATGTCGCGGACACCGTGAGTGTTCTGCGACACCAGCGCCGTGACCACGCACATCGCGTAACCGCCGGCCGCCGAGATGGACTTCAGGTCCGCCTGGATGCCGGCCCCGCCGGTCGGGTCCGTGCCGGCTATGGACAGCACGTTCGGGACGTTCGGGATGGCGCTCGCCGCGCCGGACAAAGAAGTCATCAGACAATTCCTCCGCGAATATTGGTTCGTTCAGGTTCGACGGGTGTGATCTCAGCGTTGCGCCCGGCCGCCGTGGACTGCAGTTCCGCTGCTCCGGTGAGTTGCGGCGGCAGGCGGCAGCGATGGGTGCGTGGCACCCCGTGTCTTGTCCCGACATGCTACGTGAAACGCGCCGGCCGGGGGTCTGCCGGGATGGCTCCGGTGAAACGGAAGCCGGGAAGCGGCCGGAGATTTGGGGTTCACGCAGGCGGCGTGGTTTAATACCACAGTTGTCTAGCGCTGGTCGCAGCTGACGCGCGTTTCCGAGTTGAGGCTGCGAGACCCTTCGACGGTGGCGGCACTGTGGGTGCCGGGGCACTGTTCGTCGATAAGCGGATAGGCACTGATAAGACATTGACCACGTGCGTGCAGGACGGAAATCTGGCGCACATTGATCCAGGTCAGGAGACCAAAGTGATTCAGAAAGAATCGCGTCTGAAGGTCGCCGACAACACCGGTGCACGCGAAATTCTGTGCATCCAGGTGCTCGGCGGTTCTGTCCGACGCTTCGCCGGCATCGGCGACACGATTGTCGCCACCGTGAAGGAAGCCGCTCCCGGCGGCAACGTCAAGGAGGGCGAGGTTGTCCGCGCCGTCATCGTGCGCGCCAAAAAGGAGACCCGTCGTCCGGACGGCTCCTACATCGCTTTCGACGAGAACGCAGCTGTTCTGATCAAGAACGATACCGAGCCCCGCGGCACCCGCATCTTCGGCCCGGTAGCCCGTGAGCTGCGCGACAAGAAGTTCATGAAGATCGTGTCTCTCGCACCGGAGGTGATCTAGTTGAAGATCAAGAAGGGCGATATGGTCCAGGTCGTCGCTGGTAAGGACAAGGGCGCGCAGGGCCGCGTCATCGAGGCTTACCCGAAGCGCGACCGCGTCCTCGTCGAGGGCATCAACCGTGTGAAGAAGCACGTCGCAAACTCCTACAACGAGCGCGGCGCCGAGTCCGGCGGCATCGTTACCCAGGAGGCCCCGATCCACGTGTCCAACGTGATGGTCGTCGACTCCGAGGGCAGCCCGACCCGTGTGGGCTACCGCTTCGATGAGAACGGCAAGAAAGTCCGCGTTGCCAAGTCGAACGGGAAGGACATCTAATGACCGAGAGCACCACCAACTACACACCGCGCCTGAAGACGCGTTACAAGGACGAGATCCGCGGCAAGCTCTCCGAGGAGTTCGGCTACGACAACGTCATGCAGATCCCGGGTCTGACCAAGATTGTGGTCAACATGGGTGTCGGTGACGCTGCCCGCGATTCCAAGATGATCAACGGCGCGCTCGAGGACCTCACCGCGATCACCGGCCAGAAGCCGCAGCTGCGTCGCGCGAAGAAATCCATCGCTAACTTCAAGCTCCGTGAAGGTATGCCGATCGGCGCGAAGGTCACCCTGCGCGGCGACCGTATGTGGGAGTTCCTGGATCGTCTGCTGACAGTCGCTCTCCCGCGTATCCGCGACTTCCGCGGCCTGTCGGACACCCAGTTCGACGGCAACGGCAACTACACGTTCGGCCTGTCCGAGCAGACGATGTTCTACGAGATCGACGTGGACAAGATCGACCGTCCGCGCGGTATGGACATCACCGTTGTCACCTCCGCAGTCAACGACGAGGAAGGCCGTGCGCTGTTGCGCCACTTCGGCTTCCCGTTCAAGGACAAGGACGGCAAGATGCAGCGCGCATAAGCATCTCGCTTATCGACGAATAACCCCACCCGCCCCACGCCTCAATAAGGTGCCTACCGTTTAGATAGCAGTCGGTGATGGGTGGGCCCAGAAGACCTCAATGGCCTGATTCCGATACTGCATCGGGATCAGGCCGTGTAGTCGTTTGGGGCTGAAACGCTCCGCGAATTCAATTTTGTGTTCCCCCTTCTTTGCCACGGGCGAACTCAGTCCTGTGGTAAAGCTCCGTCTACTGTCGGCCGAAGACATCCTACTTCATAGCGTTCCCATAGCAGGTCTTCTAGCAGCGTTTCGATTTTTCGTGCACGGCGCTCCGCTAGAAATCTTCGTTTTCGTCCTCGCCGTTTTCATGATAGTCCGCCGCTTCTTCGTGGCTATATTTATCGGCGTAAGCTATGGCATCTTCATAAGCATCTTGAAGTCCGTCGCCACTAGCATCAAGAATGCTTTCCCAATCGAAGCCCATTCTATTATCCCCTTTCCTTCAAGGATCACTTCTAGTCCAATGGTATCTTACGACAGGGGCTGGGGGTTCCCCTGGGATTCAAGGCTGTGCATTACAAGTTGCGGTAGTTGTCCTTGGTGCGGAGGATCGAAAATCTGGGTCACTCTGCTTTTTACTGCTGCCGAGTGGTGTGTGGGCCGGTCTAAGGCCATTGGGGCAGTCTAACTTGGTAGATTGATTTTGCCGATCGCATTTTCGAGTCTCTTAGCCATGGTTGAGTCTTTCTTGGCTATGAGCGATAAAGATTGCCGTGCACAGGTAACGGCTATGTATAGAAGTTTCTTGTTCCAATCGAAGGTGCCGGACAGTGCAAGGTGGTCGAGCCCAACAATAATGGCGGCTTCCGATTCCAGGCCTTTAAAGGCCCGCGAGGATGGTGCGCATTCCGGCTTCGAGGCCGGCTTTGACGTCGGTGTCCATGCGGTCGCCGATCATGATGGTGTTCTCGGAGTGGGCGCCGATATTGTTCAGGGCGGTACGCATCATCACCGGGTTGGGTTTGCCGACGTAATAGGGGTGTTTCCCGGTCATTTCGGTGATCATCGCGGCGACTGCGCCGGTCGCCGGGATGACTCCGTTCGGGCCGGGCCCGGTCACGTCCGGGTTGGTGCCGATGAACCGGGCACCGTTCATGATCAGGTTTGCCGCCGTCGAGATGGCTTCGAAGGAGTAGGTGCGGGTTTCGCCCAGCACCACGAAATCGGGGTCGGCGTCGGTGAGGATCCAGCCTTGCTCGTGGAGAGCCGTCGTCAAGCCTGCTTCCCCGATGACGTATGCGCTTGATGAGGAACCCGCCTGTTGCGCGAGGAAGCGCGCGGTCGCGGTGGCGGATGTCCAAATCCGTTCGGGTTCGATGTGCAGGCCCATGCGCACGAGTTTCGCCGAGAGGTCCCGTGGTGTCTGCATCGAGTTGTTCGTGAGCACCATGAACGGGATCTCCTCCTCCCGCAAAGCGGTGATGAATTCCTCGGCGCCTGGGATCACGGAACCTTCCCGGTGGAGTACACCGTCCATGTCGGTCAAGTAGGAAATCATGTCTTTTCTCCTTCAGCTTGTCGGTGTGAAAGCAGACGCTTGACGAAGAACACCCCCTGTCGCGCGCCCTCTCGTGGGCGAGGTCAGGGGGTGTGAACGCGTCCGTCAGGAAGCTCCTAGTCCGTGAGCTCCGCCTGGTTCATGACGTCGCGCAGGACCTTGGAGGAGTGTGCGAATTGCTCGGACTCGTGCTCGTCGAGGGAGAGCTCGACGACCTCCTGGATGCCGTTGCGGTTGATCACGGCCGGGGTGCCGATGTAGATGTTCTCTTCACCGTACTGGCCCTCGAGCAGCGCGCTGACAGGCAGGACAGCTCCCTCGTTCTTCAGCACAGCGCGGGTAATGCGGGCCAGGCCACCGCCGATGCCGTAGCTGGTGGAGCCCTTGGCGCGGATGATGTCGTAGGCCGCGTCGCGGGTCTTGACAAAGATCTCCTCCATCTTGCTGGAGGTGTCCGCGTCGGTTATGGCCGGGCCTTGCCGTGGAACCAGAACGGGACCCAGACCACGTCGGACGGGGCAAGGCCCCAGTCCTCCACGGCAAGTGCGCGTACGGATTTGGTGAGGTTCCCTTCGCCGGAGACCCACACGGAGCGCGGTGGTTGCTCTGCGTCGAAGTGTTCGCGTAGGACGGCCAGAGTGGCTTCGGTCTCGGCGGTTTTCGGCGCTTCTATGATGGTGAGGGAGGCGAGCTTTTCATGCCACTGTTCAGCCAGTCCGTCCTCGATTTCCTCTGGAGACGTGACGACGGCGACGGCGTGGGTCTGTGTGAGGGCCTGGGGTGCGTTGGCCTTCTGGTAGGCCAGAATATGGCGCAGGGCGGGCATCGCCGAAGCATCGGCGACGAGTAGCTGCGAGGATGCCGGGGGTTTCCACAGTGCGGGGCACGTGAACATGCCGGCGGTGTCGCCTGGGCGTGCCTGGCGGATCCACCGGGAACCGGGGCCGGAATCGCCGTGGGTGACCACGTCGACGTCGATAAGCTTGCGCGCCCTGTCGAGGCTGCGGATGGTGTACCAGCGGAGGTCGGGGCGTGTCTCCTCGGGGATTGCTGCCACCGCCGCGCGGATGTTGACGCCGCTGAAGCTGAAGGGGCGGAAGGGGTGGCCCGGCTTTGGCATGACTAAGCCGAAATACTCGTCGGGGCCGCTCAGGGGGTAGTCCACGAAAGCCTCTCCGGTGAAGGTGAGGCGATGTAGACGTGGCTTGAGCTGCTCGTTGGTGACGAGGGTGACGGGGTGGAGGAAGTGTGTTGGCATGTGTCGTAGGGTGTCCTAAGTAAGGCGAGGCTTGCTTTATTCTACCTGTGGGGTCTACGGTACGAAAGTCGACATAATTTGAACACATTTTTGTGCCCTAAATGGGCCCAGATGCTCCAAGGACCCCACTATGAAATTTCTGAAAACGCGTGCCGTCAGCACCGTTGCCCTCGTGGCAACCGCCGCCGTCGCACTGACGGGCTGCTCGCGTGGCGAGGGTGAGCCCGAGCCTGCGGCGAACTCCGCCGAGATGCGCGTGGCCAGCCTCGGCCTCGGCGACGCTGACACGCTGCTCGCCCTCGGCATCACTCCTGTCTCCGTTGCCCCGTGGGGAGCGGAGGGAGACATTGGCCCTTCCGGCGTCGGTCCGTGGTCTGAGCACTTGCTTGGCGATGCCGACCCCGTGGCCGTTTATAACACCGCTAGTGGCTTCACCGCCGATATTCTCGAGCAGGTCTCTGCGGTCGACCCCACCCATATTGTTGCCGTGAACCAGGCGGTCGATGTCGAGGCCCAGGAATCACTGGAAAACATCGCGCCGACGACGCTTGCGCCTGAAGAGTTCGACGACTGGCGGGTCCCCTGGGAGGATCAGGTGACTGCGATTGCCGAGGGCGTCGGAAAAGAGTCTGAGGGCCAGGAGTTGGTCAAGCAGACGCAGCAGGTCTTCGATGATTTCCGCCGTGATCACCCTGAGGTGCAGGGCGCGCGTGCCGCCATCGTCATGCCGTACGACGGCAAGATCGGCCTCTACACGGCCGAGGACGGACGAGGGCAGTTCATCGAGGACTTAGGCTTTGAGATCCCAGATGAGCTGCAGGGCGACGGCTCTACTTTCTTCGTCGATTATGCGCCGGAGAACTACACCGAGCTCGATAACGTGGACTACCTGTTTGTCCTCGACTACAACGGCTTGGTCGACCAGATCAAAGATGACCCGACGTTCAAGAATCTCGATGTGGTGCGCGATGGGCGCGTGCACTACCTCGACACCGATACCGGCAGCGCTATGAGCATGCCCAACCCGGTGACCATCCCATGGGTCGCGGAGAGGTTCGAGGAACAGCTCTGAGAGCCCGATGAACACAGCTAATATCCTGGTCCGCACCGCGGCAACGCGACGAGCACTCATCACACTCGTTGCCATTTCTGCCGCGGCGGTGGTGGCCTCTTTGGCGCTTGGATCACGCGCGATCCCGCTCGGTGAGCTCGCCGGCGCGGCAGCCGGGCAAGGCAGCATCGACGTGCGCACCATCTTCTGGCAGCTGCGCGTTCCGCGCACCCTGCTCGCCTACGCTGTCGGGGCATGCTTGGCCGTGGCCGGCGTTTTGGCTCAGGCATGGACACGCAACTCGCTGGCGGACCCCGGGTTCATCGGAGTCACCGCGGGCGCAGCCTTCGCGGTGGCCCTCGGCAGCGCCATGGGCACGGTGGTGGGCCTTGCCGGAGCCACCTTTCACGCTTTCGTTGGTGCGGCTGCCGCTTCCGCTCTGGTGCTCGTCGTGTCACGCCGCTCTGCCAGCCCGCTCACTCTGATTCTGGTGGGTATGGGAGTCGGCGCCTCCTTGAGTGCGGGTTCAGTCCTCATCGGACTGTTCGACACTGAGGTGCTCGACAGCATGAGGCACTGGGTGGTCGGCTCGACCATCGGTCGCGGCTATGCCGATGCTGCTGTTGCGTGGGCCGGGCTCGCCGTCGGGATGCTGGTCGCTGTGTTGGCCGCACGTCCCCTGGACCTTTTGGCCATGGGGGAGGAGACGTCCCTCGCACTGGGTGGCTCGCCCCGGCTGGCGAGGGTTTTCGCGGCTCTCGGCGTGGTGATTCTCGCCGGTTGCGCTACCGCGACCGCCGGCCCCGTCGCCTTCGTCGGCTTCGCGGCGCCACACATCATGCGTCGCGTCGTCGGCCCTCAGGTCAGCCGTCTCCTGCTGCCATCGGCCCTGTTCGGCGGAGCGCTGGTGCTGATTGCAGATGTCGTTGGGCGCCTCATCATGCGTCCCGGTGAGGTCGAGATGTCGATCGTCATGGCCGTGATTGGTGGGCCTGTGCTCATCGCGGCGGTGCGCCAGGGCTCGACGATGCAGAAGGCGGTGGCGTAGATGGACCGGATCGTAGAGATCCTGGGCACGCAGCGGCGCGAGCGCAGGAGGGGGACGGCTGTCGCCGGAGCAGTGTTTGCCACCGTGGCTGGAGTCGCCTACCTGGTCCTTCTCGGGCAGGGGGCGTTGGAGCTGAGCCCAGCGCGTGTGGTGGACGTGCTTACCGGAGGTGGCACCAACCGCGAGATCATGGCGGTGTGGGACCTGCGGATGCCCGTCGCCTTGGCGACACTCATCGTCGGAGCGGCGCTCGGAATGGCGGGGGCGTGGACGCAGTCGATGTCACGCAACATGCTGGCCTCCCCGGATATTTTGGGGGTGACCTCCGGTGCGGCGGCTTTCGTGGTGCTGGGCAGTATCACCTACCGCCCCTCCTTCGCAGACGACATCCCCGTCTTCTGGTGGCGCGCGCTGCTCGCACTGGTGGGCGCGGCCGCCGTCGTCGTGGTGCTGGCGCTGATTGGGGGAATCGGCACAAGTGACAGGATCGTCATCGTCGGTGTCGCGCTGACCCTCATGCTGCATGCGGCGGTGAGCTACCTGCTGCTTCGCGCCGAGATCCTGCGCGCTGCCGAGGCACAGACCTGGCTGGCTGGGTCCACTGAGTTTGTCCGCATGGATGCCATCCTGCCGCTGCTGCTGGGACTTGCGCCCTTCGTCACGCTCGGGGTGTGGTGCGGACGCGATCTGCCGGTTTTGGCGCATGACGACGACTCGGCCGCGATGCTCGGAGTGAGCATTACTGCGCAGCGCAGGGCGTTGCTCATCGCGGCCACGGGTGTATCGGCGGTGGTGGTCGCAGCTGCCGGGCCGATCGGCTTCGTCGCGCTTATCGCTCCGCACTTCGGTCGGCTCGTCGCCGGCACCCCGACTCCCTCGCCGGTTGTGGCGGGGGCCGCGGGGGCGGCGATCTTGGGGGTGTGCGCTGTGATCGTTGGTTTCATCCCGTCGACCGCGCCGGTGGGAGCTGTTTCCGCCGCTCTCGGAGGAGTCGTTCTGGTGGTGCTGGTGTGGAGCCGCGACCGCTAGCGCGAGGCGCAACAATCCAGAAGGAAAGCAAGGAAATGAACAGTAAGACACGGACCGCGGACGCACTGGTAGCTCAGAGCATCAGGGTGGGTTACGGGGACGGAGCGGAGGTGCTCCACGGCATCGACTTAACGGCGCGCGCAGGGGAGGTGACCACGCTCATTGGGCCGAATGGCTGCGGCAAGTCGACATTGCTCAAGGCGATGTCCAAACTCCTCGTGCCCAGTGCGGGAATGGTGCACGTCGACGGTGTCGATATCCACTCCCTGTCGGCGCGCGAGGCCGCCCGCCGTGTGGCTCTCCTGCCGCAGCGCCCAAGCGCGCCGGGCGGGTTGTATGTCGGGGAGCTCGTCGCCCGCGGGCGACACCCGCACCAAGCCCGCATAGCTGGCCCGTCCGCCGCTGACCATGAGGCGATCGCTCGCGCCTGCGAGGCCACGGGGATCAGCGACCTCCTTGAACGCGATATCGACGCATTGAGCGGCGGACAGCGTCAGCGAGTGTGGCTGGCCATGACCTTGGCGCAGGACACACCCGTGCTGCTGCTCGACGAGCCAACTACCTTCCTCGATCCTGCCCACGCCATTGACATGCTCTCCCTCGCCCGGGAGCAGGCGCGCGGTGGCAAGGCCGTGGTGATGGTCCTGCATGACCTCATGCTGGCCGGCATGTTTTCCGACACGATGGTGGTCATGCGCGACGGTGCCATAGTGGCGCATGGCACGCCGGAGCAGGCCTTGACAGCGGAAGTTCTGGCACAGGCTTACGGGCTGCGGGCTGAGGTGTGGGACGACCCAGCCGGTGTTGCCCCCGTCATCGTCCCGCGCGGGACCGTTCGCTAGATGCTTCCCATGCCGGCAAGCGTGGAAGAGAGCTCCCCTAAGCCTCGTTGTCGTTGAACGGGTCGTGGACGCGACTTGCCAGTTCGGCTACGGAGTCGAGGATCGTGGTTGGGCGGTAGGGATAGCGGGAAATTTCGGCGTCGTCGGAAATGCCGGTGCGCACGAGGATGGTGCGCATTCCGGCTTCGAGGCCGGCTTTGACGTCGGTGTCCATGCGGTCGCCGATCATGATGGTGTTCTCGGAGTGGGCGCCGATATTGTTCAGGGCGGTGCGCATCATCACCGGGTTGGGTTTGCCGACGTAATAGGGGTGTTTCCCGGTCATTTCGGTGATCATCGCGGCGACTGCGCCGGTCGCCGGGATGACTCCGTTCGGGCCGGGCCCGGTCACGTCCGGGTTGGTGCCGATGAACCGGGCACCGTTCATGATCAGGTTTGCCGCCGTCGAGATGGCTTCGAAGGAGTAGGTGCGGGTTTCGCCCAGCACCACGAAATCGGGGTCGGCGTCGGTGAGGATCCAGCCTTGCTCGTGGAGAGCCGTCGTCAAGCCTGCTTCCCCGATGACGTATGCGCTTGATGAGGAACCCGCCTGTTGCGCGAGGAAGCGCGCGGTCGCGGTGGCGGATGTCCAAATCCGTTCGGGTTCGATGTGCAGGCCCATGCGCACGAGTTTCGCCGAGAGGTCCCGTGGTGTCTGCATCGAGTTGTTCGTGAGCACCATGAACGGGATCTCCTCCTCCCGCAAAGCGGTGATGAATTCCTCGGCGCCTGGGATCACGGAACCTTCCCGGTGGAGTACACCGTCCATGTCGGTCAAGTAGGAAATCATGTCTTTTCTCCTTCAGCTTGTCGGTGTGAAAGCAGACGCTTGACGAAGAACACCCCCTGTCGCGCGCCCTCTCGTGGGCGAGGTCAGGGGGTGTGAACGCGTCCGTCAGGAAGCTCCTAGTCCGTGAGCTCCGCCTGGTTCATGACGTCGCGCAGGACCTTGGAGGAGTGTGCGAATTGCTCGGACTCGTGCTCGTCGAGGGAGAGCTCGACGACCTCCTGGATGCCGTTGCGGTTGATCACGGCCGGGGTGCCGATGTAGATGTTCTCTTCACCGTACTGGCCCTCGAGCAGCGCGCTGACAGGCAGGACAGCTCCCTCGTTCTTCAGCACAGCGCGGGTAATGCGGGCCAGGCCACCGCCGATGCCGTAGCTGGTGGAGCCCTTGGCGCGGATGATGTCGTAGGCCGCGTCGCGGGTCTTGACAAAGATCTCCTCCATCTTGCTGGAGGTGTCCGCGTCGGTCTCCGCCAGCTTCTCCAGGCGGTCCTTCAGCGGGATGCCCGCGGCGGAAGCGGAGGAAGTTACAGCCAGCTCGGTGTCGCCATGCTCGCCGATGACGTAGGCGTGGACGTTGGTGGCGGAGACGTCGAAGTACTCGCCGAGCGCGTAGCGGTAGCGGGCGGTGTCCAGCACGGTGCCGGAGCCAATGACGCGGTTGGACGGCAGACCGGAGAACTTCCAGGTCGCGTACGCGAGGACATCGACTGGGTTGGTGGCGACGACAAAGATGCCGTTGAAGCCGTGGTCCATGACCTCGTCGACGATGGACTTGAAGATCTTCACGTTGCGGCCGACCAGCTCGAGGCGGGTCTCACCGTCGCGCTGTGCGACGCCAGCGCAATTGACGACGACAGCAGCGTCACGGCAGTCCTCGTAGGTGCCCTGGGTGACGCGGGTGTTGTGGCCCGACCACGGCACAGCGTGGTTCAGGTCTTGGACTTCGCCCCAGACCTTTTCCTCATTCAGATCGATGATGGCCAGGTGGTCGCACAGACCCTGGTTGACAATGGCGGATGCGTAGGCCATTCCGACATCACCGGCGCCGATCAGCACGACCTTGTTACCGGGAGTGGGGTTTTCTGCGTCGACGTCGACCTTGCGCGATGCGTTCGGATGGATCATTGATGCTCCTTCGCTCGTGTTCGCTGCTTCAGCTTTGTCGCAGCCTTGGTACCGAGACTAGCCCCGAAATTCAGGTCGTGCCCGCGACGGAGTTATCCACAGGTGCCTGTTCGAATCCGGCAGGTGGGGGTGACCGTGCGCGGTAGAACCAGCGGTGTACCTTCCAGACACAAAACCAAGGGGGAAACATGGGTACGACGAACATCGACAAGATCAAGGAACGCGTGCAAAAGCTGCTCAATCAGGCTGCGGACCGGGCGGGGACCGCCGAGGGGGAGGTTTTTTACCAGAAGGCCTTCGACCTCATGGCGGCCTACGGGTTCGAGGTGAGGGACCTGCGCAACCACTCCGATGCGGACGAGGTGATTATGCGCACATTCGCGCTCAGCGGGGCTTACACGGACATGCAAGCGTCGCTTCTGTTGAATGTGTGCTCCGCCTTGCACTGCGTGGCGTACATCGAAAGTGCGCGGCGCTCCCGGAAGGTCTCTGCCGTCACGGCATTCGGTCTGCGCCGGCACGTTGAGCGCGCGGAGATGCTCTACGCCGTCCTGAACCCGCAGATGGCTGCTGGAGCGCAGCAGGTCAGCGGCAACCGTGTGCTCGGGGTGGCCACGGTGGTGGCGCGCCGGTCCTACATGGGCGGGTTCATCAGCGTGGTCGCGGACCGGCTCCAGGCCGCCGAGGGGTCTGTCGCCGCCGGGAAAGGGGAGTACGCGCTCGCGCTCATGGACGACCGCGATAAAGCCCAGGACGCCATGGATGCTTTCGCCGCGGAGCAGGGCATCATATTCACCAACCGCGCATCCAAGGCCACCGTGCACGGCGATTCGTTCCACCGCGGCGCCAGCGCCGGGGAATCGAGCGATCTCGGCCAGACCCGGGTGCGCGCCCGCCCGGCCCTGCCGTGCTAGCTGCTGGGGCACCGTAGGCCCACATGCGTTTGTGTATGAAACTACATAAATTTCAGCACCTAATAACCAATCTCCAGCTTCCGCCCAATGCGCGTCTTAATGTTTCGCAGGACACATTATTTGTTTTCGGGATGGAGTTTCAGTGGCGTACAGGGTGAAAAAGACGAAGAAACTGGGGGGCAGTTCTCGTGGCCGCGGCTCTTGCGGCGGCATCTGTGATGGGAGATCCTTCGGGGCCGGCGAATGCCGCTGAGGCTGCTCAAAATTCGGTCGGGGACACGGCAGCGCCGGACCCGTTCTATGGCACGGCTGGGGTCTCGCCGGCTGTTCCGGGCGAAATCTTGAGGAAGCAGATTGCTCCTTATTTGAATGTGCTCGGCAGTACCGACTCCGCGCTGCCGGACGAGGCCACGAAGATCATGTACACCACCACCGACAGCGCTCCGGCGACTGGGCCGAGTTCAGGTGTGGACGGCTCGGGTGTCAGCTCGCCCGAAGGCATTCTCGCCGCCATCATCATCGCGGTGCTAGGCGTTATCGGGGTCGGGGTTGGGTTCCGTCACGCCGGTGCTGCGCCAGATGCTCAAGATCTGAAACTCCCGTCTCCTCGTCGTGAACGAGCCTCGGAGGGGAGATGGGGCAGGGTCGGCGGGAGGCGTCGATAAGCAATTTGTGCCTTCCGTGCCCTGACCTGTATTGTTTAGCAACGGTTCTGCGCGCGCCGAGCGTGCGCACGACCCGCCCTGAACGTAAACATCCAACTTTGTTGCAGGCCCCCCGCCGAAATGCGGACCGTATGAAGGGAGGCGGCGAGCACCTTCCGTTACTGAGCGGCAAGGAGCGCCACTGTCTTGAGTCCGGAAAGCGCCGGTCAGGCGCAGTCCGGGCTCGTAGTAGCCCCCGACAGAACACACGGATAACGCGAGTCCCCCATGCCCCGCAGGCGTGGAGGACAAGGTGGGTCTCGGGAACCGCAACGAGAAAGGTAAGCGGTCAACCATGACCATGACAGATCCCATTGCGGACATGCTGTCTCGCGTGCGCAACGCAAACAACGCGCACCACGAGACCGTGTCCATGCCCTCCTCGAAGTTGAAGGTCAACATCGCGGAGATCCTTAAGCAGGAGGGCTACATCGCTGACTACAAGGTCGAGGAAGAGAAGGTCGGCAAGACCCTGTCCTTGGACCTCAAGTACGGATCGTCCCGCCAGGCCTCCATCGCAGGTCTGCGCCGCGTGTCCAAGCCCGGTCTGCGTGTCTACGCGAAGTCCAACGACCTGCCGCAGGTTCTCGGCGGCCTGGGCGTGGCCATCATCTCCACGTCCCACGGCTTGCTCACCGACCGTCAGGCCCAAGAGAAGGGTGTGGGTGGGGAAGTCCTCGCCTACGTCTGGTAAAGGGAGGTTGAACAGATATGTCTCGTGTAGGTAACGCACCTATCGCAATCCCCAACGGCGTCGAAACCAAGATCGACGGCCAGCACGTCGAGGTGAAGGGCCCGAAGGGCACCCTGACCGTCGATGTTCCGACACCGATCACCGCCGCCGTTGAAGAGAACCAGATCGTGGTTTCTCGCCCGAATGACCACCGCGACAACCGCTCGCTCCACGGCCTGTCCCGCTCGCTGATCAACAACTGCGTTGTCGGCGTGACCGAGGGCTACAAGATCAACATGGAGATCTTCGGTGTCGGCTACCGTGTCCAGCTGAAGGGCAAGAACCTCGAGTTCTCCCTCGGCTACTCGCACCCGGTCCTCATCGAGGCTCCGGAGGGCATCACGTTCGCCGTCGACGGCAACACGAAGCTCTCCATCGAAGGCATTGACAAGCAGCAGGTTGGCCAGGTTGCCGCGAATATCCGCCGCCTCCGCAAGGATGACCCGTACAAGGGTAAGGGCATCCGCTACGAGGGCGAGCAGATTCGCCGCAAGGTCGGAAAGACGGGTAAGTAATCCATGAGCACTGAAGAAAAGACCACTCAGAAGCGCACCCCGGTCGGCCGGGACATTGCTACCCGCCGCCGTGAGGCCCGCGTCCGCCGCCACAACCGCATCCGCAAGACCCTGCGCGGCACCCCGGAGACCCCGCGTCTCGTTGTGCACCGCAGCTCCCGCCACATGCACGTCCAGGTCATCGACGACCTGGCCGGCCACACCCTCGTGGCCGCTTCCTCCATGGAAGATGCAGTGCGCACCCTCGATGGTGACAAGAAGGCTAAGGCAGCCAAGGTGGGCGAGCTCATCGCGGAGCGCGCCAAGGAAGCCGGCATCGAGACGGTCGTCTTCGACCGTGGCGGCTACAAGTACCACGGCCGCGTCGCCGCGCTTGCCGACGCCGCCCGCGAAGGTGGTCTGAAGTTCTAATGACTACCGCAAACGATACTCAACGGAAGGATCGCGACATGGCCGAGCGTGAACGGCGTGACGGCGGAGCATCCGCCGACGACCAGAACAAGCAGAACAACAACGGACGCAACGATCGCAACGACCGCGGCGGCCGCAACGAGCGTGGTGGCCGCGGCCGCCGCGACGACCGCCGTGGCGGTGCCCAGGACGAGCGCGACAAGTACATCGAGCGCGTTGTCACCATCAACCGTGTTGCCAAGACCGTCAAGGGTGGCCGCAACATGTCCTTCACCGCGCTCGTCGTGGTCGGCGACGGCCAGGGCATGGTCGGTGTCGGCTACGGCAAGGCGAAGGAAGTCCCCGCCGCTATCCAGAAGGGTGCAGAGGAAGCCCGCAAGAACTTCTTCCGCGTCCCGATGATCGGCGGCACCATCCCCCACCCGGTCCAGGGCGAGGATGCCGCTGGTGTGGTCATGCTGCGCCCGGCCGCTCCCGGTACCGGTGTCATCGCCGGCGGCGCTGCCCGTCCGGTGCTCGAGTGCGCCGGCGTCCAGGACATCCTGGCCAAGTCGCTGGGTTCCGACAACGCCCTCAACGTGGTCAAGGCCACCGTTGCAGGCCTGAAGGAACTTGTGCGCCCCGAGGAAGTTGCTGCCCGCCGCAGCAAGTCCATCGAGGAAGTCGCCCCCGCACGTATGCTGCGTAAGCGCGCAGGACAGGAGGCTTAAGCACAATGGCACTGAAAATTACACTGCATCACGGCATGGTCGGCGAGAAGCCGGCCACCCGTAAGAACCTCGAGGCTCTCGGCCTGCGCAAGATCGGTCAGTCTGTTGTCAAGCAGGACAACGGCGCGACCCGCGGCCAGATCCTCAAGGTGGCCCACCTGGTCACCGTTGAAGAAGTAGCAGGGGAGTAGGTACTGACATGGCTGACATCATTAAGCTCCATGATCTGCGCCCGGCTGAGGGTGCGAACAAGGCCAAGACCCGCGTCGGCCGCGGTGAGGCTTCCAAGGGCAAGACCGCTGGCCGCGGTACGAAGGGCACCAAGGCTCGTAAGCAGGTTTCCGCCGCTTTCGAGGGTGGCCAGATGCCGCTGCACATGCGTCTGCCGAAGCTCAAGGGCTTCAAGAACAACAACAAGATCGTCTACCAGGTGGTCAACGTTTCCGACCTGGCCAAGACGTTCCCGGAGGGTGGCTCCATCACCTCCGCAGACATCGCTGCCGCTGGCCTGGTCCGCAAGAACCAGCCGGTGAAGGTGCTGGGCGACGGCGAGATCTCCGTCAAGCTCGACATCACCGCAGAGAAGTTCTCCAAGTCCGCCGCCGAGAAGATCTCGGCAGCCGGTGGCTCTACCACCGAGGCTGCTCCGAAGGTCGAGAAGGCTGATCAGACTGAGGAGACCAAGGAGGACTAGTCCTACCTTGAACTGAAACTCCCCGCCCGGG
>JALXXC010000016.1 GCA_025144245.1 Corynebacterium sp. p3-SID1145 | reverse complement strand
TAAGGACATCGCGGTCACGGGCTACAACCCGCACCCGACGATCACCGCCAAGGTCTCGGTGTAGTGATGCTCGGCGCTATCTGGGCACAGTCCCTGGACGGGGTCATCGGCGACGGCACGGGAATGCCGTGGCACCTGCCGGAGGACCTGAAGCACTTCAAGGAGACGACGCTGGGCAGCCCGGTGGTCATGGGCCGCCGCACCTGGGAGTCGCTGCCCCTTACCCCGCTGCCGAGTCGCGCGAACATCATTATCTCCTCGCGCGAAGCAGGTGATTGGTCGAAGGGCGCTTACGTCTACCGCGACCTTCCGGACTTCGACACCGACGCGTGGATCATCGGCGGGGCGCAGCTCTACGAGGCCACGCTCGACGAGGTAGACGTCATCGAGCGCACGCTTATCGACGTCGCCTTGGCCCCCCTCACCCCCGGCAATGCCGTCCACGCCCCGCGCATCACCGACGATTTCGAGCTGATCAGCCAAACTGACTGGCTCACCTCCGAACGGGGCCGCGCAACTGTGCCCGGCGTGGAGGACACCCCTCTGAGCTACTGTTTCCAGCGCTTCGAACGAAAGGCTTCATGAACTATGGCAACCACCCCTGAGACGAACTCCCCTGTCACTGTCTTCGCCACATCTTGGTGCCCGTTCTGCGCCAGGTTGATCGCGGATCTGCGCCGCGCGGATCTGGCGGAAGGCACGGTCGACATCATCGATGTCGATGCCCCCGGCACTGAAGCCCTTTCCGAGTGGATCGAGTCCGTCAACGACGGCAACCGCATCGTGCCCACCGTCCTCTACTCCGACGGCTCGCACGCCACCAATCCGCCGGCGGCCGACGTGCTGGCCAAGATCGCAGAGCTGAGCTAAAACCAGAACTGCAATTTCCAGCCTCTCCCCCAGCCCGTATTTTTCAAAATGCGGGCTTTTTGCAAAATAGGGACTTAGGATGGGTCCCTAAATTGCACCCCGACGACCAGGGAAGTTCGCAACATGAGCCCTTATAAGCAGCTAAAACAGGTCTTCCACAGCCATCAACACGGTGAAAAAATCGCAAAGGAGCAGCACGAGCTGCGTCTTGCCTCGCCCGCAACGGTCACCTGGGACTTCAACGTGGGCAACCACCCCTTGTTTGTTGTGCATACGAACGAGGTCGTTGAAGCGATTGAGCGGGTGTGGAGCAACGAACTGCAGATCGCCCCTAAGTGGGCATCACTTCCCGATGCCGCGAAGAGCCACTACCTGAGTGGCCTCCTTATCGAAGAAATCAAGGCAACGAACAGCATCGAAGGCATTCGCTACACTCGCCAGGAAATCGCCGAAGCACTGAGGCAACCACGGACAACCGCGCACAAGCGATTTCGTGAAATGGCGGCCTTGTACGCATCTCTGCTCTTTCCACGGGAAGATGCACGGGCCTTCCCCCAGTCACCACAAGCGCTTCGCTCGCTTTACGACGAACTCCTGGCCGACGAGATTGCAGATAGCGACAAGCCTGACGGCCAGTTATTCCGTGCCCACTCAGTTTCGATTCACGATGGGCAGAAAGAGATTCATGCCGCCCCGACGGACGAAGCCGAAATCACCGCGAGACTCGAGACCTTCCTTGCTACGCAAAGCGCGGACAACCACCGCCTGGTGAATGCTTTCATGGGGCACTTCATGTTCGAATTCACTCACCCGTTCTACGACGGAAACGGCCGCATCGGCCGTTTTCTCTTGGCTTTCGCCCTAATTGAGGCGCTGTCCGCCCCCACTGCAATGTCAGTGTCACACCAGTTTTCCATCCAGCGCGCCAAGTACTACAAAGCGTTCGAGGAGACGGAGGCACCTCTCAACCGGGGCGAAGGAACCTTCTTCCTGCTTAAAATGCTCGCGATTTTGACCGACGCTCAAGAGCAGCTCGAGAAGTCCCTTTCGGAAAAACTGACATTGCTGAATTCGCTTCGCGAGAACGTAGCGAAAGTAGAACTACCCGAAAACCAAAGCCAGATTCTCTTCATTCTTGGCCAAGCCAAGCTCTTCGGCCCCGACGCGCCGGTGGCAGCAAGAGACTTGCAGGAATACCTCAACCGTTCCTGGAATACCGTTCGCGATCACGTAACGGAACTCCAGGAAAACGGTCTTATCGTTGCTGTGAAGAAACGCCCCTTGGAGCTCGCTCTAACTCCAAAAGCCCTCGATGTGCTGGGGTTGAATTGACCAAAAAATTTGCGCCCCAGAGAGGAATCGAACCTCCGACACCGGCTTTAGGAGAGCCGTGCTCTATCCACTGAGCTACTAGGGCAACGAGAAGCTACGTTACCGCACGGCCTTCACAGCAGGAAAGAAGCACCCCGCACTGCCCGTCCCCCCGGCAAAGACTGCCTAGAGCCGCTCCAGAATCTGGTCAAGCGTTTCGTTGGCGGCGTGGATGGACTCCTCCGAGTCATCGGTGACGGCGACATGGATGACGTTCCCGTCCTTCACTGCCGTGACGTTGTACAGCTTGGATACAGTGCCATCGCTTATCTCGGAAGTCTGCAATGTTGCGCTCCCTTTGTCTGCATCGGCCTCGAACGGGAGAGCCTCCCTAGTGACGTGCTGCGAGTACCCGGGCATTTCTTGCGTGAACTCGCTGCATTTCTCGGGGTCGTGAACATCCGCGGCGAAAGGGTCGTACGCAATGTCTGCGCGGTATGCGAGAATCGTGAACTGATCGACCCCCAAGTCGGCCATCGCGTAGGATTCAGGCGTCTTCTTGTCCGGCTCGACTTTGTCATAAGCTGCCCGCGACAACTCCTTGCACTCCGGCGGATCCGTCTTCAAATTATCGACGGCATTATCCGCAATCGCATCCCGCTCCATCTGGACGTAGTCTTCGATTTCCGCTGGCGTGCGCACGGCCACCGGCTGCCCCTTGTACGTGACCCCCTCCAGCAATTGGGACATGTTGAGATTCTTCGCGGCCTCGGACTTGAGCCCTTCCTCATCCCCTTCTTTTCCATCCTCTGCCTGAGAGGTTGAAACCGGGCTGCCTTCCGCCGGCGCAGACGTGGACGATTCCGACTGATTATCCGGGCTGCAGCCAGCAACGGTCATGAGCACAGCGATGGCGGTAGTCGCTCCGAGAACTTTCAGGCTGCGGGAGAAAGGCAGCGTCCTATGCGTCATGGGCCCCATGGTAGGTGCCCATGAACCCATTGGCCGAGGAACTCGCCCCACAAACCGAATTAGGGCACACTCTTGTTTTCAAATTAGGCATGCCTTACCATGCAAAGGGTTAAGCAAACTAAGCCTAGGCTTACTTACTATGAAAGGTGGATCGTGAACTTTCCACGCACACTCGCAGCACTGCTCTTCTCATTCATGGCAGTGCTCGGTCTCGCCAGCTGCTCCTCCGAATCGGGCAGCGGCAACGCAGAAGGCGGAAACTCGGGCGAGACGGCTCTCGCTGTCACGGACGCGGCTGGTCGCACCGTCGAATTCGACAAGCAGCCGGAGCGCATCCTCCTCGCCGAGGGCCGCGGCGTCTTCGCCACGTCGATCCTGCAGGACGACCCGTTCGAGAAGGTCGTGGCGTACGGCGACGACCTTGAAAGCGCCGCCCCGGCGATGCGCGAGAAACTCCTGGAGAAGTCTCCGGAGGCCAAGGATCTGCCTGTGATCGGCTCCCTGCAGAAGGGCGACGTGACCGTGGAGAATCTGCTCGCGCAGAAGCCTGACGTCGTCGTCATGACGCTGGACCAGAAGAAGGTCGCTGAGCAGAACGGCTTCCTCACCGACATGGACGCCGTCGGTCTGAAGTACGTCTTCACCGACTTCCGCCAGGACCCGCTGAAAAACACCGAGGTGTCCATGAAACTCTTCGGCGACCTCTTCGGCAAGTCCGACCGCGCTGAAAGCTACAACAAATTCTGGGCCGACAAGGTCAAGAACATCACCGACCGTGTGGCGAAGACGACGGAGAAGCCGAAGACCGCCGTGTGGATGGCCGCCGGTTTCAAGGACTGCTGCTCCATCGCGGGCGACGCCAACCTGGGCAAGCTCGTCACCGCGGCAGGCGGCCACAATGTCGGCCCGGAGATCTTGGGCACCGATGAAACAACGATCACCCCGGAAAAGCTCGTCGAGACCAACCCGGACAAGCTCATCGTCTCCGGCGGCGAGTGGGCGAGCGACCCGCAGAAGACCGACGCATTCAGCCACGTTGAGCTGGGCTACCAGGCCGACGAGGCAGTGGCGAAGGACTCCTTCGGCGGCCCGCTGAACGGACCGGGCATGGAACAACTGACGGCCCCGAAGGAGGGCGATTACTTCGCCGTCTACCATCAGTTCTACGACAGCCCGTACAACGTGTTCGCGCTCGAGGCATTCGCCAAGTGGCTCCACCCCGAAGAATTCGAGGATATGGACCCGGCCAAGGACTTCCAGGACTTCCACGCCGAGTGGATGCCGATCGAGTACAGCGGCACCTTCTTCCTAGACGGGTACGAAGCTAAGTAGCCGAGCAACCGACACGAAAGAGCTCAATGACCACACGCGTAGCGCCTGACACTGACCCGCGAGAGGATTCGCCGGACCGTGCGATAGAAAGTTACCGTCGCCGGGGACGTCGAAAAGCGATCTCCATCGCTCTCCTCATCGCCGCGGCGATTGTCAGCTTCCTCGTTGCGGTGGTCGTTGGGCCCATCGATCTTTCGCTTAGCGACGTCTTCCGCGCCGTCTTCTCCCCCGACTCCGTCGACCAACAGACCGAGACCATCGTGCGCACGCTGCGCCTGCCTGCCGCGGTGATGGCGGTACTGGTCGGGGCGTCGCTGGGCTTGTCCGGCGCGCAGATGCAGACCATCCTGGACAACCCGCTGGCGGAGCCGTTCACGCTCGGTATCTCCGCCGCGGCCGCGCTGGGTGCGGCGATCTCCATCGTGATGGGCTGGACGCTCATCCTGAACGCGCAGCTGAACCTGGCGCTCACCGCCGCACTGGCCGCACTGTTCGCGGTGCTGATCATCGCGGGCGCGGCCATTTGGCGCGGGGCGAATGCGGAGTCAATGATCCTGCTCGGCATCGCGCTGTCCTTCTTCTTCCAAGCTGTCCTGTCGCTGCTGCAGTACGTGGCCAGCAACGAGGCGCTGCAGCAAATCGTCTTCTGGACGATGGGCTCCATGCACCGAGCGTCGTGGACCGCGAATATCGTCATCGCCGTCGTGCTCGCCGCCGCGATCCCCTTCTGCGTGGTCAACTCCTGGCGCCTCACCGCGCTGAGACTCGGCGACGACCGTGCCGCAGCCATGGGCATCAACGTCCAGCGCCTGCGCGTGACCACCTTGCTGGTCGCTTCCCTGCTCGCGGCGGCTTCCGTCGCGTTCACCGGCATCATCGGATTCATCGGCCTAGTCGGCCCCCACATCGCCCGCATGATCGTCGGCGAGGACCAGAAATTCTTCCTGCCCGGCGCGGCCGCGGCCGGCGCGATGCTGATGAGCCTCGCGTACGCTGTGTCGCTGTCAATCATCCCGGGTGTGGCCATCCCCCTCGGAATCATCACCTCGCTGGTTGGCGTACCGTTCTTCGTGTTCCTGATCTTCACCCGCTCTCGTGGAAGGAGTGCTTAAGCCCGATGGCAATCAGCGCAACAAACCTCACGGTGCGGTACGGCCGGGCCACGATCATCGACGACATGACCTTCGGCCCGCTCGAGGACGGCAAGATCACCGGCCTCATCGGCCCGAACGGCGCCGGCAAGTCGACGTTGGTGAAGACCCTCGCGGGCATCAATAAGCCCTCGGAGGGCAGCACCGACATCGTCGTCGGTGGCCGCGGGCTCTCCGCGAAGGAGCGCGTGAGCGCCGTCGGTTACGTGCCGCAGGACATGCTGTCGCGCGCCACACTCACCGCCTTCGAATCGGTCATGGTGTCCGCGCGCCGCCGCGGCAAAGGCACCGACAACGCGCTGCAGAAGACCGCCGAAGTCATGCACCGCCTGGGTATCACGAAGCTGTCGGACCGCATGATCTCCGACATGTCGGGGGGCCAGCGTCAGCTGGTCGCCGTCGCGCAGATGCTGGTGCGTTCCCCGCGCATCATGCTTCTCGACGAGCCGACGTCCGCCCTCGACCTCCGCCACCAGGTGGAGTTGCTGCAGATCATCCAGGACGAGGTGCGTGGTGAGAACCGTCAGGCGCTCGTCGCCCTCCACGACCTGAATTTGGCGGCGCGCTTCTGCGATGAGCTGTTGGTGATCAAGGACGGCCACGCCATCGCGAAGGGCACACCGGCCGAGGTGCTCACTCCGGACCTGCTCGAGCGCGTCTACGGAATCAGCGCCCGCATCATCAACGATGCCGGCGTGCCCATCGTGTGCCCGGTGCTGCGACTGCCGCGCCACGAGAACCCGACAGAGATCAGCTCGGACGAACCGGCCATGGTCGACCCTGCGGTGGCGGACCCCGAAGTGATCGAGGCTATCTCCACCGCCCGTGGCTAGAGGGGCGATGCCGTCCGCCTAAACTGAGTTTATGACTGGATATCTGGCCCCAACCAAGAAAGTCCGGGTCGCGGACCTGAAGCAGAAGAAGCGCGACGGTGAGAAGTGGGCGATGCTCACGGCGTATGACTACTCCACCGCCCGCGTTTTCGCCGAAGCCGGCATCGAATGCATGCTCGTCGGCGATTCCGCCGCGAATGTCGTCTACGGCTACGAGACCACTAACCAGGTCTCGCTGGACGAGATGGCCTACCTCGCCGCCGCTGTCGTGCGTGGCGCCGGCAATGCACTCGTGGTGGCTGACCTCCCCTTCGGCAGTTACGAGGCGTCCGACGAGCAGTGCGTGCTCAGCGCCACCGAGATGGTCCGCCGCAGCGGCGCCCACATGGTCAAGCTCGAAGGCGGCGTCCGTATCGCCCCGCGTATTACGGCCCTGAAGAATGCCGGCCTCGCCGTGTGCGCCCACGTGGGCTTCACCCCGCAGTCCGTCGACAACTTAAGCGGCTTCAAGGTCCAGGGGCGCGACGACAGCGCTGATCAGCTGCGCGCCGATACCGAGGCCGTGGTCGAGGCGGGCGCGGACATGGTGGTCTTCGAAATGGTCCCGGCGGACCTCGCCGGGGAGCTCACCGCATCGTGCCCGGTGCCCACCATCGGTATTGGCGCTGGCCCGGACACTGACGCCCAGGTGCTGGTCTGGCACGACCTGGCTGACTTCCCTGCCGGCGGCCACCGCGCGCGTTTCGTGCGCCAATTCGGCGCGGTCGGCGAGGCGCTCGGCGCAGCCGCCGCCGATTACAAGCGCGCCGTCCACGAGGGCGAATTCCCCGCGGACGAGCACACCTTCTAAGGCTTAGACCTGGATTTCGGTGTTGTCGATGAGGCGGGTCTGCCCCACCTTCGCGGCGACGAGCAGGCGTGCGGGTCCTGCGTAGCCTTCCGGCAGTTCCTCGAGCCCCGGAGTGGTAACAGCCAAGTAATCGAGGTCGATCCCCTCCGCCGCCTTGAGCTGTGCCAATGCCGCGTCGTAACTCCCGGTTGCGAGCGCACGCGATAGCGCCAGCGCCGCCTCGTGCTCCCCATCGCTCAGGTAGCGGTTGCGCGAAGATAGCGCGAGCCCGTCGTCTTCGCGCACGATCGGGCAGCCGTGAACGCGCACCGGCAGGTGCAGGTCCTCAACCATCTGTCGGATGAGAGCCAGCTGCTGGTAGTCCTTCTCCCCGAAGAATGCGTCGGTCGCGCCGGTGAGCATGAACAACTTGGCCACCACGGTGAGCACGCCGCCGAAATGCGTCGGCCGAGTCTTTCCCTCCAACACCGATCCGAGCGGTCCCGGGTGGATCGTGGTGCGGGGGCCGTGGGGGTACATTGTCGACACGCTCGGCGCGAAGACTGCCTCCACTCCCTCGGCTTCGAGCTTTCTGAGATCCTCCTCGAGGGTACGCGGGTACGCATCCAGGTCTTCCCCCGGCGCGAATTGCAGGGGGTTGACGAAGATGCTCACCACCACCGGGTTGCCCACCTTCTGAGCTTCCCGGACGAGTGAGATGTGCCCGCTGTGCAGGGCACCCATGGTGGGTACGAGGGAGACCCCGGTGGCGTCGATAAGCGCTGCTTCAAGCTCCTGCGGAGTCCTAGTCAGTTGCGTCATGCGGCTCAGCGTATCGGTTGAGTTCGTCGAGGTGGCCTTCGAGGGCCCGTTCCCCTGCCTTGGTGAGAGTCACCCACACCGTATCCTTGGCTCGGGACGACCCGTATTCGCGGAATCGGGAGACATAGCCGTGCTCTTCTAGAACGCTGAGCTGTTTGGACAACGTCGCATCCGACAGATCGGTGATGTCGCGCAGTCGGGAGAATTTCATTTCGCGGCGAGTCGTGCCTTCCGTCGCACCGCCGGCACGCAGCGCCGCACAGATCTTCAGACGGTTGAGGGGGTGAATAACCGGATCGATCAATGGAACCTCCTCCACGTCAAGCCGTAGCCGGCGATCATCGCGACGGCGGCGATGATTCCCACGACGATGCCGACCGGTGTGTTCCCGTCCGGGTAGCGGTCCGCGAAGATCTGCATCCCGAGATACGCGATGGTGTAGAGCACCATGAACGACAGGAACCGCTTCCAGCTCCACGAATTCTCTTCTGACTGCACGTCCTGCTTCATCGCGGTGCGGACTGCGCGCCTACTCCCGCTCTCCAGGGCAATGATCACACCGAGAGAAACCAAAAGCGCGAGAAAACCCCACATATTGCCCGCAAGCAAAAGACCGAGGCCGAAACCGAATGTCAGTCCGACGGCCACGATCATGCCCCACGGAATTGGCGCGCTCGCGGCGCGCGCCTCAATATCGCGGACGGCCGCGATCGATTCATTCACCTCGTCCTTGTTCATCACATCTCCCTTGTTTTCCATATTGGCAATTCTGACACTTTCCCAACCGGAAAACAAGCGGCTTCAGGCAATCGCACCACTTTGCGCTGGATAGCTGTAATTAATGCTGCTATTGTTTCGCATGTGACTGCATCCAAATTTTCCCGCCGCCGCTTTCTGGGTAGCGTATCCGCATTCGCCGCTATCGGGACGGCCGGCATCATCGGTGTGTCCCGCATCCCGTCCGCGGACGCCCAGAACCGGACCCCTGTGGGGACCGTCCTCGACTACGCAGCAGGCGTGCCATCCGGACGCTCGATCAGGGTTGCGGGCCACATGGGTGCCGTGCGCTATGTCTCCCAGCCGCGCCCCGACTCGGTGAGCTGGATGAAGGCGAAGCCTGTACGCCTGTCGGAGACACAGGACCTCGCCGCCAACGGACTGTTCACCGCCTCGGTGTACCAGTTCGGCCGTGCCACCACCGCCGACTGGCTCACCGGTGCCGCAGGCGCCGCTGTCCACGCGCCGCAGGCGATCCAGCTCCACCGCGCCGCAGGCGGCCCGAACGGCGTCCCCATCTACGTCGCCATCGACGACAATCCGTCACGCGAGCAGTACACCAACCGGATCCGCCCCTACCTGCGCGCCTTCCAAGTCGCACTGACAGCTGCAGGCTTGAAGACCGGTGTGTACGGCAACTACAACACCATCCAGTGGTGCGTTGAAGACGGCATCGGCACGTATTTCTGGCAGCACGATTGGGGTTCGCAAGGCAAGCTGCACCCGCGGGCGAATATCCACCAGAAAGCCGGATGGCAGAAGCACATCGACGGCCACCTGTGCGACATCAACAACGTCTACACCGCAGACTGGGGCCAGTGGAAACCCGGCCGGAGCAGCACCCCGGCACCTGCCGCACAGCCTCAGCCGAATTCGCAGTCTCAAGCGCAGCCGCAGCCAGCTCCCGACTACCGCATCCCGGAGAATTCGTCGGTGCCGGACTTCTCCTCCAACCCCACTCCGCAGGGGATGTCGTCGGAGGCCCAGAACTTCGCACGCAACATCGATGCGCAGGACATCAAGAACGCCGCAGAATTCGCGCGCCAGTTCATCAAGTAACCTACTCTGCATGATCTGCATGAACTGACCGTCATGGACAGTTCATGCATGGACCGTTGAAAAAGCCGCCCTGCCTCAGATGAGGTCGGGCGGCTTGTCAGTTGATGCGGTTTAGTTGATGCGGACCTGGCCGCACAGAAATGTACGCACCAAGATGAACCCGCAGGATGAACGCACCAAGACGAACCCGCAGGCCTACCCCGGGAACTCCCGCGGGTCCTTGGACTGGCGGCTCCCCTGCACCTGATCAAGGCAGGCGACGTCTTCGCCGCTGAGCGCGACGTCGAGGGCACCGAAGTTCTCCGCGAGACGCTCCTGGTTGGCTGTCTTCGGAATGACCGAGATGCCGTGGGCGAGCAGGTGCGCGAGCGCGACCTGCCCCGGGGTGGCATCGTGAGCGGCCGCAATCTCAGTGATGGCGGGATCGTTGAGGATCTCTCCCCTACCCAGCGGTGCCCACGCCTCGGTGAGAATGCCGTGGGCGGCGTGGTAGTCGCGCAGCTCCGGCTGGGTGAAGCCGGTGTGCAGCTCCACCTGGTTGACAGCAGGAGCAACACCGGTTGCGTCGATCAGCTCGTCGAGGGTCTCCTCGTAGAAATTCGCCACACCGACAGAGACCAGGTCACCCCGGTCACGTGCACCGATCAGTGCGCGGTAGGCGTCGACGAAGGTACCGTTCTGCGGCCACGGCCAGTGCACCATGAACAGGTCCAGGTAATCCAGCCCCATCCGCTTCAGGGATTCACCGAAAGCCTCGGTGGCGCGCGGCTGATCGTCGTTCCACACCTTCGAGGTGACAAAGAGTTCTTCGCGGGAGACATCACCGGCACGGATTGCGTCGTTAAGCGCTTGCCCGACTGCCTCCTCATTGCCGTACAGCGATGCGGTGTCGAAGTGGCGGTAGCCAACCTCGACCGCCCGGCGAACGAGCGCGACGGTGTCTGACGCGGGCCCGTCGAGCTTGTACGTGCCCAGCCCCAGCCGGGGCATTGTGGCGCCGCTGTTCAGCTTGAAGAACTCAGCGGCCGCCATTTAATTCGCCTCGAGCAGATCGATGACGAAGACCAGGGTGCGGCCGGACAGTGGGTGCCCGCCACCCGCCGGGCCGTAAGCCTTCTCCGGCGGGATGGTCAGCTGGCGGCGGCCGCCGACCTTCATGCCCGGGATGCCTTCCTGCCAGCCCTCGATGAGACCTGCGAGCGGGAACTCGGCTGCTTCGCCGCGGTCCCACGAGCTGTCGAACTCATCACCGGTCTTGTAATCCACACCCAAGTAGTGGACCTTGACCATGCCACCAGCTTGCGCTTCTTCGCCCTCCCCGTTGACGAGGTCTTCGATCACGAGGTCCGTGGGTGCCGGCGCATTGGGTACGTCGATGGTCGGCTTGTCCATAAAAAGATTCTCCTTGACATTCGGTGCCGGGAACATGGAGGGCAAGGTGCGTCCCCCACGCAAAAACGCGACACCGTCGAAAAGATTACCGGGCCATTATAGGGGCGGTTTCTCCATTCGGCGGAATCGCGTGAGCTTTTGGGAGACGTTGCACCTGCCTCCCCTAAACGGCGTTACCGCTGGTCGCGCGGAACGAACTCGCGCTGCGTTTCGCCGGTGTAGATCTGGCGCGGGCGGTTGATCTTGGAGTTCATCGCCAGCTGCTCACGGTAGTGTGCGATCCAGCCCGGGAGACGGCCGATGGCGAACAGGACGGTGAAGAAGTCCGTCGGGAAGCCCATCGCGCGGTAGATCAGGCCGGTGTAGAAGTCCACGTTCGGGTACAGCTTGCGCTCGATGAAGTAGTCGTCGTTGAGAGCGATCTCCTCGAGCTCCATCGCCAGGTCGAGCAGGCTGTCGCCGCCGAGGTGCTGGAGAACCTCGTGCGCGGACTCCTTCACGATCGCGGCACGCGGATCGTAGTTCTTGTACACGCGGTGGCCGAAGCCCATCAGGCGGACGCCCTTCTCCTTGTTCTTCACGCGGTTCATGAAGTCGGAGGCGTCACCGCCGTTGTTCTCCTGGATGTCCTCGAGCATTTCCAGGACAGCCTGGTTAGCGCCGCCGTGCAGCGGACCGGCCAGGGCGTTGATGCCGCCGGCGATGGAGACGAACATGTTCGCCTGAGCGGAGGCGATCATGCGGACCGTCGAGGTGGAGCAGTTCTGCTCGTGGTCGGCGTGCAGGATGAGCAGTTTATCCAGGGCGTTGACCACGACCGGATCGACCTCGTACGGCTCAGTCGGGTAGCCGAACATCATGCGCAGGAAGTTTTCCCGCGGGTTCAGGGCATTGTTCGGGTACATGTACGGCTTGCCCTGGGATGCGCGGTAGGCGTACGCCGCGAGCATGGGCACCTTAGCCATCAGGCGCACGGTGGCCTTGTCCAGCTGCTCCTCGTTCAGCGGGTCCAGCTGGTCCTGGTAGTAGGCGGAAAGAATGTTCACCGAGGAAGCGAGAACAGCCATCGGGTGCGCGTCGCGCGGGAAGACGTTGAACGCGGCCTTGAAATCCTCGTCCAGCAGGGTGTGGTGGCGGATGTTGTTGTTGAAGGCCTCGAGCTGCTCGGTGCTCGGCAGCTCACCGTTGATGAGCAGGTAGGAGACCTCATTGAAGGTGGCCTTGTTCGCCAAGTCGGCGATGTCGTAGCCGCGGTAGCGCAGGATGCCCTGGTCGCCGTCGATGTAGGTGATCTTGGACTCGGTCGAACCGGTGGAGACATACCCCGGATCGAAGGTGACCAGGCCGGTCTCGCCTAGGAGGTTGCCTAGGACGAAGCCGTCGTTGCCCTCGGTGGCACGGATGAGATCCATCTCGTATTCGCCGCCGGGGTAATGAAGTACCGCTTTGTCCTGATTATCAGAAGCCACAGTGAACCTTTCACAGAGTCGTTGGGCGGCGCAGGCCCGGCTCCGGTGCGACCTCCGTTAACAGCGTGAGTCGCCGGTGCACATAAGCATGCGCCGAAATTGACATGAGACAACTCTATCAGCAGATGTGACAACCGCGACACTGTTTCGTGCACGCAAGACTCACCACAGACCTCATTGCCTAACCGGTCGCATGATTCCACATGACGGGAGGGCTGTTTCAGTTAAGGTGAACGGAATACCGGATTGACACGTGAAATGACAAGGATGACGAGAAGAAGGTGCCTTCCATGACTGATTACCCCGCACTGCCCGCAGAATTCGCTCCCGGCGACGGCCGTTTCGGCTGCGGTCCGTCCAAGGTGCGCCCCTCCCAGATCGAGGCGCTGAGCAAGGGTGCGGTCACCGTCATGGGCACCTCCCACCGCCAGCCGGAGGTGAAGAACTTGGTCGGCCACGTCCGCGAGGGGCTGGCCGACCTGTTCTCCCTGCCTGACGGGTACGAGATCGTGCTCTCGCTGGGCGGCGCCACCGCGTTCTGGGACGCGGCGACGTTCGGCCTGATCGAGAACAAGTCGGCGCACCTCACGTACGGCGAGTTCTCCTCCAAGTTCGCCAAGGCGTCCAAGCTGGCCCCGTGGCTGGAGGAGCCTGTGGTCGTCGAGTCGGAGCCCGGCACCGCGCCGGAGCCGGCCGCGCTCGACAGCACTGACGCGGATGCCGTTGCGTGGGCGCACAATGAGACATCCACCGGCACGATGGTTCCGGTCACCCGCCCGGACACCGACGCGCTTGTGCTTATCGACGCCACGTCCGGCGCCGGCGGCCTGCCCGTCGATATCTCCCAGACGGATGCTTACTACTTCTCCCCGCAGAAATCCTTCGCCTCCGACGGCGGCCTGTGGTTGGCCGCGATGAGCCCGGCCGCGATCGAGCGCATCGCCAAGATCAAGGAATCCGGCCGTTTCATCCCGGCCTTCCTGGATCTGCAGACGGCGGTGGACAATTCCCGGAAGAACCAGACGTACAACACCCCGGCCGTGGGCACGCTGTTGATGCTCGCAGACCAGGTCAAGTGGATGAACGAGAACGGCGGACTCGCCGGGATGGTCGAGCGCACCCGCGCTAATTCGCAGGCCCTGTACTCCTGGGCGGAAAACCACAAGCACGCGACTCCGTTCGTCGCGGACCCCGACAAGCGCTCCTACGTCGTGGGCACGATCGATTTCGACGATGCCATCGACGCGGCCGAGGTGGCGAAGGCGTTGCGCGCCAACGGTGTCGTCGACACCGAGCCGTACCGCAAGCTTGGCCGCAACCAGCTGCGCATCGGCATGTTCCCGGCCATCGACACCGAGGATGTGGCCAAGCTGACTGGCGCAATCGACTTCCTGTTGAGCCAGGGAGTCGGCGTGAAGTAACCGGGTTCCGGCACTACCATCAGTTAAAGTGTGTCTGTGAATGACACCGGTGTAGGGAGTTGGGGATGCGCGAGCTCTTTGTAGTTGCAGAAGAATCGACGGATACCGTCTGGGTGCTGCGCACCGAAGACGGTGAGCGGTTCCGCATCCCCCGTGCTGACCTCCGCGAGGCAGGCGATCCGGACCCCGTACTGTTCGAAGCCGAGCACGATTATTCCGGCGGCGGCTACACCGACGCCTTCGACAACTCCAGCGACGACTACGAGCTCGTCGACACCGAGCTTGTCGACGAACCTTCCCGCCCCACTTTCACCGTCTACTCGGGCAACGATCCCGAGCCGGAGGAAGCGGAAGACTCCGCAGAAACCGAAGAGCCAGCGGAGCCCGCCGAATCCGAGGAGCCCGCCGAAACGACCGAGACCTCCGAACCCGCCGCCCTGGAAAAGCAGGTGGAGGAACCTGAACGGGAGGAGCCGGTCCGCACCCCGGTGGAACCGGACCCGCTGTTCTCCACTCCCCTGTCGCTGCGCCCGAACGAGATTCAGGCCCGCATCCGGGCCGGGGCAGACGCCGCAACGTTGGCCGGGGAAATGGGTGTGGCGGAAAGCCGCATCGAGCCTTATGCGCACCCGGTGCTGCTCGAGCGCGCCCAAGTGGCCGAGGCCGCGAAGCAGTCGCACCCGGTCCGCGCCGACGGCACTGCGCCCGACACGCTTTTCGAGGTGCTGGCACTGGCCTTCGCCGCCCGCGGACACGCACTGTCTGAGGCCACCTGGGATGCCGTGCGCGAAGCCGGCGAACCGTGGGTTGTGCGCGTGACATGGCAGGCAGGCCTCCAGGAACACAGCGCCGAATGGTTCTTCCGCCGCTCCATGGGCAGCCCCGCCACCACGGAGCCGCGCGACCCGGTCGCCGCGGACCTCATCGACCCGTCCTTCGCCCAGCCGGTCCGCTCGCTGTCCGCGCATAACGGGTACGAGCTGGATCAGGAGCTGGAGCAGGGCTACGACGAGCACATGGTGCACGAGGTGCGCGAGGTCGAGGATGGTGAGCAGAACGCGGACGAGGACCAGTCCACGTCGCAGACCCGCCCGAATGTCTTCGCCGAGGGCGAGTTCCTGCAGAATCCTGATGCAGAAGACAAACCGCAAAAGCGACGCCGCAAGGCCGTCACCCCGCATTGGGAAGATGTCCTTCTCGGTGTGCGCACGAACACGAAGCGCCCGAAATAGTACTGCGGGCCCAAGACGAGGATCATTGCCATGAGCTTCCCAGCGGTAGTCACATTCTGGTACGTCGGCGCGACGAACCCCGCCGCCGTGCTCGAGGCTGAGCCGAAAGCCGACCGGGGCTTCGGCCGGAAGCTGCTCTCCCAGCTCAACCCTCGTTGGCCCATCACCCCGATCGGGCAGTTCCCGCTGAACCGCTCCACGAAGCCTTCGCGGGCCGAGTTCTACATTGCCGGCTACCCCGGCGTGGCAGTGCTGCAGACATTCATCGAGGAGTGCGGAAAACTCTCGGACGTCTCCCCCGACCTGCTCACGGCCGTTCCGGCCGACGACGTCTACGTTTTCGCCGAAGGCATCGGCGACGGCACCGGTTACGGCGGATTCGCGCACTTCACAGATGAGACTGCTACCCGCAGCCTGTGCGCCACCCGCACGGCTCTGATAGAAGATCTGGGCCTGCCCGAGCCTTTCGAGGCCCCCTTCTGGGCAGGCGAGCGCGCCGAGCAAATCGGCGGCATTTCCCTGCCGTTTGAACCCGTGGATCTCATGCACGCGGCTGAGAGCGCATGGTTGGGCGTGGACGTCTCTCCTTCCGGCCCCGATATCAACGTGGTGGGGTACGCGGTGGACGGACGCCCGGAACCGAAGGTGGAACCGCGGAAACAGCCGACGAAGGATGTCGCGGAGGTCGCCGCTAAATTCTCCAGCCCGAGCGCGGATTACGACGACTACGAGGAGACCGGCGACGAGGACCAGGGCGGGGAATTCGCCCAGCTCGCCGAGGCCTCAGCGGCTGCCGCCCGACGCATCGGCCGGGGTTTGACCCGCCGCTGGCGCGACCTAAAGGACACCGTGGTGGAGAAGATCCGTCACTCGGACCGTTAGCCGCTAGCGGGAAAACGACCTGTCGCGCTCGTAGAACGCGATGGCCGCAGAGGTGGCTACGTTCAGGGAATCGGTGCCGTTGGCCATCGGGATGCGGGCGCGGATGTCGGTTGCGCGCATGGCGTGCTCCGTCAGCCCGGGTCCTTCGCCGCCGACCAGGAGGGCGACCTTCTTGTGGGGAGCGCCGGTGGCGTCGATAAGCGCATCCGCGAGATGCTCCGCACGCTCGTCCGGCGTGAGGGAGACCAAGTGGAATCCCGCCTCGCGGAGCTGCTCGAGGGAACGCTGCCAGGTGGTCACGGTTCCGTCGAGATGCGCGAAAGGCAGGCGCAGCACATGCCCCATGGACACGCGCACGCTGCGGCGGTAGAGCGGATCAGCGGTACCCGCCCCGAGGAGCACACCGTCGACGCCCATGCCGGCGGCGTTGCGGAAAATCGAGCCGATATTCTCGTGGTCCCCCACTCCCTCGAGCACGACGAGGGTGCGCGCGTCCATGAGTTCGTCGACGGATCGCTCTGGGGCGCGGTCGGCCACCGCAATGATTCCGCGGTGCATGTCGTACCCGGCCACGTCGGCCAGCAGTTCGCGGGTGACCACGTAGACCGGGACGTCGACAGGCGGCAGACCCGCTTCCTCCCGCTGGGCGAAGAAAGTGGTGAGCTTCTTCTCGAATCCGACGACGCACCGTAGTGGATAGCGTGAATCGATCACCCGCCCGCCGACAAGCGGCCCTTCGCCGAACACGAGCCCTTTGGCGTTGTCCATCGTCTTGAGGTCGCGGACATCGTCGAGGCGCGGATCGGCAGCGTCAGTGATGTGGATCATGGGGTTAGGAAACCGCTGCCATGATCGGGTCCATGGCGAAGAACACCACGAACAGGGCGGAGATCAGCCACATGATCCAGTGGACCTCCTTCGCCTTGCCCGCGAAGACGGAGAAGACGGCGAAGGTGATGAAGCCGATGCCGATGCCGTCGGCGATGGAGTACGTGAACGGCATGGCCACGATGGTCAGGAAGGACGGCAGGGCGATGTGGAACTGCGTCCAGTCGATCTCGGTGATCTGCATCATCATCAGGGCACCGACGATGACCAGTACCGGAGCTGCGGCCTCGATGGGCACGATCTCGTAGAGCGGAGTGAAGAACATCGCCGCGAGGAACAGCAGACCGGTAACGATGTTGGCCAGGCCGGTGCGTGCGCCGTCTGCGATGCCTGCCGAGGAATCGACGTAGACCGTCGCCGACGAGGCGGAACCCGCTCCACCGACGACAGCGCCGAGCCCCTCGACAACGAGCGCCTTCTTCATGTCCGGCAGCTCGCCCCGCTCATTGTTGAGGCCGGCCTGACGTCCGAGCGCCGTCATGGTGCCCATGGCGTCGAAGAAATTCGCCAGCACGAGCGTGAAGACCAGCAGCGAGGCGGTCACGACACCGATATGGGTGAACGCCCCGATGATGTCCACCTTGCCCACGATGGACAGGTCCGGAACACCACCGAAGGAATCCGGGAGACTCGGAACCGCGAGGTTCCAGCCCGTCGGGCCGTTATCGGCGGAGGACCCTGCGCCGGTGGCCGCCTCGACGATCATGGCGATGACGGTGTTGATCACGATGCCGATGAACAGCCCGCCCGGGATCTGGCGGGCGACCATGAAGCCGCAGATGAACAGACCGAGGATGAAGACCAGCGTCGGCCAGGATGCGATGGAACCGTTGATGCCCAGCTGAACCGGGACAGTAGTCATCGCCGCATCTGGGATGCGGCGGATGAAGCCGGAGTCGACGAAGCCGATCAAAGAGATGAACATGCCGATGCCTACACCGATCGCGGCCTTCATTGAGGGCGGAATCGCCCGGAAGACAGCGGTGCGGAAGCCGGAGACCGCGAGAATGACGATGATGATGCCGTCGATGACCACAAGGCCCATCGCCTCAGGCCAGGTCAGCCCCTCGGTGCCGACGAGTGTGACGGCGACGAGGGTGTTGATGCCCAGGCCGGCGGCGATTCCGAACGGGTAGTTGGCGATCGCGCCGAACAGGATGCACATGATGCCGGCGACCAGCGCGGTCGCGGCGGCGACCTGCGGGATGCCCAGGACGGTGCCCGCGGAGTCCTCGCCCGTGCCCAGGATCAGCGGGTTGAGCAGGACAATGTAGGCCATCGCGAAGAACGTGACCACACCCGCACGCACTTCGCGGCCAACAGTCGAGCCGCGTTCGGAAATGTGGAAGAACCGGTCCAGACCGGAGGCCTGGCCCGCTTCATTCTTTGTCTCGGCCACCTTGGTGGAACCGGACGTTTGCGTCGTGTCACTCACTGTGATTCCCCTGACGTTTGCATGTCAACAACGGCAATAGCGTCCCACTCACAGCGTAAAAAACAAAATGGTGGACTCCCACAAGGAATCCGGGGCGGGGGTCAGTAGAGGGGCTTCTCGTCGTCGTAAAGCTCGCTGCGCGGTGTCGCGTCCTCACTGTCGATTTTGGTCTCCGAGTGCGCGCCGCACCCGTACACAGCGGAAACGACGTGGCCGTCCGCAGAGTATTCGTTCGCACAAATACCGAAGTTCTTCCCCACGGGTTCCGCCGCCGGAATATAGAAAGCACACGTGCGGCACTGCAGCGCGGCCTTGGAGGCGTGCTCGGAATTCGGGCCGAATTCGCCACGGCGCCACCGCTGCTTCGCGTCCTTGAGGCCCGTCGTGGTGAGGTACTGGTTGGTCTCCCGGCCGATGAAGACAACCGCGTCTTTTGAGAAGGAGTCGTCCGTCAGGCGCTCATCGTCGGGAGCCGGCTCCATCACATCGCCCGGTCCGAGATCGCCGGGGCGCAGGCGTTCGGTGTACGGAACCCAATCGGGCGCCTGCAGAGCATCGCCCGTTGGCGCGGGCACGAGCGCGACCTCGTTGACCGTGATGTGGTCTGAGCCCGTCGCGCACGCGACCACTGCGTTCCACTCCCATCCGGAGTAGCCGGGAACATCTGCTTTGAAGCGGTGGGTGGCCACATTCGCGTTCAACCCGAACACGCCGATGTGGTCGCCGACTTCACCTTGGTCGAGCTCGAGCAGAGCGTCGCGCGCGATCGTCACGGCGCGGTCGCCGAGCAAGGGTCCTGCTTTCTTCTCGCTTCTTCTCCGGGGCACGCTCACTATTATGGCTGACGCTGTTGCAAGATAGACCGTATGGCTCGACTTCCCGACACCGCCGCGCACTTTTCTTCCGTGTCCGCAGTCTCCGCTGTGGCGCTGCTGTCCCTCCTTGCCGCCTGCAGCCCCGCGGATTCCGGGGGCAGCTCCAATAGCTCCGACACCGGAGCGCCAGGGACCTCCGGTGAGCCGGAGAAGCTGACGGCGAAAATCGTGGAGACCTACCCTTTCGACGATACGAGCTTCACCCAGGGACTAGAAGTCGCGCCCGACGGCACGCTCTACGTAGCCACCGGCATGCAGGGCCAGTCCCGGATCTACCGCACCACGGCCGACGGCGTGCAGGAAGCGAGCAAGGATCTCGAACCGGAATTCTTCGGCGAGGGCATCACGCGCGTGCGCGACCATGTGTGGCAGCTGACTTGGCAGAACAACACCGCGATCAAGCGCGACGCGGAAACACTCGACGAGCTCGACCGCACGACGTTCACGGGTGAAGGCTGGGGGCTGTGCTACCGGGAGGACGCCGACGAGGTGATTTTCTCCGACGGCACCGACGAACTGCGCCGCATGGACCCGGAGACGCTCGAAGAGCGCGGCCGTTTCACCGTCACGGACCAGGGCGCCCCCGTCACGGGCATCAACGAGCTGGAGTGCGTCGGTGACGACATTTACGCCAACGTGTTCACCACGACGGATATCGTGCGCATCGACGCAGAATCGGGAGCGGTGGAAGCGCTTATCGACGCATCCGGGCTCCCCAACAACGCCACCCCCGACCCGAACCATGTGCTGAACGGGATCGCGCGCATCCCGGACACCGACGGCGAGTTCTACCTGACCGGCAAGCGCTGGCCGGACATGTACCGGGTCACCTTCGAACCGAAATAGCTCGCCCCGCCGCTAGACTGTTCAGGCATGGCGGAAAGCAAGACGGACAGCAACGTGAACAGCACGACCGGAAAATCGAGCACTGCCCTGACGGTGACCCTCATCGCCGTCGCGGTCGTGGCCATTGTCGCCGGCCTGTATTTCTTCTTGAACTGGCAGCAGTCCCGCCCCGCCACCCCGCCAGACCAGATCGAGGTCACCGCGGCCGCCGGGGACACAGATGTCTCAGCCACGCCGTTCAGCGTGTGCGAGTTCGGCGCGGAGTGCCCGGAGGGCGAGGTGGCGCGTATCGACACCGCCGGCGCCGAGTCCGTCCGCATCACTGTGCCAAAGGAGGTCGGCCAGCAGCAGTGGTCGGTGCTCAGCATTTACGACGATCCGGCGGCCAACACCGAGCGCACCTTCACTCCCGGCGAGGCTACCGAGGTGGACATTCCCGTGACCACGCAGAAGGACGGCAACGACACCGGGCTTGTGGTCATCGAGGTGTCCACTCTCCTTGTCGGCAAGGACGGTGAAGGCGAAGAAACCCCCGTCGTGACCACATGGGCGTTCACGACGGAGGCTGAATAGTTAGGGCTGGACTAGACGTCGAGCTCCTTGGCCACGGCGCGCAGAATCTCCGCGATCTGGCGGGATTCCTTGCGCTCCGGGTAGCGGCCCGCGTCGAGCGCCGGCTGTACCTGCGTTTCGAGCATGGACATCACGTCTGCGAGCATGCTGGCCAGTTCCTCGGGCTTGCGGCGGTGCACCGGGCGGCGGCGCGGCTCGTCGAGGACCTTCACGCGCAGCGCTTGGGGGCCGCGGCGGCCGGCGGCGAAATCGAATTCGATCCGCTGGCCCGGGAAGAGCTCGTCCACTCCGTCGGGCAGGACGTTCTTGCCCACGTAGACATCCTCGTCCCCCGGGTTGGAAGCGAAGCCGAAGCCCTTTTCGGCATCAAACCACTTCACTTTTCCTACTGGCATGCGTGTTCACCACCGATAGTCGAAAGAATTCAAAGAGTACAGTCTAGCGCGCGTCGCGTGCACGGCCTAGCCGGCAAATCCGACACGCCCAACACAGCAAGTGTGCCGCACGTCACTAAAAATGCCTTTTTCGCAGGTGAAGACTTCGATCTGTCAATGCCTCGAAGTCACATCTTTCACATGTTTCACAATTCGTGTCGGTAACGTGACGCAATCGTTATAAACAGATACAGTTTTGGCCATGCCCCGAACACGGGCGTGACCTTAAACGCCGCCAGCCACGTTCAGTTTTGTCCGGCTGGCGGAGCAAAAGCGAACAGAAATTCGCAGAATTACCCAAGGTACACAAGTTCATAGGACAAAAGCGGGGGACCCACCCGCACGTGAAAAACCGTGCACCGCGGAGAGATCCGCTCGGGGTGAAGCCGCCGAGCGCGGCCAGGCGACCACGACCTCAGCCTGAACCCGACAGCTCACCTCGCAGACGTACAACAAGAGAGGAAACACACCCGCATGGGACGTCACAGCAAGCAGAACCGCAACCTGACCACCAAGGCAGTCGCTGGCGCTACCGCAGCTCTGGCCACCACCGCTCTGATCAGCCCGATGGCCTCCGCCGCCCCGGATTCCGACTGGGACCGTCTCGCGCAGTGCGAGGCCGGCGGCAACTGGAACATCAACACCGGTAACGGCTACTACGGCGGCCTGCAGTTCAACGCCGGCACGTGGCGCGCATACGGCGGCAACGAGTTCGCTCCCCTGCCGCACCAGGCCACCCGCGAGCAGCAGATCGCTGTCGCTGAGCGCACCCTCGCTAAGCAGGGCTGGGGCGCATGGCCGGCATGCTCCGCGCGTCTGGGCCTGAATTCCGCTCCGACCCCGCGCAACGCCTCCGCCAACAAGCCGGCCCCGAAGCCGGCGGCAGCTCCGGCAGCGAAGCCCGCCGCCCAGAAGACGACCGCCAAGAAGAGCGCTGAGCTCGAGGTCGACGCCGTGTACAACTCCATCACCCGCGAGCTGAACAACCGCGGCATCGCCGTCCCAGCACAGGTCACCGCAACCTACAAGGCCAACCGCAACGACTACAACGCCTTCTACACCGCCAACAAGGCGCTCGTCGACGCTGTTCTCGCAGGCGACACAGCCGCCATCGCTGCCGCTGCCCAGTCCGACTTCAATAACTACGTCTCCGACCTGAAGACGCAGTACATGGGCTAAACGGCTAAGCCTCCACCTGAGAGCTAAACGCCAAAAAGGGCGCTCTTCCCCACCCACGGGGAAGAGCGCCCTTTCAGTTTGGTCAAGGTGCGGCAGCCCGGTCTACTTTACGACCGTGATCTGCCAGCCCGCATCCTGCTTCTGCACGAAGTCCTTCACACCGTGGCCGTTGTCAGCGGCCCACTGCGGGATGGACTCGGTGGCCTGGGTGCAGTCGAAGTCGATGACGAGCTCTTCACCCGGCTCAAGCTCGGCCATGGCCTGCTTCGCCTCGATGAGCGGGAACGGGCACACCGCACCGAGAGTGTCCAGGGCGTAACGCCCGTTGCCCAGCGGACGCGCGCTCGTGGCCTGCTTCGGCTTCGTTTTCAGGCCGACGCCGCCGGAAACGGAAACGATGTTGAACTTGGCCGCAGGAGCGGCGGGAGCCTCTTCGGCGACCGCTCCGGCGAGCTCAGGTGCACTGATCGACTCGTCGGTGGTGTACACGCCCGCGTCGACTGTTCCCTGCTTCACGCCGGACGGCTTCAGCCACAGCTTCGCACCGACGTAGACGCCGAGCGCAATGAACGCCAGCGCGACCCAGCCCTGGTAGCTGAACAACGACGTCTGGACCATGCCGTTGCCGACGGTGCAGCCGCCGGCCAGGGAGGCGCCGACGCCCATTCCGATGCCGCCGAAGATGGCGCGGACGGAGGTGACGGCATCCGGAACGCGGATGCGGAATTCGCCGGAGACCTTCGCGGCAATGTAGGAGCCGACAAGGATGCCCAGGACCAGCAGGGTGCCCCAGTTGAGGTACTCGGCCTCACCCGTGGTGATGTAGCTGGTCAGGTGCGCCGAAGGGGTGGTGATGCTCAGGCCGGAATTGCGGCCGCTCGCCGCGGACAGCGGCCATGCCAGCACGCCCAGCAGGCCGATGACAGCGCCGGCAGTGCACGGGTGCAGCGGCTTGCGATACCAGGGCTGGTCCAGCGTCACCTTCGACCGCGCTGCATCACGATGCCGAGCGCCACGCCGACCGCCAAGCCGGTCACAATCATGGAAACCTCCAGTGAATCTATCGAGTTCTCAAAACACCTGGAAGCCTACAACGAGCGAACCAATTAGTCTAGATTGTCCCATATTTAACGTACAGGCCTGTCTATCACTGCAAATGCGAGAAAACCGCGCACCTCCCAACACGGGACGGTGCGCGGTATGTGCGCCGAGACGCGGACCTACTGCGCGGTGTTGATGCGCAGAGTGTTGTGCACGTAACCGGTCTCCTCCCACGGGCGGGGTAGGATCAGCTCGTTGCCGAAGGGGCTGTTGGCACCCGTGAGCTTGGAGGAAATCTCCGTCACCGGGTGTCCGTTACCCGGGGTGTGCGCAGGCCACGCCGGGTTGATCAGGGTGATGTTCTCGAGGTCTTTAGCCATAAACCTCATTCTTTCACGTCAGCGCGCAAAACGCACGTAAACTCACCCCCGCAATGACTTCCTTCGCCCAATCGCTCACCGATTTCGACGACGACGCCCTCCGCGCGCTCATCGCCGCGCGCCCCGACGCATTCTTTCCTGCCCCGCCGCAGCTGAATTCACTCGCTGCGCGCCTCACGCTTCCCGGTTCGACAGCACGCGCTTTACGACGCCTCACCGCCCCGGACCTGGCCCTTCTTGAACGTCTCGCCGATGCCGGCGCAGAATTCGAGCCCTATGATGCGTCTGAAGAGGCCGCGGCCGGGCAAGTGGAGAACCTGCGCACGCTCGCGTTGGTCTTCGGGCCCGACAACGGTCTGCGCATCGCACCGGGGGTACTCAGCGCGGTCCCATCGGGTTGGCGGGTGACCGATCCGGTCCCCGACAACGTGGAGCAGCTCGTCGCCGAACTCCCCGCCCCCGAGCGCAAAGTGTTGGACACTCTCGCCGCGAACGGTGGCGTGGGCACCACGAGGGCCGCCGCTCCGGACGCCGACCCGGACTCCCCCATCGCGAAATTGATCGCCAAGGAGCTGCTCGTCCGCGTCAACGGCAACACCGTCCGCCTCCCCCGTCCGGTGCGCGACGTGCTCCGCGGCCAGCCGCCGCGGACCTTCCCCATGAGAGCCCCAGAAGAGCAGCAGGTCGACCAGGACGCAGTCGACACCGCAGCTGCGACGCAGGGTTTAGATGCCGTGCGGCAGCTCCGTCAGCTGATCACGCTGCTCCTCGCAGAACCCGTGCCGCTCAACAAGGACGGCTCCGTCGGGGTGCGGGCGCGCACGAGCATGGACAAAGAGCTGGGGTTCGATCCAAGCCTGCTCATCACCATCGGCGAATCCGCCGGTCTGATCGGGCGCGGCAACGTGGAGGACACAGACGTGCTCGCCGCCACAAAAGACGCACTCACCTGGCTAGATGCCACCCTGCCCGACCAGTGGGCCATCTTGCTGGCCGGCTGGGCGGCCTCGCCGTGGCGCACAGATCTGGAGGAGAAACTGCTCTCCCCGGAGATGCACTCCCCCGACGCACGCGGCGCACGACTCACCGTGCTGCGCCACAACGGCGACCCGCACGACCTCTTTTTCCACGCGCCGCTGGCCGCCTCCCAGCTGCCTCCGGGCTTCATCGGGACTGTGGTCGACGAAGCCCGCTTCGTCGGTGCGCTCGACTCCACGTCAGCTGCGTCTTCCCCGCTCACGGCGCTTCTCGTCGGTGCCGACACCGCCGCCGCCACGCGCGCGCTGGTTCCGCCGCCCGTGGACACGCTCATTGCGCAGGCCGACATGACGGTGCTCGCCCCCGGCCCGCTGGAGCCGGACATGGGCTCATTCTTGGAGCGCATCGCCGATCTTGAATCCCCCGGCGTCGCCAGCGTGTGGCGTGTGTCCGATGCGGCCGTGCGCCGCGGCCTGGACTCCGGTCTCACCGACGATGAGATCCACGCCTGGCTTGAGCGGCATGTCGTGGGCGAGGTGCCGCAGGGCATCACGTTCCTCATCGACGACACTGCCCGCACGCACGGCTCTATCCGGGCTGGCGCGGCCATGAGCTATCTCCGCAGCGCGGATCCCTCACTGATCACGGCAGCGGCGGAAAAGCTCGGTGGCCTGATCCGCCCGCTCGCGCCGACAGTGGCGGTGTCGCAGCTACCGCTCCCGAAACTCATGGACGCGCTCCGTAAAGCCGGGCTCCAGCCCACCGCCGAGGACGAGTCCGGGGTCCAGCTGAACATGGCCCCTGAGCCGGCGCTCGTTCCCGCCACTCCGTCGCACCTGCCGCGGCCGACTGCTGTGAGCGAGGAACAGGCCGAACGGATCATCTCGCACTTGCGCTCCGGCGATTCCCAAGCGGAAGCACCAACGACCGGCGACACTATTGAGATGCTGCGCGCCGCGGCGCGCGGCAAGCGGCAGGTCACGCTCGGCTACGTGGATAAGAACGGGCGCGGCCAGACGCTCACGGCGCTGCCGTTGTCGGTCACAGCCGGTCAGGTCGACGCCCATGTCGCGGCCACCGACTCGATCGTGCGCATCGCCCTGCCGCGCATCACGAAAGTGGTGCTGGCCTAACGGCTGACCCGCTCCAGGATTTCCAGGACGTGCTCGTAATCCTTGCCGGTGGCGGCCGTCATACCGAGCTCGCAGGTGCGGTTGGAGGAGGCGTGGCACTGCGCGCCCAATTCCGCGACTTCCTCGGCTTCGCGCTTGGTTGCGGCCTCGGTGAGCTCCGGGTGGAGCATGCCTCGGTCGCCGGCATAGCCGCAGCAGTTCCACTCCGGCGGCACGTGCACCTCCTCGGCGGCGGCGGACGCGACCTGACTGAGGGCATCGATAAGCGAAAGATGCTTCGCGGAGCACGTCGGGTGCAGCGTGATCGAGTCGACCTTGCTGTTCACGGTGAGCTTGTCCACCACCTCGTCGTTCACAAAGGCAACGGCATCGATGACGGTGATGCCGATGGTCTCGGCCATGTCTTGGAAACCGTGGGTGCAGCTGGTGGCGTCGACGATGACCGGCAAGCGACCCCCGTCGGTAGCGGCGATGAGCTCGTCGTTGACGCGGCGCTGCATGATGTCGTGGCCGGTGGCCATGCCCTTCGACGCCCACGGGGTGCCGCAGCACATGCCGTCGATCCCCTCCGGGACAACGAGCGACAGCCCGGCGCGCTCAACCAGCTTCGCGAACGCGGCGGAGGCGCCGATGCCTTCGCCCTGCGGGCCGAACATGGAGTTCACGCAGGCAGGAACGAATACGCCGACGGGTTCCGCGTTCGGGTCGCCGATACGGGTACCGAAGGTCTTGGCGCGCGACATCCCGCCCCTGGTCAGCTCCGGGCGGTAGTCCGGCACAGTGTCGTCGCCGGCGAGTGCGCGGGCGACGCCCGTGACTTTCTGCACCAGGGAGGTGGGCATGTAGTAGGCGCCGGTCAGCGCGGTGGACGCCAACTTGTTTCCCGGGCCCCACGCCTTCGCCGCGGCGGCCCATCCAGCTGATTCGACAGCGCCGGCCTGGCCACGGCGCAGGGATTTGATGAACTTGCCGGTGTCGATTCCCACCGGGCACGCGGTCACGCACATGGAGTCGACGGCACAGGTGTCGATTCCCTCGTACTGGTATTCCTTATCGATGTGCTTGACCAGCTCGGTGTCGCCGTCCTTGATCGCCTGGGCGCGAGCACGGCGGACGACGATGCGCTGGCGCGGCGTCATCGTCAGGTCGCGTGACGGGCACACCGGCTCGCAGTAGCCGCACTCCACGCACGGATCGATCTCATCTTCCACCTGTGGGTTGAGCTTGAAATTCTTCATGTGCTCGCGCTCGTCGTCGGTGATGATCACGCCCGGGTTCATGACTCCGCGCGGGTCGGCGGCGCGCTTGATCTCCACCATGACGCTGTACAGCTCATCATCGTATTGGCGGCGCACGTACGGCGCCATGACGCGTCCGGTGCCGTGCTCGGCTTTGAGGTTGCCGCCGGCACCGAGCACCAGGTCGACCATCGCTTCGTTGAAGCCGTCGTAGCGGCCTAGGTTCTCATCGCCCTCAAAGCGGTCGGTGATCAGGAAGTGGATGTTGCCGTCTTTGGCGTGGCCGAAGATGACGGCGTCGTCGTAGGAGTATTCGTCGAAAAGCTGTTGCAGCCCGCCGCATGTGTCGGCCAAGTCGGCGACGGGGACGGCGATGTCCTCCAACAGCGCTGTCGTTCCGGACGGGCGCGCTTCGGCGACTTGGGCGTAGAGGCCCTTGCGGAAGGCCCACGCCTTCGCCGCCTGCTTCGGATCCGTCGAGAACGCCGCGGGAGTTTCCAGGTCCAGCTCCTCGAGCAGTTTCGCCCCGGCGCGCTCGTATTCGCGCAGCTGCTCTTCCTCATCGGCGTGGTACTCGATCAGCAGCGCGGCCTGGGCGTCGAGTTCGAAGCCAGTGATCTGCTCCGGCACGGAGTCGAAGCCGCGGCCAACAGCAATGGAACGGGAATCCATCAGCTCGAGCGTCGCCGCGTGGGAATCGAAGAGCGCCGGCAGGGAGCGCGTCGCCGCATCGATCGTGGGGTACACGGCGATGGTGGTGGTCTTCAGCTTCGGCACCTCGACGGTGCGGAGAACCGCCTCGGCGATGAACGCCAGCGTTCCCTCGGAGGCAACCAGCAGGTGCGTGAAAATGTCCAGCGGGGACTCGTAGTCCAGGAACGCGTTGAGCGAATAGCCCATCGTGTTCTTCAGCGCGAAGTGCTGCTGGATCTTCTTCACGGATTCTGCGTTGCCTCGCACGCGGCGTTTCAGCTGTTCGAGCTTGTCCGCGAGCTCGGGTTCCTCCCGCGCGAACTGCGCCTCCGCGTCCGGGTGTGCGGTGTTGATGACAGTGCCCGACGGCAGCACGAAGGTCAGGGATTCGAGCGTGTTGTAGGTGTTGTACTGCGTGCCGCACGCCATGCCCGAGGAGTTGTTGGAGATCACGCCGCCCAGCGTCGCCGCACCTTCGGAGGCCGGGTCCGGCCCCAGCTTGCGGCCGTAGGGGGCCAGGTGTGCGTTGACCTGGCGCACCGTCGACCCCGGCTGCACTCGCACGTGTTTTCCGCCGTCCAGGACTTCGACGCCGCGGAAGTGCTTGCGCACGTCGACAAGCATGCCCCCGCCGCCGGCCTGGCCGGACAGCGACGTGCCGCCCGCACGCAGCACAACCGGGAAGCCGGATGAAATCGACGCGCGGAAGGCGGCGGCGACGTCGCTTGCGTTGCGGGCTTCCGCCACCACCTGCGGGGTGTAGAGGAAGTGCGACGCGTCGTGCGCGTACTTGATGCGGTCGATCTGGCGTGTGGAAATCGTCTGGTCGGAACCTATTTCGCGGACCAGGTGCGCAGCTGGGGATGTGATTGTCGCAGTCATAACCTCATGCTATCCCCATGCCGGTCCCGAAATTTTTTCCGTCCTTCCCATTGACAGATTGTTGGGTTTATACAACACTCATTTGTGTGTCACCGAAGAAATTACCGAAGATCCCGATTCACAACCGGGTTCGCGTCCTGCGTGCGGAGCGCGACATGTCGCGCGCCCAACTCGCAGAACTCATCGACGTGAACCCGCAGACAATCGGCGCTCTCGAACGCGGCGACCACTCCCCTAGCCTCGACCTCGCATTCCGCATCTGCGAAATATTCGACCTCCCCGTCGAGGCCGTGTTCTCCCGCACCGAGTTCGCCCCAATGTCGAAGGAGCTGTACCCGAAATGAACCGCTTAGACCGCAACACACGGACAAAGACACTCACCGCCGTCTTCTTCATCTGCCTGCTCGCAATCATCGCGTGCACGACACTCCAGCTTCTGCTGGGGATTACCTGGATCTACTTCGCGTCCATCGTTTTCGTGCTGGTCAGCATGGTCGCCTGGTCGCTGATCCGCGAGACGAACGGCCGCAAAGATACAGTGCCCGAGGATCAACTCGACGAGTACGAGCGCAGCGTTCTGGACACCTGGCGCAAACGGGCGCTGAAAGCGTTCTCTGTGCTCACCTGCTTCGGGGGCTTCGCCTTCCTGCTCGCGGGGAGCCTGCGGGACGCGTCCGACAGCACAGCGCTCATGGCCGCTGGCTATTTCATGTTGTTCACATTCCTCGTCGTCCACCCGCTGCCCATGATCGGCTACGCCATCACGTTCAACCGCAAGGAGGCCTGAAAATGACCACTCTTGAAATTAGAGACCTGCACAAACGCTTCGGCGAAACACACGCTCTCGACGGCATGAGTTTCACCGTCGGCGACGGCGAGCTCTACGGCTTCGTCGGTTCGAACGGTGCCGGCAAGTCCACCACCATGCGCATCGCGCTCGGCGTGCTCGAGGCGGATTCCGGCGAGGTGCTCCTCAACGGCGCCCCGCTTGACGACGCCACGCGGCGCCGCATCGGCTACATGCCCGAAGAGCGCGGCCTGTACGGCAAAGAGAAGATCCTCGACCAGCTGGTCTTTTTGGCTCAGCTCCACGGTGTGGACAAGGCCGCCGCGAAGCAGCGCGGCACGGAACTGCTCGAAGAACTCAGCCTCGGCGAGCGTCTGAACGACAAACTCGACGACCTCTCTTTGGGCAACCAGCAGCGTGTCCAGCTCGCCGCCAGCCTCATCCACAACCCAGATATCCTCATCCTCGACGAGCCGTTCTCCGGCCTCGACCCCGTCGCAGTCGATGTCATGAGCACCATGCTCAGCGACCGCGCGGCCAACGGAGTTTCCGTGGTTTTCTCCTCCCACCAGCTCGACCTCGTCCAGCGTCTCTGCGACCGCGTCGGCATTGTCACCCGCGGCCGCATGGTCGCCGAAGGCACCGTCGACGAGCTGCGCAGCCAGGGCCCCGTCCGCTACAAGGTCGGCACCACCGCACGCGACTGGCTTCCGGAGGGCACAACGCTTATCGACGACGCCCCGAACCACGTCGTCCTAGAGACCTCCTCCACTGCCGATGATCAGCGTATCCTGCACGCCGCCCTCACCGCCGGCGATGTCCACGAATTCTCCCGCGTTGTCCCCGACCTGACCGACCTGTTCAAGGAAGTTGTGAAGTAATGACCACCCACGACACGTACTCTCCCCTGCACACGATCACGACCACCGCGAAGCGGGAAATCCAAATCCTGTTCGCCAAGAAATCCGTGATCATCACCCTCCTGATCATGCTGCTCGCCATTGTCGGCCTGATCGGTTTCGCGGCGTGGCAGAAAGACAAGGACGACGCCGGAGAGGCCGCCACGACCATCGCTGTCGTCGGAATGGACAACCGCGCGCTGGAGGGCACCACCTTCGAACCGCGCACCGCCACCGACCGCGCCGAAGCAGAGCAGCTCGTGCGCGACGGCGAGGTGGACACGGCCCTCGTCGTGGAAGGCGATACCTGGCAGGTCGTCAGCGACGGCTCCCCTAAACCCGAGGTTGTGGCCGACATCAACAGCATCGCTGACGCTCACACTCAGGCCGCGGCGCTGGAGAAGCTCGGCATCTCCCCTGAAAAATTCGCCGCGGCAAGCCCGAATGTCGAGGTGGTCCCGGTGGATATCGCGGACCTCGATTCTGGCAAGAGTGAAGCCGAATCGGAGCAGGACTTCATCAAACTGCTCACCGCGTTCATCCTGCTGATGGCCATCGTCTTCATGGTGGTCACCTTCGCCGCCCAGGTGGGCAGCCGCGTGACGGAGGAGAAGTCCTCCCGCGTCGTCGAGCTCATCCTCGCCACCGTGCGCCCACTCGACTTCCTCGCCGGAAAAATCCTGGGCAACCTGGTCTTCGGCTTCGTGTCCACAGCAGTCCTCATCGCCGCCGCGGCCATCGCCCTGAATGTCACCGGGCTGCTCGACGGCGTCGACATCGCATGGTCGATCCTCCCCGTCATGCTCCTCGCGTACATCCTGGCCATGGTCTTTTTCGCCAGCCTGTACGCCGCTGCCGGGGCGATGGTGCAGCGCACCGAGGACCTGCAATCCACCCAGACGCCCGTTCTTCTGCTGATCATCGCCAGCGCGTACATCCCGGGCTTCGGCTGGATGAACACCGACGCCACCTGGATGCAGGTGGCCAGCTGGGTTCCACCGGTGTCCATCTTCGCCGCTCCCCTTACCTACGCCGCTGGCAACTTCACGGCCCTCCAGCTGGCGGGATCGCTGGCCATCGCCACAGTCGCGACTCTCCTGACTATCTGGGTCACCGCACGCATCTACCGCCGCTCGATCCTCAACAACGGCAAGACCACCAAGTGGTCGGAGGCGCTGCGGGGTTAGGATCTCATGCCCTAAAACAGGCATAATCGCCCCCATGCCTTTAGGTGACGGACCGCTCATTGTTCAATCGGACAAGACTGTCCTCCTCGATGTCGCGCACCCGGACGCGGGGGCCGCTCGCGCGGCGCTCGCACCGTACGCGGAGCTCGAGCGCGCGCCGGAGCACGTGCACACGTACCGCATCACTCCCCTGGCGTTGTGGAATGCACGCGCCGCAAGATTCGATGCAGAGCAGGCCGTGGACGTGCTGGAGCGCTACTCCCGCTTCCCCGTTCCGCAGGCTCTGCTCATCGACGTTGCAGAGACGATGGCCCGCTACGGCCGCGTGCGCCTGCTCAAACACCCGGCGCACGGCCTCATCATCGAGGCGGACGACGCCGCGATCCTCACCGAGATCTCCCGGCACAAGAAGATCGCGCCCATGCTTGGCGCACTTATCGACGACACCACCGCCCCCGTCCACCCCTCCGAACGCGGGCGCATCAAGCAGGAGCTGACCAAGCTCGGCTGGCCCATCGACGACCGCGCCGGCTACGTCGACGGCGAATCCCACCCGATTTCCCTCAACCACGATGGCTGGGAGCTGCGCGATTACCAGCAGTACGCCACCGAATCCTTCTGGGAGGGCGGCTCCGGCGTGGTCGTTCTGCCCTGCGGCGCCGGGAAGACGATCGTCGGGGCGGCTTCAATGGCCCAGGCGCAAACGACCACGCTGATCCTGGTCACCAACACCGTCGCTGGCCGCCAGTGGCGCGATGAGCTGCTGCGCCGCACCACCCTGACGCCCGAGGAGATCGGCGAATACTCCGGCGAGCGCAAAGAGATCCGCCCCGTCACGATCGCCACCTACCAGGTGGTCACGCGCAAAACGAAGGGCGAGTACAAAGCTCTCGAGCTCTTCGACTCCCGCGACTGGGGCCTGATCATCTACGACGAGGTCCACCTGCTTCCCGCCCCCGTCTTCCGCATGGCCGCCGACCTCCAGTCGCGCCGCCGCCTGGGGCTCACCGCCACCCTCGTCCGCGAGGACGGCCGCGAAGAGGACGTCTTCTCGCTGATCGGCCCGAAACGCTACGACGCACCGTGGAAAGAGCTCGAGATGGCCGGCTACATCGCCACCGCCGAATGCGTCGAGGTGCGCACCACGCTCACCGAAGACGAGCGCATGCTCTACGCCACCGCCGAGACACGGGAACGCTACCGCATCGCGGCGTGCAGTGAGGGCAAGCTGACGGTCGTCGATAAGCTGCTTGCCCAGCATGAAGGGCAGCAAACGTTGATCATCGGCGCTTTCATCGAGCAGCTCGAGGACATCGCCGCGCGCACTGGCGCCCCGCTTATCGACGGCAAAACCTCCACCAAGAAGCGCGAAACCACTTTCGACGCGTTCCGGAACGGTCAGATCCAGACTCTCATCGTGTCGAAGGTGGCGAATTTCTCCATCGACCTGCCGGAAGCCGCCGTGGGCATACAGGTCTCCGGGACCTTCGGCTCGCGCCAGGAGGAGGCACAGCGCCTCGGGCGGTTGCTGCGCCCCAAGGCCGACGGTGCTGAAGCGCTGTTCTACACCGTTGTCGCACGCGACACGCTCGATGCCGAGTACGCGATGCACCGCCAGCGCTTCCTCGCCGAACAAGGCTACGCCTACCGGCTGGTAGACGCCGCGGACCTTTAAAATAGTTTCCTATGAAGCGCTTTCATTTCGACGTCGACGAAGAATTCGCCAAGAAGCACAACGAGATGCTCCGCGATACACGCAAGGTGACGATCTCGGGCATCAGCCTGTTCGTCATCTGCGTGGTAGCCGCAGTGCTGTTGTGGACGCTGACGCCGGACAATTCAGCGTGGGGCTGGTTCGGTGTCATCGGCCTCGTCCCGTTCGGCATCGTGATGCTCATTGTGGGCCTCATGGTGCCCCGTTCTGTCGGCGGCGCACAGGAGCTCTACGACCGTTACCCGCTCGCCCCCGCCGTGATCGCCGAGGTGAACCCCCGCGACATGGTGCTGATGGCGCTCGTGAACACCAACGTCGACGAATCGCTGCCGCCGAGGTACGCGGCTGCGCTACGTACGGTCTCCAACATCCCCGGCATCGACGAGCCAACTGTTGGAACGAAGGTCCCGTCCGTCGCGGTTGGCGGGCGCCGCACCACTCGCGACAAAGACCACTGGCAGGAAGTCACACCCATGCCCATCGCGTGGGCCACGACAGACCACGGCGTCCTCAAGCGCGCACGCACCGACATCCCCCAGGAACAGTGGCACATGCTCGACAAGGCGCGCGCCAAGCTTGACGACGTCAAAGCCACCCCCATGAACCTGCTCGTCCTCTAAGGCGCGGCAAACCTGATTGCCGTGACTGCTAAATGAACTGGCGGATCAGCGCGGTCACAGCCACGAAAACAATGAGCCCCTTCAGGAACTTGTTGGACAGCTTCTTCGCGATGCGCGCGCCAACAAGTCCTCCGATCAAGCTTCCTACGGCCAGCACCAGGACACCGATCCACAGCACCTCTGCCCCAAAGAACAGGAAGGCGATGAGGTAGACCAGCGCGGCAACCGAGTTGACTATCGCGGACAGGAAATTCTTGACCGGATTCACGGCCTTGAACGGGTGCCCGGTGCCCACACCCATGATGGCCATGTACAAAACGCCCTGAGCCGCAGTGAAGAAGCCTCCGTACATCGAAGCCAACCCCATCGCCCCAACGAGGCCGGGCCGCTTGTAGGGCTCGCCAATCACACCGTCGCTTTGGCCTTCATTGACGACCTGAGACTTAGAGAACGCCTGAACGAAGCGCTGCTGGAAGATCACCAGGATCAACGCGACGACGATCAGCACAGGAATGACCCAATCCAGCGCGGACGACGGAGTGAACAGCAGCAGCAAAGAGCCGGCTGCCGCACCGATGACAGTCGCGGTGACCAGCGGTCCGAGGAACGGCAGTTCCCGCTTGGTCTCCTTGCGGAAGCCCCAGGCGGATCCGAAAGAACCGAACATCATGCCAATGGTGTTGGTGCGCACCGCCACTCCGGGAGGCACGCCCATAGCAAGAAGCACCGGCAGCGTGAGCAGCGAGCCGGAGCCAACGGCTGAGTTAATGATGCCGGCCAAAATGCCCATGGAGAACAGCAACAGGCCAGAAAGAACAGTCATCGGGTATCCAACTCCTCAAATCAAAAACTCAACCGCACGGTGAAAAATAAAAAAACGGCGCCCCTCGAGGATTCTATTCCTCCAGGGACGCCGCGTGAAATGA
>JALXXC010000015.1 GCA_025144245.1 Corynebacterium sp. p3-SID1145 | reverse complement strand
GGGGGTTTTAAGCATGCCAAAAGTATGTTTCGTAGAATGGGCCGGGTTGGTTAGAGGCCGGAGATAAGGAGCGGGTTTAGTGGGAAGGCATTCGGTTGAGGGGAGCGTCGATAAGCGGAATGCTCCCGCGGCTCGCGCAGTGACTTTGGTGAAAACCTACGGCTCCGGCGACACAAAGGTCAAGGCCCTGGATGGTGTGAGCGTGGAATTTGCGCGCAAGGAGTTCACCGCGATTATGGGGCCGAGCGGTTCGGGCAAATCGACGTTGATGCACACGATGGCTGGCTTGGACTCCTTCGATTCCGGCTCGGTGGAGATCGGTGAGACGGATCTGGCGGCCCTGAACGAGAAGCAGTTGACGGCGCTGCGCCGCGATCGGCTCGGCTTCATTTTCCAGTCTTTCAACCTCGTGCCCACGCTCACGGCGGAGGAGAACATCACCTTGCCGACGGATATCGCAGGTGGCCGGGTCGACCGCGAGTGGTTCGAGGAGATCACGCAGCGCCTCGGATTGTCGCACCGTCTCGGGCACCGTCCCAGCGAGCTCTCCGGTGGCCAGCAGCAGCGTGTGGCGTGCGCGCGTGCCTTGGTGTCGCGCCCGGAAATTATTTTTGGCGACGAGCCGACGGGCAACCTTGATTCTAATTCCTCGCGCGAAGTGCTGGACATTCTGCGCACGGCTGTGGATCGCGACGGGCAGACCGTCGTGATTGTCACGCACGATGCTCGCGCGGCGTCCTACGCCGACCGTGTTGTCTTCCTCGCGGACGGCAATATCGTCAATGAGCTGCGGAACCCTACGATGGAGGAGATCCTCGCAACGATGAACGGCATCGAGGGCTGATGGCGGGCGCAATGACCAAGGTGTCTGTGCGCAATCTTCGCGCGCACAGGCTTCGCCTCGCTCTCACGGTGCTGGCTGTGGTGCTCGGCACCGCGTTCATTTCGGGCTCGTTGATGTTCACGAACATGCTCGAGCGAACTTTCGATTCAGCGGTAGCAAGCGAGTACGACGCCGTCGATGTGGCGGTCAAGCCCGCTGAGGGCAAACAGGTGCTGCCGGTCGAGGTACGTAACGAGTTCGCGGCTGATCCGCAGGTGGACCGCGTCAATATCGACGGTTCCGAGTTGGTGGTCGTGGCGGATGCCGGCGCTAACGCGATCCAGACGGGCGGCGGCGAGTCCCGCGTGGGGCTCTACTACCCCGACGACCAGATTGTGGGCCAGCCGTTCCAGATCACGGATGGCGCGGCCCCGTCGAAAGTGGGGGAGGCGCTGCTGAACGCCGCGGGGGCGGAGCACTACGGCATCGCTGTCGGCGACGAAGTGATCGTCGCGGACGCGGAGGGCCGCAACACGATGAGGGTCACTGGCCTGTACACGGATGAGCTCGACCAGGGCATGTCGCTCATGCTCAAAGTGCCGGAAAGCGCGTTTGTGGAGTACTACACCGACGGCAAGTATGTGCCTGGTCTCACGCTCACTGCAGCGGACCCAACGACGGGGCAGCAGCTCGCCGAGCACGTGTCCGCGCAGCACAGCGACCTCACCGTCAAGGAAGGTTTCGTGCTTGCCGACGAGCTGTCCAAGCAAGTCCGCGATGCTCTCAGCTTCATCGGGTATTTCCTCACCGCCTTCGGTCTTGTCGGCCTGTTGGTGGGAACGTTCCTGATCGCGAATACGTTCTCCATGATCGTCGCGCAGCGCACGAAGGAGTTCGCGCTGCTGCGTGCGCTGGGGGCGTCGAAGGGACAGATCACTCGTTCGGTCGTAGCGGAAGCGTTGATTGTCGGAGTGCTGGGGTCGGCGTTGGGCGTTGTCGCTGGCGCTGGTCTCGTCGCCGTTATCCGGGCGGTGATGAATTCCCGCGGGATGGGCTTGCCGGGTGCCGGTTGGGGTCTGTCCGCGGGGGCTGTTGTAGTGCCGGTTGTTGTCGGCGCCGTTGTGACGGTTCTGTCCGCATGGGCGCCGGCGAGGCGTGCCGGCCGGGTCCAACCGGTGGAAGCGATGCGCTCGGGCGAGTCGGCCGCGCCGCAACCGCTCGTGGCGCGCACCGTCGTGGGGGTGATGCTGCTCGCGGCCGGCGGCGGTCTGCTTGCGTGGGGCGTGATGTGGGAGGACGGCTCGACGGGCCGTCGAGCCGCGCTGGTCGGCGCGGCCGCGGTGCTCGTCATCGTGGGGCTGTTCCTCGCTGGTCCGGCGCTCTCGCTGCCGGTCGTCCCGGTGCTCGGGCGCATTGCGGGGGCTCCGTTCGGGGCGGTCGGTTCTCTGGCCGCGACGAACTCGAAGCGCAATCCGCGACGCGCCTCAGCGACGGCATTCGCGTTGATGCTCGGTGTCGCGCTGGTCACGGCGATCGGCATGCTCGGAGCGACGATGGAACGCTCAGTCGACGACGTGTTGGAAAACGAGGTCGACGCGGAGATGGTCCTCTACGGCCCGCAGTTGGGCGCGTTCCCGATCCCGAACGACTTGCCGGACAGGATTCCAGGCGTCGAGGGCGTGGGTGAAACTGTCACCTACACGCAGTCGCGGGTGACGGTGAACGGGGAGTTCGGCAACCAGTTCGGCCCGGTCGGTGTGACCGACGTCGTCGAGGGGGACCCCGGCAAGCTGGTCAAGCTCAGCATGACAGAAGGCACGTCTTCGCTTATCGACGGCGGCGTTCTCCTCCCTGCCTCCCTCGCCGCCGAGAAGAATGTCTCCGTCGGCGACTCCGTGACCCTCGCGATGCCGGGGTGGGAAGGCGCCCCGGAGACCCAGGCGACGGTAAAGGGATTGTTCGAGGACTCGAATATTTTCTCGTCGTGGATCGTGTCGCGGAAGTCGCTGGAGCAGATCAAGTCGCCGGAAAGCTTCAAGGTGCTCATGGTCGGCGTGAACGGCGACGGGACAGTCACGGAGGACGAGCTGCGCTCCCGCCTCGAGGATGCGGTGCACGACGACATTGTGGTGCAGGTCCGCTCCCCGGAAGATCTCGGCGGGGAAGCCCAGCAGATGATCAACCAGATGCTCTACATCCTCTACGCGTTGCTGTCCTTGGCGGTGGTGATCGCGGTGCTGGGCATCATCAACACGCTGACGTTGTCGGTGATTGAGCGCCGCCAGGAGATCGGCATGCTGCGCGCGGTGGGCACCCAGCGCGGCCAGGTGCGCACCATGATCATTCTGGAGTCGGTGCAGATCGCGGTCTTCGGCGCGCTTTTGGGTGTCGGGGCTGGCCTGCTGCTGGGCTGGTCCTTCCTGACTGTCTTGGCGGACAAGGGGCTGGAGAATATGGCCTACCCGTGGACGATGATCGCCGGCATGCTCGCCGCCTCCGTCGTCGTCGGTGTTGTGGCGGCGCTCCTGCCTGCCCGGCGCGCGGCGAAGACTCCGCCGCTGGACGCCATCGCGGAATAGGACCTGGACCAGCCGGATCAGCCAGACCAGCGCGATCCGCCGGATCAGCCGAATCAGAACGCCGGAATCACCCGCAGGCCGTACTTGAGACCGAACCAGGCGGCGGCGATGCCGACGGCGCAGGTGATCAGTACGTAGCGCGTGAGCGGCCACCACTGCTTCTTGCTGATCATCCCGCCCATTTCCTTGGCCATCGTGGACAGGGTGGACACGGCCCCACCGAAGCCGGCGCCGAGGAACGCCGGCCACATCACCGGCATGGCGGCGGAGAAACCCAGGACAGCGGAGCCGACGACATTCGCGGCGAATGTTCCCACTGTTCCGGGCAGGGCCTCGCTGAGCGCCCAGCGGGTGAGGCCGCCGAGGAAGGCACCGAAGCCGACGAGCACGAACAGCATGAAAATAGTGAGCGCCCCGTCGCCGGTGCTCAACGCCTCCAGCAGGTGGGATCCGACGACACCGTCCGGGCCTTGGAATTGGGGAGTGCGGGGAGTCGGGTGGGTCATGGGGCTACCTCGGGTGAGCGGCGGCGTCGAAAAGCGTCCCCGAGCTCCCACGCCGCGACCGCGACGAGCATGGTGCCGGCCATGTAGATGAGCGCCACGTAGGCGCTGGACTGCATCGCCAGGAACGACACGGCGGAGAAAGTGGTGAAGCCGCCGATCATGCCGCGGCCCCAGAACGGGCCCGGGTCGAAGCGGCCCATGAGGAAGCAGCCGATGAAGTTGATCACGAAGACGACGATGATCTCCGACGGCGGTTCCGGCGCCATCAGCGGCGTGAACGCGAAACGGGCGAGCGCGCCGAATGAAGCGCCGAACCCGATCGCGAGACCATCCTTGAGTGCTGAACCAACCACATGGTCACGGTAGCTCACCCTCCGCGCACCCCGCGAATGCGGTTGCCGTGGCGGGAGCCCGGAAGACGGGGGAAGATGGGAAGCGGAGACACCCCGACCGACTGACTGCGACGGACCGCAGAGGATTAACCACAGAGGATTAAGGAGTACCCCCATGGCGCACACGAGGGCTGGCCAGCCAGCACTTCCCCAGGACTTGATCGACATCGCGGAGGTGGTCACCGCCTACTACACGCGCGATATCGACGCCGCCGATCCGGACCAGCAGGTGTCCTTCGGCACGTCGGGGCACCGCGGGTCCAGCCTGGACAACGCGTTCAACCAGCAGCATATCTGGGCGACGACGCAGGCGATTGTGGACTACCGCCGCGAGAACTCGATCGGCGGGCCGGTCTACATCGGCCGCGACACGCACGCGCTTTCGGAGCCGGCGATGGTCTCCGCTCTCGAGGTCCTCATCGCCAACGATATCGCAGTGCTTGTCGACGCCGCCGGGCGCTACACGCCGACCCCCGCCGTCTCCCACGCCATCCTGGCGCACAACGCGAAGTTGTCCGGTGGCGTGACCGGCACGGACCCGAAGCGCGCCGACGGCATTGTGATCACACCGTCGCACAATCCGCCGCGCGACGGCGGCTTCAAATACAACCCGCCGTCGGGCGGTCCGGCCGACACCGACGCGACGGACTGGATTGCCAAACGCGCGAACGCCTACCTGGCTGACGGCCTCGAGGGCATCAACCGCACCCCGGTCAGCGGCGTGCTTGACGACCGGGCTGGCAAGCACCCGTTCATGGACACTTATGTCGCCGACCTGCCGAATGTTCTGGATCTCGACGCGGTCCGCTCTGCCGGCCTGCGCATCGGTGCCGACCCGATGGGCGGGGCTAGCGTCGACTACTGGGGTGCGATCGCCGACGCCCACAAGCTCGACCTGACGGTGGTGAACCCTGAGGTGGACGCGACGTGGCGGTTCATGACGCTGGACACCGACGGCAAGATCCGCATGGACTGCTCCTCGCCGAATTCCATGGCGAGCCTGGTGGCAGGCCGCGACAAGTACGACATCGCCACCGGCAACGACGCGGACGCGGACCGCCACGGCATCGTCACCCCGGACGCCGGTCTGATGAACCCGAACCACTACCTCGCTGTGGCCATCGAGTACCTGTTCAGCCACCGCGACGGCTGGGGCAGCGGCACTGCAGTGGGCAAGACGCTGGTGTCGTCCTCCATGATTGACCGTGTCGTCGCCTCCCTGGGCCGGACGCTGGTGGAAGTGCCAGTCGGCTTCAAGTGGTTTGTGCCCGGGCTTATCGACGGCTCCATCGGCTTCGGCGGCGAAGAGTCCGCCGGCGCCTCCTTCCTGCGCAAAGACGGCACTGTCTGGTCCACCGACAAGGACGGCCTGATCATGGACTTGCTCGCCGCGGAGATCACCGCCGTGACCGGGAAGACTCCCTCGCAGCGCTATGCCGAACTCGAGCAGGAATTCGGTGCCCCCGTCTACGCACGCACCGACGCCGAGGCGAACCGCGAGCAGAAGGCCATCCTGAAGAAGCTCTCCCCGAACCAGGTCACCGCCACGACCTTGGCCGGCGACGAGATCACAGCCAAGCTCACCGAGGCCCCCGGCAACGGCGCCGCCATCGGTGGGCTCAAGGTCACCACCGATAATGCCTGGTTCGCTGCCCGCCCGTCCGGCACGGAGGACAAGTACAAGATCTACGCTGAATCCTTCAACGGGCCCGAGCACCTCGAGCAGGTGCAGAAGGAGGCACAGGACGTCGTTAGCGCAGTGCTCGGCGACTAGCCTCCGGGGGGCGGGGTGACCGAGACCTCACAGCTTTTGTCTTACTCACGGCCAACCGGGTGGGCTACAGTCATTGAGGTGACAACAAAGCATGACACCAAGGTTGACGAGGCAGCGCTGACGGAGGAAGAAGCTCTGGACGGGGCGGGGGAGACGTCGACAAGCGGGCGCGTACTCGACGTGTTCTCCGCGCTTGCGCGCTTCGGGCTGGCGGCCGTGTGGATTTTCGCGGGCGCGACGAAGCTCGGCAAGCACATGACCGTGACGCAGAGCATCGAAGCGTACGAGATCTTCACCCCGCACTGGTCGAGTTTGCTCGCCAGCATCATCGGTCCCGCTGAGCTCGCCGGCGGGCTCATCCTGCTGCTGGGCATCAAGATCCGTCCTGCGGGCTGGGTGTCGTTCGGCGTGCTCGTGCTGTTCGTCATCGGGCTTTCGTCCGCGTACAGCCGTGGCCTGCAGATCGACTGCGGCTGTTTCGGACCCGATCCGGACAGTGCCGGCGGCGACCTGCTGTGGGCGATCGCCCGCGATATAGGCCTGATCGCCGTGACGTTGTTCATGATCTACCGTCCGTTTAAGAAATTCGCGCTGTACCCGTAGACTTTCCGGGTGAAACAGCTCGCCCCCGAGAACATAAGGTGATTCACTGTGAGTTCCTCTTCCAAGCCCACGACCACGAAGGGCTCGACGAAGGTCGCTAACCCCAATTCCTCCGGCGGCAAGGGCTTCTGGTGGGCCCTCGGCGCACTGATTCTCATCGGCGCCCTGGTGATCGGTTTGATCGTCTACAACGGTCGCGGTGCGCGCGCCGACCGCCTCGCGGAGAATATGGAGAATGTCGACGGAGTCACCATGGAGTTCTCCGATAACACCATCACCCTCGCGGGCGAGAACGCCGACGGGGCCAAGGAAGCGAGCCTTTACGAGGACTTCGCCTGCCACTACTGCGCGGACCTGGCCACGAAGTCGGACGCCGAGATGCTCGAGAAGATCAAGTCCGGTGAGCTGAAGGTGCACATCCACCCGATGGTCTTCCTCGACGGGACTGGCCAGAAGTACAACAAGGGCTACTCCACGCAGGCCTTGGCGGCGACCCTCGCGCTGGCCGACAAGGGCGATGTCGCGGCGTACTGGAACATGCGCAAGGTCCTCCTCGAAGAGCAGCAGAGCCTGTATTCGAGCTCCGACAACAACTCTCTGGCCGACACGGCGAAGGACTTCGGCGCGTCCAAGGATGCCGTCAAGGCGATCCGCGACGGCGAGTACGAGGATCAGGCGAAGCAGCTCGGCGAAGCTAATGAGCAGGACCTGCAGGACAAGACCGGCGAGCTTTCGTCCCCGCGCGTGCTTGTCGACGGCAAGGATGTCGAATCCAACCCCCTCGAGAACTGGATCGACGACCTTCTGGCTAGCTAAACCGCTGGCAGTGGGCGATTTTGGACTCGCCCACCCACCGGTGTATATTTAGCAAAGTCGCTCGGCGGACCGCACGGTCCTGAATAAGGACCGCGTCCGCCGGAAGCTACGGGGCTATGGCGCAGTTGGTAGCGCACCACACTGGCAGTGTGGGGGTCACGGGTTCGAATCCCGTTAGCTCCACCAAGGTGGAAACTCAGCCGGAAGGCTGGGTTTTTCGCATTCCTGTCATCCGGTTCTGCTGTCTTTGCCGCGACGGGAACCGGCTCGGCCCAGTACCGTGGGGGCCATGGACGAACTGCAGTTCCACGAAATTGATTCTCCGCTCGGGCGAATCGGGTTGGTGGTGTCTTCGGCGGGGGTGGCGAAGGTACTGTTCGAGTCCGACGGCATCGATGCCGAGCGTGAGCGCATCGGGGCAAAGGCCGTAGTCCCGCTGGCGGCGCACCAGCTGGCCGAGTATTTCGCGGGGCAGCGGCGCGAGTTCACGGTGCCGCTCGACTACCGCTTCGCCACCGGTTTCCGCTCTGACGTGCTCCGCGAACTGGCCCGCGTCCCGTACGGGCACACCACCACGTACAAAGAGCTGGCGGCGAAGGTAGGGAACCCGAAGGCTGTGCGCGCGGTCGGAGGAGCGTGCGCGAATAACCCGCTGCCCCTGCTCGTGCCGTGCCACCGGGTGCTGCGTGCAGATGGGGGTTTAGGCGGCTACCGGGGCGGCTCCGAGACGAAACGGTTCCTGCTCGAATTGGAGGGTGCCGATGTCTAATGCAGACGTGTTCGTGAAGCACGGAAGTGCTCCGGGGGCCGCGGCGGCCGAAGCAGCCTATCTGCGCTGGCTGCGGGAAGGCTCCCGCGCGGTTGTGGAGGTGCTCGACCTCGACGAGGAGGCGAACACGGTCACGATCGAGCGCGTCGCCAGCGCCCGGCCCACCGCCGCTGCCGCAGCGGAAGCAGGCCGCGAGCTCGCCGCGATTCACGCGATGGGCGCGGACGCGTTCGGGGTGCCGGCGGACGGCTGGGAGGGCCCGAATTTCATCGGCCGTGCCGAGCAGGAATGCACGCCGACGGCGCGGTGGGCGGAGTTCTACACCGCGCAGCGGGTCATGCCGTTCGCGGAGAAGGCCCACCGCAGCGGGAATCTCGGTGCGGAAGGGTTGGACACGGTCAAGCGGGCGTGCGAAGCGCTCGTCGCCGAGGACGAAGACGCGCCTCTCGCGCGCATTCACGGCGACCTCTGGGCCGGCAACCTTCTGTTCTCCACCACCGGCCCGCGGTTCATCGACCCGGCGGCGCACGGCGGCCACCCGCTCACCGACATCGCGATGCTCGAGCTCTTCGGCGCACCGCACCTAAGCGCGCTTATCGACGGCTACCTCGCCACCGGAGCCACCCTCGGCAGGGGCTGGGACACCCGCATTCCCATCCACCAGCTCCACCCGCTCGCAGTCCATGCCTACACGCACGGCCCGAGTTACGGATCCGCCCTGGTCCGCGCTGCGGAGGAGACGTTGCACACCATCGGTTAGGCCACGCGGCTTTGGCTGGCGGGGGTGCGGAGGCCCCTAGAGCCACCACGTTTCGGCCGGGCCGGGCGGCAGATGGCGCTTGTGCTGGCCGACGGCCCAGAGATGCTCGAGGCGGGCGGCGGCGGTGGCGTCGATAAGCGCGCCCTCGAGGTAGTCGTCGATCTGGGCGTAGGTGACGCCGAGCGCCTCTTCGTCGGGAAGCGCGGGCCGGTCTTCCTCGAGGTCGGCGGTGGGGACCTTCTCGTAGAGCCGCTTATCCGCCTCGAGGTGGGCGAGGAGCTGCGCGCCCTGGCGCTTGTTCAATCCTGCGAGGGGGATGAGATCGGCCGCGCCGTCGCCGAACTTAGTGAAGAACCCGGTGAGGTTCTCCGCCGCGTGGTCAGTGCCGATAACGAGGAGTCCAAGCTCGCCCGCGATGGCGTACTGGGCGGTCATGCGCATGCGGGCTTTGACGTTGCCCTTGTTGAAGTCGCCGAGCTTGCCGCGGTCGAGGCTGTCGGCCACCTGGCTGGCGAGCGCGGTCGTCGCCGGCTCGATATTCACCGTGACGCGTTTGTCGGGCTGGATGAAGTCGAGGGCGAGCTGCGCGTCATCCTCGTCCGCCTGCACACCGTGGGGGAGACGCACTGCGACGAACGTGGCCTCCCGGCCCTGCTCGCGGGTCTTCTCCACAGCCATCTGCGCCAATTTGCCCGCTAGTGTCGAGTCCTGGCCGCCCGAGATGCCGAGGACGAAGCCCTTCGCGCCGGTTTTTTCCAGGTAGTCGACGAGGAAGTCCACGCGCCGGGCGATCTCGCCGGCGGGCGCGATGAACGGTTTCACGTCGAGCGCCGCGATGATTTCCTGCTGCGTTGCGCCGATAGCGTCGTGGGAGGGGTGTTCGGGCAAGTTGTCGGAAGTGGTGCCGGACTCGTGAGACATGTCCGCTATCGTAGCGCGGAAGCATTCCCCGGCTCCGGCCGTTTTGGTGCTACGGGGCCGGTCAGGTAGCATTGACTCCCGTTGCACGGCAGCGCCATCCTGTGGCGCGCCGACCAAAGAAACGATTGAACGTCGCCACCTGCACGGATCACCGTGTTTCCGCGGCGGGCACTCGGGAAAACAAACGAGTAGAAAGGAGCGCCCGATGAAGGTCCGTAAGTCCCTTCGGTCGCTGAAGAACAAGCCGGGCGCTCAGGTTGTCCGTCGTCGCGGCAAAGTGTACGTGATCAACAAGAAGGATCCGCGCTTCAAGGCTCGTCAGGGCTAGTTGCTGATTTCTTAACGCCCCCGCCGCAATGAGCTCCGTGCTCGCGGCAGGGGGCGTTTTCTTTTTCCGAGTCATTGTTGTGATTTGTGACACGATCTGCGCGTAGTGTTAACCGTAGGTTCATGCGGGGAAATTATTTTCTCGTGTACTTGCTGTTTGTTGTCCCCGGCTTTTCAGGATCATGAGTACGACGCGCACGTTTTCTTTGAGTTTCGTTTCGGTGTTGTTTGTTGCTGCGCTGCTTGGTGTGTCGGGGTTTGTTGTTCCTGGTGATGCCGGGGCGCAGCATGGTAGTGGTGAGTCGTCTGCGGCGGAGTCGTCATCGACTGAGGCGACTGAATCTGCTGGTTCGAATGAAGCGACGGTTGATAGTAAAGCGGCGTTGGTGTTGGATGCGTCGTTTTCGATGAGTGAGGCCGATGTTGGTGGTGGCAGTCGTATGGATGCGGCGAAGAAAGCGTCTCATGATTTGGTGAATTCGTTGCCGGAGCAGGCGAATTTGGGTTTGTTGGCCTATGGGATGCGTGAGTCGAATACGCCGGATAATCGTGAGAGGGGGTGTCAGGATATTGAGACCTTGGTTCCGGTGGGCAAGTCGGATAAGGGTCTATTGAATTCCAAGATCGATGAGATGTCGCCGAAGGGGTATACCCCGGTGGGTAATTCGTTGAAGGCTGCCGCTAAGGAGCTTGGTGATTCGGGTGAGCGGACGATCATTTTGGTTTCTGATGGTATTGATACGTGTGCGCCGCCGCCGGTGTGTGAGGTGGCTAAGGAGTTGGCGGGTGATGGTTTTGATCTGACGATTCACACGGTCGGGTTCAAGACTGATGAGGAGGCCCGTAAGGAGCTGGAGTGTGTCGCCGAGGCTGGTGGCGGTGAGTTCATGGAAGCTGATGATGCTGGTTCGTTGGCGGAGTCGGTGAAGTTCCTGGCCCAGCGTGACGCCGAGACCTACCAGACGGCTGGTACTGAGTTTGAGTATTCCGATACCCCGGAAGACGCCAAGTGGCTGGGCGAAGGCCGCTATCACACCACCGTGAACGCGAAACTCCAGAAGAATCCCGGCGATAAAGTCGAGACAGGCTACTACAAGGTCGCGATTCCGGAGGGCCACAATGCGGTCATTTCAACGACTGTCCTTCCAAAGCGGTCGACTTCGGGGCGAGCTACTGATGCCAGGTTCACCGTACGACGTGCTGACCCCATAAACGGAGTCGAAAAGTGCGAAGGCAGCTACGGCGGTGCTTACACAGAAATCGACGGCAAGACGAGCGGCAGCGCTGCCTGGATGCCGGAACCTCTGATCCGGCGGATTCAGCCGGTCGAGGAAGAAAGAGGGTGCGGGCAACAATGGACTATTCCTGACCAAATCGCGTATGAGAACGCAAGTGCTGTAACTGGCCGCGGCGAGGAAGAAGTCGACGTTGAGGTTGAAATCAACTTCGAGCCGATTCCCGATGATTCCGAGGTCGCCGGGTACCCGGATGCGGTGGACACAAGTGATGACGGTCCCCAGCTCGACTTCGGTGGGGCGCAGGACATCAAGGGCGGTTCGAGTTTCTCTGAGGCGGTTGAAGTGAAGCCGGGTGCGTATAAGGACGCGATTGTTCCGGGTGAGTACCGCTTCTACAAAATCCCGGTGGAGTACGGGCAACGCCCAGTGTTCAGTTACCGGTCCCTCAAGTCGCAGGATGGCGGTCTCGGCAATCTGTCCCCGATGTTGTATTCGCCGTTCCGCCAAAACATCAAGTATGAATCGACCCGCCCTGAAGCCACCCTGGCTGGAAACGTGATCAACTTCCGTAACAGGGAAACTGGCAGTACGGGTGCGCAGCAGGCGAACGCGGGCTATTACTACGTGGGTCTCGGCATGCCGCAGGGCGACGCGGACAAGGTCATGGGTGTCGAGCAGCCGTTTGAGATCGCGTTCGACGCGGTCGGGGCGGAGACTGATGGTCCGGATTGGCGGCCGACGGATAAGGACGGCCCGGAGCCGAGTGATAACCCGCCGGATACAGGCGGGAAGAAGGATGGCGAGGAGTCCGATGGGTCGGAGCAGACTCAGGCGCAGGAAGATGACGGTGGGAAGGGCTCTGGTGCCCGCGGCATTCTGATTGCGTTGATCAGTGCGGGCATCCTGGCGGTGCTGGCGGCGTTGGTGGCGGCGATCGTGGTGTTGCGCCGCAGGTAGTAGTGGCGGCCCCGCCAATATGAGGTGTTTAGGCCCTCCCAGGATCCCCGGTTCGGTGTGAATCAGGGATCAGGGAGGGCCTTTTCGCGCTGTAGCTACCGTGATTTCGGGAGGGTGTGAAAATTTTTCGCGTGAAATTGCACCCGTGTAAGCCGTTTTCCGCGAGTGAACGTATGTGACAGAACTACATGTAGGTTATTTCCCTTGGCTATCCTGCGAATACCACACGTGTAACTACTACATGTAGTATCAGTTGCCAGAATGTGGCACAACGTATAGTGTTTCTTGGTGTTCGCCCCCCGACGGGGAGCGGGCGCGGCGCATCGCTCGATGCCGCACCACTCTTATGTTGATTCGAGCGCTAGCGGCACCCCTGGGGCCGCCAGGTAAGTCTCACTAGCCCCCGAACATCCTCTGAGAAGAAAAGAGCCTGAGAATTATGTCGATCACCCTTTACACCAAGCCGGCTTGCATGCAGTGCAACGCGACGAAGAAGGCGCTGGACCGCGCTGGCCTGGAGTACACCACCGTGGATATCTCCATGGATGATTCCGCACGTGACTACGTCATGGCTTTGGGCTACCTGCAGGCGCCGGTCGTGGAGGCCGACGGGGAGCACTGGTCGGGCTTCCGCCCGGACCGTATCCGCACCCTCGCAGAGGGTGTCGCCTAGCCGCCCCGTAAGAAACTAGAGCCGTCACGTTGTTGGCGGCTCGACGTTTTGCGCCGATAGTTCCCGTTCAGTCATCCCACCCTCACATCCCGCTCATATTTAAGGTCGGCAGTCCTTCATGTTGGTCGTCTATTTCTCTTCCGCGACGGGCAATACCCACCGCTTTGTGGAGAAGCTCGGGCTTCCGAGCGCACGGATTCCGCTGCGGCGCACGGAGGCGCCGCTGAAGGTGGAGAAGCCGTTCGTGCTCGTGTGCCCGACCTACGGGGGAGGGGCGTCGCTCAACCACGAGAACTCCCGGCCAGTCCCGGTGCAGGTGATCCGATTCTTGAACGACGAGTCGAACCGGAAGCTGCTGCGCGGCGTGATCTCGTCGGGCAACTCGAATTTCGGCCCGGACTTCTGCAAAGCGGGGGATGTCATCGCAGCCAAGACGGGTGTGCCGCACATGTACCGTTTCGAGCTTATGGGCTCGGAGCTGGATGTGGAGACGGTGCGCGAGAACTTGGTGGCGAACGTCGATAAGCTCGGCCTCGAACCGCTCACCGCGCACGAGCGCGAGGTGCTTGAGGAGCGTCGTGCGCAGAAGACGGATAGCGCGCTGCGCCTCGCGCGGCTGCGGGAGCGCTACCAAGCCGTATAGCCGTATTGCTGTGTAACTGCACCTTTTAGCTTTTCAACTTCACAATTCAACTTGATCACTGCTTGAGAAAGGCCCGAAGAACCGTGACCGACACTGTGGGTAAGACCGTCGCCGAGCCGGTTAACCAATCCGAACAGCTCGATTACCACGCGCTGAACGCGCTTTTGAACCTGTACGACGAGAACGGCAAGATCCAGTTCGACAAAGACCGTGAGGCGGCGAACCAGTTCTTCCTGCAGCACGTCAACCAGAACACCGTCTACTTCCACGACTTGGAAGAGAAGATGAACTATCTGGTGGAGAACAAGTACTACGAGCCGGAGACGATCGAGAAATACGAGTGGGAATTTGTGAAGTCTACGTTCAAGCGGGCGTACTCCTACAAATTCCGCTTCAAGTCGTTCCTGGGCGCGTACAAGTACTACACGTCGTACACGCTGAAGACGTTCGACGGGCGCCGTTACCTGGAGCGTTTCGAGGACCGCGTGTCGATGACGGCGCTGTTCCTCGCCGACGGCAACGAGGAGCTCGCTTCCGCGCTTGTCGACGAAATCATGACCGGCCGCTTCCAGCCCGCCACCCCGACCTTCCTCAACGCCGGCAAGGCCCAGCGCGGCGAACTCGTGTCCTGCTTCCTCCTGCGCATCGAGGACAACATGGAGTCCATCGGCCGTGCGATCAACTCGTCGCTGCAGCTATCCAAGCGCGGCGGGGGAGTAGCACTGCTGCTGTCCAATATCCGCGAGTCGGGTGCGCCGATCAAGCACATCGAGAACCAGTCGTCCGGCGTCATCCCGGTGATGAAGCTGCTGGAGGACTCCTTCTCCTACGCCAACCAGCTCGGCGCGCGCCAGGGGGCGGGCGCGGTGTACCTGAACGCGCATCACCCGGACATCCTGAGCTTCCTGGACACTAAGCGCGAGAACGCGGACGAGAAGATCCGCATCAAGACTCTCTCGCTCGGCGTGGTCATCCCGGATATCACTTTCGAGCTGGCCAAGCGCAACGACGATATGTACCTGTTCTCCCCGTACGACGTGGAGCGCGTGTACGGTGTCCCGTTCGCCGATATCTCGGTGACCGAGAAGTACGAGGAGATGGTCGAGGACCCGCGCATCCGCAAGTCCAAGATCAACGCCCGCCAGTTCTTCCAGACGATCGCGGAGATCCAGTTCGAGTCCGGCTACCCGTACATCATGTTCGAGGATACGGCGAACAAGGCGAACCCGGTGAAGATCGGCCGCGTGAACATGTCCAACCTGTGCTCCGAGATCCTGCAGGTCAACACTCCGTCCGTGCTCAACGACGACTTGACCTACCAGGAGCTGGGCAACGACATCTCCTGCAACCTCGGTTCGCTGAATATCGCGATGTCGATGGATTCGGACGACTTCTCCAAGACGGTGGAGACGGCCATCCGCGGCCTGACCGCCGTGGCGGACAAGACCTCCATCGATTCGGTGCCGTCCGTGCGCGAAGGCAACGACGCCTCCCACGCCATCGGTCTCGGCCAGATGAACCTCCACGGCTACTTGGGTCGCGAACGCATCGACTACGGCTCCGAGGAAGGCCTGGACTTCACCAACGCGTACTTCGCCGCTGTCCTCTACGAATGCCTCAAGGCCTCCCATAAAATCGCGGTGGAAAAGGGCGTGGCGTTCGAGGGCTTCGAGCGCTCTGAATACGCCACCGGCGAGTTCTTCGACCGCTACAACCCGGAAGATTTCCAGCCGAAGACGGATAAGGTCAAGGCCATTTTCGCGAATTCGTCCGCTCAGCCGCCGAGCGCCGAGCAGTGGGCCCAGCTGAAGGCGGATGTGGCCCGCGACGGCATCTACAACCGTTACCTGCAGGCGGTGCCGCCGACCGGCTCGATCTCCTACATCAACAACTCGACCTCGTCGATCCACCCGATCGCCTCCAAGATCGAGATCCGCAAGGAGGGCAAGATCGGCCGCGTCTACTACCCGGCGCCGCACATGGACAACGAGAACATCGACTACTTCAAGGACGCCTACGAGATCGGCTACGAGAAGATCATCGACACCTACGCGGTGGCCACCAAGTATGTCGACCAGGGCCTGTCTCTGACGTTGTTCTTCAAGGACACGGTGACCACCCGCGACCTGAACCGCGCGCAGATCTACGCGTGGCGCAAGGGCATCAAGACGCTGTACTACATCCGTCTGCGCCAGATGGCCCTCGAAGGCACCGAGATTGAGGGCTGCGTGTCCTGCATGCTGTAGGACTTCGCTTCCCGACGGGGTGGCTTTACCGCCCCGTCCCACGTTTTCCCAGTAAACAGATAGGATGATCTGCGTGACTGACGCGCATGAATACGACTCGTACCTGGCCTCCCACGACAAGCCGGTGAAGGCGATCAACTGGAATTCGATTCCCGACGACAAGGACCTGGAAGTCTGGGACCGCCTCACGGGCAACTTCTGGCTGCCGGAGAAAATTCCGGTGTCTAACGACATCCCGAGCTGGAAGACGCTCACCGAGGACGAGAAGCAGGCGACGATGCGCGTCTTCACGGGTCTGACTCTTCTGGACACCATCCAGGGCACCGTCGGTGCTATCTCGATGCTGCCGGACTCGAAGACCCCGCACGAGGAAGCGGTCTACACCAACCTCGCGTTCATGGAGTCCGTCCACGCGAAGAGCTACTCGAATATCTTCATGACCCTGGCGTCGACCCCCATGATCAACGACGCGTTCCGCTGGTCGGAGGAGAACGAGAACCTCCAGCGCAAGGCCAAGATCATCCTGAGCTACTACGAGGGCGGAGACCCGCAGAAGCGCAAGATCGCCTCCGTGATGCTGGAGTCCTTCCTCTTCTACTCTGGTTTCTACCTGCCGCTGAACTGGTCGGTGCACTCCAAGCTGACCAACACCGCGGACATTATCCGTCTCATCATCCGTGACGAGGCGGTGCACGGCTACTACATCGGCTACAAGTACCAGCGCGCGTTGGCGGAGGAGACCGAGGAGCGCAAGGAGGAGCTGAAGGAGTACACCTTCGACCTGCTCTACGACCTCTACGACAACGAATGCCAGTACACCGAGGACATCTACGACCCGCTGGGCTGGACCGAGGACGTCAAGCGCTTCCTGCGCTATAACGCCAACAAGGCGCTGAACAACCTGGGCTACGAGGGGCTGTTCCCGGTCGACGAGACCCGAGTCTCCCCGGCGATCCTGGCGTCCCTGTCGCCGAACGCGGATGAGAACCACGACTTCTTCTCCGGTTCCGGTTCGTCTTACGTCATCGGCAAGGCCGAGGACACCCAGGACGACGACTGGGATTTCTAGAGCCGCATCCGGCTCACTCTCTCTCAATTCAACCGCCGCCTCAGTTGGGGCGGCCGCTCTCCCCAATCCGGGGTCAATCAGGGTGGCCCAATCAGGCAGGTGCCGCGCCCATTATGGGTGTGGCCTGTGATGTCTGGATTTTGGCTGGGGCGGCCGTTAAGATGAAGCGGTACTAGTTGCGCCTATCCATGCGCCTGCATGGGTGTGCCCGGGCCGAGGTTCGGTTCCGGGGACGTGGTGCGGCTGAGTCTCAATCAGGAGGAATCGAATGACTGCTGTGGCACCACGGCTTGACAACACGGCTGGGTCCGACGTTGTCGCCCCGGTCCGGCCGGAGCCGACCGGAAAGGCACGTAAGGGCACCCGCCTCTACGACCTGTTGACCACCACAGACCACAAACAGCTGGGCGTGTTCTACATCATCATGTCCTTCGTGTGGTTCTTTGTTGCTGGTCTTATGGCCCTGCTCATCCGCGCGGAGCTCTTCTCCCCGGGTCTGCAGTTCCTGTCCAACGAACAGTTCAACCAGCTGTTCACCCTTCACGGCACGGTGATGCTGCTGGCGTTCGGTACTCCGATCGTCTGGGGCTTCGCCAACTTCGTGCTGCCGCTGCAGATCGGCGCACCGGATGTGGCTTTCCCGCGCTTGAACTCCTTCGGCTTCTGGATCACCCAGGCGGGTATTCTCGCGATGCTGTCGGGCTTCCTGACCCCGGGCGGCGCAGCCGACTTCGGCTGGACGATGTACCTGCCGCTGGCGGACGCAATCCACACTCCGGGTGTGGGCGCTGACCTGTGGATCTTGGGCGTGGGCGCGACCGGTATCGGCACCCTGGCTTCCGCCATCAACATGGTGTCCACCGTGCTCACCCTGCGTGCGCCGGGCATGACCATGTTCCGCCTGCCGGTGTTCACCTGGACCGTCTTCGTCGCGTCCATCCTGGCGCTGATGATCTTCCCGCTGCTGACCGCTGCCGCTCTCGGCGTGCTCTACGACCGCAAGCTCGGCGGCCACATCTTCGACCCGGCCAACGGTGGCGCCATCCTGTGGCAGCACCTGTTCTGGTTCTTCGGCCACCCAGAGGTCTACGTCCTCGCGCTGCCGTTCTTCGGCATCATCTCCGAGGTCGTCCCGGTCTTCTCCCGTAAGCCGATCTTCGGCTACATCGGCCTTGTCTTCGCAACGCTGGCGATCGGCGGCCTGTCCATGGCTGTGTGGGCGCACCACATGTACGCCACCGGTTCGGTCCTGCTCCCGTTCTTCTCGTTCATGACCTTCCTCATCTCCGTCCCGACCGGTGTGAAGTTCTTCAACTGGGTCGGCACGATGTGGAACGGCCACCTGACGTTCGAGACCCCGATGATCTGGGCGATGGGCTTCCTGTTCACCTTCCTCTTCGGTGGTCTGACCGGCATTATGCTGGCTGCCCCGCCGCTGGACTTCCAGCTGCACGACTCCTACTTCGTGGTCGCGCACTTCCACTACACCCTGTTCGGCACCGTGATGTTCGCATCTTGCGCCGGCGTGTACTTCTGGTTCCCGAAGATGACGGGCCGCATGCTAGACGAGACCCTGGGCAAGTGGCACTTCTGGTTGACCTTCATCGGCTTCAACCTGACCTTCTTGGTCCAGCACTGGCTGGGCAACATGGGTATGCCGCGTCGTTACGCAGACTACCTGGACACCGACGGGTTCACCCTGCTGAACCAGGTCTCCACGGTCGGCGCCCTGATCCTGGGCATCGCCTTCCTGCCGTTCATCTGGAACGTGTACAAGTCCTGGCGCTACGGCGAGATCGTCACCGTCGACGATCCGTGGGGCTACGGCAACTCCCTCGAGTGGGCCACCTCCTGCCCGCCTCCGGGACACAACTTCGAGTCCCTGCCGCGCATCCGTTCGGAGCGTCCGGCCTTCGAGCTGCACTACCCGCACATGGTTGAGACCATGCGCCGTGAGGCTCACACCGGCCACCACGACACTCGCTCCGAGTTGACCACTCCGGGCGAGACCGACGGCCGTGCAACCCGTGCGGCTGCCGGCACCGGTTCCACCAAGGTGACCGACTAGCACTAGCCCGTACAGGGCCCGGCGGCCGCAACCCCGGCCGCTCCTGATTGAAGGCCCCACTCCGCGAATCGTGGAGTGGGGCTTCTTGCTGTAGTTTCTAAGCCATGAGTTATGCCGTGCGTCTTCAACCTGGTCTCCACTACGCCGTGATCACATTGACGGGTGCGGACCGTCCGGGTGTGACAGCGGCGTTCTTCGCTGTGCTGTCCCAGCACGGCGTGCAGCTGCTCGATGCGGAGCAGGCTAATTTCCGCGGCCGGCTCGCTTTGGCGGCGTTCGCGGGAGTGAAGCCGTCTGCCGTCGAGGCGCTCCGCAGGGATCTGGAGGCGGCGCCGGAACTGTCGGGCCACGCCGTGCTGATTGAGACGGATGAAAAGTCGCTGGCGCCGCAGCGCAAGCGCTCCACCCACGCGTTGGTGGTGCTGGGCGACCCGGTGACGGCGGAGGCTGTTTCGGAGATCGGCCGCACGTTGGCGGATTTCGGGGCGAATATCGACCGCATCCGCGGTATTTCCGATTATCCGGTGACGGGCCTCGAGCTGTCCATCACGATTCCGGGGCAGGGCGACGAGGTAAGCCACACGGTGCGCAAGGCGCTGGCGGGCCTGTCGTCTGGGCTGGGAGTGGACATCGCGATCGAGCGGGCCGGGTTGGCCCGTCGTTCTAAGCGCCTGGTGTGCTTCGATTGCGATTCGACGTTGATCACGGGCGAGGTCATCGAGTTGCTCGCGGCGCATGCGGGGCGTGAAGAGGAGGTCGCGGCAGTCACGGAGCGGGCGATGCGCGGCGAGCTCGATTTCGAAGAGTCCCTGCGTGAGCGTGTGAAGGCGCTCGCGGGTCTGGACGCCTCGGTGATCGACGAGGTGGCCCGCGCCATCGAGCTGACGCCGGGAGCGCGGACGACGATCCGCACGCTCAAGCAGATGGGCTACCGCACCGCGGTGGTTTCGGGAGGCTTCATCCAGGTGTTGGAGCCGATGGCGGAGGATCTCGAGCTCGACTACGTGCGGGCGAACACGCTCGAGATCGCCGACGGAAAGTTGACGGGCAACGTGATCGGGAAGGTCGTCGACAGGCGCGCGAAGGCGGATTTCCTCGCGGAATTCGCAGCCGATTCTGGCCTGCGCATGTCGCAGACGGTTGCGGTGGGGGACGGCGCGAACGACATCGACATGATCACCGAGGCGGGCCTGGGCATCGCCTTCAACGCGAAACCAGCTCTGCGCGAGGTCGCGGATACAGCGGTCACGTACCCGTTCCTTGATTCGGTGCTCTACATCATGGGCGTGCCGCGGCATGAAATCGATCTGCTCAACGAGGAAACCGGCATCGAGGGCAAGGTCGCGCTCGATTAATGGATAGCGAGCTTATGGGCGCCCACTCGTTCCTCACCCAATCCCTCTCCGGCGACGGGAGAGGAACCGAGGACCCGGACGACCCGCAGACGGTTCAGGCGATGCAGATCGCGCTCCATATCCCGAAGTCCGAGCCGCCTGAGCGGTCCGACGTGCTCGCCGCGGCCGCCAAGGCCGTCGTCGCGGTGTGCCTCGATCCGCGCGCGGCGCAGCCCGGCGCGTGGCAGGATGCGCTGGCGCAGTGGTACGGCCATCGGATCCGTAAGATTGCCCGCCGGGCGCGGGGCGCAGGCTGGGAGAATGTGCAGGCCCTGCCCGGATGCACCGCGGCTTCCGGGACGGCGGCCGCGCGCGCGTTCATTCCTTCGGCGGTCTCCGAGGTGCCCCACCCGATCGCGAAACTTCAGATCCGCGGCACAGAGCTGCCCGCCGATGCGCCCGGTGATCCCGATCCGGAGGTCCCGCTCATTGCGGTCGACGCCTCGTTGGGGATGACGGCGGGAAAGGCCGCGGCGCAGGCGGGGCACGCGTCGATGCTGCTCGCGGCGGCGATGGGCCCCGAGCAAGTGCAGGCGTGGGCCGCCGACGGCTTCCCGCTCCAGGCGCGGGAAGTGCCGCGGGGAGACTTCGAGCGGCTGAGCCGCGATCCCGAGGCCGTCGCCGTGCGGGATAGCGGCTTCACCGAAGTCGCGCCCGGTTCCACCACGGTGGTGGCGCTGCCGGGACAGTACGCCTAACTACACGTTTAGCTACTTTTTCTGTTTCTGCTGCGGCGCCGTCAGCCGGTGCAGCGCCCCGCGGACGACCTCCGGGTCGGTGGTCTCCCAGAAATCGGGGAGGGAGGCGCGGAGGAATTGCCCGTAGCGCTTCGTCACCAATCGGCTGTCCAGCACGGAGACGACGCCGCGGTCCGTGGTGCTGCGCAGCAGCCGGCCTGTGCCCTGTGCGAGCAGGAGTGCGGCGTGCGTCGCGGACACCTCCATGAACCCTGAGCGCCCCGCCGCGTCCGCGGCTTTGCTGCGCGCCTGCAGCAGGGGATCGTCGGGGCGGGGGAACGGGATGCGGTCGATGATCACCTGCGACAGCGAACTGCCCGGCACATCCACGCCCTGCCACAAGGTCAGAGTGCCGAAGAGGCAGGAGTTCTCGTTGTTGGTGAATTCCTTGACCAGCGCCCCGATGGAGTCGTCGCCTTGCACGAGAATGTCGAAGGGGAGGCGGGAACGCAGCGCGTCCGCGGCTTCAACGGCGGCGCGTTTCGACGAGAACAGCCCCAGTGTCCTCCCGCCGGCGGCGGTGATGAGTTCGGCCATCTCGTTGAGGGTGGCCTCGTGCAGGCCGTCGCGGCCGGGCGGGGGCAGGTGCTTGGCGGTGTAGAGGATGCCGCTTTTCCGTGGGTCGAAAGGAGTGCCGGCATCGAGGGAGTCCCACGACGAGTCGGGCAGGCCCCAGTTGGCGGCCATGGCGCGGAAATTGCCGCCCACCGCCAGGGTGGCTGATGCCAGCACGACGGTCTGCTCGGTGAAGAGCCGTTCGCGCAGCAGCGCGGAGACGGACAGGGGAGCGACAGCGACGGAGTCGCCGTAGCGTTCCGAGCGGGTCAACCAGACGACGTCGATGTGCTTCGCCGGGTCTTCCTCGTCGAAGACCTCGAGAATGCGCACCAGTGAATCGTGCAGCTCCGTCAGGTGGTTCTTCAGGTTCTCCCGTTCTGCGAAGGTCTCCGGATCATTCGCCGCTTCGCCCTCGGGGGCGCGGGCGATGGCCTCCCGGGTCCGCCACAACGCATCGCGCACCGCCGCGAACGAGCCGCGGGCAGGCTCCGAGATCGTTTCCCAGCGCCCGGGCTCCTCCAGGTCGAGGACGGCGAAGAAGTCGTCGATAAGCTCCTCCAGCTTCTGCTGCTCGGTCTTCGCCTTGAGCTTCCCGGCGCGGCGCGCGGCGAGCGTGAGGGCGCGTGCGGAGAGCTCGTTGGTGGCCACGGATGTGACGCGGCCGTCGAGCTCGTGGGCCTCGTCGATGATGACCACGTCGTGCTCGGGGAGGATATTCGCGTCCGACATGGCGTCGATGGCGAGCAGGGCGTGGTTGGTGACTACGACATCGACGTCTTGCGTGCGGCGGCGCGCGGCCTCGGCGAAGCATTCCTCGCCGTGCGGGCAGCGTGTGGCGCCGAGACACTCGTTCGCGGTGACGGAGACTTGGCGCCAGGCGGCGTCGGGCACGCCGGGCTCCAACTCGTCGCGGTCGCCCGTCTCCGTCTCGTCGGACCACTCGTGGACGCGCTTGATGTGGCGACCGAGCCAGGAGACCTCCTCGGTGTCCATGAGGGCCTCCGGGGCGTCCTGGTCGACGGTGAGCTTGTTCAGGCAGAGGTAGTTCGAACGGCCCTTCTGGATCGCGAAGGTCGGGGTGCGCGGCAGCTTCGGCTCGAGCGCCTCCACGAGCCGGGGCAGATCACGCTCGACGAGCTGGCGCTGCAGTGCCAGCGTTGCGGTGGAGACAATCACTGTCGTGTCCGTCGCCTGCGCGTGGCGGATTGCCGGGACCAGGTAGGCCAGGGACTTTCCGGTGCCCGTTCCGGCCTGGACGGCGAGGTGCCGCTCTGACTCCAACGAATGCGTGACCGCCTCCGCCATCGCCACCTGGCCGGGGCGGCGGGCACCTCCCAGGGCATCCACGGCGGCGTCGAGAAGCTCCCCCGTGGTCAGGGACAGCGGGCGGTCCGTGTCTTCCGCGCCCGTCACTCTTCGGGGAAACCGATGAGGCGGGTGCGCACGGCCGGTTCATCGCGTGACAGCGACAGTCCCTCCCACGGCAAGGTCTCGCGTTGCTTGGCCAGGTGCTCGCGGGAGGCTTCCAGGTCGTCGAGGCCGTCGACGATCTCGCCGTCGCGAATGAGCGGAATGACCAGCTCGCGGTAATCCAGCGACGTCGGATTCTCCGGCGGGTTGGCCCGCGGGTAAACAATCTCGTCCACCGCGACACCGGTGCTGCGGTAGGTGCGCACCGCGCTCTTCGCGCCACCCTTCATCCGCTTGCCGGAGGAACGCTTGGCCACGGGAACGCCGTCGACCTCGACGAGCTTGTACACCAAGCCCGCCGTCGGGGCGCCCGAACCGGTGACCACAGAGGTGCCCACGCCGAAGCCGTCGACAGGGTCGCCGCGCAGCCCTGCGATGGCGAATTCATCGAGGTCGCTGGAGACGATGATCTTCGTGTTGTAGGCACCCAAACTGTCCAGCTGGGCGCGCACGCGCCGGGACATGATGCCCAGATCGCCCGAATCCAGACGCACGCCGCCGAGCTCCGGACCCGCGACCTCAACGGCGTTGGCCACGCCCTGGGTGATGTCGTAGGTGTCCACCAGCAAAGTGGTGCCCACCCCCAGCGAGTCGATCTGCGCCTTGAACGCTGCCTTCTCGTTCGGCGTGCCGTCCGGGTTGGTGTGCAGCAGAGTCCACGCGTGAGCCGCAGTGCCCGCCGCCGGAATGCCGTAGCGCAGGCTGGCCTCCATGTTGGAGGTGGAGTCGAAGCCCGCGATGTACGCGGCGCGCGCAGACGTCACAGCCGACTGCTCGTTGGTGCGGCGCGACCCCATCTCCATGATCGGGCGGCCGTCAGCGGCAGTCACCATGCGGGACGCCGCCGTGGCGATCGCCGAGTCCGAATTCAGGATGGACAGGATCACCGTCTCGAGAATGCAGCACTCCGCGAATGTTCCGCGCACCGTCAAGATCGGGGAGTAGGGGAAGTAGAGCTCGCCTTCCCGGTAGCCGTCGATCTGCCCGCTGAAGCGGTAATTGCGCAGGAAATCCTTCGTCTCCTCGCTGAGGAAGTCCGCCGTGGCGATCTGCTCCTCCGTGAAGCGGAATTTGCGCACGGCCTCAATCAGCCGGCCGGTCCCGGCGACGACACCGTAACGGCGTTCGTTCGGCAGCTTTCGGCCGAAGACCTCGAAGACGCAGTCGCGGGAATACGTGCCGTCCTTCATCGACGCGTCGAGCATTGTCAGCTCGTACATGTCAGTCAAGAACGCGGTGGAAGACTGAAGGTCATTGGACTTGGTGTCCGACTCGGGCGTAGTCATAGGGACAACATTAGTCGGTGCAGGGATCAGGTTCCCGCACAAGAACGACGCGGTGGTGCGGGAGGCGCCCGCTCGCCGGGGCGCGGAAGTCTAGTACCCTTGGGCCTATGACTGGTGTCACACACGAGATTCGGATGGGCTCCCCGATGGCTACGCCCGAGCTCGACGAGGAAATCGACGTCAATGTCGATGTCGCCGAGAACCTGCCCTGGATGTGCATTGTGTGGGATGACCCGGTGAACCTGCAGAGCTACGTCACCTACGTCTTCCAGACCGTGCTGGGCTACGGGCGTAAACGCGCGCAGGAGCTCATGATGCAGGTCCACACCGAGGGCAAGGCCGTCGTCTCCTCCGGCGAGAAGGACAAGGTTGAAGGCGACGTGAAGAAGCTGCACACCGCTGGCCTGTGGGCCACGATGCAGCAGGCCGGCTAGAAGTTCTTAAGTTCCTACAGCGAAGAAGAGGCGAGTAGATGCAGCCGTGGCGGCGGAAGAAGGGGCTCATGCGGGTCCCGCGATTCAGCACAGTGTTCGACCCGATGGAGCGCGAAGTCATCGGTGACCTCACCGCCACTGTGTCCGAGGCTCTGATCAAGCGCGCCCAGTCAGCCCCGAAGGACGAGCTCGCCGCGATGATGGACATGCCGTCGGGCCACACCGACGCACCGCAAGATCCCTCCTTGGCTCGCCTCCTGCCCGATTTTGAGCGCGAAGGCGACGAGGAGTTCGACGGCGACAACTCGCTGCTGCGCAGCCTGCACGAGAACGACATCATCAAGGCTAAGTTGACGAACCTGCAGGTCATTAACGAGGCTCTCGGCCCGACCGGCGGTGTCGCAGTCACCATCGATGAAGAGGACGCTCCCCGCGTCGTCGCCGCCCTCAACGACATGCGCCTCTACGTTGCGTCAGCTGAAACAAACAGCGAGGCTGCGGAGCAGGACCGTGACAACCTCGTCGAGTGGCTGGCATTTTGCCAGGATTCGCTGCTGCAGGCCATGACGGGGGAGTAGCTGTGGCAGACAGTGCAGCGCCGCGTCCGGTACCGGCGGTCTTCGACATTCCCGGTCTGCGTGTGGGCCACGTCTCGCTGGGTGACACGGGTGTCACGGCGCTGGTGTCCACTGATCCTGCCGGCATGGTTGGCGCGGTTGATGTGCGCGGCGGCGGTCCCGGAACCAGGGAGACCGATCTCCTGGACCCGCACAACACAGTCCAACGCGTCAACGCAGTGGTGCTATCCGGCGGCTCCGCTTTCGGCTTGGCTGCGGCGGACGGAGCCATGCGCGAGCTCGAGTCGCGGGGCCTGGGTTTCGCAGTCTTCGGCGACGATGTTCCTGGTCCGCGCGTGCCCATCGTTCCCGCCGCGGTCATTTTCGACCTGATCATCGGCGACCCGGATCACCGGCCGAGTGCCGGCGACGGTGCCGCCGCGGTCGCGGTCGCGCTGGATGGCGACAGCTCCCAAGCAGAGACAGGCAGCGTCGGGGCCGGCTGTGGCGCGACAGCGGGCGTGCTGCGTGGGGGAGTGGGCACCGCGCAAATGGCGGTGGCCGGGCAAGGCAGCTCCGAGTCGACGCATGGGACGGGGGCGGAGTACACCGTCGCCGCGCTCGTGGTGGCGAACCCCATCGGCAGCGTCATCGACCCCGGGACGGGCCGTTTCTTCGGCGACCCGTCGCGCCCGCCGGTGGATCTGCAGGAATTCGCTTCCCTCGAACGCCCGAAGCCGAAGCTCAACACGACGATCGGCGTGATCGCCACCGACTGCCCGCTGCCGCAAGCGCAGCTCGAGCGGCTCGCCATGACCGGCCATGACGGTATCGCGCGCGCCGTGCACCCAGCGCATTCGCCGTTGGACGGCGACACCCTCTTCGCCGTCTCCACCGCGGCCGCGGACGAGTACGGTGCCGCCAGTCCCGCCGATGGGGATCCGGATCTCTACTACGCGCTGTGCGACGCCGCCGCGCGCTGCGTCGAAGCCGCAGTCGTGGAGGCCGTTGCCGCGGCTTCCCCCGGTCATGGGGTGGCGGCGTGGAGCGACATCGCCGCAGCAGCGCATTAAGCTGAAGCGCACCATGAGCCACAATCCTTATTCCCCGAATCCGTACGCCAGCCCGAACCCCGGTGCGGGTGCCTACGGCCAGCCCGGCCCGGCGCTTAGGCCGAGGTCCGGCCCGCCGGCTTCACGACGGCTGCAGATGAAACTCGGCCTTACCTACGCCATCGGCTATGTGGTGGTTATCTGGGCCGTGCACCTGATCAGTCTCATCCTTTTCGGCGGCAACCTCGTCTACTACGGCATCCACCCGTTGGAGCCTTCGTCGCTGCCGTACATCTTTACGTCGCCGATCCTGCACGAGAATTTCGAGCACTTGATCTCCAACACCGTGCCGGGCGCAGTCTTCGCGTTCCTGATCGGCTGTTCCGGGCACAGGGTGTTCTGGGAGGTCACCGCGTTCGTGGTGTGCATCGGTGGGCTGGGCACGTGGTTGCTCGGTGGGCCGGGAACGAACCACGTGGGCGCGTCGATGCTGGTGTACGGCTGGTTGGCGTACCTGCTCGTCCGCGGCATCTTCAACCGCTCCGCCGCGCAGATCGCGATCGGTGTGGTGCTGGGCGTGATCTACTCCGGTCTGGTCTGGGGAGTGCTTCCCCTGGACGAAGGCATCAGTTGGCAGGCGCACCTCTTCGGCGCGATCGGCGGCGTTGCGGCCGGCACCGTGATTACTTCCGACGATCCGCCGGCGCTCCGCGCGCGCAAGCAGGCGAAGCGCGCGCAGAAAACTCAAGCCGCCCAAGCGCCGCAGGCCGGCCCCGGGACGCGGGGCTTCCCGCATTGACCCCGGGAGCGTTCATATAGCGCCGGCTTTATCACTTGACGGGAAACCTAAGCCGTTCCTTAATTGCAGCCATGCAAACCGAATGGGCGTAGTTGACCCTGACCAGGTATTTCTAAATTCCTTCACGTGTAGTGTTAGTGAATTCTTAAACCTTAGATTAAGATAAGTTCCATGGAAAACATGGACTCCCTCTCCGTCCACGAAGCGGACGCCTGGGCGCGCATGTGGGCGTGCCACATGCAGCTGCCGAGCAACCTCGACGCCCGCCTGAAGCGGGACGCCAACGTCACGTACTTCGAGTTTCAGGCGATGCTGAAGATCAGCGAGAACCCGAATGCCTCCCGCCGGATGACGGACCTGTCCGAGGCGACGTCGATGTCGCTGTCGCACCTGTCCCGGGTGATCACGCGTCTGGAGAAGAAAGGCTTCGTTGCCCGTATCCCGGACCCGAACGACGGCCGTGCCACTTTCGCGGCACTCACCCCGGCGGGGCAGCGCGCCGTGTCCGCGGGCCGTCCGGGCTACATCTCCGAGCTCCGGCGGATCTTCTTCGACAACCTCACTGACAGTGAGCTGGAGGTCTTTTCGGCCGCGTTGGCGCGCATCAATTCTGCGCTGTCGGGTGAGCCTGCCGCGCCGCGCGAAACCGCCGGTCTGACGTCGACGGGCGCCGCCTAAGCCGGGGCGTGGCCGGCCCGCCCGGTAGAATCCGTCACCGTGGTTGAGTTCAGCAGCGAGTACAACAACGCGCCTATCGGCATCTTCGATTCGGGCTTCGGCGGCCTCACGGTGGCGCGTGCGGTGATGGACCAGCTGGGCAACGAGTCCATTCTGTATATCGGCGATAGCGCCAACGGCCCGTACGGCCCGAAGCCGATCACCCAAGTCCGCGAGCATGCCACAGCGATCGCGGATGAACTGGTCGAGCGCGGCTGCAAGATGATCGTCATCGCCTGCAACACCGCCTCGGCCGCATTCCTGCACGACGCACGCGAACGCTATGATGTCCCGGTTATCGAGGTGATCCAGCCGGCTGTGCGCCGCGCGATCGCGACGACCCGCAACGGCCGCGTCGGTGTGATCGGCACCCAGGCCACAATCCGCTCGCACGCGTACCAGGACCTGTTCTCCATCGCGCCGGGCATCGAGGTCACGGCGGCGGCCTGCCCGGCGTTCGTCGAGTTCGTCGAAAGGGGAATTACCTCGGGGCGCCAGATCCTCGGGGTGGCGCAGGGCTATCTGGAGCCGCTGCAGGCTGCGGGCGTCGATACGCTCGTGCTCGGCTGTACCCACTACCCGCTGTTGTCCGGCGTGATCCAGCTGGCGATAGGCGATGACGTCACGCTCGTGTCGTCCGCGGAGGAGACCGCGAAGGATGTGCTGCGCGTGCTCACGGAAAATGACATGTTCGCCGACCCGGACCATACGCCGACGCGCACATTCGAGACCACCGGCGACCCGGAGACATTCGAGCGTCTCGCCGCGCGTTTCTTGGGGCCCCAGGTGTCCGCCGTCGCGCACGAGACGGATTGAGTGGCGCACGGCACCCGCACGACACGCCATAGAAATCCTCACTTTTGCTTAGATTTTCACCATGGTTCGTGGCACAGTAAGGCCATGAAACTGACAGTTCTCGGCTGCACGGGGTCCCTGTCGGCCCCCGGCAATCCCGGCACGTCCTATCTGGTCAACGCCGAAGAAGGGCAGCCCGGCATTCTGATGGACTTCGGCCCGGGCGCCTTGGCCGCTCTGCAGGAGGTTGCGGACCCGTCAGATGCGCATCTGGTGTTCAGTCACCTGCACGCCGACCACTGTTCTGACACGGCGTCGTTGATCATCTGGCGCCGTTTCCACCCGACGCAGCCGGCGCGCCGCCGCCACATTCTGGCCGGTCCCTCTTATGCGCCGGAGCACCTCGGCCGCTTGGGCTCGGACGGCCCGGACGATATCGACGATATTTCGGACACGTTCGACGTCCGCGCGTGGAACGACCAGCCGATGGAGATCGGTCCGGTGACGGTCACCTCCTTCCCGGTCGTGCACCCGGCGGTCGAGTCGAAAGCGCTGCGCATCGAGCACACAGCATCGGGCAAGGTCATCGCTTTCTCCGGCGATTCCGCGTACACGCCCACGCTTATCGACGCCGCGCGTAACGCCGACCTCTTCCTCTGCGAGGCGGCGTGGGGCCCGGACGCCCGTGAAGACACCCCGGAGGGAATGCACATGTCGGGCCGGGATGCGGGCCGCATCGCCCGTGAGGCCGGGGTGAAGAAGCTGGTGCTGGTTCATATTCAGCCGTGGACCGACAAGGAAGCCACCCGCCGCGCCGCCGCGGAGGAATTCGACGGCGAGATCATCGTCGGCAACGCGAAGGACGTCTACGAGGTCTAGGGGCCGGGGTCTGTAGGCTCGGTCCCATGACTGAAGCGAATACCCCTGAAGATTTTGCTCGCGCGGACGGCCGCGCCCTCGACGAAATGCGCCCCGTGCGCATCACCCGCGGATTCACATCCAACCCGGCGGGCAGCGTGCTCGTCGAATTCGGCAACACCCGCGTCATGTGCACCGCCAGCGCGGAGGAGGGTGTGCCCCGTTTCAAGAAGGATTCGGGCGAAGGCTGGCTCACCGCCGAGTACGCGATGCTTCCGTCCGCGACGCACGAGCGCATGCCGCGCGAGTCGATGAAGGGCAAGGTCAAGGGCCGCACCCACGAGATTTCCCGCCTGGTGGGCCGTTCACTGCGCGCCGCGGTGGATCTCTCGCAGCTGGGGGAGAACACCATTCAGCTCGACTGCGATGTGCTGCAGGCCGACGGCGGCACCCGCACTGCGTCGATCACCGGCGCCTACGTCGCGCTCGCTGATGCGATCGCGCACCTGAAGGAGCGCGGCCTGGTCCCCGGCGAGCCGCTGCTGCCGCCTGTCGCCGCAGTCTCCGTCGGCATTGTCGACGGCCGCGTCTGCCTTGACCTGCCCTACGAGGAAGACTCGCGTGCCGAGGTCGACCTGAATGTGGTCATGAACGAATCCGGCAACTTCGTTGAGGTGCAGGGCACCGGCGAGCACGGCCTTTTCGGCCGCGAGCAGCTCGACGCGATGCTGGATTCCGCAGAGAAGGGCTGCTCCGAGCTCATCGCCGCGCAGAAGGCGGTGCTGGGATGGTAGTGCCTGGCACACCCGTGAAGGTTCTCGTCGCCTCCGGCAACGCGAAGAAGCTGAAAGAGCTCGAGACGGTTCTCACCGAGCTCGGTGTCGACGGTGTCGAGCTCGTTTCCCTCAAGGATGTGCCGGCCTACGAGGAACCAGTGGAAAACGGACTGACGTTCGCAGAGAACGCCCTGATCAAGGCCCGCGAGGGGGCGAAGCGGACGGGGCTGCCGTGCGTGGCCGACGACTCGGGGCTGGCCGTGGATGCCCTCAACGGCATGCCCGGCATCCTCTCCGCGAGGTGGAGCGGCCGCCACGGCGACGACCAGGCCAACAATGACCTGCTGCTGGCGCAGACCAACGATATCGACGAGGAGCACCGCGGCGCCGCCTTCGTCTCCTGCTGCGCACTGGTCACCCCGGACGGCCGGGAATTCACCGCCGAGGGGCGCTGGGAAGGCGCGCTCCTACGCGAGCCCCGCGGGGAGGGTGGTTTCGGCTACGACCCGCTCTTCGCGCCCGCCGATGCGCCGGGCCGCTCCGCCGCGGAGCTCACTCCGGAGGAGAAGAACTCCCGTTCCCACCGCGGCAAGGCTCTCCGCGCGCTCGCCCCGCGCATCGCGGAACTCACCACTACACCCCGGTAGGCTCCGCCTGTCCTCCGCCACTCAGCCGTGCCGACCGGCGGACAGGTAGGGTCGGTGGGGCGAAATATAAAAGCGAATAAATCATTCAAGGAGCCCCATAATGCAGAAGAAACTCGTCCTCGCCAGCGCCGTCGTCATGTCTGCGGGACTGCTCACCGCCTGCGGCAACTCCCTCGACGGCACCTGGGAAGGCACCGGCCAGGACGCCAGCACGGGCGCGGCCGCCGGCAAGGTGACCCTGGAGATCGACGGCGGCGACTGCAAGTGGTCCGTCACCGACGAGGCGACCAACGAGACCAAGACCGCACGTTGCGAGGAAAGCGGCGACAGCATCAAGCTTGCCGATGTCGACACCGGCCGCGACCTCAAATACGACATGGAGCAGACCGACGAGTCCCTCACCCTGACCCCGAAGGGCGGCGACGCCAAGGACATTCTCGTCCTCACCCGCTCCTCCAAGTAGCTCAGCTGGGCCGCTCGTAGCGGTAGCCGGTGTTATCGGCTGAGCGCACTATGCGATGTCCCCTATGCGATGTAGATAAACCCAGGTCGCAGTCAACCGACTATCAACATCGCATAGGGGACTCGGCATAGGGGGGCTGGTTCGCCGCACCCCCCTTAGAGATCGAATTCCTCGGTGACTTCCTTGCGGCGCCACGCCTCGACGAAGAAGGAGAGGAACGGCACGACACCGGCGATGGCGGTGATGATCCACTGGCTCGTGGACCACCGCGCCTTCATGCCCAGGTTTAGGGTAGCCAGGAGGAACAGGGCGTACATCCAGCCGTGGATGGTGCCGACCCAGCTCAGTGCTCCGACGTTCATGTCGAAGCCGTACTCCATGATCATGCGGGTGCACAGCAGGAGCAGCATGATGCCGGTGACCCACGCGGCAACGGAGAACAGGCGCAGGGCAGTGCGTACGCGGCGCTGACGTTCCGGGTGGACACGCGGGGAGGCGTCGGCGGCGGAAGCCGCGGAAGCGGTGTTTGCGGGCTGTTCAGTCATGGTGTCCTACCTATCTTTCGTGGTCGGTGGTGCCTGATTCGGAGCTGCCGCCGGCACGCCGCGGGGCGAACCGGGCATTGAACTCGTCGACGTCCATGGTGGGGCGGCTGGGCAGGAAGTCCTCGTCGATCTCCGTGATAGCGCCTGGATCACCGAACGCAGCCTTGTCGGACTCGTAGAGGGCCTGCATTTTGTCGCCGGAGTTCTCCGCGTCGATCTTCTCGTTCTCCATGCGCATGCCGGCGCGGTAGATGAACACGGCGAAAGCGCCGAAGAATGGCCACTGCATGGCGTAGCCCAGGTTCTGGAGAGAGCCGGTGCCGGATTGGAAGCGCATCCATTGCCAGCGGGCGAGCAGCAGGGTAGTGATCACCACTGCAACGAGCAGCACGACATGCCACGCGCGGACCTTGATACGCTCCCGCTTGGGGGCTGTGTCGTCCACGCCGGTCGTGCCGGGCGCGTCCCCGTGTCCGGGGTCTGCCGCTTGGTTGCTCACGCTGGGCATTCTATCAAGCAGCTTCTGTCCGCCAAAAGTTTGATCGGTGCGCCCGGTGAGACTTGAACTCACACGCCTTACGGCACTGGAACCTAAATCCAGCGCGTCTGCCAATTCCGCCACGGGCGCTCGAAGCGTTTCACAGTGTACAGCCTGCGCACCGGGCAGAGAAACAGCCCTTGCCGGGGCCTTGGCCACCGGTTGGGAGGGGGCTAGAGATCCAGGTCGCGCAGCAGGCGACCGACGTGGCCGGTGGCCTTGACGTTGTATTGCGCGGATTCGATGGTGCCGTCCGCGCCGACGAGGAAGGTGGAGCGGATTACGCCCTGGACGATCTTGCCGTAGTTCTTCTTCTCGCCGAAGGCGCCGTAGGAGGTCATGACCTCTTTGGACTCGTCGCTGAGCAGCTCGATGGTCAGGTCGTGGTCGGCGCGGAACTTGGCCAGCTTTTCCGGCGAGTCGGGGCTGATGCCCACCACGGCGACGGAGGCGTCTTCGAATTCGGAAAGATTCTCGGTGAAATCGCATGCCTCGGTGGTGCACCCCGGGGTGTTGGCCCTGGGGTAGAAGTACACGATGACGCGCTTGCCGGCGTAGTCATTCAGGGAGACCGTGTCACCTTTGTCGTTGGGCAGGGAGAATGCGGGGGCTTTGTCGCCTTCGGTCAAACGTGTTGCTTCAGTCATGCACGCCACTGTAGCGACATCAAGTACTGTGGGAACGAGACAAAAGCTTTATAGGCTACATTCACGTTTAATCTGGGAGTAAAAAGTGGCACGAGACATTCACGACATCCAGCGCGACATCGAGCGTACCCGCGGCAACCTCGCCGCCACCATCGACGAGCTCGCGGACCGCACCCGCCCGGAGAATTTGGCGAATGACGCGAAGAAGCAGGTCACCTCGAAGCTGCAGGATGACTCCGTGCAGAAGGTGCTCGCGGGCGTCGGTGTCGCTATCGCCGCGCTGATTGCGATCAGCTTCGCCAACAAGCGCAAGAAGAAGAAGGATCTCAAGGAGCTGCAGCGGCTGCTGTCGCAGCGCTAAGGGGCTGCGATCGAACGCGCCGCGTTCCGTACACCGGGGCCGCGGCGCGTTTTTCTATGCGAGTTCGGCGCCGGCGCCGCGCATTTCTTCGAGGGCGGCATCGCCACGCGCGTCGTCGACAGGCGAGCACATACCGCGCAGCACGCGCACGCTCAAGCCTTCCTTCAGCGCGTCGAGCACAGTCGCGCGCACGCAGTGGTCGGTTGCGATTCCGACGACATCGATGGCGCTGATGTCTTGCGCACGCAGCCAATCCGCGAGAAGAGCTTTTTCGCTTATCGACGCCCCCTCGAACCCGCTGTACGCCGCCTCGTATTCGCCCTTGCGGAAGAACTCGTCGAAAGGGAAATCCGCGATCGGGCCGCGTAGCGCCGCTCCTTCAGACTCCGCGACGCAGTGGACTGGCCATGAGTCCACGAAATCGGGGTCGTCGGAGAAATGCGCGCCCGGGTCGATGTGCCAGTCCTGCGTAGCCACGATGTGACTGTAGTCGTAGCCGCGGTTGTCGCCCTCGGCGATGAGCGCCTCGATCTTGGAGGCGACTTCATCGCCGCGTGCGGTGCCGAGCGCGCCGCCGGGGCAGAAATCGTTTTGCACGTCGACGACGACGAGAGCTCTGTTCTCGTTGGTGGTGTCAGCGGTGTCAGCTGGGGTTGCAGTATCCATAAGTCCCAGCGTACAGCGTTTTCTATCCCCAGCGGGGCGGTTGCGGAGTCCACTTCGTAAGAGCGTCGATGAGCTCGTCCGGGTCGTCGGCGACGATGAGACTGTCCCTGTCGGCCTGGCGGATGAAGCCGGCGGCGACCATGTGGTCGATCATCGCCGTCAGCGGTTCCCAGAAATTCGCGCCCAGCAGCCCGATCGGTTTGGTGTGGAGGCCGAGTTGCTGGTTGGTCCATTCGTCGAAAAGTTCGTCGAGCGTGCCCGCACCTCCGGGAAGCGCGACGAACGCTCCGCATTTTTGGCTCATGATGCGCTTGCGCTCGGCGAGAGTGTCCACGATGACTAGCTCGGTGAGCCCTGTGTGCGCGATCTCGTGCTGCGAGAGGTGCTCCGGCATGATGCCGATCGTCTCGCCTCCGCCATCGATGGCGCCCTGGGCGACAGCGCCCATCATGCCCAGCCGGCCACCACCGTAAACAAGCGCGATACCATGGCGCGCCAGGGAGGAACCGAAATTATATGCGGCCGTGGTCATGGCCTCGTCGACTCCTTCGCGCGCGCCGGCGAACACGGTGACTGCAGCGATCTCGGTATTCACGTCCACCTAATGTAGCCGTTGAGGTGGTGCGAGCAAGAAAAAACCGGGCCAAAGATAATCCTTGAACTATCTTCGGCCCGATTGTTTGGTTGTCTTGTGCGCCATCAGGGAATCGAACCCCGAACCCACTGATTAAGAGTCAGTTGCTCTGCCAATTGAGCTAATGGCGCTTGCCCGTGATGGCAACGAGAAGAAAATATAGCAGCTTGTTTCTAATGGGTGAAATCGGCTGGTCACAGGCATGGTTCGGGGTAGGTTGTAACGTAATGGAATAGCTCGTGCGGCGTCAGCGTTGCAGGGGTAGTTCCGGGGGCGAGTTTCGTCGCCGAGTCTTCGCGCGTGTAACTGGATTATGGGTGGCTGCGACCTATATGGTGAGTACACATTGCGTTGGGGACGTACAGTTCTTTCTTTAGCGGATTCTCAAAAGGGTTGCGTGGTTGCGGATGACTGATAAATCGGTGTCGTGGGTGCGCCGGATCATTGCGGCGGGAACGGTCGTGATGCTGGCGGGTGGTGCCTTGGCGGCGTGCACCATCGACCGCGAAGGCACGGCTGCGGAGTCGTCGGAGACTGCCGAGCCGGAGGTGCATGATCCTGCCGTGATCTCCGTCGAGGACGGTGCGGAGGACGTTGAGCCGGGCGAGACTGTGAAGGTGAGCTCCCCGGACGGCCTCGAGTCGGTCACCATGACGAACGAGGAAGGCAAGGAAGTCAAGGCCGAGTTCAACGCGGAGAAGACTGAGTGGACCACGGTCGAGCCGCTCGGCTACGGCCGCGAGTACACCGTTGAGGCTGCCACAGTGCACGGCGAGACATCTAAGTCCGTATTCACCACTGTCACCCCGAACAGCCAGATCAGCGCCTACATCGGCCCGCTGGACGGCTCCGAGGTCGGTGTTGCCAACGCGGTGAACTTCTACTTCGACGGCACTCCGCCCGACCGCCAGGCCGCGCAGGACGCGATCACCATCGAAACGTCCAACGAGACTGAGGGCGCCTTCTATTGGATCGACCCGAACCACCTGGTGTGGCGCCCGAAGGAATTCTGGGAGCCGGGCACCGAGGTGAAGGTCACCGCGGATATTTACGGCAAGGATCTCGGGGACGGAGTGTATGGCGCGGAGGACTCGTCCTCCACCTTCACTATCGGCGACTACGTCAAGACTGTGGTGGACGACAACACGAAGACGCTGACCGTCTACCGCAACGACGAAGAAGTCAAGTCCTTCCCGGTCTCCCTCGGCCGCGACGGCCAGTTCGCCACGCCGAACGGCATGTATGTCGTCGGCGACAAGAACGAGTCCATGACGATGGACTCCACCACGTTCGGCTTGTCGCTGGATGCCGGAGGCTACCGCACCCAGGTCAACTACGCGACCCAGATGTCTTGGTCGGGCATTTACGTCCACTCTGCGCCGTGGGCGATCGGCGCCCTGGGCAGCTACAACCAGTCCCACGGCTGCATTAACGCCACGCCGGATGACGCGCAGTGGTTCATGAACTACGTCAAGCAGGGCGACCCGGTCGAGGTGGTCAACACCTCTGGCGAAACCCTGTCGGGCTTGGACGGCCTCGGCTACTGGAACCTCGACTGGGAGACCCTCAAGGCCGGCAACGTCGACGGGTAAGTCCGAGTGGCCACAGCAACGAGTACACCCTGCACGGTACCTCCAAGGAGGAGGAACTGCGCAGGGTGCTTTTATATCGGTGCCTTAGTTGCGGGGTTGGATTTCGCTTTCCACTACCCATTTGTGATTGGTCATCTCCATGCCGTCCATCTCGAAATCGACCATGTAGACGGTTTCGTCGGTGGAGCTATCTATGGTGGCTTCTGCTCCCTTCATTCCAGGCATGTGATCGGCGTTCAAAATGACTTGACTGCCTGCTTCAAGCGGCGCTTCGCCGTGGCCTTCGAGTTCTTCGTGGACGACCCACTTGTGGTCCGTCACACGGGTGCCACCATCAGTGGGCGTGTAGCTCACAGAATAAGTGGTCGTATCAAATGCGCCAGAGATGGTGGCTTCAGCATTATCCATACCTGGCATATGGTCGGCGTCGAGGATCACAGAGTCGCCGACGGCATATGTGGGATCGGTGGCTTCCTCGATTCCCGATGGTGGTAGGCCGCCATCTGCGTCATGATCGTGGGCTTGCGTGTGGGGGCTAGCGGCATCGGTCTGCGCTTGCTCCTTGGTGGTTGCGGGGTCGGTGGCGACCTCGTCGTCACCGGTTCCGGCACAGCTAGTCAGAGCCAAGGTACCTATTGCAGCTACGAGAGTAAGTCGAGTTATCTGGGTCAGTTTGTTCATCAGTGCTCCTGTCATTCCGGGGTGGACGGGGATGCCATCCATTGAAACTGAACCCTATAGGGGTATAGGGTATATAGCAAGCGGACTAAGATGGGCTGTCGAGGCGGCGGGTTAACGTGCGTCGCGTGTCTAGTGCGAAACCGCCCCCCAGTCCGACGAGTGCATGAGCCCGCAAGTTCTCGCGAGGCGCTACACGCTCGATGGATATCGCCCAGCTCTTCGGACGCGGAAATATTTCACAATCACTTCCATGGAAAGGCTTCTGACATGGTTGAACGCGACCACCATCACCCCCAACACCACATTGCGCATCAACAGGCTCGCACTACTGAAACCGAAGTCCACCAGGCGGATCATCAAGCCAGCCAAGCTGGCGCCATGGGGCACGACGGGCATGAGCATCACGAACACGGCGCGGGCGGGCACGGCCAGGAGGGCCAACACCATTCCGGCCACGAGATGCACGGCGGCCATGCCGGACATGGCCACGGGGACCATGGGGATCATGTCGGACAATTCCGGCGGTTATTTTGGATCATGTTGGTGCTGGCAATTCCAGTGGTCGCGTTCAACCCGATGTTCGCCGATCTGTTGAGCTATCAATTACCTGACACGGCCTGGGTGCGGTGGGTGTCGCCGATCCTGGGCACAATCATCTATTTCTGGGGTGGCCAGCCTTTCCTGACGGGGGCGGTCTCCGAGATCCGGTCACGACAACCCGGCATGATGCTGCTTATCGGGTTAGCAATCACGGTGGCCTTCATTGCCTCCTGGGGTGCGACCCTGGGCATCTTGGATTACGAGCTGAACTTCTGGTGGGAACTGGCGCTACTGGTGGTCATTATGTTGTTAGGCCACTGGATTGAAATGCGGTCCTTGGCCCAAACCACTTCCGCCTTAGACTCCCTGGCCGCCTTGCTGCCGGATGAAGCCGAGAAGGTCGACGGCGATGACGTTGTCACCGTCGCTCCGGCGGAGCTGGTCGTTGGAGATGTCGTCATTGTCAGGCCTGGATCTGCGGTCCCGGCCGATGGCCAGATCGTCGACGGCAGTGCCTCCATGGATGAATCCATGGTCACCGGAGAATCCAAAACCGTCCGACGCGGCCCGGACGACCACGTCGTGGCCGGCACTGTGGCCACGGATTCCGGGCTGCGGGTCAAAGTCACCGCCATTGGAGATGACACCGCGCTGGCGGGGATCCAGAAACTGGTCGTCGACGCCCAATCCTCCTCCTCCAAAGCCCAACGCATTGCCGACACCGCCGCCGGTTGGTTGTTCTGGTTCGCCTTCGGGGCTGCGGTAATTACTGCGCTGGTGTGGTCCATACTGGGTATGCCCGACGCCGCCGTAGTACGCACCATTACGGTGCTGGTCATTGCCTGCCCTCACGCCTTGGGCCTCGCAATTCCGTTGGTGGTATCGATTGCCACCGAGCGCGCGGCTCGTGGCGGGGTGTTGATCAAAGATCGCTTGGCACTGGAATCGATGCGCTCCGTGGATTCGGTACTGTTCGATAAGACCGGCACCCTGACCAAAGGTGAGCCCACCGTCACCGGGATCCACCCTGTGGGTGATAGAACCAAAGATGAGGTGTTAGCGTTGGCCGCCGCTGCTGAAACCGACAGCGAGCACCCCCTAGCGCAGGCCATTGTCGGCGCGGCCCGGGCCCGCAATCTCGACGTACCTGGCACCAGTGATTTTTCCTCTTCCCCAGCTGTGGGCGTCAAAGCAACGGTCAATGGCACAGAGGTTGAAGTCGGTGGCCCCTACCTGCTAGACCACCATTCCCTAGATGAGTTAGCGATTGCCGAGCGGTGGCGCGACGAGGGGGCGATCATTCTTCACGTGCTGGAAGATGGCCAAGTTATTGGCGCGTTGCGTCTAGCCGATGAAATCCGACCCGAATCCCGTGACACCGTTGACGCCCTGCATGCCCATGGGGTCCAGGTCGTGATGATCACCGGCGATGCCCAAGCCGTTGCTGAGACCGTGGCCAAAGAGCTGGGTATTGACCGAGTCTTTGCTGGGGTCCGGCCCGAAGATAAGGCCGCCAAGGTCGCAGAACTTCAAGCTGAGGGCCGCAGAGTGGCCATGGTCGGTGACGGGGTCAATGACGCGCCAGCTTTGGCTCAGGCCGATGTGGGCATCGCCATTGGTGCCGGCACCGATGTGGCCATCGGCTCGGCCGGGGTTATCCTGGCTTCCTCGGATCCCCGCTCGGTCTTATCCGTAATTGAGCTCTCCGAGGCCAGTTACCGGAAAATGAAACAGAACCTGTGGTGGGCTGCTGGCTACAATATCGCAGCCGTCCCCCTGGCCGCTGGAGTGCTGGCTCCGATCGGGTTTATGCTGCCGATGAGCGTGGGTGCAATCCTGATGTCGGCCTCAACCGTGGTAGTCGCCCTCAATGCCCAGCTGCTGCGCCGCTTGGATCTGACCCCAGCTGCCAGTGTTGCTAGGTCCCTGGACCGGAAACCCGAGACCATGGACGCCTAACATGAGACACTGCTGTGACAACGTTGGCGCACGAAGAAAGTAGGCCCATGACCGCCACCCCACATGCTGAACCCGCTGACCACGGATATATCGGTGACAAAGACCGATATTTGGCCCGATTGAAGCGCATTGAAGGCCAAGCCCGCGGGATTCATCGCATGATCGATGAAGAGAAATACTGCATAGATATCCTCACCCAAATCAGTTCCATCACCTCAGCTCTGAACAACGTCGCGCTGAGCCTTCTCGATGACCATATGCGCCACTGCGTAGTCCGTGCAGCTCAAGCCGACGGGCCGGAAGCTGAAGAAAAACTCGCCGAAGCCGCCGACGCCATCGCCCGCCTCGTCCGCTCCTAAATCCTCAGGGCCAGACGTCCAACCTCCTGCGCCCATTGCTCAAATGGGGGCAGAGGGCGGTAGGCCTCTCTAGAAATGATCGGAACTAAACCCAGGACACTTCAACCAGCTGAACTACAGCCACCATCGCTGCGAATTGCAGCGGGTTAACGCTCGTGGACGACAACACGAAGACGCTGACGGTCTACCACAATGGCGAAGAGGTGAAGTCCTTCCCGGTCTCCCTCGGCCGCGACGGCCAGTTCGCCACGCCGAACGGCATGTATGTCGTCGGCGACAAGAACGAGTCCATGACGATGGACTCCACCACGTTCGGCTTGTCGCTGGATGCCGGAGGCTACCGCACCCAGGTCAACTACGCGACCCAGATGTCTTGGTCGGGCATTTACGTCCACTCTGCGCCGTGGGCGATCGGCGCCCTGGGCAGCTACAACCAGTCCCACGGCTGCATTAACGCCACGCCGGATGACGCGCAGTGGTTCATGAACTACGTCAAGCAGGGCGACCCGGTCGAGGTGGTCAACACCTCTGGCGAAACCCTGTCGGGCTTGGACGGCCTCGGCTACTGGAACCTCGACTGGGAGACCCTCAAGGCCGGCAACGTCGACGGGTAAGTCCGAGTGGCCACAGCAACGAGTACACCCTGCACGGTACCTCCAAGGAGGAGGAACTGCGCAGGGTGTTTTACAGATTTTGGGGGCGGGGAGGCCGACGGGGGTCGGTCCCGTTCACCGAGCCGTGCGTCGCCGGCCCACAGCGGACCCACGGCGGTGCGCGAACGGGGTGCTAACGCTCCCTGTCACTGTCGGGGTAAAAGGGATAGTCGGTGTAGCCCCGCTCCCCGCCTGTGTAGAACGTGGACACGTCGGGGGCGTTCACCGGGAGATCCTCTTTCCAGCGGCGCACCAAGTCTGGGTTGGAGATTGCCATCCGGCCCACCGAAACAGCATCTCCCTGCTGTATCAACCACTCGGCACGGTCACGCTGGGTTCCCTCGGCACCTCCAGAATTGAGGATGATGCGCGTGCGGCCGTTAGCGCGGGCACGGGCTATCAGCTCGGTCATCAGCCCGCCTGCGGGATCCGCGTGGATGAAAGAAACGTAGGCGAGCCCGAGGTCCGCAGTGGCGTCGAGAAGTCCTCCGTAGGTGGCGAGCACGTCGGCCGAATCCGTTTCCTCGATGCCTTGGATGTTGTTCTGCGGGGACAGGCGGATGCCCACGCGATCCGCCCCGATTTCATCTGCTACCGCGCGCATAATCTCCTCGATGAGCCGGAACCGGTTCTCCGGGGAGCCGCCGTAGGCATCCTCCCGCAGATTCGAGCTCGGCGACAGGAACTGGTGCAGGAGGTAGCCGTTCGCGCCGTGCAATTCCACGCCATCCATCCCGGCGTCGATGGCGTTCCGGGCGGCTTTGCGGAACTCATCGATGATGACTGGTATCTCAGAGGTGTCCAGGGCGCGGGGGACCGGGCAGTCCTTGCGCGACTCGAAGTCCCGGACCGCAGTGCCCGAAGCCACTGTGGACGGCGCGACCGGCTCCGCGCCTTCCTGCAGGCTGGCGTGGGACAGGCGCCCACCGTTCATCACCTGCATGAAAACGTGTCCGCCGGCATCGTGAACGGAATCGGCGACGCGACGCCATCCGGCAATTCGCTCTGGGGTGTCGATTCCCGTCTGGCCGGGGAAAGAACGGCGGCTTATTGCCGTGAAGACTCCCTCGGTGACGATGAGGCCCATCGAGGAGCGCTGCGTGTAGTAGGTCTCGTGCAAGGAGGTCGGCACACCGTCGCGGCCCGCGCGTGAGCGCGTCAGCGGAGCCATGATGATGCGGCTCGGGAGGGTCAGGCGACCTAGTTCGAGGGAATCAAAAAGAGAAGGCATGCTTCCATCAACGTGGCGGCGCCGACAACTATTCCGCACTCGCTCTGCTTGGCGCTGTCGGCCAGGATCACGGGAGGGGTGGTGGCCGGACACCGAAGAGCAATATACCCCGCAACCTGTTTCTGCAGATCACGGGGTATCTTTTGGGGTGGCTGACGGGGCTCGAACCCGCGACACCCAGGATCACAACCTGGTGCTCTACCAGCTGAACTACAGCCACCATCGCTGCGAATTGCAGCGGGTTTCTACATTAGTTCACGCGCTCGCTTTTACAAAAACTGCTGGTACGCGGCGGTCGCGGCCTTGGTGCTCTCGCTTGCTTCAGAGGAGGTGGGGCCCGGGGCGGGCACGAACACGCTGCGGCGGTAGTAGTCGAGCTCGCGGATGGACTCGACAATATCGGCCAGGGCGCGGTGTGCCATGCCCTTGTCCGGCTGGTTGTAGTAGGCCTTGGGGAACCAGCGGCGGGTGAGCTCCTTGACGGTGGAGACGTCGATCATGCGGTAGTGCAGCGCCGCATCCAGGCGCGGCATCTGCGCGCGGATGAAGGAGCGGTCCGTGGCGATGGAATTGCCGGCCAGCGGGGGACGGTGCTCGCTGCAGTGCTTTTCCACGAGCCCCAGCACCGCGTCTTCCGCCTCTTTGATCGTGACGGTGGAGGCCTTGATCTGCTCGGTAAGCCCGGAGGAACCGTGCATTTCGGTAACGAAATCGTCCATCTCCGCCAACTGGTCGTCGGTGGCGTGGACGACGAGGTCGATACCGTCATCGAGGATGTTCAGTTCGGCATCGGTGACCAAGGCCGCGACCTCCACGATGACGTGGCGGTCGGGGTCCAGCCCCGTCATTTCCAAATCGACCCAGACAATGCGGTCGTCTTTTGCGGCCAGTGCTTCACTCATGGAGCCCACGCTAGCCCATCTTGGCGTAGAACCAGCCCATCACCGGTGCGAGCGCACCGCGTGGAGCATACGAGGAGACGAAGTCCATGGCCTTCGACAGTGGGCCGGGCGTGATGCGGCGGCGGTTCTTCTTCATTGCGTCGATGGTCTCGCGGGAGCAGGACTCGTAGGTGGTCCAGAGGAAATCGGGCACGACTTTGTCCACGATGGACTTTTCTTCTTCGGGGATCACTGCATCGCGGACTGGACCGGGAGCCAGAAGGGTGCAGTGCACCCCGGTCTTCTTCAGTTCGTAGTGGAGGGCTTCGGTGAACGCGTTCACGCCGGCTTTGGTGAGCACATAGGTGGCGTTGTTCGGGATCGGCACATTGCCGGCGGCGGAGCCGACATTGCAGAGGGCGCCTTCGCCCCGGGGCACCATTTGGTCGAGGACGGCTTTGGTGATGCGGAAGACCGCCGTCGCGTTCAGGTTGAACTGGTTCGTCTCGTAGGTCCAGTCCTGGTCCATGAACGGGCCGAAGGAGGCGATGCCGGCGGAGTTGACGCAGATGGAGATGTGTTTTTCGTCGATAAGCGAAAGAAGCTTATCGACGTTATCGCTCACTGATAGATCGTGTGCGGCGACGATGACGTCGACGTTGTGTGCGGCGGAGAGTTCGTGGGCGAGCTGTGTCAGGACGTCTTCGCGGCGTGCGACGATGATGAGGTTGTGGCCTTCGGCGGCGAAATCACGTGCCATGGCCTCGCCGATGCCTTGGCTCGCGCCGGTGACCAAGGCGTAGGAATCGCGTGCGGGGGAGGGGAAACTCATGCCTGCGAGCCTACAGGTGCCAGCTACTCGGATTCGGGGATGCCGACGGAGAAGACGTCGCCGGGCTGGCAGTCGAGCGCCTGGCAGATCGCCGCGAGGGTGGTGAAGCGGACGGCTTTCGCTCGGTTATTTTTCAGAACGGAGAGGTTGACGGGGGTGATGCCCACTTGTTCGGCGAGAGCCGCGCCGGTGATTCCGCGTTCGGCCATTAGTTCGTCGAGGTGGCAGACCACCGTGGGTTCGGGATTCGGTTTAGACAAGGCCGTCCACGTCCTCTTCGAGCTTGGCACCGCGGCGCAGGGCGGTTGCCAGTGCGGCGAGGACGCAGGCGAGAACCAGTGCCGGGGCCAAGTCGGAGAGCGGGGTCGTGGTGCCCGGATCCTGCCACCAGTCGATTCCCAGCTGCGTTGCTGCCCAGTTATTGGCCATGCCCTCCAGGCCGAGGCGTGCAATGAAGAAAACGAAGATGCTGATCCATGCGGCTGTGAGGCGACGCGAATTCTTCTCTGTGAAGAACTCTCCTTTCTCCATGTCGCTGAACGTGTTGGTGACCAGGAACACTGCGGCGAGTATGCCAATGAACTTCAGTGCGAGCGCGACGGTGTAGAGGGTCTGCGGACCCGAATCGAGATCGGCGAAGTGCAGTCCGCCCGCGACTGCGGGGGAGAGGCGGGTGGAGATGATGCCGTGCGATGCCAGCGCAACGATCTCTGGGAGGATCCATGCCAATGCGATGGCGACGGTGAGCACATCGGCCCACGAAATATTCGTGCTCTTGTCCTTCTTCGGCGGGCGCGGTTGTGGTGCCGGAGTGGGGGAGTTGGTCGGGTTCGTTTCTTGCGTGCCCATGGCTTCGATCCTTTCTTATCGACTTTCGATGTTGTCGCAATTCGATAATATCGCTATTCGATAAGCCGTCAAGATCGCGCACGAAAAATGCCGCCCCGCAGAAGCTATGGACGGCAGTGTTTGTGCTGGTGAAAGCTGGGGTGAAAAATCGGCGAAATTAGTTGTCCTCGGGGTGCCGGGGATCTCTCAGGCCCGAACCGTCCGGGGCGTGGGCCGGGTCGTGGCCGTATTCGATCTGTGCGTTGTTCTCGTCGACAAAAACGATGCGCGGGCTGTAGTGTTCCAGTTCCTCCTCGGAATACTGGGCGTAACCGATGATGATCACTAGGTCGCCGGGGTTGATCATGCGCGCGGCGGCGCCGTTGATGCCGATCACGCCCGAGCCGGCCTCACCTGTGATGGCGTAAGTGGTGAGGCGGTTGCCGTTGTCAATGTCGACGATGTCAATCTGCTCGCCTTCGAGCAGATCGGCTGCCTTCATCAGGTCAGCGTCGATCGTGCAGGACCCTACGTAGTGCAGATCTGCTTGAGTGACCGTGGCGCGGTGAATCTTGGACTTCAACATGGTGCGGAACACGGTTAGAAAGGTTACTCCACCTGTAGTTTGAGGCTATGCTCCCGCCTTGAAGTGGTTGATGTAGCAGCTCGGCCCCTCCGGCGGCTCCTCTGGGTCGTAGTCGTAGAGACCGTCCTCGCCCTCCTCGCCGGCGGGGATTCCATGGGTTCGGGTGTATTCCTCCAGCGAGTAATCATCCACCACGCATTGGAACCAATCCCGCATGTAGAGCGCCTGAATAGTCCGCATCGGGTGGTCACGTTCGAATTCCACGATCTGGCCGCGGTTGCCGCCGGCAACTCCCTTGGCGTCAATGCACAGATAACAGTCGGACCAGGATTTAGCGAAGGGAATCCAGCTCGGGTAGTACCAGGCATCGGAGGGGAATTCGGTGTCTTTAGCGTCGATAAGCGCGCGCCATGTCTCTAATGCCTCCTCGAGGCTGAGTAGCTGGACTGGGCCGATGATGTCCGTGCGGTTCGAGCCGTTGTGCCAGTGGTACAGCTCGACCAGCTCGGAGGGGAAATCGACGCCGGCTTTTTCCAGCAGCGGCGAATACGCGTTCACCGTCCGCTGGATGTCGGCGAGCGCCATCCCGTCGCCTAAAGCCATGAACGCCGGCGGGTAAACGGTGCCCATGAGAAATTCGAGTTCGTTGAGAGTCGCTGTGATCGTGAACGTGCTCTTCATGGCCCTCATCGTAATTTCACGCGGCGCACTTGTCGCGCGTTGTCGCACGTAGAATGTATATTTCAGTGCGCAATGGAAGCTGCGCCCCCAGCAGGATTCGAACCCGCGACCAGCCGGGTAGAAACCGGATGCTCTAATCCACTGAGCTATGGAGGCTTTACCGGCGCGGTGCGCGCGCGGTGGAGATCATCGTAACGCACGGCGGGCGGCTTTCCATATTGCAGTCCATCGAAAGTAGGGTGATTGCCATGTCGCGTAAGCAAGCAGTGCAGTCGGCCTGGCCGGTCTATCTCGCGGTGCTGGTCGCCGGTGCCGTGGTGGCCGGGGCGTTGTCGTTCAGTTTCGTGGGGGGCTCGCTGGCCGCGCTGGGAATTCCGGACCCGGGTCCGCTAACCACCGCGGGGTTGCCGGCGTTGCGCGGCGTCGCGTGGTTGCTGGCGGCGCTGTCCACCGGGTCGTTCATGTTCTCCGCGTTCATGATTCCGCCGAAGGGCACGAAGCTTATCGACGCCCCTCTCACCGTCGACGGGCACCTCGCCGCCCGCACGGCATCCTGGTCCAGCGCGGGGTTGGCACTCATTTCTGTGCTGATGATTCCGCTGGTGCTGTCGGACGCCTCTGGCACGCCGTTGGGCGACGTTATCTTCTCGCCGGAGATGTGGGCCACTGCGCTGGACCGTGTGGCGGAGGCGAAGATCTGGCTGATCGTGGGGCTGATCGCCGCGGTTGTCGCCGTGGCGGGGTTGGCCTGCGGTTCGTGGGCTTCCCAGGTGCCGCTGTTCATCGGTGCGGTGATCACGGTCGTGCCATTGGGGCTGTCGGGCCACTCGGCATCAGGCGGCAACCACGATTACGGCACGAACTCCTACCTGTGGCACCTGGTGTTCATGATGGTGTGGGTCGGCGGCCTGCTGGCGCTCATCGCCCACGGGCGGCGCTTGGGCCCGCACATGCCGCAGGCTGTGCGCCGGTACTCGATGGTGGCGCTGTTCGCCTTCTTCACGATGATGATCTCCGGCGTGGTCAACGCCCTGATCCGCGTGCAGTTCTCCGATCTCACCTCCACCGCCTACGGGTGGACCGTGCTGCTCAAGGTGATCGGCCTCGCCGTGCTCGGGTTGCTCGGCTTCGCTCACCGCCAGCTCACCATCCCGCAGCTGGATGCCAAGCCGCGACTGTTCGTGCGCCTCGCGGTCGTCGAAACGCTCGTGATGGCGGCGGTGACGGGCGTGGCTGTTTCGATGGGCCGAACCCCGCCGCCGGCCCCGTTGGAGCCGGATCTGACGCCGATGCAAATCCAGATGGGCTACAACCTCCAGGTCGCCCCGACGGTGACCAATGTCTTCGGCATCTGGCGCTTCGAGATGTTCTTCAGCGTTATCGCCGTGCTGCTAGCTGTGTACTACCTGCACCTGGTCCGCCGCGTCGACGGCTGGGACCATTCGCGCACCGCATGGTGGTTGGCCGGCTGCGCGACAACGGTGCTGACGATGTCATCCGGAATCGGCATGTACATGCCCGCGAGCTTCTCCATCCACATGGTGGTGCACATGGTGCTGTCAATGGTGGTCCCGGTCTTCCTCGTGCTCGGCGCCCCGCTGACCCTGGTCAAGGAGGCGTACCCGGAAGGGGAGTTCAACCCGCGCGCATGGGTGGAAGCGTTCCAGGAATCCACCTTCCTGAAGGTGGTCACCTACCCGCCGGTGTCCACCGTGCAGTTCCTCGTGGTCTTCTACGTGCTCTACGTCTTCCCGTCGTTCTACGAGTTCGCGGTCTCCGAGCACGCCGGCCACCTGATCATGAACGCCGTCTTCCTGCTCTCGGGCTACTTCTACTTCTGGGACCTGATCGGGCCCGACGAGGTGCCGAACCGCCGCTCTACGGTGATCCGCTTCGCGTGGTTCGTCTTCTCCATGCCCATCCACCTGTTCATGGGCGTGTACCTGATGCAGCTCAATTTCATCCTGGCGGAGAACTTCTACACGAACCTCGAGCTGCCGTGGAACCCAGATCTGTTGCGCGACCAGAAGGTGGGAGGCGGCATCGGTTGGGCGGCCGGCGGTTTCCCCATGGCGCTTGTCTTCGTCATTCTTCTGCTGGGCTGGCTTCGCGACGACCGCGCCGACGCGAGAGCCATCGACCGCCGGGAAGCGGATTCCGGCGACGAGGAGTGGCGGGCGTACAACGAGATGCTCGCGCAGTACTCCGCGCGCACCAAGAACGGGCAGAATCCGCGTCAGTAGAACGGGCCCGCTGTGGATAACTGGGACTTATCCACAGATTCGCGTTGGGGCGCTCGCGCGCACCCGGATTGTGGGAAAAGCTAGAAGCGCCGCCTCCTTATCGGGGCAGGTGGTGAACAAGAAACTCAACCGCAATGAAAGGTTCTACTGACCATGTCCCAACTTCCCATTACTCTTTCCGGCAACCTCACCGACGACCCGGTGATCAAGAATTTCGACACCGGCAGCACCCTGACCCGGATGCGCGTGGCCACCAGCCGCCGTGTGCGTACCGATAACGAGGACGAGAACGGCAACGCCCAGTGGGCGGACACGGACCTGCTCTACATCGATGTGGAGTGCTGGGGTCAGCTGGCCGTCAACACCCACGTCTCCCTTGTGAAGGGCATGCCCGTCGTGGTCGTCGGGCGCCTCGTCTCCGACAAGTGGACCGATGCCGAGGGCAAGACCCGCTACAAGCACATCATCAAGGCGAACCAGATCGCGTTGGAGCTGACCCGCTTCCAGGCGTCCTCCCGCTCGACCAGCGTGCAGAAGCACACCGTCAAGGGGATGAACGAGGTCGAGGAAACCACCCGCGACGACATTGTCGAAGAGACCGGCGAAATCGCCACCACCTCCAGCAGCTCCACCAGCCCTGCCAACTCAGGCGGGGAATCCGGCGTGGTGGAGCGCACCGGAACGGCCGAGGATTTGAGCTTCGCCGACCGCGAACGCGAGAAGGTTGAAGCGGAGCAGGGGGCACCGGTGCCCGTCGGCTAGCTGTACGGAC
>JALXXC010000014.1 GCA_025144245.1 Corynebacterium sp. p3-SID1145 | reverse complement strand
GACTTCGAAGCCTTCATCGGCTCCTTCGTCCGCCCCGCGATGTGCGCTCTCGTGTTCCTCGGACGCTTCACAGGAGGTTTCCTCCCGTATACCGATTTCTGCGAACAGTTCCCTTACGGAACCGCCGCGAAATTTGGACCACTTGCTTGAAGGCTCATAAGCGCAGGCGTAGAGAACTTCGCCTAATTGACGCTTAAACTCCTCAACCTTCTTGGCTTCTTCGGCTTCTTTTTGCTCCCGCTCCTGGCGGAGAGCTTCAATCTTTTTTACCGACGAAGCGGTCTGAGACTTCGTAATCATAGTTCTGGTTCCCATCCTTTACTGGTGTCTTTTTCTTCTGGTTCATTCTGGAAAAGTGGGGTGAATCGCGGGTTTTTGACCCGAGGGACACGAGGCTTCTTTTCCCGCGGAGGCTGCGGTGGGTAGCCACCTTGATTCTGCTTTTTCCGCCGCGACTGAGCGCGCTCATCGAGGGTTTGCTCTAGCTGATCAAGCTCAGCGTCAACCTTTTCTCCCTCCGCTTTAAGCTGCTCCAAAGACACTTCTTCTTTTGGGGCGTGCTGGGCAAAATCGTCCAGAATCTCCTGGACTCGGTTGGAACGACGGATAATATCGGCGCGGTCTAGACCAACCAAACCGGCGATAAGCCCCTTCGCAGACTCCTCCGCGGTGTACCTGCTCTCCTCCATTTCCGCGCCTGTTTTAGCTCCACTGCGCGGCGCTCGTGGGGCGCTCGGCATCCGTGGTGCTCGGGGCGATTGTGGCTCCATATGTTCCTCCTTATCTTGGGTTGCGGTGTATTGGTGCCATCGGGAACTCGGTCTAAGCACCCGATGGTTCAAGACTTAGCTGGGGTGCTGTTGCTTGCATGGTTAGCGTCTCTGTGACGATAAAAGTGCCTATAGGAGGGCCGCGAGAAAGCTTCATACCAAACCGACCAGGGGGAGGGGTGCTAGACATAGCCATCACCGCGATTCAGCTCATCGGCAAAGGCACGAACAGCATCCATATCGGCATCGCGTAGCACCGTCGAACGCCGAACCTTCTTGCTCATGTGATCCCACTGCGCCCGGGTGAATTCACCCATCCCCAAAGAGGACAACCAACCCACCTTCTGAGCCACGGAAACGCGAACAGCCAAACGGTCAACGACGACAAGACCAGCCTTATGCGCGGCAACGAGTTCGGTGAGTAGGGCACTGTCAGCCGTACGGATACGACGACCCCGAGCAGACTCAAAACGCTTAAACCAGGTCTCCCAATCATGACCCGTGCGCAGACACCCAGTAGGACGGTCAACACCTGTGGTCCCATACCGAACCAACTGCATGTGACCAGCGATCCCACGTGCATGCTTATAGTCGTCGACTGAGTCCCACGCGCAAGTGTCGAACCCCGCCATTTCGTTGCCGTCAATCACATCAACCCGGAGCGTGCCACGTAGAGGCTGCCGTTTTAGGTCAAAGTCCACCGTTGAGACCTCAGGCGTGCGATCCACCGGGTGGAAGTCCAACCGGTTTACGGACCGCGACAACTCCCGAAATGTTGGGAAAGACGTGTAGGGGTTAGGTATCTTTCCCCGGCGTGAAAGAGCGGTATCGCGAAACCAGCGACGCTCCGCGACGGTCCCACGTTCAACCTCCTCAGGAACTTTCAACCCAGCCTTAGCGAGCACACCGTGTTCCAGCAAGGACACATTGCCACGCGTCGAGAAATTCACTAGATCGTCCTGGTAGTGCTTGATCTCCCAGACCGTCGGATCACCTACCAACGCACGACGAGCGGCACGGAACACATTCGCGATGCCAAAGCAATCAAAGTGCTCAATCTCTTCAACAGGCGTGATGAAGCCGTCAGTCGTGACAGACAGAATCGGAATCGTATTGGCCATCGCCAGAAGAAGAGCGCGAACAAGCGACGTTGTCATCGACGCGTGATAGGGAGAGGTTACGGACGACCCACCAATAGACTCCATCTCCTCAGCCCATGCACCCCACCCGTTACGCTCGGAGACGTCCTGGGCCAGCTTCCCGTAGACCGAGTTTGTCGCAACCTTGACGGTCTGCTCTTCCAGCGACCCCTTGCCGAAGATCTTCTTCGCAGTCGCACGGTCTTCAACCATCTGTCGGAGGGCGAAGCGCAGTGATCGGGACGGAGTACTATCAGACTGCATGCGCAACCTCATGCGGTAGCCAATCTGAACACGCACCGTCGCCCCCAGCTTCAACGCAAGGTACAACTCAGGTCCAGCGCACCAAGCACCATGAAACCCGTCATACCCCCCAACATCGTCACCTTGCGCGGCTCCAGCACCGTCAGACGTTCGTGGATATAACACGCAGTCACCGACGACCACCGGCAAGCAAGGCGCAACAACATCATCCGGGAAATTCCAACTCACATAGGCAACTAACGGGGTGATGGGACCTAACGGAAAGTCGTCCAGTGTAAGTACCCGGTCCTTCACAACCTCCTCGATACAACCGCCCACATAATCCACATCAATCACCGATGCCATCGCAGATGGGTACGCAGATTGGATATCGTGATCGAAGGTCGGGTAAGGGTGGTGACCAGGAGACAGACAACTGTTCCAGCCTCCGTGAAACGCCATTTTCCACGCAGTGTGGGATTGATTGGCATCGCCGTCCACGGGTACCAACTCTCGTGTGGTGTAATACGAAAGTTGGTCATGGTCTAAAAACGGTTCAGGGTCCGTCAACCGCACGAGACCGCGAAAGTTGATGAGGAAGTCCTTCACCACCTTGTCGCCCATGTAGCGCATGATTCCGTCGCGGACAGCACTGGCACCCGCACCCGAAAGGGTGACAGGCGGAACGATGTTGAGACCCCACAGCATCGCCAGATACTCAACAACGATGACCGCGTCATTCACCCCATATTCGAGGAACGACGTCAGATCGTCACGACGCATTGAGGTCATATTCTCGATTGAGGAACCAACATCAAGCTTAGGAACACCGCAAACATCGCCAAGAGCAGCGAGACTCTTATGACCGGGTGCAGCCTGACACATCGTGTCACGAACGGTCACAGAGAACGGCAACCAGCGATAGCTGTTGGAGCCTTTGCCAGACTTGCGCATGAAGCGGGCAGGTTGCAGCGAAACTAAGCCCCCCGAAGCAGAGGTCACGCGGCGGAGGATGTCATAATGTTTTTCCCCACCATTGCGCTGCTCGGGAGGGCGCCGAAAAGCGGTCAGATCGGCGTTGCCGAAATGACACGCCAGGACGACGGCAATGCGAGCCTTGAACGCCGCATCTCGCGTGGCGGAGTAGTCAAATTTTCCCCGAGGGTTGAGTTTCCTTACATCGCGGACGAGCACGCCACGAGGATCGATAGGCTCCCGAGAGGGTGACAGGACATGCAGACCGCCTGCAAGACTGACGATGTAGAGAGCATCCTCAAGGTAGATGCGATCACCCGCCAGAGGCAACACAACCACCTGTACGAGAACACCATCATCGAGAGCATCAGTACAGGCGAACTGATAGCTATCGATGACGCGCTTAGCGGGGTCATCTTCGCGGTAGGTGAACTCAGTATCAAACCCGATCACTTGAGCCCGGCGACCGCCACTACCCATCGACCTCACAGTTGGTAGCTGGCCGAAACTCTTAACATCGACACCGGCATCAACCCCTGCAACCGCAGCGGCTTCCACCGCTGCTGCTGCTGCGGAGTCACGGTGGCCGGAGTCACGATGGCCGGACTCTCCGGTCCGGCCATTCTGCCTCTCCCCTAGGGGATTTTGGCCTGAAACGACTTTAGGGCCTTGACCAGCAGGAACGTCCGTAGAACTGCCTGAAATCGTGGCCAAGGTCTCCGAGACCTTAGCCACAGATCGAGGTTCACGACGTACCAAAACGGTGAAGTACGACGGGTCAGAACGCCCAGGAACGTCGACGGAAGTGTCGACGAGGCGTGATTGCCACTCGGTGCCATTCACGTCAAGCTCGATGAGTTCATGCTCATGACGCACCGTGTCGGGCGCGTCCTTGGGGGAGATCTCTATGCTCCACGCCTCGTTCGCTGTCGTCATGGCTTCTCACCACCGACAACATGCTCATCTAGCCACGCCTCAATATCAGCGATTCTGTAGACGACGAGGTTGGTACCCACGCTGGCGTATCTGGGCCCTTTGCCCTGAACACGCCAGTTGTTGAGAGTTTGAGGGGCAATTCCGATCAGGGATGCCGCTACCGAACTTTTAACCGCAATAGGCTCGGCATGATCGACCAGTTTTAAATTAGAAACACCTTTCAAGGTTTGCTCCAGACATGCTGAAAGGGCCCCGGCCTAGCGGTTATCCGCTTTGGGGGCCTGCATATCCGAGTTGCAAACCTTGGGTTCTTATTGTCCCCGGTGCCTCGGTGGCCAACCGTCGCAGGTACGGCTGGTTATATTTTAGCCTACTTGTGAGGGAAAATCAAAGACCGGCGGAAACATCGTAGCCACGACACTGTCCGGTACAGGGTCGATAAGATCCATCGTCAGTCCTTCACCTGCGGCGAAGCGTCGTCCTGCGTTAGGCCGATAAAAGGTGAACGGCAACGTTCGATCAGCTTCGTTCTCCAGAAACTCGAGTCGTGCCTGGAGGTGTTTGCGGACAGCGTGCAGACGCGGGTGTCGCTTCTGACGACCTTTCGTATCATTTTTCACAATGGGGTCCAGATACCTTAGTTCACGAGCTACCGCGCGGATTTCACAGTAGGTTTCAAGGGCGGTAAGCAAGAGCTGTGTGACCTCCTCGCGGGAAAGTGGGGGAGTGAACAATTCGCGAGCGTCAACATAAAGCGGGTGATTATCGTCAACCAACGTGCACAACACTTCCTGGCGTCTGCGCGCGACGTCATCGGTAGACCAAATTGGAAGACGTTCTGAAAGATCCATACCAGCAATGATAACAAATTCGAACCTATTGCAAAAGTGGGTCTATAGTGGTGTGTATGTCCAAGCAAATACGTGCCGCCAGAACGAAACTAAGCCTTGGGGAAGATTCCATCGACCGCGTCGTTGATGCTTTACCGCCGCGAGGTCCATACGAAGCGAAAATCACGGTCCGACTATGGGACGGAACGACTTACCGCCCGACAATCCGGGCAAGGACAAAGGGGGAATTCCGGCGAATTGCCGTCGAGAAGCGGGATAGCAAGCTCAACTCGACGTCGACCAATTGGGATAAGAGCAAGAACTTCTCGGCGTTCATTACCGACGTCTCTAAGCCGGCCATCCGGGCGGCACGTCTGCGACCGAACACGCGCGCCCGGTATGAGCTCGCATTAAAGCAGGCCGAAGCACAGCTAGGAAAACACGCCATTGGCGAAGCTGTGAAATTCCGAACTCTCGAACACGCATTGCAGGCCATCGCCACCGCAAACGGGTCGGAATCTGCACGGCAGGCCCGCACCGTCGTGAGCAAGTACATTCTGGATCAGCTCATCCGCGAGGGTGTTATCGACCACAACCCGTTACGCGGAATCAGCATCGACCTCGGCGAGGTCAAGAAGGGCAATAAACCACAAGGTGGTCACGCCCTGACGAACGCCCAATACGACGCCGTTGTAGACCATCTCATTGCACGCGATACCGCCAGACCGTTACCACCGGGCACGGACAGACGAGCAAGCTCCATCGCAAAACATGACAACGTGGTCGCGCTGGCACTACTGCAAGCGGGGACGGGACTTCGCATCTCCGAGGCACTGGCAGTGACGAGGCATTCTGTAAAAGTCGCTAATGGGCAGATCGCTATCAGCATTACATCTGAGCAATCCAAAACGCACAGAGGCCGTTCTATCCCGTTCCTGGACAAGCGCGTCGAAAAGTTTTGGTTAAACCGGCTCGACGGACTAGGAACGACCGACCCACTGATCCCTTCGCCAGGAGACAAGCAGGCGCACTGGCGCACCGACAACGCCGTGAAAGCGTCAGCGGCTCTGTTTAAAGATGTCGGCGCGCAGGTCCAGGACGACCACATCGCTTTAATGAGATCCCATGACTGGCGCACGGTGCTCAATAACCGGGCCATCGCGCGAGGGGTGCCCGCCCAGGTGCGTGCAGCCTACTTCGGGCATGACGTCGACGTGAACGCGCGCAACTACACGGATTGGACTGATGTCGACGCTATGCGGGGAGCCTTGAATCTCGGTGAAGAAAGTGGGACTCAAAACGGGACTTAAGAGTCGGTAATCCGCGGTAAGGCGCAGTAAGGCCCAGTATGCTTATACTTCTCTAATCAGCAGGTAAAAGGGTAATAACTGCAGGTGGCTCGAACTTGAGGGTGAGAACCCAGAGGTCGTTGGTTCGAATCCAGCCCCCGCTACTGAGATAAGGCCCCTACCAGTGCAAATGCTGGTAGGGGCCTTCTTCATTTTGCGCTCGGATCGCCATTTGGTGCACTACGTGGTGCACTAGGGTCAGAATCCTGCACCCGATGAGGCATCAGCGCTCCAGCAAAGCGGTGCGGGTTTCGCGGTTGTATGCGAGGGCGATTGCAACGAGGGATGCCACGGGAGCCGACAGTTCGGGGGAGATCTGTCTGTGTGTCGGGGGGGACACCGCTCAACCGTGGCGTTCGAGATGAGTATTACACGACTCGCGTCCTCTCGCATGTCGAGAGATGAAAGTGCACCTGACTTGGCTCACTGTGGTGTGACCGACTTAACTCTTGACGCGTACACCTGCTGGTTTGGTGTTGGGGTTGGGTATTTTTCCGCACTAAGGGGTGGGGTGTGGGGCGGACGGTAGTGTGATCTTTTGTGAGCCCGTCTATCCGCACTGTGACGACTGCTTCTGGGGCTACAGCTGTCCAGGTAGTCACGAGCGAACACGCGGGCAATCGGATGTCGAAATCCGATCTCAAGGCGCGACCAATTTATGCCCGAACCGAGGGCTCGATTAATGCGCACCTCAATATCGTCATGGCAACACTCGCAGTAAGTCGAATGATGGAATCAGCAACCGGACGAAGCATTAAACGACTCGTGCGAACTTTCAAAAAGTATCGCAGTTTTGAACTCAGAGTCGAAGACACAACAATCCACGCGGCCATGCCACTACCAGCCGAAGTGCAAAACCTCGTCCACGCCATCACCGAACCCTTACTTCCGCACTAAAATGATCCAACTCAGGAGAAGCGCACGCGGATTAACCTACGCCGGCCAGCAGAATTTCTACGAACTCCTTGCGCTTTTCTACATGGAAGTTGTGGCCCGAGTCAGCCTCGACTTTAACGGCACCGGCGGGAAGAGAATCCATGGCCCTGGCGGCGTCCTCATCACTGGCCGCAGCTTGAAGGACTTCCCCGTCGTATCGCGCTTGACAATGAATATAGGTAACTGGCGCTTGAATCGCCGCAAGTGTTGCTTCTTGATCAAACCCTTCGTTCCAGAGACCCGTAAAGAAGGCATCACCAAACGCTGGGTCATAATCCATGATGTACACCTGTGCCTCATTCATCTCGGGAGGCATGGTCCACAGAGCTATCGGGGCGCCCGGATGCCGAGAGTGATATGCGAGTCCATCACCGATGAACCCCTGAGCAGAGTCCCCAAAGTATTGCCACATTTTTTGGCTGCGCCACTGATAAGCCTGCCAGTCGGTCTCTCCTGAAGACAAGAACTCATGAGTGCTGACAGCTAGGTCCTGATAATTCCACGTATTGCGCGCCTCAGGTAGCTCTGTGGCAAATAGCGGCGGATCTTCTAACACCAGGAAGCTAACCAGTTCTGGATGACGCGCAGCAATCAACGCGGCCAATTGACCCCCAGACGAATGCCCACTTAATACGACGGGTTGGCCAATTGTCTCTATATAACGAGATAGGACGTCTGCGACCTCCACCGCTCGATAAGATTCAAGGCGATCAGACTTGCCATGCCCTGGAACGTCGATGGCATACACTTGGCGGTCCTTGCTGAGGTCACGTAAAGCGTAACCGTACTGGCGCCATCCGCTCGCTTGACCATGGATAAGGACAATAGGGGAACCGTCCCTTGGCTCGCTTACCCCTACATTGAGCTTCACATGATCCACGCTCACCCGGTGCTCTTGATAGCCAGCCTTTTCCAGGGATCTCACAAGACGCGAGTGATACGTGGTTGTGTACCATGCCCAACCGCCAGCACCGGCTGCCGCAAGTGCAACGATTGCCGTCACGATAAGTCCCGCCACCTTCAGGACCCTTTTCCCGACCAGGGCCATGAGCTATCACCTTACCAATACATTTGTATTATAACACCAATACGCTTGCATTATAGCCTGGCTTGGCTCACTGTGGTGTGACCGACTTAAACACCCCGCTCGGTCATCATCTCTTCGAGATCGCGGTAGCTCACGCCGTAGCGGCAGTGCCACCGCACCGCCCATAGGATGATTTCACGGGGGAAATGCCGACCGGAGAAGATGTCCATGGCCGTGATTATTTCACGCCGGTCTTTCTACTGCCCCAACTTTGCAACAGCACCGGTCATGAACCGATGAACTACAAGCGAGTTGCGCGGGTCATGCGTGAGCTCAAATTGTTTGGTTACACCAAGAAACGCAAGGTCATCACCACCGTGTCGGATCATAAGAAGCCGGTGTTCCCTGATCTGGTGGGCCGGAAGTTCACCGCTGACAAGCCGAACCAGCTCTACGTTGGGGATATTACGTACCTGCCGATTGTGGATGGGTCGAATATGTACCTGGCGACGGTCATTGATTGCTATTCCCGCCGGTTGATCGGCTTTTCCATCGCGGATCACATGCGCACCAGCCTGGTCCAAGACGCACTGCTCATGGCCAAAGGCCAGCGTGGAAGCCTGACTGGGGCGATTTTTCACTCGGATCACGGCAGCGTTTACACCGCGCACGCATTCCAGAACACCTGTAAGGAATTAGGGATCAGGCAGTCGATGGGATCAATCGGTACCAGTGCGGATAACGCCTTGGCGGAGTCGCTCAATGCCGCGATGAAGCGGGAGGTCCTTCAGGATTCCAAGACATTCATGAACCAGTTGATCTGCCGCCGAGATGTTTTCCACTGGTGTACCCGTTACAACACGGTGCGTCGGCATTCCTGGTGTAAATATCTCGCCCCTGCGGTGTTTGAGGAGCGCGGTTCTGTTATCCTGAAATCTGCTGACTGATTAAATCCTCCGTGTCTACTATACGGGGGTCGGGCCCGCCTTCATCGAAGCTGACTACCACCCGAAGCTCACCACGCACATTCTCCGGATATGCAACGTCTCGCGGCCGACGATCTATCGCGCTCTCAAGCGCATTGACGCCGACACTTAGGCACAGGCTGCGTCGCTAGCGCTCGCACCCAGTAAGCCAAGCATCAGGCTGCGCTAGCGACGCTCAGCACGCTTCAGGTGCGGTGGTGCCGTGGCAGGGCGCGACCGGCAGAGCCGGACCGAATACGGGATTGACCACGTACACCCCGTATTCGTGCAAAGGAGCACTGCCATGTCCACTCACTCCCACACGCTTGCATCCCACGGCGAGATCCTCGCGAACCTCCCCGGCATCCTCGGCTTCTACCCGAACAACTCGCTGATCCTCGCGTTCTTCGTCGACGACGAGGGCGTCGACACCATCCGCCTCGGCCCGGTCGCACGGTTCGACCTGGACGAGGCCGTGGAGAAGCTCACCGAGAGCCGCGAGCGGTTCGCAGCGTGGGTCCACCACCTCGAACTCGACGCTGTTATCGCGTACATGATCAGCGACGACATTGCGCAGCCGGTCTTCGACGAGACAGCCACGTATCTCACGAGCGGGGCCGTGCACCTACCGCCGCTGCTCGGGGTGGTGCAGGTACCCGAGATCGTCACCGGGGCTGCCTGGTGGTCTGTGTACCAGCATCCGCTCATCGACGAGCCTCGCCACGGCGTTGTCGGCGAGGTCGCCGCATCGGCGGCGCTGCGGCAAATGCTAGAGCACACCGGCGAGCTGCCGGAGCCGAGCAAAGACGACATCGAGGCACGCCTGAACAGCACCGACCACGGCATCGACGCTGCAGAGCACGCCGACATCATCGAAGACGCGCTGGCGTATATCCCGCCCATGTTCGCAGACATGCTGCAGCGTGAATACGAGCAGGCAGCGGCAGGGATCACCCAGCCGAGCACTCGCGCTGTTCGATCCGTGCTGAAATGCTTCACCACGCCGCGCTTGCGGGACACGCTGCTTGCGGCACTGCTTGATGAGCCGCAGGCGGGCCTGAAGTTCGCAGAGCATGTCATGCGCGCTGTCCCGACCAGCTGGCCGGGGATGCGTGCGCAGCTCACCGCCACCGTTGCCGTGCTCGCGCACGCCACGGGCCAGCCGGGGCTAGCTGGCGTGGCTGCGCAGCGGGCCACCGAGATCGGGCCAGACGAGAACTTCGCCTCACTGGTCGCGAAGCTGACCGACATCGGCCAAGGCGAGCGGATGGTCGAACTCGTCCGCGAGGGCGCTGAGAAGACCCGCACGATCCTGTTCGCCGAGTAACACCACACACCCCGTTGCAGCGATGCAACGGGGTTTCTTTTTCTCGTCGGCCGTGGCTTGCGACGACAGACACCTCAACGAGGTAGGGGAGCGACCCCTAGACAGCAGAGCTGTCTCCAACAGACGGATTGACCATCAATCCGAACAAGGAGGCACCTGATGCGCGACTTCATCCACACCGACCTGGAACTGCTCTACCAGCTCGCCGACGGCATCGACGGCGAGGACGCCGATCCGGGCGCAGCGCAAGAACTGCGCGACCTAGAGGCGGCAGGCACACCGCTGCCCTGGGCAGTGCTGTAACGACAGCGCAACCACCCCGCAGCAGCAAAGCCGCTGCTTCAACACCCAAATTGCACGGCAAATCACACCCACTCACATAAGGAGAACCACCATGTCCAACCCCTTCAACAACGGCACCATCGTCGGCAACGCAGCTCGCGCACCGAAGCTGTTCGAGCACGCAAACGGTGGCGCGACGGTGAAACTCAGCGTCTATGCGCGCAACACCTTCAAGAACAAGACCACCGGCAAGGTCGAGTCCGAGATCGTGGAGCTGACCGGCTACGTCCAGGACGCGAAGAACCCCGGCGTGTTCGGCTGCATCGGCTCCGGCGATCGCGTCGCGGTGAGCTACTCGCTGAAAACCGACGTCTACACCGACAAGGACGGTGTGAAGCACTACCCGCTGGTCGCCCGTATCGACACCGTGCAGCTGATCGACTCCAAGAAAGAGTCCGCTGCTCGCGCAGCCCGTCGCGGAGGCGTGGCGGCGAACGCAGCGCTCGCAGACGCTGAACAAGCACCGTTCTAGTTACAACAACACCCCGCAGGTTTCCCTGCGGGGTTATTTTTTCTTCAAGATACTAGATCCGCCGAGGTCGTGGTCGACCCATACATCGATTCGTACAGTTTGAAGCGTCCCGGGTTTAGTTCCTACCTCAGGTAAGGAAGGATTAGGCACTATGCCCAGAAAGTATTCCGTTGAGTTCAAGGAGAGGGCGGGCCATCAGATCATCGAAATGGTCCGACCCGTGGACGTCGGTCGGAGAAGCCGAACTGGCCACCTTGCGGTGGGTGCATTAGTGGAACACTAAGCGACTTCACGAAGCATTGGACTACGCCACCCCACAGGAAATAGAAACCGAGTACTATCTCACCGAGCCCATCAACACAGGGCCGTAAAAGAAGCGGAACTAAACCCAGGACGCTGCAGAAATTGTGTAGCATGAATCATGCCGTGGATTTCACTGAGTAAGGATTTCACTCATGATCACTTTGAAGAGACCCTTGATTTTGGCGCCAATGGCAGGGGGCCATCTACTCCTGAACTTTGTGTCGCGGTAACGAATGCCGGCGGTTTGGGAAATATTGCTGCAGGTTACTTAACTCCAGAAAAGCTGATATCGGCAATTCAACAGGTTGAAGGTGAAGCGGACGGCCCGTACGGGATAAATATATTCTGCCCGCCTCCGGATCGAGAGCGTTCTTCTAAGGAGCAGGACCTATGGAAGCGATACCGCGTCTTACTCGAAACGGATACCCAGATACTTGGGGAGCTACCTGATCGACCCTTTACGGGGGACGACTTTTACCGGGAAAAGATAGACATTGCTTTAAGCTCGCAGGCTCAAGTAGTTTCTTTTACGTTTGGCTACCCTGATGAAACGTTGATCCATGAGTTTCAAGAAGCAGGGAAAAGTGTTGTTTTAAATGCGACAACGCCTCATGAGATCGACTTTCTCGCATCCACCTCGTGTGATGCTATATGTGTTCAGGGGGCAGAAGCTGGAGGCCATCGAGCGACTGTGCTCTCTACCGAGAGTGAGGGATCGACTCATTCTACTTCTGAACTGCTGGAATATGCCTTATCTAAAGTAAGTAAGCCTGTTATTGCTGCAGGTGGTATCGCGACTGCAAAAGAAGCCCTCGCACTCCTTCGCCGGGGTGCATGGGCCATACAGGTGGGCACCCATTTTCTTCTCGCAGATGAGGCGGGGACGAAACATACCCACAAGATTGCTCTGAAAGAGTTACGCGGTCGGCCGACCACCCTTACTAAAGCGTTCACCGGAAGATCGGCTCGCGCCATCACCAATACTTTTACTGAAAAGTACTCCCAGTCCGCTCCGTCGATGTATCCGGAACTTCACCATTTGACTTCAGAGTTAAGAGCAAATGCTAATTACGCTGGCGATGTGGAAAGCCTTAACCTTTGGGCGGGAGTGAACTACGGGTGCGCCCATTCGGCACCTGCGGCCGATATTGTTGATGAGCTGACCCCATATTCTACTTCTCTAGGCGTCGGTCGAGTCGTTCCTCTGGCTGCCCAGGTAGCTGTTGTGGGCGGGGGGCCGAGAGGGCTGGCGGTCGTCGAAAGAACCCTGGACCGGTTGGCGCACAGTATTGATCAAGAAGAAACACCCGTACTGGTCTGGTTTGATGATTCATCCTTCGGATCCGGCAAGGTGTGGAATCCTTATCAGACCCCTGCTCTCCTCATGAATACTGTGGCATCTCAGCTTAGCGGTTTCCCTGATTCCAGCGCCGGTATCGAGGGGAGGTATCTCGAGGGTCCCACATTTTACGAATGGCTGAAATCTGACAAAGCCTCTGCCTTCCTACACTCAGATCCTGTCCTTTTGGAAGAGGCTCTGCAAACGGGTCCAGACACCTATACATCCAGGGCTCTCTATGGCGCTTATCTTCACTGGGTAGCTTCTCAGGTAGTTACTGCCTATCGAGATTATGTAGATATTCGCTTAGTGCCCACGCGAGTGCTATCTATTTCCGATCAAGAGGGGGCATACGCTCTCATGGACTCTGATGGGCACACGGTAGTGGTCAAAAATGTTGTGTTGGCAGTTGGGCATACCTCTCAGCAAATGATTGCACAGGAGGAAAACAATCAGGAGGAAAACAATGGGGAAGCCTGAGGGAGACGCTCACTCCGCTGCGACTGAAACTACCCACCGGGATGCTCTTTTGGTGTCGCGTGGTACCGCCGGCCTAGCAGTAGCCATGGGCTTGGGCAGATTCTTTTACACCCCCATTTTGCCTTTGATGGTAGGTTCCCTGGGTTGGTCGGGACAGTCCAGCGCGTGGATCGCCACCGCCAACTACGCCGGGTATTTTGCGGGTTCTTTGGCGGCCTCCCGAGGGTGGGTGCCGATTTCTAGAAGATTATACAGGGCAGCCCTTGTGTTGACGACAGTGCTCCTGGCGGCGGTTGCTTTCTCTGGCTCACCGTGGTGGCAAATAGCGGTCCGCTTTTTGGCTGGGGCCATCTCAGCTCTAGTTTTCGTCTCGGTGACGCAGAATATTCCCGTGGTCAAACGCCGAGCCCATGATGGTGGAATAATTTACGCTGGGGTTGGGCTAGGCATCCTCATCTCCGGAGGAATTGTCCTCATGGGGGGAAGTGTTCTCTCATGGCGGGCACTGTGGCTTATCTGCGCAGCAGTGAGCGCAGCACTTTCGCTTCTTGCATGGAATTGGCCAATACGTGAGAATCGCTCCGATTCTTCTACTCGGCCACGAAGTGACCAAGGACAGGAATCTTCGCTTGAACCATTGCGGTGGTTATCTGCTGGATATCTCTTCCAAGGCGCAGGCTACATCATCATCGGTACATATCTGGTGGTTCTAGCGCAGCCGGTTTTCGGGCAAACAGCCGCCGCCTCGACGTGGCTGGTAGCTGGATGCGCCACCGCTCCATCCCCGTTGTTTTGGTCGTATGCGGCAAACCGAGTGGGAACCTTCAAAGCGCTTGCTGGATGCTATTTCCTGCAGGTTACAGGTGCTGTCGTGGCAGTCTTCAGTTCTGGGCCCGGTCTTTTGTTTGTGTCGGCGTTTTTGTTCGGAGCTACCTTCATGGGGGTAACGATGCTGACTATTGAAGCGGGTCTCAAAGCGGGGAGCCCAGTTGCGGCGGCTTCCCTAACGACATGGTACAGCTTGGGGCAAATTATGGGCCCTGCGGTTATCGCTGTGGTGTTTAGTAACTCAACTACCTTGAGTTTCGCAGTGGCGGCTGGTTCATTGATTGTCGCGATGTTTTTCACGCTGCGCGGCGCCCACCTTCCTGTTTCCGGCACTGGTAGAAAGCAGGGGTGAAAATGGATAGCACAGAGCATGCCGATTTTCTTCACGTGAGGTTTTATCTCACTGCCTAACGGCAGGGGAACCGTATATTGCGAGCCTTCCAGCTGAGGCTGGTGGCTAAGCTTAGAAGTTCATCTTGAAGCGTCCTGGGTTCAGTTCCTACCTCTGGTAAGGAAGGATTAGGCACTATGCCCAGAAAGTATTCCGTTGAGTTCAAGGAGAAGGCGGGCCATCAGATCATCGAAATGGTCCGACTGGAGTCTTGCTCACTGCAACGCGCCTACACGGAGGTCGGTGAGCTGCTTGGAGTATCCCACCACGCGTTGCGGGCTTGGTACCGTGACAGCGCTTCAGTACGAGATAATTCTGACGCTTCAGGCGGCGAAACAATGGAAGAAGAGCTCAAGCGTCTGCGCCGCGAAAACCGTGAGCTGAAACGAGCAAACGGGATTCTTAAGACAGCTTCGGCTTTTTTCGCAGCGGAACTCGACCGACCCGCGACCAAATGATCTCCTGCATCGACGCGTACAAAGATCAATTTGGGGGCGGAACTAAACCCAGGACGCTTCAGTTCCCGTGTCGCTGAGATGGGATTCATCCAACCTTGCCCCCGGAAGAGCCCAGTGCAGGTTGTCGACCACCTGTGGGAGCTCCTGGGCCTACAAGACCAGGTACCCGTTACGGCTCCCAGAAATACAAGATCTGACCCCTGCGAATGTCGCCCCGGACCTTGAGACCGTCGGTCCCCATTTCAGGTGCTGTTGCAAAGTTGGGGGGAGAGCAGCGAAGACTCAGTTTCTCATTCCCTGATGGCCGCTGCGTGTGGGCGTTCTCAGGCCGTCTCGAAGACCCGGTTGACGATCACCGCGTCCGGGTTCGGTTGCCCGTAGACAAACATCGTGCCTTGCCCTTTCCGCAATGAGTGCATCGCCTCCACAGCGCTACATGGAGACGAGAACGCCGTTGGGATGCGAAAGTAGCTACGTCTGTTTGATGGTCCAGGAGATCGACGGGCCTGCCGATTGGAGATGTGATCTGATCAGATCAGCAGATCAGACACAATCTACTGTTTCAGTTGCATGGGGCGGTCGAAGAGGTTGTCTTCTGCCTCGTGCTTGTGTTGCGAGGGTGAGTGTGGCGAGAACGGCGAAGGCTGCTCCGATCCACATGGCTGCGGAGGGATCGTCACCGGCTCGGCCGATGGCGAGCGCGCCGATTGCTGATCCCAGGGCGACGCCCATGGTAATGAGGGAGGTGTGCACCGTGCTGACCATGTTCCCGGTTCCTCCGATTTCGGCGACGCGGGCGACCAGGGCGGGGTTCATCGGCACTCCGGCGACGCCTACGATGAGCACCATGGCCAGCACGAGCGGCTGTGCGTTGCTGAAGGCTCCAAGGAGCGCGAGTGAGATGAATAGCAGTGTGTGTCCGATGCGCAGGATGCCGATGGCGTGCTGGTCGGCGAACTTGCCGACGATGAGGTTGCCGATGAAGGACACGATCCCGTAGGCGAGCAGGATCAGGGTCGTCGTATTCGTCGCGAAGCCGGCGTTCTGTTCCAGCAGCGGGGTGAAGTAGGAGAAGCCGGCAAAGGCTGCGCCGATGGTCAGCAGGCTGACCAGGTATCTGGACCAGAGTTTCGGCGAGCGCAGCTTGCGCAGGTCCTGTGCGGCGGCTTCCTGGGTGGCGGCTTCACGGGCGGGCAGGGTGAGCAGGCTGATGAGGAACACGGCGAAGGCCGCGATGCCTAGGATGTAGAAGCTGGACTGCCAGCCCCAGCGGGCCGCGAGGAAGTGCGACAGCGGCAGGCCGATGACGGTTCCGATCATGATGCCGCCGAGCACGATGGACACTGCTTCGCCGATCTTCTCCGGACTCGGGGCCAGTCGGGCGCTGTAGGACACGGCGATGCCATAGGCGGCGCCGGAGAGGCATCCGGTCAGGACGCGAAGCAGTGCCAGCCACCAGAACTCGTGGATCAGCGGGACCAGGACCTCCAGCGCGGCATAGGTTCCGATGACGATCAACAGCGAGGCTTTGGGTGGGCGATGCCGCAGGAGGTACACCAGCAGCGGGCCTCCGAGCGCCATGCCGAGCGCGTACAAAGTGACCACCGTCCCGACCTGGCCGGTCGAGACGCCCAGGTCTGCGGCGATCTGCGGCATCATCCCCGCGGTCTGGAACTCGCTCATGACCACCACCATGATCGTGAGCATCAGTACGTACAGGTATTTCTTCATTGCCCGGTCTCCAATCTGGATTCTCTAGTACAAAATAAAGGTGCAGGTGAGCCCGACAGCTCACGGATTTCTCAGTAGTGGCGTATCAAGGTGTCAGGGCACTGAGGCCGAGTGCGACGATCCGCCGCAGTTCCTCGGGTGCGGAGCCGGCCTGTGCCATGACGCGAATCCCTGAGATCAGGGTGACGACCAGCAGTGCGGTGTCCCGAGCGTCCAGGTCCGGCCGGAGGCTACCGTCGAACCTGCCGGCCCTGACGGCGTGCTCCAGCATAGCGAGCTGGCGTCCCAGTGCACGGTCGAGGATGCGGGCGACGCGCGGGTCCTGACTGCCGCGGTCCGGCGTCATGCGTGTCGTCACGACCATGCACCCGGCCGCGTGCCCTTCAGTGGACGCCTCGTACTCCTCGGCGATCATGAGATTCAGAACGCCGCTCACGCGTGCGAAGCCATCCAGTTCGGCATCGGTGAGCACCGCCTCCTGACTCTCACCAGTGACCTCGACATAGCGCTCCAGTGCTCGAACGAACAGCTCATCCTTGGAGTCGAAGGCGTTGTACAGGCTGCTCCGCCGCACCCCGGCCGCCGCGCACAACTGGTCAGTCGACGTGTCCGCGAATCCACGCACCCTGAACTGCGCGGCCGCGGCATCCAGCACTGTCGCCTCGTCAAACGTTCGTGGTCTACCCATGTCCGCGATGCTAGCAGTTAATGGACTATGGAGTACAAAACAAACACAGGCCGCGACCGACGCAGCGTTGACTGGTGCAGCCGTTGTTGAATGGGCTGCCCGCATGACGCGCACCTGGCTCGTATAGGTGCTGTTGCAAAGTTGGGGGGGGGGGAGCAGCTTCTTCGACCTCCTCCGATGGTGCTTCATCACACAATGATTCTAAACTTCAGGTGTAACTGGCTCCTGTAGGTGACTGATGATGGTGGCAGCAACTACGAGCGCTGCGGCACCGAAGACTCCACCGGCGACCGCGACGGCTGTGTGGAAGCCTGTGAGGAACGCTCCACTGGCGACCATTTCGCCGAGGACTGCGACGCCGACGACGCTGCCGGTCTGGCGGGCGGCATTGATGACTCCTCCTGCGATGCCGACATGTTCCGGCGGGGCCGAGGCCACTGCGGCCGAGGTCGCGGCCGGCATCGCGAAGGCCATCCCGAATCCAGCTGTGAAGGTCAACACCGCGACCACCACGTAAGGGGTTTCTGCGGTGAGCAGCACGAGGCTGCTGAAGCCGATCGTGCCGACTACCAGGCCGGTGAGCATGGTGGGGAACGCGCCCCACCGGGCGACGGCACGGCCGCCCAGCGGTGACGCGACCACGGCGCTGCACGCCTGTGGTGCCAGCGCGAGGCCTGCCAGCCACGGCTCGTATCCCAGGTACTGCTGGAAGAAGAGGGAGAGCACGAAGAGTTGTCCGAAGAAGCTGAAGTTGAGCGCGAGCCCTACCATTGCGGCCACGGAAAACCGGGCACGAGTGAACAAGGCCATCGGCAGCATCGGGTCCGGGTGTCGTCGCTCTGCGATGATGAACAGGGCGAGGAAGACGCCCCCGGCGATCAGTACGGCTACCTGCCAGGGTGACCATCCGTGTTCGCCTGCGGTGATGACTGCATAGGTTACTGCCACCAGCGTGAGCACGGAGAGCACCTGTCCGGGTAGGTCCACCCGTCTCGCGCGACTGCCCGTGAGCACGGGAATTGCCCACAAGGTGAGCAGACAGCCGATAGCGACGATGGGGAGGTTGACCCAGAACACCGCCCGCCACCCGATCGTCGACACCAGCGCTCCGCCCAGGACCGGTCCGATCGCGGCGGCAACACCTCCTGCGCCGCCCCACAGCCCGATGGCGCGTGCTCGTTCCTTCGGATTGTCGTACACAGCCGACAGCAATGCCAGAGAGCCCGGCACGATCGCTGCCGCGCCCACGCCCTGGACGGCGCGACCAGCGACGAGGAACCCGCCTGTGGGAGCGAGGGCGCATACGGCCGAGAGCACAGCAAAGACCACCAGGCCAGCGAGGTAGACCCTGCGGGCCCCGAGACGGTCGCATGCGGCCCCAGCTGTGAGAAGGAACGCGGCGAACACGAGGGTGTAAGCGTCGACGACCCACTGCAGTGAGCCCACCGTCATGTCGAGGTCAGTGCCGATCTCGGCGAGGGCGACATTGACGATGGTCGTATCGAGCATGACGATGAAGAAACCGAGGAGGGTCGCGACCAGCGCCGTGCGCCGATGCGCGGTCATACGCGAGACTCCAGCGAAGCCTCGGCGGGCGGGTGGCCGAAGTAGGTGCGCTTGTAGAAGTCCTCATCGTAGTGCCCGCGTAGCCGTTGGCGGTCCCCGTTCATCGCGATCGCTCCCTTCGTCTCCTGATGCAATGAATCTGGTGAGTTCAAACTACGCCTGCGATTGTTCGGTCGTCACCGAACAGTTCCGGGTGCACACTGGAGACATGGTTGCGCGCGTGTTTCCTGAAGCGGTCCCGGATATCTCGACAGTCGCGTCGGCTCTGGCTGACTCGTCGCGGGCGGCCATGTGTGCTGCGCTCATGGACGGGCGGGCCTGGACGGTTGGTGAACTGGGCAGGTACGCGGGCCTGGCCCGGTCGACGGCGAGCGAGCATGTTGACGTGCTCGTCACCCACGGTCTCGTCCACGACATTCGGCAGGGCCGGCACCGCTACATTCGCCTGGCCGGGGAAGACATCGCACGAGTGGTCGAGAGCCTTGGCGTGGTCGCCCGCTCGCCCCTGCCCACTCCTCACAGCCTCAGCGCGTCACGGGCGAATGCGAACCTACGTGAAGGCCGCACCTGTTATCAGCACCTCGCCGGTAAGCTCGGGGTGCGCCTGGCTGAGCAACTGGAAGAGCACGAGTTCATCGACTCGCACTGTCAGGTCACTAATCAAGGTCATCGCTTGTTCATACAGTGGGGTGTGCCCCCGAAGATGCTCGACACGGGCAGGTTGTGCATGGACTCCACCGAACGCCGCTTCCACCTCGCCGGCCCTCTCGGCACGGGAATCTGCAAGACTCTGCTGGATAAGGAATGGCTTTCCCGCAGGGGTCGTACCCGGGCCGTGCGTCTCACTCCCGCCGGGCGGGCAGCGCTCAACGACGCGGGGATCTCCCTCAATTGACCGACAGCCGTCCCTGAGGGCTTCAGTCGTTCTTTGGCACCGGCGTGACCTTTCGGACGATCGAAAGCCGGTCGGAACAGGATGAGAGTTCCTGGCAAGGGTTGAACGGATCAAATTCGCGCGATCCTGGACGATCCGCCTGGGGATAACGAAGCATTTGGTCAAGAATATGAGGCAGCCAATCGCTTCAGGGAGACTGCCTCACATCAGCGATCGCAAACCCCGTCAACTGCCGCGAATAGCAGTCGATAACCGTGGCCAGGTACATATTCGACCCGTCCGCGATCGGCAGGTACGTGATGTCGCCGACGTAGACCGCGTTCGGCCTGTCCGCAGTGAACCGGCGTTGCAGCAGATCCAGAAACCTCGGGGCCCGTTTACTCGACGTCGTCGTTTTCACCCGGCGTTTCCTGGTGAAACCAAAAAGGCCCATCTGCCGCATCAGCCGGGCGGTGCGCTTGTGATTGAGACGGCCGCCCTTGCCCCGGTCGTTGACGGGATCGGAGTTGATCGCCGCAGTCACTCGTTTCGCGCCGTAGCAGCCGTTCTCGGCGTTGAAGGTGGCCTTGATCTGCGCTCCCAGCACCGCGTCATCGACGAGGCGTTGCCGGCGGGCAGGGGCAGCTGATTTCCAGGCGTAGTAAGAGGACCGATTGATTTTCAGGACCTGGCATAACCGCTTGACCTCGTAGAGGTCTCGATGGTCGTCAACGAACCGGAAGCGGTTCACCAGTTCGTCTCTTCCGCGAAATACTTGGCCGCCTTACGAAGGATTTCTCGTTCCTCGCGGAGTTTGGCGTTTTCGCGTTCCAGTACGCGGATGCGCTCGGCGTCCGACAGTCCTGAGGCAGTGGTGGCGGAGTCCGACGCGGCGATGAGGCTGGCGACTTTCTCACCGTTGGCATTGGTTTTGGTGCGTGTGCCGAAGGCATCGAGCCAGCTGCGCAGCGAGTTGCGGTTGACCCCGAGACCGGAGGCGATCGCGTTGATCGTTGCTCCGGGAGTCGACTCGTACAACGAGACTGCGTCACGCTTGAACCGCTCGGTGTAGGTCTTGCGTGGCATGGTGGAAAGGTACCTCACTTCCCCAGCGACATGCTGGTTTCAGCGTGTCCACCACCAGGGGGTCAGGTCCGGGTCTGCGTATTAGCGAAGCGCTTGCGCTCACTCGTGAGGACGCGACTGTCACGCAAGACTCACTCGCGGTGACGGTGCAGGCAGAACACTCCAAGACTCACCGGGGGCGAACCGTACCGATGCTTGATGCGCGGTGCGAGAAATTCTGGCTAGAGCGAATCAAGACAATCGGCCCCGGCGATCCGCTCCTTCCGGCACCGGGGGGGGGGCAAGCACTCGCACTGGCGGACGGATAACACAGTCAAGGCGTGTGCGGCGCTTTACAAAGACATTGGCGTCCAACTCGAAGACCCGGCCGTTTCTTCCATGAGATCACACGCGTGGCGCACGGTGCTCAACAACCGCGCAATCGCTCGCGGAGTTCCCGCCGAGATCCGAAGCGCCTTCTTTGGGCACACCGAAGTGATGAACGCTCGAAACTACACGGACCTCACCGACGTTTCGGCCATGCAGTCAGTGCTTGCGGGTGGTGCACTAGATGGTGCACTAGAGGGATGATTCTGGATGTTTCTAAATGGCTCTAAATGATCTAAAACGCGCCTAAACTGCATGGTCAGAATCGAATAACACCAGTTAGGTTCGAATGTAATCCGATAACCCAGAGGTCGTTGGTTCGAATCCAGCCCCCGCTACCAACTTAGGACCCCCTACCCGGTGTTTAACCGGGTAGGGGGTCCCTCTGTCTGCGGCGGAGATGCCGGCTGCCGTTCTAGAGCTCCGGCGACACCAGAATCTTCACGGCAGTCTCGTTGTGGTTGATCAGGGTGTCGAACCCTTCATCCACCACACCGTCGAAGCCGATCTTGCTGGTAATGAACGGCCTGAGATCGACCTTGCCGGATTCGAGCAATTTGATGGTCTCCGGGTGGTCGTGGGCGTAGCCGATGATGCCGCGCAGGGTCAGTTCCTTCATCACCAGCGCATGGATGTCGAGCTCGGCCTTTTTGGACCAGATGGACACGACGACGAGGGTGCCCTGTAGCTTGAGGCAGTCGACGAGCTGATCAAGCACGACGTTGACGGAGGTGCACTCGAATGCGACATCGGCCCCGTTACCGTCGGTGATTTTCTGGATCGCTTCCTTGAGGTCCTGCGATGACGGGTCGACTGTGTGGTCGGCCACGCCGGCTTCGACCGCTTTTTGGCGCCGAAGCTCGGAGAGTTCCGAGATCACGACGGTGCACCCGTAGGCTTTGGCCACTGCTGCGGTGAGCAAACCAATCGGGCCAGCGCCGCCGATCAGTGCAACGTCACCTTCCTTTGCACCGGAGGCGACGAAAGCGTGGTGGGCGACGGACAACGGTTCGATCAGCGCAGCCTCGTCGAGCGGGATGCCTTTGTCGATCGGGTGCACCCAGCGTCGCTGCACTGCGACCTGTTCCGACAGGCCGCCGCCGCCACCAGCCAGACCGATGAAGTTGACGTCGGGGTGGAGGTTGTAGGGGCCCGGTTTCTTCGGGTCCACGTCGTCAGGCAGAACGTAGGGCTCGACGACGACGTGCTGACCCACCTGGAGGTCATCGACACCCTCGCCCAGGGCCGAAACTACGCCGGAAAACTCGTGGCCGAGCGTGACCGGCATTTCTTCGCCAGTCACCGGGTGCGGGTTTCCCTTATCCGGGACGAAGATTGGGCCGTCGAGGTACTCGTGGAGATCGGTGCCGCAGATGCCGCACCATGCGATGTCGATGAGGACCTCGCCCGGGCCTGCAGCAGGAGCGTCAATTTCTTCGACACGGATGTCTTTCTGTCCGTGATAGCGAACTGCTCGCATAGGAAAATCCTTTCAAAATGGAATAAACCCAACTTTAGTTTGAAATTTCCAATACGGGCGAATCTGTGCAGTTACTCACATGGGCACAGTGTTCCGCCAAGCCTTTCCGGGGGGAGCCTCCGGGCTAGCGCGCCCGTAATTTCACGCCTGGGGCCGGTGCCGCTGAGCGGATGCCCGACGTGGCCTTCACCGGAAGCCCGTGCAAAAGTCACCGCATCGATCTGGTGCGGGTAGCGAGGGATGGTGAGAAGTGTCTTCCTTCGCCCAGGCGATCATCTGGTGAGCGAGCACATCCGGGCTCGACGGATCGAATTTGTTCTGGAATCAGTACTCGAACGTTGCTGACTCACGGGTGTAGTTGATGATGCCGTAGCCGAGGTCGGCCCACTCCATGTACTGGACCGGCAAGTTCATTCCCAAGAGTCCTTGCTCGGCGACACGGGTCGCGGAGATCACTCCGGGGGAGCCGATGCGCATTGGTCCGGCGATGAGGTCGTCGGCGCCACCTCGGCCCATGGAAGTGGGGGCGAATTCGACACCGGCGGAAAGCTGGCGCTTATTCTTGACGGCGAAATTTCCAGTGGTCAGGCGGACTGCAGGTTGCGTCCCTTAGTGTGGTGTAACGCTTTCTGATGGTGGGCCCTGGGAGATGCAAGGGCGGCCACCGTCAGTAACCTTTCGACTCAACTACCACATCTCACCGAAAGGCACATGACGATGACCGCTGCTCCGCATTCTATCGACCCTGCAACCTATCTGGACGATCTGCTGGAACCGGCCTCCCCGGATCTGTTGCGCCAGATGCTGCAAGGGTTTATCAACCAGATCCTCTCCGCCCAAGCCGACACCGTCTGCGGGGCCGAGTACGGCGTCGCTTCTACCGAGCGGGTCAACCACCGCAACGGGTATCGCTACCGCGACCTTGATACCCGTGTGGGCACTATCGATGTCGCAGTGCCGAAGCTGCGCCACGGAGCATTCTTCCCAGACTGGCTGTTAGAGCGCCGCTTATGGGCCGAACGCGCTTTATCGACAGTGATCGCGACCTGCTACCTCAAACGGGTTTCCACCCGCAGGATGAATGACCTTGTGGCAACCCTTGGGATTGCAAATATGTCGAAATCTCACGTCTCGCGCATGTCGGAAAAACTCGATGAGATGGTCACAAACTTCAAAAACCGCCCACTCGATCCCGGTGGGTACGCCTACCTGTCGTGTGACGCGCTCACGATCAAAGTCCGCGAAGGCGGCCGGGTGGTCAAATGCTTCGTGCTGCTTGCCACCGGAGTCAACGCCGACGGCTACCGCGAAATGCTCGGCATGCATGTCGCCACTGCGGAATCCAACGCATCGTGGAAAGGCTTCTTCCAGGACTTAAAAGCCCGCGGGCTTCGTGGTGTCTTCCTTGTCACCAGTGACGCCCACGAAGGCATCCAGCACGCCATCTCCGAAGTGCTTCCTGATGCATCCTGGCAGCTCGCCGCACCCACTGTGCGAAAAACCTCTACGAAAAGGTCCCGAAAACACAATGGCCGATGGTCTCTGCGATGTTCCAGACAATCTTCCAGCAACTTGACGCCGCATCCACCTGGGGAGAAGCCCGCGAGGTAGTCGATTTGCTGGAGCCGAAATTCAGGTAGATCGCTGCCTATCTGGAGGAATCACTCGATGAGGTGTTGGCGTTTACCGCAGCCCCGAAACCAGTCTGGACAAAAATCTGGTCGAACAACCCCACCGAGCGGTTAAACCGGGAGATCCGCCGGCGCACCGACGTCGTCGGCATCTTCCCGAACCGCGAATCCATCATCCGGCTCGTCGGCCCTGTCCTAGCCGAGCAGCACGACGATTGGATCCAGCAAAAACGCTACATGTCACTATCTACACTCGAACACACCAACCAACTCATGCACCACCCAGGAGATGATCACGGCGACAAACACCAGCTAACCGCCTAACCAAATCCCGAACTCAATACCGAGCCGAAAGCTAGACGGCTACACCACTACCCGGGACTTGACCGGAAGGAACCCAAAACAGCCTACGTCACATAGGAAAATGAGGCTTCATTCTCTTTAGAAGTCCATTCTGAGGTCGAGATACTGTATCGGGGCGGTCCTTTGAGGCGTTGTTGGATTCGGTTGTTCTGAAAAAGGGCTGCTCCCCCATCAGCAGGCAACTAACGGGGGAGCAGTGCAGAGAACGTAGATTAACAGTCTTAAACGGTAGATTGTCCGGGAAGTTCAGGCCGGATCACTTTGCCCATCGGGTTGCGCGGGAAATCGGCCACAAAGAATACATCTCTCGGTGCATGAGCATCTGAAAGACCAGCCGTCACGATTCGTCGCACTTCCACGTCGTCGAGTTCGTTTGCGGTTACCCCGTCCTCACGAATTACGTAGGCTCGCAGAGCTTGCCCATAGTGAGGATCTGAGACCCCATGAACATGGACATCGTCAATCCTTTCGTCCCGAACGAGGAGATCCTCAATCTCCGAAGGGAAGATTTTCTCGCCATACTGTGTGATTACAAGGTCATCTGCTCGACCTTTAACGTAAAGCCGATTACCGCGTCGATAGCCGCGATCACCCATTCGCAAAAGATTGTTGTTGGTCTTGATCTCGATTGAAGGGTCAGTGTAGCCAACAAACATATCGTATGCGCCGGCGAAAATTTCGCCGATTTCACCGTCCGGTAGAAGAGTGCCGTCGTCATCACGAATTTCGATAACTGAACCGGGGTGAATAGTGCCTGTGAGTGTCGGATCTGCGGCTAGCTCGTCAGCATCGGAGATGGCTAACCCTGAGGTCTCGGTTGACCCGTAGCAGTTGTGGAAAACTTTTCCGAACTTCTCATTTACTTTCTCGACCTCGTATGAGGTTAGTGGGCTACCGGAAGAAGTGATGAATTCTAGACCGTCTACTCGGTCGGTTGCGTTCCGGTCGAGGTGAGCGATCATCTCTCGTAAACGAGAGGCTGAACTGATCCAAGCATTGATGTCGTATTTTTCGAACTGTTCAAGAGCTTTAGAAGAATCGAAGTTCCGCTGCGTAACGATTGTTGAACCGGTGAAGATGCACATGAGCATATTGCCCCACCCGTAAAAGTGGAACAGCACCCCGGTTAATAGAACGGACATACCTCTCCGCCACGGGACGGTTCCAAGCAGGGGTCCGATCCCTTGGGGGGACTTCAGCTGCCTTCGGATTACACCCTTAGGCATGCCCGTCGTTCCTGATGTCATTACCACATGCTGTGACTTAGTAGGTTTTTCAGGTAGAAGATCGAGATCTGTGGAACCGCTCTCGATGACCTGGTCCATTGTAAGGGCATCTGCTGGAAGCATTCCGGGGTCGTCGATATGCCCGATGATGACGGTGCAATTCTCTTTGGTCTTGTCGGTGAGCCGGTCGTAGAAACTCTGATCGACAATGAGGGTTTCCACCTCGTGGAATTCTAGAACCCGTTCGATCTGGGGTCCAGAACTATTAGCGTTGATCATGAAGATGTGATAGCCGACGAACTGGCGGGCGCACAGTGGGAAAATGGAAGCACGACCATTCAAAGCCAAGACGGCTAGGTTACCTCCATCGCGGACCCCATTTTGCATCAAGCCAGTAGCCAGCCGTACCACACGGTCATAGAACTCGTAGTAGGTCAGCTCTCCGTCGTCATCTACAAGCCCCAGGCGTTCTGGATGACGCCGAGCGGTGTTGGCAAGGCCGCCGCTTTCAAGCGAGCCAAAACGCTTAATGGTTCTAGCATCTGCTTTGACATCGGCGACAGAGCCGAGCTCGAAGATGTTGTTCTTTCGGATGACTTTCAAGAAGTAGAAAAATTGACGTATGATTTCCTTTTTTGGTACCCCGTGGTCGGTATCGGGGTGAAGAGTGTATTTAGACATGTGCGCTTCCTTTCAGTAGCGGGGTGTGCTCGATTAGGTGAATGCCTCTGTTACATAAGTAAAGAGTTCCTGCTCCATATTTCTGACTTCTGCAGCAGCCTGTTGCTCATTGAAGCCTCGGTGCTCCGAGAGTATCTTTGCGAAAGTCTTACGGACCGCTGGGGCCATCCGCTTGGCATCTCCGCAAACGAGGGTCTTCGCTCCTTTCTCGAGAAGATTGAACACATCATTGCGATCCGAATAGAGGCGGTCCTGAACATACTTAATGTCCGTACCGCTTTCGCTTCGACTGTGGTGACGTGAGAACGCGGTGCGAACATCGATTACACCATCCTTCTCCCACTCATGGAGTTCCTCGCTATATAGGAAGTCGGATTCGGGGCCGTGGCAGCCATAGAAAAACAAAGATTTAGCTGGTGTGATGCCTCCATTGTGGCAACGTGTTGCACGTTCCTCGATGAACGCACGGAGGGGGGCGATCCCAGTACCAGCGCCGATAAGAATCATTGGTATGGATGGATCTGGCTCCACTTGGAAATGTTTATTTCCGGGCACTACCGAAACCAAGATCTTAGAACCGGCCTGCTGTTTCGCTAAATAATTGGAAGAAACGCCAGTGAAGGTTCCACGGCCTGACCATGCAGGAGATTCGATGCGGGAGAAGGTCAAAGAAGGCTTTGTCGGTTCACAGAGAGCAGACGACGAGATTGAGTAGCGACGAGCTCGGAGCGGCTCAAGCATTGAAATGAACTGGCCGAAGGTGAAGTCTACAGATCGGAAAGTTTCGAGGAAGTCTAGGAGCGAGGTCCGCTTCTCGAGCAGCTCGTTGTAAGTTTCGGTTTCAGCGAGTTGCGATAGTTGAGCTTTTTCGGGTGGGCATTGACACTGTGCAACTGCTAGATCCAGGTGCCGCTTGCTCAACGGTGTTGCAAGCTCAACGTAGTTTTCAAGTAGATCATTAATTGTCAATACTTGGTCTATGGGCAGGAACGTGGAGCAACCGGAAAGCTTTATGCGATCTTCCCCTGCTAATTGGAAATGGTCCAACACGCGGTTGACACCGGATGACGAGTTCTTCGGAAGTACCTCTAAGTAATCGCCTGTCGAGTATGAAATCCCTTCAGGAAGTTCAAGAACAGCCTTGAATTTCTCGTTCATGGTCCCATCAACGTCTGTGGATAGCTTTTGAACGCTGGTGACTACTGCTTCGACGAATGGGCCGTCTGTCTCGGCTACCAACATATTCTGACGCCCAGCATCAACTACTGTGACCTCGACGAAGTCTGACTTGCTGTGATCATCGAACGAAAGATCGAGATCGGCTGCGAGTTTTGACCAAAGTCGTTTTGACCAAGATTCGAAGTCGGCGAAATAGTCTCCCTTCATGTCAATTACACCGCGATCAATCAATCGTATGGCTCCGCGAGATTCCATGGCCTCGTCGATCTCGGCTGGAACGCGTTGGAACGTCTCTGCCCAGTCTGAGTTACCGCTGCCAAGCACAGCAAATTTCACACCTGTTAGTGACGGTGCTTCCTTGCCTGTTATCCAATTGAAGAAACGCTTTGCATTATCCGGGGGGAGGCCTTCATATGAGCTGGTAGCTACGATTGCAATGTCGCCCCCCTGCAGAGAATTAACGGCATCATCGAGATCAGACATGTCGACTTCGAAGCCTTGTGTTTTGGCAAAAGCCGCTAATTCTTCAGCGTGACTACGAGAGGTTCCGGCGTTAGAACCTACGAGCAGGCGCAGCTTATACCCGTTCGGAGGAGCATCGACCTTTGTGATTGGTGTCTCTACTGTCGTGGGAGCGTCAGCGTGAGGCTCGTCGTAGCGCTTGGGTCCGAGGTACGGATATTCTTCCCTCGGTTGGATAGTGACGAACAGGTCTTTCGGTTTCGAAGTTAAGCCGTCAAGCATTTCCAGTTCATAGCTTGGATTTGCGAAGTTGAAATCCAAGTGTTGAACAATCAACGCAAGCATCATGGTGGCTTCTTGGAGCGCGAAGAAGCGGCCGAGACACGATCGTTGCCCATTTCCAAATGGTTTCCACGCATTATGAGGTATTAATTTGGCATTCTCAGGATCGAACCGTTCCGGTCTGAACTCTTCGGGATTATCCCATACGGCCGGATCACGATGCATGTGTCCGAGGAGAACCAACAGCGTGTCTCCAGGGTTGACAGTTACAGGGGTTCCTCCTGTGCCACCGTTCTCACCAATCGTCGTAGTTTCAAAAGGTGTTACTGCATATGCCGGAGCAGTGGGGTACTTCCTTAGACCTTCACGAAGTACTTGATCAATGTAGTTTAGATCTTTGAGATCTTCATATTGAGGGAATCTACCGTTGAGGACCGAATCGGTGTTTTCGCGTGCCTTGGTTAAGACTCGGGGATTACGCATCAATTCGTAGAGAACGAAACTGAGCAGCCCAGAAGTTGTCTCGTGGCCTGCAATTAGAAACGTAATCAACTGATAGCGTAGGTTTTCGTCGGTCAGACGCTCCCCAGTCTCAGGATCGGTTGCATTCATCATGACATCGAGAACGTCTTCATAGCCCTCTGGGCTAGGATTCCTTCGTCGTTCCCTAATCAAACTATCGACGGTGTCCTGCATGACCGAGACATCGTTCTTGAACTGGTGATTGCCAACAAGACCAAGAGTCTTCTGAATCTTCAAAGCATGGGCTCGCTTGCCGGCATGATTCAAGCCACGACCCATTGCGTCGATAAAGGGGTGAAAGCCTTCCGTATAGAATGAATTGAAGCGAAATGTAAATGAGCAGAGCGCAATGGTGTCGAGCGTCAATCTAGTGAAGTCACCAGGGACATCAATTTCTTCATCGGCTCGTGCTCTCGACCACTTAAGCATAAGCTGGTCTGCGATGTCTGCCATGCGGTGGTACATTCCGCGCAGAGCAACTGGGCTGAAAGCGGGCATAAGAATTCGATGCGCTTTACCCCACTCCGGATCGTCGAACTCGGCGGTAAAAAGGCCGTTACCAGAGAATCCGCTTACTTCTTGGAGGGCGGGGTGGACGACCTTATGAAAACGGGTTTCATCTGAGAGCTCATCGACCAAGGCGAAAGAGGTCACCACGTAGAACGGTGCAGAGCCGGGTATCTCTTGTCGATAAAAACGCCCGTGTTTTTCAGCCAATCGCGTTCCGGACTGAACGATGTTGCGTGGATCGAGTGAATAGGCGGTTCCGATTAGCGGGTACGATTTCGGCCCGGGGATAGCGGTGTCAGGGTTAACGCTCGATGAGCCCAGCCTAGGGCGTTCGGAGGTTTTGGACGTCATGATGATTCCTTAGACCGTTAGAAAGTCGCTAATGGATTCTAGAATTTAGGTAGAGCGTTAACGGCTACCTGAAATGAAAGTTCTAAAGATTGCTTAACGCTTGGCCAGGCGTTAAGAGTTCTCCCCCAAAAATTTTCGATGGTTGGAAAACCGGTGAGGTGTATCAGTGGAGTGGTCAACGGATACTCCCTGATAAGCATAAGGGCGAATTCGGGTGTCATGTGTATCAATCTTTCTGTATCTAGCTGCCTACGCAGAGGGGGATGGACTGGTTAACTGAAGTATGTTTCAGTAATGCGCTTAGCGTAGTAGACGTGTCCGGCATCGGTTAGGTGGCCTGCGAGCTTGTGTGAGGCATCGTCTGCAATGGAAGCGCCGTAACGGCCCGGATCGTTCGAGCAACCATTCTTTCCGCTTTCTACGGAAATTTCGGCAACCATGTCAAGAAACTCGCTATTCGTATCAGCGGCAGCTCGTCGCTGCTGCTCGCGAACTTCGTCTTGGTAGTAGGCTACCAACGGAAAGTACCAGTGACTGGTAACGTTTAAAAGATTAGATCCACAGGTGTGGTTGAAACCATCTGTCTCATCGGGAATCCCGAGGATGATCACCTTGGCGCTAGGCGCGGTTTCCTTGATGCGATTAATTGCTCCCACCATCGCCTCGTTGAAGCGTTTCATCCGTTGTTCCTGGGTGGTTTTTGAAGGGAAGTTACTGGGCTGGTAGGTGTCGTTCACGCCAGCGCTGATGGTGACCAGCCGGGTATTGGAATCAAGACTGCCATCCCTGATGGCTCGTTCAACTTGCTGACGAACTGTGTCATGTGGAATCGAATCATTTTCCGTAGGTTCTACATAAGCAGTGGCACCGGGGCACGAGTAGTCTTCTAGGCGCAGACCGGTGCTTCGCGCGGCCTGAGCTGCAAAATTGTTGGGGTCCTGCGCACAGAAACCTTCTCGGGTCGTCGGCCATTGTATCGAGGGGTTCTTCAGCTTCGCTCGGTAGACGGTGACATCCAAGGCGGTCGGATTTGCAGCTACTGAGTCGCCAAAGCTGACGTAGCTTTCCTTGACGTGGCTATTGACTGGTGGGGCCGGCTCTAATTCTTCAAGCTGGGGAACGTCAGGCGCAGGAAGCGAAGGAACTTGAGGAAGGTTAGGCGCGGGAAGGTTAGGGACTTGGGGAACGTTAGGCGCAGGAAGCGAAGGAACTTGAGGAAGGTTAGGCGCGGGAAGGTTAGGGACTTGGGGAACGTTAGGCGCAGGAAGGTTAGGGACTTGGGGAAGGTTAGGAGCGACGGGTGCCGAGAGTTCAGGCAGATTAGGCGCAGCATCGGCAACTGGGAGCATAGCGCCACAGGCCAATGCGGTCAGGAGAGTAGCACCAAATTTATAAAACCTCATGTGTTCCTTTCCGGCGATATTCGTGTCGCCTAGTTATACTTAAGCCCTCCAAAGGGTTTCCGAACATAGTAGCTCATCCAGATCCAGCCGTCATCTTTTTGCAACTCAGCCGTCATCTTTTTGCAACTTTAGTCATATCTGGCCAACAGGTGACGTACAGAGTTTTACTATCTTTGAAGGGAATCTCGCCTTAAAATTCAACAGATGGAACAGGTGGAACGAAGGGAGCTTGCATGACTTCGCCATTGCGCATCTTCAGAATCTTCCTCCGCCTCGGCTGCACCTCGTTCGGCGGGCCGACGGCGCACCTGGGGTATTTCCGCGACGAATTCGTGGAGAAGCGGAAGTGGTTTTCGGACAAGCAGTACGCCGACCTGGTGGCGCTGTGCCAATTCCTGCCCGGGCCGGCGTCGAGCCAGGTGGGTATGGCGATCGGCCTGCAGCGCGCCGGGTACCTGGGCATGTTCCTGGCGTGGGTGGGCTTCACGCTGCCGTCGGTGCTGCTCATGGTGGCGTTCGCGCTGGGCGTCGCGCAGTTGGGCGATATCAGCGAGGCAGGCTGGCTGCTCGGTCTGAAGGCTGCGGCTGTCGCTGTCGTGGCGCAGGCTGTGTACGGCATGACGAAGAACCTGGTCACCGGCAAGATTCACGCCGCGATCGCCGTGGCTGCGCTGGTGCTCGTTCTGCTCGTGCCGCACCCGCTCATCCAGGTCGGGGCGATCGTGCTCGGCATTGTTGCTGGTCTGGCGTTCCTGCGCGTCAAGAAGGAGGCGGACGACCAGCCCCAGGCTGAGAGCGGGTCGCGCACCTTCGGCATCGTCTGCCTGGTGCTGTTCTTCGCGTTGCTGTTTGTGCTTCCGCTGGTGGCGAGGCTGATCGGCACGACCGGCGCGGATATTTTCGACACCTTCTACCGCGCGGGCGCCCTCGTCTTCGGCGGCGGCCACGTGGTGCTCCCGCTTCTGGAGGCCGTCACGGTCGGCCCCGGCCTTGTTGACCACGACACCTTCCTCGCCGGCTACGGCGCCGCGCAGGCGATGCCGGGTCCGTTGTTCACTTTCGCGTCCTACCTCGGCACCACCGCGCAGGGCGTGAACTGGGTGATGGGCGCGATGATCGCCACGATTGCGATCTTCTTGCCCGCCGCGCTGCTGGTCCTCGGCGCCATGCCGTTCTGGGAGCGGATCCGCCGGATGCCGCGCGCGGGTGCTGCCCTGGCTGGTGCCAATGCCGCGGTGGTGGGCATTCTCGGCGCGGCGCTGTACACCCCGGTCTTCACCGCCGGGATCACGGGGGTGGCCACGCTGTCCATCGCTGTGGTCTGCTTTGCGGCGCTGACTTCGTGGAAGGTTCCGCCGTGGGCCGTGGTCATCGGCGCGGCACTTGTCGGCTGGGTGGTGCTCTAGGCTGGTGACATGAACCCGCTGTTTTCGCTTTCCGATACCCCGCACTGGGAGCTTCCCGGCTTCCAGCAGACCTTCAAGCCGGGCGAACTCACAGTCGGCCTGACCCTCCCCATTGAGGAGGACGCGGAGGAGAACCCCGTCGACAGTCTGGACAACCAGCTGCGTCTTATCCGCAAGGCGGAGGCCGGGGGAGTGGCCGCGATCTGGGTGCGCGACATTCCGCTCCGCGTCGAGACCTTCGGCGATGTCGGCCAGGTCTACGACCCGTGGATGTACCTGAGCTATCTCGCCGCGCACACGGAGACCATCGCCCTGGGCACCGCGGCGATCGTCGTGCCGTTCCAGCACCCGCTGCTCATGGCCAAGCGCGCAGGCACTATCGACCGGCTCAGCGGCGGCCGCTTCCTCTTCGGTGTGGCCACGGGCGACCGCCCTGAGGAGTTCCCCGCGTTCGGCCAGGACAAAGGCATGCGCGACGAAGAGTTCCGCGAAAGAATCGACGCTTATCGACGAGCCACACACACCTCCCACACCCCCATCCGCTGGTCCGGCGGCCGGATGGGCGGTGCCGATGTCGTCCCCAAGCCTCAGGCCCGTGAGGTGCCGCTGCTCGCCACCGGTTCCTGCCAGCAGACCCTCGAGTGGCGCGCCGAGCACGCGCACGGCTGGCTGATGTACCACAAGGGCTTGGAGGTCCAGCGCCAGAACGTGCGCAACTGGAACGCCGCGGTGGCCGACTGGGCCGCCCGAGAAGGGGTGGCCGGGACCCCGGCGGCGTTCAAGCCTTTCGCGGAATCGTTGTGGCTCGACCTGCACGAGGACCCGGACGCTCCCGCCAGCGGCGGTAGTTTCGGCTACCGTCTCGGTCGCAATGCCCTGGTCCAGCTGCTGCGCTCGCAGCGCGATGTGGGCATCAGCCACGTCATGGTGAATTTCTGCTCCAGCAAGCGCTCCGCTGAGGACCAGCTCGATGAACTGATCGAGTACGTCATCCCCGCGCTGCGCCGCTAGGAGTCGTGCGGCCGCTCAGCCAGTTCCAGCTATGTGGATCCAGCTAATCGGCCTCAAACCCGCTGATAGCTGGATCCAGGTAGCTGGATTTGTGAGCTCTGATGCCGGTGCCCAAAGGCGGGCCGGCACCGGCATCAGTCAGGACAGCGAAATCTCCGCTAGCACGGTGCCGGATGGCTTCTGTGCGCCCGCGGCCACTTCTTCGGTGACGAGGACAGACGCGGTTCCACCAGGTAGCGGCATCCACACATCGTCGTGGGGTTCCTGGCCGATGACACCGGCGGATTCCATTGCGCCGTCGTCCATGACGGCCCAGACTTGGGCGCCCATGCCGTCATCAAGCGTGGGCTGGCCGTTGACCATGGCGCCGCCTTTGCCCATGTCGGAGCTGGCGACGACATCGAGCGTGGCACCCATCGCATCGGCCTGGCCCTGGCGGGCGTCATCGGCCTCCATGACGGCATGCTTCTCGTCGACGCCCTGGGCGGAGTAGGACTCCGAGGAGTTCTCTTCGGTGAACTGCGTAACGGTGACTCCGCCGCCGACGAGCAGCACGACGGCAGCGGCGGCGGCCGCGAGCTTCCTGCCGGGGCTCTTCCTCCTGCGCTCCCGGGCGGTGTCGAGGTCGGTGACCTGCTCGGCGGCGTCGATACGCGCCATGATGGAGTCCTTGAGCTCGGGCGGCGGCGCGACCGGCGTGGCAGCGGAGTTGAGGAGGTCCTCGAGATCTTTGTCCATCACAGGCCTCCTTTCACTGTCACGGCCTTGCGCAGCTTCTGCAGTCCGTCGCGCACCCGTGTTTTCGCGGTTCCGAGTGCGACGCCGGTGGCGTCGGCGATCTCTTGGTGGGTGAGCTCCCCGAAGTACGCCAGCATGAGGGCGCTCCGGTGGGGTTCCCCGATTGAGTCGATGAGTTCTTGCAGCTCTTCAGACTCTAGTCGCTGCTGGGCTTCGTCTTCTGCGGCGACGACCCACGTGGTGAGCTGCCGGTTGAAGTCTTCGGTGTCGCGGGCCTGTGCGCTGCGCCAACTGCGCAGCCGGTCGATGGACCGGGACTTAGTCAGGCGCAGAATCCACGCCTTCGCGCTGCCGCGTGCTGGGTCGAAAGTGTGGGCGTTTTGCCACACCTCCACGAACACCTCTTGGGTGACCTCTTCAGCTTGTGCCCGGTCGCGCAGAATGTGGGTGGCTAGACCGAGAACCTGCGGGGCCAGGACGTCGTAAAGCTCGGCGAAGGCGGCTTTATCGCCTGCGCGGACGCTAGTGAGTAGACGGTCTGGATCCACAAATTCCAAATCTAACACCGTGGGCATGTATTACTTGGATTCTTCCATCATTTTGTCGTCCATCTTCTCCTCGCTCATCATGGCGCTGGACGAGGGCGCCATGGACTCGCTCATCATGGCGCTGGACGACGGGGTCATGGAACCGTCCATCTTGCCGTCCGTTTCCTCGGTGTCGTTGCAGGCGACAAGTCCGGTGGCTGCGATGGCGATGGCGCCGGCGGCGGCGATGGTGCGGTTGATAGACATGGTTTCTCCTTCACATTGTCGGTTTCGCAGGCGCAGTTTTCTGGCCCGTCATAGGGAACTACGGAGCACCCCGGTACGGCGGATTGGACGGGGGCAGAAATTTTTTCGGCCAATCCGATTGGTGGGGTTTCTCCGTAGTGCTGGGTGACGGATAGGAAACCGGAAGTAAGGAAACCTCATGTTCAGCGTGATTCTTGTCGGACTGGTTGGCGGGGTGATCACGGCCTTGTCGCCGTGTATCTTGCCGGTGTTGCCCGTGGTGCTCGGGGTCAGCGTCGGGCGTAGACCGTCACAGGTGGTTGCGGGCTTGGCACTTAGCTTTGCGACGATCGCCCTTCTCGGCTCCCTCCTCCTCAGCGCCCTGCATCTGCCGCAGTCGGTGCTGCGCTGGACCGGCGTTGTGCTGCTTGCCCTGGTCGGAGCGGGCATGATCTACCCGCCTTTGGGGGAGCTGCTGCAGAAGCCGTTCGACACTCTGCCGCGGCCCACATCGCTGACGCAGAAGACACGGAACAAAGGCGGCTTCCTCATAGGTTTGGCCTTGGGCGCAGTGTATGTGCCGTGCGCGGGTCCGGTGCTCGCCGCTGTCACGGTGGCGGGCAACACCGGCGAGATCGGGTGGAGCACGGTCGTGCTCACAGCCGCATTCGCTGTCGGGTCGGCGCTGCCGTTGTTCTTTTTCGCCTTGGCGGGGAACAAGATCGGGGACAAGGTCGATGCGGTGCAGCGCCACCGCAAGGCCGTCGGCGTGGTCATTCTCGTGTTCACCGTGGCGTTGGCTCTCGACGCCCCGGCCAAAATTCAACGCGCTTTGCCGAACTGGACCCAGTCGCTGTCCAGTGATTTCGAGAATTCCGACCTGGCTAACGACGCATTGAGCAAGGTCGGGCCGAGCGGCGGCGGTTCGTTGGAGCAGTGCCGCCGCGCGGACAGCCGCGAGCTGCAGGATTGCGGTCCGGCGCCCGAGTTCGCGGGGTTGGCGAACTGGATCAACACCCCCGCGCCCGACCACGGACCGACCCCGCAGGACGGCGGTGTGACCCTCGTGGTCTTTTGGGCCTACGCCTGCATCAATTGTCAGCGTGCGGGGGAGCACATCACCAAGCTTTACGACGCCTACCGCAACGCGGGCCTCACCGTCATCGGCGTCCATTCACCCGAGTACGGCTTCGAACACGATCTGGGCAATGTCCGCGCCGCGGTGGAGAAAGAAGGCATCCACTACTCGGTGGCGCAGGACAACGACTTCGCCACGTGGCGGAATTTCAATAACCGCTACTGGCCTGCACGCTACTTGGTGGACAAGGACGGAAATGTCCGCCAGATCGTCGAGGGGGAAGGCTCATACGCCGAGACGGAGAAACTCATTCGCCAGCTCCTGAAGGACGCCGACCCGGATGTGCAGCTTCCCGAGCCCGTGGAGGGCAACGATGCCTCCGACGGCACCAAGGGCCGCAACCCAGAGACCTACCTGGGCACCGCGCGTGCCGAATATACCCAGCAGCGCGGTTACACCGTCGGCGCGCACGATTTCGGGGAGCTTCCCGCTCCGGAGCGCGGCATGTTTTCGCTGAGCGGCAAGTGGAAACTCGAGGAGGAATCGGTGCAGTCCGAGGGTGGCCATCTCGACGTCAACGTCTACGCCAAGTGGGTCCAGCTGGTCGTCAGCGGTGAGGGCGAAGTCGACGTCGCGTACCCGGATGGCTCAACGAAGACTTTCCCAGTCACGGATGGGACACTCGACCTGGTGAAAGATGAAACGCCCACCGAGGGTGTGCTGCGCATTAATCCCTCAGCAGGCGTGAAGTTGTACTCGCTGACATTCGGCTAGTCGCAGCGGGGCGGCAGCCGCTAGCCCGCGACGACCTTGTCCAGTGCCTCGGAGAAGCGCTGGACCGCACCGTCGACATCTGCCCACTTGTCCAGGCCGAACAGGCCGATGCGGAAGGTGGAGAAGCCTTCGGGCTCGCCGATCTGCAGGGGAACGCCGGACGCGATCTGGATGCCGGCCTGCTTGAAGGCAGCGCCGGAAGCCTGCTCCGGGCTGTCGGCGTACATGACCACGATGGAGGTGGCTTCGAATCCCGGTGCGGCGACGGAGGCGAAGCCCTTGTCGGCAAGTACCTTCCGCACCTTGGTGCCCAGCTCAACTTGACGCTCCGTGAGCGCGGAAAGGCCGACTTCCTGGGCTTCCTTCATCAGCTCGAGGTTGCGCTCGATGGTGTCGGTGGGAACGGTGGCGTGGTATGCGGCGGAGCCGTTGACGTAGCCCTCGGAGATGGCGGTCCACTTGGCCAGATCCATGGCGAAGCTGTCGGAGGTCGTGTTGTCCAGCTCCGCGCGGGCGGCTTCGGAGAACATGACGTAGCCGGTGGACGGGGAGCCGGACCAGCCTTTTTGCGGGGCGGAGATGAGGATGTCCACGCCGGTGGCCTCCATGTCGACCCATTTGGTGCCGGCGGCGACGCAGTCGAGGACCATGAGGCCGCCGACCTCGTGGGCGGCGTCGGCAAGCGCGCTCACGTACTCAGCGGGAAGCTCGATGCCCGCAGCGGTTTCCACGTGAGCTGCGAAGACGACGGCTGGGCGCTCGGCCCGGATCCGCTCGACAGCATCGTCGATTGCGGGCGGGGCGTAAGCAGGGCGGTCACCGTCGGAGACGGGCTCCGCGTTGAGCACGGTGACCTTCCCGGCGATGCCGGATGCGTCGAAAATCTGGGTCCAGCGGTGGGAGAAATTACCGGTGCGGATGACCAGTGCATCTTTGCCGCGGACGAACTGGCGGGCGACGGATTCCATGGCGAAGGTGCCGCCGCCGGGCACGACGGCCACGGATTTCGCGTTGTAGGCCTCCCGCAGGATCGTCTGCAGGTCCTGCATGATGCCGATGAACTTGGCGGACATGTGGTTCAGCGAACGGTCGCTGAACACTGCCGAGTATTCGAGCAGGCCGTCGGGGTCGATCTCGTGTCGGGGGAGTTTCGTGGAAGCGTTGTCTGTCATGCCCTCACGCTATCCGTTTTCTCCTACGATGGTGGTCGCTTACCGCGAAAAGGAGAGAACTATGGGTCGTTGGATCATCGCCATCATCGGAGCTGTCGTCGGCGCGTTGCTCACCGGCTTCATCCTAGGCCAGCTGGGTGTAACGGGAATTCTCTACACGATTTTGGTGCTCGTTGGCTCGGCCGTCTGCTCGTCGCTCGCGGGCACGCTGGCCAACCGCATCAACCGCTAGAGCGCGTTCACGCCGCCGGGCAAACTCGTCAGGGTCACGCCGCGCTGGGTGGCACGGGCGCCATGCTTATCGACGAACCCTTGCGACCTCTTCCCCGACGCGCAGTACACCACCACGTCGGTGCCCTCGGGGAGAGAGTCAATGAAGTCGTCGCCGAGCTGGGGGTTCTCCTCCAACCGGGAGGTCGGGATGTGTTCGCTGGTGGCGGCCGAGATGTCTTTGAGTGCCTTTTCGTGTTCCTCGCGCACGTCGAGTGCGACTGCCGCGCCCGTGGCGACTGCGTCGAGCAGCTCCGAGTTGTCTGCGGCCGGGACGGCGCAGGCTGCGGCTTCGTAGTCGCTGAACGCGGTGACGTGTTCGCGGCCCGGGTCGTGCCGCACGGTGAAGCTGCGGACCTGCGTGGTCAGGGCGTCGTACATGTGGAGTGCGCCCACCGGCGCTTCGCCAACGCCCGTGAGGAATTTGATGACCTCGGTGGCCATGAGTCCGCCGACCACGCTGGTGGTCACGCCGAGCACGCCGGCGGTGGCGCAGTCGGGGACTGAGTCCGCGTCTGGCTGGTCGGGGTAGAGGTCGCGCATACCTACACCGTCTTCCGGCGCGCCGGGGCCAGACCACCATAGCGCCACATCGCCCCGGTAGCGCAGCACCGAACCCCATACCAGGGGAGTGCCGGTGATCTCCGCGGCATCGGCCGCCATGAATTTGGTGGTGAAGGTGTCGGACCCGTCGATGAGCACGTCCACGCCGTCGAGCAGTTCAACGGCGTTCGAGGAGTCCATGCGGCCGTCGATGGTGGTCACCTCGATGCCGGGCTGCAGTTCGCGCAGGCGTTCTGCCGCCACGTCCACTTTCTTGCGGCCCACATCGGATGCCCCGAAGAGAATCTGGCGGTGAATATTAGTGAGGTCGACGACGTCGTCGTCGATAAGCGAAATATGCCCGACTCCCGTGGCGGCGAGCGTCTGCATCACGGGACAGCCGAGCCCTCCTGCGCCGATGACCAGCACGTTTGCTCTGTGGAGCGCTTCTTGCTGCTGTGGCCCGAATCCGGGCAGGTTCATTTGGCGTGCGGTTCGACGTAGTTCTTGCTCCGGAAGAGAAATCACACCCCTTAACCTTAATGTCCTAAACTTTTTCAGGATAATGACCGCCCACCTAGACAATTGGGGCCGATTTCCATGCGCAAATTTCGCGCCGATCCACTGATTTTCTACACCGCTGTCGGATTCATCGTCGCCTTCGTGGCTCTCACTATCGGTTTCGGTGAGCGTGCCCGCGACCTGTACTCCACGGTGTCCGCCTGGATGATGGACAATTTCGCCTGGCTGTACATCGGCGGCGTGTCCGCAGTGTTCATCTTCCTCATCGTCCTGTTCGTGTCCCGCTTCGGCAACTACCGCCTCGGCGACGACGACGATGAGCCCGAGTACTCCCTGCCAGTGTGGTTCTCCATGCTGTTCGCCGCCGGTATGGGCGCGACCCTGCTGTTCTGGGGTGCCGCCGAGCCACTGCACCACGCGTACAACCCGCCCCGCGGCGGGTACGAGCGGATGAGCGAGGAGGCCATCCGCCAAGCGTTCGAGTTCACCTACTACCACTTCGGTATCCACATGTGGGTGATCTTCACGTTGCCGGGCCTGGCCATGGGCTACTTCATCTACAAGCGCAAGATGCCCGCCCGCTACTCGTCGATGTTCTCGCCGCTGCTCGGCTCGAAAGTGTACGAGTGGCCGGGCAAACTTCTCGACGCCATCGGCATCATCGGCACCGTCTTCGGCCTCGCCGTCTCCGTCGGCTTGGGCGTGCTGCAGATCAGCGCCGGCATGAACATTCTCTGGGGCGTTCCTCTGGTGACGTGGGTGGAACTGGCCGTGATCATCTTCATCACCACCTGCGCCTCGATCTCCGTGGCTACGGGGTTGGACAAGGGTGTGAAGCTGCTGTCGAACCTGAACATCATCGGCTCGATTGTGCTGCTGGTATTCCTCTTCATCGTCGGCCCGACGTTGAAGATCATCGAGCACCTCACCGAGTCCTTCGGTTTCTACGTCGCGTCCCTGCCGGAGCTGATGTTCTGGGTGGACGCCAACAACGACAATCCGGGGTGGCACGCCACGTGGACTGCGTTCTACTGGGCGTGGACGATCTGTTGGTCGCCGTATGTGGGCATGTTCTTTGCCCGCATTTCCCGCGGCCGCACCGTGCGCCAGTTCATCGCGGGCACGATCTTGCTGCCTACCATTTTCGACATCGTGTGGTTCGCCACCTTCGGCCGCACCGCGATCGAGGTCGAGCAGAACGACCCCGGTGTGCTCACCGGCCCTGTGGTCGAGGACGGGGACACCCCGCAAGCTCTGTTCACCCTGTTGGAGCAGTACCCGCTGTACTTCGTCAGCGGCGCCGTGGCGCTGGCGGTGATCGTGTTCTACTTCGTCACCTCGATCGACTCCGCTGCCTTGGTGATGGACATGTTCACCACCGGTGAGGAGGAAGTCACACCGAAGTACTACCGGGTGGCGTGGGCCGTCGCGGTCGGAATCGTGACAGCGGCGCTGCTGTTCATCAACGATTCCGGCATCCAGGCGCTGCAGGAAGTGGTGATCATCATCGCCCTGCCGTTCTTCATCGTCTACTTCGTCATGATGTTCTCGTTGGTGAAGGCGATGAGTGACGATTCCGCCGCCGAGCGCCGTTTCCGTTCCCGCCGTTGGGAGAAGACTGATACGGCCGAGAAGTACGAGGAAGCCGAGGCGAAGCCCGCGCCGGGTTACGACGAGGAGGGCAACGAGATCGATCGCCCCGAGCTTGAGTACGACCACGAGGAAGGCTCCTGGCGCCTCACTGAGAACATCATCACCGAGGCGAAGGCAGACGATGAGACCGTCGATGCCTCGGTGCCGGAGGGCACCGAGGTCATCATCGAGCAGCAGGTCAAGCCGCCCGAGCGCGGTTAATTAGAGCGAGAACAGGACAGAGTTCACGCCGCCGGCGCGGATGACCGCTGGCTTCATGAAGTCGATCACGTAGAGGTCACCGGTGAAATCCGGGATGACCACGCGGCTGCCGTAGGTGTGGATCTGCAGCGGTTGGAGGTGCATCGGCGGCTGCTCGAAGCCCTGGTTCCAGCACTTGGTGCCCGCCCAGTTGCGCTGGATGGACACCGCTGGGATCAGCTGTCCCGCCGGATTGCACTGCGGTTGGGATTTGCGTGCGCGGTCGCTCACGCAGAGGGTCTCACCGTTGTACAGGGCACAACGGACGGAGCCGTCGGCGTTAGACACGAACTTCGGGTCTGCCGCCGCCACCGGCGCGAGACCAGCAGTGGTCAGGCCGGCGGCCAGGGCAGCGGAGGCGAGGACGGCGGATGTGCGTTTCACGGCTGGACTCTTTGACATGCGGATTCATTGTGTGTGACTGACGTCACTTATGGTTTTATCAGGCTCCAGCCAAGCTTTCGAGAGCTAAAGTACTTGATCTGCCCAGCTCGCCAATCCCTCGAAACTGGAGGAGGCGACAGCGTGCTCGCGCTTCGGGATGCGCCCGGCACTCCGCGCGAGCATTCCGCCTTCGACGGCCAGGCGCATGGCGCGGGCCATGGCTTCTGGGTCCTGGCAGCGGTTGACGGCGCTGGCCAGCAGCACACCGGAGCAGCCGAGCTCCATCGCGAGCGCGGCGTCGGAGGCGGTGCCCACGCCCGCGTCGATGAGGATGGGCACGTCTGCGCGGGAGCAGATCAGCTCGATATTGTGCGGGTTCAAGATGCCCAGTCCGGTGCCGATGGGGGAGCCCAGCGGCATGACTGCGGCAGCACCCAAGTCTTCCAGCTTCTTTGCTGCCACCGGGTCGTCGGAGGTGTAGGCGAGGACGGTGAAGCCTTCGTCGATAAGCATCTCGCACGCGTCTACTGTTTCCACCACATCTGGCAGCAGAGTGCGGTCGTCGGCGATGACCTCGAGTTTCACCCAGTCGGTGCCCAGCGCCTCACGCGCGAGTTTCGCGGTAATGACGGCATCGCGCGCGGTGCGGCAGCCGGCGGTATTCGGCAGCGGAGCGATATTCAGGCGGTTGAGCAGGTCGAAGACGGACTCGCCCTCGCTGTTCTGCTTGGCGGCGAAGCGCCGCATGGCCACCGTGGTCAGCTCAGTGCCGGATGCCACAAGAGCGCGCTCGAGCATGTCTTGGGAGCTGGCCCCGCCGGTGCCCATGATCAGGTGGGAATTGAATTGCTTGCCAGCGATCTCCAGCATGTTTAGCCTCCCTGCACGGCGGTGAGGATGTCGACGGTGGCGCCGTCGGTAAGCTGCGTTTTCTCCCACTCAGACTTCGGCACGACATCCCCGTTGAGCGCGACAGCGGTACCTGCTGGGACCTCACCGAGGCGCTCGCGCAGGAGTCCGGCGACGTCCTCCGCCCCCGTCGTGACCTTTTCATCGTTGACGATCAGCTGCATTAGTTCCTCCTTGAATGACGCAGGGGATCACACGCCTCCAACTCTACGGGCGGTTCGACGCCCTCGACGAGCGCGGCCCCGCACTTCGCGCCCATGGCGGCGAGCAGGATGCCGTGGCGGAAATAGCCGGTGGAAACGACGACGCGGTCGTTCACGCGGCCGAGGTACGGCAGGTCATCCGGCGAGCCGGGGCGCGCACCGACGTGGGTTTCAACGAAGTCGCACTCCTCGATGCCGGGCACGATCTCGCTGCCGTCGCGCAGCAGTTGCAGCACCCCGCCTGCCTGGGGCTCGGCACGGTCGTCCTCACGCGTCGTCGCGCCCACAGTTAGCGTGCAGTCCTCGCGCGGGATGAGGTAGATCGGCCGGTCCTCGACGAATCCGCGGATCACGTGGTTGATCAGCGGCCGTTGGTGCTCCGGCACGCGCAGTTCCACCATGTCGCCGTAGACCGGGCGCAGCTTCAGCGGATTTTCGCCCTCAAACCAGCCGGTCGTTTCGCGCGCGCCGAGCCCGTTGGCCAGCAGGACCTGGTCTGCATCGACGTCGGCCACATCGCGCACAGCCTCCGCCACGAACTCGACTCCAGCATTGGAGCACGCCTCCTGCAGGGCGGCCGCGAAGAGCCGCGGGCGGACTTGGTGGTCGCCGGGGATGTGCACGGCACCGCTTATCGACGGTGCCAGCGCCCCCTCCAATTTCCGCGCCTCCCGCGTGGTGATGCGCTCCGTGGTCATTCCGTGCAGTTCCTGGTACTCCTGCAGCTCCTCGAGGTGCGTCTTGTCCGCGCGGTCCTTCGCCACCACCAGCGTTCCGTCGGTGCGGTAGCCGGTGGGGGAGTCGGTGTACTTCGCGGTCAGCTCGATCAGCTCCGGGTACCACTTTCCGGCGGCGATCATCAGCGGGAACAGCGGGTCCTGCTTGTACACCACCTCCGCCGCTGGGGCGAGCATCCCGCCCGCGTGCCAGGTCGCGCCGCTGGCGGGCGCCGGGTCGTATACCGTGACGGAGTGGCCGCCGTCGGCGAGACGAAGCGCCGTCGATAAGCCGATAATGCCCCCGCCGATCACTGCTACCTTCATGCTTTCCTTCTTTGCTGAAATTTGTCGATCGCCCACCAACCGAGCGGCATGAACGCGACCGCGATGATCCAGTAGATCAACCAGAAGCTTCCCGCAAGGCCCGTTACCGCGATCATCGCCGCCAAGATCACGATGGTGACCGTGCAGGCGGTTGTGCAGCGGATGAGGTTATCGCGAGAGGGGCGGTTGAATCCTTCGCCGCTAATGTCTGACGAGCCGCGCCACTTGAGGTCCATCGCCTGAATGAGGTCCTTGCCGAAGATGATCGAGAACACTACATAAAACGCCCCGAATGCGTGGAAGAAATTCGCGTAATTCATCTCCGCCACGCTCCAGAACGTGTAGACGAGCAACGCGAAGTCGATGAGGGGCGTCGTGGCTAAGAGCGCGATTCCCGCTTTCGGGAGCTTGAGCGCGTAGCGCAGAATCATCCCGCCGAACAGGCAGAGCCAGAACGCGATCTCCGCGAGAATGATGGCAAGGATCATGTCTTCGACCATACGCGCCTCGTGGATATCGAAATTCCTTTAGCGTGGGTAGGGCAACCGATTTGAAAAAGGAGAGATTATGTTCACCCGTTCCCGTGAAGATGTCGAGACTGTTGAGTGGGGTGGCGGCACCTCCGAGCGCCTGCTGACCGCAAAGGACAATATGGGCTACGCCGTTGCTCACACCGTCGTCCGTGCCGGCACCGAGTCCAAGCTGCAGTACCGCAACCACCTCGAGGCCTGCTACTGCATCGGCGGCTCCGGCGAGGTCGAGGACACCGAGGGCAATGTGTACCCGATCACCCCGGGCACCATTTACGTTCTCGACGAGCACGACGCCCACTACCTGCGCGGCGGCAAGGACGAGGACCTGATCCTAGTCTCCGTGTTCAACCCGGCGATCACCGGTGATGAGAAGCACACCCTGTCCGAAGACGGATTCAGCAGCTACTAAGTCTGTCTCCTAAGAGATAAGCTGGGGCAGTGACTGCCGACAGAATCCGCCGCGCCGTTCTCATCGTCGCGCTGCTCAACCTTGCTTATTTCTTCGTCGAGTTCTCGGCCGCTGTGGCCATCGGCTCGGCATCCCTGTTCGCGGATTCCGCGGACTTCCTCGAAGACACCGCGATCAACCTGCTGGTGTTCTTCGCTGTGGCGTGGCCAGCAGCCCGGCGCCGGACAGCTGGTTCGGTGCTGGCTGCCCTCATCCTCATCCCGGCGATCGCCGCGATCGTGACCGTCGTGCTCAAGATCATGAGCCCGGAGCCACCCTCGCCTGAGGGGCTGACCGGTGTGGCGCTCGGCGCGCTCGTGGTCAACCTGATCTGCGCTGTGATTTTGCTCCGCCTGCGCAACGAGGGGTCCTCGCTAGCCACCGGTGCGTGGCTCGCTGCGCGCAACGACGCGTTGGCCAACATCCTCATCATCGTCGCCGGCCTGCTCACCTTCGTGTGGGCGACTGCCTGGTTCGACATCATCGTCGGCGCGATCATCGCGATCGTGAACCTTTCCGCCGCCAAGGAAGTGTGGGAAGAGTCCCGCGAAGAGCACGACTCCGTCGAGGAAGCGTTCGCCGATATGGAGGAATGCTAGACCCTCACCGCATGAAGTGATGTAGGACACATATCCTCGATTTTGGGAGGGCAGATGTCCACCGTCACTGCACGAAAAAGAAATCCGGCTGGATCGGTCCCGGCCTGCTGATCAGCGCTTCATTCATTGGACCGGGAACTGTCACCACTGCCACGACTACAGGTGCGGACTTCGGGTTCGCGCTGGCGTGGGCCATCGTGTTCTCCATCATTGCGACGATTGTTCTCCAGGAGATGTCGGCCCGCCTGGGCTTGACGGGCGAGATGAGTACCGGCGAGGCCATGCGCGCGACCTTTCAATCGCCCGCAGCCAAAATCGCCATGATCGCCCTGATCGTCACAGCGATCGGCATCGGTGGCGCGGCCTATGCGGGTGGCGACACCACCGGCACGGCGCTAGCGCTCAGTGGTGTGACCGGCCTGCCCGTCCCTGTCCTGTCCGGCATTATCGCCGCTGTGATCGTCCTTGTCCTGCTCACTGGGAGCTACAAAATCATCGAGGCATTCATGTCGGTGCTGGTGGTCATCCTCATGGGCATTTTCCTTGTCACGGCAGTGGCGGTGAAGCCGGACATTGGCGCGATGCTCCACGGCATGTTCGTCCCCGGCATTCCCGGCGGTGCCGCAGTCACCGCGGTCGCCTTGGTGGGCACCACCGTTGTCCCGTACAACGTCTTTCTGCATTCCAATTTGGTGCGGGAGAAATGGGGGACTGAGCCTCAGAGCCTCGCGCTGAAGAAGGCCCGCGTCGACAATGCTGTCTCCATCACTGTGGGCGGAGTGATCACCCTCGCCATCCTCACCACCGCCGCGACAGTCATGTTCAGTCAGGGGCTGACCGCTGAATCCGCCGCGGATATGGCCGAGCCTTTGCGCCCCATGCTTGGCGACGCCGCACCCTGGGTCCTTGCTATCGGCCTTTTCGCCGCGGGCATGACCTCCGCAGTTGCCGGACCCCTTGGGGCGGCGTACGCCATTTGCGGTGTCATGGGCTGGACCAGCGACCTGAAAGACACAAAGTTCCGGGCCATTTACCTCACTGTCGTCATCGTCGGCGCCGTCATTGCGGTCACCGGCGTGAACCCGATCCAGGTGATCGTCCTCGCCCAGGCCGCCAACGGCAGCCTCCTGCCTGTTGTCGCTTTCTTTCTCCTCTACACCATGAACAACAAGAAGCTGCTCGGCGAGCATGCCAACGGGCTGGCCACGAATATCGCTGGCGGCCTGATCTTCCTGATCACGGTTGTGCTCGGCGGCTTGTCTCTGTTCGGCTTGTTTTAGGTGCGGTTCAGAAATCCGCAGGAACTCCGCAGTGCGGAGTCGGGGCGAGCTTGGGGTTCGGGCGCTAGGGGCATTAGGAGGCGCTAGAGAGGCTGGTGCCGATGGGCGCCCCGGAAAACCCCAGGAACTCCGCAGTGCGGAGTTTATCCACATGCTAAGTCGAAAACATGTTCTAGTGTGTCCGGGGCGTTGTGTATGGTTCGTTCAAAAGAATCAGACAACGGCAATGGGGGATGATGCTGGAAATGCGAGACGAAACTGAACTCGGGCACGGGGAGCTGGCGGAGGATATTGTTTACGCCTACCGGTCGATGATGCGTTCGAAGTCCGGGTTGTTAGAGATGATCGGGGAATTCGACCGCCGGGCTCTCGCGGAGAAATGCGGGTCCTCGAGCACTGCGACCTGGCTGATGCGCCGGTTGGGACTGTCGGAATCGTCGGCGCACGAGTACGTGCATGTGGCGCGGCAGTTGCAGAATTTTCCGTATCTGGCGGAGATGTTCGCGGCGGGGAACGTGAGCTACTCGGCGCTGCGGCTGGCTCTCAAATACCTTACCCCGGAAAATGAGGTCGAGGTTGTGGAAAAGGCTATGAAGCTGGGACACAACGGCTTGGCCTGCGCGCTGGCTGGGCGCGGGAAGAACAGCGCAGAAGGAGCCAAAAGAGACTTCTATCTCCGGGTGAAAAGGGACGAAGACGGGTGCCTGAGATTCTGGGGCAGGGTGAATCCTGTGGATGGGGAGAGCTTCTGCGCTGCTTTGAAGATCGGGCATCTGAGTTTCGCAGCTGGCAAGGAGGAGCTCAGTGGCATCGTCGGCGAAGACGGATACGTTGAGCAGGAAAAACTGGATGCACTCGTCCGGTCGAAGGAAGAGGAGGAAGAGAAAGTACAGGCGAAGAAAGACGTCTCGGGCTTCGGCTTGCCGACGGGGCGTGCGATGGTCCACGCGCTGATGGGCATGGTCAACATGGTCAGGTCGAAGCCGCGGAGTACGCTCCGCGCGCCGGGCGCGCAGGTCAGTGTGATGGCAACGCTGGATGGCCGGGCGTATCTACCCAATAATGCGGGTGCTGCGTCGAAGGGGCTGGAGAACCTCGTGGCGAATGCGCTCGTGCGCCTGGACACGGTGGATGACCGCGGAATGATCATCAACGCAGGCCGCTCGACGCGTTTGGCTACGGACGGTCAGATTCGGTCGCTACTGGCCATGTGGAGTGGGCAGTGCGCGATGCCGGGGTGCACGCACACGCGGTTCATGGAATTCCATCATATGGAGGAATGGGCCAACGGCGGGTTGACGGACATGGAGAACCTCATCCCGCTGTGCTCCGCGTGCCACTCGCTGGTCACTGAGGGCTACGCCCAGGTCACCCGCCACGGCGACGAGATCGTGTTCGACTTCGGGGATGGCAGCCGCTACGTGTCATACAACCACTCGTTGCCAGTCAGGAATGACCTTTACATGATGCCGGAGGTGGAGAAACGTGGATGCGCCGACAGCTTCGCGAGTTAGGGGCGGCCGCGGTCGACGGCGGCGACGACGCGCTCAACGTAGTCGCGCGGATCCTCGGCGTTCATGATGCCACGGACGATGGCCACGCCGTCGACGCCGGTGCGGGCGAGATCTTCGGCGTCGTCTGCGGTCACATCGCCAATGGCGACGACTGGGACACGGGAGGCCTCGACCAGGGCGGGGTAGCCCTCAAGCCCCAAGGGCGCGCGGCCGGAGTCCTTTGTCGGGGTATCGCGGAAAGGACCGGCACCGATGTAGTCGATGACGTCAGCGTAATCGTTGGCGGCCTGGACAAGCTCGAGGGTGCCTGTGGTCAAGCCGATGACGGCATCGGGGCCGAGAAGTTCACGGGCGATGCGCGGGTTCAGGTCGTCTTGGCCGATGTGGACTCCGGCGACGCCGTGGGGTTTAAGGGCGAGGGCGACGTCGACGCGGTCGTCGATAAGCACGCGCGCATCCGGGTTGACCTCGTGCACGGCGGTGACCACGGACAAGGCGAGATCGTGAAGGTCGCGGGCGCTGATGGGTTTGCTGCGCACCTGGATGATTCCGGCGCCGCCTTGGGCAGCCGCGCGGGCGGTCTCCACAATGTGGTCGGGCGCGCCAGCGCCGGTGACGAAGTAACAGCGGAGGTCCAGATCACTCATGTGCGCCATTGTAGAGAGGGGCTCGTGGTGTACGGTTTGTCTATTCACGTCCACTGGGAGAAGGGATGCCCACCATGAAGCTCCGGGCCTTGGCCGCCGCGGCGTTGAGCGCTCTAGCCGCGCTGACGGTGACGATCGCGCCGCAGGCTAACGCGCAGACCGATCCGAACTACCAGTGGCGCAACGACCCAGCGTCGAAGGTGTTGGCGGGCAAGCCTTTCGCGGGCAGCGTCCTGCACCGAGTGCCGGGCTCGTTCTTCGACGCGCAGCGTGCGAATCCGGGCGCGAAGAATGCGGCGTCGCGGGGGCGGGCGCTGTACGGCGCTGGTGCCCCGATCTACGTGGGCATGTACGGCATGTGCACGGTCGCGGCAGTGGGCACGGACAGCGCGGGACGACGCGTGGCGCTCACAGCGGGGCACTGCGGCAACATCGGTGATCAGGTGGTGTCGGCGGATTCCTTCGCGGCGGGCCCGACCGGCCGGATCGCGCGCAAGAACGGTGCCCTCGACTACGCGGTGATCGAGCTCGGCCCGCGTGCGGACCTGACGGCCAGCTACAACGGGACGACGATCCGCTCCACGGGCGGCGCGACGCGCACCGGCGACACGCTGTGCAAGAACGGCTACGCCTCGGGCGTGACCTGCGGGGTCAACTGGATCGCGGACGGCGCGCGCCAGCAGTCGCAGGTGTGCGCGATGGCGGGGGATTCGGGCGCGCCGCTCTACTCCGGCACCCGCCTGGTGGGGCTGGTCAACGGAAGCTCCATCCCGCGTTTCGCCAACCTGCAGTGCGTTAGCCCGCTCCAGGGGCCGGTTCATGCGCCGACTGTGTCGACGAATATCGATGCGATCATCGCGGACCTCAACACTGCGCCTGGAGTGGGCAACGGCTTCCGCCTCGCGGGCTAGGCCAACCGGCTGAGCACCTCGTCGTGCAGCAGGCCGTTGGTGGCTATGGCATCGCCGCCGTGGGGGCCGTCCTCGCCAGCCAGCGAGGTGAAGCGGCCGCCGGCCTCAGTTACGAGGACGGACAGGGCGGCCAAGTCCCACAGGGAAACTTCGGGCTCGGCGGCGATATCCACGGCGCCCTCAGCGACGAGGCAGTAGGAGAAGAAATCGCCGTAGCCGCGGAGACGCCACACGTCGTCGGTGAGCGCGATCAGCTGGTCCCGCAAGCCGCGGTCGCGCCAGCCGCTCAAGGACGAGATGCTAATCGACGCATCTCCCAGCCCCTTCACACCCGAGACCCCCAACCGGGTGACGCCACCGTCGGCGAATGTGCGCCACGCGCCGGTGCCCTCGCTCGCGTACCAGCGGCGGGTGAGGGCTGGGGCACTGACCACGCCGACGACGGGTTTGCCGTCCTCGAGCAGGGAGATCAGCGTGGCCCACACAGGCACGCCGCGGACGAAATTCTTCGTTCCGTCGATCGGGTCGATGACCCACTGGCGGCCAGAGAACTGCACATCGCCGCCGAATTCCTCCCCAAGCACGCTATCTGCGGGGCGGGTGGTGCCCAGCTTGTCGCGCAGAGCGCTCTCCACCGCGATGTCGGCGTCGGAGACAGGGGTCATGTCGGGCTTGGTATCGACTTTCAGGTCGGCGGACTCGAAGCGTTCCAAGGTGACCGTGTCAGCGAGGTCCGCGAGCTCGAGGGCCAGGGCGAGGTCGTCAGAGTAGTTAGCCATGCTGCTCAAGCTTAGCCAGCACATCGTCGACGAGCTGGCGGTTTCCCGCTACACACCAGGTGACTCCGCCGGCGTCGGCCTTGACGGCCTTCCCGCCTGCAGCTTCCACCAGCGCTTTTCCGGGCAGCCAGTCCCAGTCCGCCACGGAGTGCTGCAGCCAGCCGCCGATGCCGCCGGAGGCGACGGTGGCCAGGTCGATGGAACCGGCGCCGAACATGCGCACAGTGGCGGCGTGGTTCGCGACGCTCAGCCACGCCCCGCGGATGGCTTCGTTCGTCATCGAGGTGGGGTGGAGGTAGGTGGCGAGTGCGAGGTGGGGCAGCGGAGCGTCGGCAAGCTGTTCAAGCTCGCGGCCGTTCCGTGTCGCTGTGCCGTTGTCGGCGATCCACGTCGTGGCCAGCGCGGGACGGTGTATCGCGCTGGTGAGAATGCGGGCAGGGTTGCTGACATCGCCGTCGACGAGCGCGAGCGCCGAGCAAAAGTAGTCGGAGCCCGAGGCGAAGTTGTAGGTGCCGTCCACCGGGTCGATCACCCACGTGCGCCCGCTTTGCGACGCCTTCGCCGCTCCCTCTTCGCCCACGATGCCGTCCTCGGGGCGGAGCGCCTCCAGCACGCCGGCGACGAATTCCTCGGCGGCCATGTCGGCGTTGGTGACCACATCGGACACAGACGTCTTCTGGCCTGTGTCGAGGCCCTCGTCGCGCATGCTCAGCGCCAGGCCCCCGGCAGTTTCGACGAGGGCGCGGGCGAGCTCGGAATCGGTATCTTCTCGGTGGAAATCAATGAAAGCTGCGGTAGACACAGCCGCCATTATTCCTGAACGTAGACATTCGAGCCGAGCTTGTGGAATTCCTTGGCCATCTCGCGTTCGCCGCGGCGGTAATCCGTGCCGCCGGCGAAACTCGGAATGCCCAAGTCCGCGATGAGCCTTTTGTTCTTGTCGTCCAAGGCTTCGTCGATCGCGTCGCCGAATTCATCGCGGATATCCTGGCTGATGCGCATCGAGCAGAACTTGGGTCCGCACATGGAGCAGAAGTGGGCGGTCTTCGCGGGCTCCGCCGGCAGCGTCTCGTCGTGGTACGCCTGGGCGGTTTCCGGGTCGAGGGAGAGGGCGAACTGGTCGTGCCAGCGGAATTCGAAACGCGCCTTGCTCATCGCGTCGTCCCAGTCGCGTGCGCCCGGGTGGCCCTTCGCCACATCGGCGGCGTGGGCGGCGACCTTGTAGGTGATCACGCCTGTCTTCACGTCGTCCTTGTTCGGCAGGCCGAGGTGCTCCTTCGGGGTGACGTAGCAGAGCATCGCGGTGCCGCCCATGGCGATATTCGCCGCGCCGATGGCGGACGTGATGTGGTCGTAGCCCGGTGCGATATCGGTGACCAGGGGGCCGAGAGTGTAGAACGGGGCGCCGCCGCACCATTCTTCTTCTTTCTCGTTGTTGACCTGGATCATGTTCAGCGGGACGTGGCCGGGTCCCTCGATCATCACCTGGACGTCGTGGTCCCAGGCGCGCTTGCACAGTTCGCCGATGGTTTTGAGCTCCGCGAATTGGGCGGCGTCGTTGGCGTCGGCGACGGAGCCGGGGCGGAGGCCGTCGCCAAGCGAGAATGCGATGTCGTACTGGGCGAAGATCTCGCACAGCTCGTCGAAATTCTCGTAGAGGAACGACTCTTTGTGGTGGGCGAGGCACCAGCCGGCCATGATCGAGCCGCCGCGGGAGACGATGCCGGTGACGCGTTTCGACGTCAGCGGGACGTACGGCAGCCGCACCCCCGCGTGCACCGTCATGTAGTCCACGCCCTGCTCGGCCTGTTCAATGACGGTGTCGCGGAAGATCTCCCACGTCAGGTCTTCGGCGACGCCGCCCACCTTCTCCAGCGCCTGGTAGATCGGCACGGTGCCGATGGGGACAGGCGAGTTGCGCAGGATCCACTCGCGGGTGGTGTGGATGTCGTTGCCGGTGGACAGGTCCATGACGGTGTCCGCGCCCCAGCGGGTGGCCCAGCGCAGCTTGTCCACCTCCTCGCGGATGGACGAGGTGACGGCGGAATTACCGATGTTGGCGTTAATCTTGGTCAAGAACGCGTTGCCGATGATCATCGGCTCGGATTCCGGGTGGTTGATGTTGTTCGGGATGATCGCGCGGCCGGCGGCGACCTCTTCACGGACCTTCTCCGGGTCGCAGTGCTCGCGCAGCGCCACGAATTTCATCTCGGGGGTGATCACGCCGTTGCGGGCATACGCCATCTGGGTGACGCGCTTGCCGCTCTTCGCGCGTAGCGTCGGGCGGGTCGCGCCGCGCCACTCCTCGCTGGCCTCCCCGCGTTTCATTGCGCGTGTGCCGTCGTCCTCGAGGTTGCGGGCGCGGCCCTCGTATTCCTCGATGTCGTCGCGCTCGGCGATCCATTCGCTTCGCAGAGCAGGCAAGCCTTCCTCCGGCTCGGCCCACGGGCCGCGCGTGCGGTAGATGCGGAACGGCTCGTTCGGGCCAGTCGGGGAGTCATCCAGCTCAATCGCAGTTTCTGGAACTTCGAGCCCGTCCTGGACAATCGGGGCGTACGAGTGCTTCGGGTGGATTTCTTCAGCGTAAATATCAGCCATGAGCTGCTCCTTACTTCCTTCGCTGGTGCTAGCCAGACAGGTTCGGACGGTGCTCGCACGGCTCAATATCAGTGCGATCTCAGCCCGCTGCCGCGGGCGCCCGTGTGGGTGCGTCCCACAGTGTAGGTGCTCGGGCGGCGGTATGAAGGTGTTTTGGAGATCTCCACTAGACTTCGCACCTATGCAGCCAGAGACCAGCAACCGGATCCAGTCCCTCGAGTCCACCCTGACCACCATCGAGTCGGTCATGGACTTAGACGAGATGGATTCGCGCGCCCGCGAGCTGGAGCAGCAAGCCGCCGACCCCAGTTTGTGGGACGACCCCGACCACGCGCAGCAGGTGACAACCGAGCTGTCCAACGTGCAGGCGAAGCTGCGCAAAGTCACTGGGCTGCGCCAGCGTCTCGACGACCTGCCGGTCATGTACGAACTCGCGGAAGAGGAGGGCGACGCATCGCTTGCCGACGATGAGTTGGCCGAACTCGAAACCCAGATCTCCTCGCTGGAGGTGACGACGATGCTGTCGGGGGAGTACGACGAGCGCGAGGCTGTGGTGAATATCCGTTCCGGTGCCGGCGGTGTCGATGCGGCGGATTGGGCGGAGATGCTCATGCGCATGTACACCCGCTGGGCCGAGAAAAACGGCCACAAGGTCGATGTCTACGATATTTCCTACGCCGAGGAAGCCGGCATCAAGTCGGCCACCTTCGTCGTCCACGGGGAGTACATGTACGGACAGCTCTCCGTGGAGCAAGGCGCACACCGCCTCGTGCGCATCTCGCCCTTCGACAATCAGGGCCGCCGCCAGACCTCGTTTGCCGAGGTCGAGGTTCTGCCCGTGGTGGAGCAGACCGACCACATCGACATCCCCGACTCCGACATCCGCGTCGATGTCTACCGGTCCTCCGGACCCGGCGGCCAATCCGTGAACACCACCGACTCGGCGGTGCGCATCACCCACGTGCCCACCGGCATCGTGGTCACGTGCCAGAACGAGAAATCCCAGATCCAGAACAAGGCTTCGGCCATGAACGTCCTGCAGTCCAAGCTGCTGGAAAAGAAGCGCCAGGAAGAAAAGGCGGAGCTGGACGCCCTCGGCGCCGGCGGCAATGCCAGCTGGGGCAACCAGATGCGCTCCTACGTTCTGCACCCGTACCAAATGGTCAAGGACCTGCGCACCAACTATGAAGTGGGAGACCCGCAGAAGGTGCTCGACGGAGATATCGACGGCTTCCTCGAGTCAGGCGTCCGCTGGCGCATGGCGGAACAGCAGGGCGAGGAGTAATAGGTTGCTGAACGCCACCTGAGCCACCTGGGGTTTTCGGGAGCGGGATTTCCATGCACTCCGCTTCTGTCACTAGAGTGGCGCGTGTGATCACTTTCTCGAATGTGACAAAGGTCTATCCGACGTCGACGCGGCCGGCTCTCGACGATGTCTCGCTGACGATTGAGAACGGCGAGTTCGTCTTCCTGATCGGCCCGTCGGGCTCGGGCAAGTCGTCGTTTTTGGAGCTGCTCATCCGCGAGGAGAACGTGACCAGCGGGGACATCCACTTCGGCGACTTCCACGTCAATGCGCTGAAAGGCAAGGAGGTGAACAAGCTCCGCCAGTCCATCGGCTACGTCTTCCAGGACTTCCGGCTGCTGCCCAAACTGAACGTGTACGACAACGTCGCGTTCGCGCTCGAGGTGATCGGCAAGCCGAAAGCGAAAATCCAGAAGCTCGTGCCGGAGGCCCTGGAGATCGTCGGTTTGGACGCGAAAGCCAACCGCATGCCGAACGAGCTGTCCGGTGGCGAGCAGCAGCGCGTGGCCATCGCGCGCGCGTTCGTCGACCGTCCGCACCTTCTGCTTGCCGACGAGCCCACCGGCAACCTCGACCCCTCCACCGCCGACGACATCATGGCGCTGCTTGCCCGCATCAACCGCATGGGCACGACCGTGATCATGTCCACGCACAACGCGCGCGCCGTCAACGACATGCGCCAACGCGTGATCGAACTGCAGCTGGGCAAAGTCGTCCGCGACGAGAGTCACGGCGTCTACGGAACAATGGGGGCTTAGAACATGAACTGGAATTTCATTTTCCGCGAAGGTTTCCGCGGGCTCGGTCGCAACCTCACCATGACGATCGCGCTGATTATCACCACGGCGCTGTCCCTGGCGCTGGTGGGTGCGGGCATTCTCATGTCCAAGGTCACCAGTGAGACAAAGGACCTGTACCTGGACCGCGTTGAAGTGATGGTGGAGCTGGATGAGAAGGTGTCGGCGGAGGACAAGGACTGTTCGTCGGAAAGCTGCGCAGAAGTGCGCAACAAGCTGCAGGCGGACGACCGTGTGGAATCCGTGACCTTCCGCAACCGCGAACAGTCCTACGAGCGTTTCGTGGAGCTGTTCCAGGAATCCGATCCTGCGCTGGTGAAGGAGACATCGAAGGACTCGATGCCGGCGGCGCTGCACGTCCGACTTGAGGACCCGACGAATACCGAGCCCATCGACGCGGTGCGCGACATGCCGCAGGTGTCCTATGTCGCCGACCAAGCCAGCGATGTGCGCGGAGTGGCGGATTCGCTCGACTCCTTCCGCAACGCGACATTCATTATCGCCGCAGCGCAGGCGCTCGCCGCGGCGTTCCTCATCGCGAACATGGTGCAGCTCGCCGCGTACAGCCGCCGTGAGGAAATCGGCATTATGCGCATGGTGGGCGCGACCCGCTGGTTCACACAGGCGCCGTTCATCCTCGAGGCGTTGGTCTCCGTGTTCATCGGCGCAGTGATCTCCACCCTCGGTGTGTGGGCGATCAAGTCGCAGATCGTCGACCCGATGCTGTCCGGCGTGTACGAGAACCTGCTGATCGCCAAACTCCCGGACAGCGCAGTATGGACCGTGATGCCGCTCGTCGGCTTGGTCGCGCTTGTTGCATCGGGCCTGGTCGCTCAGGTAGCGTTGCGCTCTTACGTGCGGAAATAGGAGGTCAAGTCATGGCGAAGAAAAAGAAGAAGGACGGGCCGGGTGTCATCGCGTCCAACCGCAAGGCTCGCCACGACTACACCATCCTGGACACATACGAGGCCGGCGTCGTTCTGCAGGGAACCGAAATCAAGTCCCTGCGTGACGGAAAGGCATCGCTCGTCGAGGCGTACGCGACTATCGACGACGGCGAGGTTTGGCTCCGCAACCTCCACATCCCCGGATACTCGATGGGGTCGTGGACGAACCACTCGCCGCGGCGCACCCGCAAGCTCCTGCTGCACCGCCGCGAGATCGACACGCTTGAAGGCAAAGTCCGCGACGGCAACCGGACTCTCATCCCGCTGAAGCTCTACCTCAAAGACGGCCTGGTCAAGGTCGAGCTTGGTCTCGCTCAGGGTAAGCAGGACTATGATCGCCGCCAGGACATCAAGAAACGCACCGAGGACCGCGAAATCGCGCGCGAACTCGGCCGTAAATTCAAGGGGATCAAAGCATGAAAACCGCCCTCATCACTGGTGCTTCCCGCGGTATCGGCCGCGCTATCGCCGAGGAGCTGGGCAAAGACCATCACATCCTGGTGGGAGCGTCGAAGGACGCGAGCACAGTCGTCGATAAGCTGCCCAGCGCTGAGCCGTTCGAGGTCGATCTGCGCGACGAGCGCGCGATCGCCGAGGCCGCGCGCAAGGTCGAGAATGTCGACGTCGTCGTCCACGCCGCGGGTGTGCTGCACAAAGCGCCGTTCGACGAGCTTGACGCCGAGCAGTGGCGCGAGACCATGGACGTGAACGTGCTCGCGCCAGTCACGCTCACGCGCGAGCTTCTGCCTGCTTTACGACGCTCCCGTGGGCTCGTCATCACCATCAACTCCGGCGCCGGCTTCCACGGTGTTGAGGAGAACACCGCGTACTGTGCCTCCAAATTCGCGTTACGCGGATTCACTGACGCCCTGCGCCTGGAAGAGAAGGGACAGGTCAGGGTCACGTCGATCCACCCGGGACGCACCGACACGGACATGCTCGCCGATCCGAAGCACGGCGATCGCCCGAAGATGGATCCAGTCAATGTCGCGCGTGTCGTCCGTCTCGCCGTGGATGTGGATCCTGACACGGTCGTTGAATTCCTGCGCGTCGCACCTGCTTGACGGGCGTTGTTGATCGGCGCTAGAGTTAATTCTCCTGCGGTTACAACGCATGTTCCCGCCGCAGGAAGCGAAGGGGATGATGTGGTTTCGACTTCGCTGACTAAACCAGGGGAAGCGTGCCGGTGCAGGCTGGAGACCACCGAGTCAAGCGTCGCAGCACTTGATAAACGCAGAGAAGAACTCTCAGCGTGACTACGCCCTCGCTGCCTAAGTAGCGACCGCGTGTCTGTCAGGCCGGGCTCGCTCCCGACCCGGATCCTGGCATCGACTAGGGAGCTTGCCCTCTCGCCGTGCCGGTGAGGCGCGGAGGGGACATCTTTCACCGGCTGGGCCCGTCATCCGGACATGTTCGCCTGATCCGGAGGGCCGAGTAGAGATTCTGTGCGGACTGCGCACGGAGAAGCCCTGGTGCAGTGGCGAAGGACCCGGGTTCAATTCCCGGCATCTCCACAAACGGTGAAACCGCTGGTCAGATTTTGGCCAGCGGTTTCGTCGTTTCTGCATCTGCGAATCCGACTAGGATTCACACCCGTATGAAGAGTCAAACTGGCAGGCGGGCTGCCAAGCACACGTCCCGCACCGCGTTGCTGCTGGCGGCAGCGCTGCTCCCGAGCCTTACGGCCTGCGCCCCTGACGATGATGCTGCGCCGGCGAGTGGCGCCGGCACAGACACCACGCAGACCGTGGCCGACACGCCCGCGCAGGAGGAAACCGTCGAGATTGAGGACAACGACGGGGCGAAGACGGTGCCGAAGGCACCGGAGAAAGTCATCGCTCACGACGCTCGATCCCGGGAACTCCTAAAAGCCCTCGGTGTTGATGTGCAGGAGGGGACTGACGGCAAAGCTGATTTGATTATCGCCGGCGACGCGGACAGCGCCGCCGCAGCCAAGGAGACTACGGACGCCCCCGTCGTCGACCTCACCCCGCGCGACGGCATTCCGCTGGACTGGGAGATGGTGCGCCAAGCCCAGGTGCTAGGCAAGGTCTTCGGTTGCGAGGAGGAAGCTGCGAAGCTCGACGAGGAGTTCTCAGAAGCCCGCGGTCGAGCGATCGAGGCACGCTCGGAGAAGTGGACCTTCGCTGCTCTCACAGCGGACCAAGGAACGCTTCACGTGCAGGAAGCCGACGGCGATGCGCTGTGGAAGCCAGTTTTCGCGATGCTCGAGCTCACTCCGGCGTTGAAGCCTGGGGACGCCGCCGATATTCCCGCGCTGGTCAAAGCGGAGCCGACCTTCCTCTTCGCCACCGACGCTCGTCCGGACCTCGCTGCTGAGGGGTATGCGCCGCCCATGCGTCTGATCGCGCAGAACGAAGAGCTCAAAGGGCTCAAACCGGTGGAGAAGGGGCGCGTCTATGTTGCGCCCTTGAATGCGCAGGACACAGCCTCGATTGTCACGTACACGCGCATGTTCAACGAATTAGCGGATCAATGGGACTACATGAGTTGAACGTTTCTGCTATGTCGATATTTGCGCAGGTAGAAAGGCGCATTTGCGTTCTGCAACCACTTAGGGTTAATGTTTTGATTCGTCGCCGCGAGACGTTAAGAGCCGGTTAACGGTTCTGAACAGAAGGTGGCGGCGAGAAAAAATCGATATTGCAACGGAGTTGACATCAGATGTCAGCGCAGAGTAATATCAAACAAGCCTCTACGGCAGAAGGACGAAGGTTCTGAAGCCGAGTGTGCGTGTGTTGTGTGAGAACTCGATAGTGTGCCAATGATTTTTGTTTGGTTGGTTTGTGTGGCTGATGCGCTTTTTTGGTGTGTGCTGGTCGGATGATGCCTGAACCATTGATGGGGTGC
>JALXXC010000013.1 GCA_025144245.1 Corynebacterium sp. p3-SID1145 | reverse complement strand
GCGTGACCCAGTGAACCGGACCGTGGCAGCAGGGGCAGGCCGATCGTCACGATCCGGAACAATCCGGCGTGCCTGACGCTTCAGCGCATCGTAGTTACCCCGCACCGACAACAGGGCCACACGAAGCGCCCACTTCTCAGCCGGGTCAGAGATCTTCCTCATCCGGTGCTCGATCAGCGCCAGCTGGTCAAAAGTCTTCTTCGTATCCCGGGCGATCGCCACAGCTTGGCGTTGCTTCTTCCTGAACCGGGTAGGCCCGAAATAAATCCGGTGGAGGGTATTCCACTCGCTGACAGTGGCGGGCTTGATTCCGGCACGCGTCGCTGCCTGACGGTCAAAGCCCGCCAAAATGGTCAAAGGGTCAGCCAACGTCGTGATGAATGCGTCGAAATCGTTCATACCCCAAACGCTAAACCCACAAAAACATCCCCGACACCCCACCGGCTCAAACCTGTGGACAAACACAACTTATCCACAAGGCCAACACCAACACGCTGCCCAGAATCCCCGCCGACACGAAGAAACCGCAGCACCCACGAAGCCTCAACGGGCGGGAAAAGAGCGGGCACGAGACGTCGATAAGCATGCAAAAAGCCGCACCCCCTTAAAGGGATGCGGCTTCTCTAGAACCTAGCTAGTGACTAGTCCAGGATCTTGGTGACGCGGCCAGCGCCGACGGTGCGGGAGCCCTCGCGGATAGCGAAGCGCAGGCCCTCGTCCATGGCGACCGGCTGGATGAGCTCGACGGACATGTCGACGTTGTCGCCCGGCATGACCATCTCGGTGCCCTCCGGCAGCTTCACAACACCGGTCACGTCGGTGGTGCGGAAGTAGAACTGCGGACGGTAGTTGTCGAAGAACGGGGTGTGGCGGCCGCCCTCGTCCTTGGACAGGACGTAGACGGAACCCTCGAACTTGGTGTGCGGGGTGTAAGCGCCCGGTGCGATGACGACCTGGCCACGCTCGACGTCCTCGCGCTTGAGACCACGGAGCAGCAGAGCAGCGTTGTCGCCGGCCTCAGCGGTGTCGAGAAGCTTGTTGAACATCTCGATGGAGGTGACGGTGGTCTTCTGGGACTTCTCGCGGATACCGATGATCTCGACCTCGTCGTTGAGGTTCAGGACACCACGCTCAACACGGCCGGTAACAACGGTACCGCGGCCGGAAATGGTGAAGATGTCCTCGACCGGCATCAGGAACGGCTTGTCGGTCTCGCGCTCCGGATCCGGGATGGAATCGTCGCAAGCCTGCATGAGGTCCACGACGGACTGGACCCACTTCTCCTCGCCCTCGAGAGCCTTGAGAGCGGAGATGTGGACGATCGGAGCTTCCTCGTCGTAGTCCTGCTCTGCGAGCAGCTCGCGGATCTCCATCTCGACGAGCTCGATGATCTCTTCGTCGTCGACCATGTCGCACTTGTTCAGTGCAACGAGGATGTACGGAACGCCGACCTGGCGGGCGAGCAGCACGTGCTCGCGGGTCTGCGGCATCGGGCCGTCGGTAGCAGCAACCACGAGGATCGCGCCGTCCATCTGAGCAGCACCGGTAATCATGTTCTTGATGTAGTCGGCGTGGCCCGGGGCGTCAACGTGAGCGTAGTGGCGCTTCGGGGTGTTGTACTCCACGTGGGAGATGTTGATGGTAATGCCGCGCTCGCGCTCCTCCGGAGCCTTATCGATCGAGTCGAAAGCGAAAGCCTTGTTCTCCTCCGGGTACTGGTCAGCCAGCACCTTGGTGATAGCGGCGGTGGTGGTGGTCTTGCCGTGGTCGACGTGACCGATGGTGCCGATGTTCACGTGCGGCTTAGAGCGCTCGAACTTTTCCTTTGCCACTGTTTGTCCTCCTGGACGTGCATGTGACTACGACTCTCGCAGCCACGTGGTTTACTTCTGCCTTGCTTTCATTTCCTAGCACGCGGTCCACCGTGGTCCACCATTCAGGTGTGGCGAACCGGTGCGTCGGGCATGGAAACAATGGCCATTTCACAATGTGCCAGTTACATGATCCTAGATTTGTTAACGCCGTTTTTCAAACCATGGCGGGGAGTATTTCAACCCTCGCTCGCGGTCAATCGGGCGACCCACTCTTGGTGGACCCACCTAGTGGTAACGGCCGGCTCAAAGTTCCACCTCCTGGGGTGGAACCCTCAGCGCGACCGCTACCGCGGCGCCCGCACTCCCCTAGTGGCACTGGGTTCTAGGGGAGCACCGTTGGCATCGCGTCTTAGGCGTTGCCGTTGCGCTCGTCGATGATCTCCTGAGCGATGCTGCTCGGAACCTCGGCGTAGGAGTCGAACACCATGGTGAAGTTCGCGCGGCCCGCGGTCGAGGAACGGAGGTCGCCGATGTAGCCGAACATCTCGGACAGCGGGACCTTCGCCTTGACGACCTTGGCGCCGGAGCGGTCCTCCATTGCGAAGACCTGGCCGCGGCGGGAGCTGATGTCACCGTTGACGGTACCCATGTACTCCTCCGGGGTGACGACCTCGACGGCCATCATCGGCTCGAGCAGGACCGGCTTCGCCTTGGCGACGGCTTCCTTCAGCACCTGGGAACCAGCGAGCTTGAACGCCATCTCCGAGGAGTCGACATCGTGGTAAGCGCCGTCCTCGAGGGTGGCCTTGATGTTCACCAGCGGGTAGCCGGCGAGGTAGCCGTACTGCATGGCGTCTTGGATACCGGCGTCGACGGACGGGATGTACTCCTTCGGCACGCGGCCACCGGTGACGGCGTTCTCGAACTTGTAGGTCGCGGTCTCGCCCTCTTCCAGGGCCTCCGGGTCCGGCTCGTACGGCTCGATGGTGACGATGACCTTCGCGAACTGGCCGGAACCACCGGTCTGCTTCTTGTGGGTGTAGTCGAGGGACTCGACCTTCTTGCGGATGGTCTCGCGGTATGCCACCTGCGGGGAACCGATGTTCGCCTCGACCTTGAACTCGCGCTTCATGCGGTCGACGAGGACGTCGAGGTGGAGCTCGCCCATGCCGCCGATGACGGTCTGGCCAGACTCTTCGTCGAGCTTGACGGTGAAGGTCGGATCCTCTTCAGCGAGCTTCTGGATGGCGGTGCCCAGCTTCTCCTGGTCGGCTTTAGTCTTCGGCTCGATGGCGACCTGGATCACCGGATCCGGGAAGTCCATGGACTCCAGGATGATCGGGTGGTCCGGGTTGCAGAGGGTGTCACCGGTGGTGGTCTCCTTCAGACCGATGAACGCGTAGATGTTACCGGCATCGGCGTGCTCGACCGGGTTCTCCTTATTCGCGTGCATCTGGAAGAGCTTGCCCACGCGCTCCTTCTTGTTCTTCGTGGAGTTGAGCATCTGCTCGCCCGGGATTGCCTGGCCGGAGTAGACGCGCACGTAGGTGAGCTTGCCGAAGAACGGGTGCACGGCGATCTTGAACGCCAGTGCGGAGAACGGCTCCTCGACGGACGGCTTACGGGTCATGGGCTCGTCGGAGTCCATGGCGGTGCCGTGAACCTCGCCGATGTCCAGCGGGCTCGGGAGGAAGTCGACGACAGCGTCGAGAAGCGGCTGAACGCCCTTGTTGCGGTATGCGGTACCGCAGTAGACCGGGTAGATCTCCGAGTTGACCGTCATCTTGCGGATGGCGCCCTTGATCTCGTCGATGGTCAGCTCTTCGCCGCCGAAGTACTTCTCCATGAGCTCTTCGTCGGACTCAGCGACGCTCTCGAGCAGCTTCTCGCGATACTCCTCCGCCTTCTCCTGGAGGTCGGCCGGGATCTCCTCGATGGTCGGCTCAGCGCCGATTTCGACCTTGCCGCGCCAGGTGATGGCCTTCATCTGCAGCAGGTCGACGACGCCGTCGAAGTCGTCCTCGGCGCCGATCGGGAGCTGCATGACCAACGGCTTCGCGCCAAGGCGGTCGATGATGGTCTGCACGGTGTAGTAGAAGTCGGCACCGAGCTTGTCCATCTTGTTGACGAAGCAGATACGCGGAACGTCGTACTTCGCGGCCTGGCGCCACACCTGCTCGGACTGCGGCTCAACGCCTTCCTTGCCGTCGAAGACGGCGACAGCGCCGTCGAGGACGCGCAGGGAACGCTCCACCTCAACGGTGAAGTCCACGTGACCCGGGGTGTCGATGATGTTGATCTGGTTGTTGTTCCAGAAACAGGTCACGGCAGCGGACGTAATGGTGATGCCGCGTTCCTTCTCCTGCTCCATCCAGTCGGTGGTTGCGCCACCGTCGTGGGTCTCGCCGACCTTGCGGTTCAGACCCGTGTAGAAGAGGATGCGCTCGGTCGTGGTCGTCTTACCGGCATCGATGTGGGCCATGATGCCGATGTTGCGGACCTTGTTCAGATCCTTAAGCACTTCTTGTGCCACGTTGTGTACCCCAACTCATGTGTCGTCGACGCCCTGAGCCGTGATCCCCGTGGAAGCGGAGCGACTTGAGACGCCTTGGCGGATATTTTCCTTGGTCGATTGTGCCACTTTATCGCTGATCTGGCACTACGAAGCTGGAAAACCTCGGGCCAGACCCGGCGGGGACCAAGGGAGCGCCCCGCCGGATACAGCGCAGCGGGAAACTACCAGCGGTAGTGGGCGAAGGCGCGGTTGGCCTCTGCCATCTTGTGGGTGTCCTCGCGGCGCTTCACGGATGCGCCGAGACCATTGGACGCGTCGAGGATCTCGTTGGCGAGACGCTCGGTCATGGAGTTCTCGCGGCGCTGGCGGGTGAAGGTCACCATCCAGCGGAGGGCGAGGGTGGTGGAGCGGCTCGGGCGGACCTCGACCGGGACCTGGTAGGTCGCACCGCCGACGCGGCGGGAACGGACCTCGAGGTCCGGGCGGATGTTGCCCAGTGCCTTCTCCAGGGTGCCCACCGGGTCGGTGCCGGTCTTCTCGCGGCACATCTCGAGCGCGCCGTAGACGATGCGCTGGGCGGTGGACTTCTTGCCGTCCTGGAGGATCTTGTTGATCAGCTGGGTGACCAGCTCGGAGTCGTAAACCGGGTCCTTGACAACGGGACGCTTCGGAGCTTGCTGCTTACGCATTGTTCTTTACTGTCCCTTCTTCGCGCCGTAACGGGAGCGAGCCTGCTTGCGGTCCTTGACGCCCTGGGTGTCCAGTGCGCCGCGAATGATCTTGTAGCGGACACCCGGAAGGTCCTTCACACGGCCGCCGCGGACGAGCACCATGGAGTGCTCCTGCAGGTTGTGGCCCTCACCCGGGATGTAGGCGGAGACCTCGATGCCGGAGGTCAGGCGAACACGGGCGACCTTGCGGAGTGCGGAGTTCGGCTTCTTCGGGGTGGTGGTGTACACGCGGGTGCACACGCCGCGGCGCTGCGGGGAGCCCTTCAGCGCAGCAGTCGCCACCTTCTTGCTTTTGTCGTGACGGCCCTTGCGGACCAGCTGCTGGATAGTTGGCATACCAACTCTTTCTGTTCGGGTTCGCACTCCCCCGGCGCGGGCTGTAAGGCAGTCAAACATGCAAAAATGGGGGCTCTTTTTCGGGGCCCTGCCGTAATTGCATGAACTACCTCCGTCGCCCCGGAGGGGCGCGTGGAGTTCAATGGTTTCCCATCCCCGGCGTGCGGGGCGGAATCGGTAGGAAAATTACACCCCTCGGCGGCTCAAAAGCAAATCGCCGCTAACCACGCTACTGCTGGTGGCGTGCGAGGATGGCTTCCCACGGCCCGGCCCAGCCGGCTTTCAGGCCTTCTTTCGCCATCGACACCACGTCTTCGTCGAGCCCCAGGGCTTCCGCGAGGAAGAGGATGGCGCTGCGGGCGGTGTGGGTCGGCTCGATGCCGGACGCGTCGCGGTGGGCATCGTTGAATTCCTCGCGGGCGATTTCCTCGAACTCGATGGCGCTGAGGGTGTACCAGTCCAACATCTCGAGTGGATCGACTGTTCCGGCCCACGGGCGCGTGGAGCGCGTGCGGTTCTGCACGACCGCGAGGCATTCGAGTGCCCTTTCCCCCATGGTGAGGTGGCGCTCCCACATGTCACCGTCCGCGTCCGCTGGGTAGCGGTCCAGGTGGGATTGGATGGCATCCAGGTGCGCGTTGAGCCGGTCGTTTTCGGGGAGCACGGTCACTGCGGTCCTCGCCAGCATGACCAAGACTGTGCGGGCGGTGTGGCCGTCGGGGCTGGCGGTGCCGTCGATAAGCGGATGCTTGGCTTTGCCTTCGTCGGTGAGCGCGTTGATGATGAGTTCTTGTTCTTCCGGGGCGAATTCGGTGCGGAAGAAGCCCGTGAGGCTGAATGCGCCGAGGTACCCGTCGAAGGGGCCGGGGTCTTCAACGAGGCGTTCCTTGTCGCGCTCGCTGATTTTCGACATCAGGCGGTTGACGCGACGCGTCCAGTCCTCGTTGCGGTCGATCCAGCCGGCGCGGCGCGCGTCCACGGCGATGCGCAGGGCGAGGTCGAAGTCGTTGTTCTTCTCCGCGATGATGGCCAGCTGGCGGAAGCACGGGTGTTCTTCGCTGTACGCGCAGCTTTGGTGCATGCCCTCGACGCGCTTCTTCCGCGCCGCGAGGTGGAGCTCCGCCGCCCGCCGCACATCGCCTTTCCTCTGTGCTTCGAGCGCCTTGTCCTCGATCGTCCGGGCTGTGCGCTCGGCGGCGCGCTTGATGCGGTCGCGTTTGAGCCGCATCACCCGGGCTTCGATGTTGATATTGTCCTGGGCGATGCGCAGTACCATGTCGAAGGCCTGCGAGGAGTAGTTGCGCTGCCCGTAGAAGTAGTTCATCAGCCGGATCTGCGTGTGGTGCAGCTCGACGAGCGCGTCGTCGACGAGGTCGTTCGGGGCAGGGAGCCGCCCATAGCGCTCCATGAGCTTATCGACGATCTTCGCCTGCAGCCCGCTTTCCTTGTTGACGAGGATGAACAAGTCGGACAGGAAGGCGACGTCCAAATAGCGGTCGCGCTGCAGCTGCGCGGGGCCTTGCTTCGGACGCGATTTCTTTTCCCCGTAAGCGCGGTCGAGGAGCGTGCGCTCCTCGACGGTCAGGGTGCGCTCCCACCAGTCCTTCAGGCCGAAGTAGTTCATCGAGTTCTGCTTGTCCGCCATTGCGCCTCCTTGTCGTAGTCGCGCTCGTCGTGCTCGCGTTTGCCGTCCTAGAAGCTCGGGAACGGCAGCACGTTCGTGAGAATGAGAAGGATCATCACGAGGATGATCAGCAGCACGACACAGATCGCGATCAGCATTGCCAAGCTGCCTTTGCCTGGTTTCTTCTCCCCTGCGGCGTCCGCACGGCGGACATCTATGCCCTCACGGCGTGCCATTTGCTCGCGCTTCTTCGCTTTCTGCGGCTCACCGTACGGGTTGCCTGCCGCCTGGCCGCGCACAGGCGGGGTCTGCCTCGGCTCCGGGGTACTGCGCACCCGCTCTCCGCGGTCCGCGTGCTGCCCACGCTGCTCGTGCGGCTGCCCGTACTGTCCCTGGCCGTAGGACGACGGCACCGGATCCTGGCGGTAGCCGGAAGGCTGGTCTGCGCCGTAATCGGCGCGGTGCTCCCCGTGGCCGGCCAGCGGCGGGTTCTGCGGGGTAAGTGGGTGCTGGCCCGCCGGCTGCGGGTCAGCTGGCTGCTGGGGCGCCGCGTGGTGCGTCACCGGTGCAGCCTGCGCCGCCTGCGATGCCGGGGTTGCGCCCGGAAGGGCCGCGAACGGCGCGACGTCGGTGAAATCGTATTGGTCTTCCTGCCCGCGGCCGCCGTTGAAACCGGTGGCCGCGCCAGCTGCTGTCGGGTTCTCGCCAGGCATGTTCACTGTCTCTTACCGTCCTTAGAGGTACTCCGCGGGCGCGGTGCCCGGCGCGTCGAAGGTGATCTGCGTCAGCAGTGCCGGTGCGGCGGTGGTGTCCGTCGACGGTTCCGGCAGGTACGTCCACGCGATCACGGCGATGAAGGCGATGAGCAGGGCCAGGCCGATCACGCCGAGGATCTTGCTCCAGATACGTGAGCGGCGCTCTTCCGTTTGCTGTACCTTCTCCCCGCGCTGGGCTGCGAAGTTCTCAGCCTCGTCGGTGGAGATCTGCGCGGGGTCGTTGTGCTCTGCCTGCTGGAACGGGCGCGCACCGCCGAACTGGTTGTCGCCGGGGACGGCCGCCGGCTGCCCCGGCATGCCCGGCTGGCCGGGGTACGCCTGCGGCGGGAACTGCGGAACTGGGCCGGACGGGCCGGGCGCCTGTGGCCACCCCTGGCCGAAGCCTTGCTGCGGTGCTGGATGCGTGCCGTTGGTCATCGTTGCGGCCCTTCTTCTCGCGGGGCTTCCACGGCCTCAAATCCGTACGGTGCCCCGTAGTGGCGGTCGGTCTGCGGTTGCTGATAAGGCTGCTGCCCCTGCAGGTACTGCGCGTACTGGTTGCTTTGCTGCGGCTGCAGCGCGTACGGGTTCGCCTGCTGCGCCGGTTGCGCCTGCTCCGTCGCGGGCTGCTGCGGGGCGGGTGCTGGCGCGGCGGGCTGCTGCGGGGCGGCCGCCTGGGTCAGGCGGCGTTGCTCGCGGGCGAGCCAACCCTGGTTGTGGTGGGACATCACATTCCTCCCTCGAAGAGGCCGTAGCTGGAAAACATCTCGCGGATAGGGTCAAGGACACGGAACGGGGCGATGCCCATCCTGGACACGCTGTCCCCCTCCGGGGAATCGCCCAGGGCGGACACGGCATGGCAGCTGTACGGGACAGGGGTGCCGGTCGGCGACTGGGTTTCCAACAGGTTGAGCATCTCCATGGCGCCGAGGGCGCTCAGCATGCTGCGGATTTCAAAGTGCATGGAGGCGCGGTCCGCCCTGTCGAACGGTTGGTTCGGCGGGTTGGACTCGCGGCGGAAGGAAGCGCCGTAATTGCTCATGGCGGCCTGCCAGTCCACCGTCTGCCCCTGAATGCCGCCGCTGCCCACCTGGTCGACGTCGGCGAGGCGCTGCAGCATGTCGAATTTGGACAAGGTCAGCGCGACCGTGGGCATGTGCTCCGGGGACATCAGGCGCAGAATATTCTGCAGGATCATCGCGGGGTTCTCCCGGCCGACCTCGTTGGTGGACACGGTGCCCTCGAGCAGCTGCCGGATGCGGTTGACCGCCATCGGGTCGTAGAGGAACACGATGCGGTCGGCGTTGCGGAAGAAACCGAGCTTCGGGGCACGCTCCGCAAATCCCTCCTCGCGGAGGTCCTCGCCGGCGACGTCCTGGAGCACCAGGTAGACCTTCTGCCTCACCTTTTCGTTGTCGGCCGGGTTCACACGGACGTGGAATCCCAGGTCGTAGATCAGCGGGCGGTTCTGGTAGGCCTCCGGGTTCGCCGACGGCGGGGTCGGCGGCATGAGCCCCATCTCCTCGAACAGCGGAGTCTCGTAATTCTCCTCGTAGGTGCGGCGGGTGTACTCGTCTGCAGCGTTGAGGAAGCCGTGGTTCGCCGCCAACATGTCGCGCAGCAGCTTCACCACGACGGCGATGTAGAGGCTCTTGCCCGAGGAGCGGGCACCGGCCATCGCCACGGTGAGGGTGCCGGAGCGCATCCAGTCCTCCGGGAGCTCGATGCCGGGGTGCTGCGGGGCAGTGCCCGCTGGGTCGAGCAGTTCGAAGGTCACCGGGTCTTTCGGCGGGATCAGGTATGCCGGGGGTTGCGCGTTCACTAGCTGTTCACCCCCGCATCAATCGCTCCGCGCAGGTCGTGGATGGCGTCGCGGTAGCCGCGGGCATCGCCTTCGGCGACGGCGCGGTGGAGGCGCTCGTCGAAAAGCGTGGACGTGATGCCGTGCGCTGTGGCGACGGGGCGGGTCGAGATGACGTGGACTGCGGCGCCGCGGCCCAGCAGGCAGGCCGGCACATCGTCGGAAATAGCGATCACGGCGGCCGTCGGGGAGAAATCGGCGGCGCCGAGCTCCCACCCGATGTCGTTGCCGCGCAACGATTCGGTCGTGCCCGCGGGAACCTCGAGGGTGTCCACGAGTCCGGGCACTTCCCGGCCGGACGAGGTGGTCAGGCGCTTCGCGCAGCGCATTCCCGAGACTGCATTGACCGCGAAGCTGAGCATCGCGTCCGTCTGGTCGGCGGTGGCGCTACGCAGCATCGAAGCGCTGGAGTCCACAACGATGTGCACAGAATCAGCGCCCGGGGAACCCGCCGTTGCCGCGGGCGTGGTGCTCTCCGAAGCAGTTCCCGCGGACGTGCCGCTGCCGCCAACGGGGCTCACGGGCACGACAGTTCCGGCGTCGCCAGCGATGACGCGCACGCCGGTGTCCGTGGGGATCAGCGTCAGCGGGGTGAATGTGTCGCGGGCGGCGACCTTGAACGGCGGAAGGTTCAGGTCGACCAGGCCGGAGACGGCGTCGCGCGCTTGGACGCGAACGTAGAGTTCGGCGCGGTTGCCGAAGACCTCGTTATCGGGCCGGACCTCGATCGTCGCGGGCCCGTTGAGCTCCCGCAGCGCGTAGCGGTCGCCGGTGCGGGGCAGTTCCGCATCGCCGTTGAAGGCGCGGAAACGGCCGCCGTCGGTGAGCTCCATGACCAAGATGGCGCGGAAAGCATCGGTGGTGAACTCGAATTCCTCACCGTGCCCCATGCGTTTTTCAAGAGCCATTAGCGCTCTCCTTTCTGGTTTGCCGGACCGCGGGTGTTTTGCACCAGCGTCTGAATCACCCGGCTCAGGAACTGTTCGGTGCGCTCGACACGCAGCTCCGCGAACGCGGCGGGCAGGACGCTGACGGCCTGCGCGGCTAGCGCGGTGTCGTGCTGGTTTTCCGGGGCGGTGGCGAAGAAGTCCTCCCACGCCCGGCGCGCCACGGCATCCACGTTGGGCTGGTTGGGAACGGCACGTGCGGCGATGCGGTTCGCCAGCGCCACGAGGTCGTGGATGACCTCCGTGCGCCGCTGAGCATCCGCGGTGATCACCGGGTAGCGCAACTGGTTGAACGCGGCGGTGGCCAGGGCCGCGCCAATGAGGTAGCAGGCGGTGTCGGTGCCGAGCTTCTCCGCACCGGGGTGGCCGGCGTAGCGCAGCTGCCTGTTGATCTTCCCGTCGCCGAGTTTCTCCAGCAGTTCCGTGATGTCGTCGCCGGCGAAGAGGCTTTCAAGCTGCTTGTTGGCTACCAGGCTGACCAGTCCCGCGGCGGCGGAATCCGGCGCGAGGTTCAGGTTGCCGCCCTGCATGACATCCACGATGGGGCCTTCAAGGTTGCCCAGGCTACCCAGGCCGTCGACGAGCATGTCGCGGTCGAATGCGCCGATCGCTTCGGCATCGGTGACGTACTGGATGAGCAGCGGCCCGTCGCTCTCCCAGTTCTGCAGCGTCTCGTAGACGGAGCCGCGGAGCTCGTCGAGGCGGGTTTCGTCGATAAGCTCTTTGTCGATCAGCGTCGGGTACTCCTCGCCGACGAATTCATTCGGCTCGGTGATGTCGATGGCCAGCTGGTTCAGCTCGGGCTCGATGCTCTTGCGACGGTGCGCGAGCGCGAGCTGGGCGAGTCCCGCGCCGAAGCCGCCGTGCACGTCATCGAGGGCGGCGAGCTTATCGACGACCTCCGCCGCCCCACTCCCCGACCGGTACAGTTCCTCGGTCATGCGCGACCATTCGGTCCGCGGTGCCGCCCCGGCGTCTTTTTCCGGGTCGATGACGGTGAAGGCCGGGTTAGCGGCGAACAGTTCCGCGTCCTCGACTGGGCCAGCCAGAAGCGCGGCGAAGCCCTGCTGATTGGAGGCCCATTTCGCAGCATCGACGGAACGGGCGCGCTCGAAGGTGCTCACGCGCAGCGCCCGGCGCGCGGCCTGCGGCGTCATGGTCGTGGACACGGCATAGATCCAGAAGGCGGCCTGCGTATCCGAGGTGGTGACCAGCACCGGAATAGTATCCGGGTCTTCCAGCGCCTGCTGAATCGCATACACCACGCCACGGCGGTCGCCCTGGAGCTCGCAGATGAGCTTCCACAGGTTCTCCACGTCGGGCAGCGGGCCGCGGGCCGGCTCGGCGAGGTTACCGTCCAACTGCACCGAGTTGACCACCGGGGCGCGGAACGGCGCCGCCAGGTCCGGGGAACGGAACAGCGCGATCGGGTACTGGGCGGCGAGCGGCTGCTGCGGTGCGTGGTCCACCACGCCGTGGGTGAACACGTTGCCCGGGCGGCCCGTCGCGTCCTTGCCCGCCGGAACGGACTGCACGTACACGCCGTTGTGCGCGTCCGGGATGTACTCGAAGCGGCGCGGCAGGGCCTCGATCTCCTCGCCGCCGATGAATTCGTTGACCTCCTGGATCGGGGTCAGCGAGATCGCGGCGGCCGAGCGGATCAGCTCGATGTCGTTCGGGTCCGCGTTGACGGTCGGCCCGATGGACCAGCCGCCGGAGCTGGACGTGTTGGAAAAGGACGCGTAGGTCGCGTGCGCGAAACGTGCCATCAGTGCATTCCTCCGGGCTGCTGGAAGTTATTCATGAACCACAGCGACACCACATTCGGGTCCCGCAGGGCCACCTCGGATTCCCCGTCTTCGGGAGCATCCGCCATGAACAGGCGGAGCCACCCGTAGCCGCGGGAGACGAGCTCGGGGTCGACGCGCCAGTACTCGAAGCCGGGGGTGCCCGGCGCGAGGTTGTCCGGGTACAGGTGGTCCGAGGTCATGATCGGTTTGTAGTCCTCGACGTGGCCACCGTTGATCTTGCTCACGCGGACAGGCTCGCCGTCGTTCGGCTCGAGTGGCAGGCGCTCCGGGTGGTAGCGCAGGGTGAAGCGGCGGTGCCGGGTCGCCTCGTTCTCCGCGTTGACGAAGAGGTAGAGACCGTTGTCCGGGCCCGGTGTGAGCATGTAGCGGAAGTGGCGCAGCCCGCGGTACGGGATGATCGTGGCTCCGCCCCACTCGCGCAGGCCCGCGTGCATGCGGCTGGGAATGAGCACCACATCGCGGGCGCCGCGCATGTGCACGCGCATTCCGCCCTCGCTGCGGTATTCCTCTTCGTCGATGGTGGCCATCGGTTTGGCGTCGCCGCGGCGCGGGTCGATCTGGCTGCCCTGGCCCGGCTCCGCCAGGAAGGCGGCCACTTCGTGGGCCTGCTCCGGCCAACCGAAGGTGATCAACTGGGCGATCACGCGCTCCTCAATACGGGCGGAGGGGATGCCGCCCACGCGCACGAAGCTTGACGACGTACCGACGCGCGCCTTGTTGCCCACCACGCTGACCGGGGTGATGGCGATGGAGTACCAGTCGTCGGGCCACGCGAAATCGGCGGCGTCTTTCGCCTCGGCGATGTCGTTGACCCAGGCAGCCAGCGGCAGGCCGAAGCCTTCCAGTTGGTCGGTCTCAACGACCTTGTCGGACAGGCCCTCCGCGGGCAGGTCGCGGGTGCGGTAGATGCGCACCTCACCGGAATTGGGCAGCTCCCACTGGACGGTGAACAGGCCGTTGCCCACCGACTGGTCCAGGTGGACGTCCGCGTGGACCTCGACCACCTCGGCGGTGATGTCGATGGTGAATACCTCGGAGTGGGCGCTTCGCTCCACATTCCCGTTGACGTTGACCTCGCGCACCGCCTGCACCGCGTAGGTCAGCCCGCGCTGGGGCGGGGTCCACCGGAAGCCGTTGACGTTGCGGCTGGACTGGCTGACCTCGTGCGCGCGGCGCGTGAGGCGGCGCCGTTCTTCCTCCGGCGCGATGTAGACGTTCACGCGGTCAGTGTGCCGGAATTCCTCCCACTTGCCGCTGACCTCGCTGCCGTCGAAGTTGAGCTCGATGTGCTCCACCGGGCGGACGTAGACATCGGCGCCGACGAGTTTCGGCTGGTTGCGCAGAGCATCGAGCTCGTTCGACCCCTCGTTCAGCCACACCTGGTAGTAGCGGTAGGAAAAAGACAGCGGGTCAGCGTCGTCGAAGAACGTGCCGCTCGTCGTGGTGCGCAGGATGCCTTCGGCCGGGTCGCGGTCGAAGACTTCCTCGTCGCTGACCACACGGAAGATCTGCACTGGCTGCGCGTCGTAGTCCTCCGGCAGGGCCCACCTGACGTGGATCGCGCCCTCGTCGTTCAGTTTCGCGCGCACGGCACCACCGGAGATGACCGTGAGATCCTCCAGCAGGTCCAGTTCCTCGAAATCGTCCTCGGCCAGGTCCAGCGGCTGAGCCGTCTCCCGCGGCGGAACCGGCTGGGGTGCCGGCTGCTGGACTGGCTCGGTACGGAAGTGCTGCGCGGGCTGTCCCTCCGGCTTGACGTGGCGCGGCGCGGAGGCCTGCTCAGGCTGCGGCGGCGTTTGTGACTGTGGCTGTGACTGGGCTTGTGCTTGCGCCAGCCGCTCCGGTTCGGGCTGTTGCGGGCGGGGCTGCTGTGGCTGCTGCGCGGCCGGCGCGCCGCCGGGATTCTGCGGCAACGGCTGACTCGGAGTGACCAGGTCGGGGCTAAGTGGGGTCTGCAGGGGCAGGCCGGCACCGTCGAGCATGACCAGTAGGTCGAGCGCTTCCGCCCACACACGGGTGTGGGGGTTGGACTCGCCGTAGACGAGGTGCTGGATCAGCTCTTCCTCGCTCGGCACAGGCAGGCCGGTTTGCTGCTGGACGGCGGCGCGCCACGTGGCTGCCATCTCTGGAAGCGACATTAAATATCACCTTCACCGGGGAAGTCGACGGCTGAGGAACCGTCCGGGCCCGGGGTCCACCGGGAAGACACTCCAGTGGAGTGACCCTCCGCCGCGGGCATCTCACGTCCTGTGCCGTAGTTGTCTTCGACATAACCGGAACCAGGCAGGACGATGTCGTCGCTGTGGTCGGTGGCTGCGCTGCCGGCGGAGGACAGCGTGATGTCCTGGGCCTGCGCATTGCCGCCGACCTGGACGAGCACCTCCGTGCGGCCGATCGGGTCGCGCGGGCTGGAAGACACGCGGTGGATGCTCAGGTCTCCGTCCACCGCTGAGGCGGCGCGGCCGCGGCTGGCGGACGCCAGGAAGTGGCTGCTGAAGGTGCCGTGCGCGGCGTCGCCAAGCAGCTCGCCTTCGAGCGCGCGGGCATGGCCGCTGTCACCGGAGGACACAGTGCCCAGCAGCTGCCCGCTGAACGGGTTGTTGCTGGCGCGCAGCTCCTCGGCCACCGGCCGCCACTTGTCGCCGGTGCGGTCGCTGGAGGAGAACTCCGGCGAAGTGACGTAACGCGCGATGCGGTCCAGCGGCGAGCTCGAGTGCTTGCCACGCTGGGCGGACAGGTACTCCCACCGGTCGTCGTTGCCCGGCTGGAACAACTCACCGTAAGCGCGGGTCAGGCCCGCGGAGACAGCGTCGCCCAACCAGCCCTCGTGGTAGAGGCCGTTCTTGTAATGCGCCACTACATTCGACACGGCGCCCGCCTCCGGGGCCGCGTCGGCGAAGACCACGTTGCGCGGCATGCGGTTGCTGGGCTGTGCGGCGATATTGCGCTCCGTCTTCACGCGGCCGAACGGGCGGTTGACCAGTTCGCCGAGCAGCTGGGTGACGGAGAGGAACTGCGGGTACGCCTCCTCGAGCCGCACCAACGACACCTCGGCGTTGCGGAGCGTCTGCTGGGCTGCCTCGATCCGTGCGCGCTGCCCCTTCCGCAGATTTGCCAGCTGCACCTGGTCGCGAGTTTCAAAACTGACCTGCAGCAGGAAGAAGATGAGCCAGATGAACACCCAGATGCCGAACATCCACGCCAAGGTAGAGCCGGAAGCATTGTTGAGGTTCTGCACCCACCACATCTGCGAGAACACCAGGTCGGTGAAGGAGCCCTCGCCGCTAGCGACCTTGTCCTGGGCGTTCTTCATCACCAAGTGGCCGATCAGCCAGAAGATCAGGAAGAAGAACAGCGACGTGGTGGTCACCCACCCCAGGAAACGGCACGTGCGGGCAGCGGCACCGGTCTCCGGGGCCTTCACGCCCCGGCTGAGGCGCTCGAGTTCCGCACGCGCGGCGGCGACCTGCTGCTCGCATTGGACACGGATATTGCGCAGCTCGTCACCGATATAGCGGGCGAAGCTGCCCCGCTCCGTGCTCCTCCACCGCTCGAAATCGTTGTGGAGCTTGCCGGTGTCGAAGACGCCGTTGGTGTCGGCGGAATTCAGGCGCTGCTCATACGTGGCGATCGCTTCCGGGTCGTACGGGGCGAGGGAATCGGCGCCCATGACGTCGCGGAGACTCGGGTCGTCGATACGCATCGCCTGCTCGGGCGCCGGAATAACGTCGCGGGCGCTCGCGGCGACAGTCACGTGGTCGGAGGCGAGTTGGCGCACCACCTGCGGGGTGGCGGAATCGCGCGCCATCGGGGCCAGCGGACGCGGCTTGGCGTCCAGCATGGTCAGCGCGAAATTCTTGTAGCCGTTCCACATCGGCTGCATCTCGGCCGCGACTTTATTTCGGTCGATCTGCTGCGCTTCCTGCGAAATCTGAGCCGGGGCGCCCTGCAGGTTGCGCATGCTGCCGATGACAGCGGAGGAATCCGCGCCGTAGACCCTCTGCAGGCTCGCAGAAATCTGGTCGGAGGCACCGCCGCGCAGATCGTTGAAGGAATTGGCCGGGGTGTTGATCAGCGTCTTCCACCACACACCCCGCAGCTCGCGGGACGCTTCCTTGTTGCTCAGTTCGCGGTCGCGGTCGGTCTTCGCCGCCACGCGCTTGGGCATGAGGCCGTCGCGGTACAGGCCGAGGAATTCATCGGCCGCGGCGCGGGAGAACTGCTCGCGGTTTTGCGGGTGCTCCACCACAGCCGTGCCGCCGTCGGCGCGATACAGGCGCGGAGTCGGATTGACCTCCGTGTCGAACAGGGCCTGGCGCAGCTGGTTCTGCACCTCCTCTCCGTCGACACGGCGGAAGTAGGCGCGGGTGAGACGGAAGTGGATCGGCGAGGCGGTGCCGCGCAGCTGCTCCACCGGGCACTCGGACGCGCCGTCCCACAGGCCGAACAGGGAGCACAAGGTCGTGGCCACCAAGAGGGTGAAGGTGTTCTCGCGCTCTCCGGCGGACACCGGCACCGAGTGGTCGGACGGCGCGTCCGATTCCTCAGGGGCGATGAACAGATTCACGTAACCGCGGACAATGTCCACCTCTGGCGAGGTCGACTCCCCCGCCCGGCCGGCGAGCACGTTGACGGGCAGCGGGTTGAGCTCTGCCACGGTGTCCGCCACCACTTGGAGGTCCATTTCGCGGATGTTGTCCTCACCGTTTTGAGCGTTGACCACGCACAGCGCGAAGCGCTCGTTGTAGCCGCTCGCCAGCAGGCGCGCGAAGCTGTCGGTGGTGGACGGGGTGCCGTCCACGCGGCCGTCGATAAGCAGCGCATGATCCATTGGCCCGGTGAAGGCGTCCAGGTCGACCCAGATCGCGCGGCCGATCAGGTGCAGCGCCTCCAGGTCCTGAAGTGCTTGGCGGAGAGCGGCGCCGAAGCGCCCGCGCCCCACGAAGATGGGCACGCACGCCTGCACGGCGGTGCCCCCGAAGCGGTCAGCCATTAAATGTCATCCTCTCCCGGCATGGTGGGCATGCTCACCGGACGCGACACGGAACCCAAGTCCAGCTCCGGGCTTTCGTCGAGCGCGGTGTGCTTCAGGCGGTCAGCCTCGTCGAGCATCCGCAGAATCTGGTCGATGACCTCGTAGACGTCGAGCGCCACATCCGCGAACAGCGGGATGCGGGAGGCCAGCTCGCGCGAATCGATATCGGCGACCGGGCGGGACGCCTGCACCGAGAGCTGGTCGCGCAGGAGCCTGTCCGTCGGGACATACTCCATGGCGATCTCGCGCTGGCGCGACAGCCACGTCTTCACGGCTGCGAGACGCTCCTCCGGGGTGACCTCTGGGCCGGTGCCCTTGATCCTCAGCCGGTCGCCGCTCTTGCGCTCGCCGCTGGCCAGCCACTTGGCCAGAAGGCGCGTGCCCTTGAGCGTGCGGCCGATCTCCGACGGGTTGTCCGCGTCATCGTACAGGCCGCGCATCACACGGTACGGGCGGTAGCTGTCCAGCAGCGGGGTCACGCCCGCCCTCGTCCACGCCAAAGAAGCCGACTCGACGACGGCCGGCAGCCAGTCGAACACGTTGCGGAAGTTCGACGGCGGCGTCAAAAGCGGATCCGGGAAGGACAGCCAGCCGTGGTTGCCCTCAGTGTCGTCGTACACCTTGACCGGGCTGTTGTTGTCCGGCGTGTCCAGGGTGGCCGGGAAGTCCATGTAGCCGATGATGCGGCCGATGTACCAGCCGCCGATGAATGCGCGGCGCTCCGCGTCGCTCATCGGGGTGGCGGCCTGGATCGGGCGGGCGCGCTTAGCGCGCCAGAACTCCTTGCGGGAGTCCTTCAGGCTGTCCCACTGGTCACGCATCGGGCGCAGCAGGGAGCCGAAGACGACCGGCACGTAGTTCGGGTAGGAGCCGAAGATGTCGATGGAGCGCTCCTCGCCCTGGTTCTCCAGCGCTTCGCCGAGCGGCTTCATCGGGTCCGGCAGCTTCACGTTCGGGAAGTTGACCACTTCGTCGGCGAGCAAGCGCGCGGACTCGTCGCCCTCCAGCGGGATCTTGGAGAAGTTGAAGGCGTAACCCACCTCGTCGCCGTAGAGGTTGCGCACCAGATTGTCGTCGATCTGCGCGAGCGGCAGAGCGTTCTTCATCGCCTCGGTGAACTTGGAGGCCAGGCGCTGCTGGCGTGCGCGGCGCTCGTGGTCCTGCAGGCTCGGCGCGGTGACGTAGCTGCGCAGCGAGGTGGAGATGAAGTCGTAGAAGGAGAAGCCACGGCGCTGGATGTACATGCGGGAACGCTCCAGCACCTCCTCGGCGCCGATGCGCACGGAGAACTGGCCCAGCTTCGGGTCGAGCAACTCGGTGGGGTTATTCGGGTCGCGGGTGAAGTTCATGGGCACCCACGGGCCGGTGAGCACGATCAGGTCCTCCGGGGCCTGCTCCGCGCCCTCCAGTGCCGACCAGGAGCCGCTGACCACGGACGACGCGGCGCTGGAAATCGCGTTGTCGTACGAATCGGCGTTGGTGGCGTTCTGGATGTCGTGGACGTACTGGCGCGGGAAATCGCTGATCTCGGTGAGGAAGATCTCGTTCGCGGCCTGCGCGAAACGCGGCGGCACCATGTCGGTGTCCTCCGGCCACAGCTGCGGAACGTTCGTCTTCAGCTGCGCGACACCGAGATCCTTGTCGTTGTTAAGCGACAGCTCGTGCTCGAGGTCGGTGTGCTCGGTGGTCATCGCCTTCTGCAGCGGGCCGATGAAGCGATCGATGAAGTCCGTCAGCGTCCCCAGCACGAAGTCCGCCATGCGGCTCGAAGCCCGGATCTGCAGCTGGGTGCGCACGTCGCGGACGATGTCTTCCATGTACTGGTCGGCGCTGACGATCTTCCCGCGCGCGTTCATCATTGCCCGTTCGGTCTCCGGGTGGAGCACGAGGCGCTGCTGCGAGCGGGCGGCCTGCTCCAGCTGCGGCAGAACGTCGCGGACGAGCATGTTCTTGATCGCGTCGAGCACCGCGCCGCCGTACGGCAGGCCGAAATTACCCACTTCGCGGCGGATGATGTCCAGGAAGCCTTCCTGCAGGTTGCGCACGCGAGCCCAGTTGAAGGCGGCGGCGTAAAAGTCCGCACCGTTGTCGGCGCTGACCTGCTGGTCGAGGACGTTGAGGGCGCTGATGACTTCCGGTGCCCAGTCGCGGCCGCGGCGGTTGTTCGGTTGCGGGATCTGGTGGCGCAGGCTGTCCGCGTACCTGTCAGCCCAGCGGTTCATCTCCGCTCCGAAGGTGCCCCACAGCCAGTCGCGCACATTGTCGCCGAACGGAATCACCGTGGTGCGCGCCTGAATCTGGTGCCAGTTGGTATCCACGCGCTGCTTGATCTGCTCATCGCCGGACGCCGGATTCGTCGGGTCAATGTGCCCGCGCACAAGCTTATCGACGGACGAACGTGCTAGCCTCTGCGCCGAGTATTCCGCGTAGCGGTCGCGGCCCATGGACAGCTGCGCGTAGCCGAAGGAACCCCACGGGAGGTTGTTCTTGTTCTGCACACCCCAGCCGTAGGTGTTGTCGCGCACCTGGAGGCCGCCCTGGTTGCCGAGGTTGAACTGGGTGAAGCGGCCCATCGCCGCTTCGTCCATGAGCAAGGAGGCCAGGCCGCGGCCGAGCGCGCGGTAGACGGTGCCGGGCTTGCCGTCGCCGAGCTGCGCGCCCTCCGCGCCGGCGTGGGCGCCGACCGGGAACACGCGGGAAATGGGCACGCTCTCGTCGCCCAAGTTCACACCGAGCTGTTCGAAGAGGCGGCGGTCGGTCTCGGTGGCGGAACCCATCTGGGCGGCGGCCATCTCACCGAACATCGCCATCGCGTTCGGGTTCGCACCCATCACCTGGTCCTGCGGGATGCCGCTGAAGATGTCCGGGGTGAAGGCGAACATGCAGTTGCGGCCGACGCTGGCCTTGTCCAGGGAGGTCAGCAGGCGGCAGACGTCGATGGCCATGGATGCGCCAGCACCGCCCGACATGGAGGTGACCACGATGATCAGCGGCACGTCCTTGCCCGCGTTGACGGCGGATGATGCGCGGCCGGTCAGCGCTGTCTGCAGACGGCTGAGCTCACTCGCCGTGCCCGGCTGGTTGAGTGCCGCCCACGCTTTCTCCAGCTCGTCCTGCACCTCACGGAGCTTGCTCAAGGTGAGCATGCGGCCAATGGCGCGGTACTGGCCGGCACCGGCGGAAATCGGGGTGGTCTCCGCCCCCGGGTCGCGCAGCGCCCAGGAGGACACGGTGCCGAGCTTCTTGCCGCTGGCCAAACGGGCGGAGACCGCCGCGTCGACGTTGGCGTAGCGCCCGGAGGAACCCACGGAAATATAGCGCCCGCCCGCTTCCTGCACGTTCTGCAGGTTCTTACCGGCAGACTCCGGCTTGGTGGGCACGTCGAGGGATACGAACTGCCAAGCATCCGGCAGCTTCACGTCCTTCGGCGAGACGTATTCGTTGGGGAGGCGCTCCGCCAACATCGTCTTCAGCTGGTCCATCATGAACGCCAGCGTTTTGGCGCCCGAACCGCCGCAACCGACGACGAGGACTCTTTCCATGAAGTGGTGCTCCTTCTGAGGTTCAGTTTCCGGGGCGTCTCGGTGAAGCTTCCTCCCCGGCACTGCTTGGTTAGTTGGTGCTATTCGGTTGTGACATCAATCATGGCCGTTGTGCGGTGATCCCGCAGCCCGACGGGCCCGTTCCATGCGCAGGCTACTGGGGCGGCGGGCCCCAGGGGCTCGACTGCGGCCCTGAGCTCGGCGGCCCCCATGGCGACGAGCCGCCGGGCTCCGCCCCGCCAGCCGGACCGGACGGACCGGACGGACCAGCAGGACCGGAGGGACCCGCCGGCGGGTTCCATCCGCCAGCGCCACCGGCTGCAGGGCCGAATCCCTGACCGCCACTCTGCGGCGGTGCGAAACCACCGCCGCCGGAGAAACCTGCATCGCCCGGAGGCGCGAAGCCGCCGCCCTGGTCGAACTGGCCCGGGGTCGGCTCGGCGGACGGCAGACGTTCCGCCAGTGCATCCGCGAGCGCGGGCGCTTCGGCGGCGATCTCGTTCTGCAGCTGCTCCTGGGCCGCCGGTGCGAGCGGGATGCGGGGGAACGCGACGACTTCGAGGTCGTCGACGTTCTGGCTCGGCGCGTGGACGAACCAGGAGTCCTGCACTGCCAGCGGCAGCACCGCATGGCCGTCCTTCTCCTTGCCGTCGCCGGCGATGGACGGGGTGGACACGATGACATTCGCCGCGGACAGCGGGTTGATGGAGAAGCTCTCCACCTGCGCCTGGGCGCGGCCCGCCTGGACGGTGCGCGGGCCCGGACGCATCTGGCGTGCCGCCGCATCGGTCGGGTCGATCTGCGGGTGCGGCTGGCCGTCGAAGGTCCACCCGCCTGCACCGCGGCTCATGCGCAGCACCACCGGGCCGACCGGCGGATCACCCGGGATCTTGGAGGTCAGGTAGCGCACCAGGTAGAGCAGCAGCAGCGGGAGCAGCAGGCCCAACAGCAAAGCGAGGATGAAGGTCACCGCGGCGACGCCCTTGGACACCGGCACCTTCGAGTCGATCTTGGCGGCCACGTCGACCACGCGCTCCTCGCCGCCGTTCTCGTCGGCGATGTGGACCGGCAGGGTGCCGTTGGTGACGAGCTGCGCCCGCTTCTCGAAGGAGAAGGTCAGCGGCAATTCTGCGGTCTCGCCGCGGCCGACGGTCAGCGCCGAATCCTTGGAGTTGTGCTCGGATTCCACCGTCACCGCCCCGAGGTCATCCATGCCGTGCTCGACCTGCTGACCGCCCTCGACCCAGATGCGCCCCGGGCCGGAGACCGGAACGTTCACTGTGACCTCGTCGCCCTCGGTGGTGACGTCGATCTGGCCTGGTAGCTGCGGCAGGTTCTGCACCGCAACGCTCACAGCGCTGTCGCCCTGCAACGGGGACAGCGTCGTGCCCGGCTTGCCCTTGGCCCCTGCCGTGGTGATGGTCACGTCAGCCTTGACACGGCCGGACACCGGCGCGTCCGGAATCTTCTCCGCCGGGATCTCGACCCGGCCGGAGGAGAAGTCCGCCTTCTCCTCGAGCACGACAGGTTCGCCGCCTCCGCTTGGGACGAACTCGACCTTGCCTTCGGCCTTGCCCTCCGGATCGACGACTTTGCCCTCGGAATCGGTGAGCTCGACGACGAGTGTGCCGTCGTCCATGACCTTGAGGTCGTTCTTGCCAGCTTCACCATCAGTCTTCGCCGCATCGTCGGCGCCGTCCGCGGCGAAGGTGACGTTGAGGTCCGGGACCATCTCGACGAGGACAGCGACCTCGCCCTTCTTCGCCACCTCGGGGTCGACGTCGATAAAGCGCATCGACCATTCGCCGGCCCAGTCCTTGTCGCTGGACTTGTTCAGCGCGCCCTCGGTGCTCTGCACCGCTTCGCCGCGTGCTTCCCAGGTGAGCTTGCCGCCGCCGGCATTCTTCTCGCCGTTGCCGGACATGACCACCTTGTCGCCGTTCGGCGCGGTCATCTCCAGCTTCGCGTCGGGGCCGAGATCGTCGCGGCCGACAGCGCTGAAGCGGACGGAGCTGATCGAGTTGTCCAGCACGAACGCGAAAGGCTTGTCCGCGGTGGTGGTGCCGCCGACGGATCCGCCGGTATCCAGTGCGGAGCGGAATGCGGCGAAGAGGTCACCCACCTTGTTCGCCGGGTAGAACGCGCCGTTCGGGTCCTGCTCACCACAGCTGGTGCTTCCGCCCTTGCCTTCGGTGATGGCCTGGAACAGGTCGAAGTTCTCGTTGATCTCCGGGTTGGTCAGGCCGATGCCCACGTGGGTGATGCCCGCCGCGCGGAGGCGGTCGGCGACACCGTTCGGGCGGCACAGATTGTCCTCCGCCCCCTTATCGTCGGCGGTGGCCAGCTTGCCGTCGGTGAAAGTGACCAGCAGGCGGCAGGGGTCCTCGCCCGGGGAATTCAGCAAGTCCTCGCTCGCGCCCTCCAGGGCGGTGTTGTAGTCGGTGCCCTTGGTCTCTTCGGTGCGCTTCTCGAAGGCCTGGATCTGCTTCAGTACGTCTTCCTGGCTGTCGACGGTGAGCTCAGTCCAGTCCTCGTAGCCTTCGCCCGGGTTGTTGACGTTGTTCTTGTAGGTGGTGCCGAAGCCGGCGATCTTGATGTTCGTGTTCAGCTTCTGGTCCTGGCTCTTCTGCAGCAGGACCTTGGCGAAGTCCTGCGCGGCCGGGATGCGGAAGTTTTCCGGGTCCGCACCCGGCTTGCCTTCGACCTTCTTGCCGTCGTTCCACAGGTTGGTCAGACTGTTCGTCTCGTCCATGAGCAGCAGGACGTCCAACTCATCGTTGTTGGCCATGCAGGCACCGAGCTGGCCGAGCGGGTTCTCACTACCGGCGATCTGCTCGCTCTTAGGCTGCGCTCCGGGTTTCTCTGGTTTGTCCTGCCCGCCGGGCTTGGCTGGTGCTTGCGGCTTGTCAGGTTTATCCTGCCCACCGGGCTTGTCCTGCCCACCCGGCTTGTCCGGCGCGGCCGGGTCGAGCGGCTTCATCGGAGCGGGCTGAACGGGCTGCTGGGCGGAGGCATCCCCGCCGAAGGCGCCCATGGCACTGGTGCCCAGGGCGAGCAAGGCGGCGGCACCGACGGCGGTGGCGCGGCGGGCTGTGGTCGCGATTGTCTTCTTCATGGTCATGTTCTCCTCGCGGCGCTTAGAGCCTGCCCACCCACAGGGCGATGCAGAGCGACGACAAAATGATGGCGATGAACAGGACCGCCAAGGTGGCCCAGTACAGCCCCTGCTTCCAGCCGACGATCGAGTACATGCCGTTGGCGCGGCGGCGAGTGTCCTCGGAGAAGTAGAAGGCCAGGGAGGACACTCCCAGCAGACCAGCCAGCGCCCAGGCGCCGAAGGCCATGCCAGCATACGTCCCGGAGACCGGGGAAATGCTGCCGAACAGCAGGATCAGCGTCATCACCACTGCGGCGACACCGAGCACCAGGCCCGGAACAAGCCACGTCGTCGGCGCTGATGACGGCTCCGCTGCGGAGGAGCCAGCGCCCCCACCCGGCGCCGGAACACTCGGGGCGCTTGTGCTGCCCGGCCAAGCGAAGCTGTCCCCCGCAGCCGGCGCCGGGGCGAAGGGATCAGACTGCCCGCCGGACGAACCGGTATCGCCGGGGTTGCCCCACGGGGAGGACTGCGGCGCGTCGCCGAAACCGCCTGCACCGGTACTGCCCCACGGCGAGCTGCCCGCAGATGAGCCAGATGGCGAACCAGACCCCCATACGCTGGATCCGCCCGCATCTGAGTTCCCGGATCCCGGTTGCGGGAATCCGCCGCCGAATGGTGGCTGCTGATTGGTCATTCATGCCTCCTCTACAAAGCGCTGAACCGCGCGAACACCCCGGGCGTAGAGGAGGAGCCCAAGAGATTCGCACGGACAGCGCACTTTCCGCCCTGTACTTTACCGAGATCTCAGGATTCGTCAGGCTGAACTGAAAAGAATATGACTTTCGTGCTCAAATGACAATGCGATCGCTGCGGAGTACACCCCACACCCCTGGGTCATGAAGACGAATGGCGATGAGGCGTCAATTTCAACGCCAACGGTGCGATGCGCGTAGGTCACGCACCGTTGGCCGAATACAAAAGCCCGGCTCCCCTCCCACCCCGCGTGAAAAGCGGGGTGGGAGGGGAGCCGGGCTCGTCGTTAAGCGCGGGTTTCTCAGCCGTTAGCGCTTAGAACTGGTCGAAGCCGTACTCATCCAGCGGCACGGATGCGCCGGTGAACTCGCCGTAGCCTTCGTCGCCGTAGATCGAATCGCCGAAAGACGGAATCGAGTACGCGGCGGAACGCGCGGCCTCCGTCGGCTTGACGGAGATGTTGCGGTAGCGGGAAATACCGGTACCAGCCGGGATGAGCTTACCGATGATCACGTTCTCCTTCAGGCCGATCAGCTTATCGGAGCGCTTGTTGATCGCGGCGTCGGTAAGCACACGCGTCGTCTCCTGGAACGAAGCGGCAGACAGCCACGACTCGGTCGCCAGCGACGCCTTCGTGATACCCATGATCTCACTGCGCAGCTCAGCCGGCTCGCCACCCTCGGCGACAGCCTGGCTGTTGATCTGGCGCGCCTCGGACAGGTCGACCAGGGTGCCCGGCAGGAACTCCGTCCCACCCGCGTCGATGACGGTGCCGCGGCGCAGCATCTGGCGGATGATGATCTCGATGTGCTTGTCGTGAATCGACACACCCTGGGTGCGGTAGACAGCCTGAACCTCGTCGATGAGGTGCTTCTCCACACCGCGGCGGCCGAGGACCTCGAGCACGTCGTGCGGATCCGCCGCACCGCGCAGCAAGCGGTCGCCGACCTTGACCTTGTCGCCGTCCTTGAGGGAACGCTCGATCATGGCGTCCGGGTTGGACTCCATCGGGCGGCGCACCTGGGCCAGACCCTGGCGCTTGGACAGCTTCTCGTAGACCACGTCGTCGGAGCCGTCCTCCGGGTGGATGGTCAGGGTCCAGAAGTTGCCCTCGTCTTCCAGCGAGATCTCGCCGGCCACGGACGCGATCGGGGCGCGGTTCTTCGGCACACGTGCCTCGAACAGCTCCTGGACACGCGGCAGACCACCGGTAATGTCGCCGCCGACACCACCCTGGTGGAAGGTACGCATGGTCAGCTGGGTACCCGGCTCACCAATGGACTGTGCGGCCACGATGCCGACAGCCTCGCCGATGTCCACCAGCTTGCCGGTGGCCATGGACTTGCCGTAGCACTTCGCGCACACACCCGTCGGCGTCTGGCAGGTCAGCACGGAACGGACCTTGATCTCGGCCACGCCGGCCTCGACCAGGGTGTCGATGCGCTCCTCGGACAGGTCGCTGCCCGCCTCGAGGATGACCTTGCCATCGGCGTCGGTGGCGTCCGATGCCAGCACGCGGCCGGACACGGAGGTCTCCACCAAGTCGTGGCGGACGAACTTGCCGCCCACTTCCTCGGCCACCGGAACCTTGACGCCCTGGTGGGTGCCGCAGTCTTCCTCGCGGACAATGACGTCCTGCGCCACGTCCACCAGACGGCGGGTGAGGTAACCGGAGTCAGCGGTACGCAAAGCGGTATCCGCCAGGCCCTTACGCGAACCGTGGGAGTTGTTGAAGTACTCCATCACGGACAGGCCCTCGCGGAAGGAGGTCTTGATCGGACGGGTGATGTACTCACCGCGGGAGTTCACGACCATGCCCTTCATGCCGGCCAGGGTCCAGATCTGGCGCATGTTACCGGCGGCACCGGACTTCACGATCATCGGAATCGGGTTGTCGTCCGGGTACAGGTCCTCGACAGCCTGGCCGACCTTGTTGGTGGCGTCCTGCCACAGCTCCACGAGACGGTCGTAGCGGTTCTCCTCAGTAAGAGCCCCCTTCTCCCAGAACTTGCGCTCGATCTCCGCGGCTTCCTTCTCGTACTCGTCCAAGATCTCGGTCTTGTTCGGGAGCACGAGCACGTCGGACATGGTGATGGTGATGCCCGAGCGAGTCGCCCAGTAGAAACCGGCGTCCTTGAGCTTGTCCATCGTCTGCGCGACGGTGATCATCGGGTACTTCTCCACCATGGAGGCGATGATGTCGCCGAGCAGCACCTTGCCGGAGCCTCCGCCCTTACGCACCATTGCGCCTTCCTGGTACGGGAAGTTGAACGGCAGCATCTCGTTGAACATGATGCGGCCGAGCGTGGTGTCGGCGGTCCAGGTCTGGCCCTTCTCCCAACCGTCCGGGAACTGCTCCGCCTCGATCTCGCGCGTCGGACGCAGGTGGCTGATGCGCACCTTGATCGGAGCCTGCAGACCCAGGACACCGCGGTCGTAGGCCATGATGGCCTCGCGGTAGTCGGAGTAGTAGCCGCGAGCCGGGCCGTTCTCGTCGCCCGGTGCGTAAGCGCCCTCGCCGCCGATCTCGCCCTCGTTCTTGACCATGGTCAGGAAGTACAGGCCGGTGACCATATCCAGGCGCGGCATAGCCAGCGGTTTACCGGATGCCGGGGACAGGATGTTGTTCGAGGACAGCATGAGCACACGCGCCTCAGCCTGTGCCTCAGCGGACAGCGGCAGGTGCACAGCCATCTGGTCGCCGTCGAAGTCAGCGTTGAACGCCTCACATGCCAACGGGTGCAGCTGGATGGCCTTGCCCTCCACCAGGACCGGCTCGAAGGCCTGGATACCCAGGCGGTGCAGCGTCGGTGCGCGGTTGAGCAGCACCGGGTGCTCGGCAATGGCCTCTTCGAGCACGTCCCACACCTCGGGGCGCTGGCGCTCGACCATGCGCTTGGCGGACTTGATGTTCTGCGCGTAGTCGTTGTCCACCAGGCGCTTCATCACGAACGGCTTGAACAGCTCGAGAGCCATCAGCTTCGGCAGACCGCACTCGTGCATCTTCAGCTGCGGTCCGACAATAATCACGGAACGACCGGAGTAGTCCACGCGCTTACCAAGCAGGTTCTGGCGGAAGCGGCCCTGCTTGCCCTTGAGCAGGTCGGACAGGGACTTCAGCGGACGGTTGCCCGGGCCGGTGACCGGACGGCCGCGGCGGCCGTTGTCGAACAGCGCGTCGACGGACTCCTGCAGCATGCGCTTCTCGTTGTTCACGATGATCTCGGGGGCACCGAGGTCAATCATGCGCTTGAGGCGGTTGTTGCGGTTGATCACGCGGCGGTACAGGTCGTTCAGGTCCGAGGTGGCGAAGCGGCCACCGTCCAGCTGAACCATCGGGCGCAGCTCCGGCGGGATGACCGGGATCGCGTCCAGGATCATGCCGGCCGGGTCGTTGCCGGAACGCTGGAAGGCAGCGACAACCTTCAGGCGCTTCAGGGCGCGGACCTTCTTCTGGCCCTTGCCCTCGGCGATGATGGTGCGCAGCTCCTCGGACTCGGCGTCGAGGTCGAAGTTGCGGATTAGGGTCTGGATCGCCTCAGCGCCCATGCCGCCGGTGAAGTAGTCCTCGTAACGGTCGACGAGCTCTTCGTAGAGGTTCTCGTCGATGACCATCTGCTTCGGGGCGAGCTTGATGAAGGTGTTCCAGATCTCGTCGAGGCGCTCGATCTCGCGCTCGCCGGCCTCGCGCATGTGCTGCATTTCCTTGTCGGCGGCGTTCTGCACCTTCTTGCGCGCGGCGGCGGTGGCGCCTTCGGACTCGAGCTCAGCCAGGTCCTCCTCGAGCTTCTGGGCACGGTCGGCGATCTCCGCCTCGGTGTCCTGCTCGACTTCCTTCTTCTCTAGGATCATCTCCGCCTCGAGGGTGGACATGTCGTTGTGACGTGCCTCCTCGTCGACAGACGTGATGATGTTCGCGGCGAAGTAAATGATGCGCTCAAGGTCCTTCGGCGCGAGGTCCAGCAGGTAGCCCAAGCGGGACGGGACGCCTTTGAAGTACCAGATGTGGGTGACCGGGGCGGCCAGCTCGATGTGGCCCATGCGCTCACGGCGCACCTTGGACTTGGTCACCTCGACGCCGCAGCGCTCACAGATGATGCCCTTGTAGCGGACACGCTTGTACTTGCCGCAGGAGCACTCCCAGTCGCGGGTCGGGCCGAAAATGCGCTCGCAGAACAGGCCGTCCTTCTCCGGCTTGAGGGTGCGGTAGTTGATTGTCTCCGGCTTCTTCACCTCGCCGTGCGACCAGCGGCGGATGTCTTCGGCGGTGGCCAGGCCGATGCGGAGCTCATCGAAGAGGTTTACGTCAAACACGTAAATGCCCTTTCACCTCCCATTTCGCGGGAGGATTGAAGTTGAATTAGTTCTTCGTTTTAAGTCTTATTTGCTTGCCGACGCACGGCAGAAGCGCTTGGAAGCGCTTATGCCGTGTCGGCTGCGGAACCCTCGTCGCGGGACAGGTTAATGCCCAGCGAGGATCCTGCCTGGTCGTATTCGTCGTCGTCGCCGGACAGCTCCATCGGAGTGCCGTCGGTGGACAGCACCTCGACGTTGAGGCACAGCGACTGCAGCTCCTTGAGCAACACCTTGAAGGACTCGGGGATGCCCGGATCCGGGATGTTGTCGCCCTTGACAATCGCCTCGTACACCTTCACGCGGCCCACCACGTCATCGGACTTGATGGTCAGGAGCTCCTGCAGGGTGTAGGCGGCGCCGTACGCCTGCATCGCCCACACCTCCATCTCGCCGAAGCGCTGGCCACCGAACTGCGCCTTACCGCCCAGCGGCTGCTGGGTGATCATGGAGTACGGGCCGGTGGAACGAGCGTGAATCTTCTCGTCCACGAGGTGGTGCAGCTTGAGCATGTACATGTAGCCGACGGAGATCGGGTACTTGAACGGTTCGCCGGAGCGGCCGTCGAAAAGCACGGTCTTGCCGTCGCCGTCGACCATGACCTCGCCGTCGCGGTTCGGCTTGGTGTTGGCCAGCAGGCCCGCGATCTCGTCGTTGGTGGCGCCGTCGAACACCGGGGTGGCGGTGAGGGACTCCGGCGGTACGTCGTAGAGGCGCTCCGGCAGGGTCTCCAGCAGCTTCGCGTTCTTCGGGTCGTCCGGGTTGACGGTCCAGCCGGCGTGCGCCAGCCAGCCCAAGTGGACCTCGAGGACCTGGCCGATGTTCATACGGCGCGGCACACCGTGGGTGTTCAGGATGATGTCCACCGGGGTGCCATCAGCCATGAACGGCATGTCCTCCTCGGGGAGGATCTTGCCCACGACGCCCTTGTTGCCGTGGCGGCCGGCCATCTTGTCGCCGTCCTGGATCTTGCGCTTCTGGGCGACGTAGACGCGGATCATCTCGTTGACGCCCGGGGACAGGTCGTCGTCGTCCTCACGGGAGAAGCGGCGGACAGCGATGACCTTGCCGGTCTCACCGTGCGGCACCTTCAGGGAGGTGTCGCGGACCTCGCGGGCCTTCTCGCCGAAGATCGCGCGCAGCAGGCGCTCCTCCGGGGTCAGCTCGGTCTCGCCCTTCGGGGTGACCTTGCCGACGAGGATGTCGCCGTCGCGGACGTCCGCACCGATGCGGATGATGCCGCGCTCGTCGAGATCCTTCAGCACGTCCTCGGAGACGTTCGGGATTTCGCGGGTGATTTCCTCGGCGCCCAGCTTGGTGTCGCGGGCGTCGATCTCGTGCTCCTCAATGTGCACGGAGGTCAGGATGTCCTGCTCCACCACGCGCTGGTTGAGGATGATGGCGTCCTCGTAGTTGTGGCCCTCCCACGGCATGAATGCCACGAGCAGGTTGGTGCCCAGCGCCATCTCGCCGTTCTTGGTGCCCGGGCCGTCGGCGATGACCTGGCCGGCCTCGACGCGCTCGCCCGCAGACACGATCGGGGTCTGGTTGTAGCAAGTGCCCTGGTTGGTGCGCTCGAAGGTGCGCAGCAGGTAGGACTCGCGCTGGCCTTCGTCGTCCATGATCGTGATGACATCACCGGTGACGTCCTCAACGACACCGGACTGCTTGGCGATGACGATGTCGCCTGCGTCGTAGGCGGCGCGCAGCTCAGTGCCGGTGGCCACGTACGCGGCGTCGGAACGCAGCAGCGGCACAGCCTGCTTCTGCATGTTCGCACCCATGAGGGCACGGTTCGCGTCGTCGTGCTCGAGGAACGGAATCATCGCCGTGGCGACGGAGACCATCTGGCGCGGAGAGATGTCCACGTAGTCGACATCCTTGGCGCCCACGACACCGATATCGCCGTCCTTGAGGCGCACCTCAATGCGCTCGGCGGTGATATTCATGTCCTCGTCGTGCTCGGTGGCCGCCTCGGCGATGGCGTAGCGGTCCTCTTCGTCGGCGGTGAGGTAGTTGATCTCGTCGGTGATTGTGCCGTCGACGACCTTCTGGTACGGCGTCTCAATGAAGCCGAACGGGTTCACACGTGCATAAGAAGACAGTGCGCCAATCAGGCCGATGTTCGGGCCTTCCGGAGTCTCGATCGGGCACATGCGGCCGTAGTGGGACGGGTGCACGTCGCGGACCTCGATGCCGGCGCGCTCACGGGACAGGCCGCCCGGGCCGAGCGCCGACAGGCGGCGCTTGTGGGTCAGGCCGGACAGTGAGTTGTTCTGGTCCATGAACTGCGACAGCTGGGAGGTGCCGAAGAACTCGCGGATCGCCGCGGAGACCGGGCGGACGTTGATCAGGGAGGTCGGGGTGATCGACTCAGCGTCTTGCGTGGTCATGCGCTCGCGCACGACGCGCTCCATGCGGGACAGGCCGACGCGGACCTGGTTCTGCACCAGCTCGCCCACGGTGCGCAGGCGGCGGTTGCCGAAGTGGTCGATATCGTCGGTGTTGATCGGGATGACAACGCCCTCCGGGGAGGTCATCTCGCGCTCGCCCGCGTGCAGGCGCACGAGGTACTCGAGCGTGGTGGCGATGTCCTCTTCGGTCAGAGTCATCAGACCTTCGTGGTCGCCGCCGAGGCCGAGTTTGCGGTTGACCTTGTAACGGCCGACGCGTGCGAGGTCGTAGCGCTTCGCGCGGAAGAAGGCGTTCTCGAGCAGCGACTGCGCGAGGTCACGCGTCGGCTGCTCGCCCGGGCGCTGCTTGCGGTAGATCTCCAGGAGCGCCTCATCGGTGTTGGCCACGCCGTCGTTCTCCAGCGTGGACATCATGATCTCGGAGAAGCCGAAGCGGTCGCGGATCTGCTGCTCGGTCCAGCCGAGGGCCTTCAGCAGGACGGTCACGGGCTGACGGCGCTTACGGTCGATGCGCACACCGACGGTGTCGCGCTTATCGACGTCGAACTCGAGCCATGCACCACGGGAAGGGATGACCTTCACGGCGTGGAGCGGACGCTCGGTGGACTTGTCGATCGTCTCGTCGAAGTAGACACCCGGGGAACGCACCAGCTGGGAGACAATGACACGTTCGGTGCCGTTGACGATGAACGTGCCCTTGTCGGTCATCAGCGGGAAGTCGCCGATGAAGACAGTCTGGGACTTGATCTCCTGGGTGTCGTTGTTTATGAACTCCGCGGTCACGTACAGCGGTGCGGAGTAGTTGATGTCCTTGTCTTTGCACTCGTCGATGGTGTACTTGACATCTTCGAAGCGCGGCTCAGACAGAGACAGGCTCATGTTGCCCGAGTAATCCTGGATCGGGGAGATTTCTTCCAGGATGTCCTCGAGACCGGATGTAATGCGGGCATCGTCGCCGCGCTGTTCTGCCTGACGCTCACGCCACTCGGGCGTGCCGACGAGCCAGGCGAAGGATTCTAACTGAACATCGAGGAGCCCAGGAAGCGCAATCGGCTCGTCGATCTTCGCGAACGAGTAGCGCTCCGGAGCTCCGGGAATCGTGGCCACTGACTTGGTCTGGCGGGAGACTGCCAAGATGGGTCCTTCCAGCACCTCACGCGGGGCCCGTACACGGCGCATATGCACTGGTCACCCGCTGGATAATTAGCGTTTATTGTTAGCTGCGACAGCTGTGGAAGCCCCCGGATGTCCAGAATGCACAAAATCACCTTGTCAAATCAACGTTTTCGCATTGATCCAAGGTTTCCTCATACACACTGGCGACGGCTTCCAGCGCAAGGAGACAGCTTATACCCCCACTGCCCGCTTGTAAAGCGATGCCGGCCGATATGTACCGATACCTACCAATAGCTACCGTCGCTCGCCGCAAACCATACCACCGCGAGGCCCACCCGCCGTAACGCCACAGGACGTGGTGCGTCTACGCGCGGTGCGATGTCGCCCGGCGTCGCCCGCCTGGTCGGAACGCCCCGTTCAGACCGGCCAGCACCAATAGACCGCCCACCCCGAGTACGGCATAGGTCACGGTGCGCGACAGCCCCTGGGTGACTGTGGGCAACTGGCCGGCCAGATTCTCAACCTGCTGCTGGTCCATTGCTGCGTCGTAGGAGTAGATTCCGCGCACGCGCTCGCCCGCACGGTCCGCGTAGTAGTCGTCGACCTTCTCGTTGATCCCGACGACCAGGCCCGTGATCTGGTCGACAGTGATTTCGCGCGCGGCCGCGTGGTGCTTGAACGCCTTTTTCGCTTCCCCGTCGGGCCCGGGCACCATCAGCGAGTTCTGCTCACCTGGGTAGAGCTCCGCGACATTGGTGTCGGGGACGGTCTGCGTGAAGGTGTAGACCGTCCGTCCGGCCAACTGGCTCTCACCGGTGAATTCCGCGTCGACGGCAGCGCGCAGCGTCGGGTCGAACACGGGGTAGCTCTCCTTTTGCACATCCGACGGGAACTTCAGCCACACGCCGTCGATATCGACCGATTCTTCGGGCAACGCCATCACGGTGCTCACTCGTGCCGGCGCGTCGAAACGGCCTGTTTTCCGGTCCATTTCCGCCGACCAGGTCGCGGCTGTGACCAGATTCTCAAAATCCGATTCTTTGTCCCCGCGCAGCAGCGAGTCGCCCACGCGCAACGCCACGGCCTTATCCGTCGCCGGGTTCTGCACCGTCATGTGCAGCTGACGCGTGAGCGGCACCGTCACGTCTTTGGCCGTGCCGTCGTCTTTGGCCTCCCCCACAGTCGCTTCCGGGTCGTGGAGCGTCCACGTGGTGTTCTCCAGGTTCAGCGGGAACCGCGCATCACCGTTGAGAAACCGCGGCGCGATGAGCCCCGCAACGATCAACGCCAGACCGAGCCCGACGAGCAGGGCCGACGCGATGCGGGATTTAGGGAGCATGCGAGTGAGTGTACAAGCCACCCCACCACAACCACACAGTCACCACGCCGCGCTAATTCATCAACACCACGATCGCATCACCACGCCCAGCCGCCGCCGCGTAAAACGCGGCCAACTCCCCCACCGCATACGAATTCTCCACCGCCCCCAGCTCAACACCACCGAGCACAGACGAAAGCCTATCGACGACACCTGCCTCATTCCCCCTCAACCCATCCGTCTCCTGCCCCGGATCCAAATCGGTGCCACCATAGACAATCGCCTCCGCGTCCTTCTCCCCCACAAGCTCGACCAGCACGCGATGAGTCGCCGCATGCAGCTTATCGACATCCCCCACCGGGTACGTCTCTTCCTCCATCGCCTCAAACACCGCATCCGCCCGAACCTGCGCATCAGCGGACAAAAGCGCCGAATACTCCTGCGCCGGCACCGACACATAAACCGGAATCGGACCACTCACCACCGCACCAGCCAGCGACTCCACACCCAGCGTCTCTGTGCCCGCCGAAGCACCCCCCACAGCCTTCGCCGCGACACCCTCACCAGAAACAGACACCATCCGATCAAGAGCAGCATCAAGATACTTATCTCTGCCCCGAAAGCGCGACCCCGCCAACCAACTCAACTCCGGGGCTTCGCGGAAGAACTTCTTCCCCACCCCCTCCTGGATCACCACGGACTGCTGATCTGCAATCGTGTCCGACTCAATCCGTAGCAGCCTGTCAAGCTGATCAATATTGGTCGCCGACATCGTCTTGCACAAAATGGTCGCATCGAAGTCCAACACACGCTCCAAATCGAAGCTCCACTCTTCGTCTTTGAGCCTCTCAAACTCATCAATGACGTAGGTGATGTCTGGGTTCTTCACGCCCAAATCCGGAAAATAGCTGAACATATAGCGTGCAATCGGATCATCGAAAGAACGCTCTCCCAGCGGACGCAGCCCCTCACGAATCTGGTCGAGCTCCGTACGCGAGGCCTGTTCTTTCAACTGCTTGTTCCACGGCCCCTCCATGTCGAGCGAACCCAACAACTCCGGATTGACCGCTTCTACAACCCGCACAACCTCAGCGTCGGCAGCTTTAAATTGGTTTTCCGGATCAAACTTCACATACACCGTCAGAAAACCACCAATGCCTCGCGTTTCAGAACACCACACCAACAAGACCCAGACTAATCATCGAATTCGATGCCAGCTGCCTCCGCCTTACCAACCAACCCCGCCACCTCGGCCGGCGCCTCGGCAACATCACCGAAAACAACCTGAACCTTCTCGACATGCGTGGGATCCCCGTAAATACCGGGGCCCGGGATCCCTTCGGCACCATCTTCGGAGCAAACGTGCCAGCACGATCCCTCGGCATGGTCACTTCCAACGCACCATACCCAGAATTGACGGTTTTGGTGTACGACCCGTTGCGGTGATTGCTCTCCTGGGCGGTTTCCACCTGGGCCTTCGTCGTGCGGTCGGCATGGCCGTAGCCCAAATGCGCATCCTTCTCCGCCTGCAGACCAGCGTTGATCGATGCCTGCAACAGGCCTTTGACCAAGTCGCTTGCATCATCAGCAGAGGCCGACAGCTCGCTGATCAGGCTGGCCAGCTCAGGGTTTTCCATCAGCTTCTCGCTGATCTCGTTGCCCCTCGCCGAGTCATGGTTCTTCTTCGGTGACACCGTAGTCCTTATCGGTGAAACTCCTTCTAGCACAGAGCCTCACACACAAACTTCCTGACACCCTCCCAACGCATTCCAGTGATGTTAATGCCATTAGCCGGCAAAGGCCCGCCTATCTGTGCCTCACTGCTTGCCTCGCTGTACTCCCCGAGGCACTCAACTCGCACCGGTTATTCGATCGGTTCCAGCGGGCTCGGGATCCCCAAAACAGCACACCACTTAATGACGAGATCGCCGCCCTCACGCACCTCAGCATCATAAGTCGGCTCCGTATCACCAGCCATGATCCGGTACGTCTCCACAAACTCCACAATCTTTTCTTCCGCCTCCGGAAAACGACCGGCGAAAAAGGAACGGAAAACCTCACCGTCATAATCCGGAACCAACTCCGGATCAACATCGAACACAATCGTGGGGTTAGCACCGAAGAAGAACTCTCGTCCCCCCTCATCAGTACTGACAGTGATAAAACACATATCCCCATCAGCAACACTAATCAACCAGTCCTTCTCCGGACCAATCCCCGGATCCCCGACCAGCCAGTCGCCGTCAATGTACTCAAAACCAGCGTTAAGACTCATCCATATACCTTTCGTCCACACGAGGATCAACCATGAACTCAGCCCCCGCATCCTCATATATTTCCATAAGATAATTGCGACTGTGCCCCCAATCGACCGCAACCTTCAGCTCATCACAATAACGGGCACCACGAGCCCTCGGCGCCGAATCATGCCGCCCCTTCAAATCCCGCTCCAAAAGGATCCGCGCATAACTCGCTTGCCGAAACGCCGACTCCCCCCGCGAGCTCGATTCATACAACGCCTCCAACTTCTGCGCGATGCTGTCACGAACATCCCCCCAATTCACAACAACAAAACGCTGCATCCCCTCAGGAAGCTTCACCTTCCTGACATCGCCATACAAAAACGCAAAAGTCTCGAACTCGACACCACTGAAATCACAACCGACCAGCTGATCCCCCTCAACGGTCTCCTCGACGCAAAACTCCTTCCACTTACCGCTCACCGTCACATTCCTCAACAACGGATAATTATCTGAGCCGCCCAACGGCCCATTAAGACGCATATCAATCGCCTGACAGTCCTCATAACGCGCCCCGAAAGCAAAAAGCTTCGGAAACGTGCACCCACGAAACACACACCGTTCCACAGCAACTAGGACCCACGGCATAGAACCTTTGATCGCACACCGATCAAACTCGCAATCAATCACACTGCCCAAAGCCCACGACTGCGCGAAAATCTTCGCCCGCTTAGCGTAACTATTAGTCAGCGTGAATTCCCGCGCAGTCAAAGGACTGATCTCCGCATAACTGAGATCAACATTCTCAACCGTCTGACCACTAACCGAGAAAACCCGCTTCGGAAACCCCCACTTATCCAACGGACACGTCCAATGAAAACCACGAAAATCTTCGCGACCGTCAACCAGACCAAAAGGAGACGGAGCAACCAACATCTCCGGAGTACAAGAATCCTCCCACCGCTCCACCAACTGCTTACGAGTCGGACCACCCATTAGGTCAACCTCCTGACGCTCATCCGAAAGTCGCTTTTCGCCCGAGCCGCGCTTTGGGGCTCGGGGACAATACTATGGTCGCTGGGAGCCGAACTGGGCCGTAGATTCATCAACGCCGAGATAGCGCCGTCAAAGACAAGCGAGCAAGAACGCACGCTTATCGACGACACCCGGCTACCCAAGCCCCCAACTATTCGGGCAACCACGGATCTACAGGATTGGTGTTGGCCTTCCGCATCTTGTACGACAACGCTTTGACCATCTTCCGATCAGCCTCCGTCGTGGCCGTCCGGGCAATCGCATCCCAATGACGCTGATGACCCTTGGTAGCGAAAAGATACTGGAACAACCCCTTGATCTCCTCGCGCTCATACGGAGCCTCAACCGTCCGATGGTCACGCTCAAAAAGTTCCAACATCCGATCCAACAACTCCGGATCATGCCCCGTCAGCCGCTCCAGACAGCTGAACATGTGGAACCGCACAGCAAACCGCGGCTCCGCAACATAACACTGAAAAAGAGTCTCGAAATACTGCCCGTGCCGGGCCCACAGATGCTCATCAACCACCCGGGCAAGCCCAGCAACAGCATCGACGTCCTCACACCCCTGCTCAAGCTGTTCAGCAAGACGCGTGACAAACACATCTAACTCATCGTCGCTGACAACGTCATAACGCGTAGGCAAATCAGACATCAAGCACCCCTCTAGCTGAGATACACCGCGACAGCATCCCCACGCCGCGCCGCATCCATGTAGAAATCCGACAAAGCCTCAACCTCATCAGCATGAGTGAAATCATCCAGCGAAAGCCCATCGAGCACCGCCGCTAAACTCGCCACCTGATCAGGAGTGTTGATCCGCATCCCATCAGTCACGTCCTCGCCGTCCCAATCGGCAGCACCGAAAACAATGCGGCTCGCCGTCGACTCATCCGTAAACTCTGCAAGCTCCTCAGCTACCTCACCGAAGAAAGTGTCGATGTCCACCACCGGACGACTCGCCGTCTCAAGCGCATCGACGATCGCGTCTCGACGATCCCCAGCCGAGCCACCATCCAGATCAGCAAATTCATCCTGGCTAAAAGAAATGTAGAACGGAATGACCACTATTACTTATCCTCCACTCTCGTCGGCGGGCCACTAACCACCCGCTGAGCATCATCCAACTCCGGCATCCACGCAACCACACCACGCCGATCCAACTTCGCCTGAAACTTCGACGTCAACAACGTGAGAAACTCAACATCCTTCTGAGTATCCACGCTCTGCGCAATCAAATCCCAATGCCGCTGCTTGCCCTTCTTGACCACCATGGTCTGGAAATACTCCTTGATCATCTCGCTAGTCGACCCAATACTGCGATGATCCGTCATATACATCTCCAACATCCGGTCAAGCAGCTCACCCCGACTACCCGCCAAACGCTCCAACGAGAAAAACACCTGACTTCGGAAATGAATCGTCGGCACCTCGTAATAACACTCCTCAAAAGCATCAAACAGATACCGATGCCGCGCCTTAAGAAACTCATTGACAGCGCACACCATGTCCGTCGCCTGAGTAGACGTGCACACCTTGCGACGGATAGCATCCCTCAACCCGTAGACATACTCCTCGAGCAAATCATCAGGCATCTCCCCATGCCGCGACGGCACCGGAGTACGCAACCCCATTACCTCAGCCAACTCTGTCGCCGGATCACCCATCACTACCCCTTTGCAAGCAACCAAAAACTCTGCGTCTCACTGCTAATGACGGTCTCCTTTGCCGCCGAGAAATACTCGGGCCCCATTCTCCATACTTGAATAGACTCATTGCTCGTCACAGTACTTGCCACGTCCGTATCTTGCCGCACAAATAGATGCAGCTTACCCTCTGGATACTTCTCCTGTGTAAAAGCAACAGCGTCGCGTAGTTGTTCAGTCATCGATATAGATTTAACGTTTTTAACCTCAGCTACACCATTTTCTATACCATCCTGTAGTATTTTTCCATCCGAAATTCGATGACGTCCCTCAATAGTATATGAGTGGCGATCTGCAATACTCATTCCTTTTTCTTTTGCAAAGTCCGCGGCAGCTTGCTCGCCAATAACTCCGTGATTATGGGCGAACACACGCCATTTTTGGTCTTCCGGCACACTTACTATGTGCTTTTTGAGGCCTAGCGGATCAGTAATATGTGCGGCATGCTCTACGTACCCCTGCGCAGACGACAGGTTAGGGAATAGCCCCAGCGGATCTTGTGCGTTGTAAATGCCCGCTTCCGGAGAGTAATAACGGAACCGGTTGTACGCCCAGCCAGATTCTGCATCAAGATACTGCCCCGAGAACAATAGAGGGCAGCTCTCGTCACCAAACCACTCACGAGCGCCATAGAGCGTTTGCGACGAATAGCCCAAAATTCGCCCAGACTGTGGATCGATTAGCTCCTGCGGAGATCCAGCTAAGTCCGTAGTCACAAATGCAAAGCTGGTTTTGATGGCAGTTGTCTCGTTGTGTGAGATCCGCGACTTCGCCCCTCCGCCAACGCTAAGGCGAATCTGGCCAACTAATCCACCAGTGGAGGGGTCACTAACCCACACTCGCCCGGTGCCAGACGCCGTACGTTCTTCAGTCAGATAAGAAACTTCCTCGCTTACCAGACGGTTACCAGCATAGGTAAAGACCGTGCGCTCCAGTACACCGCCTGTCGCAATGTTGACGCGTTCCTTCGCGACTCGCCGACCAAGAGGATCATAGAGGTATCGGTACCCGATCCCCGCCTCGTCTGAGATCGTGCCCCCTATAGGCTGCGTTCCCGAACCATAGATAAAATTTTTCACCAACGGTTTTTTACTTATACGCCGCGTCACAGTCTGCGTAATTCGTCCTGCTCGGTCATACTTATATGTCGTACGGCCGACTCGAGTGGGCAGAGTGCCTTCGAAACCAAACTTCGAATCGCTGGCACGTATATCCTCGTCGCGATTTTGGCAGATCGACAAGGAGCCTCTGGACACGTCGCTTCCGATCAACCTTCCAGCGTTACTAAAATCGTAGTGTTCAGTTGCCACAAAGGGTTCTTGCTTGCCAGCTTGGAACCTACCGTTCTTATCCAGGGCATGACGAGACGAACGATTGACCCCGGTGACACGCCCTACGGGATCAACATCGAATTGCGTTGTTCCGCGGATCTTGTCCAGGATTCCGATGAGATTCGAGTTCGCGCGCCAACTGTATTCCCGCGTTGAAATCTCTGAAGCGCCAGCAGAGGCAATACCAGTAGCGTAGGTCCGATCAGAAATTCTGCGCCCCCGTATGTCGTTCTCAAGTTTCCGACTAAGAATTCCCGCATCGATCTGTTGACGTTCACCGGAGGGCCCAACCACATATTTCAGCTCTTGGATTATGTTAGCTCCCGTTGAACCGGTCGTAGAGTGCGAATGGACAGAACCCGCAATTTCGCCGAATTCGTTTCGAATAAACTTATTAGTAAAAGTTTCTCCCATTGCGAGGTCAAAGTGCTCGGCATCAATCGAGCCTGCTCGAGAGAAGTCCACTCGGTGCCGCGTCACCTCGCCGGTTGCAAGACGAATCGTTTCCTCGACGACTCGACCATAGTCGTCTCTCTCATAGCTAACGCTTGCCTGGGGACCTGAAACTGAAAGTACGCGTCCTAACTCATCATATTGAAACTCGCTGGCCCCAAGATCATCAATTTCAGCTCGAAGAAGTCCATCGGGCCGATAGTGCCTAGTAACCGACCCCTCCGGAGTTCGATGTATTACGGTTTGACCATTATCTAAAATCTCATCTTCAGTCCGAATACCGTTGAAATCGACTTCGCGAGTTACCATTCCATCGAGATTGTGGAAAAATGACCACTCCCTGCCATCGGCATTCGTTAAACGCACCGGTTCCATTTGAGTGTTGTATTCGACCTGCGTACTTGCACCTGTCGCGTCCGTAACACGAGCAACTCTGTCGAAGACGGTATAAACGGCGCTAGTAGTTGATCCAATTTCATCAACGGTGGAGAGCACGTTACCCTCCGCATCATAAGTTGCGGTCTTGATCGCACCGTCAGCAAATTCAGTGACGGCTGGCCAGCCCTCTGGAGTGAAAGTTGTTGAAGTGATTCCACCAACCGGATCGATAACTTCTGCGACAAGCCCCGAAACGTTTCTGCAATAACTTACTCGTCGTCCTGCAGCATCCGTTGCTGCAACTACTCGCCCTGCGTTATCACATTCAATCAGAGTGACAGTCCCATCAGGCTGCTGGACTTGGGACGGTGTTATTCCACTCGGGCGTAGCTCGTGATCGAACGCTGTTGTCGCACCTGATGGCGTAACCACCTTCCGAATAAGACCAAAAGTGTCCACTTCGAATTCGGTTACATTACCGTCCCTGCCGACAAGGCACCCCGGAGTTCCCCAGGCAGCAGTTTCGACATGATACTCGGTGCCGTCCATATAACGGGAACCGACTTTCACTCCGTTCTCATTGTAGAAGAATTCAGTAGTTTCATCCGTCGGTGAAGTGACGGAAGTCTTTTGGTGGTACTGATTAAAAGTAGAATCTATACACTGCCCCTCCGGGGTAATAATGCGCCACACGTCACCAGCCGGCGTGGAACGATACACAGTCGGACGAATGTCACCAAGAAACTCATCGTGCAGCCACTCGCCTGGCACGGTCCAGGTTTCGTCATCGCGAGAAGAAGTACGTCCGCAACCAGTCATGCCTGCGGCCGCTAGCCCTCCTTCGACGAGCGCTTTGTAGAGAGGTAATTCCTCGAGGCGAGAAAAATACTCATCCACGACACTGTCGCCGAGCTCCAACGGATCACCTTGGAATTCACCAGCAGTCTCAATTGCGACACATACTCGGCCACCTTCTGGCGCGTCATCGCCTTCATCATCGGCCCAATAGACGATGTTCGGGAACATGCCACCGGTACCAACCTGAGAGTGAACTCGGCCGAGTTCATCAAACCGGTAGTAGTAAGACACTCCGTTCCGGTCCGTCCAAGCATTCATCCGTCCGTGTTCGTCGTAGTGGTATTCCAACGCGCCATCGTTGGAATTGATCACTCGGACTAATTGCCCGTAAGCGTCGTATTCGTAAGAAATTAACCTCAGTGGATCTTCATCTGGGTGGGTTGACGGGTTTGAAACGTAAACGTGGGCCACTCGTCCAACAGCTTTATCCCATTCAAGGTCAACAATTGTGTCATCGCTGCGGCGCATACGCACCATGTGCCCTGTGGCTACATCCCAGGTGCATTCGATCGAGGCACCGGTATGGTGAACCACGCTGGAAAGACCGACTTCCATCCCGGCATCGACCGTTTCCGCCAAAGAACCAGACGGAATAATCGCTGCTACATAGGATCCACCCAACGAGGGAGATTCATCCTTCACCCCTGGGGACGCGGTATCCACGCTGTCGCCATCGAGATCGAACAAGCGGAAAGAATAGGTCAAACCAGCAGCGATATTTCGCACCCGATATGCGCCGTCTGCATAAGACAACAACCACGGGCGTCCGTCTGCGCGAACCTCCGAACCGTCGGTCGGCGCCGGCGGGAACGTCAGAAGAGCTCCGTCGGGAGACAACATCAGCACTTCATCAGCGCAAATCTCGAGCCGAATGTCCATCGTCGAAACCCACCGCGGACCGAGCGCACATCCAAGTTCATGGTTAGTGTTCGCATTGCGATCGAGCACCAGCGGGAGGATGCCATCGATAAAGACGTCGGTTTCAAAATCGACCATATTTCCGGTCGCCATGTCAACCGGTTCAAGATTGAAACACACTTCACGGCCACGAGTAGCAGTACGAAAGAAGTCCTTTGCCAGCTTTTCAGAGCCCAAACGGTTGATGCCTCCAGCGGTCTCTAAAGCTGCCCGCATGGCCGCCGATGAAGCAGCAGATTTCACCGACGACAGGGCTTTTGTGCTCACCTCCGATGCCTTGGTCAGACCCCTGGCGGCAGTGGTGCCTAATTTCCCAGCTTTTACAGCTTTGCCGAGCAGCCCCAGCGGGCCAGCGGTCGCCAGGTCGAAAGCGAATTCACCCCAACTGACCACACCAGCTGCCGCCAAAAGTCCCTTCAAGCCGACACCAATGCCGATCAGAACAGCACCGACGACGGGGCAAATGAACATAGCAATCGCACCGACAATCTGCAGTGCGTCCGCAATGAAGCTCAGGATATCCCCATGCTCGTTCAGCCAATCGCTCACCGCATCCCATGCGGCCTCCCACGGCTTTGGATTATCTTTGAACGCTTTGCGCGACTGCGTGTCAATAATGGCCGCTTGCGCTTCAGCATCCGCGCCAAGTGCGGTACGAATGCCTTGGGCAGAAGCTAGATTCCCTTCCCAGACCGCCAGAGCAGCCTCATACTCGGCCATCGCCGCCGCCAAGGTAGCAGCCGCCGCTGATTTAGAAGCAGGGTCCGGAGCAGCAGCGAGAGCGATCTCAGCGGCGTTGACATTAGACACCGCAGTATTGACGGCCGCATGACTACCACGCGCCGTCAACTCGAGAGTGGCCATCGCCGACTTATGCTCGCCCAACAAGGTCGCATAACGCGAGATTGCGTCGGCGACACCAACGTGGGCATCGCCCGTCACTTGCAAGTTTGACGGGAAATCACCGTTAACTAGCTCCCTAAACCTGTCGCCCTCTGTCCCCTCGAAGCCGCCATCATTGATCGACCGCATCGCGGAGGCAGCCTCAAGTGCGCTGTCACCGAATGTACGCCACCGAACGGCAGCGGCCATCAACGTCGATACGCTGCCTCCAATGTGGAAATTATCCGGGCGGAAAGTGAAAAACGGCGGCAAACTCGGCACAGGCATTACTCGTAGTGACCTTTCGCAATCGGTCCCCGAATCGGGAAGCTAGTTTTACTTAATACGGATTACTCACCAACAAGCGACTGGGAAGCGCGAGAACGAGTCTCAGTCACAGCCGACGTATTCTCATCGAGGGCAGAACGAACCTGGCCCAAAATCGACTTGATATTCTGTGCCGCGGACGTCCACTTGCCGTGAACGCCTCGGTAAGTCTCCTGCTCGGAGCCCTCCCAACCAGCGGACAATTTTTGGATATCCGATTCCATCTCAGACAACGTCGACTCGATACCGTCCATGACGCTGTTCAGATCATCAGCGGCATGCTCCGCATCCTGACGGTTGTACGCATAAACAGCCATAATGGCGCTCCTTCAAAATCTAGATCTGGGTATGTGGTGGGTTGGGGTTAGAGGATCGGACCGTTGTTGAATTCCATGCCAGCGAAACGCTGCTGAAGCATCGACGTCTGCTCTTCTTCGCCAGCCTGGTAGTCCTTGCCGGCCTGTTCCACACGGCCAGTCAGCTGTTCAAGCGCATTATTGATGTCTTCCATGTTGTCGTGCCACGCATTCGTCATGTTCTCCCATGCGGCTACCGAGGTGCCCTTCCAGGAGTTCTTCAGTGGTTCGATCGCGGAGAGGAACTGACTCGACTGCGTCTTTAGCTGGCTGTGGTTGTCTTGGAGGGAAGAAACGTGGGAAGAAACCGCTGAGTGCTCAACGGACATCTCGTTCGACTGGGACATGGAAATATTCCTTTCTTGGAGCTGTACTGTCTGGACAGATTCGAAGCTGGCTCAACCCAACCGTTGAGATGGTCTAGGTCATGTTGTCCAGCTCCGTCTGGATTTGAGTGCGGACTTCACCATTCGCATCCTTGATACTGGTGAGCGCCTTAGAAACATCGTTGAGGATGTCGTTGATTTGTCGAGCAGCTTTCCGCCACTCCCGATTTATGTTGTCGTAAAGCTCTGCCTCGGACCCCTCCCAATCGGGTTTCAGCGCATCTACGTCACTGCGAATCCTGTCGATAGTCTCCCGAATGCTTTTCATCACGGACACAATGTCGGAGGAACCTTCATCCGCATGAGAGGTACGAAACGCGTAAACACCGGCTGCCATCTAAGCTCCATCCCCGGGACGAAGCTGTCCTGCCATCTCGTTGAGGTTGCTGGCCACTTCCGTGTCGAACGTCTCCGTAGTGGATGCGATCATGCCCGCCGCCTCACCAAGCACACCGACATTGTCTAGCAACGATTCGCGGGATGCCTTCCAATCACTGAAGAAGCCACTCACCGCCGAGGTGATTTTCGCCCCATGGATATCGTCGACGCCTTCTGCCCCTTCGGCGGTTTTCTCGACGGAGGACACGCTCTCATCCAAAGCCTTGAGCTTTGCGTCGATCGTCTGCAGGTCTGTGATTGGCACCCGCCAGTAATCACTCGACATGGTTGTAAACCCCCTCTTCACGCACCGAGACGCGGGACAACCCCGCTCCAGGTTTCTCCGCTTCAATACTGTCTTCCGTCTCTTCCTTCTTTTCATCCTCAACAGCGTCGCTGAGAATGGAAGTCGAGGCGGAGATTTCAGTGTGGCCCGTCACACTAGCTGCCACCCTAGCAACGATGTCACGTACTTCGCCGCTGACGGATTCACTGGGAGCGGTGGAGGACACCGTCAGCGTCCACGTGCTGGAAGCAATAGGCACGAATGCCTGGTGGTGATAGACCGTTCGCCGCTGGGTGAGCGGTCCAGCTTGCCCCTCAGTGCAAGCAAGTAAAAAGCTTTCACCAGATCTCGTGCGTTCAACGCTCGTGTCGGCCTTGGACCCCACCTGCTTCTGAGCGGAAAGCACGCTCGCCGGAACGGGCGTAGAGTCCGCCCAGCGCAGCAGCAACGGAACCACCGAAATCTCCCCGTCGTCTACGCCCGGCTGAACGAGGGCAAGCAACACGCCGGCTTCCCTAGCCTGGGCAGCCATGTCCTTCAACGACTGCTGCATCGCACGACGTTGTGCGCTGCTCAACCGCACACCTGGGACCAGGTCATCGTCGCGAAGCAAATTGGCAATGTTCGAATCCGTCCGCGATGGATCCAAATCAATGATGCGCCACGTAGTCGGCAGACTAGTTGACCACACAAATGGTGGCCGTGGCGCGCTTTCTGGCAGCGCGACCAAAGGCTTGTCGTCTGCGGCTGCAGGTGCCATGCGTCACCCCTTTCGCTGGAGCTACATACGTTCGAACTTTGTTAGAGCACGTTTGGCTCACCTGAAAGACTGGCGCAAGTCACTTTAAAGGCGTTACGAGGGTTGCGCCACTTGAATCATTTCCACACGGCCTGCTCGGTTCACCCACTGCGCACGTCCGGGAGGAAGCTGTTTTAGGAAAATCCGCGGGTAGATCGCTCCTTCCTGACGGTCGCCAGAAAGCAGCACACCGGCAGCGCCAGCTTCCCGAATTGCTTGCATGATCGGGTCATAGCCTCCGCGAGCCATTCCTGTTGAACGTCGCGCCACCACCACATGCAGACCCAAGTCCGCTGCTTGGTTAATGAACGGCACGATGGGCTTGAGCGGGTTAGAACTACCTTCGAAACTGTCGAGGTTGTCCACCACCAAATAAATCTCAGGCCCTGTCCACCATGTTCGGTTACGCAGTTGTTCAACCGTCACATCCGGACCGGGCAAACGCCGCTCCAACTCTCCGGCTATGCCTTTAGCTAACGTTTCGCAGCCCTTTCTAGTACCCGCGAAGCCCCCAAGGAACTCGTCCGGCACAGCCCCTAGCAACCCGCGGCGTAAATCCCACACACCGAACATGACATCGCCAGGCTTCTTTCCCTCCAGAATCTCGGATATGTAGGTCTTCAGCGCGGTAGTTTTTCCGGACTTCGCGTCACCGATGACCAGCATGTGCCGCTCATCACCTTCTGGGTCAAACTGGGCCGGAGACAACGTTGTCTCCGCCAGACCCATTCGCACTGGAGAGGCAGTCGGGTGCGACGCGCGAATCGATGCCAAAGAGACCTCCGCCGGGAGCATGCGCACCTGCGGTGCACTTGACTTCGGCCAAGCTTCAGCAATAGCTTCGACCGTCTCCTGTGCCGTTGTCCCGACGACACCAGATCCGCGGCCAAGAACAGGAAGTGCAATCTGGCTGTACAGACCATCTGCGGTAGTAGCCCTGCCGGTAGGAAGCCCCGCCAGGCCTTCGGAAACCTTTTTCCCGATCGCCGAATCAATCGGATCATTCAACGCAAACTCAAGTCTGGTGCCAATCACGGCTTGCAACTGCAAACGGAAATCTGCCCAGCGGCCCGTGACAAGCACCACGTGAATGCCATATGCCAAACCACGTTGAGCAATTTCGGAAATTTGGTCAGCTAGATCTTCGTAATCCTTCCTTAAGGTGGCCCAACCGTCGACCGCGAGAACGATGTCAGCAGCTGGCAAGTTCGACAGCAACCCCTGCTGATGCATTCGACGCATTTCATCGACATCCGTGATCTGATGGGCCGAGAACAGCTGCTCGCGCTCGACCATGAATGCCCCGACCTCTGCAACAGTGCGACGAAGCTTATCCTCATCGAAACGCGTCGCCACAGTACCGACATGAGGCAATTCCTCAAGGTAGGTGAGCCGGGAACCAGCCATGTCAATGAGATAGAAGTTCACTTCCTGCGGAGTATGGGTCAGCGCCGCGGAGGTCACCAGTGCCCGCAACGCTGTCGTCTTCCCCGACTGAGGGGCGCCCATGATGGCCGCATTGCCACCAGCGCCAGATAGATCAAGTGTTAGCGGTCCCTGCCACTGCTCCATCGGTTTGTCCTTGATCCCCAGCGTAAACACCATGTGCCCAGCCGAAGGCGCACTCAAACCGCGATCAGAAGTAGCCGTCACCGAACCAAGCGTGTCTAGGAGATTCATCTGGGAGGGCAAGGGGGGTAGCCAAATCTGGCGTGTCTTCGCAGCAGCTGGGGCGAGGCGGCTGACAACGATGTCCAAGGTCGTCGGAATCTGCCCCGCCTCTTCACCAGCGGCAGCCGCATCAGCTTTACGCTTAGTGTTTAGTTGAGTGTTGAATTCGGCCTGCCGATGCGCCAACCACTCCTCCGTTGTGTTCGTCAGGTGCAGTGGCATCGGCACAGGCGGAAGTTCGCGTTCATGGGCTTGTTCAATGGCCTCGTACGGCCCTGAAACATAGGCTGCCTTGAACCTATCGAAGATATCCGGGTCCACCTTCAAGTAGCCCGAACCGGGGATCGGCGGCAACTCGTGGGCAGCGGTTGAACCGATCGCGGCACGGGACTCCTGAGCGGAGAAGGTGCGCAGGCCGATTCGATAAGAAAGATACGACTCCAAGCCGCGCAAACGGCCCTCTTCCAAGCGCTGCGAAGCAAGCAGCAAATGAACACCGATCGAACGGCCGATACGACCGATCTGGACGAACAGCTCGATGAAGTCTGGTTTTGCTGCGAGCAGCTCACCGAACTCGTCGATGACCACGAAGAGAACTGGAAGAGGCTCAGACACCTTACCTTCGTCTCTAAGCTTGTTGTACTCCCCCACATTGGCCAAGTTTCCAGCCCGTTGAAGTACTCGCTGGCGACGCTGAATCTCACCGAGAATCGAGTCGTGCAATCGATCGACGAGCCCAGCTCCATCCTCGAGGTTGTCAACAATGGCTGCAGTGTGCGGCAAAGGCTCAAGTCCCGCGAAGGTGGCACCACCCTTGAAATCCACCAAAACGAGGGATAGCTGGTCCGGCGGGTGGCAGATCACCTGGGACAGGACAAGCGTGCGCAACACCTCAGACTTGCCGGATCCTGTCGCACCCACACACAGGCCGTGCGGACCCATGCCCGACTTCGCGGACTCTTTGATATCCAAGCGCAAGGGTTCACCATCGGCACCGATGCCGAATGGCACGTTTAGAAAATTTTTCTCCCCTTTCGGCGCCCAAGCCTGCTCGATATCGTAAGTCGCAAAATTTGCGATGCCGAGCATGTCGTCTAGCGCAATGGTGCGCTCCAACGCCGCGTCTGGGGAGGCATCCTCTACGAGCCGAAGCGGGGACACTCCCCGGGCGACACTCTCGGCAATAGCCGGACTGACCTCGTCGAGATTCCCCTTGTCACCACCGTAGAGAACGCGTTCCGCATATCCTTTTTCTCCACTGGCAGGCTCGCGGATCTCGCCGCGATCCAGCAACTGAACAATGAAAGATCGGTCTGGCGAAAAAAGCACACGAACGTCGACATGCGACGGTTCTAAATGTTGCACTGACGAAGTAGCCAAAAGTGTGACCCGGGCTGCCTGAAGCGACCGTATTGCCCCAGCCTTGGCACTGATCAGCTTGCCGTGTGGGTGGTCCATATTCACCACTAACACCAGATGCTCGCGGTCGAGTTCTGCAAGCTGGTATCGGGACCGTTCCGCCAATTCCTCTGCCCGCTCGTCAAGTTCCGCTAGCAGTTCCGCGCAGGTTTCTTCATCATAGGAGACATTACGTTTTCCAATGGGCCCGTCGAACGACTCAGGCGACAGGAGGTGCGGCAGCCACAGGGCCCACAGGCCATCGTCGTTATTGCTGAGCGGAAGACCAAGGTGAACCCGTACATCGTCTGGAGCATGGAACACGGCAATTTGAGAAACAATGCCGCGAACAGCCTCAGCAGTTATTTCAGGCGGCCCGACGAGAGAAACGACTCCTTTGGCTGGAATGGCGATTGGCAGCCCTTCAATAGTGCTTGTCCGGCGCATCATTCGATCCAGATGCGCCTGAGAAAGAGGCTCGGCTACCGACATCGGGTCCTTAGCAGGCGGCACGTTGATGCCGCGGGCCATTTTGCCCACTCCAGTACCTAGTCGAGTGACCAAAAAATCCTCATCACCCCGCCGACGTTCCCAGAGACGGTACGGATCACGGGTGACATCCAGCAGCGACCGCGGGTGCGGGTGTCGCGTTAGCGCTTCGACTTGCTGCTTTCTCGCAACGTCACGCACCTCTTCCTCCAGTTCTTGGAGGTGTTCGAGAAAGCGGGTGCGCTCCTCCTCAGCTTGACGGCGTGATCCGGTTCGCTGGCGGATGAACATTCCGATAGCACCCAGGATCACCGCGACGAACATGACGCCACCGACCACCATGCGGATCGGGTTGCCCGATGACATCATCATCAGCACCATTCCAGTTCCGCCGACAATGGGCATCATCAGAGTGAGCAGATTAGCTCCACCCGAACGAGCCCGGATCGTCGGGATTTGAGCTACATCCAGCGGTTTTTCCTCGGGAATAGTTCTGTGCAGACGGGCAGGCCGGTGGACGATGCGGGTGCTCATAAATCCGCATTCTAAGTCAGAGCTGGGCAAACGTTCAGCTCGGATATACGCCCTAGTCTGACTGTGCAACTATAAAGGGCATGAGTCATCCCTTTGTTCGCGTGAGCGTGTTCCACAACGAGCGCCAACTCGATGTTTCACTTCCCTTGTCACGGCCTGCCGTGGACATTGTCGCTGACGTGGTCGACTTGCTGGATCAGAATGAAAAAGCACAAGCGCTTGCCGCTGGCGTGCCAGCGAATGCCCAGTCGTCCATCTCCACCGCGGACACTCACACTTGGGTGCTGTCGTTGCCCAAAACCGGCGCGATTGACCCACACGCCACGCTCGCAGAATTCGGTGTTCGAGACGGCGATAAACTGTATCTGACTCGACGCGAGGAAGCTGCCCACACTCCCTTCGTTGATGATGCGTTGACCGAAGTTCGCAACACGATCGCAGCTGCGCAGTGGGGCTACTCCGGGGATGTGCGCTCGAGCGGTGTATTCGGAGTGTTGACCGCCGTCCTCGTTCTCACGTTGCTGGCCACTTCGACGGGCGTTTGGGGGCAAACTATGCCGCTGACGCCTGAGCGCTGGTTCATGCTCGGGGCGTCCTCCGCCGCTGCGCTTGTCCTTTTCGGACTCGCTGTGTGGAGACATCACGACTGGATGCGTTGGGCCGGATTCGCTCTCCCCTATGCAGTCGCTGTGACGGCCCGGACGTTTCTCGCTCCGCTACCAGCAGCTGAATCTGTGCCGTGGCGGATAGCAATCGTTGCCTTGGCAATGACACCAGCGGTTTGGGCGGCAGGTCGGCGTGCACCCGCCGGCGGGCTCGCCGGTGTCGTGGCTTGCTCTATCGTCGCGGTAGTCAGTGCCATGGTAGCCGGAGGAGTAACCGCAGGGGCCAATATTTACGCGGTGTGCGCTTGGGGCGCATGGCTGCCGATCCTCATCTTGCTCATCGCACCGTCCGTTGGGCTCCGCGCGACCGGGTTGCCAACGTTGATTCGCCAGAATGACGCCGGCGATCCCGTGAGACGAGAGGCTATCCGAGCCTTTTCCCGGCGAGCCGAGGCTGCCAGCAGAGGAGCCACCTGGGCAGCTGCAGCGATAGCTCTCGGAATTGTGCTGTGCCTAGTTTCAAGCCCAGCTTGGCAGCACGGCCTAATCGCCTCGATGGTTATCGCAGCCACGCTTCTTCGCCAGAATGGATTCGCTGATGCACGCATAATCACGGTGCTGAATTTCGTCGGCATCCTCGGCTTCGCTTTGATCGCAGGCGCCTTCGTCCGATGGGCGCAAGAAGACTGGCAAATGATTTCTCATCCAGATGTCTGGTGGGTGCCTTCCACATCAACAGACGTGTGGGTATGGATAGCTGCTGGAGTAGCACTCGTCGTCCTGCTGCTTCTGCTGGTGGCGCTACAGCTTCCATCACGCGACGAAGTGCAAAAAGCACGAACTGCTCGAATGCTCTCAACGATAGACGTGCTGGTGTCTCTTGCCCTCATTCCCCTCATTCTGGCTTGTCAGGGTCTCTACCAATACTATTGGGCCACTACGTAGCGGCGGGGGAGCTCGGTCGGTTAGTTGTACAGTCGGGCTAGAAGCTGGTTGTATTGGATCACCGCTACTGAGTCATGAGGAACAACAAGTCGGTCTCGCGCACTCCTGCCCGCCCCAGTCGCCGGAAGAGTCAACGTGTCCCGCGGATCGCCCTCAACTGGCTGAGCGCCCACCTTGACCACGGTTACGCGACCGTTCTGTGCGGGAGCGCTGAGATGGTGGCCCGGTTGATAGAGCCACGGATGCCCAGGGTGATACCTATCAGTAAGCAAAAGCACGTGCGTTGCCATTGCTGTGCCAGTCGCAATTAGCTCGCCGCCACACGTGAACGGCAAGTCCACAACCACTACAGGCCAACGATGTGAAGCGCGTTGCACCACATTGAGCAAAGTCTCTGGAGCGACTGGCTCCGGATTGCTCGCGCGGACGCTCAGCAGGGGAATGGAGCAACTGGTGTCGGCGTAGCTCTCGATTGCAGAACGCTTCAGGTCACGACCTGGAAGGTACGCCAGACTAATCATGTCTCCCGCGCCACTCGACCCGAGTGCACCACGTAAAGGCTGATTAATCCCATCGCCATCAACAGCAACCAGCGGCGACCGAACAGCAGCGCCAAGCACTGTCGCGACCAAAGCGGAAGTCGAAGTGGTGAGCAACTGCTCGCCTAAGGCTGCCACTCCAATGACCATCGGCCTGTCGGTTTCGCGCGGAGTACCCCTCTGAGAGTGCGCGATAGCACCGGAGGCAACCAAGTTCCGGTAGACCTCCGCCGGAGAAAACAATGACACCGGCAACATCACCGCTTTCGCTGAATGTTCAGATAGACAAGTCATTGGCTATCACTACCATGAGATTCCAACAGCCTCCCTAAGAATAGCGAGGCCAAATGAAGGAGGGAAACGTGGACCAGCACCCCGGCAATGAACAGTCGCTTCCGTCATGGCTCCAATACGACCAGAAAAACCAAGCCCCGCAGCCGCAGGCCCCGCAGCCGCGGGCCCCGCAGCCGCGCCCCTCAGAGCAGACTCAACCTCCGCTGGAAAGGCAGCAGCCACCGCAGCAGTACCAGCCGAACTTCGCCCAGCCTTGGCCTCGGCCCGCTGAACAGCCTATTCAAGATCCACATAACTCTCAGCCGAACCCTCCCGAACAACAAACCCAACAGCAACATGCGCAGAAACAGCAGGCGCCGAGGCATTACGCACCTGAGCCGTACCAGGAACTTCAGCATCAGCAAGCAGCCGAGCAGTCCCATGCCCGAGAGACGCATAATGTGTCTCGCACGGGTCAGGAATTCGCTGCCGAGCACCAGAACGTGAATTACTCCCCTGAATCTGCGTCGAGCGCTCACGCCCACTCTCAGCCTGTTCCGCAAGTTCACACGCCACAAATCCAGCAGCCGCAGCCCGAACCGCAAATGCAGCTAACTCCCCCATCCGCACTCGATCAATCCAACCTGATCAATCCGGTCAAGGCTCCGCCGAAGCAGGGATGGCGCAAGCTCTTGTACCGACTTACCCGCGGCCGAGTCAATCTAGGAGGCTCTAAGCAGGAAGTTTCTGAAACACGCCTCCTCGAAGCAGTCCGGGCACCGCTTCATGGTGACTACCGCATCGCCGTCATGAGCCTCAAAGGCGGTGTCGGGAAAACGACAACCACGGTGGCTCTCGGCGGTGTCTTCGCTAAAGAGCGCGGAGACCGAGTGATCGCTGTCGATGCCAACCCCGATCTAGGCACCCTTGCACAACGAGTAGTCGCGCCTGGCTCCGCCACCATCAGAGATTTGCTCAACGCGGAGGAAACGAAGCGTTATCCTCAGGTCCGTGCATTCACAGACCAAGCCCCGTCTCGTCTCGAAGTAGTCGGATCGGAACGCGACCCCGCAGTGTCGGAAGCATTCAGCGAAGAAGACTACCGTCGCGCAATCGAGATCCTGCAGCACCACTACAACGTCATCCTGACGGACTGCGGCACTGGCCTGATGCACTCTGCGATGGGCGGCGTGCTCGATCTTGCAAACACCCTTGTATTGGTCACTTCACCAGCTCTAGACGGAGCTCAATCCGCCTCAGCGACCCTAGACTGGTTGAACCTCCACGGCTATGAACATCTTGCCGCTAACGCAGTGGTCGTCGTTTCTACTTCCGCGCCCGGAAAGCCGACTGTTGAGCTGAGCCAGCTGATAGAGCACTTCCGAGCCCGTACCCGCGCAGTCCACGTCATCCCCTATGACCGGCACCTCGCCGAGGGCGCCGCGGTAGACATCGATCGACTTTCCAAGCCGACACTACTGGCTTACCAAGAATTAGCAGCCACAGTGGCCCAGGATTTCGGGGGACGGAGAAGTCTTCATGCCACGCCATAAGTTGACGGCACTGCTCGCAGTTGCCGGGGCAGTTTCCCTAACCGCATGCTCCCCACGACTGGAACCTCCAGAACCCATGCGATATGACGAAGTCGAAACGGTTTCGGACTGGTCGCGGCAGCGCGCAGACCCGTATGGAATTCCTGAACGGCAATTGCGCGCGTATGCGTACGCGGCATGGCGAGTCGAGGCGGATGACGAATGCACAGTCGGCTGGCCGACCATTGCAGCCATTGCACAGATAGCATCCGACCACGGCCGTGCAGAAGGTTCCGACGTTGAAGACAACGGTGTCACGACCAAAGCACTACGGGGGCTGCGAGTGATGAACATGCCGCCTGTCGTCGTTCCGGATACTGACGGTGGCTCCACCGACAACGACACGGTCAACGACGTAGCGGTGGGTCCGATGCAAATCATGCCGTCGAGATGGGAACAATACGCGGTTGCTGTTGAAAAAGACGCAAAGCCGAACCCCGATAGCGTAGATGACGCCTCACTAACTACAGCCCGCATTCTCTGTTCCGCGGGAAATCCTGCGTCCCCGGAGGGATGGGATGAAGGCGTCAAGCGCTTCTTTTACAGCCCTGAGCAGATCAAAGCCGTTCACGCGGTAGCAAGCGAGTTATCACGATGAAAAAACCACACAGCGCGCGCATGGCATTGTGCATAGCCACTACGGCGCTTGCTCTTACCTCGTGTGGAGCCCCCGGCGCAGCAAAAGATGAGGTCCTCGTACAAAAGATCCCGCCACTCGGCGAACTTCCCCCACTGCCAACCAGCTATTTTCCTCCGCCGCCCACCCCTGAGAAGGAGAAACCCAAGGTAGAAGCGCCCCCGCCTGAGGCACCACCGACACCCCCTACCCCAACGAAACCAGATCCAGTGACGGTAACTAGCGTCACAGTCGCACCACCACCCCCTGCCCCGGCACCGGCACCTCCGGCACCAAACCCAGTCGACGACGCTATCGGCCGATTCGTCGACAGCTTGCCCCGCCTGTGACGAGCAGAAGGAAGAACCAATGTCCCACCGCGAAACACACGCTCATCCCGACGCAAATGCCTCACCAGTGCAACAAGCAACACAACCTGCCCCCGATACAAACCCGCCGGTTGCTGCGCAACCACGAACCGACGGACGCCTCGCTATCCAAGCTGAAAAGCTACGACTCAACGCCATGAATCAGGCTGTACGATTCGGCACTTCCAAACCAGCCATGTCACCACGAGGCATGGGCATCCTCATTGGTTCCACCCTCATCGGCGCGCTCCTCCTCGGCGGCACGGTCGGGTTATCCGCCCTACTGCAATGGCTAATGAACCGATAACACAACCGCTCCTCGGCCCCAGGCGCAGAAGGTTGCGACCCTTAGCGTGGTGTAGCGCTTGCCGATGGTGGGGCTTAGCACATGAAAGCGCGAACACCGCCCCTGAAAGTCTTGCCCCAAATCGCATCAGTCAGAAAGAACTGTGGCACCTTCTCCTCCCAATACTCCTGCGCATGCCGCTGTCTGGTTCGGTGACATCGTTCCGCATGTCTCATGAGATCGTTCCGGTTTGTCCTGCGGGGATGTCTCACCACATCGTTCCGGTGGGCTTATTTGCCGCCGGGATTGCCCCGGGGACGAGAAAAACCATCAACCAACTAGCCGTGGCATACCCCGACCGATTCGCGGACTACTTGTAAACCAAGCCCCCGCACACAAAGAATTGGACACCTTCAACCAGGACGCTTCACCTAGGCAGATCGACCCCAAGATTCCGCTCAATCTGCTCCATCCTCGCTTCATCACGTGGCTGCCCCGGCGCACCGAAGACATCCGAAGGAAACTGAGTCATGTCCTCCATCGTCTACGAAAAACCCGACTAGCGCTCGATTACAAGTAATTCCTAACCGACTCAGGTCATGCGAGGAACGCCTCCACCAGTTGGACGGCTTCTTCGTAACCGCAGGAAAAACGCGCAGGCAGCGCGCTCTTATCCGAGGTGGCACGGTGGTCAACCTGGTAGGAGCCGCTCAGCAAGTCGTATGCGACAGTCAGTGCGTCACCGCTCGCATCATCAAGAAGAAAAACAGCAGTATCAGTATCAGCGCCGGCAATGATGCTCTCCCGACGGATCAACCCCAACGCCCGCACAGCCGTCGTCGGCGACGCCCACGCAAGCCGATAAGTGATCTCTGATGTGAAACGCGGGTCCTCATCGCCAGCCAGATAGAACTCACCCGTCGTCAGATTGCAGACTCCCAGACCATCACGCGCCGCAGCCTCAAGCAGCTCCTCCGGAACCGAATGGCTCCACGCAACCTCCACAGTCATTAGGCGGGAATTACGGACACGTGGGGTAGACAAGCCGTCGATAAGCGCGCAAACCTCCGCATAATCTTCGAGTCGCGGATCTGGAGCGCTATCCGTGCTCGACGCCTCGACAATGCTGAAAATCGTGTCGGCGCCGGCACAACCAGACGGAATGAAGACCGCAACAGTGCATGCGGGCACTGCTGACCCACGCTCCGAATGGAACCTAGCGGAGTCCTTCTCAACCTCCGCCGCAAGACTGTCCTCCCCCAACGAACGCAACGACGCGGCCAAATTCCGCGCATCTGCCTCACTGTGGTCACTTCCACTACGTTCGCCGGAAGAAATACACTGCGCAATCCACGGTGCAGACACACCATTGGTGAAGCCCGCTATATCAGCTTGCAACTGTGCAAAACGCTCAGTGTCCGGCGCGCCGTCACGCTGCAGCCGGATAGCCGTAGTCAATGCATTCGAAGCCTTGCCGATCAACGCCGCGTTGAACAGCGACTGCGGCGCGCCCCGGTAGATCACCCCGTCATTAGATGCCGTGCGCAACGCCGGGTCGAGCACACTGATGTGCGCCACCACCGACTCACCTCCAGGATCGCCCAGAGGATGCGACGGCTCGAGCACCAACAGCGATGCCAGCGACGGCCTTTTGAGCAAGAACGATGTCTCGTTCTCACGCTCCCAGCCACTTGCCACTAGGAAGCAGGCCAGAGGCTCGCAATCCGGCGTCTTCATCACTGCCTGCTACTGCTTCGCGCCCTGGGCGCCCATCGCCCAGACAACAGCTGTGGGCTTCCCGTGCGTTGCAGTGACCTGCATTTTCCCGTTATCAGTGATCAGGTGGAGGACCGTTACGTCATCGTCGATCTGCTCCCACCCCTCGACCGCAAAGCCCTGACTCTCAAGTTGGAGAGCCACCCGGTCCAACGGCTGGGCAAGCGGAACCCCGCACAACGTGGAATCCTCACTGACCCCAATCGACAATGCCGTGACGATATCGCCCGTGAACTCGCCGGAGACATTCGCTAACTCCCCGAACTTCTCGACGACACCGCCCCTGAAAGTCTTGCCCCACACCGCATCAGTCAGAAAGAAGTTCGGGACCTTCCCCTCGTAGTAGTCCTGCGTATGCCCCAACTCGAACCCCTCAGGCGGGCGCACAGTGAAATCCATCGCGTACCTCGGCATTGCTCAATCTTCTGATGGCCTTGTCTGCCAAATGCTAACCGCGATTCCGATTTCGCCGCCACGAATCGAGACGCGAACGCACGCAGTGCCTGTCACCGCTGCGGCGGAAACGCAGCGTCCAGTAACTCCACTTCGGTCATCAACTCGCGGTTGTACCACAGCACATGGGTGATCTCCCCGACATCGTCGAAAAACGCCATCCAATGCTCGTATAACACGATGTCCGACCTCCCGTCATCGGCCCACGGAATGCCTTTCTCATCCAACGCCGCAGTAAAACGCGCAGTCGACGTCAAAAGCGGGATCCCTAGAAACGTGCTCCCGCCCTCGCCCGGCATAGCGATCGAATACTCCAAGACACCATCACGAGTCTCTGTCGCGCGAACATGAAACTCACAACCACCGATCCCCAATTTCCCATTGTGGACAGTGACACTGGGAGTAATCATCGACGGATACGAGCGGCTGCCCTCAAGTTCACCAAGCACCCGATCAAACGCAATCGGTGCATCAATGCCGAAATCCATTGAGACGCAGTGCCCTTTCACCTTGGCGAAATCTCACCTACGCTCATAGAGCCTAACTAGAACCAGGCCATGCCACGGCACCGGAACAGTGAACGCAGTGTGAGGCACGACGAACAGATCGCACACCCCCAGACTCAAGCCAACGGAACCGTCCTAGTCTCAGCCCGCGCTAGAGGCTACAGCACTTCCTCCCCGATCAGAGCCCCTCGGGAAGAAACCGCCCACCATCGACCTCGCGGTACAACGACCGAATCGTCTCCACGAACCAATCAGGCTTATCCGTCGAAACTAGCTCATGCAGATACCGCGAACCACGCCGCTCGTCATACCCGAGAGAATCATCCGGGCAGTCAACACCGTGAGCCGATTGGAAGAACGAGGCATCCTCCTCGATCAGCATGAGGAGCTCCCCAGCAACAAACTCGATCCGCTCGTCATCACTCATCGTCCATTCCAAGGCTAAAGCGCGAACTTCATCGGCGACAGCCGCCCAATCGTCCACAACCAGCGCCTCATCCTCAGGCGACAGCGCAACCCGCTCCATCGGGATCCCCAAAAAACTCACGTTCTCCAGCGCGCACCCCGACAAATCGACACCATCGAGCTGGTCATACCGACGATGCTCAGCAAAACTCACATTCCGGATCTCACCAGTGAACGTCGACCCCCTCACCTTGGCCGAAATCGGAAACTGCGCACCACTTCCCTCAAGCACCACATCGAGCAACGAGGACCCAGCAACGGTGGCAAACCAGCCCGCACGCAACCCGAACTCCGGACAATCCAGTTCCGAATCGACCAACGACACACCCGACACACCACTGGGCGTCCCATACGGGCGAGTAATGGTGCAGTTTTCAAACCACACCGTCGACAAACTCAGCCCATCGACACACACCCGATCAAAAGAACGGTCATCGAACCTCGTACTCGACACTTCCATACGGTTAAAGATCAACCCCGTACGTGCGCATCCACGCCCTCATACTCGGATACGGCCCATCCAAAAACTCCTGATCTTCAAAGTGGTAGCAGCCGAACTCAACCGAACCATCGTCCTTGCGGTGATAAACCGCGTACGCGCAATCCTCCATATCCGCGACCGGGAACCACACATCCGGGTCCCCGCAAAACGCCTCAGCGGCCTTTCGCATCCGGGCGTAGCCAGACCGGACACTAAATGCGTCGCTCGGTGGGTGATCAGGGCCAAGCCACGAACCATCATCAAATACGAAGCTTCCGTAGGAGTTATAAAACTCCCGGTACTCCGACGGCACCCACACAGGCACACACGCCAAACCAACCTCCAACACATCCGGGTTTATCCGCATCGGAAAAAGGCGACCAGGCTCCTTATCTGGAGTGTTCGTCATTCTCACCAGTCCTTGAATCGACTCTTTCGTGTTCAAGGATGCCGGAACGGCGGAAGCATTTCCACGGAATGACGCCTGCTCTTCACGCAGGGCAGGGGACTTCCGGAAACGCGAAACACCCCCTCCGGTCGCGTGTG
>JALXXC010000012.1 GCA_025144245.1 Corynebacterium sp. p3-SID1145 | reverse complement strand
CCCTACGCCCGCTGCTACACCAGCGAGACCGAACGCCGCGGAGAACTCGACGGCTGGCTGCACTACTACAACCACCACCGGCCCCACACCGCTTGCGGCAACCAGCCGCCCTTCTCACGCTTGACCAACGTACCCGGTCAGTACAGCTAGTTGTAGCCGAATTCGTCGAGGGCCCAGTTCAGGCCCGCGGCCGCGACATTGTCCGCGTGGGCGGAAGCGTAGGCGCCCACGGCGTTGCCGAAGTGGTTGGCAGCGTCGCCGACTTCCGCTGGGCTGGCGGCACCCGTGGCCACTGCGACTGCGGCGCTGGCGGCGAAAGTCTGGGTATCGCCGGCGATGGTTGCGGCATCCCGCTGGGCCGCGCCGACCGCCGCGTCGAACTGCTGCTTCGGGGTGGGCGGAGTGAACTGTTCTGCGGGGATGGACGGGTTGTTGTCCACCAAGTACTGCTGGACTTCCTGCGTCTCCTCGTCGGAGGTGACAAAGTCGGCGCGCTTTTCTGCCGGTGCAGCCGGGGTGAACTTCTCGTTGACCTGGCCGTCGGCGATGCCGTAGCCCTCTTCGAGGGCGCGGTCGGCGCGCTGCGCGGTCCCCAACGGACCGAGAGCCATCGACGTCATGCCGACGATCTCGCCCGACTTCGGGTCGTAGTTGACACCGCCGGAATCGCCCGGCGCGTAGTCGAGACCCCAGCTCCACACCGAATCGGAGGTGTAGAGGATCTGGTAACCGCACTTACGCGCCCCCACGTCGCCGTCCTTGCACAGCGGTTGACCGAAGTTATCCAGGCGGAACTGGCCGGGTGCCAGAGTGGGGTAGTCGCGCACACTAGTCAGGGGAACGGGGGTGCTGGCGTTGCCGCCGAAGCGGTCGCGTGAGGCGGAAGCGCCGTCGGCTTCGGTGGCGGGATCCAGCACCACGATGCCCCAGTCGGTGGAGTTGCGGGCCTTGCGGGCGGCCGTCGATAAGCTGTCGTACCCGCTGGGAACGTTGACGGTGCGCACCATGCCGGTCGTGCCCACGCGCTCGTACCCGCCGCGGACCGGGGCGTAGACGTCCTGGTCCATGATCACGCCGAAGTCGGACTCGCCCGAGACGCAGTGCCCCGCCGTGAGCATGACGCGCTGCTTCCCGCCGTTGTCGAGCGCGACCTCGCCGACCGGCCCCTGCGAGCACGACCGCGTGTACATCTCCGGGTGGGTGTGCACTCCCGTGAGCTCGTAGGTGTCCGGCTGATCCGGCCCGTACGGGTGCTCCACGTCGAACGGGCGCACACGCATGGGTGCACCCGGAGCTGCGATTGCGGCGGCAACCTGCTCAGCACCTCTCTCCGGAGCCGCCTGGGCGATCGGAGTGAGGCTCAGCGCGAGGCCGAGAATGGCAAATGGAGCAATAGTACGACGCGAAATCACACAAGTGAATGTAGAACACTTTCGTCCCTTCCGTGGCGCATCTCGTCTATGAGTTCTGTTGCTCCTGTTGAACGCGTTCCACAGCGGACCAGAGACGAAACTGGCATGCTGGAACCATGAGCAACGGAAAGCTAATCCTTGTCCGCCACGGACAGAGCCAGTGGAACGAATCCAACCAATTCACCGGCTGGGTCGACGTCGACCTGACCGAAAAAGGCGAAGCTGAAGCCGTCAACGCCGGCAAGCTGATGAAGGAGAAGGGGATCCTCCCCGACATCGTCTTCACCTCGCTTCTGCGCCGCGCCATCCGCACCGCCAATATCGCGCTGAACGAGGCGGACCGGCACTGGATCCCCGTCGAGCGCAACTGGCGCCTCAACGAGCGCCACTACGGCAAGCTGCAGGGCCTGAACAAGACTGAGATCCGCGAGGAATTCGGTGAGGAGCAGTTCATGGAGTGGCGCCGCTCCTACGACACTCCGCCGCCGGAGATCGACCCGGACAACGAGTACGCGCAGACCGACGACCCGCGCTACTCCTTCCTGCCCGAGGTGCCGCGCACCGAGTGCCTGAAGGACGTCGTCGAGCGCTTCACGCCGTACTACATCGACTCTGTGCTGCCGGAGGTGCTCGCCGGCAAGAACGTCATGCTCGCCGCGCACGGCAATTCCCTGCGCGCGCTGGTGAAGTACCTCGACAACATCTCCGACGAGGAGATCGCCGGCCTGAACATCCCGACGGGCATGCCGCTGGTCTACGAGTTCGACGCCGACGGCAACGTCACCAACCCGGGCGGCACCTACCTCGACCCCGAGGCCGCCGCGGCCGGCGCAGCCGCCGTCGCCAACCAGGGGAATAAGTAGACCACTCCGTGAGTGCTGTCTACGCCTTCCTCGCGGGAGCGTTGGTGGCCGGCTTCGCCGCCGCCGGAACCGCCAAGTTCCGGCGGCAGCGGGGGCGCAGCCGTGCGCAGGCCGGCCCTGAAGAAACGAAGGTCCGCACGGTCAGCCAAATCCTGCACTTGGTCATCCAGGGTTCGCCGACGGGCATCACCGTCGTCGGGCGCAAGGGTGAAGTGATCCTGTCGAACGCCGCGGCGCACCACATGTCCATCGTCCACGACCGCACCTTGAACCCGGAGGTGCGGGGTGTGGGCAAGAAGGTCTTCGAGGACAAAGAAGCCCGCGTGCTGGAGATGAACCTGAAGCACCGGTCGACCGGTAGCCGCGTCAACAACGTCAGCGCTGTGGTGCAGCCGTTGACGTTGTCGGAGACCGACTACATCATTGTCTACTCCACGGACGAGTCGGAAAACGTGCGCATGGAATCGGCGCGCCGCGATTTCGTCGCTAACGTCTCCCACGAGTTGAAGACCCCGGTGGGCGGCATGTCGCTGCTCGCCGAGGCGCTGCTCGAGGACCCTGACGATCCGGAGCTGGTCACCTACTTCGGTGAGAAGCTGCTGGGGGAAGCGCACCGCATGGGCGCGATGATCGCGGATCTGATCAACCTGTCCAAGCTGCAGGGGGCCGAAGCACTCCCAGAGATGGCGCCGGTGCGCGTCGACGACATCATCGACGAGGCAGTGGAGCGCAACCAGCTCGCCGCCGAGGGGCAGGAGATCGAGCTCACCCGCGGGGAGCGCCACGACACCCACGTCATGGGCGACAAGTCCATGTTGGTCACCGCGCTGTCCAATCTGATTTCCAACGCGGTGAACTATTCGCCGAAGGGCAAGCCGGTCACCGTGACCCAGAAAGTCGTCCGCGATTCGGTGGTGCTGATCCGCGTCACCGACCGCGGCATCGGCATTGCTCCGGAAGACCAGAAGCGGGTCTTCGAGCGTTTCTTCCGCGTCGATAAGGCGCGTTCGCGGCAAACCGGGGGCACGGGGCTCGGATTGGCCATCGTGAAGCATGTGGTGGCAAACCATGGCGGTAATATCAAACTATGGTCGCGGCTCGGAACAGGCTCGACGTTCACGATCGAACTGCCGGTCTTCGCCCCAGAGAAGCTAGCTTCTGCGGTGGTACCGGCGGAGATCGCCGATCTCGGCAACCCCTCAAGCGGGGACGGTTCCGAAACGCAGCCGAACAAGTCGTTCCCGGTGGGACGCGTCGTGGCGCGCATCAGGGATAAAGAAGGCTAGAGAAGGTTAAGGACACGAACATGACATCGACCATCCTGATCGTCGAGGATGAGGAATCGCTGGCAGATCCGCTTGCTTACCTCCTGCAGAAAGAAGGCTTCGAGGCGCTCATCGCCGCCGACGGCCAGGCCGCACTTTCTGAATTCGCCGCGAACGACATCGACCTCGTCCTTCTTGACCTGATGCTGCCCGGCATGTCCGGAACCGACGTGTGCAAGAAGCTGCGCGCGACATCCGACGTCCCGATCATCATGGTCACGGCGCGCGACTCGGAGATCGACAAGGTCGTTGGCCTCGAACTTGGCGCGGACGACTACGTGACCAAGCCGTACTCCACGCGCGAACTCATCGCCCGTATCCGCGCGGTGCTGCGCCGGCGCTCCGACGTGTCCGAGCCGGAGGCCGAGGCACAGTCGGAGAATGTTCTGGAGGGCGGCCGTGTCCGCCTCGATGTCGAGCGCCACACCGTCTTCGTCGATGGCACGCCCGTGCCGATGCCGCTCAAGGAATTCGATCTGCTCGAGTACCTGATGCGCAACGCGGGGCGCGTGCTCACCCGCAGCCAGCTCATCGACCGCATCTGGGGCTCCGATTATGTCGGCGACACCAAGACGCTCGATGTGCACGTCAAGCGCCTGCGCACCAAGATCGAGCAGGAGCCGTCGCGCCCAGAGCAGCTGATTACCGTCCGCGGCCTGGGCTACAAATTCGAGGCCTAAACCCCGTCTGTGGTGTCTTTTGCCGCAGTCGCGGGATGCACGGACTTTGCTTCCGTCGGCACCGCCGCGCGCGCTTCGCAATGCTTTGCGACGATCGCGTACGGCTTCTCGCCGATCAGCTGAACCAGCTCGTCCCGCATTGATTGCCACACCGGTGTGCTGTTGCCGGAATGGCAGGCGGGGTCGTTGGTGCACCACCAGTCGAAGTCCTCGCCACCGTCGCCCCACTGCCGGCGGTCGTATTCGCCGATGGTGGTGCGCAGGATCTCTTGGCCGTCGCTACGCTCCTGCCATTCGTCCTCCCGGGAGAACGGCACCTGCCAGCACACCTCCGGCTTCGAGCCGATGATGTTGCGCCCCTCCGCCATCGCCCACTGGTGCAGCGCGCACCCGGGTCCGGTGGGGTGGCCGTGGCGGTTGGCGAAGATGCACGCTCCGTCGACCACCGCGGTTTTCAGCGAGGGTTCCTCTTCATCGTCGTCCCACTCCAGCCACGGCTCGAGTTCCACCGGGTCGGCGGCGGCGATGTAGCTGTCGACGTCGTCGGGGCGCAGCTGCCAGAATCGCGAGGGCATTTCGGCCACGGCGTTGTAGAGGTCGTCGCGGTCGTGCTCGTCGGAAAGATAGGCACCGTGGATGCAACAGCCGACGACCGGAAGGTCCTCGGAGATGCCGTGGCACTGCGCGGTGCCGAAGCGGCATGACCAGGTCGATTCCAGCCACGTCAGGTCGATGCTGAAATAGTGGTGCGGGTCGTCGGGGTGGATGAATTCGAACCATTCGCGCGGAAAATCCGGCGGCAATTCACGTCCGGCGCGGATCGATTTTCCGGCGGGAGAATTCTTCGGAAACCCCAGAAACACAGGTTGATTCACACTGCACCACGGTAGACGGTCTAGGGTTGAGCCTGTGCGACTAGGTGTATTGGACGTGGGCAGCAATACTGTCCACCTCGTGGCAGTTGATGCCCGCAGCGGTGGACGTCCGACCCCCATGAGCGACTGGAAACAGCCCCTGCGGCTCGTCGAGATGCTGGACAAGAACGGAGCGATCGACGACAAGGGCGTCAAGAAACTGACCGACGCCGTGCAGGAGGCGGCCGATCTGGCCGACAACCTGAAGTGCGAGGAGTTCCTCGCCTTCGCCACTTCCGCAGTACGCTCAGCCGCGAATTCGGACGATGTGCTCGACCACGTGGAGAAGAAGACGGGAGTCCGCCTGAAGGTGCTGTCCGGCCAGGACGAGGCGCACCTGACGTTCCTCGCTGCGCGCCGCTGGTACGGCTGGTCCGCGGGCCGCATCACGAACCTGGATATCGGCGGCGGCTCGCTGGAAATGTCCACGGGCACCGACGAGGTCCCCGACGTGGCAGTCTCCCTCGATCTGGGTGCGGGCCGACTCACCCACGAGTGGTTCGACACCGATCCTCCCGAAAAAAAGAAGGTCAACGCTCTGCGCGACTACATCGACGCCGAGCTCTCCACCGTCGCGGACGATTTTCTCGACCAGGGTGAAGCCGGCCTCGCCGTGGGCACCTCGAAGACGTTCCGCACGTTGGCGCGCCTGACCGGTTCGGCGCCGTCGTCGGCTGGCCCGCACGTGAAGCGCACGCTGACCGCACCAGGTCTGCGCCAGCTGATCGCATTCATCACCCGCATGACCGCGTCGGACCGCGCCGAGCTCGAAGGTGTCAGCTCGGACCGCTCCCACCAGATCGTGGCGGGTGCCCTCGTTGCGGAAGCAGCGATGCGTGCACTTAATCTTGATAAGTTAGAAATCTGTCCGTGGGCTTTGCGCGAGGGCGTAATTCTCAGGCAGATCGATAAAGGGCAGAACTAAGGAGACGACGAGATGGCCGATAAGCAGCTGACTGTGGCCGAGTTGATGGCCCGGGCTCAAGAGGAGAACCCGGAAGCCCAACCCCGGCGCCGTCGCCGCCGCAGCCTCGACGAGGGTGGCATCTCCGTCGCCGAGCTCACCGGCTCGCTCAAGGCTGTCGATGCCCGCCCCGCCGAGGTGAAGCACTCCTCCGTCCCGATCGATGACGAGCCGGAGAAGCCCGACACACCCAAGGCGCCTGCTCAGCCTAAGCCTGCCGAAATGGCCAAAAAGCCTGCCGTCACACCCGCAAAGCCTGCTGCAGCGGCCAAGCCCACCGAGGCCACCGCGAAGCCCTCCGCGAAGCCCGAATCTGAGCTCGAGGCGAAGCAGTCCACGTCCGTGAAGGTAGAGCCCGCCGCGCCCAAGCCCGCGACCACCTCCGCACCGAAGGCTGAGTCGAAGCCTGCGCCGAAGCCGGAAACACCGGTAAAGCCGGAGACGCCGGTGCAGAAAGAGCAGCCGAAGCCACAGGCCGAGGCCGCGACCCGCAGCAGCTTCACGGCGGTTGCCCCGCAGCCGAAGAAGACGGAGCAGACCGGACCGATCACCCGTGTGGTCGATTTCGGTGACCGCCCGGACCGTGAAGTAAAGGAGGAGCGGGAGGACGTCGATAAGCGTGCCGCCGCTGAGCCTTCCGACATCGAAGCGACGCAGGAAACCCCTGTCGTGCGCGAAGAACACCTGCCGGAGGAAACCGTTCGCACGGACGACGTGCACGAAGAGTACGAGGAAGACAACAGCGTCAACCCGATCATGCTGGTGCTGCTCGTCTTTGCCGGCCTGGTTGTCGGTGTGCTGGTGTTCCTGGGCTTCCAGTACCTGTGGACGTCGCTGAACCCGCTGCTTGTGGGTGTTCTGGCGCTCGCCGTGACGGGTGGCGTGGTGCTGCTCGTGCGCGCGATGAAGACCGGCCGTGACGCGCTGACGATGACGCTCGCTGCGCTCGCCGGCGCTGCCATGACCTTCGGGCCCGCACTCGTCTCGGTCGTCTAAACCTCTCCGCCCCAGTGGCCCGCTGCGGGGCTGCTGTGGCACTCTTGGGTGCATGAGCACCTCAATCGCAGTAATCGGTGCCGGAAACATCGGGGAAGCCCTGATTTCCGGCCTTGTTTCTTCTGGCGTCAACCCGGAGACCATCACGGCGACGAACCGCACGGAGGCCCGCCGTGAGGAGCTCGCGCAGCGCTACGGCGTCATCACCACCGACGACAACGTCGAGGCGGTCACGGACGCGGAGGTTTGCTTCCTGTGCGTCAAGCCGTACGCGATCGCGGAGATGATCGAGGAATTGTCGGAGGCCATCGCGGCGAACGACACCTCGACGGTGCTCGTGTCCATGGCAGCGGGTGTGACGCTCGAGGCCATGTCGGACGCGGTGCACAGCGCGGGCACTCCGCTAGCACGTGTCATGCCGAACACCCCGATGCAGGTGGGCAAGGGCGTGTGTGTGGTCTCCTTCGGCCGCTTCGTGGAGGAGGACCAGCAGGAGCTGGTCACGGATCTGCTAGGAGCGACCGGAGAGGTCGTCGTCGTGCCCGAGAAGCTTATCGACGCCGCCTCCGCCATCTCCGGCTCCGGCCCCGCCTATTTCTTCCTCATCGCTGAGGCCTTGGTCGACTCCGCGGTGGGTCTGGGCCTGCCGCGCGAGACCGCGACGGTGCTGGCATCCGCGACCGCGGAAGGTGCCGGAGCAATGCTGGCCCACTCCGGCAAGACGCCGGTGGAGCTGCGCGCAGGGGTGAGCTCCCCGGCCGGAACGACGGTCAAAGCGATCCGCGAACTCGAGGAGTCCGGCGTGCGCGGCGCGTTCTACCGGGCGACCGAGGCGGCGGCGAACCGCGCCGCGGAGATGGGCAAGTAGGCCGCAGTCGGCGCGCTCACTCGCCGGAGTCGGGGCCGCAGCACCTTGTTGCGGCGTTGCGGCGGGCAATGAAATTTTTCTTCCCCACGGCCTCCCACGAGGTGTGTGGGGACATTTTTGCTGGCAGCGGAACTAGCGACACTAGGGGACCGAGAAAGACCTGTGAACAAAGTTAAAGTTTTCCAGCTTTTGAGTCGCATGTGGCACGGGTTTCACGCTAGGCTGTTCAAGGCACGTGCGTGTTCGTCCTGTGGGAGGGGAAGCCTACAGCGCGCCACAGTGCTGGAGGTAGATAAAACACATGGCAAATGAAGATAAAGGCAAGTTCCTGACCGTGGCCGAAGTTGCGGAAATCATGCGTGTTTCCAAGATGACGGTCTACCGCCTCGTCCACTCCGGTGAGCTGCCGGCAGTGCGCGTGGGCCGTTCGTTCCGCGTGAACGAGTCGGCTGTCAGCGAGTACCTGGAGTCCTCCGTCTACGACGTGGGATAACTTCACGGCCGTCCGGCCGAAAGGCGGCGGTCCGCGCCGACTCCTGAAGAAGTCGCTCAGCCCTTGCGGTAGCACTTTGCGCAAGTGCAGGTTGCGGGGTTTCCCGGATAAGACCGCGGGGAGTGCGACCGATTTTTTCAAGGCATCTGGTGCGGACCGCCGCTTGTACATGTTCTGGGGCCGTGCCGGCGGGGTGGGAAGGGGCCGCTTTTTGGTTTCGCCTAGCCAGGCCGGTAGAATTTTCCAGGTATTCGTGCCGCGCACCGAGTGTTCCGCTCGGTCCTGCCCCGGGAGTGCACCCCAGGGCGCGCCCCTGAACAACATGTTGCAGGTGGCGGATGCGGTAGGGAACTGTACGTACGACAGACGAAAAGTGAGGAAACCTGATGGGTTCTGTGATCAAGAAGCGCCGTAAGCGCATGTCCAAGAAGAAGCACCGCAAGATGCTGCGTCGCACCCGCGTTCAGCGTCGCAAGCTGGGCAAGTAAAGCACGCCCACAGCTTCACTCAGCGCCCGCTCCGCCCAAGCCCCCGATACGGGAGATGGGGGTGAGAGCGGGCGCTTTGCGGTGTTCCGGTGTCAGCCGCGGCGCTTTTTGCGGCGCCACACGAAGGCTCCCGCGCCGGCCGCCGCGATGCCGGCGGGCGCGAGCCAGCTGAACAGCAGGCGGCGGACTGGGCGGTAGTCGCGGATCAGCCAGCCGTGCTCTTCAGCGTGCTTGCGCAGCTTGCGGTCGGGGTTGATCGCCACGGGCGTGCCCACCATCGACAGCATGGGGATGTCGTTGGCGGAATCGGAGTAGGCGGTGCACTCGGACAGGTCGAGCCCTTGGACCGCGGCGAGGGCGGCGACAGCGTGGGCTTTGCCGGGGCCGTGGAGAATGTCGCCGACTAGGCGGCCGGTGAACTTACCGCCGGCCTCTTCGGCGACGGTGCCCAGGGCACCGGTGAAACCTAGGCGCACGGCGAGGAACTGGCCGATCTGCACTGGAGTGGCGGAGACGAGCCAGACTTGCTCGCCGGCGGCGATGTGCATCGCGGCGAGCTCCCGGGTGCCGGCGTAGGTGCGGTCGATCAGCCGGTCGTCGACGATATCGCTGCACATTTCCTTGAGCGCGTCGACCTGTTGGCCCTTGACGAAGTTGAGGGCCATTTCGCGCCCCGAGCCCATGGCGTCGGGCAGCTCCGAGCCGAAGACGCGGTAACGAATCTGCGCCACGAGGTACGGGAAAATCTCGCCCAGGGTCAGGAATTTCCGGCGGAAGAGCTCGTAGCCCAGCAGGATCAGGGAAGAACCTTGGATGAGCGTGTTGTCGACATCGAAGAATGCGGCGGCGCTCGTGTGTTGGGGGATGTTGGGATCGGGCTGGGTGAGGCGAATTCCGCCGGCGTTCTCGGCGGCGCCGGAGACGGAGTCGACTCCGGTGGCGAACTGCTCGATCCCGATCCCGAATGTCTCTTCGATGGCGGCTTCGGCGGCAGCTTCACCGGCGGCGCGCTGGTGGTCGTCATCGATAGGCGGGAGTGCGGTCTCCTCGATGAAGCGGCGCAGATTGCCTCTGGAAATGGACCATTGCGCGAGGTAGTCGCGGCCGGGGAGGGAACCGTTGTCGGGGCTCACGGCGGGGTGGTCTCCTTGTCCAGGGGGTGGGCGGGTGCGTTTGGCAGAGTAGCCTGATTAACCATCGTAAGCCCTCGTGTCCGCCCTCCGAACGAAAGGAACCCCCTAAGATGACGCGCCTAGTCGAAGTGATGGTCCGGAAGACCTGCGGTTCGTGCTCGCGGGTGGTGGAGCAGATCACCCCCGTGGTGTCCGGTGCCGGGGCCCGGTTGGAGAAGGTCGACGTGGACACGGACACCGAGCTCGCCCTCGAATACGGGGACCGGGTGCCCGTGATCGTCATCGACGGAGAGGAATTCGCCTGCTGGGAAGTGGATAACGGTGAGCTTGCCGCGGAGCTGGGGGCGCATGCTGGGTGACCCCGCGGCGGCGGGGTGGTTGCGGCGTCTCCGGATGCCGGGGGTAGTCTTTGGGATGATTTGTGGCACGGCCGTTGCGCCGGATGCCCGGTGAACTGGTCTGGAGGAAGTATTCGTGAGTGTTCTCCTGGTGGGCATGTCCCACCGCTCGGCGCCTGTCGCGCTGTTGGAGCGGCTGAGCATGGACGACACCGTGCAGAACGAGGCGGGCGAAGCCTTCACGCGGCAGCCGAGCCTGTCGGAGGCGATGATCATCTCCACGTGCAACCGCCTTGAGGTGTACGCGGTCACGAACGCTTTCCACACCGGCGTGAACGACGTTCTGCGCGTGCTTGAGCAGTTCTCCGGCGTTGATGTCGCTGAACTGCGCGGATACCTCTACGTCCGGTATGCCGACGCCGCCGCCGAGCACCTGATGAGGGTCGCCTCCGGCCTGGATTCGATGGTGGTGGGCGAGCAGCAGATCATCGGCCAGGTCCGCTCCGCCTACCAGTCGGCCACGGAGCGAGGCACGATCGGGCCCGCCCTGCACGCCTTGGTGCAATCCGCGCTGCACACCGGGAAGCGCATCCACACCGAGACGGCTATCGACGACGCCGGCGCGTCCATGGTCACCTTCGCCCTCGACGAGGCGATGAAAGAGATGGGCGTGGACACCCTCGAGGGACGCACAGCGCTGGTGCTCGGTGCGGGTGCGATGTCGTCGCTGGCGGCGACCAACTTGGGCAAGCGTGGAGTGGACAAGCTCATTCTGGCCAACCGCACGCGTTCTCGCGCCGAGCGTCTCGCCGAGCACTCCCGCGAGGCGGGAGTGGCGGCCGAGGTGGTGGATTTCTCCGCGCGCGCCGGGGCCCTGTCGCGGGTGGACATCGCTGTGTCCGCAACGGCGAGCGACGGGTTCACGCTCACACCGGAGGACATTTCGGGTGCGGCGACACTGGTAGATCTGTCGCTGCCGCGCGACATCGACGACGCGGTCGGGGAGATCGACGGGGTCACCCTGATCAATATTGAGGCTCTGCACGCGAAACTCGGGGATGACGAGGTCAACCCTGGTTCGACGGAGGAAGGCAGTCTCGCGCGCCGCCGCGCCGAGGAGATAGTCGCCCAAGAAATCGCGAATTTCACCAGCGAGCAGCGCGTCCGCGATGCCGCACCGATGGTCAAGCAGTTGCGCGTCAACGCGTCCGCGACGGCGAAGGCCGAGCTGGATCGTCTGCGCACGCGGCTTCCGCAGCTGGGCGACGACGAATTCGAGGAGGTCTCCCGCACCGTCAAGCGCGTGGTGGACAAGCTCCTGCACCAGCCGACCGTGAAAATCAAGGAGCTCGCGGCGTCGTCCGACGAGGTCAGCTACGAGATCGCCATCGAGGAATTGTTCGGGCTCACCGGTGGCAGGGACACCACGACGGGCCTGGCGGCGGGGGACAGTACGGTGGGAATCAAATCCGCGGGCAGCTTCGAGAAGAACTCGCTTTCAGGGTTCTGCGAGAAAGGACACGAGCAGTGACAGACGCGACCGAGACCAACAGCCAGCGGACGTTGCGTGTGGCCACGCGCGGTTCGAAGCTGGCGCGTACACAGGCGGGGCACATCCGCGACGCGCTTATCGACGCCGGCTATCCCGCGGAGCTGACCATCGTCACCACTGCGGGCGACCTGAGCCAGGCGCCGGTGGAGCGCATCGGTGTGGGTGTGTTCACGACGGCGATCCGCCAGTCCGTTTTCAACAACGAGGCGGATATCGCCGTGCACTCTTTCAAGGATCTCCCCACGGCGGCGGAGCCCCGCACCCACCTCGTGATCCCGGTGCGCGAGGACCGTCGGGAGGCGCTGATCGCCCGTGACGGGATGACGCTGGCGGAACTGCCGGAGGGCGCGCGCGTAGGCACGTCGGCTCCGCGCCGCATCTCCCAGCTCAAGGCGATCCGCCCGGATCTGGATATCCGCCCGCTGCGCGGAAACATCGATTCGCGCATGGGGCGCGTCACCGACGGCGAGCTCGACGCGGTGGTCCTGGCTTTCGCGGGCTTGACTCGCGTGGGCTTGGGCGCCAAGGCGACCCAGGTCTTCGACCCGAACGAGTTCATGCCGGCACCCGCGCAGGGCGCTTTGGCTGTGGAGTGCAGGGCGGATGACGGGTACGCGCGGGAGGCCGTCGATAAGCTCGTGAGCGCCGACGACACGACATGCGCGACGGCGGAACGCACGGTGCTCGCTGTGCTGGAGGCGGGTTGCACCGCGCCCGTGGCCTCGACCGCGACAATCGACGGTGACCGGATCACCCTGCGCGGCGGCGTATTCGCACTCGACGGCTCCGCGCAGCTCGTCGAGCAAGCGGCCGGCACGGATCCCGTTGAACTGGGCCACGAAGTGGCGGAGAAGCTTTTCACCGGCGGTGCCGCCCGCTTCCTCTGATCCGCCGCCGGCAGTTTTCCGCGGCGGTAATTTCTGGAATTCGGCCCACTAAATTAAGGTGTAGTTACCATACGCCGTCGGCGCCGCTTCCCATCTGGTCCCCCTCGCGTGTTTCGGGGGGTCCTCAGCAGGCACGATGTGCATTTTTTGGAAGTTATTACTGTCGCGATCTGGCTAGAAAAGATTTGAGTCAATGACGAGTGCCGCCATGCCGCTTCCCGCGGATGAAAACGCGTCTGCCACACCTGTGCCTACGGGCAAGGTGATTTTTGTTGGCGCGGGTCCGGGCAACCCGGATTTGCTCACCATCCGTGCCCGCGAAGTCCTCGAGCGCAATGCTGTCGCCGTGGTCGACCCAGATGTCTCCACCGGTGTGCGCGCTGTCGTGGGGTCCGCGCTTCCGGTGCCGGAGGACAAGTTGAAAGCCGCGGAAGAGGCCTACGAAGAAATGTGCGCCAAGGCCAAGGAGGCCGGAGCACGCCGCAAACCCCCACGCCCCGCGGGCCCGACGGCCGCGGAGCTCAGCGAATCCGCCCCGCAGGGTGAGGGCATTGTGGCCCCGTTGGAGTCTGCTCTGGATGAGGCCGCCGCAGCCATCGGACGCGGGGAAGCGGGTGACGGCGACGTGATCCGTCTCGTGGCGGGCAACCCTCTGACCCGCAACGCGATCATGGAGGAGATTTCCGCCGTGGCGGCCGCTGGCCTTGAATTCCAGGTCGTGCCGGGCATGTCCCTGCCGTCGACGGTGCCGTCTTTCGCCGGCATCGGGTTGGGCTCCACCTACACCGAGGCTGACCTGGCCAATGAACCGGTGGATTGGGATGGTCTCGCCGCCGCCCCGCAGCCCCTGGTGCTGCAGGGCGAAGCGCGCCACCTGCCCGTCATCGCGGAGGAGCTCACCGCCCGCGGCTACAGTCCGTCGACTCCGCTGACGGTCACCGTCAACGGCACAACCCGTCTGCAGCGGACTTTCGATGCGACGCTGGGGACCGTCGGCAAGCTCGATGCTGATTTGGACGGCACCCTCGTGGTCACGATCGGCACGGCTGTCGACGACCGTTCGAAGTACTCCTGGTGGGAAAACCGCCCCCTGTACGGCTGGCGCGTGCTCGTCCCGCGCGCGAAGGGGCAGGCAGGCCCGATGAACGCCCGCCTGACGTCCTACGGCGCGATCCCGCAGTCGGTGCCGACGATCTCGATGGAGCCGCCGCGCAACCCGGCGCAGATGGACCGCGCGATCAAGGGCATCGTCGAGGGCCGCTACCAGTGGATCGTGTTCACCTCCGTCAACGGCGTCAATGCAGTGTGGGATAAATTCGAGGAGCTCGGGCTGGACGCGCGCTCCTTCGCCGGCGTGCACCTCGCCGCCGTGGGTGGCAAGACCGCCGAGGCGATCCGCGCGCGCGGCATGTTCCCGGAGCTGCTGCCGCACCGCACGAAGCAGAATGCTCAGGGCCTCGTGGACGTTTTCCCGGAGTATGTCGAGGAGATCGACCCGGTGGGCCGCGTGCTGCTGCCCCGCGCCGATATCGGCACCGACGTGCTGGTCGACGGCCTGGTGGAGAAGGGCTGGGAGGTCGACGACGTGGTGGCCTACCGCACTGTCCGCGCTGCCCCGCCGGCCCCGGAAGTGCGCGACATGATCAAGACCGGTGGTTTCGACGCGGTCTGCTTCACCTCCGCGTCCACGGTGAAGAACCTCGTGGGCATCGCGGGCAAACCGCACGCGCGCACCATCATCGCCTGCATCGGCCCGATGGCAGCCGCGGAGGCGAAGGAGCAGGGCCTGCGTGTCGACGTCGTGCCCGAGGTCGCCGACGTGCCCTCGCTTGTCGACGCTCTGGCTGAGCATGTCGCCGGCCTGCGCGCCGCCGGCCAGCTGCCGCCGCCGCGCAAGAAGCGCCGCTCCCGCCGTTCCTAGCCCCGCGTAGGGCGGCTGGCGGGCGCTGTTTTTGCGTGCACCGCGAACTTCCTAAGATGGGGTGCGTGTCTGATTCAGCTCTAACCCCGCACAATGCTGGTCCCGTACGCCGTCCGCGCCGTCTGCGCCGCAGCCCCGTGATGCGCGCGATGGTCGCCGAGACTCAGCTCCACCCGACGGATTTCATTCTCCCGCTGTTCGTCGCCGACGACCTCGGCGAGAGTGGGCAGAGGCGCGAGATCCCCTCGATGCCCGGCGTGTACCAGCACAGCATGGACTCGCTGGTTGAGATCTGCCGTGAAGCAGTCGAGCTGGGGGTGCCGTGCGTGGACCTGTTCGGTGTGCCGCGCGACGAGGACAAGGACGCGCAGGGCTCCCAGGCCTGGGCCGCCGATGGCATCCTGAACCGCGCGCTTGCGCGCCTGCGCCGTGAATTCGGCGATGATCTGCTGATCATGGCTGACACCTGCTTAGACGAGTTCACCGATCACGGCCACTGCGGCGTGGTAGCCACGGATGCCCACGGCAACGACGTGGTGGACAACGATGCGACGCTGCCGCTCTACGCCAAGATGGCGGTCTCTCAGGCGGAGGCGGGCGCGCACATTGTCAGCCCGTCCGGAATGATGGACGGCCAGATCGAGGTCATCCGCGCCGCGCTCGACGAAGCGGGGTGGGAGGACGTGTCCATCATGGCGTACTCCGCGAAGTACGCCTCGGCCTTCTTCGGCCCTTTCCGCGATGCGGTCGGTTCCTCGCTGACCGGTGACCGCCGTACCTACCAGCAGGACCCGGCGAATATCCGCGAGTCTCTCCTCGAGGTGGAACTCGACCTCGCCGAGGGCGCGGATTTCGTCATGGTGAAGCCCGCGCTGCCGTACCTCGATGTCCTGGCCAAGATCGCCGAGATGTCCCCGGTGCCGGTGGCGGCCTACCAGGTTTCCGGCGAGTACGCGATGATCCAGGCGGCAGGCGCCAACGGCTGGACCGACCGCGACGCCACGATGATGGAGTCGCTGATGTCCATCAAGCGCGCCGGCGCCGACCAGATCTTCACCTACTTCGCCCTCGATGCCGCCCGCATCCTCGCCGGAAATGCCGCCGGCAGCAGTGAAACCGGGAAAGCAGGTCAGCGATGACGGCATTCGGGCCGGGCACTGGGCCGGTGGGGCCGGCGGAACCGGTGAACCCTGAGAAATCAGAGAAACCGGGGAAGCCCGGCAACGGCGACGGCGAGCGCCCGGAAGCGCTGCGGTACCTGCTGTTCGCGTGGGCGATCATGATCGGCGGGGAATTGGTCCACCAGCTCTTCGGTGTGGCAGTGGCACTGTTCGACCCGTCGGCGCTGATGGAGTCCGCCCGCGAGGCCAATAAGTCCATCGGCGGTGAGGCGGTCACGGAGGATCAGGTGAAGCTGATCGTGTATGTCTCCATTGTGCTGATGGGTCTGTTCGCACTTGCTGTGGTCCTGCTTTTGGCGTTGGCGCTGAAGGCGGTCGCGGAGCGGAAGACCTGGGTCCGCAACGCCGCGATGCTGCTGGTGGTCTTCTCTGTTTTCTTCGTGCTGCGTATGGTCACGGTGTTCCTGGTCGTCGGCGCGAACACCGAGGGGATCCCCACAGCCGTGGTGGCGCTCGACGGGGTGATCCAGATCATCGCCGGTGTGGCCGCCGTCTGCGGGTTGATCTTCGCCTACCAGGACGACGTGAAGCGGTGGACTGCCAAGCGAGATGCTAAAGACGGGCGGGGCAACCATAATGATTCACATCCTGTTGCCTAGCAACACAACCCACTGAGCGATCGGGAGTCCCACACCACCATGGCCGGAATGTTCCCCACGATGATCAGTCACCCAGACGATGCCAACCGCCGCTCGTCTGTCGAGGCTGGCGACGAGTGGCCGCGCACGCTGCAGATCGGTTTCTACCTTGTCTGCGCCGCGGCCGTGGTCATGCTGCTTCTCGCGATGCTGCTGCTCAGCCGGGGCTTCCCGGCGGGTCTGGATGAGTCGGTGCGCCAGCCTTTCATGGCTAACCTCCGGGTGACCGCCTTCGGCAACATCATCTTGGCGGTGGCGGTGGTCTCCGCTGCGTCGTATTTCCGGCAGGGCAGCCGCAAGGCCCGCCGGTGGGCGGCGGGGGCGACGGCCCTGGCGCTGTTCATCAACTTGGCTGCGTTCTTCACCCACGTTCTCTCGGTGTGGGCGGCGATGGCTGTCGTGATTCCGCTCGCTTTCGCGATGCTGTTCGCCTTCCGGCCGGACTCCAACGCTTTCGTGGATAAGATGAGCCCGCGATTCTAAATCTTCAACCGCGGGGGCTGCAGTTGCCAGCCCGCGCAAATTTTCACGACTACGCGATGAACACGACTACGTGGAGAACACGGCGACCGCACGGAAAGGGGTGAGACTGTGGCCCAGGAACATGACGCAACGAATGTCAAGGATGACGAACGCGAAGAAGTAGACGCGGCTGAGGCATCCGGCACCGCCGACGACCCGGCTGACGGTGCCGCGACCCCGGCACCCCCGGAAGAGTCCACGGTCGATCCCGACGTGGCGGATGCGGTGGATTCAGAGGATGCGGCTGACAGCGCCGCGGGCTCGCTGGGCCGCTCCATCGAGGACGCGCATGAGGCCGCGCGCGAGGCTGGCTTCGGTATCGGCGAGGACGCGGACGATACGGACCACTCCGGGTGGGCCGCTGTCGGCGACCTTCCGGACCGCCCGCACGTGTCCTATTCTTTCCTGCTGGAGGAGCTTCCCGCGGTACCGGACGTGGACAAAGTCGAGGAAGCGGTGGAGGAGCTCGACGGTGTGCAGTGCCGCATCGTCTACCCGAGCTCCACGGCGTGGGTCACTGCGCCGGACACGACGAGCCCGGCGGTGATTCTGCAGGCTTTTACCGATTGCGGGATCACGGCGACGATGTCGGAGACGTCCCTGCTGCGCTACGCGGCGCGGGCGCAGACAGCCGAGCACCATGCCCGCCGCAAGCCGGTCAAGGACTTGCCCAGCCGTATGCGCCGGCGGCAGCGCCTGGCGGCCCGCTCCCTGGATAAGGCCCGCCGAGCGGGTTATGGCCAGCCGCGCCAGCAGCAGAAGCACGAGGACGTGCTCTACACCGCACGCGACATGGTCACCCCGGCCCGCATGTGGTTGGCGCTGGTGCTCACCATCCCGGTCTTGGTGATGGCGTATTTCGAACCCGCCCAGTTCGACGGCTGGCAGTGGGTGTCGCTGGCGTTGGCCACGCCCGTCGTCACGTGGTGCGCGTTCCCGTTCCACCGAGCGATGCTGGGCGGAGTGCGGCGGGGGATCGCGGCGCTCGACGGGGCGAGCTCGATTGCGGCGATCATCGCGTACGTGTGGTCCGCGGCGGTCATCGCGTTCGCGCCGACGGGTCACCGCGGTTGGCATTCGGCGTTCTCTTGGTTTGCCTCGACGCAGGGCACGGCCGACGGCCCGGAGCTTTTCCTCGATGTCGCGTGCGGCATCACCTCGCTGCTGCTGATCGGCAGGAGGTACTCGATCCGTGCGCGGACATTGCTTATCGACGAGCTCGACACCGAGGCCCTCGATCCCGACACCGAGTACCTCCGCGTCAGTAAGAAGCGCGGCGGGGCGGACTGCGCCGAAGAGAGCATTCCTGTCTCCGAGATCAACCGTGGCGACGACATTGTCGTGCATCCCGGGGAGGTCATTCCCGTGGACGGCAAGATCATGGGAGGCCGTGCACTGCTCGAGCCGGGACTGATCGACTTCCACGAACAGGTGGATGTGAAGGTCGGCTCCATCGTCCACGCTGGATCGGTGATCCGGGAAGGCGAAATCAAGGTCCGCGCCCAGCGCACCGGCCACGCCACGCGCTGGCAGGCGGTGCACCACTGGTTGACGGATGTGGACCGCCGCCAGCGCCACGCGTCGGTGCAGTACGCCCGTGGCGCCGCTTTGCTGTTGCCGATCGCGATGGCGGTGGCTTTCGCCAGTTTCATTCTGTGGGGCTTGATCGCCCGCGACTACAACGCTGCGCTTCGCACTTCTTTGGCGGTGCTGTCTGGTGTGGCCCCGGCGGCGTTGGCGCTGTCGCCCGCGCTCGCTTTGCGCTTGGGGGTCGAATCCGCGGCGCGCCACGGGATGCTCGTCCGCGACGGCGAGGTTCTGCGCAACTTGGAGGACATCGACACGGTCGTGTTCAACCGTGTGGGCACCTTGGCGGAGTCAAAGATGTTCGTCGAGTCGGTCACGGCGCTCGACGGGGAGAGCGAGGAGATGGTCCTGCGCATCGCCGGCGCGCTGTCGATGGAGTCCTCCCACCCGGCGACCCGTGCGTTGGTCCAGGGTGCGCGCGAGGCCCGTGCGCAGTCGGGCGGCGGCGACCCTTCTTCGCCGGTCCGCTACGAACTGGTCAGCATGGAAGTAAAGCCCTCCGGCGACGTGACGGGCCGGATTTCGCTGACCTACGTCGACGAGGAAGGCCACGAGACCGCCACACAGGTCGATGCCCGTCTGTGGCGGCCCGTGAACCTGTCGAACCTGCATGGCGCCCTTGCCGTGGCCGCTACTTCAGGCGGCACTCCCGTCGTCGTGGGGTGGAAGGGCAAGGACCGCGGCGTGATCACCTTGTTCGACCCGTACAAGGATGACGCGGACGAGGCGGTGATGGCGCTGGAGTCCCGGGGCTTGGAAACCGTGATGCTCACCCGCGACACCTACCCTGTTGCGCGCCGCATGGCCGACTATCTGGGCATCTCCACTGTGCTCGCCGGCATTACCAACGACCGCAAGCCGGGCGCGATCCGCAATTTGCGTGCCGGTGGCGCGCACGTGGCGGTGGTCGGCGACAACACCGTCACCGACGCGCTCCGCGCCGGAAATGTCAGCATGATGTACGCCACCACCGAGGACATCGAGTCCGGGCAGCAGCGCCGGCGCAAGCTGTCCGCTGTCCTGCTGCGCGGCGACGTGATGGCGGTTCCGCAGCTGATCGTGCACGCGCAGCGGGTCGGGGCGATCATCGACAGGAACCAGTTCCTGGCTTGGGGGTACAACATCGCGGTTCTCGCTGGGGCGGCGGCAGGGGCTATCCCGCCGATCGCGGCGACGGTGCTAATGCTCGGCGCGTCGTTGCTCATCGAGTTTCTCTCCATGCGGGCACGCCGCTTCCCGCGGGTCGACCGGTTGTGACACCTGCGGGCCCGATGGGCCACAATGGACTGCATGACCCGACGTGAGCTGACCCAAGCCCCCATTGTGGAGGCCGCTTACGGCCGCACGCCGTCGCGAACCCCAGTGTGGTTCATGCGGCAAGCTGGCCGCTCCCTGCCGGAATACCGCGCCGCGCGCGAAGGCATTGCCATGCTGGATTCGTGCTTCATGCCGGAGTTGCTCGCGGAGATCACGCTGCAGCCGGTCCGCCGCCATGATGTGGATGCCGCGATCTTGTTCTCCGACATCGTCGTGCCGCTCAAGGCCGCGGGGGTGGACGTGGAGATCGTCCCGGGCCGCGGCCCGGTGCTGGCTCAGCCGGTGCGCACCAAGGAGGACGTGGCCAATCTGGCGGTCCTCGACCACGAAGTCGAGGAAGTCGCGCAGGGAATCAGCCACATCCTGGACGAGCTGAGTGACACCCAGGCGCTGATCGGCTTCGTCGGCGCACCGTTCACGTTGGCGAGTTACCTGGTTGAGGGTGGGCCGAGCAAGAACCACGAGAAAACCAAGGCCATGATGCACGGCGACCCGGATACGTGGCACGAACTGATGCGCCGCCTGGTTCCCACCATTACGGCGTTCCTGCGCACACAGGTGGAGGCGGGCATCGACGCGATGCAGCTTTTCGACTCCTGGGCGGGTTTTCTCACTGAGGCGGATTACCGCCGCCACGTGCTTCCGTACTCCACGGAGATCCTGGAGACGGTCGCCGGTGAGATCCCGCGCATCCACTTCGGTGTGGCCACGGGCGAGCTGCTCGGCGCCATGTCGGAGGCGGGCAGCGAGGTCATGGGCGTGGACTGGCGTGTGCCGCTGGACCGCGCCGCGGAGCGCTTCGCCTCCCCGCGTGTGCTGCAGGGCAATCTCGACCCGGCGCTGCTGTTCGCCGGCGAGGGTGTCGTCCGCGAGGAGGTCGCCCGGATCAAGGCGGAGGCCGCCCGCGCGATCGACGCCGGCACAGCCACCGGACACATTTTCAACCTCGGCCACGGCGTGATGCCGGAGACCGACGCGGAGGCCATCACCGAAGCCGTCCGCATCATCCACGAGGAGGCGTAAAGGCGTGAAAATCGCGATCATCGGGGCAGGTCTTGCCGGGCTCACCGTGGCCTACGAGCTGCGCGGCACGGACGCGGAAATCGACGTGTACGAGGCCACCGACAGGATCGGCGGCAAGTTGCATACCGTCGCCTTCGAGGGCGGCCCGACGGACATGGGCGCCGAGGCGTTCATGGCGCGGCGCCAAGATGCCGTGGACTTCTTCACGGAACTCGGCCTGGAAGATTCGCTCGTGGAGCCGTCCGGTTTGCGCTCGCTCGTGTGGGTCGACGGCGAGGCACGCCAGCTGCCCACCGGCGGCATCATGGGCATCCCGGGCTCGTCGGAGACCGTCGCGCATTTGGTCTCGGAAGAAACAGTGAAGCGTATCGACGGCGAATCCACCTGCCCCGGCTTCACCTGGCCCGCGGAAGGGGACCTGAATGTCGGTGCGCTGGTGCGTGAGCGCTACGGCGACGAGGTCGTGGACAATATCGTGTCGGCCTTGCTCGGCGGCGTGTATTCCTGCACGGCTGACGATCTCGGCGTGCGCGCGACAATTCCGCAGCTGGCAGCGGAATTCGACCGGTTGGCCGCCGAATCGGGGGGACGGACGGTCCACCTGTCCACCGCAGTGAAGAATTTGGAGGAGCAGCAGGCCGCGAAGCGCAAGGAGCTGCCCACCGGCCACGGCGCCGTCTTCAACGCCTTCCGTGAGGGCTACCAGGAGGTCTACGAGATCCTTGCGGAGAAATCCGGCGCGGACATCTACATCGACGCGTTCATCTCCGGAATTGAACGGGTCGACACCGAGAGCGGGGAGAACAACAGCACTAACAGCACAAACAGCGAGAACAGCACCGGCAGCACCGGCAGCTTCCGTCTCAAGGGCGGGGAAGACACTGTCTACGACCACGTCGTGCTCGCGGTTCCTGCGCCGACGGCGGCGTTGCTGCTGAAACAGATCGCGCCGGAGGCTTCCCAGTCGTTGTCGACGGTGAAGCTGGCCAACTCGGCCGTGGTAGGCATGCGGTTCGCCACCGATAAAGGACTACCGGAGAACTCCGGTGTGCTGGTGGCCACCGGCGCCGAAGACGTGCGGACGAAGGCGTTCACCTTCTCCTCCCGCAAATGGCCTCACCTGGCGGAACGCGGCGGGGCGCTGGTCCGCGCCAGCTTCGGTCGCTTCGGTGACGACATCGCCATCCGCGCCAGCGAAGACGATCTCGTGGACTGGGCGCTCGACGACCTGCAGACCATCACCGGTTTCGACGGCCGCGGGGCAGGTCTGGAGGAAATCTACGTGCAGCGCTGGTTCGGCGGTCTCCCGCGTTTCGACGAGAAGCATGTGGCGACGGTGGGGGACGTCGATAAGCGACTTGCCGCTGTCGACGGAATCTCCGTGACCGGTGCCTGGGCTGGCGGTGTCGGTGTGCCCGCGGTGATCGCGCACGCGCGCGGGGTGGCGCGGAAGCTCGCGCACTGAGACTCTGAGGCACTGAGACGCTGAGACTCTGTGGCGTCGACGCGGTAGGTTTATGAACCATGTCGCACGACAGCCGAGATGAAACCCAGCCGTTGCCCGGACACGAACCTGACGCCGGCCCCGAAACGGTGACGGACACGCCCTCCGCGAACGAAGCCGAACGCGAATGGTGGGAAGAGCCCGGCATGCCGTGGAACACCAAGCCCACCAAAGAGGACTACTGGTGCCTCGGCTGGTTCGGCTTCGTGGGCATCTTCGGCATGGCCCTCATCCCGTTCCGCGCGTGGCTGCTCGGCCTGGAACCGCCGATCCTACTGGCGCTGACCGGCTCGCGCGTCGGTGCCGCCTCCACGGGCGCGCTCGTCTCGGAGGGGGAGGCCTCCGGCTGGATCTGGTACGTGCTCCTGGGCACCCTGATGGCCATCAAATTCGACTGGGTCTACTGGTGGGGCGGCAAACTCTGGGGCCGCGGCATGCTCGACGTGCAGGCGGAGAACTCCAAGCGCATGGGCAAGAACATCGCGCGCGTGGAGGGCTGGTTCCACAAACTCGGCTGGCTGGCCGTCTTTCTGGCGTATCTGCCCATTCCGCTGCCGATCAAATTCGTGGTGCTCGTGCTCACCGGTGCCACGGGCATGTCGGTGAAGAAGATGCTCGTGCTGGACTTCCTGGCCAAGCTGGCGTGGACGCTGCTGTACTTCTGGCTCGGCTGGATGATCGGCCACCCCGTCGTGTACGTGCTCGAGCAGTACGCGAAGGTGGCCAACTGGATCGCGATCGGCCTGCTCGTGGTTGTCTTCGTGGGAATCTTCCGCCGCCAGTCGAAGAACGCGCCGGCGGCGTAGGCGGGCGCCGCGTCAGGCACGCTGCCGGGCTTCTTGCGCTTCCGCAGCAGGCGTTGCTGGCTCGCGTGGCTCCGTGCTGGCGTTCGCATGAACTGAACGGCATGGACTGGACCACATGAATCGAGTGTGTTTCGGGTTTTCGAGTCGAGGCGGCGCGCGTCACCGCGTTGATGCAGGAATATCCATGCGGTTCAGTTCGTGCAGTTCAGTTCATGCGCGTGCCGCCGTCCGCTCCCGCCGACTACTCCCGCCGGCCGCTCCCGCCGACCGCTCCCGCCGGCCGCCCGCACTGACCACCCCACCTCGAGCTCCCCGCCGGGGTCGAGGACGGCGAGGTCCTCGCCGGTGTTCAGCGCGTCCGGGGAGCAGTCATCGGTTCCACTGCCAGGTGCCGCTGCGGCGAGGTGAACAGCTGGGTCCACGGCATATTCGGTGTGGCGGTCAGCTCGACGCCGGTGCCGGAGGCATCGACAAGCAGGGCGAGGTGGGGGCGGTGGAGGGGGTCGTAGCCGGCGTCGTCGAGCTGCGTTCCGCGCATGGGGATGGGGCTCTGTGGCCAGGTCTCGCGGGCCCCGGCGGGAACGAGGCGGTCGTTCACCGGCTGGCGCTCGGCGATGGTGTGGTGCAGAACGCACTCGTCCAGCGGTGCCCCTTGCGCGTCGAGGTAGGTGTGCACGCCGAGGGCGCACGGCGCCGGTTCATCGGCGAGGTTCACGGCGGTCATGGCCGCCTTAAGCCCGGAATCGGTGAGGGCGTAGCGCACGGTCAGTTCAATCGGCCACGGCCATCCGGGTTCTGGGCCAAGCACTGTGCGCAAGACAGCGGCATCGGGGGAGTGCCCGACGATGTCGAAGAGGCGCCAGTGCGTGAATCCGTGGATCGCATGCCCGCGGTCAGGCTCACTGACGGCGAGCTCATGGCGTTCGCCGCGGAAGGTGAACACGGCATCGGAGACGCGGTTCGGCCACGGAGCCATCACGATGTTGGCGGCTTGCGGCGGGTGGGTGCCCTGCGCGAAGCCGCGCAGCAGGGGCCGGCCGTGAACAGTCAGTTCGCGGACCGCGGCGCTGGAGGCGGAGACGACGGCGCGCACGGCACCGTGCGACAGAACGACTTCGGGGACTGGGTGGCCAACGCTCATGCAAGGATTATCGGTCGTCGGGCAGTCCCGCGGGAAATCCACCCGGCACCGCCGCGCTGCCCGCGGATGCGGAAAGGGCGGTAGAGGAACAGGGGCGATTCGTCACCGTGGGGCGCTGGCCTAGAATCGGGTCCATGACTTCTTCCGCATCGAGCTCGCCGTCCACCCCGACTTCGCAGAACACGGCCCGGTCCGCCGAGCTGTTTCAGCGCGCGAAGGCTGTCACGCCCGGCGGTGTGAATTCGCCGGTGCGGGCTTTCGGTTCGGTGGGCGGGCAGACGCGCTTCATCAAGGAAGCGCACGGTTCCACGCTTATCGACATCGACGGGAACTCCTACGTCGACCTCGTCGGCTCCTGGGGCCCGATGATTCACGGCAACACCCACCCCCAGATCGTGGAAGCGGTGGAAAAGGCACTGAAGGACGGCCTGTCCTTCGGCGCGCCGACGGAGGCTGAGGTGCGCCTGGCGGAGATGATCGTGGAGCGCACCAGTGTCGAGCAGGTCCGCATGGTCAACTCTGGCACCGAGGCCACCATGTCCGCGGTGCGGTTGGCGCGCGGCTACACCGGCCGGTCGAAGATCCTTAAGTTCGAGGGCTGCTACCACGGCCACGTGGACGCGCTGCTGGCATCCGCCGGCTCCGGTGTCGCCACCTTCGCGCTGCCGGAGACCCCCGGAGTGACCGGCGCGCAGGCCGGCGACACGATCGTCGTGCCCTACAACGACCTTGATGCCGTGCGCGAGGCGTTCGCCGCGCACCCGGGCGAGATCGCCGCGGTCATCACTGAGGCCGCCGCCGGAAACATGGGCACCGTCGCCCCGGAAGAGGGCTTCAACCAGGCGCTGAAGGACATCGCGCACGCCGACGGGGCACTGCTCATCATCGACGAGGTCATGACCGGTTTCCGTACTTCCTACCGCGGCTGGTTTGGCGTCGATGGCGTCGCCGGCGACCTGACCACCTTCGGCAAGGTCGTCTCCGGCGGCCTACCCGCGGCGGCTTTCGGTGGCCGTGCCGAGATCATGGAGAAGCTGGCCCCGACCGGCCCCGTCTACCAGGCCGGCACCCTGTCGGGTAATCCGGTGGCGATGGCGGCGGGGGAGGCGTCGCTAAGCATTGCGTCGGAGGAGATCTACCCGCAGCTGGGCGCTAACGCCGACCGCCTGGCGGACATGCTGCACGCAGCGCTCGACCGCGCGGGCGTCGCGCACAACCTGCAGCGCGCCGCGACGATGCTGTCGGTCCGTTTCGCCGAGGGGCAAGGCCGCAATTTTGCCGACATGAAGGCCGCGGACACGTTCCGTTACGCCCCGTTCTTCCACGCGCTTCTCGACGCCGGGGTCTACGCCGCCCCCAGCGCCTTCGAGACCTGGTTTGTGTCCACCGCCTTGACCGATGCAGACTTTGAGAAGATCGAAAAGGCACTGGACCCCGCTGCCGAAGCAGCCGCGGCGGCCACGCCGGATGCTTAAGGCGAGGGGAGCACATGGCTGAAACCGGGCAACGCACTGTCGTGCACCTCGTGCGCCACGGGGAAGTCCACAACCCGGGCAAGATCCTCTACGGACGCCTGCCGGATTTCCACCTGAGCGCGCGCGGACGCTCCATGGCGGCGCGCACCGCCACCAGCTTCACGGGCCGCGACGTGACGTACCTGGCTGCCTCCCCGCTGGAGCGCGTCCAGGAGACAGCCGCGCCGATCGCCGAGGTGACGGGCCTGGACATCTGCACCGACCCGGACTTGATCGAGGCTGGCAACCTCTTCGAGGGCCTGCGCACCAAAGGTTTTCCGTCGCAGCTGATGAATCCGATCCGCTGGCGGCACATGACCAACCCGCTGCAGCCGAGCTGGGGCGAGCCGTACACGGAGATTCTCGAGCGCATGCAGCGCGCTATTGCCACAGCACGCACCGAGGCCAGAGGCCACGAGGCTGTCCTGGTGTCCCACCAGCTGCCCATCGTCATGGTGCAGCGCTGGGCCGACGACAAGCGGCTGGCGCACATGTCGCGGAACTGCGATTTGGCCAGTGTCACCTCGCTGACCTTCGATGGGGACACATTGACCGGCTGGACCTACGACGAACCGGCAAGGGATATCTAATGCGTTTGACCATGAGGACGACCACACGGAAAACACTGGCCATTCTGACGGCGGGTGCGCTGTCCACGACGGCGCTCACCGCATGCGTGACGACGAATTCAGGCGAGACATTCTCCTTCCACTCACCGGGCGGGCAAGTGGAGATCTTCTACGAGGAGGACGAACGCGCCCCGCTGCAGGACTTCTCCGGTGAATCCCTGACGGAACCGGGTACGCAGATCTCCCTGTCGGATTTCGATGGGCAGATCGTCGTGCTCAACGCGTGGGGGCAGTGGTGCGCGCCGTGCCGCGCAGAGGTCGACGACCTTGAGGAAGTGCAGCAGCACTTCGCTGAAACCGCGGACGGCGGGGCACCTGCCGGTACGGTGCTGGGGATCAACGTGCGCGACCACCAGCCGGATATCGCCCGTGATTTCCTGAAGGACAACGGTGCGACCTACCCGTCGATCTACGACCCGCCGTTCCGCACTGCAGGTGCGCTGGGCGGCATCCCCACCTCGGTGATTCCCACGACGGTGATCCTGGACAAGCAGCACCGCCCGGCGGCGGTGTTCCTGCGCGAGATCTCCGCCGATGACATCATCACGGTCACTGACCGCCTAGCGGCTGAGGCGTAGATGGGACAGACATTCGCTGACCTGGCCGCCTCCGGGCCGCTGCTGCTAGGGATTCTCGCTGCCGCTCTCGCTGGACTGGTGTCCTTCGCCTCACCCTGCGTGGTCCCGCTGGTGCCGGGGTACATGTCGTATCTGACCAGTATCGTCGGCGGGGAGATGACGCTGGACCGTGGCGAGCTTGCCGTCGGTGGCAAACGTAAATGGGCGGTGGTGGGTGCTGCGGGCCTGTTCATTCTCGGTTTCACCGTGGTCTTCCTGCTGGCCACCGTCACTGTCTTCGGCGCGATCAGCCTGATCAGGCTCAATGAGGAGACGCTCATGCGCGCCGGCGGTGTCATCACCATCCTCATGGGGCTGGTGTTCATGGGTAGTGTGCCCATGCTGCAGCGCGATACCCGCATGCAGCCGAAGAAATGGGCGACGTGGCTCGGTGCCCCCCTGCTCGGCGGGGTCTTCGCGCTCGGCTGGACCCCGTGCTTGGGGCCCACGCTCGGCGCGGTGATCTCCGTGTCGGTGGGCACCGAGGGGTTCACTGCCGTGCGCGGCATCATCCTGGTCATCGCGTACTGCCTCGGGCTGGGAATTCCGTTTCTGCTCATGGCGCTCGGTTCCGCGCATGCGGTGGAGGCCATCGGTTTCCTGCGCAAGCACTCGCGTACTATCCAGATCATCGGCGGACTGGCCATGATCGTGGTGGGCGTGCTGCTGCTCACCGGAGCATGGAACATGTTCATCGATTGGACCCGCCAATGGGTGGACGGCTACGGCGCCACCCTGCTGTAGTTGTAACGGACGCGAAAATGATTCGGAAACGACATGCTTAACACCGCGACGACGTGGGCGAAGAAGCTCTGGCACTGGCTGACCAGCATGCGCACCGCGCTGATGCTGTTGTTCCTGCTCGCCCTCATCGCTGTTCCGGGAGCCCTGCTCCCGCAACGCGAAATCAGTGAGAGCCAGGTCAACGAATACCTCGACGCCAACCCGGTCATGGGCAAGATCTACGACAAGCTCATGCTTTTCGACGTCTTCTCGTCCCCCGTCTTCGTCGCCCTGCTGACCTTGCTGGTCATCTCCCTTGTCGGCTGCATCATTCCGCGCTCCGTCGACCACTACAAGGCCTACAACGCCAAGCCGACGCGTGCGCCGAAGTATCTGCACCGCATGCCGCACCACGCCTCCGCGACCACGGGGATGAGCGTGGAGGAAGCAACCGCCCGCACCGAGCGCACCCTGCGCAAATGGCGTGTTGCCCACTACGAGCCGGAAGAGGACCGCGCCGGGGTGCTGTCGATCTCCGCTGAGCGCGGCTACGCACGCGAGCTGGCGAACCTGCTGTTCCACATCTCCATTGTGGCCCTCATCGCGATCTTCGCCTACGGCCGCATGGTCTTCTACGAAGGCCAGGTCATCGTGGTCACCAACTCGGAGTCGGAATATGCCGTGCCGGTCGAGCAGTCGCGCGAATTCTGCAACACCTCGCCCGCCAACTTCGACACCTTCCGCGCCGGCCCGCTTTTCGACGGCACCGGGCTCACCCCCTTCTGCTTCATCTCCGAGAACTTCACCGCCAACTACCTGCAGAACGGCCAAGCGGACTCCTTCTCCTCAAAGGTCGCCTACGCGGACGAGAAGAAAATGACCTCCGACCCGGCCAGCTGGGACGAGTACACGCTGCGGGTCAACCACCCGCTGCGTATCGGCGGCGACCGTGTCTACCTGCAAGGCCACGGCTTCGCGCCGCAGATCACCGTCACGTGGCCGAACGGGGAGACCCGCACCCAGATGGTGCAGTACCGCCCGACGGACCTGACCTTCTTCCTGTCCAACGGCGTGATGCGCTTCGACCCGCCGGCGGGCATGTACCCGGATCTGGGGGAGCGCCGCAAGCACCAGCTGGCCCTCGAGGGTGTCTTCGCCCCGACAGCGCAGTGGACTGGCCCGAACGGCGACATGCTGCAGTCGGCGTTCCCGTCGATGAATGACCCGGCGGTCTCCCTCGACGTTTATGTCGGCGACGCGGGTCTTGACACGGGCCGCCCGCAGAATTTCTTCGCGCTCGACCAGACACTCATCGCTAACGGCCAGCTGGAGCGCGCCGACCGCGTGCACTTGGCCGCCGGGGAAGAAGTGGAAGTGCCTACCGGGGTGAAGGGTCCTGACGGTCAGGACGAGGTGGTCAAGGTGCGTTTCGACGGTGCCGCCGAGTACGCCAACTACCAGATCTCCCGCGACCCGACGCAGCTCTGGGCCCTGGTGGCCACCGTGGCCATGCTCGGTTCCCTCGTCGGATCACTACTGATCAAGCGCCGCCGCATCTGGGTCCGCTTCACACCGAACACCGAGACCGGCGGGACGACCCTGGAGATCGCCGGCCTGGCCCGCACCGACCGTGCCGGGTGGGGCAGCGAATTCGACGACGTGGTCGACGAAATCCTCCACGGCCGTTCCGGCTCCAGCGCGGATTCCGGTGCCGAAGGGGCCGGCACCGATGCCGGAGGGGACAACTACGAAGAAGACGATGACGACGAAGAGGAATGGCACTAGCCGCAACCTCCCGCCCTTAGCGGATGAGCTGGGCTTTCACCCCCGTTAGAGCTTGCTGACCAGCGAAGTCCTTGGTCGTGTAGGCGACGTGGAGTAGCGTAACCTCCATGGATGTCAATACCTCCCTGGCCCAAGTGTCGGACCTGTCTCTGCGCACCGCCTTCGCGGTCTACATCGTGGCGCTGGTTCTCTCCTGCGTCCACTACATGCGCACGCAGGCCGTGATCGACTTGCGCCGCGAACAGAAGGCGGCGGCCAAAGACCGCGAGCTCGTCGCCGTGGGCGACGGTGGGCCGGAGGCGGTGCCGGATGTCGATAAGCCTGGCGTCGACAAGCCTGGCGTCGACAAGCCTGGCGTCGACACCGCTGAGCTCGACGCCGCCCGCGAACGCTCCCGCAAAATGGCGGGTGCCGCGCAGGGCCTGATCTGGGTCGCGATCGCGTTCCACGTGGTGGCCACGGTCACCCGCGGTATGGCCGTCAGCCGTTTCCCGTACGGCAACATGTATGAGTTCGTGCTCACCACCACCGCCATCGCGATGGTGGTGGCCGCCGTGATCATCCAGACCAAGCGCTGGCACACGATGTGGCCGTGGCTGCTCGCCCCGGTGATCGTGCTGATCTTCCTTGACGCGACCGTGCTGTACGCGGAAGCCGCCCCGCTCGTGCCGGCGCTGCGTTCCTTCTGGTACCCATTCCACGTCTCCACCGTGTCCATCGGCGCGTCCCTAGGCCTGATCTCCGGTATGTTCTCCCTGCTGTACCTGCTGCGCCTGCGCCATCCGCGCGGTCAGGAGAAGGGCTTCTTCGGTGCCATCGCCAAGCCGCTGCCGACCGCGAAGAAGCTCGATTCCTACGCCTACAAGACCGCGATTATCACCCTGCCGGTCTTCGGCATCGGCATCATGCTCGGCGCGATCTGGGGCGAGGTGGCCTGGGGCCGCCCCTGGGGCTGGGACCCGAAGGAGACCGTCGCCCTGATCACTTGGATCCTCTACGCCGCCTACCTGCACGCCCGCGCGACGGCGGGTTGGCGCAACGCGTTGGCCGCGTGGATCAACGTGGCTGCCTTCGCCACCGGTGCGTTCAACCTGTTCTTCATTAACCTGGTGGCCTCCGGTCTGCACTCCTACGCCGGCCTGAACTAATTCCCAGCACTTTCAATAGTGCATTGACGGGGTTGAACAACACACGTGTGTTGTAGTAACAATTATTGACACTCACGTTCAATAAGAAGGAGTCTGTGCGGTGCCTTCACCCCGGAAAAAGCTCGGCAAACCGGCAAGCGACATCCCCGTCCTGATCAAGCTCGGCGAGGCCCTAGCGCAGCGCCGCCGCGAGGCGGGCCGCCTCCAGCAGGAAGTCGCCGCCACGGCCGGTGTGTCCCGCTCCACCCTGCACACCATCGAGCACGGCGGTGCCGGTGTGCGCTGGGAGAAAGTCGCGGCTGTCGCTGAGGCGCTCGGCCTGAGCATTGAGTGGGTGGAAACCCTCGACACGCAAGACTGACCCCTCGGCCTCAGCGGGGGCTACGGGGGTAGGTGCCCGGTGTTTCTAGGTGCTGGGGGTACCTGGTGCGTCCGGTCCGGCACTGCCGTCGCCGTTACCGGGCCGGTTTCCGCGCTCGCGCCGCAAACGGCGCTCTTCCTCCTCGCGCGCTTTGCGTTCGGCCTCTTCCTTCGCGCGTCGCTCCTTGAAGCGGTTTTTCTCGATATTCCAGAGGAATTCCTCGTCATCGTCCGGTCCCTTGATCACCGGGGTCTGCTGCTGGCTCTTGGCGGGGCGGAGTGAGCCGTAGCGCTCGCTGCTTCCCGGCCCGAACGCGCGCCACAGCAACCACACTGCGACGATGATGAGAACAAGAAGGATAAGGCGTCCCATACCTTCACGATACTGGTTCGCCTGCGGCCCTTTGAGCCGGGTACGCTCTACAACCGTGACGGACCCAGCAGCACCCCAGACAAGCCGTGAGCCCGGCCGGACGCCGGGAGACAACAGCGCCCCCGCACTGGACGCGGGCGCGCGCAAGCGGGCCAACCGCGCCGCGCTGGTATACGGCGGGCTGCGCCTTGGCCTCTTTATCGTTCTCACAGTTGTGATTCAAGCAATCGCCGTGCTTATCGGCGCCCCCGTCCCCCTCGTCATGTCCGCCCTCCTGGCCTTGATCGTGGCGTTCCCTCTGTCCATGCTGATCTTCTCCAAGCAGCGTGTGGCCGCCACGGAGGCCATGGCGACGTGGAACGAGCAGCGCCGGGCCCGGAAGCAGTGGGTCAACGACGAGCTCGCTGACCGGTGAGCCCTAGAACCCTTTGCCGAACAGGAGCGCGATGGCGATCATCGCGGGCAGGGACGCGAACGTGGTGATGAAGACGGTGTCGCGGGCCACCGTCTCGCCCGCGCGGTAGTTCGCCGTGTAGTTGTACACGTTCTGCGCCGTGGGCAGAGCCGACAGGATCACCGCCGCGTAGAGAGCCGTACCGTCGAGCCCCGCGAGCAGCCCCAGCACCCACGCTGCAGCGGGCATGAAGGTCAGCTTCAGTGCGGATGCCGTGATCGTCGCGGGACGGTCGGGCCCTTCGGCGAGCACCCCGCCGCCGCGCAGACTGGCGCCGAAGCTCATGAGGATCATCGGGATGGATGCCCCGCCGAGGATCTCCAGCGGCTCCATCACCGGGGCAGGCACCGTCCATCCCGCCGCGGAGATGACCAGGCCGATCAGCGGGGCGACGACCACCGGTGCCGTCAGTCCCGATTTCACCGCCTTGAGCGCGTTCTGGGCGCGTGATTCGCGGGAATCCGGGTTGACGTCCAAGCCGCCGATGACGATGGGGGAGACGATCACCATCTGCATCAGCAGCACCGGCGCCACATACGTCGCGTCGCCGATGACGTATACCGCGATCGGAAGGCCGATATTCACCGAGTTGAAATAGCTTGCCGACGCCGCCCCCGCCATCCGCGTCGGCACATCCGCTCTGAAGAACACCGCGGAGATGATCCAGAACACCGCCATCGTCACCGCAGTGGCTGCAAAGACCACGCCGACGACGGGGGAGAGGAATGTCGACGTGTCGGACTCCGCCACCGTGGTGAACAGCAGGGACGGCGACGCCACCCAATAGGCGACGCGGTTGAACATCAGGCGTTGCTCGCCTTCACCGATCACACCGCGGTGGGCGAGCACATAGCCCGCGCCGATGACGACGAAGATGATGGCGAAGCCGGTCAGGACATCAAGCACAGGACTAGCTCTACATCATCGCGTCGGGGACGTACATGGTCCAGCCGAAATCGCTGTACGGCACCGCATCGCCCAGAGTGAGGAACGGTGAACCCGCGATCAGGGCCCCGGCCATGATGACAGCCCAGATCAGCAATGCCCGGCCGTTGGAGCCCAGCACGGGAATGAGATCGGCGCCAGCCGCGCCGCGCCGCACCTTCAGCACCGAGCTGAGCGCCAGCGGCAACGCGGCGAGCGCCAACAGCGTGGGTGCGTAGGCGGCACCGATGAACACCGTGATCACGAACGGCGTGAGGGTGAGCACGGTGAAGAGGCGGCGGGCGCGTTCGTCGCCAAGCATCACGGCGAGCGTGCGTTTACCGGCCTCGGCATCGGTGGGAATATCGCGGATATTGTTCGCTAGATTGATCGCCGCGGAGATCGCGCCAACCGATACAGCGCAGCCGAGGCCCACCCACGAAATAGTGCCTGCCTGTGTGTACTGGGTGCCCAAGACAGCGACGAGACCGAAGAACACGAAAACGGACAACTCCCCGAAACCCCGGTAGCCGTACGGGTTCTTCCCGCCCGTGTAGAACCACGCGGCGAGAATGCACGCCGCACCCACAAGGATCAGCCACGGTGCACTCACCGCGGCCAGCAGCAACCCGGCCAAGGCGGCGACCCCGAAGGAGAGGAACGCCGCCAGCTTCACCTGCTCCGGGCGGGCCAGACCGGAGGCCGTCAGACGGGTCGGACCGGTGCGCTCGTCGTCGGTGCCGCGGATACCGTCGGAATAGTCATTGGCGTAGTTGACGCCGATGATCATGCCCATGGCCACGATCAACGCGAGGACAGCCAGCGGGATACTGCACCAGAATTCGAAGGCGGCCGCACCCGTGCCCACGATCACCGGGGCAGCGGCATTGAACCATGTGTGGGGGCGGGCGGCCTCCCACCAGTCCTTCGCGGTAGCCCCGCCGGGAGCAGTTTCCGCGCGGGTGTCGGCGCTGTTCACGCCGTCGTTGTCGCTGGATTCTCCGGGGGTCGGGGTGGATTCGTCACTCGCGCTCATACACACCATGATGCACTCAAAGCTTCGAAAACGTGAAGCTCGACTAAAGTAACGCTTCATGTGGATCGACTATGCCGTCCGCCAGGTGTTGCATACTGCCGGAACGCTCGCCCGCCAGCCGGCCTTGCTTTTGGCTACCCGCGCACGGCGGCTGTCGTTTCCTGAACTGGGCCAAGCCGGTGAGGACGGCGGCCACAACACAGTCATCTCCTTGACCACCCACGGCAAGCGCCTGTCCACCTCCGTCTACTGCATCGCTTCCCTCCTCGTCGGCAGCCGCCGCCTGCCGGTGATCCTGTGGCTCGACGAGGAGGACTACCACGGCACATGGCCGAAGGGGCTGCACCGCCTGCAGGAACGCGGCCTGACCATCCGCTGCTCCGACGGCAAATACGGACCGCACACGAAGTACTACGGCACATTCCAGGAATTCGCCGGGACGGGCACCCGCGTCATCACCGTCGACGACGACATGATGTACCCGCGCTGGTTCGCCGAGAAACTAGTGAATTCCGCCGATGCGGACCCCGACTGCGTGGTCGCGTACCGGGCCCACACGATCACCCTCGACGCTGGCGGCATGCGCCCTTACAAGGAGTGGAAGGCGACGCGTTCAACGGCACCGTCGCCACGCCACTTCGCCACAGGAGTGTCTGGTGTGGCGTACCCGGCGTCGATGGTCGATTACGTCGCCGGTCTGGGCACCAGCTTCCAAGACAAAGCCCCGCGCGCCGACGACGTATGGCTCAACCACTGCGCGCTGCGCTCCGGCCACCTCGTGCGCCAGGTCTACCCGCACCCGCGCGAGTTCTCCGTCATCCCGGCCAGCCAGCGCGAGGCGCTCGTGCACCACAACCACTGGCGCGGCGGCAACGACGTGCAGATCTCGGCGACCTACGCCCAAGAGGATGTGGAGACTCTCCAGGCTTCCGTTCCTGTGGAGTAGAGCTCGACGAACCGCCCCGCCGACTGGGGTCTCAGATCGCTCGGACCGCCCACCGACCGCCCGGACCGCCAACAAACCGGGGCCCGGATTACTTGGTTCGGACCAACCGGTGAATCTGTTTGCATTTTCCGTATGCCTGAAGCTTTATAAGCACTGGTAGGGCAGTTTTGGGTATCGGCGTGAAAGGCACCGAACACAAACAGATTCACCTGTGGGTGAGCACCAACGAATCGGTGGCGCGGTCAACGTGATGCTCAGGGCCAACTTGATGTTCAGAACAACTCGCGCACCGCGATTCGGTCCACCTTGCCGGGACCGGTGACGGGCATCTCCCTGACATGGCGCACGTCCTTCGGAATCTGCCAGCGGGGCAGGTCGTCGAAGGCTTCCATGAGGTCGCTGACGGCGGCGGACCCGGAGTAGGCGGCGCAGATCCGCTGGCCGAGGCGCTCGTCGGGAACGCCCACCACGCAGGCGGCGGTGATGCCACCGAGAGAGAGCATGAACTCTTCGAGGACTTCCGGCTGGAGCTTCAGGCCACCGGTTTCGATGATGTTGTCGAGGCGGCCGGTGACGCGTAAAACACCGTTGTCCAGCTCACCAGCATCGGAGGTGGCGTACCACCCTTCTTCGGCGAAGGCGGGATGGTCCGGAATATTGCGGTAGCCCCGGGCGACCATGGGGCCGCTGAGGTGGATCCGGCCCTCGTCGCCCACCACGCGCACCTTCGCGCCAGCCAGGGGAGTGCCGTTGTAGACGCAGCCGCCGGAGGTCTCGGAGGAGCCGTATGTGGTCACTACGTTGATCCGGAGTTTCGATGCGGAGTCGAGCATTTTCGGGTTGATACGCCCGCCACCGACGAGCACTGCGCTGAAAAGGCGAAGCGCTTCAATTCCGGCGAGTGTGCTCATTGCCTTGTTGAGCTGCATCGGAGTCAGGGCCGTGTACATGCGTTCGTCTGTGGCGGCGAGCTCGTCGGCGCGTGTCGCGAATTCACCGGTGCTGAAGCCTCTGGTGAGGTCGACGAAGGCGGGTTCGACACCGGCGACCATGCTGCGCACCAACACTTGCAGGCCCGCGATGTGGTGCGCCGGCATCGCCAGCAGCCACTGGCCCGGCCCACCGAGGAACTGGTGCGTGGCGTCGGCGCTGGCCACAAGGTTCAACGGGGTGAGCTCCGCGCCCTTTGGCGTGCCGGTGGAACCGGAGGTGGCAACAACGACCGCGACGGAATCGTCGATGGACTGCCCGGCCCGCATCGTCGTGCGCAGCGTTTCCGCACGGTGCCTGTCGGCCTTCGGCACCGGAAGCACCGCGCACTGGCCGGCGATCGCGGCTTCCAAGTCCGGCATGATCGCCAGGGGATCGGCGAGATCGACGGGGAGAAGTTCGAGCATGTTCGGCACGCGCGTCATATTAGCGCGGGCGAGTCTCCTCCCGTGGGAGGAGGAGCGGACGGACACGGGCGGTTAGGCTCGATCGCGTGCGTATGAGATCCGGTGAGGTTGTGGTGTCCCTGCTGGGTGCCGTTCTCGCGACGGCGTACACGGCGATGCTGTTCACTGGACACGTCGATGCGGCAGAGTGGATTCAAGCGGCGTTGTCGTGGGCGTTCGTGGGGGCGTTGGCGCAGTGGCAGCGGCGGCCAGCGTTGGTATCCGCGCTCATGGTGGGGCTGAACATTGCGTGGTCGGTTCTCTGGGTCGTCGCGCCGACGAATATCGGCTACACGCTGTGGGTTGTGCTCGTGCCGTTGGCGGTGTACCTCGCACGGCGGAAGGTGGGCGGCAGATTCGCCTGGGCCATCGCGGGTGCGGCTGCGGCGTGGTCGGTCGCTTCTCCGTTCATGTGGACGTGGGATGACCGGCTTGTGCTTTTCTACCGTAGGCCGGTCGATGCGGCTCTCATGCTGGCGTTGCACTGGGCGGTTCTTGCGGTCGCGTACCTCATGGCGGCGAACGGGGCGGCCGAAGAAGCGGCGAAGGCGAACGAGGCGCGTAGGCGGGAAGAGAAGATCGTCGCCGCGCGGGAGGAGGAGCGGCTGGACACCGCACGTGAGATTCATGATGTGCTCGGGCATTCCCTGACGTTGATCAAGGTGCAGGCGAATGCTGGGCTCGCCGCGGGCACCGAGCGGGAGTCGCTGGAGCTCATCCGTGATGTTGCGGCTGAGTCGCTCAGGGACATCCGGTTGCTGGTCAAAGGCCTGCGCGACGAGGGGCCGGGGTTAGCTCCGGCCGGTGGTGCGGACAGTATTCCGGCCGTCGTCGACCGGTTCCGTTCCACCGGCATGGAGGTTGCGCTGGACATGCCGGACTCGTTGAAGATGCCGGCAATCACGGAGCAAGCGGCGAACCGCATCATCGGTGAGTCGTTGAACAACGCTGTGAAGCACCAGGACAAGCCCGCAGCCCGCGTCACCATCGCGCAGGAAAAGGGCAATATCGTCGTGAAGATCGCGTCGACTGGACGGCCGTCACCTAACCCGGGCGCGGGTACGGGCATTGTCGGCATGCAGGAGCGCGCACGAGCCACAGGGGGCCATCTGGATTTCACGCAGGACAGCAACACAGTCACCGTGACCGCGACGTTGGGGGTGTGAGATGCGCATTTTGCTTGCCGACGATCAACCCATGCTCCTGTCCGCCCTCACCACCATCTTGAACACGCAGCCGGACATCGAAGTGGTGGCCACCGCCCGAAATGGTGCGGAGGCGGTGACCCAGGCGGAGGCCAGCTGCATTGATCCTGCCCCCGGCACCGGCACCGGCACCGGCATCGATGTGGCTGTTCTGGATATCCGGATGCCGGTGCTCGACGGGATCTCCGCAGCGCGCCAGATCATGCCTTTGGGGCCGAAGGTGATCATGCTGACCACCTTTGACGACGACGCTCTCGTGCAGGAGGCGATCGAGGCCGGAGTCCACGGATTCTTGCTCAAAGACGCTGAACCGGAGGTGCTTGCCGACGCCGTCCGCACCGTCGCCCGGGGCGAGTCTGTCCTGTCTAGTGGTGTGACGGGGAGGGTGCTGGAATGGGTGCGGGGTGGCGTCGATAAGCAAAATGCTCTGAGCGATTTTGAACGGCAAGCGATGTCTCTGCTCACCGGTCGGGAGCTGGAGGTCCTCGCGGAAATCGCGGGTGGGGCGACGAATGCGGAGATCGCGCAACACCTGTTCATCGCGGAATCCACGGTGAAAACGCACGTGAAGAGTTTGCTTGCCAAACTCGGCGCCCGCGATCGTGTCGCACTGGTTCTCGTGGCGCAGCGGGCGGGTGTCGTGGGGTAAGAAGTTCCTCCCGCGGGGGGATCACACAGCTTGGGGCGCGCAGAAAAATAAAGCGCATGAATTCTTCGCAACTTGCTTGTTCCGACGTGTCTGTGAATTTCAGCGGCCATCAAGCGTTGAAACGTGTGTCGCTGACGACTGTGCCTGGGCGCGTACATGCGCTGCTCGGTCCGAATGGTGCCGGCAAATCGACGTTGATGTCCGTGCTCCTCGGGCTGATTGAGCCCGATGCGGGAGTGGTCAGCCTTATGGGACAGCCCTTCGATCGCTCTCAGCTGCGGTTCGTGGGCGCTTCCATCAATGACCCGGCCTTCTACGGCCACCTCAGCGCACGCGATAATGTGCGGGTCCACACGACGTTGCTGGGCCTGCCTGATTCTGAGGCTGACCGGGTGATCGAGCTCGTCGGTCTGGGTGGCGCGGGCAAGAAGAAAGCAGCGAATTTCTCCACCGGCATGAAAGGGCGCTTGGCGCTCGCGCAGGCACTGCTGGGGGAGCCGCCGGTGCTGGTCCTCGACGAACCGCAAAACGGCCTCGACCCGGAAGGCATTGCGCACTTGCGTGAGTATCTGAAGGACTATGCCCGCGCCGGGCGCACGGTGCTGGTCAGCTCCCACCAACTCGGCGAAGTGCTGCATCTGGCTGACGATGCCACGGTCATCGCCGACGGTTCCGTGCGATTTGCCGGCGAGTTGCGCGAACTAGGCCCGAATCTGGAGGAGTCCTTCTTCCAGCTCACCCGCGGCACCGCCGCGGCGGGGGAGGTGCGCTAAAAACGATGCGCGAATTACGAGCTGAATGGATCCGCGCAAAAGGGTCCGTCCTGTGGTGGCTTGCTGGCGGTGGGCTGCTGCTGGGCGTCATTCTGTCGGGAATGTCGCTGGTGGGCAGGATCGACGACGCCGCCGACATGCTCAACTGGCACGCGCTGCTGGTCACAGGCATGCTCGCGCCGATCAGTGTTCTCTACGCGGGTCTGACAGAGCAGCGTGAAAAGCAGACGCGCTCCGGCGGGACCGTGTGGCGGCCGGTCTCGGATCAGGCGACTCGGGCGGCGCGCCTGATCGTCGTGTGGGTGGCGCTCGGGTTGTTCTTCCTCCTCGATTTCGGTGCGACGTGGGCGCTTGCTGCGCTCTTCGGCCTGGATCATGCGCCACGCGTTCTGCTGATCGGGTTTTTCACGTGGGTCGGCTCCCTCGGCGTGGCAGGTCTGGGCGCGGCGGTAAGTCGCCGATGGGGCCTACTCGTGGCACTCGCCGGTGCTCTCGTATGGCAGTTTGCCCTGGGCTTCTTGTCGGAACGTGACTGGTGGTGGTGCAATCCCGGCGCCTGGCCGATGCGTTTAGTTGTGCCGGCGATGGGCCTGCACATCAACGCAACCCCGCTGGAGGCGGACTCACCGCTGCTGGCCGAATCGCCGTGGCCGGCCTTCGCCCTGTGCGTGCTGCTCGCCGCGGCGGGCATGGCGTGCGCAGTGGCAATGCCGCCGCGCACGACTCCTCTACGCCTGCCCCGCCGGACCGTCCATGCGGTGACCGCGCCTGTGACCGACAACCCCGCATTGCCCGCGGTGAACCGCCCGGCCGCCGTGCCGCGCCTGGCTGCGCTACGCGGCATCCACCGCGCCGCGCTGAACCCGGCTGTTATCGCGTGCGTGATCCTGTCGGTTCTGGCCATGCTCTTCGCCCTGCGCTACGACCCGTCCGTGCGCACTGGCCTGTTCACCTACGCGATCCTGCCTGTCGGCGCGGGCCTCTTGCCGGTGCTCGTGTGGCCGCAGCTACGACCGGCATGGTCGCTCATGCAGATTGAGCACCCCCGCGTGCGTACGGCACTGCTCGGCTGGCTGCTCATTGTGGTCACGCTTGTTGCGCTCGTCGCCGCAGCCACCAGCGGGGCCACGCTTATCGACGCCGCTCGCCGCCTCCTCCTCATCCTCCTCACCGGTGGCGCAATGACCTTCATCTCGCTCACCATCACCGCCCGCTGGGGCATCGGCTGGGCACTCGCGCTGACGCTGTTTGTCACCATCTTTTCTGTCACCATCGGCGGCGATGTTCTCGCTGAGAGCGCACTCTGGATCATCGCGCCGACAGCGTGGCCGGAGACCGCCACGACCTTCATCCGCTTCGCTATAGCGGCCATCGTGGGCGCGGTGATCTTCGCTGGTAGCGCTGTTATAGCGCACCGCCGGTTGAGCGGGTCCCCGGCACGTAGCTAGGGCTTCTTAGGAAGGGGTCTAGTAATAGAACGGGAACTCGTCCCAGTTCGGGGGACGCTTCTCCAGGAAGGAGTCGCGGCCTTCCACGGCTTCGTCGGTCATGTACGCCAGGCGGGTGGCTTCGCCGGCGAAGACTTGCTGGCCCATGAGGCCGTCGTCGACGAGGTTGAACGCGAACTTGAGCATGCGCTGGGCGGTGGGGGACTTGCCGTTGATTTCGCGGGCGATTTGGATGGCGTCGTCCTCGAGGGAGGCGTGGTCGGCGACGATATTCACCGCACCCATGCGGTGCATGTCCTCGGCGGAGTAGGTGCGGCCGAGGAAGAAGATCTCGCGGGCGAATTTCTGGCCGACCTGTTTGGCCAGGTAGGCCGAGCCGTAGCCGCCGTCGAAGGAGCCGACATCGGCGTCAGTTTGTTTGAAGCGGGCCTCTTCGCGGGAGGCGATGGTCATGTCGCACACGACGTGCAGGGAGTGGCCGCCGCCGGCGGCCCAGCCGCCCACGACGGCGATGACGACTTTGGGCATGGTGCGGATGAGTCGCTGGACCTCGAGGATGTGCAGGCGGCCGCCTTCGGCTTTCACGCGGGCCTCGTCGACGTGGTCGGCGGTGGCGGCAGCCACGTCGCTGTCGTGGTTGGTGGCGTACTGGTAGCCGGAGCGGCCGCGGATGCGCTGGTCGCCGCCGGAGCAGAATGCCCAGCCGCCGTCCTTGGGGCTCGGCCCGTTGCCGGTGAGCAGCACGACACCGACGGACGGGTCGCGGCGCGCGTGGTCGAGCGCGCGGTAGAGCTCGTCGACGGTGTGCGGGCGGAACGCGTTGCGTACCTCCGGGCGGTCGAACGCGATACGCACGATCCCGTTCGCGCGGCCCTCACCCGCGTGGCGGTGGTAAGTGATGTCGGTGAAGTCGAAGCCGTCGACGGAGCGCCACTGGGACGCGTCGAAGGGCTGGGCGGTGGTGTAGGACATGGCTGTGATCTTACGGATCTCACGGTGATCCCCCGAGGCTTTTGTGAACGGGAGGGTGGTCGAGCGTCGGTGGTATGGTTAGTCCACAGCAGTGGACTAAGCGAGTGTGGGAGGGAGTATCGCACATGGAAACCATCAATGTTCATGACGCGAAGACACACTTTTCCCGGCTTCTCCGCCGCGTGGAGGCCGGGGAGGAACTGGTGATTTCTCGTGGCGGCCAACCTGTGGCGCGAATGGTTCCGCTAGAGGTTGATGTGGCTCGTCCGCTCGGCTTCGTCGACTACACGCTTCCGGACAGCTTTTTCGATGATCTTCCCCAGGACGAGCTGGAGGCGTGGGAATGACGGAGAGCGTCAGTTTCCTCCTTGACACCCACGCGTTCATATGGGGACTGGCGGATCCTCAGCGGCTGGGGAACGCAGCCCGCGAGGTGATGGGCTCGCGGGAGAACCGTCTTGTGGTTTCGGCGGCCTCAGCATGGGAGATTTCGACGAAGTTCAGGCTGGGGAAATTGCCTGGCGCGGATGCCATCGTGCGCAATTTTGAAGGATATGTGGCGGAATTAGGGGCACAACCCTTGGATGTTTCAATGTCACATGCATTGCTGGGTGGAAGTTTAGGTTGGGTGCACCGCGATCCTTTTGACCGGATGCTTGCCGCGCAGGCGCTGATTGAAGGCCATCGGCTCATCTCGCGCGATTCGGTCTTCAGTGACGTACAAGGTCTCGAGGTGATCTGGGATTGAGCAAACACGATTTAATCGACATTCTCGACCGCGCCCACGTTGTCGCCCTGCCGATGGCGGTGCCGTTCCGCGGGATCACCACGCGGGAGGCATTGCTTATTAACGGCCCCGCGGGCTGGGGCGAGTTCGCCCCGTTCACCGAGTACGGCGACGCGGAGGCAGCGACGTGGCTCGCCGCCGGGCTCGAGGCGGCGTACGAGGGCTACGGGGACCTCGATATCGGCGACGGCTGGGTGGAGGTCAACGGCACGGTGCCGGCGGTCGACGCGGACCAGGTGTCGGAGGTGCTCGAGCGCTACCCGTCGGCGCGCACATTCAAGATCAAGGTCGCGGAAAAAGGGCAGACGCTTATCGACGACACCGCGCGCGTTACCGCCGTCCGCGCCGCGAGGCCGGATGCGGTGCTGCGCGTGGACGCTAACGGCGGTTGGAGCGTCGATGAGGCAGTCCGCGCGGCGGAAGCGCTGGGGGAGTTGGAGTACATCGAGCAACCGTGCGCCACGGTGGAAGAACTCGCGGAGGTGCGCCGGCGTGTGCGCACCCCGATCGCGGCGGACGAGTCGATCAGGAAAGCCGCTGATCCGTACCGGGTAGCGGAATTGGACGCGGCCGATGTGGCGGTGACCAAGGTGGCGCCGCTCGGCGGAGTGCGCAGGCTGATGACCATCAGCGAGGATCTCGGATTGAAGTTGACGGTGGCCTCGGCGTTGGACACTGCGGTGGGAATTCATGCCGGGCTGGTCGCGGCGAAGGCGACCGGCTCGCAGGATGCGGGGCTGGCCACGCAGCGGCTCTTCATTGAGGACGTTGCCGAGCCCTTCGACTTCGCCGACGGGCGCATGCGCATCAGTGATGTCGTCCCGGATCCGGACCGGCTTGCTGGATTGGCTGCGCCGGCGGAGCGCAAAGACTGGTGGTTCGAGCGCGTGAAGCGCTGCTTGCCGTATCTGGGGGATTGAAACGGACATTGCGAGCGCCCGGCTGGGGTGATTCGGGGGTGATTTTTTCGTCCCCCCGGAGGTGTGTCTTATGTTGTTGATAGGAAACTTATAGCCCGTATACAGGAAGTAAGGTCCCTTTCTCATGACCACAAGCTATTCCGCCGCCGTGACGCAGGACACGGCGGAATTGTCCGACGGAGACCTCGCCACGGCACCCGAGAAGGGTGTGTGGCGCCGCCAGCTCATCGGCTTGGTTCTCGGCATTGTCGCCGCGGCTGTCGTCTACTTCATCTTCCCGTCCGGCGCAGCCGACGTCGTCCGCGAGTCCTCCGGCGCCGACCCTGATACGGAGTACAGCGCGCAGACCATGCGTGTTGTCGCCGCCGTTGCGGTGTGGATGGCTGTGTGGTGGATGACCGAGGCGATCCCGCTCGCCGCGACGGCTCTCATCCCGCTGGCGGTGTTCCCGCTGGCGAATGTGGCCGAGTTCAAAGCGGTCAGTGCTCCGTACGCGTCGTCGACCATCTTCCTGTTCATGGGCGGCTTCCTCCTCGCCCTGGGCATCCAGCGCTGGAACCTGCACCGTCGCATGGCGTTGTGGGTGGTCAAGCTCATCGGCACCAGCCCCCGCCGGATCATCCTCGGTTTCATGCTGGCCACCGGCTTTTTGTCCATGTGGGTCTCCAACACGGCGACCGCGGTGGTCATGTTGCCGATCGGTGTGTCCGTTCTGACTTTGACCGCCGACCATGTCGGGGGCATGGACAAGCAGAAGAGGTTCGCCACTGCTTTGATGCTCGCTATCGCGTACGCGGCGTCCATCGGTTCGCTGGGCACGCTCATCGGTACCCCGCCGAACGTGCTTCTGGCCGGCTACATGAAGGAAACCCACGACATCGAGATCGGTTTCGGCAAATGGATGCTCGTCGGTGTCCCGGTCGCCGTGCTGTTCCTGCTCATCGCGTGGGTTGTGCTGATCAACGTGTTCAAGCCGGAGATCGACCAGATCCCGGGCGGCCGCGCGCTCATCCGTGAGGAGCTGGACAAGCTCGGCGGGTGGACCTCCGGCCAGATCCTGTCGGCGATCATCTTCGTCGCCGCGGCGCTGTCCTGGGTCTTTATCCCGCTGGGCATCGACTACTTCGGCTGGGAAATCGGCTACGAAGATGCTGCTGTGGGCATCATCGCCGGCCTGCTCATGTTCACCATTCCGGCGAAAACCAACGGCACCCGCATCCTGGATTGGGAGACCGCCAAGGACATCCCGTGGGACGTCCTGCTGCTGTTCGGCGGCGGCCTGTCCCTGTCCGCGATGTTCTCCCAGTCGGGTCTGTCCCTGTGGATCGGTGAGGCATCCAAGAACCTCGCCGGCCTGCCGGTCATCTTGCTGATCGCGGCTGTGGGCGCGCTCATCCTGCTGCTGACGGAGCTGACCTCCAACACGGCCACCGCGGCGACCTTCCTGCCGATCATGGGCGGTGTCGCCGTGGGCATCGGGCTCACCGCAGCCGGCGACATCAACGTGCTGCTGCTCACCATCCCAGTGGCACTGTCCGCGACATGCGCGTTCATGCTGCCGGTGGCGACCCCGCCGAACGCGATCGCCTACAGCTCCGGTTATGTGACCATGGGCGAGATGATCAAGGGCGGCATCTGGCTCAACGTCATCGGCTTGGTCCTGGTCACTGCCGCCACCTACCTCATCGCTGTCCCGGTCTTCGGCCTCACACTTCCTTAATGGGCGTGGTTTCCTGCGGGGACTAGACTGACCCCCATGGATAACGAGACCCGACAGTTTGGGCGCCACGGTGACGACATCTCCGACGCGAGCACCCGTTACCTGTCCCCGTCCCAGTCCCCTTCCTCTGCGGGCGGCAGTGGCCAGTCTGCCCCGCACCAGTACATGCCGGGGGAGGGGGATTCACGCTATGCGCAGTCGAGCTACCCCGAAACCCAGTACGGCGGCAGCTACGACTCCGGCGGCTACGAGCCCTACGAGGAGCCGTACCGCCCTGAGCCGCAGAATTCCGGCTCTTCCCGCGGCGGGTCGGGCTCGATCGTGCTGGCGGTGCTGGCCCTCTTGCTGGGTCTGGCCGCTATTGGAATGTTCTTCTTGTGGCGCGGCGCCGAGTCCCGCGCGAATAAGCCGGAACCGGCCCCGGTGACCATCACCCAGACAGAAACGGTGACCACCACGCCGTCCGGCATTCTGGACGACCTGCTGGGGCGCGACCGCAAGAAGGACGACAACGGCGGCGAGTCGGGCGAGCAGGGCCAGCAGGGCGGCGGCGAAGATGCGCCACCGTCGTTGCCGGAGGATCTGCCTACTGAGCTCCCGGACGATCTTCCGGATGAGTACCGCCAGGGCGCCGAGGACCTTTTGAACCAGCTCGACGGAATCCTCAATGCCGGATAGCCGCATGGAGAGCCCGGCGAGCGATTCAATGCAGCTGGCCGCCCATGTGGCCGAGGTGGTCGCGGAGCATGTCACGGATGTCGTGCTGTGCCCGGGTTCGCGCAATTCGCCGCTGGCGTACGCGCTGCTCGCCCGCCGCGACATCACGGTGCATGTGCGTATCGACGAACGCGCGGCCGCCTTCACCGCCCTCGGCATCGCACGCGTGCAGCGCCGCCATGTCGGCGTGGTCATGACGTCCGGGACCGCTGTGGCGAACACGTTCCCGGCTGTGATCGAGGCGCACATGTCGCACACGCCGCTGGCAGTGATCAGCGCGGACCGGCCCGAGCGCCTCGTGGGCACCGGAGCTTCCCAGACGATCTGGCAGCAGGGCATCTTCGGCCGGTACGCCGCCACCGAGCAGGTCACGCAGGTCGGCGACGCGGTGAGCTTCGATGCCGACCAGGTGCACATCAATGTCGCCTTCGACACCCCGCTCGTGCCTGAGGCGCTGCCGGAGCCCGTGGGCACCCTCCGCCGGGTTGGCCCCGGCCGGCTGCGTCCCGGGGAGGGGCGCGGTGCGGCGGATACTGGTCCGGCAGGCGCTGTCGACCACGGCGCGGTGGATGTGGACTTGACCAGGAACACCCTCGTCATCGCCGGCGACGAGGCGTGGGAGGTGCCCGGACTGGAGCACGTGCCCACCATCGCTGAGCCGACAGCGCCGACGCCGTTCCACCAGGTCCACCCGCTGGCCGCGCGCTTCTTCGCCCAGGACGAGGTGGCGGTCAGCCACGACGGCGGCGACTTCGCAGCGTCCACGAAGCCGGAGCAGGTGATCGTGGTCGGCCACCCGACTCTTCACCGCGACGTGATGGCGTTGATGGCTGACAGCACGATCGAGGTCATCGGCATCACCCGCACCGAGACGGTCACGGGCCACCCGGACCGCGTGGGCAGCCGCGTCAACGCCACCGGGCAGCCCACCGACACGTGGCTGAAGATCTGCGAGGCCGCCGGGGATGTCGGCGCGGAAACTGTCCGTAAGGCGCTCGAGGACGACACGTACGGCTTCACCGGCCTGCATGCTGCTGCGGCGGTGTGCGATTCGCTCGGGGTGGGGGACACTCTGATCCTCGGTTCGTCGAACCCGGTGCGCGACGCGAGCCTGGTGGGCATGCCTTTCGACGGTGTGAGCACCTACTCGGCCCGCGGCGCCGCCGGCATTGACGGCACGTTGTCGCAGGCGGCCGGCATCGCCTTGGCGACGCAGGCGCTGCACCCGGACGAAATCCGTGCCCCGCGCACCGTGGCGCTCGTGGGCGACCTGACCTTCCTGCACGACGCGGGCGGGCTGCTCATCGGTCCGGACCAGCCGGTGCCGGGCAACCTCACCATTGTGGTGGCCAACGACAACGGCGGCGGCATCTTCGAAACGCTCGAAGTCGGGGCCCCAGAGCTCCGCGGCAGTTTCGAGCGGGCCTTCGGCACGCCGCACGACGCGGATATCGAGGCCCTCGCCGCAGGCTACGGCACTGCCTACCGCAGGGTCACTGGGATCGGGGAGTTGACGGAGGCGCTGTACGAGGGCGTCGATAAGCCTGCTCCCGTCACCGTGATTGAGGCCGTGACCACGCGCACTACCCGCCGGGCGCTGTCCGAGCGGCTGAAGAAGTAGAAGCGGCGGGGAAACAGTGGCTCCGACTGTCCGCCGACGCCTCCACCAGCTCATCATCGTGCTTTACGCGTGCGCGATGCTGGGCAGCGTGTCCATGGTCGCGGGGCCGGCGTACAACGACTTCACCATCTCGCGCGACCCCGGCCGCGGCATCGCCACCGTTACCGGGGTGGGGTTGACGCGCACTTCCGTCGACTACCAGGACGAGTCCGGCGAGTTCCACTCCCCGCAGCGCGGTCTGCTCTACCCCTCGGGACTCGGCGACGGGCAGCAGGTGTGGGTGACCTACGCGAAGAGCAACCCGGAGATCGTCAAAGTGGAGGGGCGTGGCTGGACACTCGCTATCGTTCCCGCGCTGTCAGTCGGCGCGGTGGGCACCCTCATCGCGGCGGCCGCCTGGCTGGGGGTCAGCGCTTTAGGTAAGAAGTCCCGGACACCGGGCAGAAAATTCACCTCTCGTTCCCGTGAAAGCAAGGACTAATTAGCGCTGGTCCTGAATAATGCTCGCATGCGTGTTGCCATTGTCGCCGAGTCTTTCCTGCCCAACGTCAACGGAGTGACCAACTCGATCCTCCGGGTTCTGGAGCATCTCCAGCGGACAGGCCACGAAGCGATCGTGGTCGCGCCGGGTGCGCGCGCCAACCAGGAGGAGATCGCCGAGTACGCGGGCTTTCCCGTTGTGCGCGTGCCCACGGTCATGGTGCCGCTGGTGGACTCGTTGCCCATCGGTGTGCCCAACGGCACGACCACGCGCGTGCTGCGCGAATTCAAGCCAGACGTGGTTCACTTGGCCAGCCCCTTCGTCCTCGGCGGCGCGGGCGCCGTGGCGGCGAAGCGCCTCAAGCTTCCAGCGGTCGCGCTGTTCCAGACGGATGTGGCCGGCTACACCGCCCGCTACCACGTCGGCTTCCTCGAGTCCGCGGCGTGGGTGTGGGCGCGGAACCTGCACAACATGACCCAGATGACGTTGGCGCCGTCGTCAGTGACGATCGGGGAGCTCGAGGCCCACGGCATCAAGAACATCCGCCGCTGGGGCCGGGGCGTCGACTCGGAGCTGTTCCGCCCGGACCGCCGCTCGCAGAAGCTGCGCAAGAAGTGGGACCCGACGGGGCAGAAGAAGATCGTCGGCTTCGTCGGCCGCCTCGCTTCGGAGAAGGGCGTGGAGCGGCTCACGGTTCTCCACGGCGACCCGGATATCCAACTCGTCATCGTCGGTGACGGACCGTTGCGCCGCACCCTGGGCAAGCGCATGCCCACCGCTGTGTTCACCGGGCAGTTGAGCGGCAAGAAGCTCGCCGCCGCCTACGCCAGCTTGGACCTGTTCGTGCACACGGGCGAATTCGAGACCTTCGGGCAGACCATCCAGGAGGCGCAGGCTTCCGGCACCCCCACCATCGGCCCGCGCGCAGGTGGCCCGATCGACCTGATCGAGCCCGGCTACAACGGCGACCTGATCGACGTGGACACCTTCGAACGCGATCTGCCTGCCTCCGTCGCCGCTATTCTGCAGCCCGGGACGCTGGAGCAGATGCGGGTCAACGCCCGCGCCTCTGTCGCCGACAAGACCTGGCCCGCCCTGTGCGACCAGCTGCTCGGCTACTACGGCGAGGTCATCGACGGCTACCCGAAGAAGCGCCGCCGTCCGCTCCGGCGATAGCGGGGGACGTCGGGGCTTCAATGTGGTCGGAGTATCGCAGTGGCCTAGACTCGGGTGCTATGGCCAAGGCGAACCTGGAGAAGAACCCGCTGGATGTCGCGGGAATGTTCGATGAAGTAGGAAAGAACTACGACATCACCAACACAGTCATGACGGGTGGCCTCGACCGCTACTGGCGCAAGCGCACCCGTCAGCGCCTGGCCCTGAAGCCGGGGGAGAAGGTCCTTGACCTCGCGGCGGGCACGGCGGTGTCCACTGTGGAGCTGACCAAGTCCGGCGCATGGTGCGTGGCGTGCGATTTCTCCCAGGGGATGCTGGCCGCCGGCAAGCACCGTGACGTGCCCAAAGTCGTGGGCGACGCGATGCACCTGCCGTTCGCCGACGAGACCTTCGATGCCGTGACCATCTCCTACGGCCTGCGCAACGTCCACGATTTCGAAGCTGGCCTGCGCGAGATGGCCCGCGTGACCAAACCGGGCGGCCGCTTGGTGGTCAACGAGTTCTCCACCCCCGTGGTCCCGGTGTTCTCCACCATCTACCGCGAGTACCTGCCCCGGGTGATTCCTCTCCTGGGCAAGGTGTTCTCCTCCAACGCGGAGGCCTACGAGTACCTGGCGGAGTCGATCCGCGCCTGGCCCGACCAGGAGGACCTCGCTGCGGCGGTCAACGCCAACGGGTGGGAGGACTGCGGCTGGCAGAACCTCGCTTTCGGCATTGTCGCCCTGCACGGGGCGGTCAAGCGCTAGAACCTCCTGCGGGGCCTAGTCCACGGACCACAGCGGGCTGTCCGCCCGCACGCGCGAAACTCCCTTACCGGCCAAGCGCCACACGCGGGCGACGAGGTCCCGGTCTTCCTCGGTGACGAGGTTGCCCATCAAGCGCGCCGCCGCGGGCATGAGGTGGCGTCCGCCGGGGCCGCGCAGGGCCAGCGGGCCCGCTGCGGGCAGGAACTGCGGGTACGTGAGCACACGGGCGAGTGTGCGGGCCAGCACGAACGCTTCGCCGTACGCGCGGCGCAGTTCATGTGGCCAGACCAACGTTAGATCGGGGTGGGTTCCGGCGGCATCCGCGATCAGGCCCACCGCCATGATGGCGGTCTCCAGCCCGTAGTCGATGCCCTCGCCGTTGAGGGGGTTCACGCAGGCTGCCGCGTCGCCGATGAGCATCCAGTTCGGCCCGGCGACGTTGGACACCGCGCCGCCCATCGGCAACAGGGCGGAGGTGATGTTCTCCGGCTGGCCCAGCTGCCACTCGTCGCGGACCTGGTCGGCGTACTGGAGCAACAGCTTCTTCGTATTCACTTTCGCTGGGCGGGCGTCGGTGGACAGGGCTCCGCAGCCCAGGTTCACAGTGCCGTCGCCGAGCGGGAAGATCCACCCGTAGCCGGGCTGGATTGCGCCGTCCCCGTCGCGCAGCTCCACGTGGGAGTGCATCCACGGTTCACCGCTTAACGGGGTGGCGCAGTAGGAGCGAGCTGCGATGCCGTAGACCTGACCGCGGTGCCATTTCCGGCCGAGCTGCTTGCCGAAGGGGGAGCGCACCCCGTCGGCCACGATCACCCACTTCGCGCGCAGCGTCCCCTGAGGGGTGACCACGCCGGTGATCGCGCCACTGTCATCGAATTCAGCGCCGGTGGCGGGGCAGCTGTAGAACATCTCGGCGCCGAGGGAGGAGGCGAGGTCGGCCAAGGCGGCGTCGAAAAGCGAGCGCGGCGAGGCGGAACCTTCCGTGCCGTAGTGGCCCTCCGGCCACGGCGCGGTCACGGAACCGCCGTAACCGTGCAGCTTCAGCCCCCTGTTGCGGTAGGTGGGGAGCGCGGCGGACAGCCCCAACTCCTGCAGGGCGTGCACCGCGCGGGGAGTCAGCCCGTCGCCGCATGTCTTGTCGCGGCCGGCGGGGGCGGCATCCACAACCGCGACCTCGAAACCGGCGCGCCGGGCGGCAATGGCGGCGGCAGAACCTGCGGGTCCCGCACCGACAACGACGCACTCGAACGATTTCACCGAACTTATTGTGCCAGATGGCTCAGGGGTGGACTACGGTTAAGGGGACGCAGACCCCGCACGACCCCGCAAGGACGATAGATGACCAACGGCACTCCCACGTCGCCCGCCGTCGACAACAAGCTCGATCTCGGCGACGAGGACTTGGCGCAACGCGTCACGGACGGGTTGAACCGGGTGGAAGAGCTCATGTTCGAGCGGCTTTCCGGCGGCGAGGATTTCCTCAGCGAACAGGTCACCCACCTGGCCAAGGCTGGCGGCAAGCGCTTCCGTCCGCTGATGGCGGTGCTGGCGAGTGAGTTCGGGCCGAACCCGCAGGCGGACAATGTGATCCGCGGCGCGGCGATCGTGGAGCTGGTCCACCTGGCCACGCTGTACCACGACGACGTGATGGACGAGGCCGCGAAGCGCCGCGGCGTGGAGTCCGCGAATTCCCGCTGGTCCAACACGGTCGCGATCCTCTCCGGCGACTACCTGCTGGCGGAGGCCTCGCGGTTGATGAGCGAGATCGACACCGCCACCGTCCGCCACTTCGCGGAGACGTTCAGCGACCTGGTCACCGGCCAGATGCGCGAGACCGTCGGCGCGCGCGGTGGCGACCCCGTCGAGCATTATCTCGAAGTCATCCGGGAAAAGACCGGCGTGCTCATCGCGTCTGCCGCCTACCTGGGTGCCACGCACTCCGGCGCGGACGAGGCTACGGTGCGCACCATCAAGGAGCTCGGCGAGGCGATTGGCATGGTCTTCCAGATCGTCGACGACATCATCGACATTTTCTCCGACTCCGCCCAGTCTGGAAAGACCCCGGGCACGGATCTGCGCGAGGGTGTCTTCACCCTCCCGGTCCTCTACGCGCTGCAGGACGGGGGAGCGGCGGGCGAGGAGCTCCGCGGCCTTCTCACTGGCCCGCTCACCGAGGACGCCGACGTGGAGCGCGCCCTCACGCTCATCGCCGAGACGGACGGCCGTGCACGCGCGCTTGACGACGTCCACCGCTACCTCTCCATCGTCGACACCCGCCTGGACGAGCTGCCTGACATCCCGGCGAACGGTGCGATGCGCCAAATCGCGCGCTACACAGTCGATCGCGTCGGCTGAAAACCAACCTTCAGCAGCTGGTTTGTTGTTTCTGTGACCCGCTGCTGTAGAGTAGTCCAAGCACGCCAGGTTGCCCGAGCGGCCAAAGGGAGCGGACTGTAAATCCGCCGGCATTGCCTTCAGAAGTTCGAATCTTCTACCTGGCACCGCTGATAACGCGCACCGCGGACAATTTCCCGCGGTGCGCGTTTTTTCATTTCCCCTTTTCATTTTCCGGTCACGCGGACGTCACTTTCAGGCCAGTGCTCGTTAAAAAAGCGGGGCTAGCGTCTCACGGGTACGTCACTGTTTCCAACGCATGAAGGGTCTTCCTGTGTCCCGTTCCCGCTTCCGCGCCGCGCTCGCTCTGCCGGTCGCCGCATCCCTGGCTCTGTCTGCTTTCGCCGTTCCGGTGGCCACCGCTGCCGAGACCGCAGATAAGTCCTCCCTGGTCATCAACGAGGTCGTCTCCAACGGCGACCCGGTCGGCGACTGGGTTGAGCTGGCCAACCTGAACAACGACCTCCCGCTGGACATCTCCGGCTGGAAGATCCGCGACAACAGCGACAAGGCCCCGATCGTCATCCCCGCAGGCACGCAGATCGAGTCCGGCGGCTACAAGGCCTTCTACACCGATACGCAGACGATTGACGGCTCCGCCGGCTTCGGTTTGGGCAAGGGTGACTCCGTTCGCGTCTTCGATGCCGAGGACAACCTCGTCGCCGAGACCACCTGGGTCGATCACGTCCTGCCGTCCTGGGGCCGTGTCCCGGACAAGACCGGCGAGTTCGCCGCGACGGCGGAGGCGACCCGCGAGCTGGCTAACAAGGCAGCCACAGACGGGCAGCCAGGTGCTGGGGAGCCGGCCGCGCCGGTGGCGAAGGAGCCGTGGCCGTACGACAACGTCTACAACGTCGACCTGGGTGGCGATTTCGCGGGCGAGGACATGTCCGGTGTCGACTTCGACGACAAGGGCCGCGCATGGGTGGTCAACAACGGCGCCGGCAAGCTCTACGCCCTCGACTACGACGAGGCCGCCAAGAAGTACTCCGTGGCCGGCACGTGGACCCTGAAATACGCCGACGGCACCGGCAAGCTCGATACCGAGGGCGTCACCGTCGGCCCGGACGGCGCGATCTACGTCGCCACCGAGCGCAACAACGAGGACAAGAAGGTCTCCCGCCCGTCCGTGCTGCGCTTTGAGGTGAAGGAAGGGGAGGAGGAGCTCAAGGCCACCCACGAGTGGAACCTGAAGGATGTCGTCGGCGAGATTGGCGCCAACGCGGGCCTGGAAGCGATCTCCTACATCCCGGAGCAGAAGCTCTACGCGGTCGGCGTCGAGGCTGACGGCAAGGTCCACTTCCTCGACCTGAAGGACGACGGCACCTACGAGCTCAAGCAGACCTACCAGTCGCCGTTCTCCGGCGTCATGGCTCTCGACTACCGCCAGCAGGACAAGCAGCTCCGCGTGCTTTGCGACGAAGCATGCGACGGCCAGTCCATCCTCCTCGCTCACAATGGCACCGAATTCGCCCCGGCATCCGAGATCCAGGCCCGCCCGGCTCACTTCGCCAACCTGGCCAACGAGGGCTTCGGCTCCTACACCTCCACCAGCGAGTGCGTGGGAGGCAAGGCCACCGAAACCACCCGTTTCCTGTGGGCAGACGACGGCGTGAGCGAGGGCATCTCCCTGCGCGGCGCGAACCACGAGCAGACCGTCGACTGCACGGACAGCAACGGCGATGCCGGCAGCGGCAAGGGCGGATCCAGCGATCAGGCAGGCCAGACCAGCGGGCAGTCCAGCACCGGCGGCGTCGTCGCCGCAGTCCTCGGCGCACTGCTGGCCTTCATCGCCGGCGTGATTTCCGCGGGCCCGATCATGCAGTGGGTCAAGGACAACAGCAACCTGGACATCAAGCTGCCGTTCTAGCAGGTCCGGAATAATTTCATAGCGGTGTTCCACCGCGTACGCCGTAGCCACCCTCCGCGCCGAAGCCCAACGTGGTGCGGTACGGGTGGTGAAACGGTGGCGTCGATAAGCTATAAAGCTCTCAAAAAGGTATTCTAGCCTGGCGATTTGTACGTTATGCATGTGCCGGGTTAATCTTTTCAAGGCTTCAAACGAGCGGGTAACGCTTAAGAGGCTTAAGCCCCCTTAGCTCAGTCGGCAGAGCGTCTCCATGGTAAGGAGAAGGTCAGCAGTTCGATTCTGCTAGGGGGCTCTGTTGTTTGCTAGCGGCGGACATGATTGGTTTACTCTTCTCATGTGCACTCGTTAGTGAGCACATGGCGGTGTAGCTCAGTGGTAGAGCAAGCGACTCATAATCGCTGTGTCGAGAGTTCAATTCTCTCCATCGCTACTCATCGATCCGGCCCCGGTCGGGGAGATGTGCTCGCCCTCTCCGGGACTGTGAAGGTGCCGTGGTAGGGTTGGCGTACTGTCAGCCGGAACACCGAGAAATCGGTCGCCCGGCAGTGGAAAACAGTGCACCTAGGGGCGTGGCGCAATTGGTAGCGCAACGGTCTCCAAAACCGTAGGTTGCAGGTTCGAGTCCTGTCGCCCCTGCCATATAGACCAACTCGAGGAGAGCTGTGACTGATAACCAGCCTGGACGGAATGCCGCAAAGCCGACCGGTAAGCGCCAGCGCAGCGGCGCTAGCTCCGTCACCTCTGAGTCCTACCAGGAGAAGCGCGTAGAGAAGACCTCCCCGGAGGACCAAGGCAACGCCGGTAACGGCGTCGCCGCATTCCCCGGTGAAGTTGTCGGCGAAATGCGCAAGGTCGTGTGGCCGACCAGTTCGCAGATGGTCAACTACACGCTCATCGTCTTCGGCTTCCTCATCGTCCTGACCGCCCTCGTGTGGGGTGTCGACCACCTCGCGGCGTGGGGAGTTGAACAGATCCTCGTCCCTTAAGCTATACTCGCGCAGTAGAGAAAATATCCCGCCTCCCAGCACACTGGGTAAGGCGGGATAAGTTTTTCGCCTAGCTGAGTAAGCTGGGCACTGATCAAAGACGTTAGAACACCAATAGCCATCGCGCCCCACCACAGTGCGGCGCGTGCCAACTGCAAGGAGCGGACATGGCCGAGGACAACGAATACAGCGTAGAAGCCAACGAAGCCGAGATGGTCGGCGAGGGCGGTGCCGTGCAGGAATCCACCGACCCGGCAGTGCCTGAAACGGATGACGCGGATGCCACCGCGTCTTCTGACGAGAATGCCGAGGATAACGCCGAGCTGCAGAATGAAAAGATGGTCGCTGAAGGCGGTGCTGTGCAGGAGGCGACAGATCCGGAAGTTCGCGACGCGGAGGAAACGGACGGCACCTCAGCTCCCGCTGCGATGACTGAGTCCGAAAACTCGGACTCGGATAGGGACGCTGCCGACGACACCACCGAGCAGCAGAGCGAAGAGATGGTCGCTGAGGGCGACGTCCCGGAGCAGCCGGTGCAGGAAGCCGACGCTGAGGGCGTGACTGACCCGGAGGCCGCTCTGGCCGCTGAGTCGGAGGAATCCGCCGACACCGAGTACAAGGCGCGCCTGCGCAAGTACACCCGCGAGCTGAAGAAGCTGCCGGGCCAGTGGTACATCATCCAGTCCTACTCCGGCTACGAGAACAAGGTGAAGACCAACCTGGACATGCGCATTCAGACCCTCGAGGTGGAAGATTCCATCTACGACGTGGTCGTGCCCATCGAGCAGGCCATCGAGCTCAAAGACGGCAAGAAGAAGCTGGTCAAGCGCAAGCTCCTGCCGGGGTACGTGCTCGTCCGCATGGACATCAACGACGCCGCCTGGTCCGTGGTCCGCGAGACCCCGGGCGTGACCTCCTTCGTGGGCAACGAGGGCAACGCCACCCCGGTCAAGCACCGCGACGTGGCCAAATTCCTCATGCCGAAGGAGCCGAAGGTCGACGAGGACGCCGCCAAGACCGAGGCGAACGCCGAGGGCGAGACCGTCATTGCCATGCCGGAGCAGGAGGAGAAGCCGAAGGTCGCGCACGACTTCGAGGTCGGCGAAGCCGTCACTATTCTCTCCGGTGCCCTGGCCAGCGTCTCCGCCACGATCAACGAGATCGACCCGGAGACCGGCAAGATCCAGGCGCTGGTGTCCATCTTCGGCCGCGAAACCCCGGTCGAGCTCACCGCCGACCAGATCGAGCGCATCATGTAGCGCTCGACTCCCCTTTGCGCACCAAGACCCGGCTCCGTCCGGGTCTTTCGCGATTTGGGCAGGGCAGCGTGGTGGCATACACTTATCGGTCGTGCCTGCGGCATCGCGGGTGCGTGAATACGTTCGTCCCCGGTGGCTGCGTCGATAAGCGAAAAGCGTCGATGCGGCATCCGGAAGGCCCAGTTAAACATCGTGGCTGCGGCCTGTATCTAGGAAAGAGGTAATCCGATGGCTAAAAAGAAGGTCACCGGCCTGATCAAACTGCAGATCGAGGCTGGTATGGCTAACCCGGCACCACCGGTCGGTCCGGCTCTCGGTGCGCACGGCGTCAACATCGTCGAGTTCACCAAGGCCTACAACGCTGCGACCGAGTCCATGCGCGGCAACATCGTCCCGGTGGAGATCACGGTCTACGAAGACCGCTCCTTCGACTTCATCCTGAAGTCCCCGCCGGCCGCGAAGCTGCTCCTCAAGGCTGCTGGTCTGCAGAAGGGCTCTGGCGTTCCGCACACTGACAAGGTCGGCTCTGTGACCTGGGAACAGTGCAAGGAAATCGCTGAGACCAAGAAGAAGGATCTCAACGCCCGCGACATCGAGGCAGGCGCCGCCATCATCGCCGGCACCGCCCGTTCCATGGGCATCGACGTGAAGAAATAAAACTCCTTCATGTCCTCGGCTACGTCCCGCCCGGGACCTAGCTAGTGGGAGGGTCTGGTCTGACCCGCACCACACTTCCACATACTGACACGTCATTATCTGACAAGTAAGGAAACCAACATGGCCAAGAAGCACTCCAAGGCATACACGGAGAAGCTGGCAAAGGTTGACCGCAACAGCGTGTACTCCCCGCTCGAGGCAGTCAAGCTCGCCAAGGAAACCGCATCTGAGAAGTACGACGCAACCATCGATGTCGCTATGCGTCTGTCCGTCGACCCGCGCAAGGCTGACCAGCTGGTCCGCGGCACCGTCAACCTGCCGAACGGCACCGGTAAGACCGTCCGCGTGGCTGTCTTCGCCGAGGGTGAGAACGCCACCAAGGCTCAGGAAGCCGGCGCCGACATCGTCGGTTCCGACGAGCTGATCGAGCAGATCAACGCCGGCAACATCGACTTTGACGTCGCTATCGCCACCCCGGACCAGATGGCCAAGGTCGGCCGCGTCGCCCGCGTCCTCGGCCCGCGTGGCCTGATGCCGAACCCGAAGACCGGCACCGTCACCCCCAACGTGGCTAAGGCCGTCTCCGAGTCCAAGGGCGGCAAGATCGCCTTCCGCGTGGACAAGGCCTCCAACCTCCACGCCCTCATCGGTAAGGCATCCTTCACCCCGGAGCAGCTCGCCGAGAACTACGGCGCTCTCCTGGACGAGGTGCTGCGTCTCAAGCCGGCATCCGCGAAGGGCATTTACCTGAAGAAGATCACTATCTCTGCAACCCAGGGCCCCGGCATCCCGGTGGACACCAACGTGCAGAAGAACTACACCGAGGCGTAAACGGTGTGAGGTGCTAACCTCCCCACCGTCTCGTGCATCTGACCCCGCTCCGGCGGGGTCTTTTGCGTTGGTCGGACAGGCTTTTGCGCCGTGCGGGAGCGGGAAAGATTGCCGTGCATGAACCGCTGCTCATGGGCCGAACCGCATCAATCAGGTCGTAAGCCAGCTGCTTTTAATTTGGCGCACGACCTACTCAGTCGATGCAGAAACGTCGATCATGTTTAGCCCATGCGGCTTCCGCCGCGACCGGGGGAGTACACCCGTGTGCGTCCCAGAGGAGCCGAACGAGCGCCACCGCGTCTCCCCCTCGGTCACGCACTACGCCGACCCAGGGTGCATCCGGTAATCAGACATCACCTCCTCGACGACCTGCTGTGGCCTTTCCATGAGATCTCGGCTTGAGTACCGCAGCAACGTCAGGCCAGTGTTGCGGATGCGATTCTCGCGGATCCTCTCCTCGCGAATCACATCTTTCGCCGGCCCGTATTTGCCGGAGTATTTCACCTCGCCATCGATCTCGACCGCAGTTCTGCGCCCGACCATCACATCCACGCGATAGCGGCCGTTGCACACCGGCATCTGCGCTCGGACCGGAAGCCCTGCTTCGATAAACAGCGCTCGGGCATAAGGCTCGAAAGGCGAATCTGAACAATCCACCGAGTGTTCCACTGCCTTCCGGACGGCATCGATGCCCTTGAACTTCCCGAGCAGGGCAGTTGCCCTCTGCAAGTCCGCTCTCGAGATCCCTTCTCCTCGCAACCAATCCATGGCTACGAGTGCGTCGGGGAAGCCGTGATGGCGAGCGATCTCCGCCGCGATTCGGAATATCCTCGGAGTGCGTATCCCGTAAGCTTCGAAAATGTCGCTTTGCGGGAGATTTATGTAGCGGTAGACAGTTCCCGGATTCCATTGGCTGCGAGGCGGAATGCTTTTCGACGCCAGCTCCACCGGCTCGCGGTTGTGGCCCGCCACCCACATTCCGCGAACCCTTGCCGCTGACAATCCAGTGAGCACTGCTCTGTGAGCACCCAATCCGACTGCGAGGGTTCGCGCAAGAGCCCGCTCGTGCTCGGGCAATGACCTGAAGAAGTTGGCTTCGATAGCTTTGTCCCGGCTGAGCAGTAGGAGACTGCCGTCAGCTAGACCGGCCCTAACGGCTCGGCCCCAGTTTCCGTTGTTGGTAAGCGTGCGAAGGTTGATGATTTCGTGTGCGATTGCGTCGATATTTGTCATGTGCTCAGAATGCTGGCTCGCGCTAGCAGCGTCGACGGGGTGCGGTCGAGGCTGCGGATAGACCTGAGTTATCCACAGGTAACTGCTTCCTGTTCCACGAAAGCGGCGGAAGCGGGGTAGGGGGGTTAGCTGACTCGGCACGTAGCCGCAAATCTGACCTCCATGAACTCTCCTGCATGAATCGGAAGACAGACCGTGATTTTTTCGATCCGCCGGTCTTAAACCCGATCCATGCAGGAACGTTCATCGCATAACAGATACAACCCGCGCATCCCCGCCACCCCACCACCGCCCGAACCTTCTAGGAGGCGATTTGGTGCGGAACGGCACCCTGCACTAAGGTTCATCATCGAAGTTTGAACGGCCCACACAAAGGGCCGAGCTCAAGTTTCACCGAAGACCGTCGGTCACTCGACCGGAGAAGTTCCGGAAGAGTCGAAGGAATCCCCCAAGGATCGGCCCACGCAGGAGAAACGTGGCATTCCTCCGCGCTTTAAGCGCTTGTGCCTCGTGCTTCTGCACGGGGCAATTTTCATTGCTCCGGGCGGACAAGACATGAAGTAATGGGAAGGAGGCGTGTGTCATGGCAAACCCGAAGAACACGGCTGAGCTTGCTGCCTTGAAGGAGAAATTCGAGGGCGCTAGCTCTGTCTTCCTCACCGAGTACCGCGGCCTGACCGTGGGTCAGCTGCAGGAGCTGCGCGGTGAGCTCGGTTTTGACGTTGAACTGCACGTCGCCAAGAACACCCTCGTTAAGATCGCTGCCAACGAGCACGGCATCGAGGGTCTCGATGATCTTCTGACCGGCCCGACCGCAGTCGCCTTCATCAAGGGCGATGCAACGGTCGATGCTGCGAAGGTCATGAAGAAGTTCGCCAAGGGTAACGAGGCTTTCGTTATCAAGGGCGGCTACATGGACGGTAATCCTCTCGACGCCTCCCAGGTGGATGCTGTCGCTGAGATGGACAACCGCGAGACCACTCTTTCCAAGCTCGCCGGCGCATTCCAGGGTTCTCTGGCGAAGGCTGCTGGCCTCTTCGAGGCTCCGGCATCCAAGACGGCACGACTCGTTGCCGCACTGCAGGACAAGCAGGAAGCCGCTTAAAGCGACTTCCACCACTAGTACGCACACCAAATATTTGGCCACTTAAGGCCACAACAGAAAGGAAGCCACCATGGCTAAGCTCTCCAAGGACGAGCTCATTGAGCAGTTCAAGGAAATGACCCTTATTGAACTTTCCGAGTTCCTGAAGGAATTCGAGGAGGTCTTCGACGTGACCGCTGCCGCTCCGGTCGCTGCTGTCGCAGCTGCTCCGGGCGCTGCTGGCGATGCCCCGGCTGAGGAGGAGAAGGACGAGTTCGACGTCGTTCTCGAGGCTGCTGGCGACAAGAAGATCGGCGTCATCAAGGCTGTCCGCGAGATCGTCTCCGGCCTGGGCCTGAAGGACGCCAAGGAGATGGTTGAGGGCGCACCGAAGGCCATCCTCGAGGGCGCTAACAAGGACGACGCTGAGGCTGCTAAGGCCAAGCTCGAAGAGGCTGGCGCTACCGTCACCCTCAAGTAAGCACTTTTCGCTTATCGACGGCACCCCCTCCGGTCGCAC
>JALXXC010000011.1 GCA_025144245.1 Corynebacterium sp. p3-SID1145 | reverse complement strand
CGGGGGTTTTCGCATTCGAGCGCGTTATGTGGGCAGCCCCGACCAGCCATCCGTCGTGAAGCTGCGGTGTGCTCCGCTCAATGGGTCCGTGAAGGAGAGCCCGGTTGAGGCGAGCTGCATCGGTCGCGAGTAGTCCTCGGCTTCGGCAGGCAACAGAACCGGGTAGACGGGGTCGTGGACAATGGGTGCGCCGGCGGCAAGCATTTGCACTCGGAGCTGATGCGTCCGTCCTGTTACCGGCTTGAGCACGTAGCGCGCGTAGCCCGGTCTATCTGTTAGAGGCGTGATTTCCGCGACATGCGTGCATGCGTTGGGTTCTTCGCCGGGGACAATGCGCGCGGCGAGGATCCCCTCTTTCTTCTCAATGTGGTGCTCCCAGACGAGCGGAGCCCGAAGCCCCATATCGGGTGCGACTGCTTCGTAGATCTTTTCTACCTGCCGACGGGCGAAGAGTTCCTGGTAGGCGCCCCTTAGTTCAGCCTGCTTAGTGAGCAGAATAAGACCTGAGGTCACCCGGTCGAGGCGGTGTGCCGGCGTGAGCTCTTCGTTGCCGGTGGCACGGCGCAGACGGACCGTGACATTTTCGGTGATGTGGGATGCCCGCGGCATAGTCGCTAAAAAAGGCGGCTTTTTCACCACCATGATGTTGGCGTCCTCGTAGACCGTCGAAATCTCGTAGGGCACCCGTTCCTCGGGGGCGGGATGGCGGTAGAAATACACGTCAGTGCCCGGGCCCAAGGTGTCGGCGGGGGTGAGCGGGGTGGCGTCGCTAAGCACTACCTCGTGGCGCTCGAACCTTTCGATCACGGCATTCTCGTCGTCCTCCGGGTGCCTGTGCCGCTGGGATGAGACGAGGTGCCAGATGAAGTCCTGTGCGGTGATGAATTCGCCGTCGGGGACACGGGCGCGTGTGGCCCCCAATCCATCCCGCGGGGGTAGGGGCGGTTGGCGCCGGCGTTTCCGAGATCGAGTCATATGTATTAACTTAGGACGCATGAACCTTGACGCAATTGTTACCCAGCTCACCGATTTCTTCAGCACCGGGATCGGTAAGTCGATCGCAGACGCTTTCTGGGCAATCTACACCGTGCTGTTCCCGGCGAACGCTGAGGCCGCGCACCCGATCGATATCCCGCGTTAAGCTCTCCCAGACCCCGTGTAATCGGGGCTACAATGGAAGTGTCAGGTGACCACCACCTCTAGGCGCGTCACGTCGTAGGTTACGGAAAGGCACTTCCTCATGAGCCACCAAGACTTGGTCATTGTCGCTGTCGACGGCGGCGAGGCGTCGAACAACGCTGTCCGCTGGGCCGCCAATACCGCGCAGAAACGGGGCGTTCCGCTGCGCTTGGCGTCGTCGTACACGATGCCGCAATTCCTGTACGCCGAGGGCATGGTCCCGCCGCAGGAGCTTTTCGACGATCTCCAGAACGAGTGCCTGAAGACGATCGAGGCAGCGCGCGAAGTGGCTCAGGAAGTCGCCCCGGACCTGGAGATCGGCCACACGGTTGCCGAGGGCTCGCCGATCGACATGCTCCTGGACCTGTCCAAGGACGCCACCATGATCGTGATGGGTTCGCGCGGCCTCGGCGGTCTGTCCGGCATGGTGCTGGGATCGGTCTCCGCTGCCGTTGTGGCTCACGCCGCTTGCCCGGTCGTTGTCGTCCGCGAGGACAACTCCGTTACTGACGAGACGAAGTACGGGCCGGTGGTAGTCGGTGTGGACGGTTCCGATGTCTCGGTCAAGGCGACAGAGGTCGCATTCGAGGAGGCTAAGGCCCGCGGTGCCGAACTGATAGCCGTGCACACCTACATGGAGAACCAGGTGCACGATCCTGTCGCCGGTGCGATCCTCGGTGACGAGCAGTGGAAGCAATTCGAGGAGGAGCGGCAGGCGAAGCTCGATGAGAAGCTCGCGCCGCTGGTGGAGAAGTTCCCGGACGTGAAGGTGACCAAGGTGGTCACCCGCGACCGTCCGGTCCGTGCTCTGGTGGAGCAGGCGGCGAACGCTCAGTTGCTGATCACCGGTTCCCACGGCCGCGGCGGCTTCAAGGGCATGCTGCTGGGCTCCACGTCCCGCGCTCTGTTGCAGGCGGCTCCGTGCCCGATGATGGTCGTCCGCCCGGAGCGCCTGCCGAAGTAGGCGAGATCATGAAAACGGCTCCCACGGTTAGATGAAATGTTATCTAGCCGTGGTCTGTTCGTTTTTCCGCGTGACACATTAATCAGGCATAATGGGTTGGGTAAAAAGAGTGAGTTTTAAAGAGAGGACTACAAAATGATTTCTTTGGGTGGCTTCCTTGGCTGGATCGTCCTCGGCGGCATCGCTGGTTGGATCGCGTCCATGATCATGAACCGCGACGCTTCTATGGGCATCTTCGCCAATATCGCTTGCGGTATCGTCGGTGGTCTCGTCGGTGGATGGGTACTAAGCCTCTTCTTCGACGACTTGGCGGGTAAGGGCCTGATCTTCAGCTTCCTTACCTGCATCCTCGGCGCAGTGATCGTTCTGTGGATCGTGAACATGATCACAGGCCGCCGCCGCTAAGCGCGCGGATTAAATAGAGAGCTCCCGTTTCTTCCACTCATGGAGGGCGGGAGTTTTTTCATGCGCCAGTGGCATGCGCTGGCGTTGTGTGAACGAACCGGTTTGTCTATTATGTGGTGGAGTGCAAAACCTCTGGAAGGAGAGATGTGGTGACCCGGGACACCGCCGCCACCCCGAAGAAGAAGCCGGCGTCGCGCCGCCGGAACAGGCCTGCGCCGCGCCAGCGCCTGCTGGATGCCGCGACGAAGCTCTTCACTGAGGAAGGCATCCGCGTCATCGGTATCGACCGAATTCTCCGCGAAGCCGACGTGGCCAAGGCCTCGCTGTACTCGCTGCTCGGTTCCAAAGACAACCTCGTCATCGCGTACCTGCAGCGCCTCGACGGCGAGTACCGCGCCCGGTGGGCCGAACGGACTTCCTCCATGACTGACGCGGACGCGAAAATCCTCGCGTTTTTCGACATGGCCATCGACGAGGAGCCGACGAAAGATTTCCGCGGCTGCCCCTTCGTCAACGCCGCCACCGAGTACCCGCGCCCGGAAACTGATTCGGAGCGCAACATCGTCGCCGCGTGCGTTGATCACCGCGACTGGATGCACGCCACGATAACGGAGCTTTTGGACAAGAAGAACGGCTACCCGTCCGGTACGCAGGCCAGCCAGCTGCTGATCTTCCTCGACGGCGGGATGACCGGTGCGCGGATCAGCCGCGATGAGGGGCCTCTGCTCACGGCCAAGGAGCTGGCGCGGCAGATGCTGTCCGCCCCGCCGGCGGATTATTCCATCTGATCTGACTGCTCGGCCGGGTCTTCGACCTGACCTTTCTTCTCGTTTTTCTTCTTCTTGCGCTCTTCGAGGCGTTTTTCCATCTCCGCCTTGCGGTTGTCGGAGCGCACTTTGTCGCGGGCTTTCTTCAGCGACTGCTTCTCGGATTTCGCTTCTTTGCGCTCGTCCTTCAGTGCAGTCTTCTCGGCCTCGATCTCACGGCGCACCTGGGGGATGGTGGAGGGGCGGACCAGCGCGGTGAGCTTCTTTCGCCGCCATGAGCGCTTCGCCGCTTTCTTGGTCTGCTTTGCTTCGCGCATCTCGCCCAGGACTTTTGTGCGCGAGTTGTGGATCTGTTCCTTATGCACCTCGCGCAGCGGGTATTTCTTAGCCAGCAGGATCCACATGATCACGCTCTGCGACAGCGTCCACAGGTTCCCCAGGAACCAGTACATCAGCAACGCGACAGGGATAAGACCAGTCATGCCCACGAAACCGAGCATGACAGGCACCACGACCACCAGCGACCACAGCCACCGGTACATGGTGCGGGACATCGTCTTGTTCCAGTCCAGGTGCACGCGGGTGCGCAACTGCGAAACAACGGTGTTGATGGTGGTGAAGGTGAGCGCGCAGATGAGCAGCGGGATGGCCACCGCGCGCACATCGTCGCTGGTGGTGCCGAGAGCGGCGAATTGCTCGGCGCTCATGGACACGTATGCCGGCAGCGGCACGCCCATGAAGGAGGCATCCAGGAAGCTGGCGATGTCGTCCGGGGTGAGCAGTCCGATGTCGCTATTCGTGCGTCCGTTCTCCGGCACGGACATCCACATGAGCAGGCGGTAAAGGCCGAGGATGAAGGGGATCTGCACGAGCGGCGGGATACAGCCCGTCATCGGGTTATACCCGTATTCCTTGTTCAGGTTCTTGAGCGCTTTGTCGTGCGCGATGACATCTTCGGGCTCAGTGGATTGGCCATAGCGTTCCTCGAGCTTTTCCTGCTCGGGCCGCATCATCAGCATCACGCGAGTAGAGCGGTACATGGACCAATTGAAGGGGACGAGGAAGCCGCGCACGGTGACTACGAGTAGCAGGATGGACAGCACCCATGCGGTATCGGGGGCGATGTGCAAAACCTGCGCGAGCAGCCAGTGCCAGATTTTCATCACCGCGGAAACGGGCCAGACAAATGCTTCGAGCAGCATGGGCGCGGTGAACTCCTCTCCAGGTGTGTGCGGCGGACTGTGGGTTAATGTTATGCCATGTCTTCCACTGCGGAAATCTCGGAACGCGGGGCGCGAGGTAACCCGGAACGCGCCCCGGTCACCGTGTGGGAAGTGACCGGCGAAGTCTACATCACCCTCGGTGTTCTTCTCCTGCTTTTCGCGTTTTACGAGGCATTCTAGACCAACATCACCTCGGGTGAATTGCAGCAGGAAGCGCAGCAGCAGCTTGACGACGAATGGCGCAACCCCCGTACCACGCACCTCCCCGGAATGGGCGAGGCATTTGCGCAGCTCTATATTCCCGCTTTCGGCTCAGACTACAGCTATGCCGTGCTGGAGGGAACGGACGACGACACGCTGCTGGCTGGGCTGGGCCACTACACCGACTCGCAGATGCCGGATGAGCCGGGGAATTTCGCCCTGGCCGGACACCGCGTGGGTAAGGGAGCGCCGTTCAATGACTTGGGCCACCTGAACGTTTGCGACGCAATTGTGGCGGAGGCCCAGAACCAGTGGTTCACCTACCGTGTCTTGCCGATGGAGGAGGGTGCTGAGAGGCGCACGGCGGTGTCGTAAAGCTGTTTGCGCGGCCCGCTTCTCAACGATGTCGCGCGCGGCCGTTACGCCCACGTCCTCGGCCGCCACATCACGCTGCCGACCGACACCTCGGTGCTCGCGCCGCTGCCTGAAGCACCTGAAAGTGGGGCTGCGGCCGCGGGTGAGAAGGATAAGCTGGGCCGCGTGATCACGTTGACGACCTGCTACCCGCAGTTCTCCAACGCGGAGCGCATGATCATTCACGCCGTGCAGACTGACGCGCGCGTTAAATCGGCCGGTCCACCACCGGCACTGACTGGCGGCGGTGGAACGCAGAGCGGAGAGGGGAAATAGTCATGTACCGAGCATTCTGGCACGCGCTGCCCGGACCGGCGCCGGTGAAGACGCTCATCGTCGTCGCGCTCCTGGTGGCAGTGTTTTTCCTGCTGATGGACGTGGTTTTCCCGTGGTTGTCACCGCTGATGCCCTATAACGATGTCGCAGTTTAGGCACCCCCTCGGTGGGCGAAGGCGTCAGAGTTTCTTGAGCACGTCCACGATCGCCTCCGCCATCGCCTTCTGGCCGGCGGGTGTGGGGTGCGCGGGGAAGGAATTCGTCTCCTCGCCTGTGGGGTCGGTCCACCGTTCGCTCACTGGTGCGCACACGGAGTGGAAGTCCGCGTTGGCGGGCAGCACGTAGAGCGCGCCGTTGCGGGTGGCGGCGTCGCGCACCATGGCGTTCATGGTCACGGTCAGCCCGGCGGCCCAGTTCAAGGATCCGCTGGGGAGACCCGCGGTGGCCTCGCATTCGTCCTGGAGCGAGGCGATCGGCATATAGCCGGTGGTGATGATGGTCGCGTCGGGCGCTTTCTCGTGGATGCGGCGGTAGATGTCGTCGAGACGCGCGGGGAGGTCGAGAAGCGAGCGGGCGGATTCCTCGTACAGCCCGTCGTCGCAATCCTCTTCACCGCGGTCCTCGAGCATGCCGCTGACGCAGCGGCTCCACGGCCCGAAGCTGATGTCGTTGCCGCCGATGGACAGCGTGATCAGGTCGGTGTCCGGCTCCAACGCGTCGATCTGAGCGCCCAGCACCCTGAGCTTCTCGCCAAGCTTTTCGCTCTCCGGTCTGCTGGTCGTGGAGGTGCTAGTTGCGGAGGGGCTGGATGCTTCTTTCTCGACGGCTTCTTCGGCGCCCAGGGAATCGTCGATGTGGCGCTCGTTGTAGATGTGCTCGGTGGTCGCGCCCTGGCATGTCGCGTCGACGAAACCGCGTTTTTCGTTGATGCCCGGGTAGATCTCCGCCAGCTCATGCGGATAGTTGTCTGTGCTGCGGGCGCAGAATTCCGGCCCGTCGAAAGGGCCGGAGGCCGAGCCCATTGCCGCGTAGGAATCGCCGAGTGCGACGTAGAGATCGAAAGACGACGGCAAATCCTTGGGGTCCGCGGTGACCGTGACGGTCGTGGGCACCTCGACGGTGACGCGTTCCGATTCACCCTGCGAACCGCAGCCGGCAAGTGCGAGCACCACTGTCAGCGCCACAGCCGGGACAGCGGCGGCGTGGAGACGGTTCCACGGTGGACGGAGGCAGGGGCGCATGCCTCACATACTAAAGCGAGAGATTCGCTATTGCTTGCTCCGCGACGAACTGGGTGTCCAGATACGGGCAGTCCGTCATGCCTTCGCGTGCCACCTCCGGTGCGGCGTCGGCAGGTAGGCCGGAGTCTGTGCTGGAAGCGGGGCTGGAGTTTGGGCCGGAGCTAGCGCTGGAGGCAGGGGCCGCGCCGGGCTCCTCCTCGGCGGCGGGCGAGCACCCGGTCAGGGCGCTCACGGCTACCGCGCAGGCAAGGGCACCTGCGGCTGTGCGTGGGCGGACGGGTACGCTTTTCTGCATGACAGCCATGCTACCGGCGGGGGACAACGGGGCCGAAGCCCCCGGCACGCGCGCACTCGACGTGGGCATCGCGTTGCTGACGGTCTCCCTGCTGCTGGTCTCTTTCGGTGGAGTCGTCGGGGCGTCGCTGGAACAGGGAGCGGTGCTTGTCCTGCTCATTGTCGTTTTCGGCTTCGTCTACTCCTTCGGCGCGCTGAACATGCCGCACTGGAACACCGTCGGGCGCTTCGTGTGGCTGCTGGGCCTGACCGGTGTGTGGATCGTGGCGATGATGTTCACCCCGGTCGCCGTGTACTGGGTGTTCACTCTGTTCTTCCTGTTCATGCGCTCGGCCGACAACTGGATCGGCATAGTCGGTGTGCTCCTTGTGCTGAGCATCGCCGTGCTCATGCAGGTGCCTCACGGCCTCACCCTCGGCGGGGTCATGGGACCGGCTGTCTCCGCACTGGTCGTCGTCATGATCACGTACGCGTTCAAGGTCATCGTGCGCGTGAGCGCGGAACGCGCGGCGCTTATCGACGAGCTCGTCAGCACCCAGGACCGCCTCGCGGCCTCCGAGCGCGAGGCAGGCGTGGCCCAGGAGAGGCAGCGTCTCGCCCACGAGATTCACGACACCGTGGCGCAGTCCCTGTCGAGCATCCAAATGCTGCTGCACGCTGCGGAGCGCGATTTGCGGGCGACCCGCCTGTCCGACGAGGAACTGAAAGCTCCGCTGGAGCGCATCGAGGTGGCGCGGCACTCGGCCGCGGACAACCTCTCCGAGACCCGCGCCATGATCGCCGCTCTCACTCCGGCTCCGCTGTCGGAGACCTCGTTGCCGGAGGCGTTGCAGCGCATCGCCGACTCTTTCGCCCAGGCGGGAGAGTTGGACATCGAAGTCGAGGTGGACGGTGCGGCCCAGAAGCTGCCGATGAGGGTGGAGGCCGGTCTGTTGCGGATCGCGCAGGGGGCGGTGGGCAACGTCGTCAAGCATTCCGGCGCCTCGCGTGCGCGCGTGACCTTGACCTTCGCCCCCGGCGAGGTGCGCCTCGATGTTGTGGACAACGGCCGTGGCTTCGATGCCGAGGCTCAACCGGGAAAGCCCGTCGGCCTCGGGCACTTGGGGCTGGACGCGATGCGGACACGCGCGCGGGAGCTCGGCGGTGAGTTCATCGTCGAATCCGCGCCGGGAGGTCCCACCGCGGTGTCCGTCGCCGTGCCGGTGGACGCACCTGCCGGCGGGGAGGGTAGGATCAACCGAAAGATTGAGGAGGAAGAATGATTCGCGTCTTGCTTGCCGACGATCACGAGATCGTCCGCCTCGGCCTTCGCTCTGTGCTGGAGGCCGCCGACGACATCATCGTCGTCGGGGAAGTGGCCACCGCAGAAGGGGCCATTGCGACAGCTCAAGCAGGCGGAATCGACGTGATCCTCATGGATCTCCGCTTCGGTGCCGGCGCACAGGGCGCGCGGGTGACCACTGGTGCGGAAGCGACCGCGCAGATCCGCGCCACCATGGCGAATCCGCCGAAGGTGCTGGTGGTGACGAATTACGACACCGACGCGGACATTCTCGGCGCGATCGAGGCGGGCGCTGTCGGTTACCTGCTCAAGGACGCTCCGCCGGCGGACCTGCTCGCCGCGGTGCGCTCAACAGCGAAAGGCGATCAGGCGATGTCGCCGGTGGTGCGCAGCCGCCTGCAGACCCGCGACCGCAGCCCTCGTTCCTCGCTGACCCCGCGCGAACTCGAGGTCCTGCAGCTCGTCGCCGGTGGCTCCTCCAACCGCGAGATCGGCCAGCAGCTCATGCTCTCCGAAGCGACCGTGAAATCCCACCTCGTGCACATCTACGACAAGCTCGGTGTGCGCTCCCGCACCTCCGCTGTGGCCTCGGCGCGCGAACAAGGCGTGCTGTAAACCCGCTCGGTGCGGAATTCACAGCACGCCTTGAAGGAAGCGCCGGAACGCGTGACTTACGCGTTCGCGCGACGGTAAGCGTCAATGACCTCGAACGGAATCTTCCCGCGCTGAGCCACCTTCATGCCCTTCTTGCGCGCCCACGCGCGGATCTGGGAGGCATCGACGCGGGTCCGCGGATCAGCCGGCACCTCACGCGCCGCCGCGATGAACGGCATGAGTGCCTCGTGGAATCGCTGGACGTTCTCCTTGGAGAGGTCGAGCACATAATCGGTGCCGTTGAAGCTGAAGTGAACTGCCTGGTGCTCAGACTCCGACAACGCCGAACCGTCGAGGTCGTCGTAAAACTGGGTCACCTCACGCCGAGCCATAATGAGTCCCTTTCCCGAAAAGGTTTCACATGTTACTTACTTGTAAAAACATACTAGCTGGTCCAAACTTCAGACCGAAACCTGGTGCGGAACTGCCGTGCATTTCGGGAGTGAGGAAGCCGGAAACTACTTTCGCAGGGTCTTTTCCTGGATTTCGGCGGTGAGCTTGTTGATGTCGCGGTCGATCGTCTCGTGCGCCAGGCGACGCTGGGCGTCGTTCATCCGCTCGACGTTGTTGACGGCCGCGTCCAGCTCGTCGAGACGCACCTTGGCATCGCGGCGGAACTTGTTGTCCAGCGCGTCGTTGCCGTCGACCTCGCGGCGGATCGTCTGCACACGGCCCTTGAGCTCCGCACCCTGGCTTGAGAAACGCGCGATGTCGTTCGCGGTCAGGCCCGCGGCGCGGGCGCGGTCGTTGACCTGGCGCTCCTGGTAGGCGGTCAGCGCGCGGTACGCCAGCGGAATCAGGACGGGCAGCAGAATGCGGGAAGCACCGACCCACTGCTTGGCCTTCTTCTTGGTCAGGCCGGCCTCCTGGATCTTCTGCAGCTCGGTCTTGGCCAGCTGCTTCTCGTGCTTCTGCTTGTTCTTCAGGCCCTTCTTCTCTTCCTTCAGCAGCCGCTTCTCCGCCTTATCGAGGAGCTTCGCGGTGCGCTTGTCGTGCTTGGCCTCGTCCTTGGCCAGCTGGCGCGCGCGGGCCTCCGCAGCCTTGATCTCGGCCTTGGTCTTTGCGCGGGAAGCGCGGATGGTCTCGAACAGTCCCATGGTCGGTACTCCTGGATTAGTCGTGCTTTGTCGCTGTTTGTCCCGTTCAACTTTACCTATCTCGAGCCATTAGGCTTGGTCCCGGTGAAAGAAATGGGAAGTGGCGACGTTTCGTTGGTGCGGGCGAGCGACCTCGTGGGGTGCAGGTACCGGCTCCGCCAACGTCTGAACCATCCCGACATTCCGCCGCTTCCGGATGCGCTGGAGCGCCAGCCGCAGGTCGACGCCGGGCGTGCGGCCGCCATCGGGTTGCTGCCTACGCAAAGAGCGCTCGGCGACGGCCGTCGCAAGCCCTTTTCCCGCCTCTTCATCGACCCGGCGATGCCGGTGGCTGAGCGCGAGACCGCCACCCGCAAAGCGATGAAGGACCGCACCACCTTGATCGTCGACGGGGCCTTGACCGGTGAGGTCGACGATGTGCCGGTGCTGGCTGAGATCGACATTCTCGCCCGCCAGGAAGATGGCATGTATTTGCCGGTGATCGTGTCCAACCACCGCGTCGCGCGCGCCAGCCAGTCGTCGTGGATGCAGTTCATTCCCACCCGCCGGCTGGGACTGGGCAAACCGCTGGAAACGAAGGCGAAGGCCCGGCATCACACTGTGGACGGCTACCGCATCGCCCTGGCCCACCTCCTGCTGGAGGAAGCCGGCCTCGCTTACGGCCGCGGCGCTGTGGTCGGCCAGGACCGCGAACGCGCCTACCTGGGCGAAGGAGACCGCTATGTGCCGGCTCTCCGCGAGGCGTTGGCGCAGCCCACGCCCACCCGTCCACTGCGGCTGAAGCAGTGCGCGAGCTGCCGCTACTGGGCGCTGTGCGAGCCGGAGTTGCGGGCGATGGACGATATTTCCCTGGTCTTTCCCGGCCAGAAGGCCCGCCCCCTGCGCGAGCGTGGAATCACCACGGTGGGGGAGACCATCGACGCCGACCTGGGGGAGTCCAGCAAGATCGCCCGTGCCTGGCGGGAAGGGATTCCGGTGGTGGCGCGGGCGGACGTCGAGCCCTCGCCCGATCTGCGCGCCGATGTCGAGGTGGACGTGGACATGGAGGCCTACCTCGACCAGGGGGCGTACCTGTGGGGCGCCTACGACGGGAAACAGTACCGCGCCTTCGCCACTTGGGAAGATGTCGGCGGGGCGGATAACCCCGCCGAGGAGGAGAATTTCCTGGCCTTCTGGACGTGGCTGCGGACAGTCCGCGCACAGGCCAGCGAGCAGGGCAAGTCGTTCCGGGCCTACTGCTATGCCGCGGGCGGGGAGAACCACTGGCTCACCTCATCCGCGCGCCGTTTCGATTCCGTCGACGAGGCAGAAGTCCGCGCCTTCATCGCCTCCGACGAGTGGGTCGACGTGTTCTCCCACGTCCGCCGCCACCTCGTCGGCACGGAGGGGCTCGGGCTGAAGATCGTGGCCCCCGTCGCGGGCTTTGCCTGGGACGACGATGAAGTCGACGGCGAACGATCCGTGGCTCTCCGCCGCGAGGCGCGCCTGGGTAGCGCCGAGGCTCGCGAAATGCTCATCCGCTACAACGGCGACGACTGCCGCGCCACCGCCGCCGTGCGCCGGTTCCTCAGCGCCGGGGCGCCGGGCATCCCTCGGCTTTCCGAGTTCTGATTGTTACGCTGAATCCGGCTCTGTCTCTGGTGCCGCGACATTGTCACTGCGTCCTTTTCACTGCGTCTTCTTCACAGTGAGCGCCAGCCATCCGGCGATGCACACCAGGGCGACCAGGAAGCCGGCGACAATGCCGATGAAGCCGGCCCAGCCGGTGAACTGGAACAGCCAGCCGGTCAGTGCGCCAAGCGCCGAGGAGCCGATGTAGTAGAAAAACACGTACGAGCTGGAGGCCTCCGCACGGTCGCGGGTGGCCACTTGGCCGACCCAGCCGGAGGCCACCGAATGCATGGCGAAGAAGCTGGCCGTGAACAGCAGCAGGCCCACCAGAGTGAACCACAGGTTGCTGCTGACGAGAGTGATGGCACCGAGCAGCATGAAGCCCGCGGCGACGACCAGCACGCGTCCGCGGCCGGCCTGCTTCACGTACACGCCGGCACGTGCCGACGACCACGTGCCGGACAGGTACATCAGGTAAACGAGCCCCGCCAGGGCCGGAGGCAGGCCAAAGTGGTCGACAGCCCGGAAACCGAACATGTTGTACACGGAGACGAACATGCCCATGCCGAAGAACGCCGTGGCGTACAGACCGACCAGCCGCCAGTCGGTGAGGTGGCGCAGCATCGCCGCGAGTTCGTTGCCCGGTTTGAGAGCCTTCGCCGCGAAGCGGCGCTGCGGGGGAAGGAGCATGCACATGATCACGGCGAAGGTCAGGGCCGTCACTGCACCGCCGAGCAACGCCCAGCGCCAACTGGCCACTTCGAGCATGAATGCCGGAACCAGGCGGCCGATCAAACCGCCGATGGAGTTGCCGGCAATATAGAGACCCATCGCGCCGGCGGCGTCATCCGCTTCGATCTCCTCGGAGATCCATGTCATCGCCACTGCCGGGGTGCCGGCGATGAGGCAGCCCTGCACGAAGCGCATGGCGATGAGCTGCCCGCCAGTCTGCGCCAGCGGCAGGCACAAGCCCAGTGTGGTGGCCAGGAGCGCCGAGATGATCAGCACCCGGCCCCGCCCGAAGCGCTCGGAGAGGATTGATGCCGGCACCACACACAGCGCCAACCCGCCGGTGGTGGCGGAAACGGTGAGCGCCGCCTCACCCTCGGTCATGCCCAGCGCATCAGTCAGCGTGGGCAGGAGGGCCTGCGTGGCGTACAGCGAATTGAAGATAGCTAGACCGGCGAAGAGAAGTGCAGTGCTCGCCCGCCGGTATTCGGCGGTGCCTTTGCGGATTCCTTCCCGTGTCTGTTCCTCCATGCTTAACCATCCAAGCATGCGGCCGTGACGCGGGCCACAGCGGGACCCCCTTGTGCGGTAAGGGGAGCCTAACCTATGATCAGTTTCGGGACCGGAATTACCGGATCTCGTTGCGAAAATCAGGTACCGCCGGCTCCGGGTTCCTCCAGCCCCGGGGAAGCGGAAAAGAGGACCGCGCACTGTTTTCTGGGTCAGTGCGCGGTCCTCTTTGATGCGTTCAAGCGGAGCGCTTAGGCAGAAGCCTTAGCGAAGCGCTCAGCGACATCGTCCCAGTTGACGACGTTCCAGAACGCCTTGGCGTAATCAGCCTTCACGTTCTTGTACTGCAGGTAGTAAGCGTGCTCCCACATGTCCAGCATGAGCACCGGGGTGAAGTCCACGGAGATATTGCCCTGCTGGTCGGTCAGCTGCTGGATGATCAGGCGACCAGCGATGTGGTCGTAGCCCAGGACTGCCCAGCCGGAGCCCTGCAGGGAGGTGGCGACACCCTCGAACTGCTTCTGGAAGCCCTCGAAGGAGCCGAAGTCGCGGTTAATAGCCTCAGCCAGCTCGCCGGCCGGCTCGCCGCCGCCGTTCGGGCTCATGTTCTTCCAGAAGATGGAGTGGTTGGTGTGGCCGCCCAGGTTGAAGGCCAGGTTCTTGGACAGTGCGCGCAGCTTGTCCGGGTTCGCCTCTCCGTTGCGCTCGGCCTCGAGCGCCTCGAGGGCAGCATTCGCGCCCTTGACGTAGGTCGCGTGGTGCTTGTCGTGGTGCAGCTCCATAATCTCGGCCGAAATGTGCGGCTCGAGTGCGTCGTATGCGTAGGGAAGGTCAGGAAGCTCGTAAACAGCCATGATCTGTGTCCTTTCTATTTCGTTCGCGCTGGTTCAGCGCCGTACCCCGCCCATGATAGGGAAGTTTGCGCTTCGGGGCCGTGGCCCGGTGGGAATCTCCGCCTCAGCGCAGTAGTTATGGGAAGTATGGAATTCTTCTTCGGACGTTCCCCGCAACTCGTCGATCCGGACCGCGCCCTGTCCGGCCGCAGTGAACCGGTCCTGCCGAACCCGCGCCCGCACGCCGTGCTGGGCACACCGCTCACCGGCCCGTGGCGCGAGGGCCAGAAACGCCTGCTCATCGGCATCGGTTGCTTTTGGGGAGCGGAGAAAATGTACTGGAACATGGACGGAGTCGAGTCCACATCGGTCGGCTACGGCGGCGGCGTCACACCCAACCCCACCTACCGCGAGGTGTGCTCCGGCCAGACGAACCATGTGGAGCTCGTCGAGGTCGTCTACGACCCAAATGAAATCAGCCTGAAAGAATTGGTCCGCGCCGCGCTCGAGGCGCATGACCCGACGCAGGGCTTTCGCCAGGGAAACGACGTGGGCACTCAGTACCGCTCCGCGTTCTTCACCGACAGCGAGGACGAGGCCGAGCTCATTCGCGGCTGGGTGCGCGATTACGGCCAGTCGCTTATCGACGCCGGCTTCGGCCCCACCACCACCGAGGTGCGGGTAGGCGTTGACTACTACTTGGCCGAGGACGAGCACCAGCAGTACCTGCACAAGGTGCCGCACGGCTACTGCCCGATCCACTCCACGGGCGTGGCCTGCGGGATTTAGGTGTCGGACCGGTTGAAGGTGCTCTGCGCGGATTCCTTCGCAGCGGACGCGGCGGTGGCACGGATGCGTGTGGAATCCGCATGGATCCACTCGGAGATCCTCGCGACTTCTTCGTCGCCGGCACCGGCATCCAGCACCGCATTCCAATAGGCGACGGTCTCGTCGTGGTACTGGTGGCCGTGGCCGCCCGGCTGTTGCTGCGAGGTCAACTGGTCCACGCCGACCTGCCAGCCGGTGATGAACGGGACCCACCGCATGTTCTGCAGCACATCTACATGCTGCGCTGCAGGTGCTTTCACCCCGCGCGAGCCCGGTTCGCGCAGCCAGTCCGGTTTGCGAACGAAGAGCTTCCAATCCCACCACACCACCGGGTCGGAGGCGTGCTGGGCGAACACTGCGCGTGGGAATTCCCAATCTTGCTCGTAACCGCTGCCGTCATAGGTGTTCACCAAATGGTCGGGGTGCGCGGTGAAGCGCACGTGGCGTCCGCCGTCGACGACCGGGAGACGTTCCGGAGTGCCGTGGTCGCGTCTCTTGGTCAGTTCAATATGGCGTTTGGTGAATCCGGGGGCTCCGGTGAACACGCCGCCGTCGACGCCGTCAAGCAGGGCTTCGACGCTCTCGAAGGAGTCGGCGACGCCGTAAGCGCCGAGCGACTCCCCGCCGACATAGAGCCGCGGCCGGTCGTCTTCCGGCATCCCGGCGAGGCGCTCCTTGATCGCGGAAATCAGAACCTTGGAGCTGCGCACAGGCACCTCGCGGTCCGAGGCGTAGGAGTACGCCGACGGCATGAAGGAGTACTGCATGGCCACGATCGCGCAGTCGCCCCGGTTCAGGAATTCGAAGCCTGAGGTGTGGAAGTCGTTGATCCACCCGGTGCCCGCCGAGGACAGCACGGCGATGTTTCTGCGCGACCACGCATCTGTGCGGTCCATCTCGTGCAGCACCATTTGCGCCTGCTCTTCTGGGCTACGGTCCTTCAGCCCGATGAACACTCGGATCGGTTCCTTGGCCTCGCCGCCGCGCACCTTCTCGATATCCGCCTTCCGGGGTCCGCCCGCCACCACTGCGCGACCCTGACGGCCGAGGTACCTCCACCGCTCGAGCGAGTCCGGCGACCCGGAACGCTCTGGTTCCCGCGGCTTATTCGCGCCGGGCAGGAATTCGCGGTTGAGCTCGTCGGCGTTGCGGTAGGCGGTGTTGAGGATCTGCCGCACGACCACCTTGTCGGTCAGCACGGCACCGAGGGCGCTAAGCCCCAGGATCGCCAGCGGCCACGACACCAACGGCGGCATCCAGCGGCGCAACTCGGAATTGAAGCGGTCGGCAGTGACCTGGATTCCCTCCCCGGCCAGCAGGAGAGCACCGTAACCGATGGAGCCCAATCCAATTCCCGCCAGTGTTTGCAGCGGGCCGAGCCGGGTGGGGTCCTCGACGAGACGCTCGTGCTCGGAACGTCGTAAAGCAGCTGAGATATACGTGGCCACCGTGACTGCACCCATGGCGATCTGCACGGGGACCGCCGCCTTGCGTCGGAAAGCGCGCGGGTACTTCCACTGCCGCGCGTCCGCGACAATGCCGAAAGCCTTCGTCGCGCCCACGCCCACCGAGTGGCCCGCAGCCTGGCAGATCGCCACATTCGCCGTGGTCACCCACCACGGGTGGGGTAGCAGCGAGGGCGAAATCGCGCTCCACGTCGCAACCTCCGCGCCCAGAATGCCGCCCGCGAAATCATCCGGGAGCCTGCGCAAACCCGACATGCGCACGACAGGCGTCAAATCCGCGAGCAACTCCACTGCGTAGAGCGGGGCGCGGACCGCATGAGTGCGGCGCGGCCACAGACGGGTCACTGTGTCCTTCATATTCTCCGCCGCTTCGCTTACGCGCGTGCGGAACGAGCGGTACGAAGGGTCGAGCGGCGTAAAGAGCATGCGCCCTATTGTGGCAAAAATTGGCTGCGGCGGTGGGGTGGAACCGCTGTGCACGGCCCTAAACCAACGAGAGGTGAACGCAGCGTTATTTTCGCGTGATACTTGCGTATCTTCCTCGTCCAGCGCTTTTCGATCCCCCGCCGCGCACCTAATGTCGAGCATTAAGTTGCACGCGCTTTTTGGGGAGACTTCGCAGGCATGACCATCGCCACCTCCGCCCAGGTTTCGGTACCCGGCACCCACCCGCTCATCGTCGCCCATCGTGGCGCGTCGGGGCTCCACCCGGAATCCACGCTCCGCGCATTCGACGAGGCGCTGAAGATGGACGGCGTGCACGGGATCGAGTGCGATGTGCGCCTCACCCGCGACGGCCGTCTCGTCGTCCACCACGACGCACTGATCAACCGCACTTCCGATGGCGCCGGCCGCATCGCCAAGATGGACTTCGCGGACCTGCGCCAATTCAATTACGGCACCGAGGACGACCCGCAGCAGCTCCTGCTTCTCGACGAACTTCTGGACCTCATGCAGGACTACCCCGACAAGCACATCTACATCGAAACGAAGCACCCCACCCGCTTCGGCCCCGAAGTGGACGAGCAGACAGTGCGCACCCTCTGGTACCGCGGGATGAAGGAGGATCCCCGCGTCCACCTCATCTCTTTCTCCCACTCCGCGATGCGCTTTTTCACCCACGTCGTCCCGGAACTGGAGACTTTCTACCTGTTTCGTTTGCGCGAGAAGAAATGGAACCCGACGAGCACGATGTTCTCCCGCCCATACGGTGTCGGCCCGGCTCTCGCGCACCTGCGCGGCATGCCGAAGCTGCTCGGCTACCGCGGGTTGAAGACGTACACGTGGACAGTCAACGAGCCCGAGCACATGCGCTGGTGCCGGGACAAGGGCGTGGATGTCTTCGCCACCGACAACCCGCACCTCGCGGTGGAGACATTCCGCACCCCAGGCACTGTGAACTGATCTGACCACGGTAGATTGGTCGGCATGGCCAAGAAGAACCGCAAGAAGGAAGACCTGCCCGAGGGCATGAGCCGCCGCCAGGCGAAGCTGGCTGCCCGTGCCGCCGAGCGCGAAGCACTGCAGAAAGACCCGCGCCCGTACAAGGGCCTGAAGGCTGAGACCGATTTGGTCGCGCTCCAGGAGTTCGTTCCCTCCGCCGTCGCGAAGGTGGATGTCAAGGGCACCCCGGTGAATATCGTCACCGTTCTGCCTGGTGCGGGAGCCGCCCTGCGCCGTCCGGAGGAGGACGGCGGCGAGCGCTTCGTCGCTCTGCAAGTCCAGTCCCACTCCCAGAACCCGAACCGCGACCTCGCTTACGCCCTGAGCTGGGTGCTCGAGGCCGAACCGGGCGCGACGCTGAACTCCACCGCCGCCGACGGCTCCCAGCCCGAGCTGAACACCCTGATCAGCGAGTCCGCTGAGCTGGACATCACCACCCACGACGACTTCAACTGGTGGTTCACCGAGTCCGCAGTCTCCAACCCGCAGGTCCAGCAGGCGCTGGCACGCGCGAACGGCGCGGTGATCCCGTCCGTCGAGGTCGATGCCGACCTGCCGGGCTCCATCTGGTGGGTCAACCCCGGCGGCGGCAAGGCCCACATTCGCTGGATCCGCCCGGAGGACGACGAGCGCAAGATGCTCGACGCCCTCGCCCGCATCGCCGCCCGCGGTGAGCTCAACCTCGGAGAGAACACCAAATTCGCCGGCGCTTTCCGCACCCACGGTCTGCTCGTCCCGGTCTTCGACCTCGACCCGGCCGTCGCCGCCGACTCCTACGGCGACGCCCTCAAGAAGGTCGACGAGGCTATCGCCGCTGAGTACGACAACGATGCCCAGCTCAACGCTGATGAACGTAAGCAGCTGGAGAACATCAAGTCGCGCCAGGTCACCATTTAGGCTGCGGTGGGGTCATGGCATCTGGGACGGCACGTAGTGGGCGTAGTGGATTGAGCACGCGCCACCTCAATTTCATCGCACTCGGATCCGCGATCGGCACCGGCCTGTTCTACGGCTCCGCCGGGGCGATCCAGGCGGCGGGACCGTCAGTCCTGCTGGTCTACCTCCTCGGCGGCGCGGTGGTGTACTTCCTCCTCCGTGCCCTCGGCGAGATGTCGGTGCACCACCCAGTCACCGGCTCTTTCGCCGAATACACCCGCGCTTACCTGGGCGGCGCCGCCGGATACTTGACCGGTTGGATGTTCGCCTTCGAAATGGTGATCGTGGCGTTGGCGGACCTCACGGCAATTGGCATTTACATGGGATTTTGGTTTCCCGATGTCTCACGGTGGGTGTGGATCGTCGCGGCCTTGCTCGTCGTCGGCGCCGCCAATGTGGCCAGTGCGAAGGCCTTCGGCGAGCTGGAATTCTGGTTCACAGTGGTCAAAGTCGGCGCGGTCATCGCCATGATTCTCGCTGGTGCCGCCGTTTTAGTCTTCGGCCTGTCCACGGCGGAGACCACGGGCCCGGTCAACCTCGTCAACGACGGCGGGTTCTTCCCCAACGGCCTCACCGGCATGGTCGCTTCCTTCATCCTCGTGCTCTTCGCATTCGGTGGCACGGAGATCATCGGTGTGGCGGGCAGCGAGGCATCCGACCCGAAAGCGGCTGTGCCGAAGGCGGTCAACACCGTCCCTGTGCGTATCCTGCTGTTCTACGTGCTGTCCATCCTGGTCATCTTGATGATCAATCCGTGGCGCACCATCACCGGCGATGAGTCGCCCTTCGTGCAGATCTTCTCCACCCTGGGCGTCAACTGGGCCGCTGGTCTACTGAACTTCGTGGTCATCACCGCCGCGTTGTCCGCCATCAACGCGGACCTCTTCGGTGCGGGCCGCGTGCTCACCGGCTTGGCCAAACAGAACTACGCACCGCGCGTGATGGCCCGCACCATCCGCGACGTGCCGGTCATGACCACGGTGATTTTGCTGCTGGTTCTCGTGGTCGGCGTTGTCGCCAACACGCTCGTTCCGGACCGCATCTTCGACACCATTGCTTCCCTGGCCACCTTCGCCACGATTTTCGTGTGGCTGATGATCCTGCTGGCGCACCTCGCCTCGCGCCGCCAGATGACGCCGGAGGAGGTGGCAGCCCTCGACTACAAGACTCCGCTGTACCCGTACGGCCAGTACTTCGCGATCGCCTTCATCCTCTTCACCTTCGGCATCATGGTGTGGTTGCCGGACTTCCGCGTCGCCTTCGTCGTCGGCCTCGCGTTCAGCGTGATCACTGTGGCGCTGTACTTCATCACCGGCCGGCACAAGCTCCCAGAGCCGGAGCTCGGGATTGAAACCTCGCGCAACTAGCGGGGCGGCCGGGAAAGCAGCTAGCGCATCCCCGCGAAGAGCTGCTCCGCGGCCGCATCATCCCACACGAGCACACTGCCGACCTCTGTGTCGATGAAGTCGCCGATGGGCACCGTTTCCGTGTTGACCCCGCCGCGCAGCGCGAATGCCATGCGTGCCAGGTGCCACACGTGGTCACCCTCACCCACGATGAACATGCTGCTGCCGCGCATCACCAGGGGAATGAGGCGGAACGGATTGAGCAGCACGGACGGCGACAGGGCTTTCTTCATCAGCGCGCCGACGAATTCGCGCTGGCGCTGCACACGGTCGAGGTCGCCCATGGCGGTGGCGCGGGTGCGCACGTAGCCGAGCGCCGTCGGACCGTCCATTTTCTGGCAGCCCGCCTGGATATTGAGGTTGGCTAGCGGGTCGTCGATGGGCTCGGTCGGGCACAGTTGCACCCCGCCCACCGCGTCCGTGATCTTGGCGAGTCCGCCCATCCCCACCTCGGCGTAGTGGTCGATGTGGAGGTGCGTGGCATTTTCCACGGTCTCCGCAAGCAGCTTGGGTCCGCCGAAGGCGAAGGCGGCGTTGATCTTGTCCATGCCGTAGCCGGGAATCTCCACATAGGAGTCGCGCGGGATGGACAGCAGCGTCGCCTTCCCGCCGTTGGGAATGTGCATGAGCATGATCGTGTCGGTGCGGCCAGTGCCTATGTCGCCGCCGGTGCCCAGGCGCTCGACGTCCTTCTCGGTGAGTCCCTCGCGCGAGTCGGAGCCGACGATCAGCCAGTTCGTGCCGGAGGTGTTCCCGATCGGGTTGTCCGGGAACGCATCCACCCGGGTCAAACGCGCATCGGCGAAGAGCGTGCCGACGACCACGAAGACGATGAGCAGCGACAGCAGTGTCGGGATGCAGCCGGCGCGGGGGCGCGGAATGCGCGGCCGGGGGCGCCGAGGAGTTTCTCGGCGTGCAGGGCGCACGCGCCGCTCGGGCGAGAGTTCCAGCTGCGGTTCCCAGCGTTCCCGCCGCGGCGCCTCACGGCGCACCCCGTTTCCCCTGTCAGCCAGCGGAGTCCGGCGCTGCTCGTAGCGTTGAGCCTCACGCCGTGGCGCTTCGTACCTGGTCTCCCGAGGCATCTGCTGGCGCGGGCGTACCGTCTCCCTGACGGGTTCCCGAACAGGCCCCCGCCCAGATTCCCTGACGGGCCGCTCAGTCTCTCGCCGGGGGCTCGGGGCTGGCTGGTTTGCCGAGCGCTTCCGGATCGGGCGCCCGTACCTGTCGATCAGGGGTTTCCCGTCCTTGCCTACGAGGAAATCCCCGGGGTTGTCCCGGGGGTCGTTGGAGTGCGGGGTGTGCGACATGGAAATCATCTTAAACGCCGATCCCACACGCCACAGCATTAACATGTGCAACATATGTGGCTATGGTCTGTGGTGGGCGGGGCGAAGGCGGACAGTACTGTGACCGCACCGCACTGTAGAGGGGCAGCCGCGCGACACCCGCGGGGCAGGAGACCCGTTCACAGCCCGAGCCAACTCACGTCGAGGAACAGGTAACCGAGGTAGGCCACCGCGTCAATGAGGAAGTGGGCCAGGATGAGCGGCCAGACTTTCCCGGTGCGGTGGAAGTAGAAGGCGAAGATAACACCCATGGCGATATTCCCCGCACCGGCAGAAAAGCCCTGGTAAAGGTGGTAGGTGCCGCGCAGGACGGCGGAGGCGGCGATCGCGCCCCACACAGGAACCCGCAGCTGCTTGAGGCGTGTGAGAAGCCACATGACCACGACGGTCTCCTCGGCGAAGGCGTTCGCGGCGGACCAGAGAAGCAGCAGGGGCACCTTGGCGGCGTCGGTCGCGGGTACGACCTCTTTGGTCCACCCCATCTGCAGGGACATCACGTAGAGGACGAGGCCGGGAATGCCGATCAGCGCCGCCAACCCGGCACCCCATACCCAGTCGCGCCAGCGGGGCCAGGGCAGATGCGCGCCGAGCAGGTACAGGGCCAGGCCGCCCCAGGCCAGCAGGGTCGCGGCTGAGGCGAGTTGCAATGCGGCGTCGAGCCAGGAAAGGGACGACGTGGCGTCGTTAAGCACTGTGCGCTGTTGGTTGAGCGGGGTGGGGGACAGGGCGGCGTCGATAAGCTTGAGCGCCGCGCGCACGCCGGACATGCCAAAAGTGACGGCGAGGACAAGGAGAACCTCGAGTGTGAGGCGGCGCCGGTCGATGGTCATGGGTCAACTGTAGGCTGGGAGAGCATGAGCACGACGAGCGTTGCCTACCTGGGGCCTGCCGGGACTTTCACTGAGGAAGCCTTGTGGCTGTTCCGCGACCACATTCCGGGCGAGATCACGCCGTTGCCCGTTGAGTCGCCGTCCGCCGCGTTGAACGCGGTGCGTGACGGCCGTGCGCAGTTCGCCGTTGTGGCGATCGAGAATTCCGTGGACGGCGCGGTGACCAGCACGTCCGACGCGTTCGTTGAGGGCGGCGGGATGATGATCTACCGCGAGGTGGAGTTACCCATCAGCTTCGCCATCATGACCCGTCCCGGTTTCCAGCTGCGTGAAGCTACCCGCTTTTCGACGCATCCGGTCGCCCACCGCCAAGTCCGCCAGTGGCTGGAAGACAACTTGCCCGGAGTGCCGTTCGCGGCGGCCTCCTCGAATGCCGCCGCAGCGAAAGCTGTCGCCGACGGGGAGGCCGATGTCGCGGCCGCCCCGCGCCGGGCCGCGGACCTGTTCGGGCTCGACGTGCATGCGGAGGGGATCGCGGATATGAGTGAGGCGCGCACCCGGTTCGTGCTCGCCGGACGCGCCGGCGTGCCCACACAGCGCACCGGCAACGACCGCACCTCGGTGGTTTTCCAATTGCCCAACGAGCCTGGGACACTGGTGGGTGCGCTGCAGGAATTCGCTTACCGCGGAGTGGATCTCACCCGCATCGAGTCGCGCCCGACACGCGAGAAGGCGAACACGTACAACTTCTACGTGGATCTAGTCGGGCACATCGACGACGTGCCGGTCGCGGAGGCGCTGCGCTCCCTCTGGCTGCGCACCACCACCATCGCGTTCCTCGGTTCGTGGCCGCGGTTCGGCGGCGGGGGCGAGGAGCATATGGTCGATCCGGATCGTATCGACCAGGCTGAACAGTGGGTCCGCGCGGCCCGGGAAGGAACATCATGCTGATCTTGCTGCGTCACGGCCAGACCACCTCGAACGTGGACCACAAGCTGGACACCGTCCTCCCCGGCGCCGAGCTCACAGAATTGGGGCGTGAGCAGGCGAAGAGCGCGGGCGCGGAGATCCTGGACAGCTACGAGGTCGACCGCGTGATCTCCTCGCGTGCAACGCGCGCGAAGCAGACGGCCCAGATCGGTTTCGGCGAGCGGTTCAGCGACATTCCCGCCGTGGATGGCATTCATGAAGTCCACGCTGGCCGTTGGGAGATGCACAATTCGCGCGAAGCGCACGAGGCGTACCTGGGAGCGTTCCGCGGTTTCTACCGCCGCCAGCTTGAGGCGCTTATCGACGGCGGCGACACCCTCGACATCTTCCTCTCCCGCTACAAGGGCGGACTCCTCCCGTACGCCGCGCAGGAGGGGACCACCGTTGCGGTGTCCCACGGCGGGGCGATCCGCGCGTTCGCCGCGAATGCCTGCGAGATCGACCCGGACTTCGCCGAGGCGAGCTACCTGCCCAACTGCCAGTACGTGGTGGTCGATCCCACCGCGGGCCCGACGGGCGACCCCGCCGCGGATTTCGGACGGTGGCGCGTGGTCCGCTGGGCGGAGTACCCGCTGCCGGGAGCGTCGGGCTAGCCCCAGCCCAGGTGGTGAAGCTCGTGCTCCTCGAGTCCGAAATAGTGGCCGACCTCGTGGAAGACGGTCACTTTCACCTCGTGGCGTAGTTCGTCCACGTCGGCGCACATGTTCTCGAGGGCGTCTTTGTAGATGAACACCGCGTCGGGCAGGAACCCGGTGTGGTTGGAGTGCTGTTCCGTCAGCGGCACACCCTCGAAGAGGCCGAGGAGTTCGGGGTTGTCCTCGTTGTGGGGGCGGGCAAGCACGACCATGTTGGTCATGTGGCGGGCGACATCCTCGGGGATGTCGTCGAGGGCGTCGTTGATCATTCCCTCGAAGACCTCGTCGCTGACCGGCTCCATCATGGCTGGGCTGCCGGGCTGGGGTTACCGCCTGCGTTCTGCGCTTCTTGCTGGCGCTTCTGGTCCTCGCGCAGCGGGCGGCGCTCCGGCGGGGCCTTCGGGGTCTGGCCGTCGACCTTGAGCGCTTCGCGGCCGTCCTTGGCCGACCCGGTGATGGAGGCGAATTTGCCGTCCTTCGGGGAAACTAGGCCGCAGTTGACGGAACGGCTGCCGCCGTCCCAGGCCTGAGTGGAGATCGTGCCCCAGTAGACCTGCAGGGTGGACTGGTACAAGTTCTCCTCGTTGCCCAGGTAATTCTCGGCGGCCTTGGCGCACACGGCGCCGAGGTGCTTGTCCTGGTCTTCCGGCGACGGGGTCCGGTCGGCGAAGACTGGAGCCAGGTCGACGACGTCGGTGACCTCGATGTGGTGCGGCTCGGCGCAGTCGACTTCGCGCAAGTTATTCGCTTCGTCGGTGGCCTCGCAGGTGCCCGGCTTGGCGACGCGGGCCTGGTCCTGCTCGGCGGCGTGGCCGGTGGTGAGGATGGGGGTTCCGTCGGTGTCGGTCTCCTGCAGGCCGCACAGCATTGTGCGGTCACCGTCCGCCCATGCGTCCGCAGGGGGCAGGATCGGGGCGATGGAGTAGCGCCCGGCCGGGTCATAGCGCCCGTTGAGGTAGCGGATCGAGGCTGTTTGGCACAGCTCCTCGCGCAACTGCGCCTGGCGGGTCGGGTTCGGTGCCTCCGCCTCCGGGCCGAACTCGGCGGTGGGGTAGGTGTTCAGGTCCTCGCGGGAGGTCACCTCGAAGCGGTGCTCGTTGGCGCAGTCCGTCTCCGTGAATCCCGTGACAGAGCCATCCGGGGAGACATCCCACGTCAGGCACGTGCCTTTATCGGCGGTGGTGAAGGAGGGGTTGGGCTCCTCCGACGCGGTCGCGCCGGTCTGCGGGGTGGGGTTCGCCGGGGTGCCGCCTGCCTGGTCGTCGACGGCGTAGCCGGTCGAGGCGGCGTAGGTGCCCACGCTAAGAGCTCCAGCCAGCGTGGCCACCAGGATGGAGCGCAGGCCGGATGTGCTCAGAGAGGATTTCTGTGCAGCCATGCCTTCCATCATGCCTTATGTGGGGCCACGAGCTAATCCCACGGGGTAGGGTTGGTAGCCGTGATCGATCTGAAGTTTCTGCGTGAAAACCCTGATGTTGTCCGCGCCTCCCAGCAGGCCCGTGGCGAAGACCCGGCGCTGGTGGACCAGCTGCTGGCCGCCGATGAGGAGCGCCGCGCCAGTATCCAGAAAGCGGATGAGCTGCGCGGCGAGCAGAAGGCTTTCGGCAAGAAGATCGGACAGGCCGCTCCCGAAGACCGCCCCGCACTCCTGGAGGGTTCCAACGAGCTGAAGGAGAAGGTCAAGGAAGCGGAGGAAGCGCAGAAGGCGGCGGAAGGGAACGTCGAAACGCTGCAGTACCGCATCGCGAATGTCGTGGAAGGTGCCCCGGCCGGCGGTGAGGAAGATTTCATCGTGCTCGAGCACGTCGGTGAGGTCCCGGAATTCGATTTCGAGGTCAAGGACCACCTGGATCTCGGAGATGCCCTCGGCATTATCGACATGAAGCGCGGCACGAAAGTCGGCGGCGCACGCTTCTACTACCTCGTCGGCGACGGCGCCTGGATGCAGCTGGGCATGCTGATGCTAGCGGCACAGAAGGCGCGCGAGGCCGGCTTCACAGTCGTCGTTCCGCCGGTGCTGGTGCGCCCCGAGATCATGGCGGGCACCGGCTTCCTCGACGCGCACGACGAGGAGATCTACTACCTCGAGCGCGACGACATGTATCTGGTGGGCACCTCCGAGGTGGCGCTGGCCGGCTACCACAAGGACGAGATCATCGACCTGTCTGACGGTCCGCTGCTGTATGCCGGTTGGTCCTCGTGCTTCCGCCGCGAGGCCGGCTCCTACGGCAAGGACACGAAGGGTATCCTGCGCGTCCACCAGTTCGACAAGCTCGAGATGTTCGCCTACTGCAAGCCGGAAGAAGCGGAGGAGATGCACCAGAAGCTCCTCGGCCTCGAGCGCGAGATGCTCGCTGCCGTGGAGGTGCCGTACCGCGTTATCGACGTCGCCGCCGGTGACCTCGGCTCGTCGGCCGCACGCAAATACGACACGGAGGCGTGGGTTCCGTCCCAGGGCACCTACCGCGAGCTGACTTCCACGTCGAACTGCACGACCTTCCAGGGCCGCCGCCTGGGCACCCGCTACCGCGACGCCGACGGCAAGACCCAGACCGCAGCGACGCTCAACGGCACGCTCGCAACCACGCGTTGGCTCGTGGCCATCTTGGAGAACAACCAGCGCGCGGACGGCTCCGTGGTCGTCCCTGAGGCGCTCCGCCCGTGGGTGGGCAAAGACATCCTGACGCCGGAAAAGGGGTAGAAGCATCATGCGCAGGTTCCACCGTCTGTTCAACGTCCCGGACGATTTCGAGCGTCCCGCACCGCACCCGGTGGAATCGAAAGAGCGGTTCTACCAGGGCATCATCGGCGGCTTCAAGAAGATCATGCAGGCCCAGGGGCTGCAGTTCTACGTCAACGGTGCCGAGAACGTCCCCGTGGACGGCGGAGCCCTGTTCGTGATCAACCACACCGGTTACTACGACTTCATCATCGCCGGTATCGGCCCGCACTTGCGCGGCAACCGTCTGGTGCGCTTCATGGCGAAGAAAGAGGTCTTCGACATGAAGGTCGTGGGCGCGCTCATGCGCGGCATGAAGCATGTCCCGGTGGACCGCGCAGCTGGCGCCGCCTCCATCGCTGAAGCGGTGAAGTGGCTGCGCAGCGGCGGATTCGTGGGTATCTTCCCGGAGTCCACGATCTCGCGTTCCTTCGAGCTGGCCGAGTTCAAGACCGGTGCGGCGCGTATCGCCGACGAAGCCGGAGTGCCCGTCATCCCAACAGTGATCTGGGGTTCCCAGCGCCTGTTGACCAAGGGGCTGAAGAAGAACCTCGGCAGGTCCCGAACCCCGATCATCATCTCCTACGGCGAACCGGTGAGGACCACCGGCGACCCGGAGCGCGACACCAAGCGCGTCAAGGCCGCCATGCAGGAGCTTCTCACCGCCAACCGTGAGGAATACGCCGAGCGTTTCGGCCCGTTCCCAGATGGCCTGGATTGGATGCCAGCATCCCTCGGTGGCGCCGCACCCACGCTCGACGAGGCCAACGAGATTCTCGCCCGCGAACGCGAGGAGAAGCGCAGGGCCCGGGAGGCAAAGAAAGCCAAGGACGGTTCCTGATGTCCGCGCCCGAGGGCTACCGCGCCGACAGCCACGTCTTCCTCATCCCGGAGGACGCCCCAGTCACGCCGGTCCAGCCCGGGTGGCGGCGCGAGTACATGTACCGGACGATCAAAAGCACCGTTGCAACGGTGCTGCGCATTCAGGGCGCGCGCTTCTACGTCCACGGTCTCGAGAACGTCCCGGCGGAGGGTCCGGCGATTGTGGCGGGCAACCACATCGGCTACTACGACTTCATCTCCGGTGCCCTTCCGGGCCTGTTGCGTGGTCGCCGTCCCACGCGCTACATGGCGAAAAAGGAGCTCTTCGACCGCTGGCTCATGGGCCCCATTTCCCGGGCAGTCGGCCACGTGGAGGTCGACCGGTCGCTGGGGGCAAGCAGCATCGACGAGGCGGTCAAGCGTCTGCGCGAAGGCGAACTGATCGGCATCTTCCCCGAAGGAACACTGTCGGAAACGCTCGAATTGACCCGCTTCAAGACGGGTGCGGCACGCATCGCCCAAGCCTCCGCTGCACCACTCATCCCCACCGCAACCTGGGGGAACGCAGCACTTCTGGGTCAAAAGCGGCCGGAAAAAGATGGGGCGCGCGCACCTTCCCGTAGTCACCGTTGTCGGTGAACCGGTGGACACAGCGGGCACGGCGGATGAGGTGACGGAGAGGTTGAGTGGAGACGTCGATAAGCTGCTTATCGACGCCCGTGTGCGCTACGCCGAACTGGAAAATGGGAGGTAGACCTTGGCGCCGAAGCTGATTGTGAGCGATATCGACGGAACGTTGCTGGACAGCAACGGACGAGTGAGCCCGCGTCTCCGCGACACCCTCGCTCGAGCGGTCCGCGGCGGGACGAAGGTCGCGCTGGCCACGGGGCGCCCGCACCGTTGGCTGGCTCCGGTGTTGGACCAGCTGCCGTTCACCCCGATGTGCGTGTGCGCGAATGGGGCGGTGGTCTACGATCCCTCGCACGACGAGGTGCTTCACCGCCACGAGCTGGACCCGGAGACCCTGGCGGAGATCGCGGGGACGGCGACGGATGCACTCGAAGGCCGCGGCGAATTCGGTTTCGGTGTGGAGCGGGTCGGCGATTCCGCTTTCGACCCGGAAGACGAGTGCTTCCTCATCACTTCCGGTTACAGCACGGATCTGTGGGACATCGGGTACGGCGTCGTCACCGTGGACGAGCTCGTGTCCGTGCCCGCCGCGAAGATTCTCGTGCGGCACAAAGCGATGACGTCCACCGAGCTTTTCGATGTCATCGCCCCCGCCGTCGACCCCGCCCGCGCGCACGTCACGTATTCGATGAACGACGGGTTGATCGAGGTCAGCGCACCCGGCATCAACAAGGCCGCGGGTGTGTCCGTCATCGCCGCCGGCATGGGCGTCGACCCGTCGGAGGTGGTCGCGTTCGGCGACATGCCCAACGACATCGAGATGCTCTCCTGGGCCGGTCTCGGCGTGGCCATGGCGGATTCCGCCCCGATCGTGCACGATGCCGCCGATCTGACCACCACCTCGAACGATGATTTCGGTGTCGCACGAGTCATCGAGCAATGGTTCTAGGCCGTAGGGTTTAATAGCCCCCATGCCGTTCATCGCCGCAATCGACCAAGGCACCACCTCTACCCGTTGCTACATCACCACCGCGGACGGGGATGTCGTGGGCACCGCGCAGTTCGAGCACGAGCAGATCATGCCCCGCGAAGGCTGGGTCGAGCACGACCCGATGCAGATCTGGCGCAACACCCGTCGCGCGCTCTCTGAGGCGCTTGTCGACGCCGACTTGGAGCTCGAGGACGTCAGCGCCGTCGGTCTGACCAACCAGCGCGAAACGGCGGTGATCTGGGACAAGCGCACCGGCCGCCCGATTTACAACGCGATTTGCTGGCAGGACACCCGAACAGAGGACTTCGGGCCCGACGGGGCGCGGAAAGACCGCTACATGCGCAAGACCGGCTTGCTTGCCAATTCGTACCCGGCGGGTCCGAAGTGGGCATGGATTCTGGACAACGTCGAGGACGCCCGAGAGCGTGCGGAGAAGGGCGAGCTGCTCGCCGGCACCGTCGACACGTGGCTGATCTGGAAGCTGACCGGCGGTGCGCACGGCGGGAAGAAGGGCGGCATGCTCGACCTGTTCCCTACCCGCAGTCGCGTCCAGCACGTCACGGATGTGACCAACGCGTCACGCACCTTGCTCATGGATTTAGAGACGCTCGACTGGGACGAGGACCTGTGCAAAGAGATCGGTGTTCCGCGCTCGATTCTGCCGGAGATCCGCCCCAGCTTCGGCTCCTTCGGTGCCATGCGCCGTAAGAAGGGGAACCGCGACGTTCCCATCACGGGCGTGCTGGGGGATCAGCAGTCCGCGCTCTTCGGCCAGGGCTGCCTGCGCGAGGGCGAGGCCAAGATGACCTACGGCACCGGGCTGTTCATGCTGCTGAATACCGGTGATGAGGCGCAGTTCTCCGATCACGGTCTGCTCACCACCGTCGCGTACCAGCAGGCGGGGGAGCCGCCGGTCTACGCGTTGGAGGGGTCCGTGGCCGTCGGCGGGTCGCTGATCCAGTGGTTGCGCGACCAACTTGGCATCCTCAGTTCCGCCGCCGAATCGGAGGAGCTCGCCGCCCAAGTCGACGACGCCGCAGGAGTGGTCATCGTGCCGGCGTTCTCCGGACTGTTCGCGCCGCGCTGGCGCCCCGACGCGCGCGGGGTGATCACTGGCATCACCCGTTTCACCGACCGCCGCCACATCGCCCGCGCCGCCCTCGACGCCACCTGCCTGCAGACCGTCGAGGTAGTTCGCGCCATGGAGGCCGATTCCGGCATCACCGTGGACGCCTTGCGTGTCGACGGCGGCATGACCGGCAACGATCTGCTCATGCAGATGCAGGCCGATGTTCTCGGCGCGGATGTCGTCCGCCCAGACAACATGGAGACAACCGTCATGGGCGCGGCGAGCGCGGCCTGCGTCGGTGCCGGCCTGGTCGACGCGCCGCTGACCCTCGGCGGCGAAACCACCTGGGAAAGCAAAATGGCCGGCCCCGACCGGGACCGGCTCATTGCGCGGTGGGAGGAAGCGGTTGAGCGCTCCCTCAACCTCGCCTAGTAGTCGCTCTTTTACTTTTCGACGTTGACGTCCACGTTGCCCGTGTTCGCGGTGTAGAAGATTGAACCGCGCTGGAACTCGACACGGACGTCGCCGTTATTCGCGGCGGAATCGCTCTTCACCGGGCGACCCAGCGGACCTAGGTCCATGCCCTGCTTCAGCCAGGCATCCGCGACCTTCTCCGGCATGACGATTTCTTCGCCCTCGCCGGTGAGGATGGCGATGCCCTTCTCGAAGATGGCGTACTGGTCGCCGCCGACGCCCTGCAGCACTCCGTCGAGCTGCCCCAGAGTCGGCTCGAGCTTGCCCCAGGTCTCCTTGGCTTCGTCGCTGCCTACCAGGTTGATTGCCTGGCCGATCAGCGGCCGCATGCTGCTCAGCGTCATGCCTGGCAGAACCTCAAGGTTCGCGATGCGCGCGACCTGGGAGGGGATCATGCCGTTCGAGGCGGCTGCCAGCAGCAGCGCACCAGCGACCGTGCCGGCAGCGGCGGCGATCGCGGCGGGGTCGCCGGAAAGCACCTTCTCGAAGGAGATCTGGCTCGACGTGTTGGCCAGGTTGTTGATCGTGGTTGTTGTGCCGTCGTTGTTTCCGACAGTGCCGGTTGTGCCAGTCCTGCCCGAGTCACCGGTGGTGCCAGTCGTGCCCGTCGTGTCAGCCGTATTCGTGTTGTCGTCCTGCTTCGGCGTGGACGGCTGCCACACAGAGGTGTTTCCACCGTTGATCTGGTCGTACTTGCTCTTCGCGTAGTTGCGGATGGTGTCCATCTGTGCGTAGAGGTTGTCGCCCGGGCAGTCGTTGTAGTGGAAGTCGCGGTGGGCGTTGATGTTCGGGAATTCCTTGCCCTGGCCTGCGCGGAACTTGGATCCGCTGAAGTTGAAGTTCGCCTCGAGGTAGGAGCTGCCCTTCGGGTCGAACTTGGCCACCGCGGCCTTCCAGCCGATGATTTCGCCCATGGCGCGGAGCGCCTCGTTCGACGGGCTGGCCGTGCTGTAGTCGCCCATCATGGACACACCGAAGGTGTGCTGGTTGAACGCACCCACGTGCGCGCCCTCCACGGCGCGGTCCAGACCGCCGGCGCGACCTTCGTAGATGTTCCCGTACTTGTCGACGAGCGCGTTGTAGCCGATGTCGCCCCAGCCGCGGGTGACGGCGTGGTACTGCCAGATACCGCGGACCACGCCCGGTGCCTGTGCGGCGGAGTAGTTGTTGGAGCCCGCAGTGTGGTGGACCGTCGCCGCCTTCACCGGCTCGGTGTAGGTCGGGTTGCTGCTGCTTCCGGCACCCCACGAGGAGCGGGACACGACGCGCGGCATGCCGTTGGTGTTGGACTGCGCCGGGGCGATCCCGCCGTCGGCCGTGCCTTCGCCGCCGTCGATGAACACAGCCTCCAGGTCGTTGGCGCTGGTGCCGGCTCCAGCGGGGGCCGGTGCTTCCTCGCTTGCTTCCCCGCCGAGCTCCTCGACGTCGGCCACCGGCGCGATATCGCCGAGGTTGGACGGGAGTGCGCGCGGCAGGTCACCGATCGATGCCGGGGCGGCAGAGTCGGGCACGTTCGGCACGTCGACGACATCGGAGCTGGGCAGGGACTCTTCCGGAACCTCCGGGATGGCGTCCTGGTCAGTCACGGTTTCAGCGGTGTCGAGGTTGGTCTCCCCGAGATCCACATTGGCGGTGGACACCTGGATCTTCTTCGTCGGCTCGACGTAGATCGGCTCGGTGCCCTGGATCTCCGAGCCTTCCGGACCGGGTTCTGGCTGCATGTGGTACCACTCCGACCACGTGCCGTCGGCACGCTGCGCGCGGACGTAGGCGGCGATGTCGCGCTCGCCGGTCCAGGTGAGGCCGAAGATGGAGAATTCCTCGTCGCGGGTGAATTCCTTCACCGTGCGGTTCTCGTCGCCCTCGCCTTGGGCGGCGATTGCGGCATCGTCGACGACCACGTTCTCGCCGTCGCCGAAGGAAGCGGTGGAACTGGTGACATTCACCTCGCCTCCGCCCACGTCCTGGGTCTTGAGGATCTCGTTGCCGCCGAACGCGCCTGCGGCGACGAGCGCGACGGAGGTGACGGCCGCGAGGACCGGAGTCTTCCTGGCAGAAGACGGATTCAGCCGACGTCGTTGTTTCACGGTGATCGCTCCTGATTTGATAGTGACAGCTGTGACTAATCTAGATCCTAAGCTACGTATGTGACAACTGTGGTTAATGTGATTTCGGCGTGTCGCGGGCCCGGTGCGCAGGGGATTCACCGCTAGCCTTTAAGGCATGACTTATGACCTCATCGTCGTCGGATCCGGTTTCTTCGGCCTCACCATCGCAGAGCAAGCAGCAAGTGAACTGGGCAAGCGTGTGCTTGTCGTTGAGAAGCGTGCCCACATCGGCGGCAACGCATATTCCGAACCGGAACCCGAAACAGGCATTGAGGTGCATAAATACGGCGCCCATCTGTTCCACACCTCCAACGACCGCGTGTGGGAGTACGTCAACCGCTTCACTGGTTTCACCGACTACCAGCACCGCGTCTTCGCCATGCACAACGGCACGGCGTACCAGTTCCCGATGGGGCTCGGCCTGATCAACCAGTTCTTCGGCCGCTACTACAGCCCCGACGAAGCCAAGGCGCTCATCGAAGAACAGCGCGAAGGCAAGGACCCGGCTGAGGCCACGAACCTGGAGGAGCGTGGCATCGCCTTGATCGGCAAGCCGCTTTACGAGGCATTTGTCAAGCACTACACCGCCAAGCAGTGGCAGACCGACCCGACCGACCTGCCACCGGAGATCATCTCCCGCCTGCCAGTGCGCTACACCTTCAACAACCGATACTTCAACGATAAATACGAGGGCCTGCCCGTCGACGGCTACGCAGCCTGGCTGGAGAAGATGGCCTCGTCCGAGCTCATCGATGTCAAGCTCGACACCGACTGGTTCGACGTCCGCGACGAGCTGCGCGCCGCGAGCCCCGACGCGCCAGTCGTCTACACCGGCCCGCTCGACCGCTACTTCGACTACTCCGAGGGCCGCCTCGGCTGGCGCACCCTCGACTTCGAGCAGGAGGTCCTCGACACCGGCGACTTCCAAGGCACCCCGGTGATGAACTACAACGACGCGGACGTCCCCTACACCCGCATCCACGAGTTCCGTCACTTCCACCCGGAGCGCGATTACGGCGACGACAAGACCGTCATCGTCAAGGAGTACTCCCGCTTCGCCGAGGATGACGACGAGGTCTACTACCCGATCAACACCCCCGAGGACCGCTCGAAGCTCGAGGCTTATCGACGTCTCGCCGCCGCCGAATCCCGCGACAACAAGGTGCTCTTCGGCGGCCGTCTGGGCACCTACCAGTACCTGGACATGCACATGGCCATCGGCGCCGCCCTGTCCGTTTTCGACAACCACGTGCGCACCTACTTCGAGGACGGCAAGCCCATCGACCAGCCGCGCGGGCACTAGGGGCTAAACCTGCGGGGGGACTTGGTCACGCCCGCTCCGCTACCATGACTGCGTGACAATCTTCCTTGTCGTTATCGGTCTCCTCCTTGCCACCACGCTTGTCGCCGCGATCGGTGAGCGGACGGGCTTGCCGTGGTCTGCACTGCTCACCATCGTGGTCGCCCCGGTGTTGTTCATCCCAGGCATCGAGACGGTGAGCTTGGACACTGAACTGATCCTGCCGGTGTTCCTGCCGCCCTTGTTGTGGTCTTTGGCCCGTCGCACGAGTTGGGCCATGATCCGCGCTCAAGTACACGTCGTGCTTGTGATGTCGGTGGTGTTGGTCTTTCTCACTATCGCGGCATTGACGGCGACGGCGATGTGGCTTATGCCCGGTATTGGTCTTGCAGGGGCGATGGTTCTAGCGGCGGCGATTGCCCCGCCCGACCCAGTGGCTGTTGACGCGGTGGCGGGGCCTGCGGGCATTCCCAAACGCATCACCGGCACTCTGCAGACAGAAGGCCTGTTCAATGACGCGGCCTCCATCGTCGCATTCAACGTGGCGCTCGCTGCCCTCGTCGCTGGGGGCGAGGTAGATTTCGGCGAAGGGTGCCTCAAATTCCTCTACTCTGCTGCCGCCGCCGTGATTATCGGGCTATTGGTAGGCCGTTTGGCGGCAATGTTTGTCAACACCGTTCCCGATTCAGTCATTCGGACTGCTTTCACGTGGGTGCTTCCCTTCGCAATCTTCGTCGCCGCCGAGGAAATTCATGCATCGGGTGTGATCGCAATCGTGATCGCCGCGGTTGAAATGTCATCACGCGCATCGTTCACCGCCGAGGACCGCCTCTCCGGTCAGTCGTTCTGGGAGACGGTGGAATTGCTGTTCACCGGTGTCGCTTTCGGACTCATCGGGATGAGTGTGCGCGACGCGATTGACACTGCCGGAACCAAAGTCATGGAAGCTATCCTCATCGGATTCGCGCTCTCCGCCGTCGCATTCGTCGTGCGTTTCGCCTGCATGTGGGTGCTCTACCAGTTCAAGAAACGGATGAGACGGACGGACGTTGCCCCGCTGCGCTTGCAGGAAGTGCTGCTCATGACCTGGGCGGGCATGCGTGGCTTGGTCACCTTGGCGCTCGTTCTATCGATTCCCGCCGGAACAACCCAGTACCACCACGAATTCTCCGTCATTGCGCTCAGCGTGCTCACCTTCACCATGGTCATCCCCGGTCTACTTCTGCCCTGGCTGGTGGGCAAACTCGACCTAGACTCTGGACCTGACGCGCAAGGCGACCGGGTCAACGCCGAACTCAATCGGCGGGTGTACGTGGCCGCCCGAAAAGCTGTGCAGCAACATGGCTCCGAGTACGCGCCTGAATCCTATGACATGGTCCAAGAGTGGCTGAATCTAATGGCGGAGAAGCGGCATGTGGATCCGGAGGGGTCGAAGGAGCGTCGAAAAGCGTTTGCTCGAGCTCGGCAGGCTGCCGCTGATATGCAACGCATTGCGCTTGAGGCGGCAACCGCGGAGATGCAGCAAGCCCGCCGGGAGCGGCGCTACAACCCCGCGGATGTGGATGCGGTGCTCGACGAGATCGACCGGATGGTCATCGCGAGTGAGCGGGACGCTTTCGCGTCTCCGGGGCAGATGATCGCCCGGCGAGACCCCATGCAGTGATGATGAACGGCAGGGCCATGAACATGAAGCCCGGCATGTGCGTGACCATTTCGTCGATCGTGGCGTTGCCGGTAGCGGGCCATGTCGGGTTTGCCACAGTGAAGAGCAGTGCCAGGACGGTGACCGGCCAATGCATGGGGGAGCGTGGGCGGCACACAGTGAGCACGAAGGGGATGAACCAGATCGCGTAGTAGTTCTGCATCAAACCGCTGACCATAAAGCCGCCGGCGAAGCACACGGCGAGCGCGGTGAAGCTGAACATCACCGGGTCCATGTCTTTCCAGCGCCACATGGCTGCGATCGCGGCGAGCGTCCCCGCGACAGTCAGCACCGTCAAGACGGTTTCAGTGGTGCCGGACCAGCCGTGCACGATCGCGAGTCCTCCGATCGAGCTGTTGAAGCGCGGGCGGGGTTCACTCAAATAGGGGACGAGGTTGGTGAAAAATAGCTCCGGTTCAGCGATGGTGAACCAGCCGAACGCGAACGTGGCGATGGCCACCAGTGCCGCGATCACCACCACAGCCACTTGGGCATAAGCCAGCGACACGATGAACAGCACACCGAACTGGGGCTTGATCGACACCGCAATGCCCGCGGCGATACCCGCAGCCCAGACTTCTGGATGGCTGAAGTGACCCAGCCATCCCACCTGCTTGTCCCGCAGACGTAGCGAGAGCCATACGAACAGCACTAGGAGCAAGAGCATGAAACCGTTGATATTGGTCAATGCGAGGGTCCAACGGACCGGCTCCGGGGTGACAAAGAAGAAGGTCACCGCCAGCGGAAAAACACAATGGAACCAGCGCGGTGAGACCATCCGTGCCGCGAGTGCGATCGCGCCGATGATGCATGCCGCTCCCAAGTAGGCCATCACTGCTCGGGCCACAGCCTCGGAGGGAAGCAGCGCCACGGGTGCGATCAGCACGGTTCCTGCCGGACTGTATAGATAGTGCGGCATGTCGATCGTGTAGTCAGAGTTGAAGACCGGTTCACCCGCGAAGTACTTGTTTGCCGCGTTCCAGATCGGCGTGAAGTCCGTTCCCGGATTCTCTAGCGGGATCATCATCGCCGAGCGAAACAGTACGAAGGCCATCAACGTGTAGAGAAGCGGCACTGCCACTCGAAGCGCCGGGCTTCCCAGGGCGCGGCTGTTGAGGAGGGCGGGGCTGGAATCATCGGTGCGCACAGCGGGGAGATTAGCACGGCCAAACTCTTCACCCACCCTCCTTAAATGGCCAAAAGGTTAACGGAAGGGTTTATGTGTAGCCCGTAAAGTTAACACAGCGTAAACGATCGTCTGGCGGATCGGCGTCTTTAATTTATATTCATTCTATAGTACCTGTTGAAAGTGTTTTATGAATGGTTAGAGGGGCCAATGCTTGTTGTTGACCCATCATCTGTTAAAGTTAACGACAGGTTAACGAATGGCAAAGTCGGAAACTCTGTCCGGGGTTCCCCTCGGGCAACCTTCAATTTCATGGCAATCAGAAACACGAAAGGAGGATGCCATGATCGCAATCAACAATATTTCCAAGGACCTGCACGCTCGGTTCGATGAGGAGCTCGGCGCACACGTCGTCGAGACGATCTTCCGCGACACCTTGAGCGAGCATCTGCAGCGGGCGGACGTGACCGATTGGGTTCCCGTTCTCGCCGGCCGCGACGCAGCTGAAAAGCTCGCGCGCTTCGCAGACGGCACCCTCGATACCGGTGATGTCTCCGGATCCCTGATTGCCGCATAACGCGGTCCGAATCTGCCCCGCCCCAGGAGTGTCCTGGTGCGGGGCTTTCTGCTCTCTATGTCTTTACTGGTTCGCGGGAATCAGCGAAGTTATCGGTGTCCGCCCAGTCCTCGACGGGCGGGCGGGGGATCAGCGAATCATCGCGCCGCGTCATGGAGTGGTTATCTGAAATATAGGCGGAACCGTCGCCCATGAAGAAGCAGATCTGCTTGCCATGCCGCTCGATGAGTGCCCAGCCGTCCGTGACTAGCGAATGGCATGCGCTGCACAAAGGGATCAGATTGTCCAAGTCAGTCTTTCCACCGTCTGCCCATTCCTTCATGTGGTGGATTTCAATGAAACGGGTGTGCGTGCAGCCGGGCATCGCACACTGGTGGCCCCACATCGTCATCAGCGCGTTGACCTGCGCGTCAGTGGCGAGACGCTGTGCGCGGCCGACGTTGAGGATGAGTCCGGAGCTATCACAGACGTTGAGGCGGCTCAGGCCGTTGGCGACGAGGTTCGCCAGCGCCGCGGAAGGAACCTTCGGCGCCGCCGGCATGTAGGCGTGGCCGTCTGCGTTCAGCACGATGTTGACGTGCGCGCCAGGAGTGCGCAGCGTGTTCGTCGCCTTGGTGCGCACCATGTTCACGATGCCCATGAAGGACTGCAGGAGCGAACGGCCGATCGGCAAGCCGTAGCCGGACACCGTCTGGCGGGCGGGCCGGGTTTCTTCGGCGGCGGCCTGCTGCTCGGCGTGATCCTGCTCGTAATAGGCCATTTCTCCGATCTTCAGTGCGGCTTTGAAGCAGCTTCCCTCCGTCCCGCTCATGACCCCTTCAACGGCCACGTCGCCATTGGGGAGGTCCTTGACGCGCAGGTAGCGCTCGGGCTGTTCCTCTTTAGGCTCCTTAGCGTCGTGGCCGGCGAGATACTTCTTCATCTGTTCGTGGCCGAGTTCCTTGGCCAGTTCGACGAGTTCAACCTCGTTGTCGGTGGTGAGGTACTTCAGCAGCAGGCGGACCGTGGAGTAATCGATCTCAGCGGCGCGGAATGCGTCCATGAGGAAGGTGAAATGCACGGCCTGTTTGGCGACGCGCAGCCATTCGTAAGCGGTGGAGAAGGCGATGCCGAATTCGCGGACGAGCCAGGACGAAGTGGAGGAAGCGCCGAAGGTCTTGGCGAATTCATTGACATCAAAGTCGTAGATCAGTTGGAGCAGCTCAGCCTTGCTCTTAGTTAGCGACTGCACGAGATATCGGATTCGGTCGACGAGGAGGATTACGTCTTTATCATATTTGAGAGTACGCATGTATCTACCTGCCGTTTTGTGGTTTGTTTTGGTGGTTGAATGAACTGTACAAAACGGGGTGAACCATGGAACCTGGTCGGACCTTTCGTCCTGTGGATAACTCCTTCGACGATGGGCCGGACACTATGCGCTGCATAGTTCCTGCGCTTTTGCGGGTGGTGGAGGTGATAGCGGTAAGGGGCGCTGAAATCAGGTGCACGTGTCGTCGATAAGCATGCGCGCTATGCGCTGCATAGTTCCTGCGGTTTTCAGCGTGTATTACGGTCCTGGCCCCGCGCGCCGGGGAATGGCATGTCGGTGGCAGCTATTACGCTTGAGGCCGTGAATGACATGAAAGCTGTCGATGTCCTGCAACGCATTCTGCTGCCCCGGAAGGGTGAGCCGCACGATGTGCGAATGCTCTACCTGATCGAGTCGGAGCAGAACACACAGCGTGTGAGCTGGCCGGACCGTTCGCGTGTGAGTGTGCCGGAAGGCGCAGAGGTCTCGTTCCAGACCTACTTCAACGCGTTCCCCGCCTCCTATTGGCGGCGCTGGTCACAGCTGGACACGGTGGTGCTGGCCATGGATGTGGAAGGCGCGGCGACGATCTCGGTGTACCGCTCAAAGCACGACGGCACCCGCATCTCGGTGCTCAACGTCGATGCGGCCGATGAGCGGGTGGAGATTCCGTTGCCGCTGCGCAATTTCGAGGACGGCGGCTGGCTCTGGTTCGATGTGACGACGGAGACGGGGCAGGGGGAGACGTCGATAAGCAATGCTGGCTGGTACGCGCCGTGCGCGCCGGGCGAACAGACGCTGCCGGACGGCACGACGATCGCGCCTGCAGAGAAGAAGGTCGCCGTGGGCATCCCCACTTTCAACCGCCCGCGCGACGCGGTCAATGCGCTGCATGCGCTGGCGGAGGACCCGCTGGTCCTGGGGGCAATCACGGATGTGCTCATGCCGGACCAGGGCAACCAGCACCCGGCGGATGAGCCGGACTTCGCGGAGGCGGAGGATAAGCTCGGCGGCCGGTTGAAGATTTTCAGTCAGGGCAACCTAGGCGGATCCGGCGGCTACTCCCGCATCATGTACGAGGCGCTGCACCAGACGGATGCGCCGTTCATCTTGTACATGGACGACGATATTGCCATCGAGCCGGACTCGATTCTGCGCGCGGTGCAGGCGGCACGGTATGCGAAGAGCCCGATCCTGGTGGGCGGCCAGATGCTCAACCTGCAGGATCGCAGCCAGCTGCGCACCTCCGGCGAGCAGGTCAACCGCGCCGACTTCATGTGGGGCGCGGCGCCGCACGCGGTGTACGACCACGACTTTGCCAAGTATCCGCTCGGGTACGTGGGCACCCAGGAAGAGGAGCTCGACCCGCGCAAGACCACGTCGCGCGCATTGCACAGGCGTATCGACGTCGAGTTCAACGGCTGGTGGATGTGCCTCTTCCCGCGCGTCGTCGCGGAGCGCATGGGGCTGCCGCTGCCGTTGTTCATCAAGTGGGACGACACCGAGTACTCGTTGCGCGCAGGGAAGGCGGGCTTTCCGACGGTCACCTGGCCGGGCGCCGCCATCTGGCACATGGCCTGGGCTGACAAGGACGACGCGATCGACTGGCAGGCCTACTTCCATCTGCGCAACCGCCTCATCGTGGCGTCGATGTACCACGACGGCGACCCGAACGGCCTGCTCAAGTCCATGCTGAAGTCGAGCTACAAGCACATCATGTGCATGGAGTACTCGACGCTGGCGATCCAGATCGAGGCCATGAAGGACTTCCTCGCTGGCCCGGATCAACTCTTCGACATTCTCGAGTCCTCGCTGCCGCGCATCCAGGGCATCCGCAAGGACTACAGCGACGCTCAGGTCATCGAGTCCGCGTCCGACCTGCCCGCGCCGACGGGCGCGCCGGGCGTACCCACGCATGTCATCGGTGGGCGCTTGGCCAAGATTAAGAAGATCCCGTGGGCCATCAAGTCCCTGCGCCACCTGACCAAGGCCGAGGACCGCGCGCACTGGGAGGCGCCACAGCTCAACCTCACGGCCGAGGAGGCGCGCTGGTACACGCTGTCCCGCGTCGATTCCGCGACGGTGTCCACCGCCGGCGGCACGGGCGTGGCCTTCCGTAAGCGCGACAAGCAGCTGGCCAGCGACTTGCTGGAGGAGACGAAGGCGCTGCACAAGCAGATCAAGGAGCGCTGGCGGGAGCTCACCCGCGCATACCGCGAAGCCAAGCCAGAGCTGACCAGCCACGAGAACTGGGAGAAAATCTTCAATGAGCAATAGCAACTCCCTGACCTCCGCGGAGGTGCGCATCCTGCACGAGCTCCAGGGCGTGCTTTTCGACGCCCCCGGGGTCCTGCCCGCGGCACGCGGCATGAGCTTTTTCGGCGAACACGCCCTCGGATGGATGGGGATCGCTGGGGCGGGGGCGGCCGTCGATAAGCGACGCCGCCGCAAGTGGCTCGCCATGGGGGCGGGCGCGTTCACGGCGCACGCGGCGTCGGTGGTGCTCAAGCGCATTGTCCGTCGCCGTCGCCCGGACGACCCGAGCGTGAGGGTCGGTGTGGGAACCCCGTCGAAGATGAGCTTCCCGTCCTCGCACGCGACGTCGACAAGCGCCGCGATGGTCCACTTGGCCGACATCACTGGGTCGAAACTCCCGTACGCCGGAATCCCAATTATGATGACCTCCCGCATGGTCCTGGGGGTGCACTACCCCACGGACACCCTGGCCGGCGCGCTGCTCGGCATCGGGGTGGCACGAGCCGCAATCAACATTGAGAGGCGAACAGCGTGACGCAGCCTGTAGACGAGCCGTTTCTGAAATCCGAGCCCCACACCGAGGGCGTCGAGTACAACCGGAAAAAGAATCCGCCGAAGAACCTGCCGGACGCGATGATCAAGGGTCTGCGCCCGAAGCAGTGGGTCAAGAACGTCCTCGTTCTCGCCGCGCCGTTGGCGGCGGGGGCGGATTCGTTCACCTCGCGCACCTTCATCGACATCGCACTCGCATTCGTCGTCTTCTGCTTCGGCGCGTCCTCGATCTACTTGGTCAACGACGCCCGCGACGTGGAAGCGGACCGTGAGCACCCCACGAAGCGTTTCCGCCCGATCGCCTCGGGGATGCTGCCGATCAACCTGGCGTACGTCATGTCGGTGGTGCTCATCGCGCTGGCGATCGGACTGTCGTTCCTGGCCACGGATGGTCCGGCGCTGGCGACGGTCGTCGGCGTGTACATCGCGCTGCAGCTGGGTTATTGCTTCGGCTGGAAGCACATCCCGGTGATCGACATTGCGCTGGTTTCTTCGGGCTTCATGCTCCGCGCGATGGCCGGCGGTGTCGCGGCTGGAATCGATCTCTCGCAGTGGTTCCTGCTGGTCGCGGCGTTCGGATCGCTGTTCATGGCCTCCGGCAAGCGCTACGCGGAGCTGCTGCTCGCCGAGCGCACGGGCGCGAAAATCCGCAAGTCGTTGCAGGGCTACACGCAGACCTACCTGCGTTTCGTGTGGACGCTGTCCGCAACGGCGGTGGTCATGTCCTACGCGCTGTGGGGCTTCACGCTTAGCGACGGCGTCGATGAAGGCCAGGGACTCTGGTACCAAATTTCGATGGTGCCGTTCATCATCGCCATCCTGCGCTACGCCGCAGAAGTCGACAGCGGCAACGGCGGCGCCCCGGATGAGATCGCGCTCGAGGACCGCGTCCTGCAGGCACTCGCCCTGCTGTGGATCCTCGCCATCGTGATGGCTGTCTATGTTGCGCCCGCCATGGGCTAATATGTCGCGCATGGAAAAACGCGCCCGCATATCGCTGCTTGTTTCGGCAGCGCTAGCGGGCGTACTCGCATTTTCAGGCGGGTGGGCACGCCGCTGGATCAGTGACGACGGCCTGATCGTCCTGCGCACCGTGCGCAATATTTTGGCGGGCAACGGGCCTGTCTTTAATATCGGCGAGCGCGTGGAGACGAACACCTCGACGCTTTGGCAGTACCTCATCGTGGCGTTCAGCTGGGTGCCCGGCATGCGGCTGGAAGACGTGGCCATGTGGCTGGCGCTCATCTTGACCGTGGTCGGCGTGGTCGCGGCGACAATGGGGTCGGGAAAGCTGTGGCAGCGCGTGCACCCGGGTCTCGTCGCACCGTTCGGTGTGCTCATCTATCTGGCACTGCCGCCTGCGCGGGATTTCGCCACCTCCGGCCTGGAGTGGGGGCTGTCCCTGACCTGGATCGGCGTGTGGTGGGCGCTTCTGGTCAGGTGGTCGGCTGACGGGCGGGCGCAGCTGTGGCTGGCGTTCTGGGCTGGCCTGTCGTGGCTGGTCCGACCGGAACTGGCGCTGTACGGCGGCATCACCGGGATTGTCCTGCTGGCGGCCAACCGGCGCGACTGGAAGCAGATCGGGCTGATTCTGGCGGCGGCGCTGCCGGTGCCGGCGGGCTACGAGATCTTCCGCATGGGCTACTACGGCCTGCTCACCCCGCACACCGCGGTGGCGAAGTCGGCATCGGGAGCGTACTGGGGGACAGGTGCGCGCTACGTGTGGGACACGGTCAGCCCGTACGCGCTGTGGGCTCCGGTGCTCGTCGCGGCGGCGCTCGGCATCTACTGGGCGCTGCGCCTGTCGTCGCGGGAGAAGCTCGTGGCGGCCGTCGCGGTCGGCTGCGGGCTGCTGCACCTGCTCTACGTGGTGCGCGTGGGCGGCGACTTCATGCACGGGCGCATGGTGCTCCTGCCGTTGTTCGCCATGCTGCTGCCGGTCGCCGCGGTGCCGCTGACGCTGGTGGGCGGCATCTGCGCCGCGGCGGCGGCTCTGTGGGCGGGCATCGTTGTCGCGCGTGGCCACGACTTGGGCTTCGAGCCTTTCGAGGACGGCCCGGAGAACCTCACCATCGTCGACGAGCGCGAATTCTGGACGGCGGTGCTGCTGCGCGAATCCGGCAACCCGCCGCGGTACGCCGAGGATTTCTTAACCAGCGACCTGATGAACGGGTGGACAGACGGCGTGGCTCAAGCGGAGGAGGAGAACTCTGGCGCGCTCGCGATCATCCTCAAGCAGAAGGACCCGTTCGTCTACGACTGGCTTCCGCTGGACCGCGTGTCCAAGGACTCGGACCTGCAGAACCTCGCACCTACGGCCTACCTGATCAACTTGGGCATGGTCAGCGCGAACTCGGATCTGAATATGCGCGTGCTCGACGACGTCGGGTTGGCCACCCCTCTCGCCGCGCGCCAGCCCCGCATCGAGGGCGGCCGGATCGGCCACGACAAGCACCTTCCCGGCCACTGGAAATTCGCCGACACGGCTGCGGACACTGGGGCGCTGCTGGGCGACATCGACGCGCAGAAAGTGCGGGAAGCGCGCGCCGCGCTGCGCACCCCGGAGATTGCGGAGTTGCTGGCCACCTCCCGTGAACCGATGAGTCCCCGCCGGTTCGCCGAGAACATGAGGTTCGCGTTAACAAAAGGGCGGACCTTGGAGATCGCCGAAGACCCGGCGGTGTACCTCGACGACGAGACCCTCGCGCGCATTGAGGGTGGTGAAGACGTAGGTTTGTCCGGTCAGCGTATCGCCTGGCCAGTTCAATAGCTGGAACCAAAATTCAGCCGTTGATAACATCACCGTAACGCTTTGCGATACACCTGTGTGTAATCCGAAAAATTCCTGACCTATCTGATTGGTGGACACATGAACGCGATTTCTTCCGTGCGCCGCACGCTGATCGCTCTCGTCGTGGCAGTCGCCGCGGCGATGACGCTCATGATGGCTGCTCCCGGTGACGCGGAGGCAGCAGATAACCGTGGCTGGCTACGCCCTGATGCGACGGGTCACTGCACCTGGGACCCGGTGAAGTACTGGGTTCAGCGATGCGATGTTTATTCCCCGGCCATGGGCCGCAACATCCCGGTCCAGATTGTTCCGGCCGCACGCGGCGGCAACGCGGGCCTGTACCTCCTCGATGGTCTGCGCGCCACGGAGCGCACCAACGCGTGGGTCAAGGACGTCAACGCGGCCGCCGTGTACGGAGGCTCGAATATCACACTGGTCATGCCGATCGGCGGCGAGGCATCCTTCTACGCCGACTGGGCGAACGACCCGAAGTACGGCGACGGCAAGCCTTACAAGTGGGAGACGTTCCTGACCCGTGAGCTGCCGGGCTACCTACAGCGGCACTTCGGTGTCGCGCCGAACAACAACTCCATCATCGGCCTGTCCATGGGCGGCACCGGCGCGATGAACCTGGCCGCGAAGCACCCGAACCAGTTCCGCCAGGTGCTGTCCTTCTCCGGCTACCTGACCACCACGTTGCCGGGTATGCAGACGATGCTGCGCCTGGCGCTGCTGGATGCCGGCGGCTACAACCTGAACGCGATGTACGGTTCCATGATCAACCCGAACCGTTTCGCCAATGACCCGTTCCTGAATATGCAGGGGCTGCGCAACAGTGATGTTTATATCTCCGCCGGTTCCGGCGTTCCTGGCCCAGCCGACGCGAAGTACCTGCCGGAGCACCAGGCAGCCGGCGCAGCGCTCGAGTTCGGCGCAATGATCTCCAGCCGCGTCTGGGAGGCGAAGGCCCGTGCCCAGGGCCTCCGCGTCACCTCCGACTATCCGGCGCAGGGTCTGCACAACTGGGACCAGTTCGGTTACCAGCTGAACAAGACGAAGGGCCGTGTGCTCACGCACATGAACGCTTGGTAAGAGTGAGCGCCTGAAACCCTGGTGAACGGTGACTTCAGACACAATTGAGGTCATTGTTTCCCAGGGTTTTTCTGTGTTCACGGCGTGTCGTCCTGTAAAGTCTCAAGTGAAACTTAAACTTCATCACGAAGACCGGGCCCGGCCTGGGGGAGGGGAACCCCCAGGGCGGAGCGCCCGTTAGTCCGCTGTACCGTCAACTAACCAAAGGCTCTAACATGCGCTTTTCACCCCGACGTTCTCCCCGCAAGGTCACCAAGGGCCAGTTGCTCGCAGTCGCCGCAGTTCCCACAGCACTCGCTGTCGGGGTAGCCGTCGTGCCGGCTGTCGCGCAGAACAGCTCTTCTGGTTTGTCCAGCTCCCTGTCCTCTGGCCGCGGCATCTCTGACGGTCTGCGTCCGTCCGATCCGCCGCCGCGCACCCCGATCGAGGTCGATGAGCACCCGCAGATCTCGGGCCTGCCGGAAGGCGTGTCCGTGGACCGCATCGAGTGGCTGACGCAACGCCGCGTCGCTGTGTTCATCAACTCTCCGTCGATGCCGGAGCAGCCGATCCAGGTGCAGATCCTGCTGGCGCGCGACTGGCACTCCAACCCGCAGGCCAAGTTCCCTGAGGTGTGGGCGCTTGACGGTCTGCGCGCGCGTGACGACGAGAGCGGCTGGACCATCGAGACCAACATCGAGCAGTTCTACGCGGACAAGAACGTCAACGTGATCATGCCGGTGGGCGGCGAGTCCTCCTTCTACTCGGACTGGCAGAAGCCGAACAATGGCAAGAACTACAAGTGGGAGACCTTCCTGACCAAGGAGCTCGTCCCGCTGCTGAACGAGAAATACCGCTCCAACGGGAAGCGCGCTGTCGTCGGCCTGTCCATGGGTGGCACCGCCGCAGTCAACTTGGCGGAGCGCAACCCGCACCTGTTCAACTTCGTGGGTTCTTTCTCCGGCTACTTGGACACCACCACCTCCGGTATGCCGCTGGCCATCAAGGCCGCACAGAAGGACGCTGGCGGCTACGACTCGGAGGCGATGTGGGGTCCGCTGGGCTCCCAGGACTGGATTGACCACGACCCGAAGCTGGGAATCGAGAACCTCAAGGGCAAGACCGTCTACGTTTCCGCCGGCTCTGGCCAGGACGACTACGGCAAGCCCGGTTCCGTGGCCACCGGCCCGGCAGTTCCGGCCGGTGTGGGCCTGGAGGTCATCTCCCGCATGTCCTCCCAGACCTTCGAGCGCTACGCCAAGCAGGCGGGCGTGCCCATCATCACCCGCTACCGCCCGTCCGGTGTCCACGCGTGGGACTACTGGCAGTTCGAGATGACCCAGGCGTGGCCGCACATCGCGGATGCCCTCGAGGTCTCCCAAGCGGACCGCGGCGCCGACTGCACCCCGGTCGGTGCGATCGCTGAGGCCACCAAGAGCGGTGTCATCGGCAGCTGCGTGACCAACGAATACGACGTCGCCGGCGGCAAGGGCAAGGCTGAGGAATTCCGCGGCGGCACCGCATTCTGGTCCCCGGGGACCGGCGCGCAGATCGTGTTCGGTGCCATCCTGGCTAAGTACAACGAGCTGGGCGGCCCGGCTGGCTGGCTCGGCTTCCCGAAGACGGGCGAGCTGAAGACCCCGGACGGAAAGGGACGCTACGTCCACTTCGAGCACGGCTCCGTCTACTGGACCCCGAACACCGGGGCCCAGGCGATCCCGGGCGACATGTTCGCGGCGTGGGGCGCTTCCGGCTACGAGCGCGGCCCGCTCGGCTACCCGGTGCAGGAGGCGCAGGCGGCCGGCGGCGGCTACGTGCAGAAGTTCGAGAAGGGCTACCTTTCCCGCAACCCGGAGAAGGACGGCAAGACCGACCACTTCATGGTCTACGGCGCCATCGGCGCGAAGTACGGCGAGTTGGGCGGCGCCCGCTCCGACCTCGGCTTCCCGACCGGCAACGAGAAGAAGGTCAACGGCGGGTTCTTCCAGGAATTCGAGCACGGCAACATCTACTGGTCCCCGGCTTCCGGTGCGCACGTGATCTACTACGGCGAGATCTTCGACCACTGGGGCAAGAACGGCTGGGAGCAGGGCAAGTTCGGCTGGCCGACCACGGACATGAAGGACATCCCGACTGGCGGAAAGACCATCTCCTTCCAGAACGGCACGCTGGACCTCGTCTTCGGCCAGGTCCGCGAGAGCAAGAACTAGGTGGAAGAGCTGAACAGTATGCGGAAAACAGCTATGGCGGCGGTGCTCGCCGCGGCGGGGCTGAGTCTCGCCGCGTGCGGGGGCGCGACCGTGGAAAGCGACGATGTCACCGCTACGCCGTCCAGCTCCGCGCCGGCCACGGAATCGGCTACGGAGACAACGGGGACCGAAACGGCCACCGAGTCCAGCTCGGCAGCGGCGGCGCCGGCAGCTCCCGCCGACGACCCGGCTGCCGGTGAAGGCGCGGCCAGCGAGGTGGAGAACACCCCGGACGCGGCGCCCATGCGTCCGGAGAAAGACCAGGCGTACCTGGAAGCTCTACGCCAAGGCGGAGTGAACGTCGAGGGAAATGAGGAGCAACTGGTAGGTACGGGTCGTACGATTTGTGGCGGAAGTACCGTCACGCGTGACGCCGTGGCCGGCCAGCTCATTGAGCAGCAGGCGACGCAATTGAAGGTGGAGGAGCTGTCCAAGCTCATCGAATCCGCGGCACGCGACAACCTCTGCTAGAAGGCTAGAAGGAGGGCCGCACGCCCGTGCGCACCCGCAGAATTCTCACGATCATCGCCGCTCTCGCCGTCCTCGGCGTCATCGCGTTCGGGGCGGCCCAGTGGCTCGGCCCGGGCGAAGACCCGGTGCAGCCGTTCAAACCGGAGTCCGGCCCCACCAAGGCGGCGGAGCCGGACTGGTGCCCAGAGGTGGAGGTCATCTCTGCCCCGGGCACGTGGGAGTCGTCGAAGGATGACGACCCGTTCGCGCCGAAGGCGAATCCGTACAGCTTCATGCTGTCGATCACGAACCCGCTGCAGCAGCAGTACGACATCAACCATGTCCGAGTTTGGACGTTGCCGTACACCGCCCAGTTCAAGAACATCCAGACGGCGCACGGCCGCGCGGAGATGAGCTACGACGATTCCCGCAACGAAGGCACCGGCCGCCTGAACGCGGAGCTGCGCTTCATTCACGAGACGTGCCCGTCCACAGATTTCGTGCTCGCGGGGTTCTCCCAGGGCGCGGTGATCGTGGGCGATATCGCCAGCGACATCGGCAACGAGCGCGGCGTGATCCCGCCGGAAAAGGTGCGCGGGGCAGTGATGATCGCTGACGGACGCCGCGAAAACGGCGTGGGCATCAACCCGGGCAACCCGGTGGGCGGCATCGGCGCGGAGATCGCGCTACAGCCGTTGAACCGTGTCGTCCAGACGGTTGTGCCCGGGGCGACCATGCGGGGAGCCCGCGACGGTGGCTTCGGCGCGCTCAACGACCGGGCGGTGGAGATCTGCGCGCCCGATGATTCGGTGTGCGACGCGCCGCAGGATGTCGGGGATGCGCTCGGCCGGGCGCGTGAACTCGTCGCAGCGAACGGCGTGCACGCGATGTACGCGACAAATCCGAATGTGATTCCTGGCACCACAGCGAGCGAATGGTCCGTAGAGTGGATTCGCGGAACTATCGACAACAAAAACTAATTTTCACAACCAAGGAGCCCCATGGATCTCGAACAGCTGCTGTACCAGTTCTACGACGACGACAAGATCGCCTTGCCGCCGGAGCTGTCCCTGTTCCAGTTGTGCGAGATGCTCTACCAGGGCAGTAAGGAAATGGGCACCGGCGAGGTGCACCAGCTGCGGTACTGGGACTTCTCGGAGGACCGCGAAGGCGTGGCAGTGGATTACACCCGCGACGAAGTGATCTCCCGCATTAAGGCGGTCGCCGCGCGCCTGCAGCAGACCGGCCAGCCGGGCAACCGCGTAGCCATCATGGCGGCGAATTCGCCCGAGTACCTCTTCGCGTTCATGGGCGCGATCTACGCAGGCCAGGTGCCTGTGCCGCTGTACGACCCGAATGAGCCGGGTCACGGCGAGCAGCTCACCGCGGTGCTGGCGGATTCGAAGGCGGCGGCGGTGCTGACCAACAACGCCGGTGCCAAGGCGGTCCGCGAGTTCTTCGCCGAGGTGCCGCGCGCGGAGCGTCCGCGCATCCTGGTCGTCGACGCGCTGCCGGATTCGCTCGCGGAGTCCTGGACCGCGCCGGCGGAGCCGACGGAATCGGACGCTGTCGACGAGGTCGCATTTCTGCAGTACACCTCCGGCTCCACCCGTCTGCCGGCCGGCGTGGTGCTGACCCACCGCGCGATTTTGACGAATGTACTGCAGATCTACGACGCGGTCGAGCTGAAGATGCCGCTGCGACTGTCCACGTGGTTGCCGCTGCACCACGACATGGGCATCATTCTCACCGTCTTCGTCACCATCATGGGCATTGAATTCGAGCTCATGGGGCCGCGCGACTTCATCCAGCAGCCGAAGCGCTGGCTCGACCAGATCAACCGTCGCGAGGACGACGACGAGACGTTCGTCTACACCGTCGTACCCAACTTCGCGCTGGATTTGGCATCCCGCTACGCCGCGCCGGAGAACCCCGGTGACTACGATCTTTCCGCGCTGGACGGGCTCCTCATCGGCTCCGAGCCGGTGACCAAAGCCGCGGTGGATGCGTTCGTGGAGACTTTCGGCCCGTCGAAGCTCGACCCGCAGGTGCTCCGTCCGTCGTACGGTCTGGCGGAGGCCACGCTGATCGTCTCCACTCCGCAGACTAACGAGCGTCCGTTCTTCAAGACCTTCGACCGCGAGCAGGTCGGCGCCGGCCGCGTTGTGGAGGCCGAGGACGGAATCCCCTTCGCCTCCAACGGCCAGCCGGTCCCAGACATGCGCTTCGCCATCGTCGACCCGGAGACCCACGAGGAGGTCGAGGAAGGGACCATCGGCGAGCTGTGGCTGCAGGGCGACAACGTCGCCGCCGGCTACGAAGGGCGCGAGGACGACACGAAGAAGACCTTCGGCAACACGCTGCGCGGGGAGGGCGGTTGGCTGGCCACGGGCGATCTCGTCGCTTTCCACCAGGGCCACCTCTACATCACCGGACGTTTGAAGGACCTGGTGGTCATCGCCGGGCGCAACCACTACCCGCAGGATATTGAGGCCACGGTCATGGAGGCGTCCGACCATGTCCGCCCGGATTCGGTGGCGGCGTTCGCGGTGCCGGGGGAGGATGTCGAAAAGCTCGTGCTCCTCGTGGAACGCGTGGAGGGCGCGGAAGAGGCCTCCGACGCGCTCGCCGAGGACGCGATCCGCGCGGCGGTGACGAACAAGCACGGCATCAGTCCGGAAATCGTGCGTTTCTACGCGCCGAACGAGATCGCGCGCTCTAGCTCTGGCAAGATTGCCCGCGTGGTCAACCGCGCAAAGTTCCTGCGGGAAAACTAGGACGTTAACGCGTGGGACTTACAGGCCGATAAGTAGGCCGTAAGAATTTACAGCGAAAGAACGAGAGAAGGGGCGTGACGCTTAAGCCATGACGGAAAGCGAGCTCACCACCTGGTTGCAGTCGTGGATCTCCGATGCGACGGGGGCTGACACTGTCGATCCGTCTGTTCCGCTGGATAACCTCGGTCTTTCCTCGCGCGACGTGGTCGTGCTGTCCGGCGAGCTCGAGCGGCTCCTGGACATCAAGCTCGACCCGACGGTCGCGTACCAGTACCCGACGGTGGAAGCACTCGCGCACGGCCTGCTCGCTCCGACAGCAACCGGTGCACAGCGCTTGTCGACGTCCGGTCCCGCCTTTCCCGCCCAGCGCACAGCCGGCCTGGGCTCCGGCGACATCGCCATCGTCGGCCGCGCCGGCCGTTTCCCGGGCGCGCAGAATGTCGACGAATTCTGGGATCTGCTCGTCTCCGGCCAGTCGGTCACCGGACCGTTGCCGGAGGGCCGCTGGACCGAATACTCGCAGGACCCGGTGATGTCTGCAAAGATGCGCGAGCAGAATATCCAGGGCGGCTACCTGGACGACATCCGCACCTTCGACAACGAATTCTTCGGCCTGTCCCCGCTCGAGGCGGAGAACATGGACCCGCAGCAGCGCATCATGCTGGAGCTGGCGTGGGAGGCGCTCGAGGACGCGCACATCCCGGCCAACCAGCTTCGCGGGGAGTCCGTCGGTGTGTTCGTGGGGTCGTCCTCGAACGACTACGGCATGCTGATCACCTCCGACCCGGCCTCGGCGCACCCATACGCGCTGACCGGCACGTCGAGTGCGGTGATCCCGAACCGTATTTCCTACGCTTTCGATTTCCGCGGGCCGTCGATGAATGTGGACACGGCCTGCTCGTCGTCCCTGGTATCGGTCCACCACGCCGTGCGCGCGCTGCGCGGCGGCGAAGCCGACGTGGCGCTGGCCGGCGGCGTGAATATCCTCGCCTCCCCGTTCATCTCCACGGCCTTCGCTGAACTCGGCGTGATCAGCCCGTCCGGGAAAATCAGCGCGTTTTCCGACGACGCCGACGGCTTCGTCCGCGCGGAGGCGGCGGGATTCATCGTGCTCAAGCGTGTCGAGGATGCAGTTGCCGACTGCGACGAGGTCCTCGCCGTGATCAAAGGCTCGGCGACCAATTCCGACGGCCACTCCAACGGTCTCACCGCCCCCAACCCGGAGGCCCAGGTGGACGTGCTGCGCCGCGCGTACGCCGATGCGGGCATCGACCCGGCCACGGTGGACCTGGTGGAGGCGCACGGCACCGGCACTGCCCTCGGCGACCCGATCGAGGCGACTGCGCTCGGCCAGGTGCTCGGTCCGGCGCGTGCCGATGCGGATCCGCTGCTGCTTGGCTCGGCGAAGTCAAATATCGGCCACTCCGAGTCCGCCGCCGGCGTGGTGGCCATGATCAAGGTGATCGAGGCCCTGACCCGCCGCACAGTTCCTCCGACGGCGAATTTCACCACCGGCAACAAGTTCATCGACTTCGACGCGACGAAGATTGAGGTCGTCGAGGATCCCCGTGAGTGGCCCGAGTACTCCGGCCGTCGCACCGCCGGCGTGTCCGGCTTCGGTTTCGGCGGCACCAACGCCCACATCGTGGTCAGTGACTTCGACCCGGCGGATTACGACGTTCCTGCCCGCGAGCCGTCCGCCGGCCTGGTCGATCCGGCCAACCCGAACACGGTGCTGCTGCCGGTCTCCGGCCTGCTGCCGTCGCGCCGCCGTGAGCTGGCCGCCGCTGTGGCGGAATCTCTGACCGATGGCACCGACCTGCGCGCCGTCGCCCGCACCCTGGCCGGCCGCAACCACGGCCGTTCCCGCGCGGTGGTCACCGCCTCCACCGTGGAGGAAGCGCGCAAGCGCCTCGGCTACGTCGCCGAGGGCAAGGTCACCCAGGGCGTGGCGGCGGCGGATACGCCGTCCACCGCTGGCCCGGTGTTCGTCTACTCCGGTTTCGGCTCCCAGCACCGCAAGATGGTCAAGCCGCTGGTGGAGCTGTCACCGGCGTTCCGCGCCCGAATCCAAGAACTGGACAAGGTCGTCGACTTCGAATCCGGCTGGTCGATGCTGGACATCATTCTCGACGACGAGCAGACCTACGACACGGAGACCGGCCAGGTCACCGTCACCGCCATTCAGATTGCGCTGACGGACCTGCTGGCCAGCTACGGCATCACCCCGGCCGCCACCATGGGCATGTCCATGGGAGAGATTGCCGCGGCATACGCCGCCGGCGGCTTGAGCGCCGAGGACGCCATGCTGATCGCCTGCACCCGCGCCCGCCTGATGGGCGAGGGCGAGAAGACGGTCGAGGGCACCGACCAGGAAGGCGCGATGGCCGTGGTGGAGTTGTCACGGGAGGAGCTTGAGGGCTTCGTCGATAAGCACCCGGAAGCTGCTGGTGTCGAGCCCGCCGTCTATGCGGGCCCAGGCATGACCACGGTGGGCGGCCCCGGAAAGGCCGTGGACTATTTGGTCGCGGCTCTCGAGGCGGAGAGCAAGTTCGCGCGCAAGCTGAATGTCCGCGGCGCGGGCCACACGAGCATGCTCGACCCGATTCTCGGTGAGCTCGCCGGCGACATCGCAGGCATCGAACCGAAGCCGCTGCGGATCCCGCACTTCGGCTCCGTCGACGGCACTCACCGTGCTGGCGAGACGATCCATGACGTGGACTACTGGATCCGCATGACGCGCCAGCCGGTGCTGTTCCAGGACGCCACCGAGGCCGCGCTCGCCGCGGGCCACACGACCCTGGTGGAGATCTCCCCGAACCCGGTGGCGATCATGGGCATGATGAACACGGCGTTTACCGTGGGCAAGCCCGACACCCAGCTGCTCTTCGCCCTCAAGCGCAAGGAGAGCGAGCCAGGCACGCTGCTCGATCTCGCCGCCAAGCTCTACGTTTCCGGCATGCCGGTGGACTTCGCCGCGCTTGCCGGCGACGGTGCCCGCGCCGACGTTCCACACACGCCGCTGCACCGCAACGAACTGTGGACATCCGCGCGCCCGAGCTCCTCCGGCTCCGGCCCGCTCGGCGCGAAGGTGACCCTGCCGGACGGCACGATCGTCTACGCGGCGCCGGCCGACCAGATCTTCTCCGCGATGCAGATCGTGGAGCTCGCCGCCGCCGAGGTCGATGCGAAGGCCGACGTCGTCGCGGTCGAGGAGCGTGCGCCGCTGCCCGCAGCCGGCGAACTGACCACCATGGTCCGCCGTGGCTTGGGCGGGTTGACCATCACTGTCTACAACGGCGCGATCCTCGTTGCGGAAGGCTTCGCCTCCACGCTGGACATGGGCCAGGCGTCCCTGCCCGGTGTGACCGAGGCCCCGAAGCCGGCGCCGGAAGTGCAGGCCGCCCGCGAGCAACTGATCCGCGGCGCCACCGACGACATCGATGTCGTGCGGTGGGACCCGGCGACCGAGACTGTTGAGGAGCGTCTCCGCGCGATCGTGTCTGAGTCTATGGGCTACGACGTCGATGACCTGCCCGACGAACTTCCGCTGATCGACCTCGGGCTCGACTCCCTGATGGGTATGCGCATCAAGAACCGTGTCGAGAACGACTTCCTGATCCCGCCGCTGCAGGTGCAGGCGCTCCGCGACGCGTCAGTCGCCGACGTTATCGCCATGGTGGAGGAAGCCGTCGCCGGCAACGCCGACGCCGCCCAGCCGATGGCGGAAAACGACCCGCACCGCGACCCGGCGCACGCGGTGGAGAAGGCGAAGGATGCCGGGGCCGGCGTCGGTGTCGCCCCGCGCGATGCATCCGAGCGCATGGTCTTCGGCGCCTGGGCCAAGTACGCCGGCCAGGCCGCCGCAGGTGTGACCTCCCCGCTGCCGGAGATCGCCCGCGGGCAGGCTGAGCAGATCGCCGCGCACCTGGCGGAGCGCTCCGGTGTCGAGGTCACGGCAGACGATGTGCTTTCCGCCGGGACGCTTGAGCCTCTGGCCGACACGGTACGCGAGGGGTTGGAGACTCCGGTGGACGGCAACGTCCGCGTGCTGCGCGAGCGCACCGACGAGACCACCCCGTCCCTCTTCGTGTTCCATCCGGCCGGCGGATCCAGCGTGGTCTACCAGCCGCTGACTCGTCGCCTGCCGGATAACGTGCCGGTCTACGGCCTGGAGCGCCTCGAGGGCAGCCTCGCGGACCGCGCCGCGGCCTACCTCGCGGACATCGAGCGCCTTTCCGCAGGCCAGCCGATCGTGCTCGCCGGCTGGTCCTTCGGCGGTGCCCTGGCTTACGAGGTCGCGCACCAGCTGCAACAGCGCAAGGACACCGACGCGGAAATCCCGGTGAAATTCATCGCCTTGCTGGATACCGCGCAGCCGGCCCACCCGACGCCGGACACGTCGGAGGAGACGAAGAAGCGCTGGGAGCGCTACGCCGCATTCGCGAAAGAGACCTACGGCCTCGACTTCGAGGTTCCGTACGAGCTGCTTGAATCCGCCGGCGAGGATGCCCTGCTGACCATGCTCGCCGAGTTCCTGGCCACCACCGACGCTTCCGAGCACGGTTTGTCCGCGGGTGTGCTGGAGCACCAGCGAGCGTCCTTCGTGGACAACCAGATCCTGGCCAAGGTGGACATGCAGGACTGGGTCGACGTGGATCTGCCCGTGTTGCTCTTCCGTGCGGAGCGCATGCACGACGGCGCGATCATGCTTGAACCGGCTTACGCGGAGATCGACCCGGACGGTGGCTGGGCCGCTATCGTGGAGGACCTGACTATCGTGCAGCTGCCGGGCGACCACCTGGCAGTTGTGGATGAACCCGCGGTGGGGATCGTGGGCAAGCACATCGCCGAATGGATCGCCGAGGTGGATTAAGACAATGACGATGCCGATGACGACCGCTGAGAAACTCGCCGACCTGCGCGACCGTTTGGAGCGCGCGCAGGACCCGGGCTCCGAGCGGGCGCGCAAGCGCCGCGACGATGCCGGGCAGACCACGCCCCGCCAGCGCATCAACGCGCTTCTCGATGAAGGGTCGTTCGTCGAAACCGGTGCGCTCGCCCGCACCCCCGGCGACGACGACGCGGTCTATTCCGACGGCGTGGTCACCGGCTACGGGCGTATCGACGGCCGGCCGGTGGCCATCTACGCCCACGACAAGACCGTCTACGGCGGTTCCGTCGGTGTGACCTTCGGCCGCAAAGTGGTCGACGTGATGGAGCTGGCGATCAAGGTCGGCTGCCCGGTCATCGGCATCCAGGACTCCGGCGGCGCCCGCATCCAGGACGCGGTGACCTCGTTGGCGATGTACTCGGAGATCGCCCGCCGCCAGCTGCCGCTGTCGGGCCGCTCCCCGCAGATCTCCATCATGCTGGGCAAGTCCGCCGGCGGCGCCGTGTACGCCCCGGTGACCACCGACTTCATTGTGGCGGTCGACGGCCAGGCCGAAATGTACGTTACTGGCCCCGCCGTCATCCGGGAGGTTACCGGCGAGGATGTCTCTTCGGCGGAGCTCGGCGGCGCGATGCAGCAGGAACAGAACGGCAACGTCTCCGTCACCGTCCCGAGCGAGGAGGAGGCCTTCGAGTTCGTTCGCGACCTGCTCGGCCATTTGCCCACCAGCGTATTCGACGAGTCGCCGGTGGCGTGGACCCCGTCCGACGAGGACCTGGACGATTCCGCACTCGACAGCTTCATGCCGGACGACACCAACGCCGGTTACGACATGATGGACCTTCTGGTCCAGCTCGGCGACGACGAGGAAATCCTGGAGATCCAGGAGAATTACGCTCCGAACCTGATCTGCGCCATTGGGCGTATCGACGGCCGACCCGTCGGCTTCGTGGCTAACAACCCCATGCACTTCGCCGGCTGCATCGACGCCGACGCCGCCGACAAGGGCGCGCGTTTCATCCAGATCTGCGACGCGTACAACCTGCCCCTGATCTTCGTGGTGGACACGCCGGGCTACCTGCCGGGCGTGGACCAGGAAAAGGTCGGTCTTATCCACCGCGGCGCCAAGCTGGCGTTCTCCGTGGTGCAGTCGACGGTGCCGAAGGTCTCCCTGATCGTCCGTAAGGCCTACGGTGGCGCGTACGCCGTGATGGGCTCGAAGAACCTCTCCGGCGACCTGAATTTCGCGTGGCCCACCGCGCAGATCGCCGTGATGGGCTCCGCCGCGGCGGCTGTGATGATCCAGGGCAAGCAGCTTGCCGCCATCGAGGACGAGGCGCAGCGCAACGCGATGAAGAAGATGTTCATGGACTTCTATGAGGAGAACATGACCTCCCCGTACGTGGCCACGGAGCGCGGCTACCTCGACGGCATGATCCAGCCCTCGGAGACGCGCCTGACGCTGCGCCGCGCGCTACGCCAGCTGTCCACCAAGTACGACGCCGACCTGCCGAAGAAGCATAATATTCACCCGCTGTAGCCGGATCCGTAACGGTTGTGTAACGCTGCCGGGGCCGGCCGCGATAGTCGGGGAAGAAACAGAATTCCCCGACTACCTACGCAGGAGGAAACATGCTCAGCAGCGTTCTGGATCTCGGTTCCGAGCTCATCAACTACATCGTGTGGATCGTCCGCTCGATCCAAAACGGCCAGATGCCGTTCAACGGCCAAATGCCGTTCTAAGCGTTAACGCTTGATCAGGCGCGCAACGCCGCGCCACCCCAACATCAGCAGCGCCGACATCACGCTGGCCACGACAATGAAGGACCAGTGCGGCAGCTGCTGATTTTTCATGCCCCAGATGATCAGGCCGGTGGCGACCGTTACCAGCCAGATGAGCACCCCGCTGCGCGCACCCTCCGCCTTCCCGGCGAACGTGACGATCACCCAGGCGAGTGCCACACCGACCAGGAACGGCCACAACGTCGACAGCCAGCCGGTGAAATTCAACGGCATCTCGTCGGTCTGGTGCGCGATGCGGGCAAGCAGCGCGAAGACGGCGATGGCGAGGGTGTCCATGGCGATGGCGGTGGTCCTGGAGATCTTCATACGCCCCATTCTAGAAAACGGAGTCGTTCCACCAGCGCCGCTCGGGGGTACCGGCGCGGGCGCCGTTCTCGTCGAGCTTGATGCCCACGACTTGGTGCAGCTCGACCACATCGTGCTCGAAACCCCACTCGGAACCGGCCATGTACATGCCCCAAAGTTTGGCGGTGTTCTCTCCGACCAGCTCAACTGCGCGGTCCCAGTTGGCCTTCAAATTTTCGCACCAGTCGTGCAGGGTGCGCATGTAGTCGAAGCGCAGATTCTCCTCGTGGAAGACTTCGAAGCCGTGGTCCTGCATGTTCTTGACCACGGTGCCGGAGCCGGTGAGCTCCCCGTCGGGGAAGATGTAGCGGTCGATGAAGTCGCCACTCTTGGTCTTGTGGTTGTCCGGATAGGTGATGCAGTGGTTGACCATGACTCCTCCCGGACGGAGTTTGCCGGCGAGGAATTCGAAGTAGGAGGCATAGTTGTCCACGCCGATGTGTTCCAGGAGGCCGATAGAGGAGATCGCGTCGAAATCAGACTCGACCACGTCCCGGTAGTCGAGGTGGCGAACCTCCGCGAGGTCCGCTAGTCCCTCTTCCTCGATCTTCGCCTGCGCCCAATCAGCCTGCTCTTTCGACAGGGTCACGCCAAGGGATTTCACGCCGCGCCGCGCAGCGTAGCGCACCATGGAACCCCAACCGCAGCCGATGTCCAGATGGCGGTCGCCCGGCTGCAGGTTCAATTTCTCGTATACGAGCCGGAACTTATTCTCCTGCGCCTCGTCGAGGCTGGCGTCCGGGGCGGGGTAGTAGGCGCAGGTGTACGCCATGGATTCGCCGAGGAACAGCTCGTAGAAATCGTTTCCGACATCATAATGGGAAGAGATGACATCGGCGTCACGCTCTTTCGAGTGGCGGGAAAGGCCTTGGCGCAGACGGCGTTCCAGCCATGACGCCTGTTCCACCTCCGGGACCGGCTGGATCTGAATCGCTCCCATGGACCGCAGGGACCGCGCGATGCGCAGGCCGGTGGCGATATCCGGGCGGGAGTAGTTGTCGTACAGGGTGCGCAAGTGGTCGAAGATCCCGTATGGGTGAGCCAGATGCTCACCCTCGACGACGAGACCGTCTGTGACCCAGGCGCGCGCGAGCCCTAGGTCGCCGGGTGCGGTAGCGATGTAGGACAGGCCCGCCGGGCTGGTCACACGCACGGTGTGCTCAGCGTCCTCGGGGCCGGTGGCGGACCCGTCGAAGGCCTCCCAGCGGAACGGGCTGCCGGCGGGAAAGAGCGTGTCCACGATCTCGGCGACGGTCATGGGCGTGAAATTCTTGTTCAAGTTGCCAGCAATCATGCTGTGTCCTCCTCAGGGTGCGGTGTGACGTAGCTCTAGGCGTTTTCCACTGTCTTCTCGTACAGGCCTGGGAACCGGCGCTGGGGGTCGTACCGGTCTTTCATTTGTTCCGGTAAGCGGCCTCCGTAGAGATTCTCGAATTCAGTCCGGCTGTAGAAAGCCTCCGAGTAGAGGGATTTGTGACCTCCAAGGTCGGAGACCTTCGCCTCAATGATCTTGTTGAAGGCACCCGGCTCCTGCGCCGGTGAGACGTGGTCGGCTGGGACGCCGGACCAGAAGCCAACGTTGATCCAGGTAGTGCCCGGTTTCAAAGGGTAAAGCGGCCACGGCTCGGACTGGGGTAGACCACGTCCGGCGAGTTCGTCGACACCGTCACGGAGACGGATCGGGCACAGCCACACCGGTTCGATGTCGCTGGCGTCGAAGAACCATTGCAGAAATTCTGCGAGGTGGGCATCGGTGACCTCGATGTCCTGCACGACGCGTTCTGTGCGGGGCAGGTTCTTCGGTTTCTTCAAAAACCGGTATTCCAGGTCGTATTTCTTGTCCAGCCCAACAAGCTTCCAGTAGAAGGAGCTGCGGCGAAGTTGCCGCGGCCACATCTTGCGCACCGTCGGCTCCTGGGCCGCGAATGCACGGGAGCACCAGAACCAGTCGGTGTCCCAGCGCCAGATGTAATCCCGGATGGTCACGAAGTCGTGTTTAATTCCTGCCGGGTGTTGCAGGGAGCGGTAGTAGATCGCGTCGCGGGTGTAGTCGGACACCCCTGGTGCCTTATCCGTCTGGAAGGCGAGCACGATGTACTGCTCGTCGGGGGAAAATGCCACGGCGTCGAGGCCGTGAATGGGGCGGCCTTCCCATGTTCGGTCGGCTGCGGCCTGTGCCAGACCATCCTGGAATTCGGCGAGGTCGCTGTACCGAACGTGGGCGAGCTCGATGAAGTCCGCGACCTCTTCCAGCTCGATCTTCAGTCGCACCGCGTAGCCCAGTGAACCGTAGGAATTGGGGAATGCGCGGAATAGTTCCACGTTTTCTTCGCGTGAGCAGGTGATGATCTCGCCGGTGCCGACCAGCACATCCATTTCCAGCACCGATTCGTGCGGCAGGCCGTTGCGGAAGCTGGTGGATTCCACGCCCATTCCGGAGACGGCACCGCCGAGGGTGATCGTTTTCAGCTGCGGGATGACAAGGGGGGCGAGGCCGAAGGGCAGTGTCGCGTCCACCAGGTCCTCGTAGGTGCACATACCCTGCACGTCCGCTGTCATGTCGACCGGGTCGATTTCAATCACCCCGCCGAGTCCACTCACATCCAACCCTGCCTCGCCGCCAGCACGGGAGCGGAAGAGGTTCGACGTTGTCTTCGCTAACCGCACGCGCTGCCCCTTCGGCACGGCGTTGAAAGAGCTCAACAGTTTATCGACGCCTTGGTGATGGGCATGCCACCCCACCGGAGTCACTTGTTGCCAGTCCACACTGCGACCCAATGCGTTCATATAAGGCCACGTTAGACCTGATTGATCAATTTGGCAGGGGTTCGGTGCCTTCCTCCTGTTCGGCACGGCCGATCATGAAGCCCTTCTCGGCGTAGGCGACAAGGTAGATGACCCAGCCGATGGCGGTGATCAGGGCGAAGGAGATGATGCGGTAGATGAGGGTGGCGGCGGTGGCGTCGACAAGCGTCAGGCCCGATGCGACGAGTGATGCGGTGGCAACGGGCTCGACGGTGCCGATGCCGCCCGGTGTCACCTGCGCGGCACCGGCGAGCTTCGTCATGATGAAGGCGAGCGCCACGCCCTGCACTGTCGTCTCGTTCAGGCCTGCGGTGAGGCCGGGAAGTGTCCCGGTGACGGCGGCGGTGGAGAAGTAGAGGGTGGTGGCGTCGATGAGCCGGTTGAGCAAGGAGAACGTCGCTGCGGCGAGGAACGCGCCCGGTGTCATGCGGATCGCGGCGAGCTGGTCGACGAAGTCGGTGGCTTTGTCGCGTACCTTCTGCGGCAGGTAGCGCACCCAGCGGCGGAGGATGTCCGGGTTGTAGATCGCCCAGAACAACCCCGCGATCGCGGTGAGAGCGACAATGAGCGAGCCGACGAGCGCCCACACAGACAGCCGCGCGCCGAGGAAAATGACGGCGGCGATGCCGATGACCACCAGCCACACCGTCGACATCGCACCGGAAATGACGAAGAACCAGCCGCACAGCCCCACCGACGCGCCCCAGGAGCGGTGCACCTTGAAGGTCAGCCACGCGGAAATCGCCGGCCCGCCCGGAACTGTGGTGGACCAGGCGTTGCTGGCCAGGGTGATGGCGCTGGCGTTGCCCATGTTCACGCGCACACCGTCGCTGGTGAGCAGGATGCGCATCACCACCGCCATCGCCAGAATGGACAGCACCGCGCACAGCACCGCCGCCGCGACGGGAGCGGGAGAGGACGCGCGCAGGGCGGCGAATGCCTCACCCAGAAACGGCAGCTGGTCGCGGAACGCCACGGCGACGACTGCCAGCACAACCAGCGGTGCCAGCCAGCGGATCCACGCGCGGGTGTTCGTCATGGTGCGTGGGCTACCCGTTCAGCCGGCGCATCAGCTCGTCGAACGGGATGAGCTGCGTGTCCTCGTCCGCGGAGACACCGGAGCGGGCGTGCTGGCTCGCCAGCACGGTCTCCCCGACGGGTATGTCGCCGGTGCGGGGGTGGGACTGGACGTCGATAAGCTGCTGCTGTTGCTGCTTTTTCGTGTCGCCGCCCTCCCCGAACGATTCCGCGGTGCGCTTGATCCAACGCGGCGCCCACCAGTTGTCCTCGCGCAGCTCGTGCATGATGGCGGGGACGAGGAGCAGGCGGATCAGCGTGGCGTCGAGCGCCAGCGAAATGATGAGGCCGTAGGAGATGTACTTCATCATCACGATCTCGCTCATCGCGAATGCCGCGGCGACGACGATCATGATCAGCGCCGCGGCCGTGATGATCGAGCCCGTGTGCGCCGTGCCGTACTTGATCGCCTGGTCCGTGTCCGCGCCCTTGTTGCGCGCCTCGACCATGCGGGAGACGAGGAAGACCTCGTAGTCCGTGGACAAGCCGTACAGAATCGCGATGATGAGCACCAGCACCGGACTCATGAGCGGGCCCGGGGTGAAGCCGAGGACGCCCGCACCCAGCCCGTCGACGAAGACGAGGGTGAGGAAGCCCAGGGTGGCGCCGATGCCCAGGATATTCATCAGCACCGCCTTCACCGGCAGAATCATCGAGCCGAACAGCACCGCCATCAGCAGGAACGTGGCCAGCACCATGTACACAGCCATCCACGGCAGGCGCTCAAGCAGGGCCTCGATCGACTCGACCTCCATCGCCGGGGTGCCGCCGACGTACACTTCCACGCCGTCCGGCACGTCGATCGCGCGCAGTTGCTTGACGACGTCTTCTCCGCCGTTCCTGTCAGCCAGCGTGCCCGCCATGACGAATGTTCCGTCGGGGGTGGACTTGGTCTTCTCCATCGGCGACGCCAAACCGGTCACGCTGCGGGTCTGCCAGAGAATGTCCACGAACTGGTCGTTGTTGGCACCCTTCACGACGAGCTTCACCGGGTCGGTGCGGTAGGCGGGGAACGTCTCGTTGAAATCGTCCTGCGCCTGGCGCACCGCGTTGGACGGCGGCAGGTAGGACTCGTTGATGCCGCCGAAGGTGATGCCCACGATCGGCAGGGTGAGCAGCAGCAGGGCGCCCGCAACTCCGACGATGACCGGCTTGGAGTGGCGCATCGCCCACGCGGGAATCTTGTACCAGACGGTGTTCTCAATGCGGCGGGCCTTCCGGTTGGTGCGGCGCACCGAGAATTTATCGATGTTCCTGCCCAACATGCTGAACAGCGCCGGCAGCACCGCCACTGAGATGATCGCCGCGAGCACCACTGCGCTGATCGCGCCGTACGCTACCGATTTGAGGAAGGCCTGCGGGAACATCAGCAGACCTGAGAGAGCCACACCGATCATGAGCGCGGAGAAGAACACTGTCTTTCCCGCTGCGGTGGTGGTCTCCGCGACAGCCGCCTCGATGTCTTCCGGGGAATCCCCGCGCTGGTCCAACTCTTCGCGGAAGCGGGAGACCATGAACAGGCCGTAGTCGATGGCCAGGCCCAAGCCCAGCAGCGTGATCACCGACTGTGAGAAGACATTGACCTGTTGCACCTGCGCGAGCAGCGACAAAGCGGACAGGGAGCCGAGGATGGACAAGATGCCTACCACCAGCGGCATCGCCGCTGCGACCACGCCGCCGAAGACGAAGAGCAAGATGACAGCAACGAAAATCAGGCCGATTTTCTCCGCCCGGGCGATGTCGTCGGCCATGCCCTGATCAAGCGCGTCCGCGATGGCGGTGGCGCCAGCGATCTGCACGTCTGCGCCCTCCGGCAATGTGATGTCGTTGAGGGCGTCCTCGATGGCGCGGTAGTCCTTTAGCGTCTGCTCCCCGTCGCCTTTCAGGCCGATCGCGGCGAAAGCCTTCGTGCCGTCCGCGGAGCGCAGCTGCGGGTTCGGCTTTTCGAAGTAGCTGGTGATGTGGTCGATCTGCTCCGGGTACTGCTCCTTGAGCGCGGTGATCTGCCGGTTCGCCTCGGCCATCACCGTCTTGTCGTTGATGTTGCCGCTGACGAGGACGATCACGTCGCCGTTGTTGTCGCGGCCGAAGACCTCCTCCTCGACTGCGGCGGCTGTGGTGGAATCTGCGCCCGGGTCTTCCCAGCCCTCCTGGGAGAGCCGGTCGCCCAATTTGGAGCCCCACAGCACCTGCATGAGCAGAATGATGGCGATGACCACCACCGGAATGATCCGGCGGTGGCGGTAGGCAAACTGGCCCCACTTATAGAACACGGGCCCTCCTCTTCTTCGACTCCTGGCGCTCTAGCCTTTGTTGAGCAGCACAGACAATGGGCGGAAGGGCTGCAACCATGCGCCCTCCTCCGGCAACTGGTCCAGGTTGACGCGCGGCAGTGGCTCGCGGAACACCCCGGGGATGTCCTCCAAGTCTACGAACGAAATAGTCGGTGAGGTCACTGCCCAGCTGGCGTGTTCGTGGAATCCGAGGACGGTGACGGGCAGACCGTCGCTGGCGAGCTCGTCGAGCAGCTCGTGGAAATTCTGCCCGTCGGCGGAGGCCACGACGACACCGCGGAGAACGCCTTCCGCTTGACGGCGGCGGATGTGCTCGACCATGTCGGAGTCCACGTCCGAATCCTCGTCGGCCTTGGGCTTTGCGAAGACGGCGAAACCGACGTTCCGCAGTGCCTCCACCCACGGGCGCACGACATCGGCGCTGCCGGGGGCGACATTCGTGAACACGGTGGCTTCCGGCTCGACTGTGGTGCCGGTCTCCGCGCCGAGCTCGGCGGCGCGCATGGCCAGCCAGCGGCCGATCGCGTCGAAACGCGGGCGGTAGGCCGCGGTCGGGCGCCCGCCCAGGATCGCTCCGAGCCCCATGTCCAGGTTCGGTGCGTCCCACACGAGCAGCAGGTTGTCCGGCCCGGGTTCGGCCCCGGCGGTGTAGGGGTGCGTGGTCGTGTGCAGATCGGTCATTTCTTCACCCACAGGTATTCGCGGATCACGTGCTCTTTATCGAGGCCTTTGCCCTCGAATTTCGTGATCACTTGGCGGTCGGTCAGAATCGGGGCCTCATCCCAGGGCCAGCCCTTGTACTCCAGCATCGGCTCCACCTCGACGAGTTCGTCGATCCACTCGGCGTAGTCGGCGTGGTCGGTGGCGACGTGCAGCACACCGCCCGCCTTCAAACGGGTGGCGATGAGGTTGAGCGTGCCCGACTGGATGATGCGGCGCTTGTGGTGGCGGGCCTTCGGCCACGGGTCGGGGAAGAAGATGCGCACGCCGTCGAGGGACTCCGGCGCAATCATGCGGGCCAGCACCTCCACGCCGTCGCCGCGGACCATGCGCACGTTACCGATGTCCCCGCGCACCACGGAGCCCAGTAGTTTCGCCAGCCCCGGCTTGTACAGCTCCACAGCGATGATGTTGGTGTCCGCCTCCAGCGGCGCCATCGCCGCCGTCGACGTGCCCGTGCCGGAGCCGATCTCCACGATCGTCGGGTGGCCGGCGCGACCGAACCATTCGTCGTAATCGATGGTCTGGTCGGCCTCGTCGGTGGAAAGGACTTTGCCGAGGCGGGGCCAGTTCTCGTCGAAAAGCGCCTGCTGGTTGTCGGTCAGCGTGCCGCGGCGGAACGTGACGGACCCCAGGCGCGGGTAATCCAGGCCGGTGTCGAACTCGGTCTGCGGCGGGCGGCCGGACGGAAGCTCGCCGATGCCGTCCCTTCCGGTGCTGCCTTCGGTGCTGCGATCGTTTTCGTTCACGATGTTATTGTCCAACAGCTCACATTCCTGTGCGCGATGCCCCCCGCTTAGGGGAAGCAAAAGGAACCTCGCATGAGCGGCCGGGGGACGTTCACACAACCCCCGCGTAAAGAGAAGCTCGCCTAAGTAAAGGCAGCTTAATGGCGAGAACAGTGTCCGATAGTGGGGATCGACCCACACTCTTTTGGGGGTGGCTCGGCTGTAGTTTCAAGGCGCTTAAATGGGAGGTTGATGAGTTGGGGCAAGACACGGCGCTACTCCGATACGCTGAATTAAGGAACCGCCGACGAAACAGAGGAGAAGCAATGACCGCTGCAGTGAAGGGGTTGGAGGGGCAGGCCCCCACCGAGAACGAGCAGTTGATCGAGTGGATCAACGAAGCAGTCGAGTTGTTCCAGCCGGACAAGGTGGTCTTCGCCGACGGCTCCCAGGAAGAGTGGGACCGTCTCGCCGCCGAGCTGGTGGAGAAGGGCACGCTGATCAAGCTCAACGAGGAGAAGCGTCCGAACAGCTTCCTCGCCCGCTCCCACCCGTCCGATGTGGCGCGTGTGGAATCCCGCACCTTCATCGCCACCGAGACCGCCGACGGCGCCGGCCCCACCAATAACTGGGTCGCCCCGGACGAGCTCAAAGCCGAGATGACCGAGCGCTTCCGTGGTGCGATGAAGGGCCGCACCATGTACGTCGTGCCGTTCTGCATGGGCCCGATCTCCGACCCGGATCCGAAGCTTGGTGTGCAGCTGACGGATTCCGCTTACGTGGTCATGTCCATGCGCATCATGACGCGCATGGGCCAGGAGGCCCTGGACAAGATCGGAAAAGACGGCGATTTTGTGCACTGCCTGCACTCCGTCGGCGCGCCGCTCGAGCCGGGCGAGGAAGATGTCGCGTGGCCGTGCAACGACACCAAGTACATCTCCCAGTTCCCGGAGACCAAGGAGATCTGGTCCTACGGCTCCGGCTACGGCGGCAACGCCATCCTGGCGAAGAAGTGCTACGCCCTGCGCATCGCGTCCGTGATGGCGAAGGAAGAGGGCTGGATGGCCGAGCACATGCTCATCCTCAAGCTCATCGACCCAGAGGGCAAGGCTTACCACGTCACCGGTGCTTTCCCGTCCGCCTGCGGCAAGACCAACCTGGCCATGATCACCCCGACCATCCCGGGCTGGAAGGCCGAGGTCGTCGGCGACGACATCGCGTGGCTGAAGCTGCGCGACGACGGCTTGTACGCGGTCAACCCGGAGAACGGCTTCTTCGGGGTCGCCCCGGGCACCAACTACGCCTCCAACCCGAACGCGATGCGCTCCATGGAGCCGGGTAACACCCTGTTCACCAACGTCGCGCTCACCGACGACGGCGATGTCTGGTGGGAAGGCATGGACGGCGAGACGCCGGAGCACCTCATCGACTGGCAGGGCAACGACTGGACTCCGGAGGCCACGACTCCGGCGGCCCACCCGAACTCCCGCTACTGCGTTCCCATTACCCAGTGCCCGTCTGCGGCTGAGGAATTCGACGACTGGCGCGGCGTGAAGGTCGACGCGATCCTCTTTGGCGGCCGCCGCCCGTCCACCATCCCGCTGGTCACCGAGGCCCGCGACTGGAACCACGGCACCATGATCGGCTCCCTGCTCTCTTCCGGCCAGACCGCCGCATCCCTGGAGGCGAAGGTCGGTTCCCTGCGCCACGACCCGATGGCGATGCTTCCGTTCATCGGCTACAACGTGGGCGACTACTTCCAGAACTGGATCGACCGCGGCAATGAAGGCGGCGACCGCATGCCGTCGATCTTCCTGGTCAACTGGTTCCGCCGCGGCGATGACGGCCGCTTCCTGTGGCCGGGCTTCGGCGAGAACTCCCGCGTGCTCAAGTGGGTCGTCGACCGCATTGAGGGCCGCGTCGAGGCCGACGAGACAGTCGCCGGCAATGTCGCCCGCGCCGAGGACCTCGACCTCGAAGGCCTGGACACGCCGATCGAGGACGTCCGCGAAGCACTCGCCGTGAACCCGGAGGAATTCGCCGCCGACTTCGAGGAGGGCAAGGAGTACCTGGGCACTCTCGGCGACCGCGTCCCGCAGGAGATCTTCGACGAGCTGGAGAAGTCCCGCTCGATGATCTAACCGAGTCTCACGCCTGGAGAACCAGCACCAGGTTCGACACCGCGAACTCCCGCAGCACCGGCACCGAAGTGAGCCACCAGGCCCACCCCGGGTGGTAGCGGGGGAACGCGGTGATTTTTGTCGCGCCGGCTTTTTCCGCGTTGTCCGCCCAGTCCAGACCCCATTTCGCGGAGACCGCGAACAGCGATTCGCCCCACACATTCTTCGGCGGACGCCCGTGAATGCGCTCATAGCGCCGCCGCGCGAAATCGCCGCCAACATAGTGCGGCCACAGGCCCGTCTCGTGCCCGCCGAAGGGCCCGAGCCACACGGTGTAGCTGACCACCACGAGCCCCCCGGGGGCGGTGACGCGCAGCATTTCGTCGCACAATGCCTGCGGGTCCGCCACATGCTCGACCACATTCGACGAGTACGTCACATCGAACGCGCCATCTGTGAAGGGCAGCGCTGAGCCGTCGCCGCGCACTGCGCCGTAACCGCTCAAACCAGCCGCCGACATTTCGCTTATCGACGGTTCCAGCCCCACATACCAGCTATCCCCGAACGCCTCCGCGAAATAGCCTGGCCCTCCGCCGACATCCAAGATCCGTTTGTCGGTGAGGCCGGTGCGGGTGATGTCGCGGCTTAGCGCGTCGATAAGCGCATGCGTGTCTTCCGCGAGCTCGCGGTAGAAGATGTCCGGGCGTGTCTGCTCGAGGCGAAACGACCGCAACAGATCCACCGCGCGCTCCAACGTGGCTAAGTTGCGCGTGCGTTCCAGCCGGATGTCCATTCCAGTGACACTAACACCTGCCCGCGTAAGATCAGCCGGGATGAAGATCCTCTTGCTGTGCTGGCGCGACACCACCCACCCTCAAGGCGGTGGCAGCGAACGCTACCTAGAGCGCGTCGGCGCGTACTTGGCCAGTCAGGGGCACGAGGTGATCTACCGCAGCGCCAGCCACACAGACGCGCCGCACCGCTCGCTTCGCGACGGCATCCGTTTCCAACGCTTCGGCGGCAAATACACGGTCTATCTGCGTGCTCCTTTCGCGGTGTGGGGGAGTGGGGCGGACGTGGTCGTCGATACGCAAAACGGAATTCCGTTCTTCGCGCGGCTATTCACGCGCAGACCCGTCGTGCTGCTCACCCACCATTGCCACAAGGAGCAATGGCCCGTCGCTGGCCCCGTGATCGGGCGATTGGGCTGGTTCCTTGAGTCGAAGCTGGCGCCCTGGGTGTACCGCGGTGCGCAATACGTGACTGTGTCGGAAGCGTCGCGTGCGGACTTAGTCGCGCTCGGCGTGAACCGCGACGACATCGCAATCATTGAAAACGGCGTCGACCCCGTCCCCGCCGACCTTCCTGCTTTGCAGCCCGACGGCAAAACTCACCTCGTCGTGCTGTCACGCCTTGTGCCGCACAAGCGCATCGAGCAGGCCATCGATACCGTCCGCGACCTGCCCGGCGTCGTGCTCGATATCGTCGGTTCCGGCTGGTGGGAGGATCAGCTACGCACGTATGCTGCCGACCTCGGTGACCGCGTGATCTTCCACGGCCACGTCGGCGACGACCTCAAACACGCCCTGCTCGCCCGGTCCGACCTGCACCTCATGCCGTCAGCGAAGGAAGGGTGGGGCATTGCCGTCGTCGAGGCCGGCCAGCACGGCGTGCCTACCGTGGGCTACCGCGAAGCTGGCGGCCTGCGCGATTCCATCGTCGACGGCGAGACCGGCATCCTCGTCGACGACGAAGCCGAGTTCCGCGCTGCCGTCCGTGCCCTCGTCGAGGACGCTGCCCGCCGCGCATCGCTTGGCGACGCGGCCCGTTCCCGCGCCGCCCACTACTCCTGGCCGGAAACCGGCCGGAAATTCGCCTCACTGCTTCGCCGAGTCGTCGGCTAGCCAGGATGTTAACCCCAAAACTTAGTTTCCCCAGGTCGGCAAAAATGACTCTCAAACCGCGACCTGGGGTAACTAAGTTTTAGGGTTCACATCTGCGGTGATCTGCGGTGCCGGTGCGCGAAGAACGGTGCGCGAAGAACGGCGCGAACGCGAAAAGCGGCAGCAGGAACCACAACACCAACAGCGCGATGCCGGTGCGGGGCAGAGCGCGGGCGGGGTAGCCGGTGTCCTCGACCGTGCCGTCGGGGTGCACGACGAGCGCGACCTGGGGGTTCGAATAATAAAGCTGTACCGAAAAGTCCGCATCGGAGGGGAGCTCCGGGCGGGGCGTAGTGCCGAAGATGTCCTGCGCGACTCGCCAGCGCGGGGAGGGCGCGTCGACTGTCACGCCGTCGACGACGAGCTCGCCGGACTCGACGACGTTCATGGCTTTGGTTGCGGGATCGACGATGGGGGCGCCGTCGGGGCGGGTGAGGAGGTAAGGGCGGCCGTCGAAAAACACGTCGCGCCCCTGATGGTCAATGCTGGGGACGGCTACGTGCATAGGTGCCAGGGCGGCGACGGCTCGCGGCGCGTCGGGGACTTGAGCCAAGGCGAGAAGAAGAGCCACGATGGGCAGGCGCGGGTCGACGCGGTCGAGGCGGCCGACGGCGACTACGAATGCCGGCAGGGTTAATGCGACGAATTTCTGGGCGTCGCGGAATAGTCCCGCGCCGGGGACGGTGGACACGAACCAGGCCATCAGCCCGGGCAGGAGCCACGAGACGAGCGGGACGGCGAAACCGATGCCGGCCAGAACCAGTAGGGGGCGCGGAATGTGGCGCCAGGCTAAACACAGGACCGCGAACAGCACGATTCCGGCGAGAGCGAAGCCGGCGGAACGGGAGGCGGGGACGGCAGAGGCATTCCAGATCCCGCCCAGGCCGACTAAGGAACCGAGAGTCCCCGCGTGGGTTTCCGCGCGCGGTGCGAACGTGGAGGCAGACTCAGCAGTCGCGGTGCCGCTGCCCAGTCCACCCAGCAGCGCAGGGAATAGCCACGGCGCGCAGCAGGCGAGGGAGAAGAGGGGGAGGTGGGGGCGGCGGGACGTCGATAAGCCTGTGAGCAGTGAGAAAAGCCCGCCTGTCGGTGTCAGTGATGCCCCCCAGACCGCAAGCAACTGCCCCGGTCCGCGGCACAGCGCGACGGCGGGGAGCAGCCACGCGGCGGCGGCCAGCGACCACTGGCCCTGCAGCATGCGCTCCACGACGAACGGGTTCCACACCGCGACCGCCATCGCAGCTGCTTTCGTCCACGGGTGCGTGCCCACCCGCGCGGCGACCCACGCTGCCGCGCTCGCCGAGGCGACCATGAAGAGAGCGACGAACCAGGTCGCGGGCATGAGCGTGCCGACGACGGCCAGCACCCCGTCCTGCGGCGCACTCCGCGCCGGGAGATCTCCGAAGCCCAGGGAGGCATGAGTGAGCGCCGGGTGCGGCAGGACCATCATGTCGCGCAGGGCGAACGCGGCGCCCGGCGAGACGAAAGCGAGCAGGAACGGCCAGGTCAGCGCGCCGACGAGGAACACGCCCCACGCGGTGAGCGCGGTGCGGGCGGCATTAGCGCCGCGCAAAGATCACCACTCCCGCGACCGCGGCGCAAAACGCGGTGAATTTTCCAAGCCACGCGAGGACCTGCAGGATCTTCAGCACACGGACCCGGTCGTGGGCGTGGGCGAGCTGGGCGGCGGCGGTGGCGTCGTCAAGCGTGTACGTGCCCTCAGGTGTCTCCCACGTCGCGCGGAGCAGCGTGCCGGTGCGGCGGTCCACCTCGAGGGTGCGCTCGGAGTGCTTTCCCCCGTCCGCACCGTCGAAAGTGCCGTGGTAGGTGTACGTGCGCAGGCCGTCGAGCTGGCTCGGGCCGACGTAGTCGACGGTGCCCTGCGTATCGCTTGCCGGATCGTAGAAGCGGAAGCTGCGCCGGTCCGGCTGGAACGGAAAAAGGAACACCAGGCCGCGCGACGTTTCGGCGGTGTAGCGGGAGATCTCGTCGCTGAATTCGCCGCCCGGCGAACGCACCGTGACGGCGGCGTCCTTCTTCGCGCCGCTGACCTCGATCTCCTGGGTGACGGGGCCACCGGGACCGTCCCAGGTCAACGTGGTGATGCCGTTGTCCAGCGGTTTCATCGCCAACGTGATGGGCGGGGCGATCATCGTCCCCAGGACCATGCCGATGATGAACACGGCGACGCACCAGTACAGCCGCTTCATGGCCCTCCTTTACACTTGCAGTATCTCGAACCCTAGCAAGCAGCACAGCACGATCCTTCCGGAACTCGAGGGCCTGCGCGCAGTCGCCGCCCTCGGGATCGTGGTCACGCACGTTTCCTTCCAGACAGGCATGGGCAGCGCGCTATTCGCCCGCTTCGACTATTTCGTCGCCGTCTTCTTCGCTCTGTCCGCATTCTTGCTGGCTAGAGGAGGCGCGCAACGCTTATCGACGTACCCCCTCAACCGCTTCGCCCGCATCGCCCCCGCGTACCTGGTGTGCGTGTGCGCGGTCATGGCGGCGCTGCCGAGCTTGGCTGACCTGAACCTGCGGCAGGCCCTGGCCAACCTGTTCCTGGTGCAGATTTACGTCCCTGACGGGCTCATCCCCGGGCTCACGCAGATGTGGTCGTTGTGCATCGAGGTGGCGTTCTACATCGTGCTGCCCGCATACCTGGTGCTGGGGCAGCGCGGGCGGGGGGTAGTCCTCGCCGCGGCGGTGCTCGCCGGGCTGGCCTGGCCGTGGCTGATCTCGGGTATTGACGAGGCCACGCAGGTGAACTGGCAGATCTTCCCGCCCTCCTACGCCCCCTGGTTCGCGGTGGGGCTGGGCTGCGCTGAGCTGGAACGCGCTGGGGTGCGGCTGGGCTTGCGTTTCAGTGGCCCGGCGCGGTGGGTGTTCCCGGTGCTGGCCCTCGGTGTCGCGTGGTTGGCCGGCCAGGAATGGGTGGGGCCGCGTGGACTGGCGCATCCGGACCCGGCGGAATTCAACGCCCGGATCATTCTGGGCACTGTTTTCGCGGCGCTGTTCCTCGTGCCTTTCGCACTGGCACCTCAGAGCGACGGGGTGCTCGCTGCCCCGGCCATGCGGGCGCTGGGCCGGTGGTCCTACTCGATTTTCCTGTGGCATGTAGCGGTGTTGGAGATCGCTTTCCCGGTGCTCGGCGTGGATCTCTTCACCGGTAGGGGCACCGATTTCGTGCTGGTGCTCGCCTTCACTGTCACGGTGTCTGCGGCGGTGAGCTACATCAGTTACGAGGTGGTCGAGGTCCCCGCCATGCGCTGGCTGCGAGGCAGCTCAGCGCGACACAGCCCGCGACCGTCACCGCCACAGAGTCGCCCGCGTAGTTCGCGGCCGGCCACGGAGCCCGCGCCAGCCACAGGCCCATAACGGCGGCGGAGCCGGCGGCGAGCGCCCACGGGGGAATGAGCGTGAAGCGGCGGATCAGCAGGGTCGCAGCGAAGGCGGCTGCGCCGACGGGGCCGCCGGCGGCGGTGACGGCGGCCGCGGCCGCGACCGTGATTGGCGCGGAGGCATCGCCGCCCCGGTTCCTGGAGGCGGCGCGCGGGGAGGAGCTCCACAGCACGCACAGTCCGAGTGCGAGCAGGCTCAGTGCGCCGCCGAAGATGAGGCTGGCGCGGAAGAAGGTCTCGCCCGCGAAAGACATGGTGAACGTGCCCGACTCGCCGGCGGGGACGCGGAAGGCCTGCATGCCGGAGTCGACGCGGACGGGTTCCAACTCGGTGCGGCCGCCGGGTCCGTCGATAGTTCCGCGCAGCCCCGAGTTGAAGGCGCGCGTGGTCAGGATGAGGCGGTCGGAGTCGGCGGGGGCGGCGGTGCCGTCGAAAGGCGACCAGTCGGTGCCGCTCATGCCGCGGCTCAACGACACTGTCTCGGTGTCCGTGATGATGGTGTGCGTGCCGGCCTTTAGCTCCACGGTGCCTGCCTCGTAATGCTCGCCGTCGATTTCCGCTGCGTGCGAGAGCGTCCACTTCCCGGCGCGATCGGTGGTGAAGGCCCGGCGGATGACGTCGTCGGCGGGAAGAAGGCGCTGGAAGAAATAGGTGTCGCCCGTGCCGGTCACGGTGACTATGCGGTCCACGCCCGCGGCGAATTCGCTGATCCCGGCCGGCTCATCCAGCGTGACGCGGACCGCGCCCGAGTTGACGCCGGCGCCGACGTCGACGGTGAGGGGTGTGTCTTTCTTGAACGAGACTTCGCGCGATCCCCCGTCCCAGCTCACTGTGGCGGACACGGATTCGGTGGCGGTGATGGTGACCTTGCTGACGGGGGAGTCGGGCGCGACTTCGAGCCACGGGGACTCATCGCCGGGAGTGGGGTGCCAGGCGGTGTCGTCGAGCCCGTCGACGGCTGCGGTGAGCGACCCGGCGGGTTTCGCGCCGCCGAAAGAGGTCGCGTCGGCGGCGGACGAGGAAGCGCGGACCGTGCCGCCGGTCTCTGCCACCCGCACACGCCGGCCGTCGGAGGGGTAGTCGGGGACACGGTTGCGCACCGCGCCGCCTTCGCTCATGTCGCGCAGGTGGGCGGAGGTCGGGCCGATAAGGGTGCCGTAATTGCGTTTGGCTAGAGCGGGGGTGTCGGTGACGATATCGGCCTGCCCGGCACCGGCGGTGATAGTGCGCGGGGAGTAGCCGAATTCAGCGTCCAGCAGGGGCAGGACCTCGCCGCCGCCGGCGACAGTGGGAAGGGCGGAGCCGGCATCGGCGATCATCATGTCCCGGTCCGGTTCAACGAGGTAGACGGAGACATCCCCGAACGCGGCAGGTTTTCCGAATGCATCGCTGAGTTCCGGCGGCTTCAGGCCCGAGGCCAAGTCACCGCGCACCACGACGGCGCCGACGCCGATCGCGCGGAGCGCCTCCGGCGAGAGCGCGGCCATCTGTCCATCGAGTCCGCGGACCGCTTCAGGATCCACCAGCGGCACGGCGTCGCGGGCGGCGAAGCGGGTGGAAGTCAGGCCTTGGATTGGTTCGTCGCGGGTCCAGCCCCAGGTCTGCCGCGCGAATTGCGTCTGTGGGACGACGAGGGTGCGGGTGCCGGCGGCGTTGGCATCGATGAATTCGGCGGCGGCCTGCCAGTCCGGGGACACCGCAGTCCACGTGCCTTCCGGAGCGAGCCGCAGCGTCCACGCAGGGGATGTAGCCAGCACGGTCGCGAGCACCCCGGCGACCAGCACGGGGGTACGTGCGCGGGTCATCGCGTACCCGGCGCCGAGAGCCAGCGGGAGGCGCACCAGCGGGTCGAGTTTGTGCAGGTTGCGGAAAGGGGCGCCGGGGCCGTCGAGAAAGGAGAGCCACGCGCCTCCCAACGGGCCGTGCGCCGCGGCGAGCAGAGCGACCCCGCAGCACAGCAGCACGGCGAGGTAGCCGCGCCACGGCATGCCCCGCATAGCTAGGCCCGCGAGCCCGAACGCAGCGACAGCGAGCGTGACCAGCACGAAAACGGGTTCGTTGACCAGCAGGAAACCGGCGGTACGCTCCGTGTCGACGAACGGCGACCACGACGTCGTGCCGCGCAGCACCTCGGCCAGATTCGTCCACCGCGTGGTCACGTACGCGGACTCGATGAAGTCCGTGAACGGGGGTGAATAGCGGCCGAGCACCAAAAGGGGCCCGATCCACCATGCGGACACGAGCGCTACGCCGAGCAGCCAACCAGCGAGCGGTTTCCACGCCGTGCGGTAGATGAGCAGAAGGAAAGCGGGCAGGCACGCCATCATCGTGGCCGTCGCGTTCACCGCGCCCATCAGCGCCACCGGGAGCACAGCCGCAGCCACATGGCCCCGCCGGAGTTGCGGCGCGAACAGGGGAGCGAGCGTCCACGGCACTAGCGCGACAGGCCACGCTTCAGAGGAGATCGCCGTCAATGTCGTCAGCACGCGCGGGCTCAGCGCGTACAGCACCGCGGCGAGGCTTGACGACGCCCCCCGCAACCCCAGCCTGCGCCCCAGCGCCACCGTGCCCGAGAACGCGGTGCCCATGACGATCGCCCACCACATGCGCTGCGCCACCCAATCCGGCAGCGGCTCCGTAAGCCAGAAGAATGCTCCGTGGGGGAAAAGGTAGCCGTACGCCTGGTTCTGGATCTGCCCCAGTGTGAAGCGGTCGGTGTAGGCGTGCGTCGCGGCGCTGAGGAACGCGCCGGGATCGGCGGTGAGGTCGAATTTGGTGTCCGCCGCCGTCCGCCCGGGGGCCTGCAGGAACGACAGCAGGGTCAGCGCAATCCAGCCGAGCAGGTGCTGGCGGCGTGCGGCGAGGGTGCGCAGCGCTGGCATCTACTGCCTGGAGCCGTACTCCGGTCCGCCGAGCACCGCTTCATCGGCCGGGACGGCGTTGCCCGACGGCACCTGGTTCTGGCCGGAGAAAGTTGCGATGCCCACCACGCCGACGACACCGAGCACGATGCCGGTGACCGAACTGGCCAGCACAGGGCCGAGCGTGCGGCGGGACCAGGGCTGGTCTGAGCGGCGGGTGCGGATCACGGAGGTCATGGGACTTGAGGTTACCAGGGGGATAAGATTTGGAGGAGACGTCGGCAAGCGAGCACATGAAGGGGGGAGAGCGCGATGCGCACTGCCACTGTGTCCGCGACCGCCTCCCTCGGTGTGCTGACCTGCATGTTCGTAGCGGCCTGCGCGGGGCCCGAGCCGGCGCCGGTGACTGTCGAGGAGACCGAAACGCGCACGGTGACCGTGACCCCGCCGCCGGAGCTGCCTGCGGACCTGCGCGAACGGGTCGCCTCGCTGATGGTCGTCGGCGTGAAGAATTACGACGAGGCGCGCGCGGCGCTCGAACAAGGCGCAGGCGGGCTCTTCCTGCCCAGCTGGTCCGACCCCGCACTGCTCACGGAGGAAGGGCGCAACATCAACGCCCTGCGGAAAGAATTCAGCCGCCCGTTCACCGTCGGAATCGACTTCGAGGGCGGGCGGGTGCAGCGCCACGCGGACGTGATCGGCTCCTTCCCGCCGCCGCGCGAGCTCGCGCAACAATCCCCGGAAGTGATCCGCGGCAGCGGCTACGATGTGGGCCGTGCGCTGGCGAAATACGGGATCAATGTCGACTACGCCCCGCTTCTCGACGTGGACGCGGCCGGGCTCGACGTCGTGGGCGACCGCGCGTTTGGCTCCTCTCCGGAGCGCGTCGCCGAAGTCGCTGTGCTCTTCGCGCAGGGGCTCGCCGATGCCGGAGTGACGCCCACCTTTAAGCACTTCCCCGGCCACGGACGCGCCAGCGGCGACACACACCACACGCTCGCGCAGACTCCGCCGATCCAGGATCTCAACGTCTTCGACCTCGCCCCCTACGCGGCGGTCCTGCCCAAATTCCCGCACGCGTCCGTGATGGTGGGGCACATCGTGGTGCCCGGTGTCGGCGATGGGAAGAGCCCGTCGTCGCTCAACCCGAACGTCTACCGCATGCTGCGTACCGGCGACTACCCGGGCGGCGCTCCGTTCGAAGGTGTCGCCGTCACCGACGACTTGTCCGGCATGCGCGCGGTCACCGACCTCATGCCCACCCCCGATGCCGTCCGCAGCGCCATCGCCGCAGGTGCCGACCAAGCGCTGTGGTCCTCCGGCGACGGCCTGCGCGAAGCCATCGACGGCACTGTCGCCGCCGTGGAGGCCGGGGAGATTCCCTCCGCGCGCATCGACGAAGCCGCTCGCCGGGTCCAGCTGCAGCTTATCGACGGCCCCCGGTAGCCGTATTGCCTCCCATTTCCGCTGTGTCCGTTACCCTTAAGTCCCGTGAGTAGTGTGCAAGCTAGACGCGGGACCGGCGGGTCCCGCGGCGTGAAGGTCGCCGTCGGCTTCCTCATCGGCCTGATCGTGATCCTGCTGGGGCTGTACCTGGCGGACATCGCGTTCAACCGCGGCAATGTCCCGCGCGGCACCGCCGTCGGCGGAGTCGAGGTCGGCGGGATGGCGCCCGCGGCAGCCGTGGAGAAGCTCGGCAGCGAACTCGGTGACGTCAACGACAAGCCGGTGACCGTCACCGCTGCGGAGGAGAAGACCGAGTTCGTTCCGGCCAGCGCGGGTCTCGGCCCCGACTGGCAGGCAACCGTGGATGCCGCGGGAACAGAATCGTTCAACCCCGTCACCCGGCTGCTGGGGTTGTTCCGCACCAATGAAGTCGACATCGTTTCCACCTCCGACGACTCCGCGCTGGTGCCCACCGTCGAGCGTGTGGCTAAGGACCTGACCGTCGAACCCGCCGACGGCGCCGTCGCCATCGAAGGTGGTGAGCCCAAGGTCACCGACCCCAAGCTGGGCCAGGACATCGACACCGACGAGCTCAAGCGCGCCATGAGCGCCAACTGGCTCAACCCCGCCGGCGTCGAAATCGAGCCGGAGGTCACCGAGCCCGCCATCGGCGAGGACCTCGTCAAGGAAACCGTCGACGGTCCTGTCGCCCGTGCGCTCGACGGTCCACTGACGCTGAAAGGCCAGAAAGAGACTGACGCAGTGATCGACGGTGAGAAGATGGGCGAAGTGGTCACCTTCCGCAACGACCCCAAACAGCGCCGCATCGTGCCCGAGGTCAACACCGAAGCTGCGCAGGGCATCTTCGCCGAGCAGCTCAAAGACACCGTGAAGGAAGGCAAAAACGCCACTATCTCCGCCTCCGGCGAGGTCAGCCCGTCCGTCGACGGCAACGAGATTCGCTGGGAGGAGACCATGAGGGGCTTCGGCGACCGCGTCCTCGGCGACCAGCCCCGCACGTGGGAGGCCCAGTACAAAGAGGTTCCCGCCACCTTCACCACCGAACAAGCGAAGAACGCGACCTTCGACGATGTCGTCGGCGAGTTCACCACCGGCGGTTACAGCTCCGCCTCCGGCACCAACATCTCGATCGTCGCCGACACCGTCAACGGCGCGGTGGTCAGCCCCGGCGAGACCTTCTCCCTTAACGGCTACACCGGTCCCCGAGGCACGGCCCAGGGCTACGTCTCCTCCGGCATCATCATCGACGGCCGCGCCGGCAACGCCGTCGGCGGCGGCATCTCCCAGTTCGCCACCACCCTGTACAACGCCTCCTACTTCGCGGGGATGACAGACGTCGACCACACGCCGCACTCCTACTACATCTCCCGCTACCCGGCCGGCCGCGAAGCCACCGTCTATGAGGGTGCGATTGACCTGGCGTTCAAGAACGACACCCCGCACCCCGTCAAGATCGAAACCAGCTTCGGCGGCGGCGAGATCACCGTCCGGCTCAAGGGTGTCAAGGACCGCGAAGTCGAGTCCATCAACGGTGGGCGCTGGGCCTACACCTCCCCGAGCCCCAAGACGGTCTCCGGCGGCGAATGCATCCCGTCCGGCGGCGCCCAGGGATTCACCACCTCCGACACCCGCATCGTCCGCGACCTGTCCGGCAAGGAAATCTCCCGCGAGACCCAGACCACGGTGTATAACCCGCAGCCGATCGTGCAGTGCGGCTAGTTAGCGGCCCGCGGTGGCTGGGCGCTCCAGCCCCCACAGGGTCAGCTTGGTGATCTCTTCGTCGCGCATCATCAACTGGTGGATCGGCGCGCCGGGAATCTCTTTGTTCACCACATCCGCGCCGTCCGCCGATTCCAACGTCGACGCGCTGTTCGGCGTGACCAAGGTGTCGCGAGTGGAGTACAGCGCAGTGTAGACCACCGACGGGTCGGTGTCTGGCAGGGGATCGGCGTGCTGGCGCATCCAAGGAGAACCCGCCAACTGCTGCGGGACACTAGGGCTGAGCAGGAGTTTGGTTAGTTTCGGGTGCCGCTCGAACCTCCGGAGCATACGCGGTGCGGCACCCTTCATATCCGTGCCGTGGAAATTGGCGCCCATGGCGACCACGCGCCGCACCTTGGATGCTCCTCCCTGCGCGATGAAAAGCTTGGTCAACAATCCCCCCTGGGAATGCGCCACGATATCGACACGGTCTGCGCCCGTGTGCGCGAGCACCTTATCGACTTCGGCCCGCAGCTCCTCCAACGAATTCTCCAACGGCCCTGTTCCGTACAAGCCGGGAAGGAACATGCGGCCGTAATTGAAGCCCCACACCCAATAGCCGTGGTCGCGCAGATACCGCGCGTTGCGGCGGAATCCGCTGGCGCGGCTGTGAATCCCGTGCACATACAAAACCGGCGTTTCATGCTCCGGTGTGAAATCCGGCCGGTTGAAGATTGGCTCGGTCCATCGGGACACAGTCGACCGCAGCTGGTCCACGATGCGTTGTGTCACACTCACCCTCACACCCCCACAGCATAGGTGCACGGACAAACGTTGCCACGCGGACTGTTCGCGCCTCAAGCCTTCGCTCCTAAAACCCTGGGCTCTTCAAACCCACCGCCATCCGTGACAAACCTAGACCGAAGTATTACCCTCCTTGTTGATACGTCACCAAAAGGAGTGTTGTCCAATGAAAGCATTCGGATTCTTAAGCTTCGGGCACTACGCCTTCGGCGGCCAGCGCGGGCCGTCTGCGGAGGAGATCGCCAAGATCCACCTGGAGATCGCCCAGGCTGCGGACGAGATCGGCGTGAACAACGCGTCCTTCCGCGTCCACCACTTCGTGCCGCAGGCCTCCGCCCCGATGCCGCTGCTCGGCGCTGTCGCCGCCACCACCAAACGGATCGAGGTGGGGACTGGCGTCATCGACATGCGCTATGAAAACCCGCTCTACCTCGCCGAAGGGGCCGCATCCCTGTATCAGCTCTCAGGCGGCCGCGTGGCCTTGGGTGTCTCGCGCGGCGCTCCCGAGGTGGCTGACCGCGGATGGGAGGCCTTCGGCTACAAGGGTGAAGCGCCCAACGGTGCGGACGTGGCGCGCGGCCACCTCGAGGCGTTCATGGCTGCAGTGGACGGCAATGGATTCGCCACTGCCGCTCCGCTGGACCGGCAGTACCCCAACATGTTCCAGCCCGGCTCCGCCCTGCCGGTCTTCCCCATGGCGCCCGAGCTGCGCAAACACATTTTCTACGGCTCCGGCACCCACACCTCGGCGGAACAGGCCGCCAAGGACGGGCTGAACCTGATGTCGTCCACCCTGGTCTCCGAAACCACCGCCGATACTCTGGGCGAAATCCAGGCGGATCAGATCAGCCGCTACCGCGCCGCGTGGAAGGAGGCGGGACACGCTTGGACGCCGCGCGTGTCGGTGTCCCGCTCCATTTTCCCCATCGTCGACGGCGCGGATATGCAGATGTTCGGCTTGCAGGCATCCGGTTCCGACCAGGTGGGCGTGCTGCCTGATGTCGGCTCCACCACCTTCGGTCGCACCTACGCCGCTGAGCCGGACACACTCATTGAGCAGCTCAAAGCCGACCCCGCCGTCATGTCCGCCGATACCCTGCTCATCACCATCCCCACAGGCATGGGCGTGGACGTCAACGTGAAGATCTTGGACAATTTCGCCACCCATGTCGCCCCCGCGCTGGGCTGGCAGCCGAACAGCGAAGTCCCAGTTACCGGCTATCCCATCGACTAATCCCCGTAACGGTTCGAACGACACGCTATGCCGAGTGCACAGTTGCTGCTGAACCACGAAACCGGTGCCATGGAATAATGAAAAACCAAAACACCGGTTTGTCCACCGTGTCGCGACTGATCTGTGGACCATGGCGCGGCTGGTGACAATGGAGCCGGCGACGAGAATCGAACTCGCACTCTCAGCTTGGGAAGCTGATGTTCTACCACTAAACTACGCCGGCCTGGCTGGTTGAAAGCAGCGCAGATCATCGTAGCACCGCACGTGCCGGACACTGAAAAACCCTGCCAGCCCCGCACCGGGGGCGGCACCGTAAGATGAAGCCGTGCTTCTTTCTGACCGCGACATTCGTTCCGCCATTGACTCCGGCCGTCTGAGCATCGACCCGTTCAGCCCGGACCTGGTTCAGCCGTCCAGCGTGGACGTGCGAATCGACCGTTTCTTCCGCGTGTTCAACAACTCCAAGTACACGCACATCGACCCGAAGAAGGAGATGCCGGAGCTGACCACCGAGGTCGAAGTTCCCGAAGGCGAGCCGTTCGTGCTCCACCCGGGCGAGTTCGTGCTCGCCGCCACCCTGGAGAAGTTCACGCTGCCTGCAGACCTCGCAGGCCGCCTGGAGGGCAAGAGCTCCCTGGGCCGCCTGGGGTTGGTCACCCACTCCACCGCCGGCTTCATCGATCCGGGCTTCACCGGCCACATCACTCTGGAGCTGTCCAACGTGGCCAACCTGCCGATCACGCTCTGGCCGGAGATGAAAGTGGGGCAGTTGGCGCTGTTCCAGATGTCCTCCCCAGCTGAGAATCCCTACGGCTCCTCCGCCGTCGGTTCCAAGTACCAGGGGCAGCGCGGGCCGACACCCTCGAAGGCGTACCTGAACTTCCGCCAGTAGTGCGCGGGGGTAACCCACACCCCTGCGGCGGCGGTGCATTTGGGTGCGAAGGTGCTTTGTTGATTAGGCTGATTTTCAACAGGTTTTCATTAACGGAAAACGTTTTCACCAAAGGGACGGTTTCCGCACCCTAAATTGACAAGGAGCCACCATGACCACTCCCAACGAGACCTCTCACCATGGCTGCTGCGGCGGCCACGCCGAGAAGAACGATCTCGGCCTGAAGGATGTTCACGCCACCGATGCCGGTGCACAGTGCAACTGCGAGTCGGGCCACTGCCAGTGCGGTCACCACATGACGTGCGACTGTGCAGGAAGCGAGTGCGAGTGCGGATGCAAGGAAGGCCAGGGCCACGGGCACTGCGCTGAGCACGGCCACGAGCACCACCACGAAAAGGGCGAGTGTGAGTGCGAGCCGCACGAGGTCAAGGAGAAGGCGGGCTGCGGCTGCGGCCACGCGCACTAGAGCTCCAGAGCGAAAGGCGGGCGCGCCCAGCGGCGTGCCCGCTTTGTTCATTCCCAATTAGGCTGACCTTAACCGCGTTGTCGTTACGGACAATCCCAAACCTTGCATAATGTCCGGTATGCGCATGACTGTGATTGGCACCGGATACCTTGGAGCAACGCACGCCGCCTGCATGGCGGAGCTGGGGCACGAGGTGCTCGGCATTGACGTTGACCAGGCGAAAATCGACGCTTTGAAGAACGGGGACGTGCCGTTCTACGAGCCGGGTCTGCCCGAGGTTCTCAAGCGCAATATCGAATCCGGCCGCCTGGGCTTCACCACCGATTATGAAGAGGCCGCGGCATTCGCGAACGTGCACTTCATCGGCGTGGGCACCCCGCAGCAGCGTGGCTCGTACGCCGCCGACACCACGTACGTCGAAGCCGCGATCGACAGCCTCGTGCCGCACCTCGAGGGTGAGCACCTCATTTTGGGTAAGTCCACCGTCCCGGTCGGCACCGCACGTGCGTTGCAGGAACGCGCCGACGCCGCGGCGGAGAAGGCCGGCAAGGGGGCAAGCGTCGAGATCGCGTGGAACCCTGAGTTCCTCCGCGAGGGGTACGCCGTCAAGGACACCATCGAACCCGACCGCATTGTGCTGGGCACCCGCGGGGAGAATTCCCGCGCCGAGGAGACCGCGCGCGAAATCTACGCCACCCCGCTGGACAGTGGTACCCCGTTCATCGTTACTGACCTGCAGACCGCCGAGCTTGTGAAGGTCTCCGCCAATGCATTCCTGGCCACCAAGATCAGCTTCATCAACGCCGTCTCCGAAGTCTGCGAGATCGTCGGGGCCGATGTCACCCAGCTTGCCGACGCAATCGGCTACGACGACCGCATCGGCCGCAAGTTCCTCGGTGCCGGTCTCGGGTTCGGCGGCGGCTGCCTGCCGAAGGACATCCGCGCATTTATGGCCCGCGCCGGCGAGGTTGGCGCTGACCAGGCGCTGACCTTCCTGCGCGAAGTCGACGCGATCAATATGCGCCGCCGCCAGCGCGTCACCGATTTGTCGCGGGAGATTCTCGGTTCCCTGATCGGACGCCGGATCACTGTGCTGGGGGCCGCGTTCAAGCCGAATTCCGACGACGTGCGCGATTCGCCCGCTCTCGCTGTGGCCGGCCAGTTGAGTCTCGCTGGTGCGGCGGTGCGCGTCTACGACCCGCAGGGCATGGACAACGCACGCAAGGTTTTCCCGACTCTGGATTACGCGGTCTCGCTCGATGATGCCCTCACCAACGCCGAGCTGGTGATCCTCGCTACGGAATGGGACGAGTTCAAGAAGCTCGACCCCACCCATGCAGGCGAGCTCGTCGCCGACAAGAAGCTTATCGACGGCCGCAATGTCCTCACCGTGGACGACTGGCGCTCAGCTGGTTGGGAGGTGTGGGCTCTCGGTCGCTCTCTGTAGGGGTGTGGGTCCAGATTTCTTGGACACTAGCCTCAAAAGACAGTGGCGCAACCTGAAAAATCCTTCCCGCCTGCGCACCTGTTCCCAGTCAAGTATTGTGACTACCTGTGAGAACAGGCCTGTGTGCGGCGGGTGCTTTCGCAGGAAAAAAGATTACCCGCTGGGCACAATTCTGTTGTAGATTTTGCTGTTCTTACTACTTCAAGGATTGGATGTACCCATGGGATCCACATCTGCGCGCCCGCGCTTCACCGTCTCGATCTCCAAGCGTGCCATGAGTGCTGCTACCGTGGCGATCCTGGGGCTGACGACTGTACAGGTCGCCGCCCCCGACTCGACGATCCTGCCCGCCGCGAATGCCGAAACGCGGCCGATCCCCAACTCCACCGCCACATACGACGACCAGAACCCGGCGTCGGTGCCGTGGGCGACGGTCATTAAGCAGAACGTCGCGACGCGCTTCGGCGCTTTGTGGCTCAGCCACGACGCGATCAACAAGGCTGGTGTGGCCAAGACTGGCAAGTACGACCTGTGGGGCAGCCCGGTTCCCCTGACCATTTGGGATAGCGCAAACCAGACGATCTAGCGCAAGAACTTCACGTCGCTCGACTGTCCGATTCCGTTCAACAACTCCAACAGTATCGCTACGGAACTGGGCGAGTGGACCTACGAATCGCAGAGCTCCACTTTCAGGGTTACATGAAATCCGGCGCCCGGCTACATCGGCTACGCCCCGCCGCTGCCGATCCAGATCGACCCGCTGCGCTCCGAGGGGCAACCCGCACCGCAGCACCGCTACGCCACGACGCAGCTGCCGGGGCAAGACCACGACCCCGTTGGCCTCTACGGGTGCGCTCGGGACGAGCCAAACGGCGCAGGCCCGCACCGGATTCCAAGGCATCACGAACGGCATCGCCTGGGGCGACTTCGCACCGACGTACGCGTTTCAGGTTGACCGCGGCGACGCGATCTCAGGCAAAGCGACCATCGCCGATACCGATTACGCCACCGACGATCAGGACAACTACCTCGGTTACGTCACCACCTCTTTGACCACCTCCGGGGGTGTGTACGAGATCAATCCCGATCCGGGTGATCGTGTCCAACATGACCACGAACACGGACGAGGGCCCGGGCCGCGTGATGAACTACAGCACCACCCGCCCAGCTGCAGCAGATTGCTAATGACCCGATGGTTCAGCAGATCGGCAAGGGTGCGGGTGTGATCCTCGCGTTCGTCGTCGCAGGCGCTGTGCTCTACAACTGGTGCTCCAACGAGCCGGGCCAGGCCAAGACCGCCATCGGAGGACTCGGCTCAGGCTCCAGCAACGGCACTGTGACCCGGCCGACCGGCGGTGAACCGCAGTCGTCCAGGCGCGACCAATCCAGCAACGGTGAGGGCTCCAGCAAGTAGCGCTCACTGAGGCTGGCCGACCGCCGGTCACACAACAACACCACCCCTTCCCCGAG
>JALXXC010000010.1 GCA_025144245.1 Corynebacterium sp. p3-SID1145 | reverse complement strand
CTGGCCTGCCACCGGCCTATCCGGGCGCAGGTCACGCCGCAGAGCGAACTCCACCGCTGCTATAACGTGCTCGTCCCCGGTCACCGTCATCGTGCGGGTGTTCCTATAGGACCCGGTGAACCGCACACCCCGTGCAGGGGCACCACGCCCACCATCACCGCCTCCGTCCCCGTCACTGTTGCCGTGGTTGGGGAGGATGTCGGCGGCCTTGCGCTTCAGCGTGTCGTAGGTGCCGCGCACCGACAACAACGCCAGGCGCAACCCCCACTTACCAGCATCATCAGCAACGCCACGCACACAGGACTCGATGAAGACCAACTGATCCAACGACTTCGATGTCTCACCTGCCAGGCGCACCGCGTGGCGTTGTTTGCGGGTAAACCGCGTCGGCCCGAAATACACCTTCGCCAAACGCGACCACTTGCGCACCGTGTGCGGGTTGATGCCGGCACGCACCGCCACCTGACGGTCAAACCCCGCCAGGATCCCCATCGGGGAAGACACAGAAGCGATGAATGCGTCGAAATCGTTCATGACCCAAACCATAAACTCCCACCCCACCCACCAACAGACCCCCAACCCACACCTGTGGATAACTCAAGAACCACAAGGTCAACGGCATGTGAAAAACGAACAAAGAGACGTCGATAAGCATGCAAAAGGCCCGCACGAGACGTACGGGCCTTGTGTACCGCTTGGACGCGGGTGGTGGAGACTAGTCCCTGAAGTAGGACAGCAGGCGGAGGATCTCGGTGTAGAGCCAGACCAGGGTCACAGCCAGGCCGAGAGCCACGCCCCATGCCATCTTGGCGGGTGCACCGGTGCGGACGAGCTTGTCAGCGGTGTCGAAGTCGCTGAGGAAGCTCAGGGCACCGAGGACGATGCAGACAAGGGAGAAGATGATGGCGATGGGTCCGCCATCGCGAAGCGGGGACATGCCCGTGAAGACGAACAGCAACAGGTTGCCCAGCGCGAGGACAGCGATGCCGATGATGCAGCCGGTGAGGATGCGGGTGAACTTCGGGGTGACGCGGATGGCGCCGGTCTTGTACACGAAGAGCATGCCGGCGAAGACACCGATGGTGCCCAAGATGGCCTGGAAGATGATGGCACCGGCGTTCTCACCGCCGACCATGAAACCTGAGAGGAGCAGCGAGAAGCCACCGACAAACAGGCCCTCGAATACCGCGTAGATCAAGGTGACGGCAGCGGATCCGTATTTGCGGCCGAAGGAGTGAACCAGCACGGTGATGAAGCCGCCGATGGCGCCGACGAAGGTCAGGAGCATGGCAATTCCCGGGTTCACCATCCCGATGCCGAAGTTCACCACGGCGAACGCGACGATCACGGCGAGGGTAATGCCGGTCTTGGTCACGATGTCGTCGACCGTGATGGGGCGCTCAGCACCCTGGCTGTAAGCCTGGCCCGGCTGCTGAAAATTCGGCTGCTGTCCGTACTGCGTCTGGCCGTACGGCGACTGCTGCGGGTAGCCGGCCTGCGGGTTGGCGTATCCTGTGTTCTGCTGGGCCTGCGGAAGGCGCGTCAGCACGGGGTTGTTGGATTTCACGCTTTCTTCGTTCCTTTCTTCTGGTCCAAGCGGTGTCGATACCGAACACCGATCATACTGTGCAACGTTTCACCTTGCCGTTTCGTTCCCGCGCGGTGCGAAATAGTATGGAGACATGGCTTGGAGGTGGGGCTTTTTCAGTCGCGCAGCGCAGCAGACGGGCGGTGATTTCTTGCTCGCCCATCTCAGCCAGGTAGCGGGGGCTGAGCCTCTGGCGGTGCACGGGGAATTGAGGTTTTCGGAGGAGATCGCGGTGGTCGTCTACCGTTTCCGTGAGCCTGTCCCCCACTTTCTCTACGTCACCTACGGGTTGTCGCGCACGCGTTCCTCGGCGCCGACGGCGGGCACGCAAGACGAGCTCACGCTTCGCATCCCGGATTGCGGGGATCCGCCGGCGTGGCCGGTCCACCGCCTGCGCCGGCTCGCGCGCTACCGCCGTAGCTCGGGCAATCCGATCGAGCCCGGCCATTACATGGATCTGCGTGCGCCGGTGTGTGAAGGCGCGACGCTTTCAGGTTTCATCTTCGCCAACGACCCGGTTGTCCCGCTACTCACCGCACGCACGGGCCGCGTCCGCTTCCTCAATGCTGTGCCCGTGACCGCTGACGAACTCGACGCAGCGCTGTGCTGGGATCCGCTGAAATTCGTGGGTGTGCTCGGCGACACACTGCCACTGGGCGTCGGCGATCCCGCGCGAGCATCATTGCTTATCGACGCCGCGTTCTCCCGCCGTCTCACCTCCCTCACTGACAGGGACGGCTCCTCCATCGCGGCGGTGTCTTGCGGCTATTTCGCTGTCGACGAATCGGGCCGCATTGATCTGACAACCCTTGCCTCGGAGCACGTGCTGCGCGCAATGAAGTGGCGTTTGGGATTCGACCGCTCCTTCGCGGTCGTCGGTGAAGCGAATGCGGGATGGGTCCGCTTCGTTCCTGACGAGGAAGCGGCCGTGAACTACGGGGAGGACGAGTTTTCAGGCCCGCACATGGTTGTGGGGGTCGACCGGATGCTTCGTCACGAAATCCTCGCTGTGCTCGGCACCGAGCCGGGCACATATCGGCTCAGCACGGCGCCGCTGGTCTTTCACGTGATTGACCCGGCGCGGTAATGGGCTACTCGCATCTGAAAGTGCCCCCACAGGGACTCGAACCCTGACTGAATCGATTTTAAGTCGACTGCCTCTGCCAATTGGGCTATAGGGGCGTAACGGTCAATGAGTGTACGGCACGACCTGCCGCACCCCTATACTTGCTCCATCATGACGTCGCGCGCTGCTCTTTCTTGGCTGGTCCTGTTGCCCTGTGTGCTCGGCGCGTTGGGGCTCTTCCTCGCGCGGCGGGCTGGCGACGGGACGCCCGGGTTCTACGCCCTGACCGTCGTCACAGCCGTGATCTACGCGGCGGCGTGGTGGGTCTGGGGTGACCGGGGTGCGTTCAGGAACGCGGGTGCCGGGGACGTTGCGCGGGGCGCAGCCGTTGGTGCGGCGCTCGCTGTGGTGTTCATGCTCGGCGCGCTGGTGGTGCGGTGCATCCCGTTTCTGGCGGAGCCGGTCCACGAGTTGTTGAGCATGCCTTCCGCAGGTGGTTGGGCGCCGACTGTGGCGGTGCTGATCATCAACGGCATCGGCGAGGAACTCGTCTACCGCGGCGCGGTGCCGCACCAGCTCCGCGGGAGATTCTCCGAGCTCGGCGTGGGCGCGCTCTCGACGCTGCTCTACTGCGTCGTCACCATCGCGATGGGCGTACCGCTGCTCGTTTTCGCGGCCGGAGTGCTCGGCGCGGTCTGCTTCATTGAGGCGTCTCGGACGCGGGGACTGCTCTCCCCTGTCGCCGTGCACCTGACGTGGAGCACGACGATGCTGGTGGCAATGCCGCTCGTCCTTAGGTGAGCTATTCGCTGACGGAGACAACGCGCTTTTTCGCGGGCTTTTCGGCCGCCCTGCCGCGCACGGAGATCTTCTCCACGTCGAACATCTCGCTCAGGAAGTCGGCAATCCACTGCAGCAGCTCCTCGTCACGCAGGTTCGGCGCGTTGAGGGCCTTCTTCGCCCCACCTTCGCGCGGGAACGGCACCTGGACGGCCTTGACCGCGGCGCGGTAATTCGAACCTGGGTACAGGCGTTTGAGGCGCACCTGCTTCGAGTCGGGCATGTCCACCGGGTGGAATTTCAGGCGCGTGCCCTGCATGGTGATGTCGGCGACCCCGGCGCGGCGGGCCTGGTGGCGCAAACGTGCGACGGCGAAGAGGCGCTCGACTTCCTCGGGCATCTCGCCGAAGCGGTCGACCAATTCCTCGGCCACATGGGAAAGTTCCGCGTCGTCGCGGGCGGCGGCGAGCTTGCGGTAGCTCTCCAAGCGGAGGCGCTCGGAATTGATGTAGGTCTCGGGGATGTGTGCGTCGACAGGCAGGTCGATGCGGATCTCCTTGGGGCCTTGGTCGGTGGCGTCGACGACGTCGCCGGACATGAGGGCCTTGTAGGTCTCCACGGCCTCACCCACGAGGCGCACGTACATGTCGAAGCCGACGCCGGCGATGTGGCCGGACTGCTCCGCGCCGAGCACGTTGCCGGCGCCGCGCATCTCCAAGTCCTTCTGGGCGACCGCAATTCCGGCGCCGAGGTCGTTGTTCTGAGCGATGGTGGCCAGGCGGTCGTACGAGGTCTCGGTGAGCACCTTGTCCTTGGGGTACAGGAAGTAGGCGTAGCCGCGCTCGCGGGAGCGGCCGACGCGGCCGCGCAGCTGGTGCAGCTGGCTCAGCCCCATGTTCTGGGCGTTCTCGACAATCAGGGTGTTGGCGTTGGCGATGTCCAGGCCAGTCTCCACAATGGTGGTGCACACGAGGACGTCGAAGTCGCGGTTCCAGAAGCCCTGCACCGTCTGCTCGAGCAGCTGCTCCCCCATTTGCCCGTGGGCGACGACGATGCGCGCTTCCGGCACGAGGGTGCGCAGGTGCCGGGCGGTCTTCTCGATGTCGGAGACCTTGTTGTGGATGTAGAAGACCTGGCCGTCGCGAAGCAGCTCGCGCCTGATGGCGGCGGCGACCTGCTTGTCTTCCTGCGGACCCACATACGTCAGCACCGGGTGGCGGTCTTCCGGCGGGGTCGTGATCGATGTCATCTCGCGGATGCCGGTCAGCGACATCTCGAGAGTGCGCGGAATCGGGGTCGCGGTCATGGTGAGGACATCGACGTGCGACTTGAGCGCCTTGATGTGCTCCTTGTGCTCCACGCCGAAGCGCTGCTCCTCGTCCACGATGATGAGGCCGAGGTTCTTCCACTGCACGCCCGTCTGCAGGAGGCGGTGGGTGCCGATGACGATGTCGACGGAGCCGTCGGCAAGCCCCGCCATGATCTTCTTCGCGTCCGCGCCGGTGGTGAAGCGCGACAGCTCCTTCACGTCCACACCAAAGCCGTCCATGCGTTGGCTGAACGTCGAGAAATGCTGTTGCGCAAGCAGCGTCGTGGGCACGAGCACGGCGACCTGCTTGCCGTCCTGCACCGCCTTGAACGCGGCGCGCACCGCGACCTCGGTCTTGCCGAAGCCGACGTCGCCGACGATGACGCGGTCCATCGGCGTGGGCTTTTCCATGTCCGCCTTCACCGCTTCAATCGCGGCCATCTGGTCTTCAGTCTCGACGAAGGGGAAATTGTCCTCCATCTCGATCTGCCAGGGCGAATCCGGAGCGAATGCGTGCCCAGGGGCGGACGCGCGCTTGGCGTAGAGCTGCACGAGCTCTCCCGCGATTTCGCGCACCGCCGCACGGGCCTTCTTCTTCGTGTTCTTCCAGTCGGAGCCGCCCATCTTGCTTAACGACGGCTGCTCCCCGCCCGAGTATTTGCTCAGCAAGTCCAGGGACTCCATGGGCACCCACAACTGGTCGGCGGGCTGGCCGCGCTTGGCCGGCTGGTACTCCAGCACGATGTACTCGCGACGCGAAGAATCCTCGCCGGTGCCGATCGTGCGCTCGGCCATTTTCACGAACCGGCCGATGCCGTGGGTGTCGTGCACGACGTAGTCGCCAGGTTTGAGCGCCAGCGGGTCGACCCGGTTGCGGCGGCGCGGGGCACGACGCTTGGCACCGGCGATATCGCCGACACGGTTGCCGGTCACGTCGGTCTCGGTGAACACGACCAATCCGGGGCCTGGGAAGGTCAAACCTGCGTGCGACAGCGCCTGGTAGAGCGTGACCTGGCCGTCGACGGGCTCGAGGCCGGCAGTGGCCACGCGCGCGGAAATGCCGTTTTCGCGCAGGCGCTCCGCCATGCGGTCCACGGTCCCCTTCGCCGGCGCGGTGAATGCGGCGCGGCCGCCGTTTTTCAGGTGCATCTTCACCTGGCCGTACAGCGCCTCGATCTGCTTCGGGTCGCCCTTCGGTGCTGGCGCGGCCTCGAATTCGAGGGGCAGGGTGGCTTCGTCGTCCTCGCCCGCGGCGAACATGCCGGGAGGCGCGAAGGTCCACCACGCGTTGCCGGCCTCGCGGGCCGAGACCTCCAGGGATTCGAAGGATCGGTAAGAGCTCGCCGACACATCCAGGCCTTCTGCCGCGACGGGTCCGTCGGCGCCCATCGCGGCGGCCTCCCACCCGGCCTCGAGGAATTCCTGGTCGGTCGCCTGCAAATCGGAGATGCGGGTGCGCACCTTCTCCGGCGATGTCACCAGCACCACGGAGCCTTCCGGCATGAGCTCGGGCAGCACCGCGTACGGCGCACCGGTCAGCGCGGGGATGAGCGCCTCCATGCCGTCGGCGTGCGTGCCGTCGGAAATGCGGGTGAGCAGCTCCACCAGGGTCCGGTTGCCGGGGTGGGCCTCGGCGAGGGAGGCGGCGGACGCTTTGACGGCATCGTCGATAAGCAATTGGCGCGCGGGATGCAGCTCGACGCGCGCGATGTCTTCGATGGTGCGCTGGTCCGCAACCGCGAATGTGCGCAGGTCAGTAACCTCGTCGCCCCAGAACTCGATGCGCACCGGGTGCTCGGCCGTCGTCGGGAACACATCGATGATGCCGCCGCGGGTGGCGAATTCCCCGCGGCCGGAGACCATGTCGACGTGCTCGTACGCGAAACTCGTCAATGATGCGGCGAGCTCCTCGAAGTCGTATTCCTCGCCGTGTGCAACCTCAATCGGCGCCACCGCCGGCAGCACCGGCTGGCACATAGCGCGCGCGGAAGCCACCACGACCGACGTCTCCGCGAGCCCGTGCAGCACCTGATTCCGCTTGCCGACGATGTCCGCGGCGGGCGACAGACGCTCGTGCGGCAACGTCTCGAACGCCGGCATCAACGCCACCCGCTCATCACCGAGCAACGCCGAGAGTTCGGCGGCGAGATCCTCGGCCTCGTGCCCAGTCGCAGTGACGAGCAGCACCGGCACGGTGCGCGCGATCGTCGCCGCCGCCCACGGACGCACCTGGTCAATGCCGGTGACGTGCAGCGACGGCTCCCCCACCCGTTTGCTCAGACCCTTCAACTTCGGATCCGTCATCGCCTGGGTCAGCACCCCGGCGAGCATCGGCACATTCTGCGGCTGGTCAGCCATCGAACCCCCTGGTTGAAGCTTAAGTCCGGGCGATAAAAAAGCTTCCCCACCAGGACTCGAACCTAGAATGACGGTACCAAAAACCGCAGTGTTGCCAATTACACCATGGGGAAAGACGGTCAAGAGCTTACCGCATTGCTCATGCGAACAGAATTCCCCTCCACTTCAATGTGCGGAAGGTGTGAGCCAGCTACCCTGAACCTGTGACGAAGACCAACAAGATCCTTCTCGCTGTCCTTGGCGTGCTGCTGCTCATCGCGGCGGTCATGGGTGGAGCCATCGCCGCGCGCAGCGGTCTTTTCGGCTCCGGCGACGACATCGCGCAGCCCTACAACGAGACGCGCTACAGCGGAACGATCGAGAACGCGGAAGGGCTTATCGAGGCCGCGGACCCCGTCCCCGTCGTACTCGTCGTCCGCTTCCACGACAACGGCGAGACAGGTGAGTTGACCTCCCCCACCTTGAAGCGCCACTCCACGCTGACCCGGACCGACGAGCACACCTACCGCGAAGAGATTCTTCACGGCGAGGATGTCGACGCTGGCGACAGCGGTGTCGAGTGGACCTTCGAACCTGGCGAGAACGATGCCATGGACGTCTCCTATACCACCTCCGACGGCGCCTCCGCCTCTGCCGAGCTGCCTCAGACTGACCCGGGGAACACCTCCGGCGAGGTCGGCATTAACCCCGAGGTAGCCGGCGCCGAACCCGACGGGATCGAATTCCCCGAGCACTCCTACCGCTCCACCGGCACCATCGAATTGGTCCACGCCGACGACCCGTCGAAGAATATTTCCGATGAGGTCATCTTCCGCATCTCCCAAGACGCCACCACCCACACCGTCGCCTACCCCGGACGCGGCTGCTACGGCACTGTCGATAGCACCGATCCCAATATCCGAGTAGAAAACATCACCGTCGGCGACTGCGAAAGCGGCGGCACCTGGAAATTCACTGGCGGCGATGCCAGCGGCGGCTCGGCAGAATTCACCTCCGCCGACGGCAAGCTCACCGGCTCTTTGAACTTCCACGCCGGCGAGTGGGACGACATTGATGGTGAGATCGGCATTGCCCGCTCGGGCCCGGTGCTGGACTTCTACGAGGAGTTCACGGCGGAAGACTCCGGCGCCGGCAAGAAGAAGTCGGCTGAGGAGGGCGACAGCTCCCGTCAGGCCCGGGAGGCTGCTTTCATGACGCCGTGGGGTTACGGGGAACTGCTCATCGGGATGAGCGAGAAGGAAGCGACCGAGTTGGGGCTCGATTCCGGCTCGGTCGCCCCCGCGGAGAACGGGATCGAGGGGTGCACCACAGCAACATATTCCAAGCTTGGCGTCCCCGAGGCGACGGTGTACCTCGAAAACGGTGTAATCAGCGCGATCCGCGCGGAGGGCGGCAACGGCTATTTCGAGAACGAGCCGATCCATAGCTGGAAACCCGGCGATGATTTCAACATCGTCCCGGGGCATGAGCCAGAAACCGAGAAGTCCGGCGAATGGTCAGTCAAGCACTGGTACCTCGAGGGCGGCAACGGCAACATTCTCCATGTCCGCCTCTTCACCGCAGAGTCCCAGACAACTTTCACGGCCTACACCCCCGACACTTCCTGCAAAGGGTGACAGTGCGGGGGTGCGCCCCCTACTCAGCGCCGCATGGCAGCTAGTGCCGCCCGGTGTGCTTCTCCAGCGCGGGCTGCTGACCGGGTTCGACAATGACGTACTGGCCCATCATTCCCTGGTCTTCGTGGTAGAGCATGTGGCAGTGGTACATGTACGCCAGGGTGGGGTCCGGGTGGTAGCCGAATTCCACGAGCAAGGTCACCGTCGTTTGTGGAGGCACGAAAATCGTGTCGTGCCAGCCCTGGGTGAACGCAACGGCCCCGCCGTCGACGGACTCCACCGTGAACCGCGCGTTGTGGATGTGGAAGTTGTGCGGCCAGTCCGCGTTCTCATTGGTCACCCGCCAGATCTCGGGGCCGGAGTGGTCGACGACGACGTCGACGCGTTCCATGTCCATTGTCTGCCCGTTGATCTCGAATCCACTCAGCGCGAACTCGCGCTCGACTGCGCCGGAAGCGTCAGGCTTATCGACGCCCACCAGCGTCCCCGGCACCTCCCCCACCTCCGGGGTGTTCTCATCGGGGCCAGTGATCTTCACTAGGTCGAAGGTATCCCGGAGGCCGAAACCGTTGGCTACCTCTTCCTTGGGGAGACCGCCGCCGTCGGGGACGCCGTCGCTACGCAGCATGAGGTCCTCGCCGGGCTCGAGGTCGACGAGGATCTCGGCGCGTTCGCCGGGGCTGAGCAGGATACTGTCGACCTCCACCGGTTCGCTCAACAGTCCTTGGTCGGTGGCGATGACGTGGAAGGGCTTCCCCACGACAAGGTTGTGGAAGCGCATCGTCGCACCGTTGACCAAGCGCAGACGGACCCGGCGCGTGGTTGCGGTGAACTGCGGCTTGGTGATGCCGTTGATGAGCGGAGTGGTCCCTAGCAGCCCGTAGTCGGGGTCGAAAGTCGAGTCCAGGCTGGCGTCCGCGCGGAACTTGGCGTCGGTGATGATGACGGGAATGTCGTCGACGCCATAGTCGTGGGGCAACTCGAGGGCGTCGGATTCGTCGTCCGCGACGATCAGGCCGCCAGCGAGACCCCGGTAGGCGTGCAGTCCGGAGACATTGTGCGGGTGCGGATGATACCAGCAGGTCGATGCCGGCTGGTCCATGTCCCAGGACGGTTCCCAGGACGTGCCCGGGTCGAACATGAGCGCGGGTCCGCCGTCGGCGGCCGCCGGCAGGTGGAGGCCGTGCCAGTGCACGACGGTGGGCTCGGTCACCTCGTTGTTGACCTTCATCTCGATGTGCTCGCCGCGGCGCATGTACAGCGTGGGGCCGAGCCACGCACCGTTGAAGCCCCACGTGTCGGTCATCTTGCCCGGCAGGATTTCAGTCTGTCCCGCCTGCGCGGTGAGCTCGAAGCGGCGGGTGCCACCCTCCAGCTCGCCTTCGTACAGCTCCGGCACCGGCAGGTCGCGGTACTCCTCTTTCGCCCCCTCGGGCGCGGTCTGACGGAAGCGGACACCGCCCGGTCCTGCGCAGGCGGTCGCCGTCGCCGCCGTGGCGAGCAGCATGCCCTTGAAGAACGTGCGCCGTCCGAATTCCCGTTTCATGGTTCTCCTTTTCTGTGTCTTGCTCTGACTTGATTAGCGGATTAACCAGCGTCTAGTGCGAATGGCTCTGGAGTTCCGGCTTCTGCCCCGGTTCGACTATGAAGAACTGCCCCATCATTCCGTGGTCCTCGTGGTTGAGCATGTGGCAGTGGTACATGTACGCCAAGGTCGGGTCCGGGTAGTAGCCGAAGTCGACGTGCAGGGTCACCGTCGCGAGCGGCGGAATATTGATCGTGTCGTGCCAGCCCGCAGTGAAGTCGATGCGGCCGTTCTCGACGTCCGCGACCAGAAAGCGCGCGTCGTGGACGTGGAAATTGTGCAGCTTGGCGGCATTCTCGTTCGTGACTTTCCAGATCTCGGGGCCGCGGTGGTCCACCACCTCGTCCACACGCGACATGTCCATCTGCTTGCCGTTGATCTCCATGTCCTTCAAACGGAATTCACGCTGGACGGTGGCCTTCTCGGGCTCCTCGAATTCGATGAGTCTCTCCGGTAGCGGCGGGTACGCGGGCGCTTCTTCCGGCGGCGCGCCGATCGCGAGCACATCGAAGAGGTCGGTGACTCCGAAAGTCTGCGCGGATTCTTCGTCGGGCAGGTCGGCGAAGCGCGGCAGACCGTCACTGCGCAACGTGAGGTCCCTGCCGGGTTCCAAGTCCACGACGATCTCCACACGCTCGCCGGAGGTGAGCAAGATCGATTCCGCTTCCACCGGTGTTTCCAGCAGTCCTTGATCGGTGGCGACGATCTGGAAGGGCACCCCGAGCGTGAGATTCAAAAATCGCATCGTCGACCCATTGAGGATGCGCAGGCGTAATCGCCGGGTCGTCGCCTCAAAGCGGGGGTTGGTGATCCCGTTGACGATCAAGGTGTCGCCGAGCCAACCGTTGTCAGCATCGAATTGCCCGTCGTCGTCGAAATTGGCGTCCCTGATGATCAGGGGGATGTCGTCCACCCCGTAACGGGAGGGCAAGCCAGGGATGCCGGCGGTGGTGTCGTCGTCAAGCACAATGGCGCCGACGAGCCCGCGGTACGCCTGGATCGCGGATCCGCCGTGGGGGTGCGGGTGGTACCAGCACGTCGACGCAGGCTGGTCGACGGTCCACGACGGCGACCACGACGCGCCCGGGCCGAACATGAGCGCCGGTCCCCCATCCGCTGTGACCGGCAGGTGCAAGCCGTGCCAGTGCGTGACGGTGGCCGTGGGAAGCTCGTTGCGCACCGTCATCTCGATGCGCTCCCCGCGCCGCATGTACAGCGTCGGACCGAGGAACGGCCCATTGAAACCCCACGTTTTCGTCGTCGTGCCCGGCAGGATTTCGTATTCTCCCTCCTGAGCGGTGAGCTCGAAGCGGCGCACCTCGCCGTCCAGCGTTCCCTCGTAGAGGGGCGGAATAGGCAACGGTCGTGACTGTCGTGCCTGTTGTGCTTGGTCGTGATCACCCATCGGCGTGGTGCCTCCCCGGTTCGCTGGTAGTCCTATTCGACCCTACTATCCGATATATGACTTCCCGCTTGCCTAATGAGGAGCACAACGCACGCCGGTTCATCTGGTCGAACGGCCTGCAGAACATCGGCGACCAGATCGTGGCACCGAAGACCGTGCTGCCGTGGCTGTTCACTGCGGCTGGCGTGCCGAACGGGTTCACCTCCTTCCTAGTCCCCATCCGCGAATCCGGCTCGATGCTCCCCCAGTTCGCGCTCAGCCCGTGGGTGACCACCGCGGCCTCCCGCAAGCGGGTGTGGCTGATCGGATCGTGGGGTCAAGCGATCGCCGCAGGGCTCATCGCTGCCGCCGCGATGATCATGAACGGGACCGCCCTCGGTGTCGCCGTACTTGTGTTGTTGGGGATTCAGGCGGTCTTCCGCGCCATCTGCTCGATCGCGGGCAAGGACGTGCAGGGCAGGACGATTTCCAAGGGGCACCGCGGCGACATCACTGGTCGGGCGACGGCCCTCGGCGGCGGCTTCACCTTGGCGGTGGGCTTGGCGCTGTCTTTCCTGCCGAATGACCTGCCGCGCTGGGTCCTCGTGGCACTGCTGGCCGGCGGCGCCTCCACATGGGCGTTCGCCTCGATCGTCTTCGGCGGTATCAAGGAGCCGCAATCCGATCCCGGAAACGACGAGAACGGGCAGGGTTTCAAAGAAATGTGGCAGCTGCTCACAGGCGACAGGGAGCTGCAGAAATTCCTCGTGGTGCGCTCGCTGATGCTGGTCACCGCGTTGTCGACACCGTTCATCGTCATGCTCGCCCAGGAGCAGGGGTCGGATCTGTCGGGGCTGGGTAGCTTCATCATCGCCTCCGGCGGCGCGGCGCTCATCGGCGGCCGGGTGTCGGGCTGGTGGTCGGACAAGTCCTCAAAATCCGCCATGAGCTGGTCCGCGGGAATCGCCTCGGCCGTGCTCATCCTGCTCGTGCTCAGCGCGCGTCTAGCGCCGGCCGATGTCAACGCCTGGGTCATGCCGGCCGGCTTCTTCCTGGTCAACCTCGCGCACACCACAGTGCGCGTGAGCCGCAAGACCTACCTGGTGGACATGGCCACCGGCGACAACCGCACCCTGATCACCGGCGTGTCCAACACCGTCATGGGCGTCATGCTGCTGGTGGTGGGCGCCGTGTCCTCAGTCGTCGCCGCTTTCGGCACCCAAGCGGCGCTGATCTTCCTCGCGGTCATCGGCTATCTCGGTGTCGTTGGGGCGTGGAATCTCCGCGATGTCTCTGCCGGGGCCGAATAAGGCGTTAAGCTGGTCCACGGAAAAATCCCGGAATCTTTAAGGAGAACCCAAGCGTGGCACCCCATTCCGAGTGCGCCGTCGTCGTCCTGGCGGCCGGTGCCGGAACCCGCATGAAGTCGACGACGCAGAAAACGCTCCACGAAATCGGCGGTCGCAGCCTCCTGTCCCACTCGCTGCACGCAGCGGCGGGACTCACTCCCGCGCACCTCGTGGCCGTCGTCGGTCACCAGCGTGACCAGGTCTCCCCCGCGGTCGACGCGATCGCGGAGGAAATGCAGGTCTCCATCCTCCAGGCCGTCCAGGAGGAACAGAACGGCACGGGCCACGCCGTGCAGGTCGGCCTCGGGGCCATCCCGGATTTCGACGGCACCGTCGTGGTCACCAACGGCGATGTGCCGCTGCTGCAGACGGGGACGCTGGAGGCGCTCGTCGATAAGCATGAAAGCGCTGATGCCGCTGTGACCGTGCTGTCGCTGGAATTCGAGGACCCGACGGGCTACGGGCGCATTATCCGCGACGGCGACGGCAACGTGCACGAGATCGTCGAGGAGAAGGACGCCAACGATGAGCAGCGCGCCGTCACCGAGGTCAACTCCGGCGTGTTCGCGTTCAATGGCACCGTGCTGCGCGAAGCGCTGACCCGCATCAACTCCGATAACGCCCAGGGCGAGCTGTACATCACCGACGTGCTCGGCATCGCGGTCGGCGACGGCCGCACCGTAACGGCGTTCACCGCCCCCGACGCCCGCGAGCTCGCCGGCGTCAACGACCGCGTCCAGCTCGCCGCGGCTGGCAAGGAGCTCAACCGCCGCCTCGTCGAGAAGGCCATGCGCGGCGGCGCCACCGTCGTCGACCCGGACACCACCTGGATCGGCGTCGACGTGGAGATCGGCCAGGACGTGACCATCCACCCGAACACGCAGCTGTGGGGCTCCACCGTCATCGGCGACGGAGCTGTCATCGGCCCCGACACCACCCTGACCGACTTCGAGGTCGGGGAACGAGCCTCCGTCGTGCGCACCCACGGCGAGCTCGGCGTCGTCGGCGCCGAAGCCACCGTCGGCCCCTTCACCTACATCCGCCCCGGCACCAAACTGGGCGCCCACGGCAAGCTCGGCGGCTTCGTCGAAGCGAAGAACGCCGAGATCGGCGACGGCTCCAAGGTCCCCCACCTGACCTACATCGGCGACGCCACCGTCGGCCGCGAGTCCAATATCGGCGCATCCAGCGTCTTCGTGAACTACGACGGCGTGAACAAGCACCGCACCACCATCGGCGACCACTGCCGCACCGGCTCCGACACCATGTTCGTCGCCCCCGTCACCGTCGGCGATGGGGCATACACCGGCGCGGGTACAGTGGTCACTGAAGATGTGCCCGCCGGCGCCCTCGCCGTCAAGGAAGGACACCAGCGCAACATCGAAGGCTGGGTGGAAAAGAGCCGCCCCGGAACGGCAGCGGCCGACGCCGCCCAGCGCGCACGCGAGAGTGAACTGAAAGGTGACACCACCAATGACCGGTAAGAAAGTCGAAAGCCACAAGGACCTCAAGGTCTTCACCGGCCGGGCCCACCCGGACCTGGCCGAGAAGGTCGCCGAGGAACTGGGCATCGACCTCGTGCCCACCACCGCACGCGACTTCGCCAACGGCGAGATCTTCATCCGCTTCGACGAGTCCGTCCGCGGCGCCGACTGCTTTGTCATGCAGTCCCACACCCAGCCGCTGAACAAGTGGCTGATGGAACAACTCATCATGATCGACGCTTTGAAGCGCGGCTCCGCCAAGCGCATCACCGCGATCCTGCCGTTCTACCCCTACGCCCGCCAGGACAAGAAGCACCGCGGCCGCGAGCCGATCTCCGCCCGCCTCGTCGCGGACCTGCTCACCGCCGCCGGCGCGGACCGCATCGTGTCCGTCGACCTGCACACGGACCAGATCCAGGGCTTCTTCGACGGCCCGGTCGACCACATGCACGCGATGCCGATCCTGACGGACTACATCAAGTCCAAGTACCCGCTGGACAACCTCGTCGTGGTCTCTCCCGACGCCGGCCGCGTGAAGACGGCTGAGAAGTGGGCCAACACCCTCGGCGACGCGCCGATGGCGTTCGTGCACAAGACCCGCGACATCGATGCCGCGAACAAGGTCGTCTCCAACCGCGTCGTCGGCGACGTCGACGGCAAGGACTGCGTGCTTCTCGACGACATGATCGACACCGGCGGCACCATCGCCGGCGCGGTCGGCGTGCTCAAGGATGCCGGCGCCCGCTCGGTGGTCATCGCCACCACCCACGGCGTCTTCTCCGACCCGGCACGCGAGCGCCTGTCCACCTGCGGCGCGGAGGAGGTCATCACGACCGACACTCTGCCGCAGTCCACGGAGGGCTGGAGCAACCTTACCGTTCTTTCCATAGCCCCGCTTCTGGCGCGCACGATCCACGAGATCTTCGAGAACGGCTCCGTGACCACCCTCTTCGAGGGCCAGGCCTAGCGCATTTTCCAGGTACCTACTCCAAGGCACCTATTCACCGCCGAGCGCGTAACCACCCCCGTCGCGCCGACCTTGTGGATAGGCCTCCTGGAGTAGGTTTTCTCGTTTTCGAGCGGTGTGCGCGCGCCCTCGCATAAACTTCGCAAACATGGTTTCACCGAAAGTAGCAACCGCACCGCTTATCGACGGCCCCTCCCTCACCTCCGAACGCCGCCGCGTGGTAGCAGCCACGACGGTGGGCACTGCCATCGAGTGGTACGACTTCTTCCTTTACGCCGCCACCGCCGGCTTGGTGTTCAAAGCCGCGATATTCACCCCGCTGGGCCCGGCCGGCGGAACTTTATTCGCATTCCTCACCGTCGGACTGTCGTTCCTGTTCCGCCCGCTCGGCGCGTTTTTGGCGGGGCATTTCGCGGACAAGCTCGGCCGCCGCGCGGTCCTCATGGTGACACTGTTGGCGATGGGCGGCGCCACCACTCTGATCGGCCTGCTCCCCACCTACGAGACGATCGGCGTCCTCTCCCCTGTCTTGCTCGTCCTGCTGCGCCTGGTGCAGGGCATTTCCGCCGGCGGCGAGTGGGGCTCGGCTGTCCTGCTGGCCGTCGAGCACGCCCCGGACGGCAAACGCGGACTCTTCGGCGCGAGTCCGCAGATCGGCGCCCCGGCTGGCCTGCTGCTATCGTCCGGGGCGCTGTATCTGATGAATATCATCGCCCCGGGCGACGCCTTCCTCGAGTGGGGGTGGCGCGTACCGTTCCTCTTCTCCGCCTTGCTGGTCCTGCTCGGCTGGTGGGTGCGTAAGGGAGTGGATGAATCACCGGTGTACGAGGAAATGGCGGAGATTTCCTCCAACCAGACATCCAATCCAATCGGAACCCTGTTCCGGAACTACACCCCCGTTGTCATCGCTGGCGCTCTACTCTTCGCCGCGAATAGCGTTCTGGGATATATGACCACCGGCGGGTACATCCAGAACTACACCACCGATCCGGACGGAATGGCCCTCGACCGTGGCCCGATTCTTTTCGCCGTCACCGTCGCCGGCGCGGTGTGGATGGTCTCCACGTTCTTCACCGGCTGGCTCTCCGACCGGCTCGGGCGAAAGACCACCCTCGTTGGAGGTTTTGTCGTTCAGATCGTAGCCGCTCTCGTTCTTTTCCCGCTGGTGAACACGGCGGACATGGGAAAGATCTACGTCGCCCTAATCTTCCTCGCTCTCGCGCTCGGCTTCACTTACGGACAGATTGCAGCACTGTATGCCGAGCTTTTCCCCGCATCGGTCCGCGCGTCAGGCACGTCGATCACCTACGCCATCGGCGCGATCCTCGGCGGCGCATTCACTCCGTTCATTGCATCCTGGATCTACGAGGCCACTGGCTCATCGTGGGGCATCACCACCTACCTGGTCGGCGCGAGTGTCATCGGACTCGCCGTGGCTGTGTGTCTCCGGGAGCGCGCGGACATTCCGCTCGACCCTAGCAACGAACACGTGCAGCGCACCGGCCATTTCATCTGGCAACGCTAGGTTTGGTCCGGCCCAGCCCGGTCTGCTAATCTCGTGACCTGTCTCGGCGAGGGACCCCACTTGCACGGATACGCGCAAGCAGGGCCGTTATCGACGCGATGAATCATCACAGACTTTTCTCCCAAAAAGCCTGCGGTCACTCGACGAGCACACGTGGCCGCAGGCTTTTTCTGTGGCTCATCGAACCTACGCATCACTAGAAGGAGAAAGCATCATGGCGAATAAGTTCCCGACTATCCAGGCTGAGAAGCGCGATGAGTTCGGCAAGGGCTCCGCTCGCCGTCTGCGCGCCGCTGGCCGCGTCCCGGGCGTCCTGTACAGCAACGGCGAGGACAACCTCCACTTCCACGTGGACATCCTCGAGATCACCGCTCTCGTGCGCAACGACGGCACCAACGCCATTCTCGAGCTCGAGGTTGACGGCGACAAGAACCTCGCGATGGTTAAGCACGTCGACCAGAACGTCCTGACCCTGAACATCGACCACATCGACCTCTTCGGCGTCAAGCGCGGCGAGAAGGTCACCGTCGAGGTCCCGGTCGTCTACGAGGGTGAGGCTGCCCCGGACGCTGTGGTCCTGCAGGAGATCGACGTTGTCGAGATCGAGGTCGACGCCCTGAACATTCCGGACGAGATCACCGTATCCATCGAGGGCAAGGAGATCGGCGACCAGATCTTCGCCGGCGATCTGCCGCTGCCGGAGGGTGCCGAGCTCATCACCGATCCGGAGTACCTGGCCATCAACGTCACCTTCCAGCAGGTCGACGAAGAGGTCGAGGCCGCTGCTGAAGAGGCTGAGGAAGGCGGCGCTGAGGCTGGCGCCGAGTCCGAGGACGAGGCACCGGCTGAGGACGAGGGCGACTCCGAGGAGTAAACCGCTTCTCGATGCCAATGCCTAAACGGCCGGCACCCCACCGCGGGGTTGCCGGCCGTTTCTCCTATTTACAGTTCTAGTTCTGCTGCTTCGGACGGGCCACGAAGAGCAGCGCCAGTCCCGTCACAATCCACGCGGCCAAGACCCACCAGGCGGATCCTGCGCCGCTGCCATCGAAGAACGACAGGGAGCGCACCAAGTGGCCCGTCGCGCCGATCGGCATCCACTGCCCCAGGGTGGACCACCCCGACGGCAGGAGCCACGGACCTGTGGACAAGCCGGACAGGGGGTTCGCCAGGAAGATCGTCAAGACAGCGCCGATGCCCACGCCGGGTGTGCCGATGAGCGCCCCGAGTCCCGCAGTGAGCATCGAGGTAGCCAAAATACCGGCGGAGATTGCGAGCCACTCCATGCCGAAGCTGCCCATCAACGTTCCGTAGACCGAGTGCAGCATCCACGTGGCTACGAGACCGCCGAGCACTGCTATGCCGGTGAGAACCCCGATCTTCGTCCACCGGGTACCGCGGAAGAGGAACGTGGCGATGACAGCGGAGATGATGCCGCCGAATGCGAGGGGAAGACCCAGCAGCGCAAGCCCCGTCGCCTGCGGATCATCCTGGGATGTCGGTGCGAGGTCAGTGCGCTCGACACTCATGCCTTGGGCTTCGAGGGAGCCGGCGATGCCGTCGATAAGCTGCGTGTACGGTGCGCCGTTACCTGAGGCAGTGAATGCTGTGGCTCCTTCGGGGGTCACAGCGAGACCGCCGACGGCCTCCCGTTCAAGCACAGCATTTCGCACCTCGTCGGGGCTGTCCATCACGGCGATCTCGGGCGCTTCGTCACCTGCTCCTTGCTCGATGCCTTGCGTCAGCTGCTCCACCATCGGCTCCGGCGCGCTGACGGCGACCGGAACCCCGGACGGGCCCGACGCGAACGTGGGCGCGAGGAACGCGAACAGCATTAGCCCGATGATGACGGGGATGCCGAGTATCACCCCCGTATCACCCCCGCCGCTTTCGCTGCGTGCGACCTTCCTTGTTCTTCGTTCACTGCCGTAGTCATATTCAGGCTCCTCCTTGAACCGATACGGAACACTATGTTCCACTTACACAAACGGATCATAGTGTTCCGTTTGGTATGGTGCAAGCATGAGACAGGATGCTGCCGACAACCGAGAAGCGATCGTCACCGCCGCCCGAGCCTTGCTCGTCGAGCATGGCGCAAGCGTTTCCATGCGCGCGATCGCCAAAGAAGCAGGGGTCGGAATCGCCACGGTGAGCAGGCATTTCCCCGACCGCATCACGCTTTTCGACGCCATCAGCGCCGACGCCGTTCACGACCTCGAGGCCATCATCAGCGAGCACCTCCCCCACTTTGAGAAAGCTCCCGAAAAGGCATGGAGTGGCGCAATTCACGCCATCGCTGAGCTCAAACTCGCCTTGCTCGGATTGACGCTGTTCACTGAAATGGACCACATGTCGGGCTTTCAGAACGTCGTTGAAAAACGCACGAAGGACATCCGCACCGCCTACACCCCCCTGCTCACCTGCGCGAAGGAAGCGGGGCTGTGCCCAACAGACCTCGATCCGCTCGAATTCCACATCGCGCTCACCATCGCCTCTCGCCCACTGCCAAATTCGGACATCATCAACGACACAGCACCTCGTATCCAGCAGGAACTGATCGACATTTTCCTGGACGGATTGAGGGCCCGCGCGACCTAAGCCACGGAAAGTAGACTCAATTCTTGTGACTTCTGATTCTTCACCCGTCCTCATCGTCGGCCTGGGCAATCCGGGCACGATCTACGCGCAGACCCGCCACAACGCGGGCGTGATGGTGATCAAGGAGCTGCTCGACCGCGCCACCCCGATGCCGGCGCAGTTGAGCGTGCACAAGAAGACGAATACTGAGGTCGCCGAGCTCACTGCCGGCCGTCTCACCGGCCGCCGCACGATTCTCGCCCGCACCCGCGGCTTCATGAATGTCTCCGGCGGCCCCGTGAAGGCCCTCGCCAGCTACTACGGGATCGCGCCAGGAGACATCTACGTCATTTACGACGAGCTCGACCTCGACTTCGGCCAGGTCAAACTCCGTCTCGGCGGCGGCGACCACGGCCACAACGGCCTGAAGTCCGTGACAAAGTCGCTGGGCACCCCGAATTACAACCGCCTCGCTGTCGGCATCGGCCGCCCGCCCGGCCGCCAGGCCCCCGCCGATTACGTGCTCAAGCCCTTCGCCAAGCAGGAAGCCACCGAACTGCCTATCGCGCTTGCCGACGCCGCCGACGAACTCATCGCCGCCCTCTCCTAGCGCACAGTTAGCGCCCCAGCAACTTCGCCTCGATCTCCGCGGCGGGTCCTTCGTGGAGTTTCCCAGCGAAATCGTCGCCGACGAGGCAGTAGCCGTGGTCGGGATCCTTGCGCAGGGGTTTCTGCATGGCGTTCAACTGCGGGTACAGCGGTGGAAGATCGTCGTGCTCGCGGGTGAACCGGGTTTCCACACCGCGGGCGTAGCGGCCGGAGAACGCGCGGGTGGATACAGACGTTCCGCCGGCGCGCAAGGTAGCGCGGTTCACCTCGCTGGTGCCGGCTTCGTCGGCCAGCAGGAATGCGCTGCCGCAGGCGACGGAATTCGCGCCCCACTCGATGAGGCGCTCGACATCCTCGGCCGTGCGAGCGCCGCCAGCGGCGATGATCGGGATGTTGACGTGGCGGAAAATGCCGCTGAGCAGCTGCTCCAGGTCGCGGTTATCGGGCTCTTCAGTGATTGTCCACGTGGAGCGGTGGCCGCCGGCCTTCGGGCCCTGCACGATGACGCCGTCGGCGCCGAGTTCGGCAGCCTTGAGTGCATCGACCTCGTTCGTCACAGTCACCCACGCCTGGATGCCCGCGTCGTGGATGCGCTTGAATTCTGCTTCAGTGAAGCAGCCGAACGTGCAGGAAATGATCGCCGCACGCCCGTCGGCAAGCGCGAGGTCGAGCTTCTCGTGGAAGCCGAAAGTGTAATCCGGCTCGGGGATCTCCGCGTTGAGCTCAGCCGCGACTGCTTCCAGATCCTCCCGGCGCGGGGTCTCGGGTTGCGGGTAGAAGAGATTGATGCCAAAGGGCTCGTCGATTAGCGAAAGCTCTTCGCGCGCGTGCTCGAGCGTGCACGTCCCCCATGCGAGGAAGCCGAAACCGACGGCATTCACGAGCGCGGGAGTGCTCGGGCCACCCGCCATGGGGGCGGCGACGACGCGGGGCAGACGGGCGGGAAGTTCTGGTGTCATGGTGGCCACTCTAGCGAAGCGCTGACTTAGACTGGGCTGCGTGTTCGACAAAATCCGCGCCCTTTTCGCACCCCGCCAGCACATACCCGATCTCGACTCGCTCGCTGCCGAGTGGCTCATTGTCGGCTTGGGCAACCCCGGCGCGAAATACGCCACCACCCGCCACAACGTGGGCTACATGGCGCAGGACATGCTTATCGACGAACACACCCTGCGTCCCCTCCCCTCCTTCAAAGCCCAGGGAGTGGTGGTGCCGGACACGTCTGCCCTCGCGCTTCGGTCGACGACGTTCATGAACAACAGCGGCGAAGGCGTTGCTCCGGTGTCGGAGAAACTCGGGATTCCGCCGGAGCGCATCATCGTCCTCCACGACGAGCTCGACCTGCCCGCCGGGAAAGTCCGCATCAAGCAGGGAGGGAACGAGAACGGCCATAACGGCCTGAAGTCCCTGACCGAGCAGCTGGGAACCCGCGAATTTATCCGCGTGCGCATCGGCATCGGGCGCCCGCCGAAGGGCATGCCGGTCCCGGAGTGGGTCCTTAGCCCCGTCGACCACGAGGGCCTCGACGAGCAGATCGCCACCGCCGCGGACGCCGCGCGCCTTGTGATCGAGGAAGGCCTGCAGCGGGCGCAGAACGACATTCACAGCCGATAGGAGATTTACCGCATGGACGAAAAGGCAAAGCTCGAGCGGGTGTTCAACTACCCGTTCGGCGATATCTACGGCAACTACGTGGCCAAGGTCGAGCGCAAGGGCCGGACACGGGCGGAGCTCGACGAGGTCCTCACTTGGTTTAGCGGTCTCACCACCGACGAGCTCCATGCCCAGGCGGAATCAGGTGCCACGCTGCGCGATTTCTTTGAGCACGTCACGCTCGACCCCGGCGCGGAGCTCATCACCGGCAGCGTGTGCGGTGTGCGGGTCGAGGACGTCGAGGACCCGCTCATGCAAAAGATCCGCATGATGGACAAGATCGTCGACGAGCTGGCACGCGGCAAGGCCGTCGACAAAATCATCCGCAGTAATTAGCGGGCGGCAGCCTCGAGGCGGTCGCACATCGCGGCGAGCTCCTTGGCGCGGTTCGGCATCGGATTGAAGCCGTCTCGCATCTCCATCGCCTGGATGAAGCCGAGCTGCTCGCGGATGTCGTGCATGTGGAAATTCGCGGCGATCTGGCGCCAGTGCTCGATCGCGCGGATCGCTCCGACACCGCCGTAGCCGACGAATGCGATGGGCTTGCCCACCCACTCCGGGCCGAGGGTGTCCACCGCGTTCTTCAACGCAGCCGGCACCGAGTGGTTGTACTCGGGCGTGATGAAGATAAACGCATCGCACGCGTCGATCGCCTTCGACCAGCGGGTGACCTCATCATTGTCGTACTGCTTATTCATGAGCATGGGCAGCCCGGCGCCGTCGTAAAGCGGAAGGTCGTAATCCGCGAGGTCGATGAACTCGTACTCGGCTCCCTCCCGCTCGCCGATATTCTCCTTCATCCAGTCAGCCACCTTTATTGCGGTGCGGCTCTTGCGGATGGAACCGACGATCACGCCGATCTTCATTGTGTCTCCTCTCGTTTGCGTACAAGTCACCTATCTCGGCCCCACTCTAACGAAGGCCAACAGGGCCTCCCGCGACGGAGCTCGAGCAACTAGTGTCTTCAACGCGAGAACCGGTTGAAAGAATTCCAGGGGGCTAGAACATGGATGTCACGATCATCGGCGGAGGCTTCGCCGGAACCGCCGCGGCGATCAACTTGGCGCGGGCGAATCGTTCCGTCTGCTTGATTGACGAGGGCCGTCCGCGCAACCGATTCAGCGAGCACGCCCACGGCATCTTGGGAATGGACGGAGTCAAGCCAACCGAACTGTTGGAAAAGGGCCACGCTGAATTCGAGTCGTTCGGCGGCACGATCGTGAGGGACCGCGCAGAGAATCTAACGAGAGTGGATGACCAGTGGTCTGTGACTCTCGGCAGCGGCAAGGCCATTGAGTCACCGCATCTCCTCGTCGCCACCGGAATCACCGACGTCTTGCCCGACGTGGACGGATTGCCTGCGCTGTGGGGAACGCGGGTCTTCCACTGCCCCTACTGCCACGGATATGAGGTGAACGGAACTGACCTCGCGGTCATCGGCGGGGAGAACCCCGGCTTCACGTTCCACATTTCCAAGCTGCTCACCAAGTGGGCGAAGACCGTCACGTTCTTGCCGAACGGCCTCGAGCTTCCCGACGAGGAGAGGGCTCTTTTCGAATCGCTCGGCATCACGATCATCGACGAACCCGTCTTGGAAGTAGGCCCAGCAGAGGGCGACCGAGTTGCGGTTCGCTCGACAGGCCACCAATTCGTGTTCGAATCCTGCTTCACTGGCCCGCGTTTCGAACCGAACGACGCGCTGTTGCGCGAGGCCGGATGCGACGTCGTCGATGGATGGGTCCGCACAGAACGCGGCCTGACCTCGCAGCCGGGCCTGTGGGCAGCGGGAAATGTGGTCAGCTCCCCTGACCAGGTGTCGCAGGCGGCAGGCGCGGGAGCAGCCGTCGGGATCGCGATCGACCAGGCACTTTTCGCAGAGTCCCTACTCTGATTCCACTGCCCCGCACTGGTTAGCCCTGCCGCTGCCGGAGCGACTACCCTCTACAGGTCATGAGCACCGTTTCCGAGGCCGCCCGCCGCCGCACGTTCGCCGTCATCGCCCACCCGGACGCCGGTAAGTCGACGTTGACGGAGGCGCTGGCGCTGCACGCGCACATCATCTCCGAGGCTGGCGCGGTGCACGGCAAGGGCAACCGCAAATCGACAGTGTCCGACTGGATGGAGATGGAGAAAGACCGCGGCATTTCGATCGCGTCGTCCGCGCTGCAGTTCGAGTATCTGCCGGAGGGGCAGGACGGCGAGCCCTACGTGATCAACCTGGTGGACACCCCGGGTCACGCGGACTTCTCGGAAGACACCTACCGCGTGCTGTCCGCCGTCGACGCCGCAGTCATGCTCATCGACGCCGCGAAGGGACTGGAGCCACAGACCCTCAAGCTCTTCCGCGTGTGCAAGGCCCGCGGCCTGCCGATCGTCACGGTGATCAACAAGTGGGACCGCGTGGGGCGCGAGCCGCTCGAGCTTGTCGACGAGATCGTCACCGAGATCGACCTCCAGCCCACTCCCCTGTACTGGCCAGTCGGTGAAGCAGGAGATTTCCGCGGGCTCGCCCACATCAACGACGACGGTGAGGCCGACCAGTATATCCACTTCATCCGCACCGCCGGCGGCTCCACCATCGCCCCGGAGGAGGAGTATTCCCCCAGCGACGCCCTCGCCCGTGAGGAGGATGCGTGGGAGACCGCCGTGGAGGAGGCGGAGTTGCTCGCGGCCGATGGTGCCGTGCACAACCAGCGGCTCTTCGAGCAGTGCGTGACCTCCCCGCTGATTTTCGCCTCCGCGATGCTCAACTTCGGTGTGCACCAGATCCTGGACACGCTGTGCGCCATCGCCCCCGCGCCGGACGGGCGCGAATCCGACCCGAAGGCAGTGGAGTCGTCGACCACCGCGATGGACACCGAGCGCGAGGTCGGCGACGAATTCTCGGGTGTGGTGTTCAAGGTCCAGGCCGGCATGGACAAGAACCACCGCGACACGCTGGCGTTCATGCGGGTGGTCTCCGGCGAATTCGACCGCGGCATGCAGGTCATCCACGCCCAGTCTGGGCGCAGCTTCTCCACGAAGTACGCCCTCACCGTGTTCGGCCGCAACCGCGACACAGTGGAAACGGCCTTCCCTGGCGACATCATCGGCCTAGTAAACGCAGGCGCGCTCGCCCCAGGCGACACCATCTACTCAGGCAAGAAGGTCCAGTTCCCGCCGATGCCGCAGTTCGCACCCGAGCACTTCCGCACCCTGCGTGCGAAGTCGCTGGGCAAATACAAGCAGTTCCGCAAGGCGCTCGAGCAGCTGGACGCGGAGGGTGTCGTGCAGATTCTGCGCAACGATGCCCGCGGCGATGCCGCCCCTGTCATGGCTGCCGTCGGCCCCATGCAGTTCGAGGTCATGCAGGCGCGGATGGAAAACGAGTACAACGTCGAGACTGTCACCGAACCGATCCCATATTCCGTTGCCCGCCGCACCGACGCCGAATCCGCACCTGAGCTGGGCCGCCAGCGCGGCGTGGAGATCTTCACCCGCACCGACGGCGAGCTCATCGCCCTGTTCGGCGACAAGTGGAAGCTCGCCTTCATCGAAAAGGAGCACCCGGAACTCACCATGGAGCCGCTCGTCGCCGACTAGCCGCTCCCCTTACTGCGGTGTCAAAGAGGTGTTCGGGATCCGCCCGTCGTGGGCGACCTTGTCGCCGTCCCAGTAGTAGGTAACAGTGCTGTTGTAATTCGGCGATTCAGCGTTGCCTGCGCCAGCTTCATCCAACGCTTCCCAGTCTTTGTACAACACGGTAAAGCTGCCGTCGTCATTCGGTGTGATCTCCATCGCTTGCTGCGGGTAAAGCGAATCAACGCCGATGTACTCGCCCTTGTGGAACATGAGGATCAGCGTGCCGAACTGCGCGTTTCCCTGTTCCGCCTGGGTCACGAAAGCGTAGCTCAAATCGGCACACGAGTCGAAGTTGGTGCGCCCCGTGAATTTCCAGCCCCCGAACTTATTCGGGTATTCCTCGTTGGCCTCATCGACGGCTTTGTGGATCTCGGGAGAAGCCGGGTCCGTATCGCATTCTTCATGCTTCTCAGGCTCCTCTTGTTCGGATTGCCCTGCTTCAGTCTCAGTCTCTGTCTCGAAAAGCGTCGTGATGGTAGTGCTGCTCGTCGCCCCGTCGGTAGCTTTCACGCTGGAATCAACGGACTGGAGCGGCGGCTCCGCGATAGTGTCGTCGCTACATCCTGCGAGGAAAACAGCACACGAAAAGGAAAGCCCGGCGAGGAACCGGCGGGTGTGTTGACGGTGATTGAGCATGAACACCTTCCAATTTCTTCAGGCAGTGGTTTTCAGGCCGCTTCTACCGAGTCAGTGCGCCATCGGTGACGCAGATTCCACTGGAAACGGGAGTGACCTTAGCGGGGTTGTTGAACACCGCCTTGGTCATAGCGTAATCGAGGGGTTCCTTTGGCGGCTGGTAGAGCTGGACCGATGTGGAGTCCTCCTCGTCGCCGACTAGCTATTTCAGACGGAGCATCCGGGTCACTGTCCCCTGCCAGTATGCCCCGTCGGGAGTGACCATGCCGGTGAGCTGCATCGGCAAATCCGCTGGCAACGAACCCACCTGGCGCCGAGACACTTCTTCGCCCGTATCGGCGCTGACACCGACGAGATCCACGCGCAGTCGTGCGGGATCAGAACTCAGCGACCAGATTGTGCGGTCCTGCTCGGTGAGCACCGGCAAGGTCTCTATCTTGCGCGGTTTTTCCCACTTCCTCTCGCAGTGAGCGCCGCTTTCCGTTGGGGTGACGTCGATTCGTGCGAGGCCGCCCGTAAACGGGGCGAATTCGGGGTCCGCTTTCCCTTCCACTGCGCTCGGCGGATACGTGAAGCCGTAGGTGGACGGGATGAACAGCGAATTTCCGCTGGCGATCAGGGAGTTCTCCGTGCCCGGGCCGCTCGTGGTGAACGCCGGCATGACGCACACATCCTCACCAGTATCGGCATCGACGACGATGAGGTTCGGGGATCCGTCGGCGTTGTCGACGATCGCTTCCCATTTCCCGTCGGGTCCGAAGACCGTCGGTGTAGTCCCCGATCCCCACGACAGCTGCCCGGGTTTGCGGGCGCTGCCGCGGTCGTAATCGCGCCGCCATTTCAGCTCGATCTTCCCGTTTTTGTATTCGACCTCGTTCAGGGAGTGGCTGGTGAGCACACTCATGCCGTCCGGCCTGCCGGTCAGCCCGTTCGCGATGGTCTCCCCTCCCGGAGCTTGTGCGAGCGGGCGGGTGACCACGCGCCCTTCGTCGATGAGTCCGATCGTCGAGTCTTTGGTGACAAACCAGGTGCGCCCCGCTTGATCCGGTGCAAGGCCGCCGAGTGACGTTCCGGAAGGTAAGCCGAGAGGCATGCGCTTATCGACGCTCAACTGCCACTTCCCGCCTTCAACCCGGTGCCCGATATGGAGGACATCGGTGCCTTCGGCGATGACCACGTTGTCGTGCTCGTCCAAGTATCCGTACACCCCGCCGAGCAGAGAGGTCTTCTGCAATTCCAGCGTGGCCAGCGGCTGGGCGGTCTCCGGATCGAAGAGGACGACCGACGGAACCACGGTGTCCAATCCCAGGTCCAATCCCAGTGCGTTCTTCTGCTTCTGTTCCGTGCCCACATACTTGGTGCACAGGGCCAGCACCATGCCGTCCGATGCCTGAAACGTCGTCGAGCACGTTCCGAGCGGCACAGACCAGTTGATCTTCCCCGCCATGTTCGGCCCCGCCCAGGGAACCGAGTCGGAGGAGTTGATGTCGCGGTGCATCAGGCGCGTCCCCGTAGGAGCAGACTGAGTCTCGGCGTGAGCGGTTGAGCCGCCGACGGCTGCCCCGATAAGGAGCAGCGCTGCAGCGGTTTGTGCAATGCTCGATGGGTTCTTCATCCTTCAGGAGACTACGCCCGGCACAAAAAGCGGCGCACGACTTTCATTCAGTCGGGCGCCGCTTGCTACCGCGGAAGTGTCCTGTTGTCTAGAACTCCGGGAAGGACTCGTTCGGGATGCTGCCGTGGTGGCCGACCTTGTCGCCGTCCCAGAAATAGGTCACCTCGGTTGTGAACTTGCTGGCATCCGAATTCGGTGCGCCGGCAGCCATCTGGGCTTCGATGTCGCGGTAGACGACGGTGAAGGTGCCGTCATCGTGCGGCGTGATGTGCTGGATGGTCTGCGGGTGATTGGAGTCGATGCCGACATACTGGCCCTTGTGGAACAGCAGCAGCACATTCGTCTCTTCACCGTTGCCCTGGCCGCCCTACTTGGTGAGGGCGTAGCTCAGGTCCGCACACGGGCTGAAGGTGGAACCGCCCGCGTATGTCCAACCACCACGGTCGGTGTGGTGCTCGTCGTTGAGCTGCTTGGTGGCTGCAGCGATCTCGGGGGCGCTGGGGTTGGGGGCGCAATTGTCGGCTGGCACTGCTTCCTGGGCAGTCGCGATGCTGGGGCTCATCAGCGCCGCGCCGACTAGCGCGGCACCTGCGAATGCCTTTGCGGTCGTGTTTGCTCGTCGCTGGGTAGTCATGATTTCCATACGCTTTCTGTCCCACGTGTTCGCTGTTTTGCTGTTTTGCCGGGGGCTGTCGTTGGATTTACTTTCCGATCACCGCGGTGAAACTCACGCTACAACTGTCAGATCAGAGCACAAGATCATTAACGTCGCAGCTCGCAGACTTTGAGTTTTCTCTGGACGCACGCGCTGCACTTTCCGCCACAACAGCTTCTTCCTCAAAATTTCATAGGCATCGTGTCACGAAGAGGTCACGCAAGGAAGTCCATCCACCCGTCCCATTCGCGCTCCATCTGCGCTTTGCCCAGCAGATAGTTGGCGTTGAGCTTGCCCACGTTGCGCTCCGAAGCGTCCACGCTCATGGCATCGGGAAAAAGAACTTTGGCCTTGCCCTGTTTTTCCAGCTCCAAGATCTTGTCCTTGGAAGCGTTGTAGCGCGGCGGGCGCGCGATCAACGCTTCCGCTACCGCAGGATGCTTAGTGAACAGCCGTCGCGTCGCAATCGGCCTGGTGTTGTCGGGGCGGACGTAATCCCGCTCCTTCGTGGCCAGGACGAGGAATTTGGAGAAGCCGGCGTTGAGTGCGGCGTCGATAAGCAAGCCTCCCGATACCCCGAGCGCACCGTCGACGTAAGGGATGCCGTCGATGCTGCCCATGGGCATGACCTTCGGCAGCGTCGACGAAGCGCGGGTGACTTGCCCGATGAGCTTCGTTGAATGGAGGTCCTTGCGGTTCCACGTCACAGTGTGGCCGGTGTCCGCGCGTACGGCCTCGATGTGCACCTCAGTGTCGCGGTTGGCGTCGAAGGTCTCCCAGTCAAACGGCAAAATATCGTTGGACCCTTCGTAGATGAACTCCGCGTTGAAATAGCCGTTGCCGCGGGCGAGCGAGACCCACCCGCCGAATTTCTGGTGCGCAACGAAATTCGTGAACGACTCCTTCGCCCGGTGCGCATCCCGCGACGCGTAATTCACCGCGTGCGCCGCACCCGCTGAGACTCCCCCGACCCAGCCGAAACGGACATCTTCCTCGATCAGGCGGACGATCGCCGGCGCGGTGTAGGAATTGCGCATCCCGCCACCCTCGATGACTAAAGCGGTGTCGGTGGCGTCGATCATGCGGACGATTCTAGGTAGAACCGCGGATTAGTTCTCGAGGAACTCCTTGATCGCGCCCCATTCGCGGTCGAACTGCTCCTTGCCCGCGGCGAAATTCTTCTGCAGTTTGGGCACCTTGAACTCGGCATTTTCCACCATCATTTGCTCCGGGTAGAAGACATAGGCGTTGCCCTGCTCCGTCAACTCGTCGATGCGGGCTTTGGCCTTGTTATAGGCATCCGGTCGGCCGATGGTGCGGCGGGCTACGTCCGGGTACTTCGGGAACATGCGGCGGATCATGGCGGGACGGTTCACTGGCTCACGGACGTAATCCCGCGGCTTCGTGGCCAGCACGAGGAGTTTGGTGAATCCGGCGCGCTCAGCCGCCCCAACGAGCAAGCCGCCGTCGTCGCCGAGCGCGCCGTCAACGTAGGGCACACCGTCGATCTTCGCCATCGGCATGAGCATCGGCATCGTGGAGGAAGCGCGCATGACCAGGTTGATAGTGTCCTCGTCCTGCAGGTCCGCGTTCTGCCACACGACAGATTCGCCGGTGTCAGCGCGCACTGCCTCGATGTGGATCGGGGTCTCGTTGGCCTTGAACGCCTCGAGGTTGAACGGCAGTTCGCCGCCACGGTCCTGGAACATGAACTCCGCGTTCATCAGACCTCGCCCGAGCGCGAGCGAGCGCAGACCGCCGATCTTCGGGTGCCCCATGAAGGTGGTGAATGCTTCCTCGGTGCGCTTCGCGTCCCCGGACAAGAAGTTGATGGCGTGGATCGCACCAGCAGACACGCCGCCAACCCAGCCGAATCGCGCACGTTCCTCGATGAGCTTCATGATCGCGGGGGCGGTGTACGAGTTTCGGGTTCCGCCGCCCTCAATCACGAGGGCGGTATCGCGTGCGTCAATCATGGTTCACAAGTTTAAGGAACTTCACCCTCTATTTTGTGTTTTTGCCCGCGAATCTTCTTTGACTTCTTCCGCTAATTGGTGGAGCCACAGGCTGATCTTGCGCTGCCACAGCACCGCATCTTGGGCGCGCGGGGCCGCCTGGATCATCTCTTCGGAGTCGTAGCCTGCCTGCAGCTCCTTCGCCCGGAGGATCTCCGCGTCGATCTTCACGCCGAGCAGTAGCAGGATATTCATCCACCACACCGCGACGAGCACGGCCAGCACCGTCCCGAACGCACCGTATGCACTGCGCAGCCCGAAGGTGGACAGGTACCAACCGAAGAGACTCCACTCGGCGCCGATGACGAGCATGGCGAAGATGGCCCCGACAGTGAGCGGCCGGTACCGCCCGGGCCGCACATTCGGCGCGAAATAGAACAGGCACGACACGAGCACGACCGCCGCCACGACAACAGCGGGATACCGCGCCCATTCCCACACGGGCAACAAAATGTGCTTCACGTAATTCACTGCACCGGTGAGCCCGAGTGGTTCCGCAATGGGGCCGAACACCGCGTCAACGATAGACTCGCGCAGCACGAGCGCCGCCACCACGACAATGAGTCCGAGCACGAGCAGCAGCGTGATGGCCCACATGGTCACCCACGTCACCACCAGGTTGCGCCCTTCCGACCGGCCGTAAATGACATTCGTGGAGCGCGAAAACGCCCGCACATACGCGGACGCCGCCAGCAGCGACACCACGATCGACAGCACCAGCGCGACGGTGCTCTGCGCGGGGCTGCCCACCACGGTGAGCACGAGCTCGAAGGCCTGGGGGCGGAGGGTCTCAGGCACGGCCTCGTCGATAAGTCCGCCGAGCATCTCGTGCAGCGCTGCCTCGTCGGTGGGAAACAGCAGGGTCACCAGGGAGTAGAACGCCAGGAGCAGCGGCGCGAAAGCTGTAACGCTGAAATACGTCATCGTCGCCCCACGGTCGGTGATCGCCAACGGGCCGAAGTCGAACACGGTGCGCGCGAGCACGAGTTTCCACGCTTTCCAGGACAGCCAGTTGCCGCGGCGCAGCGGTTCGGGCCGCGCCTGACGGGGCCCGAGAACCTCGATCTCCCCGAGACCGTAGTGCTGCACGAATTCCGCCGCGTGCACCACGGTTTCTGTGTCCTCACCCGGAATTTCCTGGCTCATGCGTCTCACACTATCGGGAGTCCGGGCCACACCGTTGTAGGGTTGGGCCATGTCATGGGCACAAAATAGCGATCTCGGTTTTCAAACGAGCATCTGGGAACCGATCCTCATCCTCGTGATCATCTTCATGCTGATCGCGGTCCCGGTCATCGTCGCGGCGCTCGTCTTCGCGAAGAAGCGCACCCGCACCGCCGTCGTCCGCGCGCGCACCCTGTCGGTCCACACCGCGAATCTCAGCCCGGACTCGGACGACATCATGGTGGTCGTCACCGTCGACGCGGACGCGTTCAGGAGTATTGCGCTTATCGACGCCCCCTTGCGCCTGACCTCCCCCGACTCCCGCCCCGTGACCTTCCAGCCGGGTACATCCGGCCCGCCCGCCCTCGACCCGAACCAGGGCTGGCTCATTCCGGTTTCCCGGGACACCGAGGCCGAACTGCGCGCCCTGCCCGCCGGCCCCGGGGAGCACGAACTGGCCACGACGAACGTGGCCTTCATCGTCGAGCCTTAGCCGCGCCGCAGGTACCCCGAGCGGATCTGGACGGTGCGGATGACCGCCGAGCACAGGGCCAGCGCCGCCAGTACCCAGTACGGCGACGAGGGGCCGACGTAACCAGCGAGCCACTCGATCAGCGGCGGGTACCCGAAACCGATGTAGGTGGCCACGTAGTAGATGCCGATGACGGCACCGCGCTTTTCCGGCGGGCTGAACGTCTCCACGTCGAGCAGCCCCTCCCGCAGGCACAGCCCGTAGGCCAGCCCCAGGAACATCGACGCGACCACGAACATCGCCACCGACGGAGCCGCCCCGCCGACCGCCGCCACCGACATTCCGACAGCAGAGCACACCGCCCCGACGACGCCGGAGGACGGCCCGAACTCGAAGCGCCGCCCGAGCGCCTGGATGACAAGGCCGGAGCCGAACGCCACAACAGCCGCCACACCGGGTAGGAATGCGCTGGATTCGAAGTGCTGCCCCACACGCCCGGACAGCACAACGATGGCACTGGTCATCGACGCGAACACCCACAGCCCCATCGGGAATGCCGTGGCCAGCGCCTTCTTCGCCGACCGCTCGTGCGCGGGTGCGCGGACCCCCTGCTCTTCTTCCTCCTTCTCCACCACTACTTCGCGGGTGTTCGGCACGTCTCCCACCATTGCGGAGAATGCCACCGCCGCGAACGACAGCAGGATCGACGCGATGTACGGGATGTAGATCGCGTTATGCGCGCTGACGAGGTGAGCAATGATGCCCGATGCAATCGGTCCGAGCATGAAGCCGGAGGTCAGAAAAATGCCTGCGAGCGTCGTGCCCGCTGCTCCCCGCAAACGTCCCGCCCACGCGGTGCCCGCGCTGACCACGAGCCCGACGCCGAGGCCGATGACGAACCTCGCGCCGAGCAGAACGGCCGGAACCTCCTGCCAAAACATGAGCGCGATATTTCCCAGCGCCGCCACCACCGCGCCAACCATCACCGCGGGTCTTGAGCCGAAACGGTCCGCGACCAGACCGCCGGCAATCAGGCACGGAAACAGTCCGAGGGCGTAGATCCCGTAGGCGCTGTTGACCAGCAGCGTGGACATGTCCTGTTTTTCTCGTAGGACCACCAGGACGGAGGCGAAGTGGTTCGCCGACCACCCCGCCGTGATGAGAAAGGCCACAACACTGGCGAAGACCAGCTGCGGTCGAGACTTTTGCGCGTTCATCATCTGTCTCCCTCCTGCATGGAAATGTGACCCACGTAACTCTACACCTGCGCTACTCGTACAATGGATCCCCATGACCATGCCTTGGGACCGCCCAGCTCAACCCACCCCGCCGACGCGTACACCGCTCTCGCTTATCGACGGCTTGTCCGCCCAGCACGAGATCTCCTGGACCCCCACCCCCGACTCGTCTTCCCTCGCGCCGGACGTGGTTGAAGCTGTCCACGAGGCATCCGCCCGATTTGATCGCTTCGCCCCCTGGGTGGCCGACCATTTCCCAGAGACCGGCGACGGCACCATCGAGTCGGAGCTCGCCCCTGTTCCTGAGACCAAGGACTTCATGTCGCGCCTCATGGAGCGCGATCTACCTGGCCAGCTCTGGGTCAAGCGCGACGACTCGCTGCCGATCAGCGGCTCCATCAAGGCCCGCGGCGGCGTCCACGAAGTCTTCCGCCTCGCGGAGGAGCAGCGGTACGGCAGACTTTCCGTCGCCTCGACCGGCAACTTGGCGCTGTCCATCGGCACCGTCGGCCCCCTGCTCGGATTCGACACAGAGGTCCACATGTCGACGGACGCGAAGCAGTGGAAGAAAGACCTGCTCCGTTCCCGTGGGGCGACTGTGGTGGAGCACCGCGGACTCTTCACCGAGACCGTGGCCGCGGCACGGGAGAGCGCGGGCGATGCTTTCTTCATCGACGACGAGAATTCCCTCGGCCTCTTCACCGGATACGCCGTCGCTGGCCAGCGACTCAAGGAGCAGTTCGCCGCAGCCGGCCAGACGTTCACCCCCGAGAACCCGCTGTTCGTCTATCTCCCCTGCGGCGTCGGCGGCGGCGCAGGCGGAGTCACCTTCGGCCTGAAGATGGCTTTCGGCGAGGCTGTCTCCTGCCATTTCGTCGAACCGACGGCTAGCCCGTGCATGACGCTCGGCGCATTCACCGGGAACCCGGATGTCACCTGCGCCGACTACGGCCTGTCCGGCCGGACCGTCGCCGACGGGCTGGCGGTGCAACGGCCCTCCCCGCTCGTGATGGAGCACGCGGCGCACCTCGTCAGCGGCTTCCACACACTTTCCGACACCACTTTCCTGGCCGCCGTCAACTGGTTGGAGCGGAGCGCCGGCATCATCGCCGAGCCGTCAGCCACCGCAGGTCTCACCATTCCGTGGCGTCTTCCCGATGTCCCCGACACCGCCACCCACCTCGTGTGGCTCACCGGCGGCTCGCTCATCCCCGACCAGGACAAGGACCGCCTTCGCGGGCAGGCAGCTACTGCGGCGCTCCACTGGCAGCGCTAATTATCCGCGGCGGCGTGCTCCCCCACCCGCTTGCCCGAGTGGATGCAGCCGCCGAGGAAGGTTCCCTCCAACGCATTCTTGCCGTGCATTCCGCCGCCCCCGAAACCGGCCGCCTCGCCGCAAGCGTAGAGGCCGGGGAAGACGGAGCCGTCGGCAAGCAATGCCCTACCGCCCAAGTCCGTCTCGATCCCGCCGAGCGTCTTACGCGTGAGCACGTGCAACTTCACCGCGATGAGCGGCCCCTTCTTCGGATCGAGCAGACGGTGCGGCTCCGCGCACCGCACGATCTTGTCCCCGAGGAAATTCCGCGCGGTGCGGATGTAGTTGACCTGCGCATCTTTGGAGAAGTTGTTGGTCAGTTGCGCATCGCGCTCGACGAGCTGCTTGCGCACCAGATCCACGTCGACCTCTATGCCGTCGGAGCCGAGTTCGTTCATCTTGCGTACCGAGTCCTCCACTGTGTCCGCAGTGACCCAGTCCACGCCGTTGTCCATGAACGCCTTCACCGCCGGGTGCGTGCCCGGCCCTACCTTGCCCGCGAGTTTCTTCAACGACTTGCCGGTAAGATCCGGGTTTTGTTCCGAACCGGAGAAAATGAATTCCTTGTCCGCGATGTGCTGGTTGAGGATGAACCACGAATACCCGTGACCGGTCCTGCCGATGTGGGCGAGCGCCGCGATATCGATTCCGCGACCGTCGACGTGCTCCGGCACACCGGTGACCATGTCGTTCGGGCACGGCCCCCAGCGGTCTTCCGGCCACATCTCGCGCACCTTCGCCAGATTGCCGCCGATGCCGCCGGTGGAGATCACCACGGCCGCGCCGCGCAGTTCGAAAGGTTCGACCTCGTCGCTGTTCGAGGCGGCGCCTCGGTCACTTGAGTCATCCGCCAGCTTCACTCCCTTCACCCCCACCGCACGGCCGTCCTCGACGATGATGCCGTCGACGCGGTGGCGGAATTTGAACTCGACTTTGCCCGCCTGCTCCGCACGCTCGACTGGTTCCCGGAACACACGCACGACCTCGGGACCCGTACCCCACGTCAGGTGGAAACGTGGCACTGTGTTGCCGTGACCGGAGGCGTCGCCCGAACCGCGCTCTGCCCACCCGACTGTCGGCAGCACGCGCAACCCCAGATCCTTGAGGTAGCCGTGCATCTCGTTGGACGCGAAGCGGACGTACTCGCGGCCCCACTCGCGCGGCCAACGGTCGTAGTCCTCGTCGTCGTAGTCCGCGGAATTCTCCCAGTCAGCCCAGGCAAGGTCCTCGAAGTCCTTCGCCCCCACGAGCTTCTGCTCCGGTGTGCCCACCATGAACAGGCCGCCCAGCGACCAGAATGCCTGTCCGCCGAGGTTCGCCCGGCTCTCCTGCTCCACGAACACGACGCGGCGTCCCGCCTTGACCGCTTCGTGTGCCGCCACCAGCCCGGCGAGGCCGGCCCCCACGATGATGATGTCTCCCGAGTATTATTTCATACCCGAAACATACATGGATTGGCGCGCGCTGTGGCCGTTTTCCGCTTACCCGGCGCGATCGCCCGTTCCCAGGTAACGTGACCGAGAAGCTTGGAAATAGAAAGGTTGACACATGAAAATCGCGGTTCTCGGCGGCGACGGATTCTGTGGCTGGCCAGCGTCCCTCCACCTCTCCGACATCGGCCACGATGTCGTGATCGTGGACAACCTGTCCCGCCGCCGGATCGACGAGGAACTGGGCGCGGAATCGCTCACCCCGATCGCATCCATCGACGAGCGCACCGCCGCATGGCACGAGGTCTCCGGCAAGACCATCGAATTCCGCAACATCGATGTCGCCCAGGACTACGAAGGACTGAAATCCTTCATCGACGAGTACCGCCCCGACGCGATCATCCACTTCGCCGAGCAGCGCGCCGCCCCGTATTCCATGAAGACTCCAGTGACCAAGCGCTACACGGTGGACAACAACGTCAACGCCACCCACAACCTGCTCGTCGCCGTGGTCGAATCCGGACTGGACATCCACATCGTCCACCTGGGCACGATGGGCGTGTACGGTTACGGGACCGCCGGCATGAAGATCCCGGAGGGCTACCTGGACATCAAGGTCGACAACGGCGAAGAGCTCGTCGACCAGCAGATCCTCTACCCCACCAACCCGGGCTCGGTGTACCACCTCACCAAGGTGCTGGACCAGAACCTGTTCGCGTACTACGCCAGGAATGACGAGCTGCGCATCACCGACCTGCACCAGGGCATCATCTGGGGCACGCACACCCCGCAGACGGAGCGGGACGAGCGCCTGATCAACCGCTTCGACTACGACGGCGACTACGGCACGGTGCTCAACCGCTTCCTCATGCAGGCGGCGATCGGATACCCGCTCACCGTTCACGGTACGGGCGGGCAGACCCGCGCCTTCATCCACATCCGCGACATGGTCAAGTGCGTCCAGCTCGCGCTGGAGAACCCGCCGGCGAAAGGCGACCGTGTCAAGATCTTCAACCAAATGACGGAGACCCACCGCGTCCGCGACCTCGCCGAGCTCGTGGCAGAGATCTCCGGGGCCGAATACGCGCTGGTGCCCAACCCCCGCAAGGAATCGGCGGAGAACGAGCTGCATGTCTCCAACGACACCTTCTTGAGCTTGGGCCTCGAACCGACCAAGCTCGCGGAGGGCCTGCTGCAGGAGGTGGAGGACGTGGCCAAGAAATACGCCGACCGAGCCGACCGCAGCAAGATCCCGGCTCGCTCCTTGTGGACCAGCGCGCAATCTGAGGGTGTTCCGGAGAACGCTTAATGCGCATCGCGATTTTCACGGAGGTCTTCCTGCCCAAGATTGACGGGGTGGTCACGAGGGTGATCCGCACCATCGACCAGCTCGCCGAAATGGGCCACGAGGTGATGATCTTCGCCACCGGCGACACCCCGGAGACCTACGCCGGCTTCCCGGTGGTTCGCGCCCCGAGCTTCTCCCTCCACCGCATCTACCCGGAGATCAAGGTCGGTCTTCCTTCCCCGGGCGTGGCGAAGGCACTCAAGGCCTTCAACCCGGACGTCGTGCACGCGGTCAACCCGGTGTTCTTCGCCGGCTACGGCGCGCTCACGGCTAAGCGCCTCGGGATCCCGCTGCTCGCCTCTTTCCACACCGATGTGCCCGCCTACACCGAGGCCCTGAAGATCGGTGTGCTGAAGAAGCCCGCCACCGGCATCATCCGCCTTATGCACAACCGGGCGGACAAGAACCTTGTCACCTCCGCACCGATGCTGGACACCGCGCGGGGCTACGGCTTCCGGGACCTCGCCGTGTGGCCGAAAGCTGTGGACACCGACGGCTACCGGCCAGACAATTACTCCGAGGCGATGCGCATGCGCCTCACCGGCGGTAACCCCGATGCCCCGCTGGTCGTCTACGTCGGCCGCATGAGCGCGGAGAAGAACCTGGGCATCCTCAACGAGGTCATGCAGGTACTGCGCAGGAAGCTTCCTGGCGCCCGTCTGGCCCTGATCGGGGCGGGGCCGCAGCTGGCACAGATGAAAGAATCCTTCGACCCCGAGTACACCGTTTTCACCGGTTACATGTCCGGCACGTCCTTGGCGCAGGCGTTCGCCTCGGCCGACGTCTTCGCCTTCCCGTCGCTGACGGAAACGCTGGGCTTGGTCGCGCTCGAGTCTTTCGCCTCAGGCGTTCCCGTGGTGGGCGCACGCGCCGGAGGCATTCCTTTCGTCATCGACGACGGCGAGACAGGCATTCTCGTCGACGAGGACGCCACCCCGGAACAGTGGGCCGACGCGCTCATCCGCGCCGCCGACTCCCCCGGCATGCGCACAGCCGCCCGCGCGGAGGCGGAGCGCTGGTCCTGGCGCGCCGCCACAGTAAAGCTCGTGGAGTACTACTCCGAGTGCATTGACGCCCACCGCTGACCGGGGCGGACCACGAAGATATCGCCGCCAGCGGTGAATTCCGCCGTCACTTCTCCGTCCCCGGCGGCGAGGAACGCAGCTTCGCCGGGGCCGAGCGTTTCTTCACCGAGCCGGACCTTCCCCGCCACCGCGAGAACGATCGCCGGACCGCGGCTCAGCTCGAGAGAACCGGATTCAGCCGTACACCGCGTCACCGCGAAATCCGGGACCGGAATCGGGAAACGCGCGCACGCTACTCCGTTCTCCACGGTCATGTCGGGTTCCAGGACCGGATCGTCGATCGGCTCGAAAATGACGATGTCTTCAAGTTCGGCGACATCGATGTGCTTGGCCGTCAGCCCGCCGCGCAGCACATTATCGGAACTCGCCATGACCTCCACGCCGAATCCGCTCAGGTAGGCGTGCATGTTTCCGGCGGGCAAGAAAAGCGCCTCACCGGGGGCCAGCTCGACGTGATGCAGCAGCAGCGCCGCCAGCACACCCACATCGCCGGGGAATTCCTCGCCGATGAAGACCAGGTTGCGCGCGACATCCGAGTTGAGTTCCGCAGCGCGTTCGAGCACAGCCTCCACGACGGGCACCGGGTCGTCGAACGCCAGCCAACCGGAGAGCACGGTGCGGAGACGCTTTTCGACGTCCACGCTGCCGTCGGCAAGCACTGCCCGGTCGTTCTCGAGCTGCGGCACCGCGAGCTCGTCGAGAAGCGCAACCGTCTCCTCCAGCGGCCGGAACCCCGCCATCGCCCTGAACGGCGTCAGCGCGATCAGGACCTCCGGCTTGTGGTTACGATCCTTGTAATTCCGATGCGCCGCACCGCGCGGAATGCCCGCCGCGTCCTCGCGCGCGAAGCCTTCCTGCGCCTGGCTTATCGACGGGTGCGCCTGAATCGACAACGGCCGCTCCGCCGCCAGCAACTTCACCAGAAAAGGGAGTGTCCCCTCCGTGCCCAACGCACTCACGGGGTCCGCCGCGATGACCTCGTCGAGCGGCCCCGAAGCGGTCCCGGACGGGGCGGACGGGTGCGCCCCGAACCAGGCTTCCGCTTCCGGCCCGCCGGACGGCGCTCGGCCCTGCAAGGTGGCGATGCTGCTGGTGTCGCCCCAGGCGTAATCCTGAACCTTGCCCGTGAGTTTGAGCACTGTTACTTCCCCCCTAGCGGATCTCCTGCGGGTCCTTGCGGGTCGGCAGGATCTTCGGGCGGACGCCCGCGATCTCCTCGACGATGCGGATCACCTGGTTGGAGTAACCGAACTCGTTGTCGTACCAGACGTAGAGCACCAGGTGGTTGCCGGAGGCGATGGTGGCCAGGCCGTCCACGATGCCGGCATGGGTGGTGCCCACGAAGTCGGTGGACACGATGTCCGGGGACTGGATGTAGTCGATCTGCTGGCGCAGGTTCGAGTCGGTGGACACGCGGCGCAGGTAGTTGTTGACCTCCTCGCGGTCGACCTCGGAGTCCAGGTCCAGGTTGAGCACTGCCATGGACACGTCCGGGGTGGGAACGCGGATGGCGTTACCGGTCAACTTGCCCTCGAACTCCGGGAGAGCCTTGGACACTGCCTTGGCGGCACCGGTCTCGGTGAGCACCATGTTCAGGCCAGCGGCGCGGCCGCGACGCGGGCCTTTGTGGAAGTTGTCGGCCAGATTCTGGTCGTTGGTGTAGGAGTGGACCGTCTCCACGTGGCCGTGCTTGACACCCCAGCGGTCGCTGACGACCTTGAGCACCGGGGTGATCGCGTTGGTGGTGCAGGACGCGGCGGACAGAACTCGGTCCTGCTCGGAGTCGTCGATGGTGGCGTGGTTGATGCCGTAGACGATGTTCTTCACGTCGCCCTTGCCCGGCGCGGTCAGCAGTGCGCGAGCCACGCCCTTGGACTGCAGGTGCTGGGACAGGCCGGCGCGGTCGCGCCAACGGCCGGTATTGTCCACCACGATCGCGTCGTTGATGCCGTACGCGGTGTAGTCGATGGCGGCCGGGTCGTCCGAGTAGATCATCTGGATCGGGGTGCCGTTGGCCCAGATAACCTCGTTTTCCTTGTCCACGGTGATGGTGCCGTTGAAGGCCCCGTGGACCGAGTCGCGGCGCAGCAGGGACGCGCGCTTGATCACGTCGTCGTCGCCCTTCTTGCGCACGACCACGGCGCGCAGGCGCACGCCGCCGTACTGTGCCTCGCGGGCGATGAGGATACGGGCCAGCAGGCGGCCGATGCGGCCGAAGCCGTACAGGACGACATCGCGCGGGACGCGGTGGCTGTCGGCGCCGATGACCTCAGCCAGCTCCTCTTCGAGGAAGGAGCGCAGCTCCGCACCCTCGGTGCGGGAGTAGTTCTTGGCCAGGCGGCCCAAGTCGATGGAGGCGGTGCCCAGGTTCATCTGGGTCAGCTCGCGAAGGATCGGCAGCGTGGCGTCCAGCGGCAGCTCGCGCGCCACGACACGGCGGGCGTAGCGGTGCGCCTTGATGATCTCGATATCCGTCATGCCCACAAGGAGACGGCCGTAGATGGACGTCACCACGTTGTTCTCGCGGTGGAGCTGGCTGATCAGCGGCAGCATCTCCTGTGCCAGCTGCAGTTTGTGGTTCCAGTCGTCCATCGGGTTGTCGTGCGGGTTCGGATTGACCGGGCTTTCAGCGTTCACGCTGCGTCCTTTCACATGTCACGTTGCTCAAACGGCCCTTATTCTAGTACGTCCCGGTACTTTTCCGGACCTGGCTCGGGGGCGAACGACGGGTCGTTGCTCTTGTCCACCAAAACAGCGCGCACGCCCTCGCTGAAATCCGGCTCGCGGAGGAGCATTTCGGCGTAGCGGCGTTCGTTGTCCAGCGCGGCCGCCAGATCGTGCCTGGAATTAGCCATCATCAGCTCCGCCGTCGCTACCAGCGACGATGGCGATGCCTGCTTGAGCAGCGGCGCCACGACCGCCGCCAATTCCGGGTCGGAATCAATGGTGTTCGCAATTTCGGACCAGGGGGAGCTGAACCGTCCGTCGATAAGCGGGTAGAGCTTCTCCAGCTCCGACTCCCCGGGCGCGACCGCCACCTCATCCAGTACCCCCGCTCCCTGAGCAACGATTCTGTCTTTGAGTCCGTCGAGTGATTCCACGAGGTGGGTTGCCAGCCCGGTGGCCATCATGTCGCCGGCGTTCATCCGGTACCCCGTCAGTGCGAGGAACATGCCGAGGTCCAGCGACGGCTTTCCAGGCAGGTTCTGTAACCGGTGGCTCATTCCCACGTCGGTGAAGAAGCCGATATTCATCTCCGGCATCGCCGCCGACACATCCGGGGTGACCACGATGTGGCTGCCGTGGGCGGAGAGCCCGAGCCCGCCACCCATGACGACGCCGGAAATCAGCGAGATATACGGCTTTGGATACTCCGAAATCATCAGGTTCATGCCGTATTCGCGGGAGAAAAACTCGTCAGCTTCCTCTCCCCGGCCGTCGAGGACCGTCTCGCGTGCATAGCGGACGTCGCCGCCCGCGCAGAAGTGCTTGCTTGTCGACGCCACCACGACCTGCTCCACCGCATCATCGTCGCGCCACGCTTCGAGCGCCTCGATGACGGGAAAGAGAATCTCCGGGTTGATGGAGTTCAACGCCTTGGGCCTGTCCAGAGTGATCACTCCGGTAGACTGCTCGACGGCAATATGTACTGGTCCGGTGGTGCTTTCTGCCATGAAGCCAGTGTTCCACAGCGTGCAAAGGACTGCTATGACTTTTCCCCGCATTGTCGCCTTGGACATGGACGGGACCCTTGTCGATCCGGACGGAAATATCCCCGGGGAGTTCTGGTCCGTCTTGGAGGACGCGAAGGAGAAGGGCATGGTGATCGCCCCGGCGTCGGGTCGTCAGCTGGCCACGCTGCAGGACATGTTCGACGGGCGCGGCATCGAGACCTTCATCGCGGAAAACGGGGGCGTGGTGTGGCACCGCGGCGAGGTTGTCTCCACCAAGCCGATGGATGAGGACGCGGTTGCGGCGGTCCTCCGCACCGCGGCTGAATCCGGCTCCCCCGTGCACCCCGTGGTGTGCCAGCCGGAATTCGCCTTCGTCCCCGAAGACATGCCGGAATCCGCGGCGGCGGAGACCGAGAAGTACTACCACTCGCGGCGCAGCGTCCCCTCCCTCGTGGAGGCAGCGGAACAATCCGGCGGCCCGACCATCAAGGTGGCCCTCTACGTCGAAACAGACGCCGAGACCGACGGTCTGCCAATCGCCAAGGCGGCAACGGGCCAAAGCATCGCCGTCTCCGGCGCGAACTGGGTCGACGTCATGTCCCCGGACACCAACAAGGGCCGCGCCCTGCAGTCCCTCACCGATTCCCTCGGGGTCGCCATCGCGGACACCGCCGCCATCGGCGACTACCTGAACGACTTCGAGATGCTCGAGGCCGCCGGCACCGCCGTGGCGATGGAGAACGGCCACGAGAAACTCAAAGCTATCGCGGACATTATCGCCGCTTCCAATGCCGATCACGGCGCGATCAAGCAGCTGCAGGCATGGCTGGCATAGATTTCACCGCCCCCGCCAACGTCGTCGCACCACAATTGCTCGGCTGCTGCGTCAGCCACAACGGCGTGACCGTCCGGCTGACGGAAGTCGAGGCCTACCTCGGTGCCGAAGACGCCGCCGCCCACACATACCGGGGCCGGACCAAACGCAACGCCGCCATGTTCGGCCCGCCCGGCCGCTTCTACGTTTACCTGTCCTACGGTATCCACTTGAACGGCAACATCGTCTGTGCGCCGGAGGGCACCGGCCAGGGGTGCCTCATGCGCGGCGGGGAGATCGTCGAGGGAGAGCAGCTCGCCCGCAGCCGTCGACAAGTGAAAGACCGCGCCCCGATTCCTTACGAAAACCTCGCCCGCGGACCTGGAAATCTCGGGCGCGCCCTCGGCCTAGCCCTGGACGACAACGGCACACCCGTCCAGCTCACAATGCGCACCGAGGAACCCGAATGGGTGGTTGGCCCGCGCATCGGAATCAGCAAGAACGCGGGCGCGCCCTACCGTTTCTGGATCCCCCGCAACAAAACGGTCAGCACGCCCCGCGGCTACCCGAAATAGCTATTTCTTCTTGCTATTTCCTCCCACTTGGTCGTGTCCTCGATCCGAGCGTCGATAAAAACACAAACAGTGGCGGATGTTCACATCGGTGTAACCAGCTTTTCACCAGGGGCTTTTAAGCTGTAATTCCTGTTGTTTCCCCCCGTTTCCACTAAGGAGTTCCCCGTGCCACACTCCCCAGCACTGGCCCGTCGCGCCATCGCCCTCGCCACTGTCGCAGCCACTGCAGCGACACTCGTTCCTGCTGGTGCCGCCGAGGCAGCGACCTACTATTCCACCAAACAGCCATATTCCCCCGCCGCCCCCATCTCCTCCTACAGCCAACCTCCCGCTGGTTTCCACCAGATTTACACCGCCTCCGTGGGCCGTCACGGTTCCCGCGGCTTGTCCGGTTTCAAATACGACGACCTCGCCGGCCAGATGCTAGCTTCCGCTAAAGAGCGTGGAGAGTTGACCCCGCTCGGCGAGAAGTTAATCCCTCAGGTGGAGGCGATGTCTCGCGCAAACGAACAGCTCACCGGTCCGGGGGAAGGTGGCTACGGCAACCTGACCACGTTCGGCCGCAACGAATTGCGCGGTATCGGCACCCGCAATGCGGCCCGCAACCTGACATTCTTGGAATCGGTCTCTCAGAGCGATACCGACCAGGTGAAGTTCATGTCCTCCGGCGCGGACCGCGCGAAGGAATCCGGCGAGCTTTTCGCGCAGGGGTTGCTCTCGGCTGTTCCAGAGCTGTCTGACAATCTAGCCGACGGCATGACCAACAACACCGTCAACGTCGAGGACCGATTCGACCTGCTGCACGCCCACTCCGACGAGAATTCTCCGCGTTATGCGGCGTACTCCGAGTGGACCGAGAGCGACACCCTCGACGAAAAGGTGAACAAAGCCAAGAATTCCGAGGCATCCCAGCAGGCGGCGACTCACCTGCTCACCAAGATCTTCGACCAGAAGTTCATCGACGACCTCGACAACGGGACGCTGAAGTTCGTTGGCACCAGCGGTAAGAAAGTTAAAGGCACCGCCGACGCGGCACTTCAGTTCTACAACCTGTACATCATCGCCCCCGCGATGGAGAACGAGCCCGCTAAACCGGCCGAAGGCTGGATCTTCGACCAGTTCATGGATGATGAGGACGGTCGACAGCTCGCTTACTTACTCGACGTAGAGAAATTCTACGAAAGCGGCCCGGGTATCGAGGGACAATCGGTGTCCTACGACATCTACGAACCCCTCCTCGATCATATGATCAAGGGGGTCCAGGATCGCGCCGCCGGCGGCAACATCGCAGCCGAGTACCGGTTCGGCCACGCCGAGACCATCGCCCCGCTCGCCGCCTTGCTTAAGCTGCCTGGTTCCGAGAAAGGTGTGCCCGCCGAAGAGGTCATGTCTTACGACAATTCCACTTGGCGCGGCGACAAGGTTACGCCGATGGGCGCGAACATCCAGTGGGACGCGTTTCAGAATGACGCGGGTGTCACCCTCGTTCGCATGCTTTACAACGAGGCGGAAACCCCGTTCCACGCGGGATGCATGCCCGTGGCAGATGACTCGGCTTTCTACACCATCGACGAGTTGGCGGACTGCCTGCCGCTCGGTTCCACTTCCGACCACTCCAAAGCCCGCCCCGACAGCGCGCCCCAATCCGGCTCGGAAAGTTCAACCAGCTCCACCGGTTCTTCGACTGGTGGCACCGTCGCCCTCATCCTCGCAGTACTCGCTTTTGTCAGCGCCGCCCTCGGCTTGGGCGCGGTGCAGTCAGGCCTTATCGACGTGCCGGCACTGCCGCCCCTGCCGTTCTAACGGACAGGCCAAAGTCACCGTCACCGTGGGAAACACCCCGCAAGACGACGTCGACAAGCTAAGGACCGTGCCCTAATCCGCTAATCCGCGGGGGAGCTCCACGTTTCTGGCTCCCCCGCGGCTACCCGAAATAGCTACTTCTTCTTGCGTTTCTTCGTGCTTTTCTGCTTGCCCTTTTCCAAGTTGGCGGCCACGTCGGGCACGTAGCGGAACTCCGCGCGCGGCGGCCGCTCGTAATCGTCGGACTCTGGGCGCTCCGGCACATCCGGCAGGTCCGGCTCGATGTGCTCGTACGGGATGGTGGACAGCAGGTGCGAGATCACGTTGATGCGCGAACGCTTCTTGTCCTCGGATTCCACGGTGTACCAGGGAGCGGTCGGGATGTCGGTGTGAATGAACATCTCGTCCTTCGCGCGGGAATAGTCCTCCCACTTGGTGATGGACTCCAGATCCATCGGCGAGAGCTTCCACTGGCGCAGCGGATCGTTGCGGCGGGACTCGAAGCGGGCGTGCTGTTCCTCGTCGGAGACGGAGAACCAGTACTTGCGCAGGTGGATACCGTCCTCCACGAGCAGGCGCTCGAAGATCGGTGCCTGGTGGAGGAAACGGCGGTACTCCTCCGTGGTGCAAAAGCCCATGACGCGCTCGACGCCGGCGCGGTTGTACCAGGAGCGGTCGAAGATCACGATCTCGCCGGCAGCGGGGAGCTTTTCGATGTAGCGCTGGAAGTACCACTGCGTCTGCTCCCGCTCCGTCGGTTTCGGCAACGCCTCAATCCGGCACACGCGCGGGTTGAGGTACTGGGTGATGCGCTTGATCGCAGAACCCTTGCCCGCTGCGTCGCGGCCCTCCATGACCACGACGATGCGTGCCCCAGTGGCCACGACCCACTGCTGCATTTTCACCAGCTCCGCCTGGAGGCGCAGCAGCTCGGTCTCGTAGGCCTTCTTGGACAGTTTCGGCAGTTTTTTCGTGCTCTCGGATGTCATAGTTACAACGGTAATACGCCTGCTCCCGCAGCTTGAATTCGGTCGTCGAGGCTGAGGGCGTTCATAGTGTCCGGGGTCTCTCCCGGAATCTGCGGCGGGATGGATCACTAGACTGTTATGAGAATTTCCCATAACTTCCATAACTTTGAAAGTTGGTTCATTGTGAGCGAGCACATCGACCTCAACGCCGATTTAGGCGAAACCACTGCGGGCAACCCAGTCGCCGACGATGCGGCCATGCTGGGCATGGTCTCCAGCGCGAACGTGGCCACGGGGTTCCATGCGGGAGACCCGCACTCCATCAGCGGTACTCTCGCGGACGCGAAGCAGCACAACGTCGTCGTCGGCGCGCACATCGCCTATAAAGACCCCGCTGGTTTCGGTCGCCGCTTCATCGACTACGACCCGAGCGAGCTTGCCGACGAAACGCTCTACCAGATCGGCGCTCTGGACGCCCTTGCGCGGGCGCAGGGACTCAAGGTGCGCTACGTCAAACCCCACGGTGCGCTCTACAACACCATCGTCCACAACGAGAAGCATGCTCAGGCTGTCATCGACGGCATCAAGGCTTTCGGTGATCTGCCCGTCATGCTGCTGCCCGGTGGCATTGCCGTGGACATCGCTGAAAAGGCCGGTTTGCGCGTCATCCGCGAAGCTTTCGCCGACCGCGGGTATAACCCCGACGGCACCTTGGTGTCGCGCCGCAAACCGAATGCAGTGATGACCGATGCACAGCAAGTTGCCGACCGCGTGTTGCAAGTTGCGTCGACAGGCGCCGTGACAGCTATCGATGGCAGCGTCGTCGACGTTCAAGCCGAATCCGTCTGCGTCCACGGCGATTCCCCGGGTTCTGTGGAGCTGACCCGCAGTGTGGTCGCTAAATTGAAGGGCGAAGGCATTGAGATCAGGAGCTTTCTGTGAGCAGAGACATCAAGCGCGTCGGCACACGAGCACTCATGATTGACCTTGACAGCCTCGAAGAAGTGATGGACTTCTACGGAGCCTTGAACACCTCCCCGCTCGAACGCCAGACTGACGTTGTAGCTGGTGCCCGGACCGTTCTGGTCACGTTCGATTCAACATCCGCGGCGAAGGAGGTCGCTGAGCTCCTGCGCACCTTCACGCCCGAAGCGGCTGCCGCGAAAGAGTCACGCGAGATCGAGATCGAGGTCTGCTACGACGGTGAAGACCTCGACGAACTCGCCCAGCTGCTGGGAAAGACCCGCGAGGAGCTCATCGAGTGGCACACTTCCACCGTGTGGAAAGCCGGTTTTGGCGGCTTCGCCCCCGGATTCACCTATTGCGTTCCAGCCGATGAGGCCGACGCACTCGACGTGCCTCGCCGGTCCTCCCCCCGCACCGAAGTGCCGGCGGGCGCAGTTGCGTTGGCAGGCGATTTCTCGGCTGTCTATCCGCGCACATCCCCTGGCGGGTGGCAGCTGATCGGTACGACCTCGACCCCGATGTGGGATTCGACTGCCGAACCGCCAGCGCTCGTTAGCCCGGGGGACACGGTGCGCTACGTTCGCGTCGATAAGCTCACTGCTGAGCAGGAGACCAGCCACTACGAGCTAGACACTCCCCCACGCATGCCGTTGTTCACCGTCGACGAGGCCGGGCTGCAAACCCTCTACCAGGACCTCGGAAGGCAAGGCAATGGCAGCCTCGGCGTGACCACGTCTGGCTCGTCCGACAGGGCCTCCGCCCGCATCGCCAACGACGTAGTGGGCAATAAGCGCAACGCGACACTTCTCGAAAATATCGGCGGCCTGTCCATGACCGCCTTGGCCGAGACCGTCGTGTGCGTCACTGGCGCGGACAGCGATGTCTCCGTGGGGCAAAAACCGTTCCCTTTGGCGACGCCAATCATCGTTCCCGCAGGCGCGCAGCTCGTGGTCTCCCCGCCGCGGACCGGTATGCGGTCCTATATCGCAGTGCGCGGTGGATTGATCGCCGACACGGAGCTCGACTCCGCCGCCACCGATCTGCTATCCGGACTCGGGCCCGCTCCGATCCAGACAGGCGACACGGTCTCGGTGTCGATGAGAAAACCCGGCACCACCACGGATCTGCTTTCGAACCCACTGCGCGTGACCGGCGACGTCGCCACCGTGCGCTGCGTCCTCGGACCACGCGATGACTGGTTCAACAAAGCCGAAGTCGAACGATTCCTCGACACCACCTTCACGGTGACCGGCGAATCCAACCGAGTCGGCGTCCGTTTGGAAACTGACAAGCCATTGGAGCGCGAGCGCGGCGGCGAGCTGCCCTCAGAGGGAATGGTGGCTGGCAGTGTCCAGGTCCCGCCAAGCGGGCAGCCGGTCGTGTTCCTCCGCGACCATGCCGTGACCGGCGGCTACCCCGTCATCGCCACAGTGATCAGCGAAGATGTCGACATCGCCGCACAGCTATCCCCCGGTTCCACAATCCGCTTCGAACTCTACAGCGAAGGAGAATAAGCCCATGACCACTCCCGCACCAGAAACGTCCCTCAAAGCCGTTCTGATTGCCAACCGCGGCGAGATCGCGGTTCGCATCGCCCGCTCAGCGCGCGACTTGGGCATCCGCTCGATTGCCGTCTACTCCGACGCTGACACCGGCGCGCTGCACACCTTGGTCGCCGACGAGGCCTACCGCCTCCCCGGCAATAGCGCTTCGGAGACGTACATGAATGTGCCCGCGCTCATCTCCCTCGCCCACAAGGTGGGCGCAGACTGTGTGCACCCCGGTTACGGCTTCCTCTCGGAGAACTCAGACTTCGCGCGTGCCGTCGTCGACGCGGGGCTGACGTGGATCGGCCCAACCCCGGAATCCATCGACCTGCTCGGCGACAAGATCGCGGCTCGTCGCGTCGCTGTGGAAGTCGGTGCCCCGCTGGCCCCGGGCACCGAGGACCCGATCGATAACTGGGAAGAAGCCCGCGCGTTCGCGGAGGAGCACGGCATGCCGATCGCGATCAAGGCCGCCTACGGCGGGGGCGGGCGCGGCCTCAAGGTCGTGCACGACGAAGCGGACATCGAAGATGCTTTCGCCTCCGCCGGACGCGAAGCCAAGGAAGCTTTCGGCCGCGCCGAATGCTACGTGGAGAAATTCCTCACCCACCCCCGTCACGTCGAGGCCCAAGTGCTCGCTGACACGCACGGCAACGTCGCCGTGCTGGGCACCCGAGATTGCTCGACTCAGCGCCGCTTCCAGAAACTCATCGAAGAAGCCCCCGCACCCTTCCTGACAGAGGAACAACGCAACAGCATCGAGAACGGCGCACGCGAGATCTGCCGCTCCGCCAACTATATCGGCGCCGGCACCGTCGAATACATCGTCTCAGAGGACGGCACTGTCTCCTTCCTCGAGGTAAACACTCGTGTGCAGGTCGAGCACCCAGTCACGGAAGTAGTCACGGGCGTAGACATCATCGCAGAGCAGTTCCGCATCGCCGACGGCCAAGAACTGTCTTTTGTCGGCGACCCGGAAATCACCTCGCACGCCTTCGAATTCCGCATCAATGCCGAGGATGTCACCAATGGTTTCGCTCCGTCGCCGGGCACGGTCACGCGTTTCGACGTCCCCACTGGACACGGCATCCGCGTCGACTCCGGTGTGCGCACTGGTAGTGAGATTCCGGCTTATTACGACTCGCTCATGGCCAAGCTAATCGTCATCGCACCGACCCGCGATGCTGCGCTGGCGCGTTCCCGCCAGGCTCTCAAGGAGTTCACCATCGAGGGCGTGCGGACGGTACTTCCGTTCCACCGCGACATGGTGGACGCACCGGAGCTGAACGGCGATTCCCTCGACCTTTACACCGACTGGGTTGACGGAAATTACTCGCCGAGCGCCAACCACGAAACCAGCGATATTGAGCATCTTTACGACGAGCGGGAGACCGTCGTCATCGAAATCGACGGCCGCTTGCACCAGATCGGTATCCCCCGCCGCATGCTCTCTGGAGGTGGCGGTCCACAAACGAGCGAGCCAGAGTCTTCCGGGACTAGTGGAGAGGGTGCCGTTACCGTGAAGTTTGATTCCACCATCGTGAAGTGGATGGTCAGCGACGGCGACTCAGTGGAAAAGGGTCAACCGCTGGCCGTTGTCGAGGCCATGAAGATGGAGTCGACGCTGAAGTCGCCTACGGCTGGCACAATTTCTGTTTCCGCTAACGAAGGCGACCGCGTGAAACCGGGCGTAGCCATCGCCACCATCGTTTAAGGGACCTGATAGTACCGATCCGGGATATCGGTAATGAGCATCTTGCCCGGAGCATGGCAGATAGCCAGCTCCGGCTTTGAACTCATCACAGCCGACTGGGGTGTGACACCGCACGCCCAGAACACCGGAATCGTTCCGGCTGGGATCTCCACCGGGTCGCCGAAATCGGGGGCTTCGAGGTCTCGAATGCCGATCGCTGCCGGATCCCCGACGTGCACGGGTGCCCCGTGCACTGCCGGATAGCGCGAGGTAATGCGAACGGCATCCGCTACTCGGTTCGCTGGGATCGGTCGCATTGAGACCACCATCGGGCCCCCAAAAATACCGGCACGTTCCGTCTCGATATTCGCCATGAACATCGACACATTCCGCCCCTGCTCGATGTGGGCGACAGGAATCTCCTCTGCCAGCAGCGCGTCTTCGAATGTGAATGAGCATCCGATGAGAAAAGCTACCGTGGAATCGGTCCAGTAACCGGTCGCGTCGGTCACTTCGTCGATAAGCTGCCCTTGTTTGTAGATCTTGTACGCGGGGATATCGGTACGGATATCTCCTCCAGGCATGAGGCTCGACTCCAGCTGCCCGGCCTCGAGAACCCCTAAGACAGGACATGGCTTCGGGTTACGCTGGGCATAAAGCAGGAAGTCGAACGCATACTTCTCATCCACAGCGATGAGATTCGCTTGTGCGTACCCCGGCGCCCACCCCGCAGTGGTGCCGACATCATGAGTGCGGAAAAACTCCCGTGCGCGGGCGGGTTCCTTCTCTACGCCCAAATCTCTGACAACCCTGCGAGCGAACGAACACCCATGCAGAAGGTTCCAGCGAGCACAATCACTCCGACGACCTTCATCCACACCGGGTAGTTGTACCCCTTGAGCAAATCCTTGCGGAAAAGCGCGGCCCACATGACCACGGCGAAACCAATCGGCAGGATCAACCCGTTGAACGCGCCAGCGAAAATCAGCAGTTTTTGCGGCGCAGCACCGACGAAGAGGAAGAGGATCGTGCACGCCACGATGAACGCCACCGTGAGCCAGTTACGCAGCTTCACTCCCATCTTCTGAGTGGTCACGAATGTCAGCGAGGTGTAGGACGCACCAATCACAGATGACAAGCCTGCCGCCCACAGCACCAGACCGAAAGCACGAAGGCCGAACTCCCCGGCGGCCTGATAGAAGGCATCGGCGGCCGTATTATCTTTCGAAAGCGCCACGCCGGTAGCCACGACGCCGAGCACAGCGAGGAAGAGAAGTACTCGCATAATGCCGATCACCACGATGCCCAGCACAGATGCATTCGAAATATTCTTGATATTTTCTACACCGGTCTGACCCGAATCAATGATGCGGTGGACACCGGCGAAGGTGATGTAGCCGCCAACCGAACCGCCAATCAGCGTGACGATGATCGCGAAATCCACTTGTTCAGGCAGGAACGTCTGCTTCAATGCATCGCCGACGGGCGGCTGGGAGACAATAGCGACGTACAGCATGAGCAGGATCATGATTGCGCCGAGCCCCACAACAATGCGGTCTAGGGCAACACCTGCGCGTTTGGACAAAAAGATGAACACGGCGATGGCCGCTGAGATCGCACCACCGATCTTCGGGTCGATCCCCAACATCGCATTCATGCCCAGCCCCGCTCCGGCGATGTTGCCGATATTGAAGATCGCACCGCCAGCGAAGACCAGTATCGACATCACCCAACCCAACCCGGGGAGCACCGAGTTGCCGAGCTCGTTCGCGCGCAGTCCCGAAATACCGAGCACGCGCCACACATTCAACTGGATAGCGATGTCCACGAGAATGGAAATAAGAATCGCGAACGCGAAGGCAGCCCCCAACCGAACGGTGAACACACTGGTCTGTGTGAGAAATCCCGGGCCGATCGAGCTGGTTGCCATGAGGAACACGGCGCCGAGAAGTGGGCCGAGCCCCTTCCTCCCTACCTCGGCGGCCACTTCCTGTGAAGACATAGGCCCTCCCTTTCCTAAGCAGATCTAGTTCAAATACTGCGCACAGTTTAAGGGGCCAGCGAACCGATGCGGGAATGAATCCTCTGACCTAGAAAACGCGGGGTGGCTAAACTTGGAACTCCGCCATCTCGTCCCACTCCGTCTTGCCATCGATCGGGGTGTTGATGATGTCTGGGGTTTTCTCCAGAATCTGCGGGAACAGTTCCTGCGCCGCCTTGAAGTGTTCCGAATTCACATGTGCTTCCGCAGCATCATCCTTGAAGGCTTCGACCAGGATGTACTCGCGCGGGTCGTCGGTGTTGCGGTACCACTCGAAGAAGAGGTTGCCCTCTTCCGCGCGGGAGGCCTCCGTGAACTCGGCGACGAGCTCGCGGAAATTCTCGGTGTTCTCGGGCAGGGGACGGAAACGGACGTTGATCAAAATCATGGACCCCAGTCTACGAGCTAAACCACTCTCACTTCCGTGCTGCCGGTAAACGGGGTAAGCGAGCCGCCGATATCGCGGGACACACCGGAGACCGCCACCCTGTACGCCCCGGGAGCAACGCCTTCCGTGTTCCGGGAAATGCGGGCGTTGACCACGTCGGCGTTCTTCACGAATTCGATGATCGTGCTCGAGTGGAAATCATCCGCCACGATCTCGCCTGACGCATCCGTGATGGTGTGGTAGCCGACTCCGCGGCGCAGATCCGAATTGGGGTTGGCAAACGAGAACGTCACTGACGCAGTATCCCCTGCTTTGACCTGTTCGGTCGCGGTGATCACGTCGCCGAAGCGCTTGCCCCAGGCTGGCCGGTCAATCCCCGGCAGACCAGAAAGCGACTTCGGGATCCAGCCGGTCAGGTCGCCGGCAGGCGCACCTGGATCGACCTGGGACTCGTCACGCAGGGATACCGCCAGCCCGCCGTAGACCTGCACCATGGCGCACAGCTCGTGGCGTCCGAAGATAGTGGCGCCACCTTCGTAGTCCTGGTTGTCGTATTCCTCCGGCGTGGCCACATAGTGGGCGTACCCGCTGGTGTAGCCCTGGCACACGACGGTCTCCAACGGCACCCCGAGCACCTCGGCCACACGTTTGCGCATGCGGTAGCCGGCCATCGAGGTCGGCTCCATTGAGTTCGTGATGATGGTCAGGCCCGCAATTTGCGTGATGGAGAACATCAGCACCTGCTGGATCATGCCGTCGACGTAGCCCAGCGGCAGCAGCATCTCCTTTGCTCCGTGGATCTCCTTCCAGTCGTCGGGGACCGTGACATTATTCAGTTCTTTCACCCAAGGAGTGCCGCCCCGCTCCCCCTCGTTGAAGATGGGCACCTCCAAGCCGCCGCCGTCTTCCTGGCTGGACGCTGCGAAAGCCGCGCCGAGGATCGCCGGGCCTGTGCGCTGTTCTGTGCCGTCGGGCGTGAACTCTCCGCGGATCTTGATGTCCCTCATGTCCACCCACTGGTGTCGGTTCCTCACCCTCGCTCCACCGGTAGAGATATCCACCAGCCGCCCTTCGGTTGCGTCGATCTGCCGGTCGCCGAGGATCTGCGCGGACTTCGCCTCGTCCTCGTAGCCCGGCCCCGTTTTGGGCTCCAGCCCCGCATTCGGAGTGATATCGCCCTGGGGTGAAGCAGCGAAAGCAGCGACGAATGGCGGGTCCTCGACATCTCGGTGAATAACTCCGCGCTCCGTTTCCATGCGCCATGAGGGCCAGCCTTTATGGTCGCCGTCGATAAGCGTGTGCTCGTGGCCGAAGCTCGTGGCATGCAGGCCGTACCAGTTGATCAGGCCGACGTCCTTGCCGCCACGGCTGATAAAAAGCGTCAAGCTTTCCGGGTTCACTCCGTTCGGAAACGCGCGGAGTTCTTCTACCGGGTTGCGCTTGAACGCCTGGAACGAGCGGTTCGCGCCCGCGTCCTTCACTTCGCCGCGCACCAGGCGCAGGTTCGACGGCTGCTTGTCCGCGTGCGCTCTCTCGACAGCCTCGACGATCCCTTGGACTGTCGCTTCGAAAGTGACGGGGCGGAAGCCCAGCGTGGTCAGGTCCACCATGAGGTGGCCGGACGTGCCGCCGGGGCCGACGTGGGTGTGGGTGGCGGTGATGAACACGTTCGACTCGTTGTATTTGCCGCCAAATAACTCGCGCAGGCGGCGCAGCACTTCCAACTGAATCGACTGGAACATCAAGCCCATCTCCGCGATGACGAACACGCTGCTGGTGCCTTGGGCGTCCTCGAAGATGAAGGCGCGGGCGAACTGGCGGAAGCGGATCCCGGTCGTGGACTGCTTCATCACCGCATAGCCATTCATTCCTGCGCCCAGCGGCTCACCTGTCATGTCCGCCATACCGCGGCCGACAGTGAGCACGGCCTCCTGGCCCCTCGCCCGCGGCACCCCCATCGCCGCTGTCGCGGCGGCGAGTCCCGTCCCAGCCAAGAACGTGCGGCGCGTGAAATTGAATCCTTTTGTGACTGAGCTCACCATGTTCCCCATGGCGGAAACGGTACAGAGAACTAAGCTTTATTTTTGGATTTTGAACTATTTTTCCCAAAAGTCTAGTCCGGATCAGCCTTCCAGCCGTTCACCGAGGTCGAGCCACTCCAATTCGAGCTCCTCGCGCCGAGCGCGCAACTCCGCGACATGCCCTGTCTTCGCGCCGATCGCCTGGAAGTCAGGGGCTTCCTCCCCCGACATCGCGGTAATTTCCGCTTCGAGCGCGGCCGCTTCCTCGTCGAGCTTCTCCATCTTGCGGTCGAGGGACTTCATCTTCTTGGTCAGTTCACGCCGCTCCTGCCCGCTGAGTGCGTCCGCGGGCTTCTCCTTCGGCGCCGTGTCCCCGAGGTCGAGCACCCCGGAATCCTCCGACATAGCTTTCCTGCGCTCGAGATACTGCTCGATCCCGCCCGGCAAGTTCGTCAGTGCCCCGTCGCCGAACAACGCGTAGGTGACGTCGGCAATGCGCTCGATCAGGTAGCGGTCGTGCGAAATCACCACCAGCGTTCCCGGCCACGAGTCGAGCAGGTTCTCGAGTTCCTGGAGGGTGTCGATGTCGAGGTCGTTGGTCGGCTCGTCGAGAAGCAGCACATTCGGCTCGCTCATGAGCACGCGGGTCAGCTGCAGGCGGCGCCGCTCGCCCCCTGAGAGATCTCCCACCGGAGTTCGCTGCCGCTTCGGGGAGAATCCGAGGCGCTCTGCCAGTTGGGACGCGGACATCTCCTTCTTCCCCAGCGTGATGTAGGTGGCCACGTCTTCGACCGCGTCGATCACACGGCGCGACGGGTCGAGGTCGTCCAGCTCCTGACGCAGCCACCCGATCTTCGTTGTCTGCCCCTCGATCCGCTTTCCCGCGGCGAGCGGGTAGTCCCCGGCGATGGTGCGCAGCAGGGTCGTCTTACCGGAGCCGTTCACGCCGACGAGACCGATGCGCTCGCCCGGCGCGAGCCGCCACGTCAAGTGGTCGACGAGCGTGCGGCCGTCGGGGGATTCAATCCGCGCGTCCTCCAGCTCCACAACGACGCGGCCTTGGCGCTGCTTGGAGAACGCCATGAGTTCCACCGTGTCGCGCGGTGCCGGCACGTCGGCGATGAGGGCCTCCGCCGCCTCGATCCGGTAGCGCGGTTTCGATGTACGGGCGGGTGCTCCGCGCCGCAGCCACGCGAGCTCCTTGCGCGCGAGATTCTGACGGCGTTGCTCGATCGCGTCCGCCTGCCGGGCGCGCTCCGCACGGGCGAAGGTCCAGTCGTTGTAGCCGCCCTCGTACACGTCGACTTTTCCGTCATGGACCTCCCAGGTCAGAGTGGCGACGGTGTCGAGGAACCAGCGGTCGTGCGTGACAACCACGATGGCGACCTTGCGCTTGAGCAGGTGGTCGGCAAGCCACTGCACGCCTTCCACGTCCAGGTGGTTCGTCGGCTCGTCGAGCACGATCAAATCCAGGTCCTGCACGAGCGCCGCCGCGAGGTTCACCCGGCGCCGCTCACCGCCGGAGAGGTTCCCCACCGGAGTGTCCAGGCCCAGCTCCGCCACGCCCGTGCCCGCGAGCACTTCGCGCACCTTCGCATTCGACGCCCATTCAAAGACTTCCAGACCGAGCGGCTCCACAACCGCCTGGCCGACAGTCACGTCGTCCGGGAGCGTGAAGCGCTGCGTCACCACCGCCATGCGCAGCCCGTTCGTGTGGGAAACGCGCCCCTCGTCCGGCGGCTCGATGCCGGTGAGCACCTCCAGCAGCGTGGTCTTGCCGCCGCCGTTGAGCCCCACAACGCCGATACGGTCGCCGGTCTGCACACCAAGCGACACTCCATCCAGCAGGGTCTTCAGGCCCCACGTCTTGGACACATTTTCCAGGTTGATCAGGTTCGCCATGATGGGGGCCATTCTAGGGTCGGAGCAACGCCGCCCCGCCAACAGGTCCGTGCGCGACGAACGCTTCCACGCTCTCGGACGCAAGCTTATCGACGACAGCCCCCGCCCCCTCCTCGTCCGCGCACAGCGCCGCGACGGTCGGGCCTGAACCGGACACCATTGCGCGGATCGCGCCGGCATCCTCGGCATCATGAATGAGTTGCTGCAACGACGGCCGCAGCGCCAGTGCCGCAGCCTCCAGGTCGTTGTGCATGGCGGCCCCCACCAGCTGTGGGTCTCCGGAGACGAGTGCCCGCGACAGTGTGGTGGTGTCCATGTGCGGGACCATGGAGGCGTAGTTGAAGCGGAGATCGTCCAGCTTCTCGAACACCGCTTTCGTGGACAGGCCGACCTTCGGGTTCAGGAAAGCGAACCAGTATTTCCCCCGCCCCATCATGGGCACGAGTGAGTCCCCGCGGCCGGTTCCCAGCGCGATGCCACCCATCTGGGCGAAGGGCACGTCCGCCCCAAGTGCCGGCACAAGATAGTTGAACAGCTCGTCGGGAAGCGGCCTGTCGTAGTGGGTGATGAGGGCCCGGATCGCCTCCACGGCCGCAGCAGCGTCCGCCGACCCGCCGGCCATGCCGCCGGCGACCGGCACCGTCTTGTCGATGTCCAGCCTCATAGGTGGCAGGTCCGGTTTGATGTCCTCCCGCGACATATCCTGCGCGAGAATGCCCATGTAGCCGGTGCAGATGGAATCCACGGCCTTCCACGCCAGGTTCTTCGGCGTATCCAGGTCTTCGTCCGGTTCCTGCACGTGGTAGGTGGTGCGCATCTCTGTGATGAAGCTCAACGGGGACGCATCCGAGTGCTTTTCCACTTCGCCCTGGAGAGTCGTCAACGTGACCGTCTCGGGCCGGTCCACCGCCATAAAAACGGTGGACAGGTCGTGGTAGCCGTCGCTGCGTACCTCTCCCACCCCGAGGTGGAGATTCACCTTGCCGTTCGCGCGTGCGGTGAATTTCATTTCTCGCTCACCCCGCTCCCTTCGCCCACTTCCGCCAGCCGCACGAAATCTTCGACTGCGAGCTTCTCGCCACGCAGCTGCGGGTCAATACCCGCGGCACGCAACGCTTCCTCGGCGGCAGCACCTGAGCCGTAGATCCCGCTCAAGCAGGCGCGGAGGGTCTTGCGGCGCTGAGCGAAGGCTGCGTCGATAAGCGGAAAAACGCGGCCGCGCAACGAGAGCGGCCAGCCCTTATCGTGGATGTCGATGCGCACGAGCCCCGATTCGATGTTGGGCGCAGGCCAGAAGACGTTCTTACCGATATTGCCTGCCTTGCGCACGTCCCCGTAAAAGGCCGCTTTGACGCTGGGCACACCGTAGATTTTCGAACCTGGCCCCGCCGCCAGGCGGTCGGCGACCTCGAGCTGAACCATCACCAGCACGCGGCGGATGCCGGGGAATTCCTCGAGTAGGTGCAGCAGGACAGGAACAGCGACGTTGTAGGGCAAATTCGCCACGAGTGCCGTCGGCTCCGGAATGTCTCCGCGGGAGACTTTCAACGCGTCCGCGTTGAGCACATCGAGGTTGCCCGCCACCTCGGGCGCGAACTGCGCGACCGTCTCAGGCAGGCGCTGAGCTAAGCGCGAATCGATCTCCACGGCCGCGACACTGCAGCCCACTTCGAGCAGGCCGAGGGTGAGCGATCCCAGCCCCGGTCCAACCTCGAGGACGGTGTCTTCGCCGGAGATGTCCGCCGCCGCCACGATGCGGCGCACCGTGTTGGGGTCGTGGACGAAATTCTGACCCAGTTTCTTCGTCGGGGTGACCCCGAGCTCGTCAGCGAGGGCCCGGATCTCCACCGGGCCGAGCAACTGGATGTCGGGGCTTGTCATGCCCTTCGAGGTTAGCGGATTCCCAGGCTCGCGGTGCAGGCGGGCCATGCTCCCCAACCCTGGCTGGCCTGAACCTTCTTCGCGACATCGATCTGCTGCTCACGGGTAGCCATGTGGGCGCTCGGCGCGTACGCCGTGCCGCCGTAGGCCGCCCAGGTGGAAGCCGTGAACTGCAGGCCGCCGTAGAACCCGTTGCCGGTGTTGATTGCCCAATTACCGCCCGACTCGCACTGCGCGATGGAATCCCACACGGAACCATCTCCGACTGCCGGCGCGGAGGCCGATGCCTTCTTCCCGCGGGCGATCACAGCTGCGCGGCCCTTGCGTGACTCCACACTGTTGACGATCTCGTCGGACTCCACGTTGCCGTTGACCGTGACCACGCGGCGGGTCGTCTCCCGCTTGCCCTTCTCACCGGGCTCGCGGACTTTCTCTTCGCCCTCGGCGAGAGACTCATCATCGACGAAGCGCGGCTCGACATCGAATTCTTCGGTGGTGGTGCGCTCATCCACGTCGACACGGTCGATCGTGATGTCCATGTTTCCGGTCACCGGGGCATCCATGCCCGGGGAGACGCGGTCGTTCGAGTCTACTAGCACGCCGCGGGACCGGAGCAGTTCGGAGACCGTTTTCGCCGCGGCGGCGGTGTAGGTGGTCTTGCCTCCATCGTGAATGGCCACGATCTTCGGGGACGTCAGATCGATGGTCATGTTGTCGGTGAGGGGCTCGTCCTCCGCATACGCGTGCGCCGTGCCGCCAGCGCCCGGGATTTCCTTCAGGAAGTCGGACACAGTCAGCGCCGTGGTGGTGAATTCTTGCGCTTCGCCGCCGTCGATGGTCACGGCGACCGGCTTCGCGGTGCGGACGGTGACGGTGTCACCGGTGGCCAGCGCGTCGGACGGCGCCGGGTACACGAGGTCCTTGTCACCAACCTGGACGCCGGCTGCCTCGAGCGCCCCGCCGACGTTGCCTGCGAAGGTGGTCAGCTCGATGGGCTCACCGTTGACGTCCACGGTCACCGATTTCTGTGCGGCGACAGCAGTGGTAGCCCCGCCGATGGCGAGGGCGCCGACAGCCGTGGAGGCGATGACCGCGCGGGTGGTTGAAGTCTTGTTAATGCGACGATGGCGCGACATGAAGAGAATTCCTCACTGGGGAAGGGAATCAAGAACTCATGTAACAATACGGTAAAGATCGCTCGGAGACCAGAAATTCGTTGGGTCGGCAACCACAAACACCACATCCGCCACCGCTGGCCCCTGTGCCACCGGCCATCAGCAACAACGCTAACGTGTGCTATGTCACACTCCGAAGATGCGCCCGAAGGTGGCGTTGACCTCCTGCGCGAGATCCCCCACTGCCATTCCCCGAGCTTCAGCCACCACTTTCGCGGTGTGCCCGATCAGGGACGGTTCGTTGCGCGCGCCGCGGAACGGTTCCGGCGTCATATAAGGCGCATCCGTCTCGATCAGCAGCTGGCCGACTGGGGCAAGTGCCGCAGCTTCGCGCAGCCCGTCGTTTCGCTTGAAGGTCACGTTCCCTGCGAAAGACAGGACGTAGCCGCGGTCGATGGCCTCGCGGGCGACGTCGACAGGCGAAGAAAAGCAGTGCAGCATGACATGTTCGGGACGCGGGGAATCAGCGAGAATCCGCATCATTTCCTCATCGCCTTCGCGGTTGTGGATCATCAGCGCCTTGCCCGAATCAACGGCCAGTTGAATGTGCCAGCGGAACGCCTCCTCCTGCACGTCGAGCGGCGCGGTCCCCTCGGGATCATGCTTGATCCAGTAGGTGTCGATACCGGTCTCCCCCACCGCCACGCACCGCTCGTCGGCGGCCATTTCTGTCAGCCGCTCACGCGCCGCCCCGTCCAGCTCGCCCGCCCGCGTCGGGTGGATCGCGCACGCCGCGAACACGCGCTCATCGAAGTGCGCGGCCTGCAACGCGAGCTCAGCTTCGTCGAGCCCGTCACCGACAGTGCAGAGCTTTTCGACGCCCGCATCCACCGCCCTGCGCACCATCTCCCCGACTTCAGCTTCGGTGCGGGCATTGGCTGAGGCGAGGTGCGTGTGGGCGTCGATAAGCCCGGCAATTCGCTCGGCCGGAACGGGCGTGGGACGCGGTTTCTTCTTCGACATGCGTTCCAGCCTATCCTCGGGCGCATGAAGTTCCACGACATCGACGCCGCCACCCGCTCCCAGCTCGACCGCGATCTGGCGGAAGCCGCCGTCGCAGGCATCAATGGCTCGCTCGACGACATCGTCGCCTCCTTCGAGGACACCTTGACCGATTATCTCGCCCTCGAACCCGACCTCCGCCGCGCCTATTCCCGCGGCGACGTCGCGCGCATGTACGGCACCGCGCTCGGCGACGCGTTCATCCGCGAGCACGGCTTCACCTGGCAACTGCTTATCGACGACTACGGCACCGACCTCGTCGTCACCTCCCCCGACCACGACATGTACACCGCTCCCCTGGTCGTCGTGGACGCCCGCTTCGAAGACGACGAACCAGGGAAGCTGACCGCCTTCATTAAGCAGTTCTTGGGGCGCTGACTTTCCCGCCCTTCCCACCTATCCCATCCTTCCTGGCGTTCGAAGCCGTTCTCTCACGACCTGGCATTTCGGACATGTTTTCGACACTTTGTTCGAATCTGGACGGATTTCCACAGGCTTGGTTCACCCCATGTGAAAGACTGTTCGCACGACTAGAAAACAAAGTCATAAGTCCATACGTCATTGAGGGGGAAGCAATGCAACTGCACATCACGGAAACGGGAAGGGTGGGGCCCGATGGAACCGTTCTTCGAAACTGAGAATCCGGACGACACCGACGCCATTCTGGGGATGGCGCTGAGGAAATCCCACCACGCGGTGTTCCGCCACTATGCCGAGGACGGTTTCTGCGGTTCCCACGACCACGACTTGGAAATGGCCCGCATGCGCACCGCCACCGGCATTCCTGTCAACGAGGTCAAGGCAGCTGTCTACGCTTACATGACGCTCGGCTCCTTGCCGCGCCTCAAACAGCTGCAGGAGGAAACTGCTCGCCTGGACCTCTCCCGGCTCAAAGCCATCGACCGCGCCGTGGGCATGCTCGGGCACGACATCGACCAGTCCATCCACGACATCATCGACGACATGCTCGTGGACCTGTTCACCCCGGACAAACCTCACCAGGAGCTGCCTAGCGCCCACAGGGTGACCAGTCGGCTGCACAAACTCATCGGCAGCATCGACTCGTCCGTCGCGCACGACAAGCGCAAGCGCAAGGCCCGCGAAAGCGCCGCCCCCGGCCAGTACGACCTCGCCTTTCACGACGGCATCGCTCACGGAACCTCCGGAATGACCCTGTCCGGAGACCACACCAGCATGGCCGCCATCAAGGAATTCATCCGGGAAGCCTCGAAGGAGCACGAAATCACCGAGGTGGAAGCCGTGGTGCAGCTCCTCACCGGCGCGATCACCCCACCGGCGAATGTGACCATTTTCGCCTACGCGCCGCTTGACGCAGACGGAGTTCTCGATGAATCCGCATCCGCATTCATCCCCGGCTACGGCCACACCACCGCAGCCGGAACCGAGATGGTGCACGGCATGGGGACCACCGTCGTCGATATCCGCCCCGCGAAAGAGCACACCGTTGCTGGATACGTCCCGCCACCGTCAGTGCGCGCATACGTCCAGGGGCGCGACGGCACCTGCATCTACCCGGGGTGCGACCAGCCGGCGTGGAACTGCCAGCTCGACCACCGCATCCCGTACGAGGAAGGTGGACAGACCGCGGCGGCCAACCTGTTCTCCCTGTGCCAGCACCATCACAACTGCAAAACCGACCGCCGTGCGTTCTATGTGCCCGACCCGGTCACCGGCGACATTGTATGGCTTTTCGCGGACGGCACCTACGCGCTGGTGGACCCGGACGGAATCTTCGCCCGCCACACCACCCCGACGGCACCGCGGTGGAAATGCACGCTCGACGACATCCAGCGCCTCAAGCGCGACCGTGAGCAGTTCTTCGCCAAGGGTCACGCAATTCTGGACGCCTACGACATCGACGGCGACTACGAAGCGTGCGTCGCGGGCCTGATCGACCTGGAACGGGAATTCAGGCTCGACTTCCCTTTCTTCCCGGAGGTGAAGTGACCAGAAACTACTGCACCGGAGCCCACTCGGGGCCGGTCTCTCCAAGTTCCGGGTCGAGCTTGGCAATCAGCGGCTGCGGCTTCTCCAGCTTGGTGCCCGGCACCACATCGACGCGGGCCCACACTGCTTGCTGGGATGCGTAATCACCGGTGATCACCGGGTAAGTCTGGCCCTCTTCAGGCAAACCGACACCGACCAGATCGAGTTCTTCGTCATCGATGACCTCCTCAACCCGCGGGGACGCAGCCCAGATACCGTCGCGGCCGAGGGTTTCGTGAACCTTCTGCGCGGTGTGCGGGATGAACGGGGTCAGCAGGGCGTTGCAGTCCGAGACGACCTGGAGGGCAGTCCACAGGACAGTGGCCAGCCGCTCGCGCTGGGACTCGTCTTTGGCGAGCTTCCACGGCTCCTGGTCGGCGATGTACGCATTCGCTTCGCCAACCACATGCATGACCTTGGTGATGGCGGCCTTGAAGTGGGCGAGGCCGAGTTCTTTGCCAGCGGACTCGAAGGTTTGGGAGGCCAGATCGAGGATGGCGCGGTCGACGTCGAGAAGCTCACCGGGCTGCGGCACCTCGCCGAAGTTCTTGTGCGCCATGGACACGGTGCGGTTGACCAGGTTGCCCCAGCCGTTGGCGAGCTCGTTGTTCACGCGGCGGACAAACTCGTCCCAGGTGAAGTCCGTGTCGTTGTTCTCCGGGCCGGCGACGGCGATGAAATACCTCAGCGGATCAGGGCCGAACTCGGCAAGGAAATCCTTGACGTAGATGACCACGCCCTTGGACGACGAGAACTTCGAACCCGACATCGTGAGGAACTCCGAGGAAACGACCTCCGTCGGCAGGTTGAGCTCGCCGAGCTCGTGGACCTCGCCGCCCTTCGATCCCTTGCCGGCGTAACCGAGGAGCTCGCCCGGCCAGATCTGGGAGTGGAACGTGATGTTGTCCTTGCCCATGAAGTAGAAGCCCGGGGTTTGCGGATCCTGCCAGAACTGCTTCCACGCGTCGGGGTTGCCGGTCCTCGCCGCCCACTCGATGGAGGAGGACAGGTAGCCGATGACGGCGTCGAACCAGACGTAGAGCTTCTTGCCCGGGTCGTTCTCCCAGCCCTCGACGGGCACCGGAATGCCCCAGTCGATGTCGCGTGTCATGGAGCGGGGACGCATGTCCTCCAGCAGGTTCAGGGAGAATTTGAGCACGTTCGGGCGCCAGTCTTGGCGGGCCTCGAGCCACTGCTTCAAGGCGTCGTGAAGCGAAGGCAGGTCGAGCATGAAATGCTCGGTCTCGATGAACTCCGGGGTCTCCCCGTTGATCTTGGACACCGGGTTGATCAGGTCGACCGGGTCGAGCTGATTACCGCAGTTATCGCACTGGTCGCCGCGGGCATCGTCGGCGCCGCACAGCGGGCAGGTGCCCTCGATGTAGCGGTCCGGCAGGGTGCGGCCGGTCGACGGGGAGATCGCGCCCTGGGTGACCTCCTTGATCATGTAGCCGTTGGCGTACAGGCCCTTGAACAAGTCCTGCACCACCGCGTAGTGGTTGCGCGTGGTGGTGCGGGTGAACAAGTCGTACGACAGGCCGAGTCCCGCAAGGTCCTCGACGATCTGGCGGTTGTAGCGGTCAGCGAGCTCCTTGACCGTCACGCCTTCCTTATCCGCCTGGACCAGAAGTGGCGTGCCGTGCTCGTCGGTGCCGGATACCATGAGCACGTTGTTCCCCAGCATGCGCTGGTAGCGCGCGAACACATCGGAAGGGACACCGAAGCCGGCGACGTGGCCGATGTGGCGCGGCCCGTTCGCATAGGGCCACGCCACGCACACGAGGACATTTTCGGAGGTGGAGTTGTTCGGGGAGACAGTCATACGCCCCAGCATAAGTGACTACTGCTCAGTGCCGAACATGCGCTGACGTTTACGGGCCTTGGCGAGCGCATCGCGGTGCATACGGCGCTCGATGGCCAGCTGGTGATTGAAGCGCTGCTGTTCCTTCAGGTCCAGGTAGATGGTGTCGTTGCTGACATCCTTGACGATTGCGAACATCAGCAGAATAAGGATTAAAAGGAACGGTGTCGCGGCAGCGATGGTGACGCTCTGCAGAGAATTCAGGGCATCGTCACCACCGGCGATGAGCAGGGTCAAGCCGACAGCTGCGGTGGCCAGGCCCCACATACCGGTGAGCAACGGCTTCGCGTCGGTCTTGCCGTTCTGAGACAGCGAGCCCATCACAGTCGAGGCGGAATCCGCCGAGGTGATGAAAAAGGTGCCCAGCAGAATCAGGGCGACAATACCCATGAGGAAGCCGCCCGGCAGGTTGTGCAGCAGGTTGAACAGCTGCTCCTCAGAGGTGCCTTCGCCGTAGATGGATTCGCCGTTCTGCTCCATGTGGATGGCGGTGCCGCCAAAGATGCAGAACCATATGGTGGACAGGCCAGCTGGGACGAGGGTCACGCCGAGGCAGAACTCACGGATTGTGCGGCCGCGGGAGATACGGGCCAGGAAGCTGCCCACGAACGGGGACCAGGAGATCCACCATGCCCAGTAGAAGATGGTCCAGCTGCCCAGCCACTCCCCTGCTTCAGTGTCCGCGGACTCGGCAGTGCGGGAGGCCATGAGGAAGAACTGGTCCAAGTACGAAGCGACCGCGGTGGGCAGCAGGTTGAGCTGCGTCAGGGTCGGGCCGAACACGAAGACGAAGATGGCGAGCACTGCCGCGACAATGAGGTTGAAATTGGACACCCACTGGATGCCCTTGCCCACACCGGACATTGCCGACAGCAGGAAAGCGAGCGTCAGAACACTCACGATTCCGACGGTGAGCATCGTCGACGGCGAATCGACGACGCCGGACGCCTCCAGGCCGGTGGAGATCTGCAGGGCGCCGAGCCCCAGGGAACACGCGGTGCCGAAGATGGTGGCGAAGATGGCGAGGCCGTCGATGAGCTTGCCCAGCCAACCAGCGGCCCGCTTCTCGCCGATCAACGGGATGAACGCACTGGAGAGCAGCTGCTTACGTCCCAGACGGAACGTGGAGTAGGCGATGGCGAGACCGATGATCGCGTAGACGGACCACGGGTGGAGGGTCCAGTGGAACATCGTCTGCGCCATCGACGTGCCGACGGAATCCGCGCTATCCATACCTGGAATGCCGTCACGGTAGAAGTTGAGCGGCTCAGACGCACCAAAGAACATCAGGCCGATACCCATGCCGGCGGCGAACATCATGGCGATCCACGACATGGTGCTGAACTCCGGCTGCTCGTCGGTGGCTCCCAGCCGGACCTTGCCGAACTTGGACAGCGCGATCACGAGGATGAACACCACGAAGACGCTGCCGAAGAAGACGTACGCCCAACCGAGGTTCTCGATGACCCAGCTGAACGACGCGTCGGAGAATGCGCTGAAGCTCTCTTTCGCGGCAAGGCCCCAGACCACGATGGCGACGACGACCGCAGCGAGCGGAGCGACAATCGTCCAATCGATTTTCAGGTTCTCGTCCTCCGAGGCCATCTCCACGGCATCTTCAGGGGAGGCGATTGCTTGCTGTTGACCGTCTTTCCTCGCGTCGAGGAGGTCCTGGAGTTCAGCGGTTGCCGGACGGTCGCGTTTGATGGGGTCCTCGGTGTGAGGAGTCGCATCGGGGTCGTGCGGGTCTTTGATCATCTCTTCACTGCTCATTGGGTTCCTTTCTCACGCCAATGACCGTAACGAAGATGTGCACAGCGTGCACAATTGCTGACTAGGAACTGCGAGAGGCTATGTAGGCGTCATAAAGCTCGCCCGATTTAATGCCCGCGCTTTTCGCGACCTCCTTGACCGCGTCTTTCGCGCGCATGCCGTCATCGACGCGCTGCTGCACGAGCGCAAGGACGTCTTCCGGCTCCGCGGTATCAGTGCCACCGTCGATCACTACCGTGACCTCGCCTTTCACACCGCCTTTCGACCATTCGGCGAGTTCGGCGAGCGTACCCCGCTTGACCTCCTCGAATGTCTTGGTCAGCTCGCGGCACACCGCCGCCTGGCGGTCGCCGAGTATCCGGGCGGCTTCCGCCAGCGTGGTCTCAATGCGGTGCGGGGACTCGAAGAAGCACACGGCGCGCTTCTCGTTCCTCAGGGATTGCAGCCAGGCCTTCCGCGCGCCGGGCTTGCGGGGAGCGAAGCCGTCGAAGAGGAACTGTCCGACGCCGAGACCGGACAGGGCGAGAGCCGTGGTCACTGCGGAGGGCCCAGGCAGGCAGGTCACGGGGATCTGCGCGGCGTGGGCCGCCGCGACGAGGGAGTGCCCCGGGTCGGAGACCAACGGCATCCCGGCGTCGGTGACGATGAGGACGGTTGAGCGCCGGGCGGCGTCGATAAGCTCAGCTACGCGTTTGTCCTCGTTGTGGTCAAAATTGGAGACGACCTTACCGCGGATCTCCACGCCGAGGGCTGTTGCGAGATTGCGCGTGCGGCGGGTGTCTTCGGCGGCGATCACGTCGGCGTTCTCGAGCGCGTACTTCAGGCGCGGGGACGCGTCACCGATATTGCCTAGCGGAGTCGCCGCGAGCACGATCCCGCGGGACGGCAGTGAATCCGTTTCCATGCCCCCAAGCTTTGCACACCCACCCGCTAAGATCATTGCCGTGAGTTCGACAGCGGCTACCAGCATCCCCTTCCGCATCAGCAAGCCTGAACCAACGGCACCCGTGACGGTGCTGTGGTCGAAGCGGGATACGGTCGCCACCCTCGTCATCGGAATCCTCGCCCTGTTCACCCGCTTCGTCGGGCTGACATCCGCGCATTCGAGCGACACCCCGGTCTTCGACGAGAAGCACTACGTCCCGCAGGCGTGGGACATCGCCCGGTCCTGGTTCAATCCGGTGCTCGGCGGCATCGAGTCGAATCCCGGCTACGGCCTCGTCGTGCATCCTCCCCTGGCGAAGAAAATCGAGGCGCTCGGGGAGATGGTCTTCGGCTACACGCCGCTCGGCTGGCGGTTCATGGCGGCCCTCTTCGGATCCGCCGTCGTCGTGTTCACGATGCTCCTCGCGCGGCGATTGTCCCAGTCAACGATGATCGCCCTTTTCGCGGGCACAATCGCGCTTTGCGACGGAGTGTTGCTGGTCATCGGCCGCTTCGGCATGCTCGACGTGTTCATCCTCCTGTTCATCGTCATGGCCGCCTGGACCTTGGCCGGTGACATGCGCGATGTGCATCAGCGCTTCCACGACGCCTACGTGGAGGGCGAGATCAATCCCCGCCTGGGCTTCCGCTGGTGGCGCTTCGCCACCGGCGTGCTGCTCGGATGCGCGCTGGCCGTGAAATGGTCCGGGCTGTATTACATTGCATTCTTCGGACTGTTGTCGTCCTTTTACGACCTGTGGCTGCGGCACCGATACGGGGTGAAGAACCCGGTCCGAGAAACCCTGCTCAAGGATGTCCCTTCGGCTCTCGCGTCGATCGTCCTCATTCCAGCTGTGCTCTACGTTTGGTCGTGGCGCGCGTGGTTCGCGTCCGAAACCGCTGTATACCGCCACGCGCTTTCCGACGGCACCATTGCCAACTCCGACTGGCCCGGGCTGGCCAAACTTCCCGAGGCACTCGCCGGCTGGTTCTACTACCACCTCTCGGTGCTGAGATTCCACTCCGAGCTGACGTCGTCGTCGGGCCATTCCCACCCCTGGGACTCCAAGCCGTGGTCGTGGCTGGTGGCTTCTCGCCCGATCCTCTACTTCTCCGCCAATGGTGATGATTCCCGCCGGATGATCTACCTCTTCGGCACTCCCGCCATCTGGTGGTTGACGGTGCCCGTCCTGCTGTGGGCCGTCTGGGCCTGGGTGACGCGTAAAGACCGTCGGGTCATTCTTCCCTTGGTCGGCTTCGCCGCCGGCTTTCTTCCTTGGTTAGCCGCCTTCGACCGACAGATGTATTTCTTCTACGCCGCCCCCCTCGCGCCGTTCACGATCGTGCTGCTCGCCCTCGCGCTCGGTGAGCTCTCCAAACGTGGCACATACCTCGAGCGGGTGGGCAAGTACGTCGGCCCCATCATTTCAGGGCAGCTCGGCGTGATTGTCTACCTCGCGGTCGTCATCGGAATGTTCCTGTACTTCTCCCCGATCCTCTACGGATTCTCGATCCCCGAAACCTACTACAACCAGCTGATGTGGCTGCCGAGCTGGAAATAAGCCAAAAGCCAAATAATCCGGAAATCTAGATCGGCCGCGCGTTGAGCACGCGGAGCGGGTTGCCGTAATCCACGGCCCACATCGCCACGAGAACGGCACAGGTGAACAGCAGCGTCAGAAGCGGTGCCCACTGTGCGGTGCCGCCTGTCACAGCCTCGAGAACCACGAAGCCGAAGCTGAAGCCGAACATCGCTCCGACGATCAAGAGCACGCCGGGGATTTGCGACGGCTTCCAGCTGACGAAGAGCAGGGCCGACGCGATGCCCACGCGCACCGACGCCGCGCCCAGCACCAAATCCGTCATCTCGGTGGACAGCAGGCGGCCCGCCCACACGATGTAGACGGCCGCCAGCAGCACCAGCAGCACGCGGCACATGGTCATGAGCAGCACACGACGAGCCGAAACACGGTGGAATTCGGATTCGACGCCGGCGTAGATGACCTCCGAGAGATCCTCCGGCGGAGACATCGAGCTGTCTGCTCGCGTGCCGTTGAGCGTGCGCGACAGCTCCAAAGATTGCTCCCAGTAGCGGCGGCACTCCGGACACTCGGCGAGGTGCGCGTCCACCACATCGTTTGCGAGACCGGTCTCTTCGCCGTCGATGCGTGCTGACAGGGCGGCCTGCACGTCAGTGTGGTCAACCATCGACGAGCACCTTATCCAGGCTCACCCGGCCCGACCCGAAGACGACGACCAGCCCCAAAACTACGGCGAGCACCAGCGGATATTCGAAGCCGCCTCGGTCGGCGAAGAAGCCGGCGTCGATATGCATGAAGTACCCGGCGGCGAGCACCATGAGCGCGAGTACACCCGCGACGATGGTGGTGAGCAGACCGATGATCAGCATCGCCCCACCGACGAGCTCGACGGAACCGGTGAGGTACGCCGCCAATTGCGGCTGCGGCACTCCCGCCTGGTCGAATTGCTCGGCGGTCTGGCGCATACCGTGCCCGATCCAGTGCTGGTAGCCGTGGGCGATGAATACAACGCCGAGCACAAGCCGCGCCACGAGCAGGGCGAAATCGCGGAGGGCGGGGCTATTCATGAGTTAAAGACTACAACGTGGAACCTTTGGGCGGTGGAGGCAGTCAAAGTAGGTATGACGACACTTTTGCTTGACGACGACACGCACGCCTTCGAACTGCTCGCCCTCGAAGTATTTCTCCCAGGGCTGTCCTGGGAGTTGATAGAGAAGAAACGTGGCGCTCTCAAAGACGCCTTCGCCGGTTTCTACCCACACCGTGTGGCAACCTTCGAGGATGAAGACGTCGAGACCCTCCTGAAGAATCCGGCCATCATCCGCAACCGGCGCAAGATCAACGCCGTGATCACCAACGCCCGCGCGGCGGTGGCGATGCGGGAGCGCGGTGAATCGCTGGGCGAGCTCATCGCGTCCTTCGCCGACGGATTCACCCCCGGCGACGAGCTGCAGCTCACCGCCGAATTGCGGACTTACGGCTTCGTCTTCATCGGGCCGACGACGATGAAGGGGATGATGGAGATGGTTATTTCTTCTTCGCAGTGATCCAGACGTCGATCTCCGCGGTGATCGGCTCCACTCCGGCATCGTCGACAATCTCGCAGTCGATGGTGACCAGGCGGCCGCCTGTTTCGCGGGTGATCTCGGAGAAGTCCGGGAAGTCCGCCGTGGCGGTAATAGTCAGGCCGCCGGTGGACTTCGCCGGATAATCCGCGCGCATTCCTCGGGGGATCCAGCGGTGCGTGTCTGGCACGGACACCTCGCACAACAGGCCCATCGCGGCTTCCGCACCGTTCAGGCCGGCAATGACGTGGAAAGTGCCGATATGGTTCTGCACGCCCCACCACTTGCCCAGGCGCACCACGCAGCGTCCCGGCTCAGCGATCTGAATGCGCGGCATGACGGTGCGGAAATACGGCGCCTTGACGGAGTAGAAGGCGGAGAAGATCAATCGCTTGAGCTTCGTGTCGCTGAACTTCTCCCACAGCTGGGCGGACTTGCCGGGGTCAGTGTTCACCTGTTGTGTCTGAGTAGAAAAAGAGGTCATCATACCCGGTGATGTTACCGGCTACAACGACCTCATATTGGCGGAAAAACTAAGCGATTTCGCGCACCCGCCCCGTTTCCTGGCGAGGTGCGGTGTAGACCGGCAGGTTCGCGAAGTCGGCGCTGTCGTCGTCGACCTCCACGACGACTGCCCCCGGGCGGCGCATGTGCGGCGGAACCGGCGCATCCTCAGCGGACGACACAACGCCCAGACGTGCGCGACGCAACTGGCGCACGCGGCGGGCACGGAGCGCACGCTCCTTTTTCACCGTCGTGCGCAGTGCCGTCAGGAACCATGCCAGCAGTCCCGCAGCCGCGGCCGGGGCCGCCCATGCCCAGCCGCCGGACACGATCGCGAAGACGAAGCTCACACCGAACAGGATGACAAGGCCGAGCAGCGTGCGCTGGCGACGGCGGAAACGGTCCTCACGCACCCGTTTCGCTTTCTCCGGATCCCAGCCGCCGCGGCCGCGGCGCGCACGCGCGAACTCGAGCTCGTCCTCCGTTGGCTCCGGGGAATCGGAGACGGTGTCTTCCTCGTGGTCAGCTTCGGGCTCGTCGCTCGTGGCTGTGGCTGTGTCTGTGGCAGTTTCAGTCTCGAGCTCGGTGACGGTGGTGTAGCCGTAGTCCTCCGGGGAGAGGTACGACTCGTCGAGCTCGTAATCGGAAGCAGTTTCAGAGGCGGTTTCAGCGTCTGTTTCTGTCTCTGTGTCTGTTTCTGTTTCTGTCCCTGTTTCTGCCTCTGGCTCTTCGAGTTCGACGACTTCGCCGTCGACGGACTCTTTGCGGGTGAAGAGCTTCTTCAGGGAGGTGGAGCCGGAGGTGTCGTCGATAAGCACTGCCTCGTCGGCCTCAACGACCTCGTAGCCGTCTTCCTCGTCGAAGCTGTGGATGTCCGCCTTAGTCACGCGCGGGCGACGACGACCCTGCAGGGGTGCAGCTCCCTCGTGCAGGACGCGGGTCTCGTCATAACCTTCGCCGGAGCGCCGAATCGGCTTCGAGTCCCCCATCACCATCGGGGCGAGAACAATCGCCCACACCACCACGATGAGGACGATGATCAGGCTCAGGCTGCCGGACATGTGCCACGACCTTTCTGCTTTCCGGGCAAGATTTCCAGGCTGACATTATCCACTCGCGACCGAGCGGTGACCGACCCACGCCGCGAAAACCCGGGGCAATTTCTAGATCCAGCAGCGGCCCCGGGCCGCGAGCCGTTCCACGGCGGATCCAGGCAGGTCGTCGATGTTCTGCGCGACGAAATGGTGGTCGCGCCACGCACCGTCGATATGCAGGTTCTGGTGCAAATAGCCCTCCTCGCGGAAACCAGAATTCGCGAGGACCTTGCCCGAAGCCGGGTTGTCCGGCAGATAGGTCGCCGTGACGCGGTGCAGACCGATCCTGGCGAAAGCGTGGTCGACCCCGAGCGCGCAGGCGACGGTGGCGATGCCGCGCCCCGAATAGCGGGAATAGACCCAGTAGCCGATCCAGCACTCCCCGATCGCGCCGTGCTGGATGTTGCCGAGGGTCACTTGGCCGATGAAACGGCCGTCCAGCTCAATCGCGAGCGGGACGATGATGCCGTCCTGGGCGAACTTCCGCAGGTTCTGCCAGTTCACACGCCACGCCGCCGGTGAGTGGGCCTCCTCCCACGTGCCCGGCACGGTGGGCTCCACAGGACGCAACACAGCCTCGTCCCGGATGCGCATGCGCGACCAGTCTTTCCCGTCGCGGGAATTGAGCGGGCGCAGTCGCACAGTGGAAACGCCGGGAATGTGGACGGTCGGGGACGGTTCGGGCCAACCTGGGTGGCTCGCCCGTCCGAAGAAACTGAACATGTCTAGGCCCGCTGCTGGAGGAAGAGAACATCCACGATATCGCCTGGACGGACCTCTGAGACATCGGCGGGAATCCGGATGATCGCATTGGCCTCCGCAAGCCCCGCCAGCAGGTGGGCCGGGCTTCCGGACACGCCGCCCATACCGTCGACGAGGTAGTCGTGGGTCTCCGCGTCGCGCATCAGGCGGGCGCGGATAAAACCGAGGCGGCCAGGAATGGACTCGATGCGGCCCAAGGCACGCGCCTTGACGGTGCGGCGGGTGGGCACGCGCTTGCCCAGGGATGTCCGGATCGCCGGACGGATGAGTGCCTCGAAAATGACGAGCGCGCTCACCGGATTCGACGGCAACAGGAAAACAGGGATACGGTCCTCCCCGATCAGGCCGAAGCCCTGCGCGGAACCCGGGTGCATTGCCACACGCGTGGTGTCGATGTCGCCCAGCTCCCCCAGCGCATCCTGGATCGGCTTGGCGCTCGACCCGCCGACGGCGCCGGTGATGACCATGAATTCACTCTTCTGCGCCTGGACCGCGAGCTGCTCCTTGAGGCGGCGCGGCTCGGCGTTGACGATGCCCACGCGGTTCACTTCCGCGCCCGCGTCCTTCGCGGCGGAGGCGACAGCATAGGAGCTGACATCGAAGACTTGGCCCAGGCCCGGCTTCCGGTCGATGTCGACCAGCTCCAGGCCGTAGGACATGACGGTCACCCGGGGACGCGGGTAGACGAGGACTTTGTCGCGGCCGGTGGCGGCAAGCAGCCCGATCTGGGCCGGACCGAGCACAGCGCCGGAACGCACCGCGATATCGCCGGGCTGGATGTCGTCGCCCTCCCGGCGGATGAAGTCACCGGAGCGCACTGGGCGGTGCGGGGTGACGCGCTTGCGGCCACGGTCCGACCACTCGAGGGGCAGCACTGCGTCGGCGAGCGTGGGCAGCGGGGCGCCCGTGGCCACGCGCACTGCCTGGCGCGGTTGGAGGCGCAAAGGCTTCTGGGATCCAGCAGCGACCTCGCCCACCACGGGAAGAGAGGCCTCCGGGGCAGGAGCGTCCTCCTTCTGACCGAGGCTCTTACCGCCGCCGACGTCGACCGCGCGGACTGCGTAGCCATCGACGGCCGCCTGGGAAAAACCAGGCAGGGGCGCATTCGCCTGCACCTCTTCGGCGCACATCAGGCCGAGTGCATCGGTGATGCCGATGCGGATCGGCTCAGGCGTCATCGTCGCATCGATGATCATGGCGAGGTGGTCGTCGACACTGCGCATGGTCCCCTCCTACCGAATGTCCGGGTTCTCCGCCTCGAAGTCTGCCACGATCTGCTTGATCGCCTTGTACAGAGCCGGGCCGTACTTCTCGTGGTGCAGGCCGAAGTCGACGTTCGCGGGAATATAGCCCGCCGGGTTGCCCAGGTCGTGGCGCTTCCCGTCGTGAACGACCACGTGGACCGGGTGCCCCTCGCTGATCATCAACTCGATCGCGTCGGTGAGCTGAAGCTCGCCGCCCTTGCCCGGGGTGATGCGCCGCAAAGCGTCGAAAATCCCGCGGTCGAGCAGGTAGCGGCCGGTGGCCACGAAGTTTGAGGGAGCGTCGGCCGGGTCTGGCTTCTCCACCATGCCCACCACACGCTTGACGCGGTCGGCATCGAGACCGGAATCGGTGTCGACTTCACGGACGTCGAAAACGCCGTAGTTGAACACCTCGTCCGGCCTCACCTCGAAGGCGCACAGCACGGAACCGCCGAGCTTCGCGCGCACATCCGCCATCTTCTCCATCACACCGGTGGGCAGCACCAAGTCGTCGGGAAGCATGACGGCGACGACATCCTCATCTTCGTCGAGAATCGACTCCGCGCAGCCCACTGCATGTCCGAGGCCGAGCGGTTCTTCCTGCACCACGGCTTCCGCGGCGATGATCTCAGCGGCGCGGGAGACCTTTTTCGCCTGCTCTTCCTTACCGCGCGACAGCAACGTGGAGCGCAGGTGCTCGAAGTCGCCGAAATGCTCCATGACCTCGCCTTTACCCGGCGCGGTCACGATCGCGAGGCGCTGTGCGCCGGCCTGCGCCGCCTCCTCGGCGATTAGCTCGATCCCCGGTGTGTCCACCACGGGGAGCAGCTCCTTCGGAACAGTCTTAGTCGCCGGCAGGAACCGGGTGCCCATGCCGGCGGCCGGCACGACGACAGTTTTCACGCGCGAGTGCGGGCTCTGGTCGGAATTCTGCATGAATGAGCAGTTTACCTACAATGATGGCGTGTTCGGTGTAGGCCACTCCGCGAAAGAAGCAATCCGCGCAACGACGCGCAGGCAGCGTGCGACGATGGAACATTCGCTTATCGACGTCACGCTGACTGACCATCTCCTCGACTGGCTCGGCCCCACCTCCCGTGTGGCCGCTTACTCCCCTCTCTCGGGCGAACCGGGCGGTGTGGAACTCGTCGCCGCGTTGGCGGCGAAGCACGATCTCTGGCTGCCCATCACTCCTAAAGAGGGGGATCTGCGCTGGGGGCGTTTCGTAGGCGAACTCCATGAAGGAGCTCATTTCGGCATCGGGGAACCGGAGGGGCCCGGGGAGGCGTCGTTAAGCATGCTCTCGTGCGATGCCGTGATCGTGCCTGCCCTCGCTGTGGACCGCCACGGCGTCCGTCTGGGACAGGGTGCGGGCTATTACGACCGCGCCCTCGACGGCGTGAAATGCCCCGTTGTGGCGCTGGTTTACGACTCGGAGGTCTACGACGAACTTCCCCGTGAGCCGCACGACCAGCCTGTCGATGCGGCAGTGACGCAATCGGGGTTCATGTGGTTGGGAACCGGACGGGGCGGTGCGGCAGTCCAATAAGGCATGGGTCTTATTGATGATGCCGCTGATTTCCTCCGCACCCCCGGCTACCGCCGGTCTGTTGCGCTGCGCCGGGGAGCCGCCGCTGTGCTCGTGGCCGGCGCGGCGGTGAGCGCGCTCCTCAGCCGGGCGAATGCCGATCCCGGCGTCGTTGTTTTCGCCCGCGATGTGCATCCCGGCGATGTCGTCGAGGCGGGCGATCTCGCCGTGCGCTCTCTGCCCGAGGAATTCACCCCGCCGTCCGCCGTAGCGTCGGTTGAGGCTGCGGAAGGCCAGGTCATCGCTTCGCATGCGTCCTCCGGTGAGGTGGTCACCTCCACACGGCTGCTGGGGCCGGATCTCGTCGGCGCACTGGTCGGCGACGATGCTGAGGCGTACACGATGGTGCCCGTTAAACTCGCTGACCCCGACATCATCCCGATGCTGCACCACGGGGCCCGCGTCTCCGTTGTCACCGCCGGCGACGGCACCCCGCAGACAGTAGCCGAATCCGGCACAGTCGTGATCTCCGGAGCTCCGGGAGAGGAGGACAGCTCCAGCGTCCTGCTCCTGCTCCGCCACTCCGATGCCGCCACCGTCGCCGCCGCATCTCTCTCTTCACCTTTGGCGGTGGTGCTGGGTGTTTGAGGCAGAGAGTCCCCGTGGATATTTCCGCAAACCTAGGCCTCCGATGACGGTGTTCTAAGAGTCTCTGTAGTAGCTTCTGTCGGGCCAGATCCTTTAGACCCCAGGAGGGACCCCCATGCTCAAGGGCTTCAAAGACTTCATCATGCGCGGCAACGTCATCGACCTCGCTGTTGGTGTCGTGATCGGTGCCGCATTCACCGCTATCGTCAAAGCGTTCACCGACAACATCATCAACCCGCTGATCAACTCCGTGGGCGGCGCCGACTTCTCCTTCGGCTTCCGGATCATTCCGAGCAACGACGGCACCTTCGTGGACTTCGGCGCCCTGATCACCGCAATCATTAACTTCCTGCTGATCGCAGCTGTCGTCTACTTCCTCATCGTCGCCCCGATGAACAAGCTCGACGAGCAGCAGAAGCTCCGCAGGGGCATCGACCCGAAGGCGGCAGACCCGACAGAGCAGGAGCTCCTTACTGAGATCCGCGACCTACTCGCCGCCGGCAACAACCCGCAGATCAAGCACTAGCCTCCGTGGTGCGGCGGCCGTTCCCCTTCGTAATCGGCAGCCTCACTCGACTCTGATCCGGGCAGCGAATCGTCAAATTCGACGATGCGCTCGGCATCACCAGCGGACCGTCCACGATCAGGACGGTCCGCTTTTCTGTCGTAATCGGCGTCGGAAATACGCTTCACCCGGCGCCGCGCGCGCTGTGCCATCGCGTTTCTTCTACTGGACGCTGTACTTACGCAGCTCGCTGATCAAGTGGGCGACGAGCGGAGCGATCGTGGACATGCCGTCCCGGATCGCGGCGCGCGATGGTGCGAGATTGACCACGACGGTGGAACCGGAAACGCCGCAGATTCCGCGCGAGGTGCAGGCGTCGACTGCGCCACAGGACTGGCCGGAGGCACGGACCGCCTGGCCCACACCTGGGACGAGCTGGTCGATGACCGCGCGTGTGGCCTCCGGGGCTTTGTCGCGGGGACCCACGCCCGTGCCACCGACGGTGACCACCAGGTCGACTCCGCCCACGACCGCGGTCTCGATGACCTTGCGGATCTCGGACTTCTTCGACTTCACGCTGACCACGCCGTCGACTTTGTAGCCCATCTCCTGGAGCAGTTCGAAGACCAGCTGGTCGGTTCCTTCGGCGATGGCGCCGTTGCGCTTGTGGTCGCTGATCAGCACCGCAAGAGCGCACGGTTGCGCCGGCAGTTCCACCTCCGCCTCAGCGGCGAGCAGGAAGGCCTCGTCGGGCTCTTTGAGGTCTAGCGCGTCAAGAGTGTTAGACATGGTCGGGGCTCCTCGTGGGCTTCGCGGGGTCGTGCATCTCAGCTATTCAGCTACTTAGTGAATCTACTCGGAACTTAGAGTCACCTCTACCGTTCTGGTCTCCTTTGAATCCTTATTGCGGGCTTCGATCTTCACGGTCTCGCCGAAATCGAAGGAGCGGGTTGCCGCGACGAGGGCGTCGGAGGACTCAATCGGACGGTCGTTGATGCGGGTGACGATGTCGCCTGCCGTCAGCCCTCCCTTTTCAGCGGGGCTGCCCGGCTGCACGTTGCTGACTAGTGCACCACCGCTGGTGTGGCGGATGTCCACCTCCACCCCCATCATCGGCTGGTGGGCCTTGCCCTCGTTGATGAGCTGGTCGGCCACTCGGCGCGCGAAATTCGAGGGAATGGCGAAGCCCAGGCCGATCGAGCCCGCTTCACCGGATTCTCCCTGGGACAAAGACGCGATCACAGAGTTCATGCCAATCAAGTGGCCGTTCATGTCCACCAGCGGACCGCCGGAGTTACCCGGGTTGATTGCCGCGTCGGTCTGGATGCCGTCCATCAAGGAGCTCTCCCCGCCGCCCTGGGCGGCGCGGACCGGGCGGTTGAGGGCGGAGACGATACCGGTGGTGACAGTGGCGGACAGCCCCAACGGGGAACCGATGGCGACGACGGACTGGCCGACAGCGAGGCTGTCCGAATCGCCGAACTGGATCGTCGGCAGATCCTTCACGTCTTCAATCTGGATCACGGCGATGTCGGTGTTGACGTCGGAGGCGATGAATTTCGCGGAGTGCTTGGTGCCGTCGTTGAGCGTGACCTGCATCTGCGCGCCGCCTTCAGCGGCCTCTGCGACAACGTGGTGGTTGGTGAGCACCATGCCGTCGGAGCTAATGATGGAGCCGGAGCCTTCCGCCCCGCCCTGGCGGGTCGCGACCTCGATGGACACCACCGCGGGGAGGACCGACTCGGCGACCTTTTCCACTGACCCGTCGGGAGCAGGCTCGCGCTGCGTCTTCACCGGAGCGTCGAGGGAGTTGTCGTTGCTGCTGGCGCCGATACCAGAGCTCTGCGACGACTCGTCCTTACCGGAGACCAGTGTGCCGCCGAGGGCACCTCCGCCGATCCCTGCGACGAGGCTGGTGACGAGAGCGATCGCGAAGGCAGTGCCTGCTCCCACTCCCTTTTTCTCTTGGCGGACGGGCGTTTGCTGGACAGGAGCAGGTTGCTGCTCACCGTAGGGCGGCGGGGCCATGGGGCCGCCGAAACCTGGGTTAGTGGGATATTCCGGAGTTGTCATGGTCGGTCATTGTCCTCCTCAACGCTGTGCCGGTTCTCATTTCCAGTCCGCCCTTATCGTAGTAGTTGCTGAACGGTCACTGTGAGACTTTTTCCGGCCTACCGGGGAAGATGACACGGATGCGGGCACCGCCGTCATCGGAGTCCTCGATACTGATGACGGCGCCATGGCGTTCCAGCATCTGAGCTGCGATAGCCAACCCCAATCCCGAGCCCGGCATGGGGCGCGATTCGGGAGCGCGGTAGAAACGCTCGAAGACTTTCTCCCTCTCCTCCGGCGGAATTCCGGGGCCAGAATCGTCGATGATCAGCACGGCGCTGCGCTGCCCGGCGCGGAGTGAAACGCGCACGACTCCGCCCGGCGGGGACCACTTGGCCGCGTTGTCGAGCAGGTTCACCGGGGCACGCGACAAGGCAGCACGGTCGGCGTCCAGCACCCACGGATCCGCGCGGAAGCGGAAATTCACGTCGGGGCGCCGCCGCTGCACACGGGTCACGGCTTCCTTAATGACCTCGTCGAGGCGCACCGGCTCGAATTCCTTCTGCAGGTCATCCTCCCGCGCGAGGTCGACAAGGTCGCCGATCAGGGTGGACAATTCCTTCATCTGCCCGTTGACATCGTCTTCGAGCTCGTTGAGATCCTCTTCTGACATCTGGGCCATCTGCCCGGAGCGGTGCAGCATGATCAGCAGCTCGATATTCGTTCGCATCGAGGTCAAGGGCGTGCGCAGTTCGTGTCCGGCATCGGCCACGAGCTGGGCCTGGCGCACACGAGATTTGTCGAGCGACTCCATCAAGCCGTTGAGGGACTCGGTCAACTTCGCGTACTCGTCACTGCCGGCGACCTCGATCGGCTCTAGCGTGCCCTCGGAGGAAACAGTGTCGACGGCGCGGCGGAGACGCATGATCGGGCGCACGGTCACCCGGGCGATGATGATGCCAGTGAGAGCAGCCAGCAAGGTGCCCAGACCGACGATGCCCGCGAGGGTCGCCTTCAGACGGCTCTTCAGGTGGGCGAAATCCGCGCGGTTATGCGCCACGGCGACGGTCGTGCCGTCGCGGTCGCGCAGGATGGACACCATCTCGTCGCCGTTCTCCATCCGCGACCAGTTAGCAGCGTCGCCGTCGCGCGCCATCCGGTCGACGGGCAAGGGATCGCCTACGAAGGAGCTCCGCTCTTTGGGGGAGACGGCGGCACGGTAACCCGGGTTATTGGCCCGGAACTTATCGACGATCGCGTCCAGCGCTGCCTCATCCGCGTTGTCGTCCTCCACCTGCCGCATCAGCGCGATGGTGCGGGTGTTCAGAGCACTGAGCTCATGGTCTTCAATTGCACCGAAAACTGCGACATAAGACATCACCGCCGTGGCACCGACCACCGCCGCTACCCCGGCACTGGCAAATGCCGCGATCTTCCCGCGGATGGGAGAACTGCGGGCGGGACGCAGGAGGGCATCCCCGCCCGCATCGAGGCGGCGGAGAATCACGGAGCGGTCTCCCGCAGCACGTAGCCGACGCCGCGGACAGTGTGAATGAAGCGGGATTCGCCGCCAGCCTCCGTCTTACGGCGCAAATAGCCGATGTATACTTCGAGGGCGTTGCCCGAGGACGGGAACTCGTAGCCCCAGACCTCCTCGAGGATCTTCTGCCGGGACAATACGCGGCGGGGATTTCGCAGGAGCAATTCCATCAGTGAGAATTCCCTGCGGGTGAGCGAGACGTGACGGTCACCGCGGTAGACATCCCGGGTGATCGCGTCAAGCCGCAAATCCTCGAAAACCAGCTCCGCCGCCGGACCATTGTTCGCCGGCATCACGGTGTCGGCTTGAGCACGGCGCAGGAGCGAGCGCACGCGCGCCAGCAACTCTTCAAGAGCGAAAGGCTTGGGCAGGTAGTCATCTGCGCCAGCATCCAGGCCGGCGACCCGCTCAGCTACACCGTCCCGGGCGGTGAGCATGAGGATGGGCCGGTCGTACCCGGTGGAGCGCAATTCACGGCACACCCCGAGCCCGTCGAGACGCGGCATCATCACATCCAGAATGGTCAGATCCGGCTGCTCCTTCTCGATGGCGGCGAGAGCTTCAACACCGTCTTCCGCCAGCGCAACCTCGTATCCATTGAATTTGAGGGAGCGTCGCAGGGATTCACGGACGGCCTGCTCGTCGTCGACCACCAGAATTTTCATAATTCCCATTATGGCAATTTGCAGCACAGATATGAAAAGACCGGCCGCCGGAATATCGGCGGCCGGTTCAAAAAGTCAGGCAGTTTTTCAGCTCTTAGAACTGCTCGACGTCGATCAGGCCCTGCTCGGCAGCCTTGATCAGGCGGCGCGGGATACGCACGGTCTGGCCGTCGATCTTGACCTCCTGCAGAGCGGCGTTGTCAGCCTTCCACTGCGAACGGCGGTGGTGCGTGTTCGAGCGGGACTTGCGGAACTTCGGGGTTGCCATAGTGTATTTCCTCCTTTACCGGGGTATCTCGCGCTAGTTAGCGGACTTCTTCTTGCGGCGGGCCATGCCGCCGAAGCGGCGGTTGAACTTCTCAACACGGCCAGCGGTGTCCATAACGCGCTGTGCGCCGGTCCAGAACGGGTGCGACTCGCTGGTCACGTCGACGACGATGAGCGGGTACTCATTGCCGTCCTCCCACTGGGCGGTACGGCCGGAGGTTGCGGTGGAACGGGTCAGGAACTGGTGGCCAGTACCTGCGTCCTGGAAGATCACCGGGTGGTAATCAGGGTGGATATCTTTCTTCATCTCTTCGTTTCCCTCAGGATTGATACTTCAGGTCGGTTCGCGGGGTACCCCGGATCGTGCCTGAGTTGGGTGCGAAAATGGTCTTTATCCGAGCAGCGCGAATACGCCTGATCGGACAACTTGATACATAGTACAGGTGATGGACACTATCCCGAAATCGCTGCTTCGCTGGGCCGTGTGCGCAGCCATGCTCGCTCCGAGCGCTATCTTCCTCGCCGTCACCGAGCCCCAAGCCCTGCTCGCTCTCGCGCTGCGGCTGGCCCCGGTGCTGCTGTTCGTCGCGGGAATGTCCGTGACTGTGAATCTAGCGTCCGCCGCCGGAGCATTCGAGGCAGTCGCGCGCGGACTTGAGCGGTGGACACGGTCGCCGTGGGCACTCTGGTCCGGCATTGTCGCCATCTCGGCGATCTCCACGATCTTCCTCTCTCTCGACACGACAGCGATCATGATCACCCCGATGGCGGTGGCCCTGGCGCGCAGAAACGGGCTGAAGGTGGTGCCAGTCGCATTCGCCGTGGTGTGGATAGCCAACCTCGGCTCGCTGCTTTTGCCAGTGTCGAACCTGACCAATCTTCTCGCCGCCGGGTCAGCCCACATCGCGTCGGAGACCGCATATATGCGAATGGCCGCCGCCCCGGCTACCGCGGCGCTCCTCGTCGCCGTGGCCGCGTCCTGGCTGGCCTATGTTCTTGCCGCGGACGAACCTGCGCCGAGTCCGCGGACAGAAAACGAAGCGGCGAGCAGCCCCGCCTTGAGGATGGCGCTCGCCGTGCTGGCGGCCATCCCTCCGGCGCTACTGGTGCTCCCCTACTGGCTTGTCAGTACGGTCGCCGCAGCAGTGCTCTACGCGGCAGCTGGAAAGAACCACCGCAGAAGCAATCTCGTTCCGTGGTTCTCAATCGTCTTGGCCGCCACCTTCTCGTGCGCCTCCGCCGCCGCAATTGCCGCCGGGATTGAATTCGGGGAGCTCGACCCAGTTCCGCTCGCCGCGGCAGGCGCAGTAGCGGCGAATGCGGTGAATAATTTGCCGGCCTACCTCCTGCTGGAACCGTCCGCGCAGACTCCGCAGCAGATCATTGCCCTACTAATAGGTGTCAACTGCGGGCCCATCGTGACGCCGTGGGCGTCGCTCGCCACGCTGCTCTGGCACGATCAGCTACAGCGGGCGGGGGTCACGGTCGCATGGAAGGACGTGGCCGTCCGCGGCGCATGTCTCATGCCTTTCGCTGTCGCGGCCCCTCTCGGGGCATTGATGGTTGCGAGCTGAACGGAGGCTCGTCGATAAGCGCGGTAGCGATTATGAAATGAGGCCTTGCGCGTGTAGTGTTTACTCTCGCTGTTGTCGAAGTACACGTTTACGCTTAGTCAACCGGTGACTTGCGACGCCCTCGAGCACCACGGCCTTCCTCACATTTCTGGCCGATAACCTGCTTAAGAGCGCGGCGTCCTCCTCATAGTCTCCGTGGCTCAAGCGGCTAGGAGAAAGAAGTAACCATGTCGGCATATTGCCAGGTCACGGGAAAGAAGCCGTCTTTCGGCAAAACCGTGTCTCACTCGCACCGCCGCCACTCGCGCCGTTGGAACCCCAACGTGCAGAAGCGGCGTTTCTACCTGCCCTCCGAGGGCCGTACCATCACGCTCAATGTTTCCACCAAGGGTCTGAAGATCATCGACCGCGACGGCATCGAGTCTGTTGTTGCTCAGATCCGCGCCCGAGGGGAGAAGATCTAGCTCATGGCACGTAACGATATCCGCCCGATCATCAAGCTCAAGAGCACCGCGGGCACCGGCTACACCTACGTCACCCGTAAGAACAAGCGCAATAACCCGGACCGTATTTCCCTGAAGAAGTACGATCCGGTTGCGCGCAAGCACGTTGAATTCCGCGAGGAGCGATAAGAATGGCGAAGAAGTCCAAGATCGCTAAGAACGAGAAGCGCAAGGAGATCGTCGAGCGTTACGCTGAGCGCCGCCAGGAGCTCAAGGCGATCATCCGCAACCCGGAGACGTCCGACGAGGACCGTCTCGAGGCTCAGTTTGAGCTCAACCGTCAGCCGCGCGATGCCTCCCCGGCTCGCGTCCGTAACCGCGACTCGCACGACGGCCGCCCCCGCGGCTACCTCCGCAAGTTCGGCCTCTCCCGCGTCCGTATGCGCGAGATGGCCCACCGCGGTGAGCTGCCGGGCGTCCGCAAGTCCTCGTGGTAAGCAAGGGAGTGCATGTAAATGAAGCGCAATAACAACCGCAAGGTGCGGATGGAGCAGTCCCGCCGCCCGAAGAAGAACCCGCTCAAGGCCAAGGGCATCGAAGCTGTGGACTACAAGGACATTGAGACCTTGCGTCTGTTCATCTCCGACCGCCACAAGATCCGTTCGCGTCGCGTCACCGGCCTGACGCCGCAGCAGCAGCGCCAGGTCGCTACCGCTGTGAAGAACGCACGCGAGATGGCTCTGCTGCCGTTCACCAGCCGCTAAATTCCCGGTTGACTTCGACAGCGTAGAGTTCGACGTCTCCCCGCTTCCGATTTTCGGAGGCGGGGAGATTTTTTATTGGCAGACCGCAGCCGGCGCGGTGTCGAGCACGCCGGTGAGATCCGCGGCCAGCTGCGTGAGCATTGCCTGGCCGCTCTCGTAAGTGCCATCAGCTGCGCTCGCCGCGATAGCGACGGCGATCTGACGACCATTCGCATCAGGTACGAGGCCTAATTGGCGCACCTCGTACGCTCCGCTTATCGACGGCCCCCATCCCCCTTTAAGCCGGGCCCCCGGCAGGGTGCCAAGGCCGTAGTTGCCCCCGGCAGTCAGGTTGCCCATGTGCTCGAGCACAGGCCCTGCCCCGGCCACGCAACTGAGGTGGGAGGCGAACCGGGCCTGCTCGTCGACCGTCCACTGCGTCTGACCGAAGGCGGAGAAACCCGGGCGCGTGACGTTGCGTTCAACAGCCACCGGGCTGTGCCCTTCCGCCAGCACTGCTTCGACTGCTTCAGGCGTGGTCGCGTTCCACAGCATATCGGCCGCACCGTTGTCGGAGGCCTGAATGGCATTGGCGGCCTCGACTGTCATCTCCGGGTGGCTGTTGAGGGCCGCGATCGCCACCGGAACCTTCATCGTGGACCAGGAGGCGAAGCCCGTTGTGTCGCCGGCAGAATACTCCTGGTCCCCCGAGACAGCGAGAGCGGCCCGGCCCCCGTATGCGGCGATTACGTTGTCCACTGCTTCAGTCAGCGCCGCGATCGGATCATCCGACGGTGACATTGACGGTGAGGGGGACTGGGCCGCTCCTCCCCCGTCAGCGGCCGTCTCGGTGACGGTGACGATTTCGACGGGTTCAGTGCTGGGCTCGTCCAAGGGTTCCCCGATCGTGCATGCGGCAGCTCCCGCGGCCAAGGCGGCCACTCCCACGGACAGTGCCAGTGTCTTTCTCAGGTATGTCACGAGATGTAGACGGCGGCGTTGCGCCCGCCGGTGCACACAACTTGGCCGTCACGTTCCCGGCAAGTCATCGTGTAATTCTTCTGCGTGGAGGGGCTGTAGACGTCGACAAGCGTCACGTTGGGCGAGCCCTCCTCACGGCACGCGGACTTAAAGTCGTTGAAGACATTCTTGGCGAACCCGGCCGTGGTTACGTTCGGGTCCGTGACATCCCACGACGAGTAGTCGCACTTGGCACTCGCCTTCTCCTTCTTCGGTGCCGGGGCATCCACAGTCTCGGTCACCGTGGACTTCGACGCTGGGGCGGGCGCGGCGGAGATGCTCGACATCGCTGCCACGTCGTCGGTCGTGCTTCCGGAATTGGAGCCCGACAGGAAGTAGAACACTGAGAAGCCGGCGAGAGCGAGAGCCAGCAGCGCCGCGAGAATGCTGACGATGATCAGGGCGGTGTTGTTATTGGTTTTGTTACTGTCCCCGCTCCCAGCTGCGGTGCTGGTGCTCGTCTGCTGCTCGAGTGTCGGCTGGTGCTGCGGCTCGGGGCCGCCCCACGTCGGAATACTCACCTGGGTTGTCCTTCAGTCAGCGTGAAATTGTCTTTCAAAAACCCTAGTTTAGTGGGAGAAGTGGCGCGTACCAGTGAAGTACATGGTGACTCCGGCTTCATTCGCCGCCGCGACGACCTCTTCATCGCGGATAGAGCCGCCCGGCTGAACAACAGCGGACACACCTGCGTCGGCGAGAATCTGGAAACCGTCGGCGAACGGGAAGAACGCATCCGAAGCGGCGACGGCGCCGTTGGTGCGGTTACGGCCTTCGTCGAGAGTGTTCGCGCGGTCGACGGCGAGCTTCGCGGAATCGACGCGGTTGACCTGCCCCATACCCACGCCGACTGCCGCACCGTCGCGGGCGATCAGGATGGCGTTGGACTTCACGCAGCGGATCGCATTCCACGCGAATTTAAGGTCAGCCAGGGTCTTCTCGTCGGCTGCCTCACCAGCGGCGAGAGTCCAATTCTCCGGGTTGTCCCCTTCCGCCTGGTAGATGTCGCGGTCCTGGATGAGCGTGCCGCCGGAGATGTGCTTGATCTCCTTGCCTTCCCGCTCCGGCTTCTCCGCGGTGAGAATACGGAGGTTCTTCTTGGTCTGCAGCAGCTCGAGAGCGTCGTCAGCGATGCTCGGCGCGATAATGACCTCGGTGAAGATCGGCTTTACCTGCTCCGCCATCTCCAAGGTGACCTCGCGGTTGGCCGCGATCACGCCGCCGTAGGCGCTGACCGGGTCGCACGCGTGGGCCTTGGCGTGGGCGTCGGCGATCGATGTGTCGGACACCGCGATCCCGCACGGGTTGGCGTGCTTGATCACGGCCACGCAGGGGCGCTCGTGGTCCCAGCAAGCACGCCATGCGGCGTCGGCGTCCTGGTAGTTGTTGTAGGACATTTCCTTGCCGCCGTGCTGGGTCGCGCCCGCCAATCCAGTTCCGTCGGAAATGAGGCTTGCGGATTGGTGCGGGTTCTCGCCGTAACGCAGCGTGGTGGAGCTGCCCAGCTGCTCGTCGAACCAGGTTGAAACAGCCGCATCGTACTGTGCCGTGTGCGCGAACGCGTCAGCGGCAAGCTGGCGGCGCTGCTCTTCGTCGAAACCACCGTTCTTGACGGCCTCAGCGACTTCCCCGTACTTGGCCGGGTCGACGACGACGGCGACGGACGGATGGTTCTTGGCCGCCGCGCGCACCATGGAGGGGCCGCCGATGTCGATCATTTCGACGACCTCGTCGAAGCTCGCGCCCGAAGCCACCGTCTCGGAGAACGGGTAGAGGTTCACCACGACGAGCTCGAACGGCTTCACGCCGAGCTCCTCAATCTGCTTCGCGTGGTCGTCCTTCCGCAGATCTGCGAGGATGCCAGCGTGCACTCGAGGGTGCAGCGTTTTCACGCGGCCCTCGAGAACCTCGGGGAAGCCGGTGAGCTCCGCCACCTCGGTCACGTTCGCGCCGGTATCCTTGATGCGCTGTGCGGTGGAGCCGGTGGAGACGATCTCCACCCCGGCCTCGGAAAGCGCGGACGCGAGCTCTTCGATTCCGGTCTTGTCATAGACGCTGATCAGTGCGCGCTTGATGGGGGTGCGGGTGCTCATGCTGGAAATTCGACCTTTCCGGTTGTTGAGGTTTCGGCGCGGTTCAGCGTGTCCACGATGAGAGCGCGCTCCACTTCCTTGATGCGTTCGTGCAAATCTTCTTCAGTCTCCCCCGCGCGCACGTCGACCGCGCGCTGGGCGATGATCTCGCCGGTGTCCACGCCGGCATCGATGTAGTGGACAGTGGTTCCGGTGACCTTCACGCCGTACGCGAGCGCGTCGCGCACCGCGTGCGCCCCCGGGAAGGCGGGCAGCAGCGCTGGGTGGGTGTTAATGAGCCGCCCCTCGAAGCGATTGAGGAAAGCCTCCCCCACAATCTTCATGAATCCTGCGGAGACCACGATATCGGGGTCCCCCACCATGTCAGCGAGCTGACGGTTCCATTCATCACGGTCACCTTCAAGGGGCACGACCTCGGCACGCACGCCCGCCGCCCGGGCCCGGCCCAACGCCGGGCATTCCACGTCGGCGACGACGAGGTCCACCGAGTACGCCCCCTGATTATCCAGGATCGCCTGAAGCAACGTCCCCGAACCGGAGACGAGCACCGCCACAGAAGTCTGAGAGGTCTGAGAAGTCTCTGCCACGGAAGATCAGTCTAGCTGGTCCTCACGCAGGACCGAGATCGCCGTCGAACCGCCCCCAGAAGCAGCGGGCTTATCGACGTCATCCTCTTCCTCTTCTTCCTGCTCTTCCTCCTGCGTTTCCCCGTCCGCGGGATCATGCTCCGGTTCCTCTTCCTCCGGTTCCTCTCGCAGATCAGCTTGCTCTGCCTCATCTGCCTCATCTGCCTCGGCGCCGTTGTCGGACTCTTCGGACTCTTCGGACTCTTCGGACTGTTCCTCAGGGTCGTCTTCAGGCTCTTCCGGTTCTGCCTCTTCTGCATCTGCTTCTTCAGGCTCTTCCTGCTCCGGCTCAGCCGTGTCCTTGTGCGCGAAGCGGGCGACGAGATAGGCGGCCGCGCCGACGACACCGACCCAGAGGGCGGCTGCGAGCGCGAAGAACCACGGATTGATGCCGATCCAGCCATAGGCACCGACCTCACCGCCGGACATCAGTCCAGCGAACACCGCGAGGACTGCAACGAACACAGAGGAAATCAGGACTTCCTGCCAACCGAGGCGCTTGGACAGGACAAAGTGGATCATCACCGCAGCGGGCACCACGAGGAGTACCGGCGCCCACACCGGCACTTCTCCCGGGATAGCCGCGAACAGCGGGAACGGCGGCAGGGGCACCAGCACCGAACCGAAGAGGGAAACCCCGCCCTGAGCAATGTCGAAAGGAGCGCCGAGCAGAACACCCAGAGTGGCAAGCGCCGCATTCGGCAGGTACAGCACGCTCAAGGCGAACAGCGCGAGACCGCCGCCGGCCCCCAATGTCGGAAACTCCCCGAGGAGCCCGGAGAGCCTGCTGTAACCCGCGGCGAGCAGGAACAGGTAGACGACAGCCGCAGCCCCCAGCAGGCGGAGGGAGAGCATGATGGTCGCGCGGGCGGCGTCGTAAAGCGAATCAGGCGCGCCAAGACGTGTCAGCAAGGCCTTCCACAAACGGCCGCTCATGCCGCACATCATTCCCACCACATGAACGAACACGGGAATAGCCAGGGCCTTGTGAATCGCTGGCGGAGAGACCGGGAAGACCGCGGCCGCATCGTCGATCATGAACCACGCGACCGCGGACAACGTGAACGGGATGAGAACGACTAGGCCGAAAATCGCGTACAAGTCGAGAATGCTCACCCGGTCGCGGGTGGCCACACGCACGCGCCACGCAATGAGCGCCGCCACACCGATGGCGGGCAGCAACGGAATCGCGCCGAGCGTCACCCCCTGGAAGCTGACAGGCACGCCGTGGAGGACGAACCACGTCTCGGCCACCGCAGATGCCATCGCGGCAAGACGCCCGCCGCTCAACAAGACCGTCCCCAGGCACACAGCGACGATGCCGAGCACCACGATCAGGTTCGGGATGCCCACGAACGGCAGGTAGTGGCGCACCCGTTCCTTCATTGTCGTGGGCACCTTGTCCGCGGCGGGTGTGCGCGCAGCGGAGTTGGCCGTGCCCGCACGCAGGCGACGGCGGCTCACCGGCGTCGAAGTGCGGGTGGATCTACTCGGCGGACTAGACTTGTTGCTCATTGCCTTCAACCTTGGCACGCGGATAGTGTAATCGGGCGCTAGGACACGATTATCTGACGGTGCTCCCGTTGGATGTAACGCATGAGCATGGGCACTCGAATATATGAATCTCACCGTTTAGGTTGCTTGTCGGACCGAGACTGGCTAGTGTTACCACCCGTAGATAACAAAGAGGTTACGATTCCGGAACGAACCGTTACCCAATGACGATCTCAACGAGGTACACCTTGAACTCTTCGAGCGCACGCCGTACGGCAGGCAAGCACCGCAAGCAGAGCCCCAACAAGGGTCGTGTCGCACTGGTCGCAGTCGCTACCGGTGCAGTCGCATCCGGCGGCATCTCCGCTGCTTCCGCCGCAAACGCCGACAACGCTGGTGCAGCACAGGCTGCAGTCGACAACGCTGGCACCCCCGACGAGATCGCAGGTGCAGCCCCGCAGATCCTCACGATCAGCGAGTACAAGCCGGTCGACAACCTTTCTGAACAGCTGGGGAAGGCTGTTGAGTACGCGAAGGTCCGCAGCGCCGCCGATCTGGCGGCCCGCGCCCCCCTGTCCGTGAAGCCGGCTGAAGGTGCCTTCACCTCCGGCTTCGCCCCGCGTTGGGGCACTTTCCACAAGGGCATCGACATCGCCAACGCGGTCGGCACCCCGATTGTCGCCGTCGAGGACGGCGAGGTCATCGACTCTGGCCCGGCCAATGGCTTCGGCAACTGGATCCGCCTGCGCCACGAGGACGGCACCGTCACCGTCTACGGACACATGGAGACGCTGGATGTCGCCGTCGGCGAGAAGGTTCATGCCGGCCAGAAGATCGCCGGTATGGGTTCCCGTGGCTTCTCCACCGGTTCCCACCTCCACTTCGAGGTGCACCCGAACGGCGGCGAGGCAATCGACCCGGCCCCGTGGCTGAAGGAACGCGGCATCAATCTCTAAGAAATCCTTCACTTCCCTCCGGTTCGCCGGGGGGAATTTTTTCATGCCTCACTACCCCCGCCATTAATTCACAGTGTTCACACTAGCCACACTAGTTCACTCCCCTAACCAGCTGTTTTGTGCGAATTGAACAGTTTTTCCGCATGTCAGAGCGGAAAAACGGCGTTGCCCGCGGAGTAATGGGCCGATAGCATGTTGCGGGTTGGAAAAACCATGCCTGTTTACTGGTTCCGCAACGAATCGAAGAAGGACGACATGAAACGACGCCTACTCGTCGCCGCCGTGGCGCTCGCCATACCCCTGACCGCCATCCCCGCCCACGCGATCTCCGTCTCTGTCAACGGACAGCAAGTAGAAGAGATCGGCCCCGCCCTGCCGTCGATCGGCATGGCGCTCGACGACATCTTCACCAAGGGCGCCACTGTCTCCGCCGCCGGATACAGCATCGTGTACGACCCGCGTGCTCTGCCTGAGTACAACGAGGAGGAAGCCACCGCCGGCGTCCCCACCACTTCAGTCACTCCGCAGACCGGAACCACATCGAACGGCAACAAGGTCGTCATGCCGGCAGAGGGCCGCTTCACGTCGGGCTACGGTCCGCGCTGGGGCAGCTTCCACTACGGCATCGACATCGCCAACGACCCCGGCACCCCGATCCTCGCGGTCATGGACGGCACCGTGATCAACGCAGGCCCCGCCCAAGGCTTCGGCAAGTGGGTGCGCGTGCGCCACGACGACGGGTCGATCAGCGTTTACGGCCACGTCCGCTCGTTCAACGTGAACGTCGGCGACCACGTCACAGCCGGCCAGCAGATCGCCGAAATGGGCAGCGAAGGCCACTCCACCGGACCGCACCTGCACTTCGAGATCATGCCGGACGGCGAGAACAAGGTGGACCCGGTTCCGTGGTTCGCCGAGCGCGGCATCACGGTCTAAGCGCTACAGCTTCTCCATTGGCACACCGCCGATGAGCATCAAGCGCACCGTGCCACTCGAACCGAAATCGATGGTGACGGTCTCGCGCGGACCGACACCGTCAACGCTCATGACCGTGCCCAGCCCGTACTTCGCGTGGTTGACTCGGTCCCCCTTAGCCAGCTGAAGGTTCTTGTTCACCTTCACACTGCTCTCGCTGCGGCGCTTCGGCCGCCGCGCGGGCACCGGGCTCCCCCACGCGTCCGAGGAGAAGGAGCGCTCCGGTTCGACCCGCCGCCAGTCGACGAGGTCCTCAGGGACCTCTGCGAGGAAGCGACTGGCCGGGTTGGTCACCGGAGATCCCCACGACGAACGCAGCATCGCGCGTGTCAGGTACAGGCGCTCACGCGCGCGGGTAATCCCCACATAGGCCAGTCGGCGTTCCTCTGCCAGCTCGTCCGGGTCGCCGAGGGCACGGAGGTGGGGGAACTGCCCGTCCTCCCAGCCGGTGACGAAGACGACGGGGAACTCCAGCCCCTTTGCGGTGTGGAGAGTCATCAAGGTGACCACACCCTGTCCCTCATCCGGAATCTGGTCCGCATCAGCCACCAGCGAGACGCGCTCCAGGAATGCCTGCAACGACCCCGGTCGGGCTTCTCCGCTCTCAGGGTCGAAGTCCTCGTACGCCATCTGGTTCGCCGCGTCGGAGGAGAATTCCCGGGCCACAGAGACCAACTCGTTGAGGTTGTCCAGCCGGGCCCCGTCCTGCGGGTCGTTGGAGGCTTCCAGCTCTGCCCGGTACCCCGTCGCGTCCAGGATGCGGGCGACCAGTCCCCCGAGATCCGGCATGCCGGTCACCTCGTTGACCAGCTCGTCCATATCCGTGCGCAGTCCGTGCAAAAGGTCCACGAAGCCGGAAATCGCGTTGCGGGAACGGGAGGTGATGGCCTCGCCTTCGCCGCCGGCGACATCGATAAGCGCCTGACTGAAACTGATCCGGTGATTGTCCGCGTACAGCGCCACCATCGCTTGAGCCTTGTCGCCGATGCCGCGCTTGGGAACGTTGATGATGCGGCGCATGCTCACCGAATCGTCGGGGTTCTCCAGCACGCGCAGGTAGGCTACGATGTCGCGGATCTCCTTGCGCTCGTAGAAACGTGTGCCGCCGACGACCTTGTACGGGATCCCGGCGCGGATGAAGATGTCTTCGAGCGCGCGCGACGAGTTATTCGTGCGGTACATGACCGCGATATCGGAATACGGGATGTTCTTGTCGGCTAGGGCATCGACCTCACTGGCGACGAAGCGGGCCTCATCGTGCTCGTTGTCCGCCACGTAGCCGACGATCTTCTCCCCCTGCCCCAGATCCGTCCACAACTTCTTCGGGCGGCGCCCGGCATTCTGCGCGATCACCGCGTTGGCAGCGGCGAGAATATTCTGCGTGGAGCGGTAGTTCTGCTCCAGCATGATCGTCGTGGCGTTCGGGTAGTCGCGCTCGAATTCCTCGATATTGCGTATCGTCGCACCGCGGAAGGCGTAGATCGACTGGTCCGAGTCGCCCACGACAGCCAATTCCGGCGCGTCGGGGCCGTCCCCCACCAATGTGTGGATGAGCTCGTACTGCGCGTGGTTGGTGTCCTGGTACTCATCCACCAGCACGTGGCGGAACCGGCGACGGTAATACTCCACCACCTCGGGATGACGTTTGAACATGCCGACGACTTCCCCGATCAGGTCGTCAAAGTCCACGGCATTCGCCTCGCGCAAACGCCGCTGGTACTCGGAGTAGACCTTGGCCACTGTCACCTCGAAGGGATTCTTCGTCTTCTCCGCGTTCGACAGCGCCTGCCCCGGACCAATCAACTCATTCTTCAAATTGGAAATCGCGTTTGCCAGCGCACGCGGCGAGAACTTCTTCAGGTCCAGGTTCGCCTCTTTGGCGATCATGCCCAAAAGCCGGCGGGAATCATCCCCGTCATAAATGGTGAAATTCGTGTTCAGCCCATTGACCAGCTGAGCCTGCTGGCGCAGGATGCGTACGCACACCGAGTGGAATGTGGCCACCCACATCCGCTCCGCCTGCGGCCCGATGAGTTGACTGACGCGCTCCTTCATCTCCGCGGCGGCCTTGTTGGTGAAGGTGATGGCCAAGATCTCCCACGGCGCCACCCCGCGTTGCTGTAGCAAATAGGCGATGCGCCGCGTCAGCACAGCAGTCTTGCCGGACCCCGCTCCAGCGACGATGAGCAGCGGACTGCCGGCGTGCTCAACGGCGGCCTTCTGCTGCGGATTCAACCCCAAAATCAAATCTGTTCCCATGATGGCTACTACCGTACTTGGCGGGGTGGACCACCCGGCCGCACCCATTCGAACGCCTTGTGGAATTCGTGGCAGAATCAGTGGTTATGAGCGTGGATAACAGCGATATCAGGCACCCGTCCGGCACTGACGATCCGTTGTCGGACGAGGAAATCCAGGCCTGCCGCAAAGAAATCGACCGGCTCGACCGGGTGATCCTGGATGCGGTCAAGCGGCGTTCGGAGATCTCGTCCGCCATCGGCAAGACCCGCATGGGCTCCGGCGGAACGCGCCTCGTCCACACCCGGGAAGTGGCCATCATCAACCAGTTCCGGGACGAGTTGGGCGAAGAAGGCCCCAACCTCGCCGCGATTCTGCTGCGGCTCGGCCGGGGCAAGCTGGGTTAGGCGGACTAGTCCTGCTCGAGGGAGTCGAGAACGACCTCGAATTCAAGCAGCTCGGCTCCGGAAGCGACCGGCTTACGGGGCTCCTCGCCTTCCTTGTGGGCATGGGCCGCCTTCCCTTCTCCCGCCCACCAGTTCTTGTAGGACTCCTCATCGGCCCAGCGGGTGACTACGAAATAGCGGTCCTCCCCCTTCACTGGGCGCAGCAGCTGGAAGCCCTCGAAGCCCGGCTGGGCATCAATGGCGTGCTTGCGGGCAGCGAAGCGCTGCTCAAGCTGCTCGCCGGCACCTTCGGGGACGGTGATTGCGTTGATCTTCACGATGCTCATGCCTTCCTATTATGGCGCAAATGCGGGGCTGTTTTTCATTAGTCTGGGAAGCATTGACCGCTAACACCGTCTTCGATGCGCCCCTAAGGAGTGGCCATGACTGATATCACTTCCACGACTGCCTGGAACGACCTGCTCAAGCTTCACGCAGAGAAGAACAAGACGACGTTGCGCGAGCTCTTCGAACGCGATGACCAGCGCGCGGAGAAGTTCACGTTCGACGGCGCCGGCCTCCACGTGGACCTCTCGAAGAACCTGGTGGACGGCGAGATTCTCGAAGCCCTGGTTGCTCTCGCCGAGGAAGCGGACCTCAAGGGCGCAACCGAGAAGATGTTCACGGGTGCGCACATCAACTCCACCGAGGACCGCGCTGTTCTGCACACCGCTCTGCGTATCCCGGCGGAACAGAACCTTTCCGTGGACGGGCAGGACGTGGCGGCGGATGTCCACGAGGTGTTGGGCCGGATGCGAGATTTCGCGTCCAAGCTGCGGTCGGGTGAGTGGCTCGGGCACACAGGCCACACGATCAAAAAGGTGGTCAACATCGGCATCGGCGGCTCCGACCTAGGGCCCGCAATGGCCACGAAAGCACTGCGCACGTATGCGACGGCCGGGATCACCGCCGAGTTCGTGTCCAACGTGGATCCGGCAGACATGACGAGCGTGCTCGACAACGCCGACCCGGGTGAAACACTGTTCATCGTCGCGTCGAAGACCTTCACCACCCAGGAGACGCTGTCCAACGCGCACGCCGCGAAGCGGTGGCTGCTAGAGCAGTTCGACGGCGATGAGTCCGCCATTGCGAAGCACTTCGTGGCAGTGTCCACGAATGCGGAGAAGGTCGCGGAATTCGGCATCGACACCGACAACATGTTCCCGTTCTGGGATTGGGTCGGCGGCCGCTATTCCGTGGATTCGGCGATCGGCCTGTCGCTCATGGCAGTCATCGGCCCGCAGGACTTCATGCGCTTCCTCGAGGGTTTCCACGCCATGGACGAGCACTTCCGCAGTACACCGCTGGAGGAGAATATTCCGGCGCTAATGGGTCTGCTGAACATCTGGTACCGCAATTTCTACGGCACGGACACCCACGCCGTCCTCCCCTACTCCGAGGATCTTTCCCGCTTCCCCGCGTACCTCCAGCAGCTCACCATGGAGTCGAACGGCAAGAGCGTGCGTATCGACGGAACCCCGGTCACCTACGACACCGGCGAGATCTTCTGGGGCGAGCCCGGCACCAACGGCCAGCACGCCTTCTACCAGCTGATCCACCAGGGCACGACGATGGTGCCGGCCGATTTCATCGGGTTCGCCAACCCGAAGCAGGACCTGCCGACCGCTTCCGGCGAAGGCTCAATGCACGACCTGCTCATGGGTAATTTCTTCGCGCAGACAAAGGTGCTCGCATTCGGCAAGACCCGGCAAGAGGTCGAGGACGGCGGTGTGAGCCACGAGCTTTCCCCGCACAAGGTGATGCCGGGAAACCGCCCCACCACCACGATCCTCGCCCCCGAGCTCACCCCGCACGCCCTCGGTGCCCTCATCGCGCTATACGAGCACATCGTGTTCACCCAAGGCGTGATCTGGGGCATCAACTCCTTCGACCAGTGGGGCGTGGAGTTGGGCAAGGCCCAGGCCAATGAGCTCGCCGCTGCAGTTTCCGGTGAGGCTGCTCCCGACACCGGTGACTCCTCCACCGACGCGCTCATCGAGTGGTACCGCAGCAGTAAATAACATGAATGCAAAGGGCGCGGGAAACCGGAGGTTTGCCGCACGGCACAGATAAGATTTGTGCATGGGCGATGCCGTTTCACGCGATTCTTATACCCCCAAACAGCGGACCAAGTACCGCCAAGCTCTCCTCGACGATCTCGAGATTTTCGATCACCACCTCCAGGAGGCGGAATTCGTCGACCACGGCACGATCGGGCTCGAGCTCGAACTGAACCTGGTCGACGACGAGATGAATCCCGCCGGCTGCAACGAGGCCGTGCTGAAGGAGCTCTCGGACGAGTACCAGTCCGAGATCGGCCGCTACAACGTCGAGATGAACCACCCGCCACTGGACTTGTCCGGTACCGGCCTGACGGTGCTTCACGAAGGGCTTGATGAGCGCCTGCGCACTGTCTCCGAGGCAGCGAATAAGGCTGGTGCGCATGTCGCGATGATCGGCACTTTGCCGACAATCACCACCGAGTACCTGCAGAGCGACGCGTGGATGACGCAGGAGAACCGTTACTCCGCGTTGTCGAATATGGTCCTCGAGGCACGAGGTGAGCTCGTGGATATCGACATCTCGCGGCAGGAGCGCTACCGCGCGACCTTCGAGGACATCGCCACCGAATCCACCTGCACCTCGATGCAGCTGCACCTGCAGGTCGCTCCCGACCGCTTCCCTGAGGCGTGGAACGCCTCGCAGGCGATTGCGGGCGTGCAGGTGGCTCTGAGCGCGAACTCCCCGCTGTTCATGGGCCGCCGCACGTGGCACGAGTCGCGTATCCCGGTGTTCAAACAGTCCATCGACACCCGCACGGACGTGCTGGTCAACCAGGGCGTCCGTCCGCGTGTGTGGTTCGGTGAGCGCTGGATCACCAGTGTCTTCGACCTGTTCGAAGAAAATGTCCGCTACTTCTCCCCACTCATCCCGGAATCCCGCGCGGATGCGGGCAAGCCAATGATGGACGGCAACAGTCCGGGCCTGCACTACCTGAACCTGCACAACGGCACGGTGTGGCGCTGGAACCGACCGATTTATGATCCGTCGCTTGAGCTGTCCCACATCCGTGTGGAGAACCGCCTTCTGGCGGCTGGCCCAACCACGATCGACATCGTCGCCGACGCCGCGTTCTACTACGGGTTGGCGAAATTCCTGGGCGAGCAAACCCGCCCGGTGTGGTCGCGCCTGACCTTCGACGATGCGCGTGACAATTTCTACGCCGGCGCCCGAGACGGCATCGGCGCGACGATGGTGTGGCCGACGTTGGGGCGCATCGACGTTTCCAACCTCGTCCTCAACCACCTGCTCGACCAGGCGCACGAAGGCCTGCGCATGCTCGACGTCGATGAAGAGCTGTCGGAGAAGTACCTCGCCGTGATCGAGGGGCGCGCCTGGCACCGCCAGAATGGTGCGACATGGCAGTTGGACGCTCTGGACGCGTTCGGCGCCGGCACAAAACCCGGCACCCCGGAACGGCAGAAGGCGCTCGCAGATGCGCTCCGGATGTATTTAGAGAACCAAAAGTCTGGCACTCCGGTTCATTCTTGGTCCACCGACTTCCGATAGGGCAAGATACTTGCCATGTCCGCGATCATTGACTGGATTGTCAGTTTGATGGATACGCTCGGCGCCCCTGGCGTCGGCATTGCCATCCTGCTTGAAAACCTCTTCCCGCCCATCCCTTCTGAGGTGGTCCTGCCGCTTGGCGGCTTCACCGTCGCCCAGGGCTCGCTGAGCTTCATCCCGGTGTTCATCTGGGCCACCGTCGGATCAGTCGTCGGCGCGTATCTGCTGTACGGCCTCGGCGCCTGGCTCGGCGCGGACCGCCTGCGCGCGATCGCCGACTGGATGTGGCTGGTCAAGGTATCCGATGTGGATAAATCCCTCGCCTGGTTCGACAAGTACGGCAAGCCGTCCATCCTCTTCGGCCGCCTCATCCCCGGCATCCGTTCGCTAATCTCCATTCCCGCCGGCCTTGACCGGATGAGCCTGCTCACCTTCGGTCTGTGGACCACCCTCGGCTCCGCCGTTTGGAATTTCATCCTCATCTTCTTGGGCTTCAAGCTCGGCGAGAACTGGGAGGCCGTCACCGGCTACGTCGACCAGTACTCCAAGGTTGTCTACGTGATTCTCATCCTGATCCTGCTCGGCTTCCTGATCTTTTTCATCCGCCGGGCGATCCGCGAGAAGAACGAAGGAGCCACTGCTTAATCAGGCTCCGGCTGACAGCTGGGGCACCACCAGATCACGCGCTCTAAATCGCCCTGCCCGCCCAGAAACCCCTTGGTGATCAAGGTGGTGCACCGGCGGCAGGGTTTCTTGTTGCGTCCGAACACATAGGTGGTCTCGCCGGCGCGTTTGATACCAGTGGACACGCGTTTCACTTCGTCCTTGTTGGCCCACATCAGACGGCGGGCGATGCGCAGGAGCTTGTCGACACCTTCTTCGCCCACCTCCCCCACCGTCCGCGCAGGGTGGACGCCGCCGAGGAAGCAGATTTCCGCGCGGTATTCATTGCCGATGCCGGCGACGCGGTACTGGTCCAACAGGCTTCGACCAATTTCCCGGTCCGGATCAGCGAGGATGCGGCGTGTCGCTTCGTGAACGTCGAAGTCCTCCGCGAGCAGATCAGGTCCGAGGTAGCCCATCTGGGTCTCGTACTCACGGGCGGGGAACACGTCGACAAGCCCGAGGTCGTGACCGACGAGCTCGATGTCGCCGGCGGCGTCGGCAAGCTGGAGCACCACACGCGCAGTGTGGCCGGGCTTCGACCAGCGAGCCCCAGCGCGGTGCACGGACCACGTGCCCTCCATTTTCAGGTGCGTGTGCAGGATCGGTGGTTCGTGGCCGTCGGCGCCGAACTGCATGAACAGGTGTTTCCCATACGGCCAGACGCACTCGCAGGTCATGCCCGTGAAGTCGACGGTGGCAAACCGCGGGACACGCAACGATGACGCTGTCACCTCACGCCCGGTCATGAACTGCAACCGCTTGGACAGCTGGTAGACGGAATCACCTTCGGGCATCCAACACCTCGAACGGGTTGAGCACCGGGCCCCCTAGCCGCCGGAAATCTTTCTCGTTGCGCGTCACGACTGTGAAGCCGTGTGAAGAGGCAGTGGCCGCGATAAGAGCATCCCTTTCCGGAGCCGGGTCCGGGACGTGTCGGGGTGCGCATCGACGAGCGACGTCGAGGTCGATCGGCAGTATCCGTCCCTGGAATGCGCGGATCACCGTGTGATCGAGCCAGTTCTGCAACCGCCGTGCCTGTTCCCCATCACGCCGTTCCAGGCGGCGAATGCCGATCTCAATCTCCATCACCGTGATGACGGAAATATGGAGTTCAGCTTCGCTGCGCTCCCCAACCCATGCCAAGACTCCCCTGTCAGGACGAGGTTTATGAAACTGGCTAACAACGTTCGTATCGAGGATGTACATCAGAATTCGACCGGCCGCATGCGTAATTCGGTCTTCTCTAAATCCACGTCGACGGGATCATCGATCAATAGCTTTTCGACAAAGCTCCCAGGGGAACGCGTCAGCCTCTTGTACTCTCCGTAAGACATAAGCACATGGGATGGTTCACCACGGTCAGTAACGATTACCGGGGATACAAGCGCTTCCCGTTTCGCCCGACTGAGCTCCTGGTTGAACTCACGAGCAGACATCAACTGAGTCATCAGCACTCCCTCCGTAGCAACATGACTACATCCTAGGGATAAGGTGAATCCCCCGTCAATCGTCGAAATTCAGATTCCCATCAAGTTCCTCCAACGCCTCGGCTACACTCCTTCCGCGCCGCTTCCGCGGGGAGACGGCCTTCCCGCCGATCTTCGCGCCGCGCGGGGATGGTGCCGCGCCGTAGTTCTTCAGCCCGAAGGCCGGTCCACCGTTGTACTTCTCCACAACAAGCGGACTCAGACGGCCCTGCGCGACGGCATCGGCAAGCGCGCCGATCACCATGGCCAAAAGCTCCGTTTCCTCCCCCACCCCTTCCGGGAAGCCTTCGAAGAAGGTGGTCATGGTCTTACCGCCGCGGGTGATGTGGGCGGCGAGCAGGCCGTCGATAAGCACGACCAGCGCACCAGCCGAGCGGGTGGGGCCGCCTTCGGGCCACGGCAACGCCGCGCCGTACGGGTTAGCGGGGTCGGTCGCGGCGAGCACGTAGACCTTCGGTTCTTTGGTGCCGGACGGCCAGCCGACGAGGTCGTCCGAGTCCTGGTGGCCGCGCAGGCGGTCGATGGTGGCGGGAGTGGAGAATTGCGCCGCGCCGAGCCCTTCGACGAGGTAGCCGCGCAACGCCTGGCCGGATTCCTCGAAGCCGGACAGAGTCTTGTAGGCCAGCGCGAAACCGCCGAGGACATCTTCGGCGACGATGCTGCCGCGGGTGACCACGCCGTAGCGGTCGAGCCACGCCTCGCCGTGTGCGATGGAGCGCTGCGTGGCGTCGGTGTCGGGAGTGGGCGTCGCAGCCCAGCGTCCCGTCATGTCCGGCGGGGTCACGGTGGCGAACGTCGTGCGGCCCGAGCGGATGCGGCTTCGCGACGGCCGACGCTTCGCGCGGTGCGCTGTCTTGCCGTGCTTGCCTCCCGCCAGGCGCGCGCGGATCGGCGCGAAGGAGTCGGGTGAGATCAGTCCAGCTTCAACCAAGTCCCACATGGACTCGCGGAGCTCCTCAGCGGTGGTGGAAGCCTCGCTCGCCGGACCAAGCAGGTCGGTGAAGAGATAGCCGCCACCGACGTCGATCTTCTCCATCACGCGCTGTTGAGTGAGGCTCAGCAGCGGCTCTTCCGGAACAGGAATGAGCTGCGCGGCGTAGTCGGCGGGCAGCAGCATGATCCACGGATCGCGCGATCCGGCCTTGCCCGCGCCGACGATCTGCACTTCGCCGGACAAAGTGAGCTCATCCAGCATCTCCGGTGAATAGTCGCCCACGCGGCTGGGCAGAATCATCGACTCCCAGGCGCTCGCCGGCAGGCGGACTCCGGCCAGCTGCTCAATAACGGAGAAGACCCCGTCCGCCCCGCGGAGGGACGGGCGGACACCGGCAGGCGCGACATTGAGCCAGGCGGGCATGAAACGCCCGAGCGCTGACTGGGACACAGGCCGTGTCTGGGCCCGCGCCGCCGCGAGGGAGCGGGTGCGCACGATGCGCAGGACATCTGCCCCCATGTATTCCTGCTCGTCGACGCCCTGGCGGTAGCGACCCTCGATCACCTTGCCGGATTCAATGAGCCGCGACAGCGCCTCGTACGCCGCCCCGACGGACAAGCCGAAAGCCGCCGCCAGGTCCCGCAGCGTGAACGGCCCCCGTGTTCGCACCCAACGGCCCACCAGCTGGCTGAGCGCATCCGGGATTGTGGCCACCTGGGCGGCGGTGCCCGGCGGGACGGGCACGCCGAGACCGTCGCGAAGCAATGGCGCGTCGAGGGCTTGGGCGAGGTGCTCGCGGCCGCCGATGCGCACGCGCATCATGCGCTTGCCCAGGCTCTCCTCGAGAGCCGCGGCGGGAACCGAGGTGTAGAGCTCGAGCTCATCGACGGGAATGGGTCCGACGATGCGGAGCGTGTCGGCGAATTGTTCGGAGGTCTCGGCCTTTCCGAGTCGACGCAGGGAGGCATCGACCTCGGTGATGACGTCGGCGTCGAGAAGCTCGCGCAACTCGACAGTTCCGAGCAATTTCGCGAGCAACGACGGATCGAGCGCGAGCGCCGCGGCGCGTTTCTCGGCGAGCGGTGTGTCGCCCTCGTACATGAACGCGCCGGTGTAGTTGAACAGCAGGCTCGACGCGAACGGGCTCGGCTGGTCAGTGGTCACCTCGGCAATACGGATGCGGCGGGTGGCCAGGCTGCGCATCACGTCCTGCAGCGACGTCAAATCGTAAACGTCCTGGAGGCACTCGCGGACTGTCTCGAGAATGATGGGGAAAGACGGGTAATTGCGGGCGACGTCGAGAAGCTGCTCCGCACGCTGGCGCTGCTGCCAGAGCGGTGCGCGCTTGCCCGGATTGCGGCGCGGCAGGAGCAGCGCGCGGGCGGCGCACTCGCGGAAGCGGGAGGCGAACAGTGCGGAATTGCCCACCTGCTCGGTGACGATGTCCGCGATCTCGTCGGCTTCGAAAGCGAAAATCGACCCATCGGGCTCCTTCTCCCCCTGCGGGAGACGCAGCACGATGCCGTCGTCGCCTGCGACCGCTTGGGCGTCCATGCCTGTCTCTTGTGCCACGCGCCACCCCGTCGCCAGCGCCCACGCGGCGTTGACGCCCTTACCGAACGGGGTGTGCAGCACCACGCGCCAATCCCCCAGCTCGTCGGTGAACCGCTCGAGCACCAGTGTCTTCTCGTCCGGCACGACGCCGGTGGCTTCCTCCTGCTCCGCGAGGTATTTCTGCAGGTTGTCATGCGCGTACCCGTCCAGGCTGGCGTCTATGATGCCCGGGTCCGACTTCGCTTCGCGGCGGAATGCGCCGAGCGCGAGACCGAGCTCGTACGGCCTGCCGGCGCTGTCGCCGTTCCAGAACGGCAGTCGCCCAGTGTGCCCCGGCGCGGGAGAGACCTGCACTTGGTCGCGGGTGATGTTCTCGATGCGCCAGCTGGAGGCGCCGAGGGTGAACACATCGCCGACACGGGACTCGTAGACCATCTCCTCGTCGAGCTCGCCGACGCGTCTGGGCACGCCTCCTTCCGCATCAGTGCCGACGAGGAAGACTCCGAACATCCCGCGGTCCGGGATGGTGCCGGCGTTGGTGACGGCGACGCGTTGGGCGCCGGGGCGGGCCTTGAGTGTCGTGCCGTCGAGAATGGCGCGGGGACGCAACGCCGCGAAGTCCGTCGACGGGTAGATGCCGATGACGAGGTCGATCACCGCGTCGAAAACTTCCCGGGCGAGGTCGCGGTAGGGCCAGGCGCGGGTGACGGTCCCGTACCAGTCGTCGAGCTCGATGTCCTCGACGGCGACGGCCGCGACGGTCTGCTGGGCGAGCACGTCGAGCGGACTCTTCGGGGTGTGCAGCTCCTCGATCAGACCTTCCCGCATACGCGGAACAGTCACCGCTGTTTGGACTAGATCGGAGCGGTGTTTGGGGTAAAAGGAGCCTTCCGACACCGCCCCCACCGAGTGCCCGGCGCGGCCCACGCGCTGCAGGCCGGATGCGACACTCGGCGGCGACTCGACCTGGACGACCAAGTCGACCGCACCCATGTCGATGCCAAGCTCCAACGAGCTGGTGGACACCACCGCTCGCAGGGTTCCCTCCTTCAGCGCGGTCTCCGTGGCCAGGCGCTCCTCCTTGGACACCGACCCGTGGTGGGCGCGCGCGATCACCGGCGCCGCGGTACCGGCTGTGTCCACGGATTTCATCAGCTGCGCCGGCGGGCGCCGCGTCTGCGGGCTGAGCGCCTCCGGGTCGTGCTCCGTCGCCCAAATCTCGTTGAGCCTGCTGGTCAGGCGTTCCGCCGTGCGGCGCGAATTGACGAAGACGATGGTCGACTGGTGCGCCATCACTTCCTGGTACAGCTGCTGCTCGATGTGCGGCCAGATCGATGACTGGCCCGGTGTCGGCGGCGGAGCAAGGTCTTTCTTCTCTTCCGGCCCGTCCAAGTTGAAATCGAGGATGTCGTCGGAGATGGCCGAGGTGTCGATTACGGCGTCCCCGATCGGCGAGCCTTCCTCAGGAACGGGCAGGTCGCTCATGTCCTCGACGGGGACGTGGACATCGAGCTTCCACTTCTTTTCCGCGGGCGGGTTCACGATGGTGGTGCGCTCGCCCAGGAAATTCGCCACCGCATCCAGCGGGCGCACCGTCGCGGACAGGCCGATGCGCTGGAAATCGCCTGCTAATCGACGGAGGCGCTCCAACGACAGCGCCAAATGCACGCCGCGCTTGGTGCCGGCGAGCGCGTGGATCTCGTCGACAATGACTGTGTCCACCGTCTTCAGGATCCCCGCGGCCTTGGAAGTGAGCATCAAATAGAGGCTCTCCGGGGTGGTGATGAGAATGTCGGGGGGTTTGCGAGCCTGCCGGTTGCGCTCCGCCTGCGGGGTATCGCCGGAGCGAACCGCCACGGAGATATCCGGCATGTCCAGGTCCATCCGCTGGGCCACCCGGGCGATGCCGGTCAACGGCGCCCGGAGGTTGTTCTCCACATCCACGCCGAGCGCTTTCAGGGGGGAGATGTACAGCACCCGCACACCGTCGCGGGTGCCCTGGGTCGTGCGCTGGAGAGCAGCGTTGTCGTCGAAGTGCAGGGCTTGCTGGCCGGAGCGCTGAACCATCGAATTCAGAGACCAGAGAAACGCCGCGAGCGTCTTGCCCGAACCAGTCGGGGCGACGACGAGGGTGTTCTCCCCCTCCGAGATCGATTTCCACGCCTGCTCCTGCACCGGCGTGGGCGCGACGAAGACCTCCTCGAACCACGTGGCCACCTGCGGGTGGAAGCGGTCGAGAATGCAACCAGTCTCCCCGCTTGAAGGTCGGTCAGAAGGTCTGTCAGGCACGCCTTCACCTTAGACGGCCGGAACATAACACTTGACTTCCCACTACTTAACACTTGTGGGATGTTATGTGGGAAGTTAAGTGTTATGTTGCGCCGCAGAAGCAGTCGGCCGCGGCACACGCGGACAGCGCGCACGCGGTAAGGTCTAGGCCATGACGGCAACGTACTCGGACTCACGGTTGACTAACCTGATTGCGCTCGGCACTGGCGAGATCCTCAAGGGCATCCGCGGCGTCGGCCTCCTCCGCGGCCGGGAGCTCGGCGAGGCGGGCGACGACCTCGCCCAGAACTGGATCGCGCGCGTGCTGGCCCAGCACCGCCCGGAAGACGGCTTTCTGTCCGAGGAAGCGGTCGACGACCTGTCCCGCCTGGACAATCCGCGAGTGTGGATCGTCGACCCGCTCGACGGCACAAAGGAATTCGCCACCGGCCGCCAGGACTGGGCCGTCCACATCGCACTGGTGGAAAACGGTGTGCCCACCCACGCCGCCGTGGGCCTGCCGGACTTGGGCGTGGTGTTCAAGTCTTCCGATGTCCGCCATGTCGCCGGCCCCCTGTCCCGCAAAATCGCACTGTCGCACAACCGCCCGCCGGCGGTGGCGAAATACGTCGCGGAGAAGATGGGCTTCGAAGCCGCCGGCATCGGTTCCGCCGGCGCTAAGGCCATGCACGTGCTGCTCGGCGACTACGACGCGTACATTCACGCCGGCGGCCAGTACGAGTGGGATCAGGCAGCACCGGTGGGTGTCGCCAAGGCAGCCGGCCTGCACGCCTCCCGCCTCGACGGCAGTGAGGTGCGCTTCAACAACGAAGACACCTACATCCCGGACCTCCTGATTTGCCGCCCCGAGCTCGCCGATGAGATTCTCGAGCACGCTGCAGCCTACAAGGACGAGCACGGCAGCTACGAAGGCATCGTCAAATAACGGCGAGACGGAACGACGCTGGCACAACAACGAGCCACACGAAGAGTGAGTGAATGACTGGGACGATCCCGACCCCGTACGAGGACCTGCTGCGCGAGATTCTCGAGACGGGAACCCCGAAGGAAGACCGCACCGGCACCGGCACGATCAGTGTCTTCGGTAAGCAGCTGCGCTACAACCTCGCCGATTCCTTCCCGCTGTTGACCACGAAGAAGGTCTATTTCAAAGGTGTGGTCGGCGAGCTTTTGTGGTTCCTCAAGGGCGATTCCAACGTCCGTTGGCTGCAGGAGAACAACATCCGCATCTGGAACGAGTGGGCGGATGACAACGGCGAGCTCGGCCCA
>JALXXC010000001.1 GCA_025144245.1 Corynebacterium sp. p3-SID1145 | reverse complement strand
CGGGCCGAGCTCGCCGCTGTCATCCGCCCACTCGTTCCAGATGCGGATGTTGTTCTCCTGCAGCCAGCGGACGTTCGAGTCGCCTTTGGGAACGACAGCAGCTCGCCGACAACGCCCTTGAAGTAAACCTTCTTAGTGGTCAACAGAGGGAAGGAATCCGAAAAGTCGTAACGCAGCTGCCGCCGAACACTGATGGTGCCGGTGCTAGTGCGGTCGCCTTTCGGGGTTCCGTTCTCCAGGAACTCCCGGAGCAAATCTTCCGTACGGGGTGGGCTCGTCCCTGTCATTCACTCACCTTTGCTGACAGTAGTGACCTACACAGTGCGTTAACTGTCAATGTGAATACGCGCAGTTGACGTCTGCGCGCCGATTACCCCGCTCATGGCTCAGGCGAGCTTTTGCACGCCTCGGGATACCACGCGTCAGTAGGAGCCAATAGTTGCTGGTGGGGATCAGCTGTTGAACCATCACGTAGCACTATTGTGGCGCACGACGTGTCGACGACAGTAGGAAAGCAAAAACCCGCTTTTACCAGCTGGTTTAGGTAGCTCCTCCAACTGGGCTCGAACCAGTGACCCTTCGATTAACAGTCGAATGCTCTGCCAACTGAGCTATGGAGGAATATTTTGGTGTTGCTTCCGTGCTCGGTGCAACGGAATGTAACCTTAGCCCGTTACCGAAGAAAGCCAAAATCAGGTGCTCAGACGCTGTTTTTAGCTGTTCTTGTTAACACGATTTCACATTTCTTGGTGACATTTTCGCGCAACACCGTTTTTGGGCTGCTCGCTATACGTCGTAGGTCATCGGCGCTTCGGGGCCGAGCGGGATGCCGAGGAAGTACCAGATGAGGAAGAACAGGAACCAGCCGACGCACATGGCGATGGAGTAGGGCAGCGCCAGCGACATCAGGGTGCCCACACCGGCCTTCTTGTAGTACTTCTGCAGGAACGTCAGGGCGACGGCGAAGTATGGGGACATCGGGGTGATGATATTCGACGGGGAGTCGCCAATACGGAAGAGCATCTGGGCGACTTCGGGGGCGATGCCGACGTACATCATCATCGGGACGACCACGGGGGCCATGAGCGCCCATTGGGCGGAGCCTGAGGTGATGAACAGGTTGAGCAGGGCGACCATCACGACGAATGCGGCGAAAAGCAGGACGTTCGGCAGGTTCCATGTCTGCAGGAGCTCGGCGCCGCGGATCGCGGTCCAGGAGCCCAAATTGGACCACTGGAACCAGGCGAGGAACTGGGAGACGGCGAAGAAGAGCACCATCATCGGCAACAATGTTTCCAGGCCCTTGGCCATGAAGGCCGGGATGTCTGAGGCGGACTTCACGGTGCCGATGATCAGGCCGTAGACCAGGCCGCATAGGAAGAACGCAAGGGCGATCGGCACGGCGATGGCCTGGATGAGCGGGGACTGCATGAAGCCCTCGTCCGGGCGCGCGAAGGGGGAGCCGGGCACGAAAAGCAGCGCGAAGTAGACCGCGAGGAACGCGACCAGCGCGATGCCGGCCCACAGCAGGCCCTTCTTCTCCAGGGGAGTCAAGGAGAGGTCCTCCTGCGAGGCGCCGTCGGAACCGGAATCCGCGCTAGTAGAAGGAGAGGTTTCAGCGTCGTCCGGCTTCGCCTCGTCGTCGAAGGCGAGTTCGGAGGTGTCGATGTGGTCGTCGTCGATAAGCTGCTTCGCTTTCCTGTCCACGTAGAACTCTGTGACCGCAGTGATGATCAACGACAGGACGACGGCAGACGGGATGACGAAGAAGATGTTGGCGAGCGGGGAGACGGTGTAGGCGTCGTCGACAAGCTGTGCGGCGGAGGTGGAGATACCGGCGAGCAGCAAGTCAGTGATGTTGAGGATCAGCGACGCGTTGAAGCCCGCCGACGATGCCGCGAACGCGACCGTCGCGCCCACGATAGGGGAGCGGCCGACCGCGTAGAACGCCATCGCGCCGAGCGGAATGATGATCACGTAGATGGCGTCGGAGGCGACCGAGCCAGTCACGCCCGCGAGCGCGACCATGAAGGTGAGCATCTTGGGACTGACGCGCACGACCATGCGGCGCACCAGTGCGGACAGGAGGCCGGCTTTCTCCGCGACAGCGACGCCGAGCATCACCGCGAGGATCACGCCGAGCGGCGGGAAGGAAATGAAATTCTCCACCGCGTCCGACACCATCCGGGAGAGGTTTTCGCCCGTGAGGAGGTTCTGCACGCGGATTTCCTCGCCGGATGACGGATCGACGGCGCTCAATCCCGCGTGGCTAGCCAGCCACGACGTCACTGCCACGACGCCGGACAGGATCACGAATAGCCAGAACGGGTCGGGCAGTTTGTTGCCGATCTTCTCGATCCAGCCGAGGAACCCGGCCGACTCGTCCGTGCGCTTGCGCTTGCTTGTTGTCGTTGCGCTCATGTGCGGCAGCTTACAGAACGATTTGCGTGAGTTTCGGGCAAAGGACCGACGGATGTGATGCGCGCTACTAAAGCTTCAGGTAGCTAACGATGGTCAATGCAGTGGGGAGGCACCGTGTACACCCGTACCGACACGTGGTTTTCTTCCGGAGGTGTGCGGTGCGCGGTCGCCGTGTACCGCCCGGACAGCGTGGAGGAAGCGTGCCCGACGATCGTGATGGGTCACGGCTTCGGCACACCGCGTGCTGTTGCGCTGTACGTGTACGCCGATGCGTTCGCGCACGCCGGGTACGGGGTCATCGTCTTCGGCTACAAGCATTTCGGGGAGAGCGAGGGGGCCATTTCGACCCGTATATTGAGCCGTTGTTTTCCTGCATCATCCGCGAGCAGCTGGATTTTCTCGAACGGCGGGTAGGCTCCGGCTAACTGCGTGCGGGGCTGGCTAGGCTGGTGGCATGGAACTCGCCCCGTATCTCCGTGATTGGCCCGCCGACACTGTTGCCGCCGCGCTGATAACGCCCGGCGCCGCCAATTCGGGGGCCCCGGCCACCCACGGCGACCAGGAGCACGTCTTCGAGCTCGCCAGCGTGACCAAGCTGCTTTCCGCCTATGCCTTTCTCATGGCTGTTGAGGAGGGCGTCTTTGAGCTGGACACCCCCTGCGGGCCGGAAGGCTCCACGGTGCGGCATCTCCTCGCGCACACGTCCGGCGTGGGCTTTGACACCCGCAAGCAGCAGAAGCCGGCGGGGGAGCGCCGCATCTACTCGTCGGCCGGCTACGAGATTCTCGCTGAACGCCTCGAAGGGGAAACCGGGATGTCTTTCGGTGAATACGCCGCGCAAGGGGTATTCGAACCCCTCGGCATGGGTTCGACCGAGATCTACGGTTCGGCGGGGCACGGGGGGAGGTCGAGCGTCGATAATTTGCTCTCTTTCGCGCGCGAGCTCGCCGCACCCACGCTCATCGACGCATCCACCCTCCGCAGCGCCTTCACCAACCAGTTCGGCGACGTCCGCGGCATTGTCCCCGGCTACGGCATGCAGAAACCCTGCCCCTGGGGCCTCGGCTTCGAAATCAAGGCCGACAAATCCCCCCACTGGACCGGCGACGGCATGCCCGCGGACACTGTCGGGCACTTCGGCATGTCCGGCACCTACCTGTGGTTCGTGCCCGCCTGGTCCGACTCGCCCGCAGCTGGTGCCGCGATGGTCGCCCTGACGGACCGCGAATTCGGCGACTGGGCCAAACCCCTGTGGCAAGAAACCAATACCCGCATATTTGCCGAGCTGGTTTAGCTACGATACATGCGTGTATTTCGGTGGCATTGACAACGCAGTAGGCCAGGCCATTGCGATCCTCGACCTGATCGGCGTGTTCCTCAACGCCATCATCGGCGGGACCGTGGCACGGCGGATGAGGTTCGACGCGGTGGGCTTTATGCTCATCGCCATCATTTCCGGCATGGCCGGCGGTATGATGCGCGACGCGCTGATCGGCAACACGCCCGTCGCCGCGCTAGTCGACCCCTGGTACATCTCCATCGCCGTGCTCGGTGCGGCCGTCGCCTTCTTCGCCAACTTGAGCGGCTACTTCTGGGAGCTCGCCCGCTTCCACGGAGACATGATCATCCTCGGCGTGTGGTGCACGACCGGCACCATCACCGCCATCGGCGCTGGCGTCGCGTGGCCGGGCTGCATCCTCATGGGCGTGCTCACCGCGACCGGCGGCATGGTCATCCGCGAAGTCCTCATCGGGCGCATCCCCCGCATCCTCAACGACCAGCAGATGTACGTCGTGCCCGCCATCGCCGGTTCCATTACCGCGATGATCTTGTACAACCTCGGGCACCCCACGTTAGCCCTCGCCGCTGCGCCCCTGGTGGCCTTCGTCCTCGGCACCGCCGCGTACTGGGCCGGCTGGTACGTCCCCGTCACCATGGAGAACGCCCCGATGAACACCTGGGCGCGGTTCATGTTCACTCGCATGCGCAGGCTCGAGCCGTCCGCTTTGCGACGCTGGCGCCACACTAAATCCTCCATCCCCCAACAGGACCCGCTCGCTGACGACGGCATGATGCCCACCAAGGGCGAAGTTCGCGAGCAGCTCCGTGGGGGTGTCGTGCCCCTTCGCGGCATCGGGCCGGAGCCGAAGCCCGCCACTCCCGATGAATTCTTGGGCGCCCTCTACCGCGTGTTCGTCGACCCCAAGGGAGAGGATTCCGAGGGCGGCTGGGCCCGCAAACTGAACTAGCAGGCCTGAACTAGCAGGCCTGAACTAGCCCGCGGACGCTCAACCCTCAACCTGATCTTGAATGATCGGGGGGATCAAGCACTTGTTGAGGGTTGCCCCTGTGACTGGAGCGAAGCAACAATTGTGCCGAGTCACATGAGGGCGTTGGGGAAGACGAACCTCGTCTGGCGCACCGCAGCCAAAGCCATAGTCGCAGATCGTCATGGCGGACACCGTGCGGTGCGTTCTATCAGCGAAAGGAACCTTCCCTCCATGACCACCACGTTGGCCCACGCCGCCCGCGATGCAGCTGAAGCGTCCCCCCGCACCCGCTGTGTCCTGTCGATTTCCTCCATGCCGCGCCACCTGCGCCTGCGCGTCGAGGGCCTCATGTACGAACACCTCAGCGATCCTGTTCCCGCGCCGTCGTTGGTCAGCGTCTGGGACACTGCCTGGTTCACACGCTGGCGGCACGAACCCGCCCGCGCTGGGACAGTCAGCTGCCGCGAGGTCATCGAAGCGCCGGAGAAAGAGATCGCTACCTTCCGTAGCGCGCTCGCTGAACTGGCGCAGACATTCCGTTTCAGCGCGAGCGTCAGCTAATTCCCGCGCTTCTCGTCGAAGAATTGCGCCAGCTCGCCCATCGAAGAGCCCGGACCAACCGTCTCCTCGTCGACACGCACCCCGAAGTGCTCCTCCGCGCGCACCGCGAGCTCGATCCGCGTCAATGAATCCACCCCCAAGCTGTCGAGCGTGTCGTTCACCCCGACTGCTTCCGCATCCTCGACTGCACCCACTTTCTGGAGCAGAGACGTGAGCTGCGCCAGTGTGCTGCCCCCGGAGGAAACGTCCGCTTCGTCCTCGGGCTCGGAGGTGTCCAAGCCCAACTTTGCTAGATCGAGACGCTGCGAAAGTTCCATGCGCCCCATTCTAGGAGGGCAGCCGCCTGAGCCGCCGGACAACCGAGAACGCAAACGAAAAGCTCCCCGCCACAGGGAGCGGGGAGCTCAACTAGAAGCGCCGGGGTTCAATCCGGAGCGTTCTCCTAGTCGTTGGAGCCAGCGGGAGCCGGGACGGCAGCCGCGGGATCATCGACCTTCAGGTCCTTGGCGGCCTGGGCGGCGACGGAGATGTCGATCTTGCCCTCGTCGGCAAGCGAGGTCAGTGCCGCGACAACCATGGACTCGGCGTCGATGTTGTAGTAGCGGCGTGCGGCCTCGCGGGTGTCGGAGAAGCCGAAGCCGTCTGCCCCGAGAACCGTGTAACGGCCCGGGACGTAAGGACGGATCATCTCCTGCAGCTCGGTCGTGAAATCGCTGGTAGCGATGTACGGCCCCTCGGTCTGCTTCAGTTGCTTCGTCGCGAATGCCTCGCCCGGATCCTCGGCCGGGTTCTGGATGCGTGCCTTGTTGCGGGCAGCACCGTCGCGTGCCAGCTCGGTCCAAGAGGTGACGGAGTAGACGGCAGCGCCGACGTTGTACTGCTCCTGCAGAATCTTCTGTGCGCGCAGAGCCCACGGCATAGCCACACCGGAAGCGAGCAGGGAGACGTTGTTCTCCTTCTCCTCGCCGCGGTCGTAGAGGTAGATGCCCTTGTGCAGGCCCTCGACGTCTAGGTTCTCCGGGCGTGCCGGCTGGTGCATCGGCTCGTTGTAGACGGTGAGGTAGTACATCACGTTCTCGCCGCCGTCCGGACCGTACATGCGCTCGATGCCGCGGTTGACCAGGTACGGCATCTCGTATGCGAATGCCGGGTCGTAGGCGACGATCGACGGGTTCGTCGACGCCAGGACGTGGGAGTGGCCGTCCATGTGCTGCAGGCCCTCACCGGTCAGGGTGGTGCGGCCGGCGGTTGCGCCGATGATGAAGCCGCGGCCCATCTGGTCGCCGGCGGCCCAGAAGTTATCGCCGGTGCGCTGGAAGCCGAACATCGAGTAGAAGATGTACATCGGGATCATCGGCTCGCCGTGCGTTGCGTAGGAGGTCGCAGCGGCGATGAAGCTTCCCGAGGAACCGTCCTCGTTGATGCCCTCGTGGAGGATCTGGCCCTCCGGCGCCTCACGGTAGGAGAGCTGCAGATCGTGGTCGACTGGGACGTAGTTCTGGCCCTTCGGGTTGTAGATCTTCAGGGTCGGGAACCAGGAGTCGAGGCCGAAGGTGCGGGCTTCGTCCGGGATGATTGGGACGACGCGCTTGCCGATCTCCTTGTCGCGCATGAGCGCCTTGAAGGTGCGGACCAGTGCCATGGTGGTGGCGACCTTCTGCTTGCCGGAGTCCTTGAACATCGGGCGGTAGGTCTTCTCCAGGTCCGGGACCTCGAGCGGGGTGTAGTTCTCGCGGCGCTGCGGGAGCGGGCCGCCGAGCTCCTTGCGGCGCTCGAGCATGTACTTGATTTCCTCGGACTCCGGGCCCGGGTTGTAGTACGGCGGCAGGTACGGGTCCTTCTCCAGCTCTTCGTCGGAGATCGGGATTTCCTGCATGTCGCGGAAGAGCTTCAGGTCGTCGAGAGTCAGGCTCTTCATCTGGTGGGTGGAGTTGCGGCCTTCGAAGCTGTGGCCGAGGCCGTAGCCCTTGACGGTGAGCGCGAGGATGACCGTCGGCTTGCCGTTCTTGGTCTCCAGTGCCTTCTTGTATGCTGCGTAGACCTTGCGGTAGTCGTGGCCGCCGCGGCGGAGGTTCCAGATCTCCTCGTCGGACATGTCCTCGACGAGTTTTGCGGTGCGCTCATCGCGGCCGAAGAAGTGCTCGCGGACGTAAGCGCCGTCGTTAGCTTTGAAAGTCTGGAAGTCGCCGTCCTTGGTGTTGTTCATGAGGTCGACGAGTGCACCGTCCTGATCCTTCTCGAACAGCTCGTCCCACTCGCGGCCCCAAGCGATCTTGATGACGTTCCAGCCGGCACCCTTGAAGAAGGATTCGAGCTCCTGGACAATCTGGCCGTTGCCGCGCACCGGGCCGTCGAGACGCTGCAGGTTGCAGTTGACGACGAAGGTCAGGTTGTCCAGCTCGTACAGGCGGGCCATCTGGAGCAGACCGCGGGATTCCGGCTCGTCCATTTCACCGTCGCCGAGGAATGCCCAGACGTGCTGCTGGTCGGTGTCCTTGATGCCGCGGTGCTGCAGGTACTTGTTGAAGCGTGCCTGGTAGATCGCGTTCATCGGGCCGAGGCCCATGGACACGGTCGGGAACTCCCAGAACTCCGGCATGTCGTGCGGGTGCGGGTAGGACGGCATGCCCTGGCCCGGGTGGGAGTGCTGCTGGCGGAAGGCATCCATCTGCTCTTCGCTCAGGCGGCCCTCGAGGAACGCACGTGCGTACATGCCCGGGGAAGCGTGGCCCTGCATGAAGACCTGGTCGCCACCCTGCGGGGCATCCTTACCGTGGAAGAAGTGGTTGAAGCCGACCTCGTACAGTGCCGCTGCGGAGGCGTAGGTGGAGATGTGGCCGCCGACCTTGATGCCGGGGCGCTGGGCGCGGTGCACCATGATGGCTGCATTCCAGCGGATCCAGCGGCGGTAACGCTTCTCCATTGCCTCGTCGCCCGGGAACTCGGGCTCGAGCTTGGTCGGGATCGTGTTGACGAAGTCAGTCGACGTCAGTGCCGGCATCGGCACGCGCTGGGCGGATGCGCGCTCAAGGAGGCGCAGCATGAGGTAGCGGGCGCGATCCGGGTCGGAGGTCTCGAGGAGACCGTCCAGGGAGTCCATCCATTCCTGGGTTTCTTCCGGGTCGGCGTCGTGCAGATAGGATGCGACGCCGTCACGGATGACAGGGATGTTCGAATCGTTCAGCTTTTCGGGGTCAGACAAGACCATCCTCCGATTTCGTGGTGTGGTTTCCACCGGCTTTTCGCACATCAGGGCGCCTTTGCTCTAGCCCTTGTGGCGCGAACTTGCGGGTGCCTACGGGATTCAAGGATACGTTCTTTTTTCAAGTGCCGCCCGCGGGGGTAAATGTAGCTGTATCCTGGCTGTATTCTTATTCGCCATTCAAGGAGGAAGTGGAGATAGTGAGCGCCGCCGGTGCTGCAAACTACGTGGACAAGCTCGGTATTCACAAGGATGAGGTTGTCCAGGAGCTCGGTTGGGACGACGATTGCGACGCGTCTATTTCGGAGTCCATTGAGGACGCGATCGGGGAGGCCTTGCTCGACGTGGACACGGACGAGCTCTGCGATGTTGTCCTGCTCTGGCACCGCGCCGACGACGAGGATCTCGTCGATTCGCTCGTGGACGCCACGCGCAACCTCTCTGATTCCGGCCGTATCTGGCTGCTCACGCCGGGTGCCAACCAGCCCGGCGAGGTCCACCCCGGCGATATTTCGGAGTCTGCCCAGCTCGCGGGCCTGGTGCAGACGAAGGCGGACCGTCTCGGCGACTGGCAGGGATCGTGCCTGCGCAGCGCCGGTGCGAAGCGGTAGCGCTGCTCGGGGCTTGTCGCTTATCGACGAAACACCGCGCCCCTTTTTCCTGTGAGATTCGACACCTCACCTTTTCCGATGCCGTTTTCTACCCCCGTTTTGTCCGATCGTGGCCATAGCGGCACCGAATCAAAGCAATTTGCGAGGACCTACATGATGCCCGCTATCGTGCGTCCGGTGAGCGGATGAGTCCAGGTGGAGCTCTGCCAGAACTCCACAAGAGTTCGCTCAGAGCTTCACCAGGGCTCCTGCACGGCCGACCAAACCTTTCCGACCGGAGAGCAAGAGACACTGACCCATTCTCGCCAGCCACAGTTTTCGGGCGTGGTTGATCGGCGGTCCTGCGTGGTGTTTCGCGGGATCGCCGTATCAGCAGTCGAGTAGTCCGGTAGTGCCAGTGTCGGGTTCGTCCCAGCAGTCGGGTTGTGCCGGGGGTTTTGCTTATGGTCCTGCTTGTGTCCCGAAGAGCTGTTTCATTGCCCCGTAGGGGTGGCGGTTATTCGCCACTGGTGTGCCCTTGGGCGATACCCAGGTCGGTGTTCCGGCCCTGATCTCAATCCGGCCCCTGGCCCTTTTGCCCGGGTCGTCATCGTTGGTGCGGTTGTGGTACCTGCACAGGATCGACAAGTTATCCATATTCGTCACCCCACCCCGCGACCAGGCTGTGACATGGTGGACCTCGCAGTTATCTGCCGCGTGCCGGCAGCCTGGTACCGGGCAGGTGGTGAGCACCATCCGGGCTAGATCCCGCTGCTTGGCATTGGCCAAGCGCTTGGTGTCATACAGGTTCACTGCACCTGCCTGCGGGTGAAACACCGCCACCTCCAAGGCGGAACCATGAACCCGCGCTAAATACTGCGCCCCGGTTATCGTGGTGCCATCGGATAACCCCAGCACCACATCATCACCATCGCCGGCAAGGATTGTGGTGTAGTCGTCTAGCGGGATGAGTACTACTGGGCGCGGCACCGCCGCGGCCACACCACCACCAGCACCAGCACCGTCACCGTCACGGTCGCCGTTGTTGGTGGTGGTGTGGATCAGGTCGACGAACGCGTCATACATTTGGCCTGCCACCGGCCTATCTGGGCGCAGGTCACGCCGCAGAGCGAACTCCACCGCTGCTATAACGTGCTCGTCCCCGGTCACCGTCATTGTGCGGGTGTTCCTATAGGATCCGGTGAACCGCACACCCCGTGCAGGGGCAGGACGCGGGTCATCATTGTCTGCGAGGATGTCGGCGGCTTGACGCTTCAGGGTGTCGTAAGTACCGCGCACCGACAACAACGCCAGGCGCAACCCCCACTTCCCGGCATCATCAGACACGGTACGCACACAGGATTCGATGAAGACTAACTGGTCCAGCGACTTCGATGTCTCACCTGCCAGGCGCACCGCGTGGCGTTGCTTGCGGGTAAACCGCGTCGGGCCGAAATACACCCTCGCCAAACGCGACCACTTACGTACCGTGAGCGGGTTGATGCCGGCACGCACCGCCACCTGACGGTCAAACCCCGCCAAGACCCCCATCGGGGAGGACACCGAAGCGATGAAAGCGTCGAAATCGTTCATGACCCAAACCATAAATCCCCACCCCACCCACCACCAGATCCCCAACCCACACCTGTGGATAACCCAAGAACCACAAGGTCAACGGCATGTGGAAAACGAACAAAGAGGCCTCGACACCAAGAAGCGCCGCACCAACAAGGCACCAAAAGGCGCAGGAGCTAAACGGTGGCAGAGGAGAACCGGTTCCACGAACAGTGACAAAACTGCGGAATCGGCGGCCGAAGCTGCCGGAAGTGGGCTGAGCGAACGCCAGGTGAGCGGTGTAGAAAGAGATAGAGCCCACTGCAGCATGGGTATGCGAAGTGGGCGAGTGGTGCGCCATGACGGGCTTGAACCGCCGACCTACTGGGTGTAAACAAGCCCCGCAGTAGCGTCCACCTTTATCAACGCAGGTCACATGGCGTTTCCGGTTGAGGCCACATCGGGCCGAAACATCGGGTTTGACAGCATATTGTGGTCAAAATGTGGTCACAAACCCCACCGGCCCCAAGGCAGGTTGGCAACGATAATTCGTTGACGGGGCGGTAGTGCGAACGGCCTTGGAAACAGTTCAGGTTCATTGGCAGCGAGAACGCGTCCCGGGTCCCGACGTTCTCAGTGACGGCCGAGACATCTTCTGGAACGCGCCAATAGACCCAGGAGCCAACGGTTAATCGGTGCGTCCGGAACCTATCAACTCGATCACATCGCGGGGGAGCGGCGTAGTAACTTCGCGACCGTTCACGGAGACTACAAATTCCAAGTTGGCAGGATTAATGCTGAGATCAGCGCAGACATTTTGGATTTTTTCAACAGGTATTAAGCCCCGGATGATTTCACCCGGTTGAACTTCACGTTGGAGGTATGACCCCGGCTTGGGGAATGGGGGCGTTTCATCTAGATCGATTAACATGCTTTCGTTATGCCTATCGGGCACAGTTCGTAAAGCTGGGGCCCAGTGTATAGCTTCATGCGGCCAGCATTGAACAATCTCAGCGCTACACAGTCTTTCCCCGCATCCGCTTCGAAAATTCCGGACACTGTTAACTCTCCCATGGCACCACTCCGCTTCTACGAATAATGAGAGAAGTATAGCGCTACCAGAATTGTTTGTCGGTGTTGTTCAGGGTTAAGGCTTAAGACTACTAGAGACTACTAGTTAGGCATGGTCCTGAGCGGATTATGAGTTTGTCGGTTAGGCTCGCAGGTGTTCATCTTCTTGGGGCTGAACTGACTACGGTTTGTCTGATTTCGGGGCAGTGAAGTCTCGTTATTTTGTCGATTTTGGAAGGTTTTGCTGTGTTGTATTTTTTGGCTGAGCAAGGTTCTGACCCGAACAATACGTGGTGGGGCATCGTACCTATTTTGCTTATTGGTGTGCCGCTTGTTATTTGGTTGTGCGCTGCGGTGTCAATCGTGCGGTCTGGTTTTGGCTGGGGCGTTAAGCTTTTGTTGATTTTGGCAGCGCTTGCATTTCCGCTCATTGGCCCTCTGCTGTGGTTTGTGGCTGGTCGGGGCACTGAGTCGAATACACAGCTAGATGTTGAGCGTGGTTGAAAATCAATTCCTTGTTAGGTGATTTTAAGGAGTAGGTTTTTGCCCCCGCGGTAATAGATTCGATGCGGCCTTTAGGAAGTGTGACAAACGTCTCCATCGGTCAATGTCGTAGTTGCGCACAGCGGGCCCGTCCCGCAGCATCTCTAGCACGGGCATAAGCGTTCTCTTGCCGGTTATCCTTGACTGTGGCAAACCGCACTTCCGGCGTGGTGAATTCAGACCATGGAACCCCCAGGCTGCCCTGATGCGTCCCGCCCGCCGAAGTATACTGGGTCTAGTGGTACCCAAGGTTGGTTAGCGGTTCTCCAGGTAAGCTAGGACCTCGGTTAACGTGTAGGTCTTTCGGTGGGTCTCGGGGTCTTTCTCTGAAGTGTCTTGGGTTTAGTTCCGATCATTTCTAGAGAAGGATTGGGATCATGCCAAGGAAGTACAGTGACGAGTTCAAGGCCAAGGCAGTGCGTTTGGCTGAGGACCTTGTTGAGCTCGAAGGGTGTTCGAAATGGGGTGCAGCCGTAGAGATCGGTGAAAAGCTCGGCATTCCAGCGCACACGCTCAACGATTGGCTGAAGCCGAATATGGTCTCATCCGATGTTGAGATTGGCGCCGGCGAGTCAACGGCTGACGAACTGAAGCGGCTGCGGAAAGAGATTAAGGAGCTACGCAGGGCTAATGAGATCTTGAAAACCGCGTCAGCTTTTTTCGCGGCGGAACTCGACCGTCCCACCAGAAGATGATCGAATACATCGATGCGTATCGCGATCGCTTCGGGGTCGAGGCTATCTGTCGCACATTGAAAAAGACAGAATGTGGGTTCATCACCTCTCGCGGTTACCGAGCAGCGAAAACACGAGCACCGTCGGCGAGGAGTTTGTCAGATGCGCTGCTTATTCCTGAATTGGTGAGGGTCTACGAGGACAACTTCAGTGTCTACGGGGTCCACAAGATGTGGAAGGCTATGCAGCGCGCCGGCTGGAGCATCGGTCGTGATCAGACCGCGCGTTTGATGGAGCAAGCTGGCTTTTACGGCCGCAGGCGTGGCCGCACACCGATGACATCGCTTCGGGCTAACGTGCCGGATTGCCGCCCTGGCCTGGTCAACCGTGATTTCACTGCCCCCGCACCGCACCGGTTGTGGGTCGCTGACATTACCTATGTACGCACCTTGTCTGGTTTTGCCTACACCGCGTTTATCACCGATGTGTACTCCAGAAAGATCGTCGGTGTCGCGACTCGGGCGAGCATGTGTACCGATGAACTGCCGCTGGAGGCTTTTGAGCACGCCCTGTATCACGCTGGTGATCTTCGCTCAGAAGGGTTTGTCCACCACAGTGACCGCGGCTCGCAGTATGTGTCGATCCGTTACGGTGAAGCGCTCGCCTAGGCGGGTATCGATCCGTCTGTCGGCACCGTTGGTGACTCTTATGACAACGCGTTGGCTGAAACGGTCAACGGGCTCTACAAAACAGAGCTGATTTATCCCCACCGGCCGTGGGCATCGGTCGGTGAAGTCGAGATTGCCACTCTTCGCTGGGTGCACTGGTGGAACAACCAGCGACTTCATCAATCCCTGGGATATATCACTCCACAGGAGATGGTGGGCGCTTACTATCAACGATCAGGCGCTCAAACGTTGGGCGTTAAATAAGCGGAACGAAAACCAGGACGCTTCAGACGTCACTCCCGCGGTCATCCGCCGATGGGTTGTCGCTGCCACCGCTGAATATTCGCCTAAGACAGTCCAAAACACTTTCGCGGTGCTGTCGCAGATTTTCAAACAGGCCCAGCTAGACGGACGCATTGACGCCAACCCATGTTCCGGTATCAAACGCCCGAAAGTAACGCGCAACCCCGATCTCCTTGTGCTCGATGCGGCCCAAGTGATGGCCATGGCCGAGGAGGCCGGCCGCTACCGGGCCGCGGTTCTCCTAATGGCCTTGGCCGGGCTGCGCTGGTCTGAAATGGCAGGCCTCCAACGGCGAGACGTGAACCTCGACACCGGCGAAATTTTCGTGCGCCGCCAGCTACAGGAGGTTAAAGGCGTCCTCACCCCGGGGCTGCCCAAGCACGATAAGATCAGGCGCGTCCCAATTCCGGCCCAGCTCGCCCAGGCGCTTGCCCCGCTGCTCGACGGAGAGCTGACCGGCCTGGTGATGACCACGCCCGCTGGCACCGCCCTGCGGGTAGGCAACGCCAGGCGTGACTGGTTCAACGCCGCAGCGGAGGCGGTGGGGGCTCCGGGGTTAACGCCGCACGATCTACGCCACACCTACGCCTCGCTCGCGGTTCAGGCGGGGGCCAATCCGAAACAACTGCAGGAGGCTATGGGCCACCACTCAGCCTCGTTCACTCTCGACGTCTACGCCTCGTTGTTCGCCTCAGACTTGCATCGCCTTGGGCAGACATTGGACACACTGTTCTCAACCGCACGTGGTCAAAATGTGGTCACAAACGAAACCAGGCCCGTCGCCTAACGGCAAAGGACCTGGTCAACCGCGGTGCGCCATGACGGGCTCGAACCGCCGACCTACTGGGTGTAAACCAGTTGCTCTTCCAGCTGAGCTAACGGCGCGCGTGGAGGAAATGCTAGCACGGGGCTGCTTCGCGCAACAAAAGGCTAGATGCGCTCCTCGTCGGGCTTCGTGGCCCAGGGGTTGGAACGGGTATGGCCGTAGCGGGCACGCGCGCGGGTGGGAGCAGGAGAAGAGGTGGTGGAGGTGGTGGATGCAGAGGATGTGGCGGCGGTAGCAGAAGCGGCGGTAGCGGAGGCATCATCCGGGGCGCCACCGGAGGGGGTCGCGGCGGTAGTGGCGCTCAGGGCTTCCATTTCGCGCTGCTCGGCGGAGTAGCGGCGGCGTTCGCGAACCTCCGAGTAGATGAAGTAGGCGAGGCCGGCTGGGGCCATGATGCCAAAGGCGATCCATTGGAGGCCGTAGGAGAGGTGGTTGCCGCGGTCGAGGGCGGGGAGGGGGATGGGGTTGAGGACGCCGGGTTCGTCGGCAAGCAACTGGGCGTAGGGTTCGGCGAGCTCGGTGCCGGTGAGTTCGGCGGCTTGTGCGGTGTTGATGGACTGGATCATCGTGTAGCCCTGGTCGGTGATGGGCTCGATGGAGGCCTGGTCGCTGAGCCGGATCATGGCGAGCAGGGTGGTGTCGCCGTCGGGGGCTGGCTCGATGGGCGGGACGGTGGTGCCGCCGGCGTCGGCGGGGACCCAGCCGCGGTTGACAAGGACGGTCCGGCCGTTGTCGAGCTGGAAGGGCACGAGGGACTGGAATGCGGGGGCGCCCTCGACGGGACGCAGCCGCAGCAGCAGCTGGTCCTCGGGAAGGTAGTGGCCCGTCATGGTCACACGCGTCCACTCCTCGGGGGAGCCGGAGGAGAGTACCTCCTCGGCGCTCACCGGGTCTTCCTCGAACGCCTTCTCAATCCTGTCGTTGCGCTCTTTGATGTCGTGGTCTTTGCCGAGCTGCCACGGCGACAGCCAGGTGATCGCGAACCACGAGAACGCCAGGGCGAAGACAGCGGCGAGGACCCAACCAGGGGTGAGGAAGGTCCTCCAGATCGGTTTCGTCTTCGGCGTGGTCACGCGGGTCAGTCTACCCGGGCGCGCACCCAATCCAGAATGCCGTCGGCGGCGGCTTCGATCTGTTCGCGGGTGACGGTGAAGCCCTCGGGGCCGCCGTAGTAGGGGTCGTCGACGCTGGCGTTCTCGGGTGCAGCCGGGTCGAAGGAGCGCAGCAGCCGGATCTTCTCCTCGGGCACGCCTTGGGCGACGAGCTCGGAAACGTGGCGTGTGGCGAGGGCGACGATCAGGTCGGCCTCCATCTGCTGGCCGCTGAATTGCTGGGCGCGATGGGCGGAGCCGTCGTAGCCGTGGGCGGACAGCTCGGCCAGGGCACGCTCGTCCGCGGGGTGGCCGACGTGCCAGCCGCCGATGCCGGAGGAGGTGACGCGGACGTGGGGGTCTAAGGCGGCGTCGATAAGCTTTTGGCGCACGATGACTTCCGCCATCGGTGAACGGCAGATATTGCCGGTGCACACGAAGTCGATGTGGATCACTGGTCCTCCTTGAAAGCGGTAACGGTGCTGGCGAGCTCGGCTGGGGTGCGGGCGGTGGCCCACGCGCGGTCCCATTCGGGCTGGGTGCCGTAACCCCAGGTGACGGCGATCGTCGGCAAGCCGAATTGCGCGGCTCCCTCGATGTCGTGGAGCCGGTCGCCGATCATGAGCCCGCGGCCCACATTCACATTATCGAGCACGTGCGCAATCACGTCCGCCTTGCGCCGGCGGGGGCCGTCCTCCTGCGCGGCGCCGAGAAAATCGATGAACTCGAGCATGCCTTCCCGCTCGAGGATTGCGCGCGCGAAGCCTTCGCCTTTCGACGTCGCCGTCACCAGCTGGAAGCCCTCGTCCTTCCATGCGGCGAGGAGCTCGCGCATCCCTGGGAACGGCGTGGCACGCTGCCACCCGCCGGCGTGCGTGAAGTCCATGTAGGCGGCGAGTGCCTTCCTCCGCGTGGCGGCGTCCATGCCCAAACTGCCGAGCGTCTCCTCCATCGGCGGGCCCGGGATGCGGGCGATGAACTCCTCGTCCGGGCGTTCCCACCCGACCGCGTCGAGGGCGTGCAGGAAGCCGTCCCGGATGCCGGGGAAGGAATCGATGAGCGTGCCGTCCACGTCGAGCAGCAGAGTAATCACGCACCCCAGCATGGCAGTGCGAGGCGGTGCCGGCAATCGACCTAGACTGGGACAACATGACTACGACTGTTGCTGATGTCGTCGCGGCGCTGGACACCGCGTACCCGCCGCGGCTCGCTGAAAGCTGGGATGCCGTCGGCCTTATCTGCGGCGACCCCGCTGCCCCCGTCGCGCGCGTGGCGTTCGCCCTTGACTGCACCCAGGCTGTCGCGGAGCGGGCCGTGGAACTCGGCGCGGACATGCTGGTGGTCCACCACCCACTGCTCATGCGGGGTGTGACATCCGTCGCCGCCGACACTCCGAAGGGCAAGGTCGTGCACACCCTCGTGCGCGGCGGATGCGCACTGTTCGCGGCGCACACCAACGCTGATTCCGCGCGCCCGGGTGTGTCGGACAAGCTCGCCGAACTCGTCGGCGTCACGCCCGGCCGCCCCATCAAGGTCGTCGACCCTGACGCCCGCGACCTGTGGGGCGTGCACATCCCGCCCGCCGACGTCACCCACGTGATGGATGCGCTCTTCAGCGCCGGTGCCGGCACCATCGACAATTATTCCGACTGCTCCTTCCAGTGGGACGGCCGCGGCGGCTTCACCCCGCAGCCCGGCGCCGACCCGACGGACGGGGAAGTCGGCTCCCACTACTCGGCGCCGGAGACCCGCGTGCAGTTCGTGGCACCGTCGCGTCTGCGCGGTCGCCTCACCGAGGTGCTGCGTGAGGTGCACCCGTACGAGGAGCCGGCATTCGACATCGTGCAGCTCGAAGGAACCGGGGATCTGTCGACAGCGACCGGCCTCGGCCGGATCGGTGAGCTGCCGGAGCCGATGACCCTGCGCGACTTCACTCAGCAGGTCGCCGACGCCTTGCCCGAGACTGCCTGGGGAGTCCGGGCCGCTGGTGACCCCGACCAGATGGTGCAGAAGGTGGCTGTGTCGTCGGGTTCCGGGGACAGTTTCCTCGACGCTGTCCGCGGCCTCGGAGTGGATGTGTACGTCACTTCGGACTTGCGCCACCACCCGGTCGACGAGCACCTGCGCGCCGGTGGTCCGGCAGTCATCGACACCGCGCACTGGGCGAGCGAATTTCCGTGGACGGAGCAGGCGAGCGGGATCGTGGCGCAGGCGTGCCCCGATGTGGCCACCGGAATCATCACGCTGCGCACCGACCCGTGGACGGTCTCCGCGCACCCGCAGAAATAGACTCTTCACTGTTGACAGAACGAAGCAGAAAGAAGGCTGACGTGGAACTGGAACTGGATAAGCAACGCACGCTGCTCGCGCTCGCGGAGGCGGAGCGCAGCCAGGCTCACGACGCGGCTGCGTCGCCCGAGCAGCAGGAGCTGGAGAAGCTGGAGGAGCAGCGCCCCGGCCTGGCGAACGCCGCCGCCGCGGCCCAGCTCGCCGTCGACGACCTGGAGGCTGAGATTCTGCGCATCCAGGAGGACGAGCGGAAGCTGAAAAAGCGCGAGCTCGACGACAAGCGCCAGCTCACCGCCGAAACGGACCCGGAGCGCCGCAAGGACCTGGAGCATGACCGTTACGCAGCGAAGTCCCGGATCGCAGATTTGCTGTACGAACTGAAGGAAGCCCACGGCGAGGTCAAGGCGCTGCGCAACAACCGCGACGTGCACGGCGCGAAGCTGGACGATCTCGACCGCAAGATCGAGGTGGCGCGCCGCGCGGCTGAGGCGGTCCCGGAGAAAGAAGAAGTCGAAACCGACGCGCTACGGGCGGAGTTGCCGTCGTCCGTCCTGGATGTGTACGCGACGGTCGGGGCGGCGCGGTTCAACGGCCGCACGTGCAACAGCTGTTTCCTGCAGCTCCCGCCGGCCGAGCGCGCCGAGGTCATGGCAACGCCCGAAAACGAGCTGCCCACCTGCCCGAATTGCGGCACGCTGCTCGTGCGCGTCACGGGATAAGGGGAGCACCGCATGAAGGTGACTGTCTACACGGACGGCGGTTCGCGGGGGAATCCGGGGGTCGCGGGTTCGGGAAGCGTCGTCTACGACGAGTTGGGCGCGACGCTCGCGGAGATCGCCTACGTTGTCGGCCAGAAGTCGTCGAATAATGTCGCCGAGTACCACGGTTTGTTGCGCGGGCTCGAGGCGGCGCGCGAGCTAGGGGCGGGCGAGGTGGAGGTCTTCATGGACTCCAAGCTGGTCGTCGAGCAGATGTCGGGACGCTGGAAAATCAAGCACCCGGACATGAAGAAGCTGGCGCTCGAGGCGCGGGAGCTCGCCGCTGGTTTCACGTCGGTCAGCTACGCGTGGGTTCCGCGCGCGAAGAACAAGAAGGCCGACGAGCTGTCCAACGTGGCCATGGACGCCGCGGCGCGGGGCGCGAAGCCGGGCATTGTGGAGACGCAGAGCTTATCGACGGGCTCTTCAACCGCACAACCGCCCGCCCGCCACGAAACCGCCAGCCCCGCCCACTGGCACGGGAACACCGCCCCGCGCACCCGGTTCGTGCTGGTGCGGCACGGCCAGACAGAGCACTCGGCGCAGAAGCGCTACAGCGGTTCCTCCGACCCGGAACTGACCGAGGTGGGGCTGAAGCAGGCGGACGCCGTTGCGCAGGCAGTGGCAAAATTCGGTGCCATCGACGCGGTCATCTCCTCCCCGGCACGGCGCGCCCAGCTAACGGCGCGGGCCTGCGCGGACGCCCTCGGGATCGACGCAGCTGAGATCGAGACAGCTGACGGTTTCCGGGAACAGGACTTCGGTGTCTTCGAAGGACTCACCCGCGACGAGGCGCGCAGGGACCACGGGGAGGAATTCGGGGCGTGGGAGGCGTCGGCAAGCAAAGCCCCTCCGGAAGGGGAGAGCCTGGCCTCCGCGCACCGGAGGGTGACTCGCGCCCGCCTCAAGGCGCAGGAAGCGCATGAGGGGCAGACAGTGCTGGTGGTCACCCATATGACCCCGATCAAATCGGTGATCCGGCAGGCCCTGGAGTCGGGGCCGGACACATTCAAGCATGTGTTTTTGGACCTGGCGTCGATCAGCGTCGTCGAATTCTACGGCGAACTCGGCGTGGTCCGGTGCGTCAACGACATCGCCCACTTCCGCTAGAGCGCCCGCGCAGAGTACAGTTACACGCTGCGAGTGAGTCGGCCGGGTGATCGCGGCGACCTGTACCGCCACAGCAGTGGGCCAGGCAGGGGTCGAGGAAAGTCCGGACTCCACAGGGCACGGTGGTTGCTAACGGCAACCCGGGGCGACCCGCGGGAAAGTGCAACAGAAAGTAGACCGCCCGGGAAACCGGGTGAGGGTGAAAGGGTGCGGTAAGAGCGCACCGGCGGCTGTGGTGACACAACCGGCCAGGTAAACCCCACCGGGAGCAAGGCAAGAATCCCAGCCGCGCGGCTGGGGTCGTCGAACGCTACGAGGCTGCCCGCCCAGTTCGAAGGTAGCTGCTGGAGGTGCCGGGCGACCGGCATCCGAGATGGATGATCGCCACCTTTCCCCGTCCGGGGAAGGGCACAGAATCCGGCTCATAGGCCGACTCACTCGCCCAGTTTCTGCCACAATTGGCCAGCATGAAGCTCTATGCCGCACCGCTAGATTTCCGTGCTGTCGCCGATGAATTCGACGTGCCCACAGACTTTCCGCCCGAGCTGCACGAAGAGGCGGCCAATGCGCGCGACCGTTTCGCCGGCCAGCGGCGCGATGCGCGCGACATCGAGTTCGTCACGATCGACCCGGCAGGTTCGATGGACCTGGACCAGGCGGTGGCGATTGAGGCGGACGGCGCGGGCTACCGTGTTTTCTACGCGATCGCCGACGTCGCGGCGTTCGTCGAGCCTGGTTCGAAGCTGCACGAGGAATCGCTCAAGCGCGGCCAGACAATCTACCTGCCCGACGAGCCGGCGCGGCTGCACCCAGAGGAGCTGTCGGAGGGGTCGGCGTCGCTGCTTCCGGACGCGGACAAGCCGGCGGTTTTGTGGACCTTCGAACTCGATGCGGAAGGCGAGCTGACCAGCACCCATGTGGAGCGGGCAGTGGTTCGCTCCGTCGCGCGCCTCGACTACGACGGCGTGCAGGCCGACATGGACGCCGGGACGCTGCACCCGGCGATCACTCTGTTGCCCGAGGTAGGGGAGCTGCGGGCTGCGTCGTCGCTGCGCAGGCACGCGATCAACCTGCGCGTCCCGTCGGTGCGCGTCGTCGAGCTCGACGACGGCCGCTTCGAGCTCCTCATCGAGCCGCGCCAGAAAATGATGGACTACAACTCCGAGATTTCCCTGCTCACCGGAATGGCCGCAGGACGGATGATCGAGGAGGCTGGGGTGGGCATCCTGCGCACCTTGCGGCCGGCGGAGGGTGACGCGGAGAGCACGTTCCGGCACGAGGCCCGCGCCCTCGGCTTCGATCTGAACGACGACGGGGACATCGGCGAATTCCTGCAGACGGTCGACGCCGACACCCCGCGCGGCATGGCCGTCATGCGTGAAGCGCAGAAGCTGCTCCGCGGCGCCGGGTACGTTTCTGTCGCCGACGAGGCCCCCGAGGTCCACGCCGGAATCGGCGGCTACTACTCGCACGTGACGGCACCCCTGCGTCGCCTAGTGGACCGCTATGCGACCGAGGTGTGCCTGGCGCTGTGCGCGGGCACCGAGGTGCCCGACTGGGTGCGTGAGGACACCCCGCGCGTGCTCAAGACCATGGGGCGCACCTCCCAGCTGGTCAACACCGTCGACCGTGCCTGCCTCAAGCTCACCGAGGCGACCGTGCTGCAGCCGTGGGTGGGGGAGAATTTCACCGGCGTGGTCCTGCAGACGGACGAGGAAGCCGACACCGCCCGCGTCTTCATCGCCGACCCTCCGGTGCTCGCGCAGTGCGCGGGACACCCAGAAGAAGCCACGGAAACAGCGATGTCGCTGGTGCGCGCCGACGTGGAAAACCGCGAAGTGCTCTTCGCCTGGCCCGCCGACTAGCCCGGGGAGGGGACATCGGCGCTAGCTCAGCACCTTCCCAGGCGCGCCGGGGTGGATCTCCACGACGGCGAGACCGTCGGAATCAAGGCCCGCGAGAGCCTCGTCCGCGGCGCTGTCCGGGATATAGGCGAGCGCGGCCTGGGACATGCCGGCCGCGGCGGGGCGAGCCGCTCGGGCTCCGCGCACCTGCAGCAGCTGCACCAGCTGGTCGGGCGCAGGCAGGCCGGGGGTGCGCTCGGGCTCGCCGATGACATCGAAGAACTCGTCGGTGCGCATGGAGCGCAGCGCACGCGCGGCGTTGGCGGACAGCTCCGTTTCGGCCTCACCGAAGTCGACCCAGGCGCGCGCCGTCTCCAGCGACGGAGCGGAGTCGGTGCCGTGCACCTGGTGCCGGGCATTGACCCACTCGACGACGCGGTCGGCGGCGTTGGGCAGCTGGCGCAGCGAGGCGACACCGAAATTACTGCAGGCCTCGTCGATGAAGGTCCGGCCTTCGTCGACGGAGCGCGCTTCATCGGTGAAGGGTTCGCCGTGCGAAGCCGCCACCGAGAAAACCCGCACGCCAGCGTGTCCCGGGTATGGGGCCTGGGTCAGTGAGCCGTCTGCGTAGTCGATCACCGAGACCTTCCCGTCGTGGCCGCGCAGCGCCGCCGAGTGGCGGGCGCGCAGAACCGGCAGCCGGGAAAACGATGCAGCGGCCTGGGAGGCGATGTCCGCGAGGCGGGTGCGCAGCGGAGCCGCGTCGATCTCTTCGTCGCCGCCGAGCAGCGCCAGGGCCACGGCGGCGTCCGCCGCGTGCAGCGCCCCCAGCCCCGCCCCGAGCGGAATATCGGCGATCACGGTGATGTCCATGCCCGCCGTGTCGCGCGAGAGCATTTGCCTGCCGACGAGCGTGTGCATCAGCCCACCGAACCGCTCCGCCAGGGTGAACTCGGAATCGCCATCAGCTGAGTCCTGTTCTGCGAGGGAGGAGATGCGGGTGGAGGTGGTGGCGCCGTCGATAAGCGTGCCCGCGAAATCGCAGAAGACCGTGATCGTGTCGTCCTCGCGGGGGCTGACCGCGGCCGCGGCGCGCAGCGACGTGAGACCCACGATGGTGATGCCCCCGAAGTGGTCCGAATTCTCGCCCACGACGATGAACGTGCCCGGGGCATCCGCGGTGTGGAGCGGCGCAGTCCCTGTGCGCTCGCGGTGCGCCGGCGCAACGCGCTCGGATGCGGGGGTTTTCGGGGCGGTCCACACAGCCATGGGGAAGTGCACTGTCCTTTCGGGGCGAGCGAATTTACCCCCACAACAGTACCAACCGCACGCAGGTAGCCTTAGCGGGTGAGTACGTTGTAGTCGCCCCCCACCGAAAGGAAACGACCATGAGCGACGAGAAGTTCTACTTCAACCCGGCCACCCACGAAGTCTCCCAGGGCAAGGAAGGCTCCTGGGACGACCGCATGGGCCCCTACAACACCCGCGAGGAAGCGGAGCAGGCGCTGGCCACCGCCAAGGAGCGCAACAAGGTCGCCGAGGCCCAAGACGAGGCCGACGACAACTGGGGTCAGCCGGCCTCCTGGGAGAAGTAGCTACTTCGCCTTCGGTTCGACCTTCTTGAAGGCCTTCTTGACCTCCTTGAAGGCCTTTGGGTAGTCCTCGAGCGGCTTATCGCCGCGCGTCATCTCGCGCTGGTAGAGCATGCCGTACGCGAACGTGTCCTCCCCGCGCTGGCGTGCTCCCCCGGCGAGCTTCTCGATGCGGTCGCGCGACGTCACCGCGTCCTGGAAATCGCCCAGGATCTCCTGCAGTTCCTTGCACGCCTTCGATAGCTTACCCGCTTTCAGGCCGCTGTCCTTGGCCGCGTTCGCGGAGTAGCGCAGCTTCTTCGCAGCCTTGCGCACGTCGTGGACGTATTCCTCGCGCTGGTGCAGCGGCAGCGACATGTCGTTGTAGTGCTGCTCGGCCGCCTTGTGGCGCTTGGCCAGCTTCTTGAACCCGCGCTCGAGGTGCTCGTAGAGGATCTCTTCGGAGGAGCGGGGCTCGGCGGTGCCCGCCTCAGAACCCGTCACAGAGCCGGTTTCAACGGCGGATTCGTCAGTTTCTGCGCCGGTGTCAGTGTCAGCGGAGGCGAGGGGCGGGTCGGCGAGGAGCGCGTCGATGTCGTCGAGAAGCGCCAAGTAGCGCTCGGAGTCGAGGGTGCGCAGGATGCGGCGGTGCGCGCGCTCGTACTCACGGCGCATGTCGCCGCGGACATGCTCGGAGGCCGGCCCGTCGATCATGCCGGTGGTGTCGGAGTCGAGCAGGGCGATGAAGCGTTCCTCGACGACCTCGGCATCGCGGGCGGTGCCGAGCAGGGCGGCGAGCTCCTTGAGCTCGTTCTCCACGTGGGTGAGCTGGTCACCGGCGAGGATGCCCTCGAAGGTCTCCAGCAGGCTGCGCAGCTCGCGGGTGGCCACGCGCATCTGGTGGACCGAGTCCCATTCGTCGTTGCGCACCTTGGGATCCCATTCGACGAGGCGGTCGCGCTGGACGCGCAGGGAATCGACGACGGCCTTCTCGGGTGAGTCATCCGCGAGGCCCGCGGCAGACATGTACGGCGGGACCGGGGCCGTGTCGGCCGAATCGCCGAGGGCGGTGGCCAGCTTCGACAGGGACGCGGACTTGCGGGCACCCTGGTTGATCAGCAGGGAGGTCGCCTCGTGGAGCAGGGCGGCCCCATCGACGGACTCGACGACATCGCCGGCGAGCTCGACTTCCCATTCGCGCCAGGAGGTCTGCTGCCCGCCGGGCAGAAGTGACCAGGCGGTGACGTGGTCGTCGCAGAACTCGGCGACTTTGTCACCGGCGGCGTCGAAAAGCGGGGTTTCGGCGCGTTCGTTGTCCACCTGCGCGATGGGGGCGAGCGGTTCGCGGCGGATGATGGCGCGCACCGCGTCGAGAAGCTCGGCGGGCGGGGTCGACGGATCGGTCAGCTCGGCGTGGAGCTCGGTGCGGCCGGTGGAGCCCGGCAGCTTGATGTGCCAGCCGTCGTCCTTGCCGCCGGTGCGCCGGCGCAGCGTCACCTTGGCGCGTGTCAGCCGCAGGTCCGCGGTGTCGTAGTAGATCGCGGACAAGCTGTGGCGGACAGTCTCGCCCGCGGATTCGACGGCGGACAGGGCGGTCAGGTCGGGAACCGCGATGCTGTCGTCAACGGCAAATTTCGCCTCGACCTCGATAAACGTTTGGGAGCTCATGGAATTCAGCCTTCTTCGCAAAAGTCGGAGCAAATATGGTTCTTGTTCACCCCCAGTTTACCTAACCGGATGTGGCGTGAGATGGGGTACCGCTCACTAGTCTGGGAGGCATGAACAGCCAACAAGAAAACGTTCTGCGCAACGTCGAGGAGCGCGATATCCGCTTCATCCGCCTCTGGTTCACGGACCTGTTCGGGGAGTTGAAGACCGTGATGATGTCCCCGGCGGAGCTCGAAACGGCTTTCGACGAAGGCGTGGGCTTCGACGGCTCCTCCATCGAAGGTTTTTCGCGTGTCTCCGAATCGGACACGCTGCTGTTGCCGGACCCGTCGACCTACCGGCCGCTGCCCTTCGATGTGGAGGACGGCCTGCAGACGGCGCGGATGTTCTGCGATATTTCGATGCCGGACGGCAACCCGCTCTACGCGGATCCGCGCCAGGTGCTGCGCCGGCAGCTGAACAAGGCCGCGGATGCCGGGTTCGAGTGCATGGCCAGCCCGGAGATCGAGTTCTACGTGCTCAAAGGCGATGAGCCGAAGCCCGTCGACGACGGCGGGTACTTCGACCAGGCCAAGCAGAACCAGGCTCCCCGGTTCCGCCGGCAGGCGGTCTCCGCTTTGGAGTACATGGGAATCATCACGGAATTCTCGCACCACGAGGGCTCGCCGGGGCAGCAGGAGATCGACCTGCGGCACACTGACGCGCTGACGATGGCGGACAACGTGATCGCGTTCCGCTACGTGGTCAAAACGGTCGCGGAGTTCAACGGCGTGTTGGCGACGTTCATGCCGAAGCCGTTCCGGGAGCACAACGGCTCGGCGATGCACACGCACTTCTCCCTGTTCGAGGGCGAGGACAACGCGTTTCACGACCCGGACGACGAGTACTCGCTGTCAAAGACGGCCCGCCAGTTCATCGCGGGCGTCATCGAGCACGCCGGGGAGATCTCCGCGGTGACGAACCAGTGGGTGAATTCGTACAAGCGGCTCCAGTTCGGCTCCGAGGCGCCGACTGCGGCGACATGGGGCGTGTCGAACCGTTCCGCAATGGTGCGCGTGCCCACGTACCGCCTGCACAAGCCGGTGTCACGCCGCATCGAGGTGCGCACGATCGATTCCGCGGCGAACCCGTACCTGGCCTACGCGGCGATCTTCGCCGCGGGGCTGCATGGCATCGAGGAGGGCATGGAACTCGGCGAGCCCGCGGTCGACGACGTGTTCGCGCTGACCCGCCGCGAGCGCCGCGCGATGGGCTACAAGGATCTGCCGGGCTCCCTCGACGAGGCGCTGCGGGTGCTGGAGAAGTCCGAGTTCATGGCGGAAGTGCTCGGCGAGCAGGTCTTCGAGTTCTTCCTGCGCTCCAAGTGGGACGAGTGGCACTCTTACGAGGACCAGATCACCCCGTGGGAATTGGCGAACAACCTGAACTTGTAGAGGACACGAGACACGAGAAAGGAACTATGGCTCGCAGCAGCTCACCGTCGCCCGCCCAGCTTGCGCTCACCGGGGCGCACGCCGCCGAGGACCTGGAGAAACTCGGCTGGACCGACAACGACGTCCTGTACACGCTCGGCGGGTCCGGAAACCCGGACCTCACGTTGAACACCAGTTACCGTCTCGCGGAAGCGCTCGGCGATTCTTACGGGGAATTGCGCCAAGCGCTTATCGACGACAGCGTGTTCCGCGTCCGCTTCTTCGCCCTCTTGGGGGGCTCCACAGCCTTGGGCGACCACTTGGTGGCCCATCCCGGGGCGTGGAAGCTGCTGGCGGAGCCGCTGCCGAGCGCCGAGGAGATTTTCCAGGCCATGCTGGGCGCCGTGGGGGCGGAGCCGGTGGAAGGGGACCCGACGGCGTCGGAAAGCCTGGCGTGCGCGGGCACATACCGCGCGGCGGAGTCCGGCGCGGAGGCGAAGCGTGCGCTGAAGGATGCGTACCGGACGCTGGTCATGCGTGTCGCCGCGGCGGATTTGGCGGGCACGTATTCCGCGTTCAGGGGCTACGGCGCGCAGCAGGAAGAGCTGAGCTACGGCGAGGTGACTGAGCTTTTGACCACCATTGCGGATGCCGCGTTGACGGCGGCGCTGGCTGTGGCGGTGCGCGCCGTCTACGGCGATGACGCCTATGACGGCAAGCTCGCCGTGATCGCGATGGGCAAATGCGGCGCGCGGGAGCTGAACTACATCTCGGATGTGGACGTCATCTTCGTCGCCGAGCCCGCGGACACCCGCGCCACGCGTGTAGCCAGCGAAATGACGGCGGTGGGCAATTCGGCGTTCTTCGACGTCGACCCGAACCTGCGCCCCGAGGGAAAGTCGGGCGCGCTGGTGCGCACCCTCGACTCCCATGAGACGTACTACAAGCGCTGGGCCGAGACCTGGGAATTCCAGGCGCTCCTCAAAGCCCGGCCGATGACCGGCGACATGGAGCTCGGCCAGGCCTACTACGACCGGTTGCGGCCGATGGTCTGGGAATCATCGCAGCGGGACTCCTTCGTCGAGGATGTCCAGGCGATGCGCCGCCGTGTGCTGTCGAATGTGCCGGAGGATATGCGCTCCCGCGAGCTGAAGCTCGGTACCGGCGGGCTGCGCGACGCCGAGTTCGCGGTGCAGCTCCTCCAACTCGTCCACGGGCGCATCGACCCGTCGGTGCAGACGCAGAACACCATCGAGTCCATCGAGGCCCTGTCATCCGGCGGCTACATCGGCCGCGAGGATGCCGCCGACCTGGTCGAGGCGTATGAATTCCTCCGCCTACTCGAGCACCGCCTGCAGCTCCACCGTTTCAAGCGCACGCACACGCTGCCCGCCGACGACGACGTCGAGAACCGTCGCTGGCTCGCCTTGACCTCCGGGTTCATCTCCTCGCCGACACGGTCGGCCGTCGACGAACTGGACCGGCGCCTGAAAAAAGAGCGCAAGAAGATCACCGACCTGCACTCGCGCCTGTTCTACCGCCCGCTACTCAACTCCATCGCCGGCATGAGCGTGGGCGAGGCGCAGCTGGGTGCGGATGCCGCCAAGGCCCGGCTGAAAGCCCTCGGCTACACCCACCCCGAGCGCGCCTACGAGCACCTCTCCGCACTGGCCAAAGGCACCTCGCGCAAGGCAAAGCTGCAGCAGATCCTTCTTCCCACGCTCATGGCGTGGCTGGGGGAGACCGCCGACCCGGACGCGGGTCTGCTGAACTACAGGAAGTTGTCGGAGGCAGCCGTCGACAAGGCGTGGTTTTTGCGCATGCTCCGCGACGAAGGCGTCGTCGGCGAACGCCTCATGCACATTCTGGGAACGTCGCCCTACGCGGCGAACCTGATCATCTCCGCGCCCGATGTGGTCAAGCAGTTCGGCGACGGCGCGTCCCAACCGAAGCTGCTGGACACCGCCCCCGACCGGGTCTACAAGGCACTGGTGGCCGCGACGAAGCGCCACGACGACCCGGACAAAGCCGTCAAGGTGGCGCGCTCACTGCGCCGCGCGGAGCTCGCCCGCATCGCCTCCGCGGACCTGCTCGGCTTCATGGACGTGCGCGAAGTGTGCGAGCAGCTCTCCTGGGTCTGGGATGCCGTGCTGGAGGCCGGCCTGCGCGCGGAGGTGCGCGCCGACCTGCTCGCGCGCGGCATAGACGAGCCGCTGGCGCGCATCGCCGTCATCGGGATGGGGCGCCTCGGCGGACAGGAGCTGGGCTACGGTTCCGACGCGGACGTGATCGTGGTGGCCGAACCCGCCGAAGGCGTCGATGAAGCAGAAGCCCTGGCGTGGGCCGCAAAGATCATCGACCAGATGCGCAAACGCCTGTCCAAACCGTCCGGCGACCCGCCGCTCGAAGTCGACCTCGGACTGCGCCCCGAGGGGCGGTCCGGCCCGGTGGTGCGCACCATTGCCTCCTACGAGCGCTACTACAAGGAATGGGGCGCGGTGTGGGAGAAGCAAGCGCTGCTGCGCGCCACCTACGTCGCCGGCGACCGCGAGGTGGGCACCGAATTCCTCACACGCATCGACCCGTTCCGCTACCCGAAAGGCGGCGCGAGCGAGGCGGAGATCCGTGAGATCCGCCGCATCAAAGCCCGCCTGGACAACGAACGCCTTCCCCGCGGCGCCGACCGCGCCACCCACACCAAGCTGGGGCGCGGGGCGCTGTCCGACATCGAATGGACGGTGCAGCTGCTCACGATGATGCACGCCCACGAGAACGCCGAGCTGCACAACACCTCCACCCTCGAAGTGCTGGACTTCCTGCTCACCGACGAAGGCCAGCACATCATCGACAGGCCCCAGGCGCGCGCGCTCACCGAAGCCTGGCTTCTGGCCACGGAGGCGCGCAACGCTTTAGTCCTGATCACCGGCAAGCGCACAGACCAGCTGCCCGGCCCCGGTGCGCAGCTGAACCAGGTCGCCGGCGCCGCCGGCTACGACCCCCACGACGCGCAGGCCTTCCTCGACCACTACCTCAAGGTCACGCGCCGGGCGCACCGCGTCGTGGAGGAAGTCTTCTGGGGCGAGGAGCCGTCCTTCGAGTACGACGACTAGATTTCGCCTTCGCAACTATGCTGGCGGGCATGGCTGTGAATCTGTCGATCGACCTGAACGACGCGACCTACGGCGACCTCGTCGCGCTGGTGGACGCCGCGCGAACCGCCGGCGCGGACTCCGCCACCCCGGTGGAGTTGGACGGCACGGTGCTGAAGGTCTCTGTGGCGGCGCCGTCGGTAAGCGTGGCGCGGACAGACGACGAACGTGCCGCGCGTTATACGCGCGATCCGCGCCAAGCGCGCGACGCGGCCGGTTTCGAGGACCGCGTCCTGCCGATGCTGGGGGAGAATGCCGTGCGCGGAATCATGGACATCCTCACCGGGCGGCAAGATCCACCTGGCGCGCACGGACGTTGAATTCACTGGAAAACCCGCATCGCGCTACCCCCACCCTTCAGTTGAGTGCGGGATCCTACGTAGACTGCTTTGGGTGGATTACATCTCAACGCGCGACGCATCAGCTGCCCCGTCCAAGTTCACGGACATTCTGCTGTCCGGGCTCGCCCCCGACGGCGGGTTGTACGTGCCTGTGGCCTACCCCCGGATCACGGATGAGCGCCTGACGCAGTGGCGCACGGTTCTTGCTGAAGGCAGCTACGCGGCGTTGGCCGCCGAGGTAGTCAAGCTCTTCGTCAGCGACATCCCGCCGGCGAAGATCGAAGAGCTCACGGCGAACGCCTACCGCACCCCGATCTTCGCCGACGAGGAGATCGTTCCGGTGAGCGAGCTCGAGGAGGGCCTGTTCGTCGCCCACCTGTCGGAGGGGCCCACCGCCGCGTTCAAGGACATGGCGATGCAGCTGCTCGGGGAGCTCTTCGAATTCGAGCTGGCCCGCCGGGAGGAGACCCTGAACATTCTCGGCGCCACCTCCGGCGACACGGGCTCGTCCGCGGAGTACGCGATGCGCGGCCGGGACAACATCAACGTGTTCATGCTCACGCCCGCCGGCCGCATGACCCCCTTCCAGCAGGCCCAGATGTTCGGCCTGGATGAGCCGAACATCTTCAACATCGCCCTCGACGGTGTCTTCGACGACTGCCAGGACGCGGTCAAGGAGGTCAACGCCGACGCCGCCTTCAAGTCGAAGTACCGCATCGGCGCGGTCAACTCCATCAACTGGGCGCGCCTGCTGGCCCAGACGGTCTACTACATCTCCACGTACATCAAGGTCACCGACAGCAACGACGAGCAGGTGTCCTTCTCCGTGCCCACGGGCAATTTCGGGGACATCTGCGCGGGGCACATCGTGAAGCAGATGGGCCTGCCGGTGGACAAGCTGATCGTGGCCACGAACGAGAACGACGTGCTGCACGAGTTCTTCACCACCGGTCAGTACCGCCCGCGCTCGGCGGCCGAGACGCACGCGACGTCCTCGCCGTCGATGGATATTTCCCGCGCGTCCAATTTCGAGCGCTTCATCTTCGACGTGCTCGAGCGTGACGCGCACCTCACCGCCGAGCTTTTCGGCGTAAAGGCGAAGGACGGCGGCTTCGAGCTCGAGGACCACATCATGGAGGAGATCCGCACCCGCTACGGGTTCCTATCCGGCACCTCGACGCACGCGGACCGCGTATCGACGATCCGCGCCACCCACTCCGACCACAACGTCATGATCGACCCTCACACCGCCGACGGCGTCTTTGTCGCACGCGACGTGGCCGATAAAGTGGACACTCCGATCGTGGTGCTGGAGACCGCCCTGCCGGTGAAATTCTCCGAGACCATCGTCGAGGCCACCGGCCAGGAGCCGGATGTGCCCGAGCGTTTCGCCGGCATCATGGAGGCCGAGCGCCACGTCGTGGACATGCCCAACGACGCTGAAGCCGTCAAGAAGTACATCGCTGAGACCGCAGACAGCGCATAACCGCGCATTTAGCCCGCAAGGAGGCACACCATGGCTCAGGAGCAGTTCGCAGGCCCCGAGCACTACACCGAGTTCGACCCGGAGAAATTCCTCCGCGACATGAACCTGATCAAGGACATGGGTGCAAAGGACGGAAGCGGCGAAAACAGCGAAAACAGCACGGAAGGTGCAGGCAATGACGCAGCTGCCGGAGAGCAGAACTCCTAAAGGCAGCTCGCCGGAGGTGTTCAAACCCTACACCGGAATGGACCCGCGGCAGCGGCAGCTTGAAGCCCAGGGGCACGGACGGGGTGGGGACGGCTCCGCCGCAGGGACGACGTTGTGGGTTGCGCTGGCGGTCACCATGACGTTCCTCGTGGTGTCTGTGGCATGGCTGGGTGTGACGACGGCCCAGGACCCGACGCCCACGGCGCAGGAGCGCCAGGAGCGGGAGCAGGTGCAGCGGCCCGGTGAAGAGCCGGCGGGGGAGTCGGCGGATCCGCCGAAAGGCTTCTTGGTGACATCACCGAAATTCGCGTTATGGGCGCCGGGCACGAAGATCCAGTCGACGGACCATTACCCGCAGCCGGGCGAATCCTTCACCGCGCAGTCTTGCACCGTCGCGTTCAGCTTCAGCGGCCCCGACGAGCGCAACTACGCCGTCACCGCCGGGCACTGCGGCAAGGAAGGAGACCTGGTGTGGCCGACGACGGCGTCGACCGCCGAAGACTACTCGCGCGAGGTCGGCCACTACATCTACTCGGGCCTCTACAGCGAGGAGGTGGGAGAGACCGGCGACATCGACGTGGGCATCATCGAGATCACCGACCCCGACCGCTACATGGATCTCGTGGGCAAGCCGATCGAGACAGCGCTGTATCCCGGGGATATTGAAACCGGGGAGGAAATCTGCAAGACGGGCGCCACGACAGGCTTCACCTGCGGTGTATTTGAAGCGGCTAACCGCAGCCAGATCATCCGCACAGATACGCAGGTGGAGCGGGAAACCTACGGCGATATCGCCCACGTGTGTGCCCTGCCGGGGGATTCCGGCGGACCGGTGTTCTACCTCATCGATGGTCGCGCCAGCATCATCGGCGTGGTCTCCGGGACTGAAGCGGGACGCGCGGACGAATCATGCGACGCAGCCGGGTCGGAGACGAAGATGATGTCCTACTCCAACTACTACCAAGTCATACAGGTCATCGACCGGGTGGTTCCGGGAGTCGATTGGGTGGGGCAGACCTGGTAGGCGTCGATTAGCGCCAGCTCGCTTAGAAGACCGGGTCGTCGGTCCACACGTCCGCTTTTCCGCGCGCCTTGACCAGGCGGTGGACCTTCTCCGACGAATGGGTGTAGAAGCGGATCTCCTGCACCGTGCGCGGACGGCGCACGTCGTGCCACGTCTCGTGGATGCGCGCGGCTTCCTCCTCGTTGTCGACGTACCACGTCATGGAAACGTAATTCGTGTTGCCGTAGGCCGGATTGTTGGCGAAGTCGATGGTGTCCGCCCCGCCTTCTAGAGCGACGTTGAGCATGCGCTCGAAAGTCTCGCCCGGCATCGTGGTGTAGCAGTAGCCGTTGAACGTCACGCGCACATTATCGGGCGTGGTCAGGGCCATTGAATCGACGCAGTTCTGCTCGAGCAGGCGGCTGATATGGCCAGTGAATTCCGGCATGTCGGCCAGCGCTCCCTCCGTGATGTTGCCGGTCACCGCAACGCCCGTGTACGTGCGCGCCGTTTCCGCATCCGCGATGTAGTGCGTGCGTATCGACGACCGCACCTGCTCCTCACTCGTCTCCGGCGGGGCCGGCTTCGGCGGGCGGGACACGCTCGGTTGGCCGTCCGACCCCGTCACCGTGGTCACCGTCGGAATGTCGTGCGGGAACGGCCGAGTGGTGCCCGTCGCGGAAGCTCCGTCCGCCGTGCTTTCCTGCGCGCTCGACTCGTAGTTGACCAGTCCGACTGTGAGAACAACGCACACGAGCAGCAGCGCACCGAAACCGACGATGAACGCCGCCGACGGAATCCGGCTCATGGGATGCTCCGGGGTTGTCTTGTCCCCGTCCCCGGTGCTGCTGCTCGTGGTCGCCTTCGTGCTCATAATGCACCTGATGCTAGTCCACCCCGGCACCCGAACGGGGACGCGGGACGTAGACTTGGGCGCGAACTTCCCGAGCAGAAAGGTGCGTTCATGCCCATCCCCGAATTCATCGTGGAGACCCGCAAGAAGATCGGCACGGACCTGATGTGGATCCCTGCGGTGACGGCCGTGGTGCTGCGTGATTCCACCGACGATTCACCGTGGGCGGTGCCCGAAGTGCTGCTGGTCAAACGCGCCGACAATGGTGAGTGGACTCCCGTGACCGGCATCTGCGACCCAGGTGAGGAACCCCACCACGCTGCCGTGCGCGAGGTAGCGGAGGAGACTGGGATCAACGCGACGGCCGCGGCCCTGCTCGGTGTCGGCGCCGTCGGTCCCGTCGTGCACGCCAACGGCGACAACGCGACCTACATGTCGGTAGCTATCCGCCTGGAAGCCGACGACCCCGCGGCCCAGCCCGTCGTCGGCGACGACGAGAACACAGAGACCGGTTGGTTCTCCATCGCCCAGATGCCCGTGACGAACCCGAAATGGCGCCTGGCTATTGCCGATGCTGTTGCCGAGCGGAAGCACCCCGCGAATTTCACCCCGCGCATGGGCTTCTCGAAGCGGTAAAGCGGTAGCGCGGTACAGCGTGAGAGGATTTCCGGCATGGCAATCGAAGAGGGCATCCGCTTCGGCATCGACGTCAGCGAGCACCAGGACGGGCTGAGCCTCGTCGACGCGGCGGCGGAAGGCATCGAGTTCGTCGTCGTGCGCACCACCGACGGCACCTACCGGGACCGCACCTACGCCTCGCACGTCGACGACGCGCGCCGCGCCGGGCTGCCGGTGGAGGCCTACCACTACCTGCGCAACCCGTCGGAAGGGACCACCGTGGTTGAACAGGTCGAAGCCGCCTGCGCGGTGATGGGGGAGAGGATCCACCCCATCTGGCTCGACTGCGAAACTCCCGCCGGACTGGGCATCCGCCATGTGCGCGAAGCCCGCGAGCATTTCATGGCGCGCGGAGTGCCCGTCGCCGGGATCTACACCTACCCGCGCTACTGGCGGTGGCGGATGCTGGGCGCCGCGACGGCGGAGTTCGGCGCCGTATGGGTGGCGCAGTACGGCTCGGACGAACCGGGGCCGCCGCGGGAGATCTTCCCGGGTGGGTGGCCGGGGGACGTCGGAAAGCAGCCGCCCCTGATGTGGCAGTACGGTTCGCGCGGCACGGTGGCCGGACACGAGGTGGACGTCAACGCGCGGCGCGGCGCGTGACTAGAAGGTACGCGCCCGCTGTCGCAGCCACCGTTGCAAGGACGGAGATCATCGCATCGGTGACCGACATCGCCCCCAGATTCACCCCGTCCACGTTGAAAGCATCCGGGGCGTAGGCGAAGGAATTACCGACCGCGTGCACCGCGATCGCCGCCTCGAGCCCGCCCGTGGAGTAGGTGAGAAACGACGCGCACAGCGCGAAGACCGCCACACTTACCATGCCCTGCCAGCCGTAATGGTGGCCGGAGAGGAAGAACAGCAGCGGCAGCGCGTACGCCACCGGCGCCCACCGGAACCACTGGCCGGTGACTTGGACGAGGGAGCCGCGGAAAAACAGCTCCTCCGACATGGACTGCAGCGGCGCGAGCAGCAAGATCACTGCCAAGGCACCGAAATTGAGCGGGGTCAAGGTGGCACTGGAGTGGTCGGCGGAGACGATCTTGTACACGCCCTCCGCGCCGAGGAAAATCAGCGCCGGGATGAGAGCGGCGAAAAAATGCCGCCAGCGGAAACGCAGATCTGTCGACCACAGCGCCCGCGGGTTTCGTCCGGTCAGGCGCGCCGCGATGAAGCCGGCCGGAATCGCTGCCACCCAGCCGATGAACGTTACTAGAGCTAGATACGGGTGGTCGGGAGCATCGAAATCCTCGAAAGCACTTATCTCCGGGTGCGCAATCTGCTCGTATAAGTAGAACAACCCAGTAGCGGCCGCGGTGAGCCCGATCATGAGCGCAAGGGCGAGAATGAGCTCTAGCAACGGCCGCCACCACGCCGGCCTGGGCGGTGTTGCACCTGCAGGCGGAATCGATTTTTCAGCGGGTCGCGGAAGGCGGTGAATCCGGCCGAGAAGATGGTAGGCGCTCATAATTGAACAATATCAGCGTGCCAATAAGGGATTATTTGTTGATGGGTTCCACGCGGCGGCCATTCTCGCTGGCCGGCGTGCAAGCAGCCAAGAAAAACCGGCATCCTTGCGGATGCCGGCGTAGAAAAGCTGGGGCTATTTAGCGGCCGTACTGCTGGTACGGATTGCCGCCCGGGCGGGGCTGACCTTGACCGTGCGACGGGAACGGCTGGCCGCCCTGCGGGCCGTGCTGACCCTGCGGGCCGTGCTGACCCTGCGGGCCCGGCTGGAAGCCCTGCTGCGGCGGTGCGAGCCCCGGTGCGCCCGGGCCGGTGGGCGCAGCCGGCTTGTTAGCGGAACCCGGAGTGCCGCCGATCAAGGTGATCACGTACACGGCAATGGCCGCGACGGCGACGAGCAGCCACAACCAGAACCCGACGGACAGGGAAGCAGAGCCCATGTCCTCCATTTCGGACTTCGCGTTAGCGCGGTTGACCACGGCGAGGATCAGATTGATCACCTGGAAAAGAGCCGCGACAAGACCCGCGATGGCCATGAAGCGGTCCTTCTTGAAGAAGCCCAAGACGGCAGCGGCGAGGTAGCCGATCAGCGTGATCACGGTCAGCGAGATCAGCAGGGCAGCCCACTGCTTCACGTCGGAGCTGGAGAGAAACTCGGACTCAGCCTCTTTGGCGAATTCACCCAGATCATCGCTCTTGAATGTCGCGCGGGCCCACCAGTTCACGGTCGCGGTGAAGTCGATGAGGAAATCTTCGGGGTTGATCCCGAGGCTCCCGGCACTGTCGCCGAGCTCGTTCTCAATGGACTCGCGCTGGGCGTCGAGGTCCGGGCGAATCGTGACGAACGGCAGGAAGCTACCAATCAGGGTGAGCAGGAACATGCCGATCGAGGCCCACGTCGGCCAAGACGGCAGTGACGAGGCCTTCGTTCCTGTCGCTCCTGTGGGGCCGCCGGGCTGCGGCCGCCCCTGGGGGCCGGGGCCGTTCTGCGGGCCGGGACCGTTGGGTGTGAGCGGAGCCTGGTTGCCCCATTGCTGCGGGGCGGGGCCGTTCTGCGGGCCGGGCATGTTCGGAGTAGTCATTATCGCCTTCTTCGAGCAGTTTTGCGGACGGCACCAATATATATGGGCTGCGGCACGTTCGCCGGAGAACGGACCAATCAGCCGCAGAAGAACCGCAGTGGGCGCACCCGCGGCCGAGGTGCCCCGCTAGGCACGCTGACGGCGGCCCTCCACGACCCAGGAAAGGAAGCGGCTCGAGCACAACGACCAGTGAATGATGAGCAGCAGCGGGATGCTCAGCGACACCACGTCGAGCCAGTGTGAACCGTTGACGAGCGCGAGCTGGTGGCCGCCCATGCTGATCGTCCCCGGCGGGAAGGTGCACGCCCACCAAGCGGGGGAGTAGTCGACCCAGCGGGCGACGTTGGGGTAGAAGGTGAACATCGCGAACAGCGCCAGAGGGATGGCGATGCCAAGCGCGATGAGGCCGTAGAAAATCGAGATTGGGCCGGGGTAGAGAATCTGCATGGCCGTGGTGGACTGGCCGACCACGCCCAGAGGCACCCAGGCGGTCGCGGAGTTGGGGCCCCGGAGATCCACTTGGCGGTGCCAGGCGGCCCAGTACACGCGGATGAACACCGGCACGGCCGTGAGGATTGACATGGCGAAGAAGACGGTGCCCATGATGTGGTACATCTCCCCGTAATCGCGGGCGAGCCAGCCGGCCACGGACGCCGAAATCATCGGTCCGACTAGGGGCAGGCCCCACGTGAAGCGAGGGGTGCCGTCGAAACGCGTGAGCTGGATTGCCCAGGTGAGAACCGTAACGGGAGCGCCGATCCAGAACCCGATCAGGCGGAAAACGCCTTCGCCAGTCAGGCCGGACAATGCGGCGCCGAGCGCGAGAATTCCGATGAAGAACATCGACCACTCCGCCATGGTCGTCCGTTCGAAGCTCGGGTGGCGGTAGCGGGCGAAGCCGACGACCAGCGCGACCAGAATCACGCAGGCAATGGCGGCGAATATGCCCGCGGCCACCATCATGTGCTTTTCGACGAGTAGACGGGCGACGATCGACGTGCCCATTAGGCTGCCGCCCCACGCAGGGCCGGGCGGGGGCAGTTCGCGGAACTTATCAGTCACTCAGCATATGGTAATCACTATTCGCCCCAGAGGAGAAACGAAAACCCACGGTGACCGTTAAGGTGCGGGACCGTGGGTTGAAACCGTGGTTTGGACGTGGTTGAAACCGTGGGCACTTTCGGACAACTCTCTGACCAAGGGTAACTCGGGCTATCTCAATGCCCTCTCCCACGAAACCCGCGCCTGTTTTCCCACGGGACGGTCAACTCGCTCGTCTTGTACATCCTTCCCCAGGGTTGGAAGAGCTAAAGGGAGCCTTGAAAATCGTTGATCCTCTCGCCGATTTTGAGAAACTGCTCCGTTTGAAAGTTCAGCGCCTCGCGCAGGACTTCGGTCGAGGCTTCCTCGCGGTAGTTGAGGATGGTGAGAGACGCCCCGGCTAAAGCCAGCGCGGATTTCTGGGCGAAGTAGAGCGAATCTAGTTCCAGCACAGTTGGATTCGCATCGGCTGCGGAAAGTTGAAATAGAGCTTTCCATGCGTTGTAGTGGGCGTAAGCGCTCAGCATATCGTAGAAATCTTCGCCGACCAGTTCACCCGATGTTTGTCTCACGATGTGAGAGATTTTTTCTTCGTCATGCTTTAGCTCTGGAATGAAGTGCTTCCGTGTATAGCGTTCCACTATTCGGTTCAGCCCCGAATAAAAACCTTTCAGGTCCTTTTGTTTATGGGCTTTGTCAATCTTCATGCCGACGCGGAGTGCTCTAGCGGCACGGACTGTCCTAACTTCGGGTTCTTCGTCTCTTGTGATGAACAGCAACAACGCGCAGTATTCCACACCGCTGCGAGCTAAGGGTGCGACGATGGCTGGAGAAGTGAACGAGTCCGCCATCAGACGTCCAATGGTGTGAATGTGTGCTCCAGCAACTTGAAGGATGCTTCCGGCTACTTCGTCTGGAAGTCGAGCGACGTTTTCAATCGCTTTGTCTAATTTCGCGTTGACCTGATCGGCTAGGTCTAATCCCCACGAGGGCTGCGATCTTCCTATTTCGTTGGCGATATTCGCGAGTCCGGTGCAAAGATTGAACATCTCATTCTTGAACTCGCCCATGCGTGGGTCCAAGTTGCCTTCATCGTGGGTCGTCATCATGGCCCCGATTATTCAAGAGCCCCCACGGATGGTCGACTCGATTACTCTCAGTCATGCAGCACAGTGCGGGTTGATAGACATACCACAGCCGGAATGCCCACACCTCGCAGTGCGTCCACCTTGTGTTTAGCTCGGCCGAGGTCCGTAGTCCGCCCATAAAACTCCGACCCGCACTCGTTCCACACCTCGTAGGCCTTCTTTTGGAAACAGGTTTCCGCTGGCTCCCGAGACCCGTCCTCGTGAGGGTACTGTCCCTCACGCTCCAAGACGTGCTGTTGGAAATGGTCCTCGGCGATCAATGCTCCCCGCTCCCAGAGTGACAGGTCGCCAAATGCTGCTTCGGCCTCGACACACAACAGACCTGTTGGACGGTCGGTGCAACGCAGCAAGGTCTTGAGGAATGCGTGAGCGGCCTCGGCATTAATCGAGAGGTGCTCACCGTCGGGACCTAGGAGACGAACTGTTTCCTGGTTTCGGCTAATGAAGATTTGGAGTTGCGCCAGGCTGTCCCGGTCAAGGTGCAAGTCGAGGTGGAGCAGCACAGGGTCTTTTTCTGCTCTGGTCCGTTCGACTGGATTATTTGATCCCATTCCGAAGTCGTCCCTAGCTTCCCGCAACAGCTTTCATCCGCGGGTCGTCTTCCGACTCGATTCGTTCCCACGTCACGAGGTACGCAGCGGCCCTCATTCCGGTAGCCATGAGCTCACCAACGTGGCCGAGCGCTGCTTGGACGCTCCAGTGGACGGCGAGAAGGTTGAAGTCCTCGTCACGTACTTCGAGACGGGTGCCCGTAGCGGGGTACGCGTCGGTGTCGTTGGTTGTGCGCAAAGCGTAGAAGGTGTTCGGTGCGGCTTGAGCTGTCCAGGAGTTGTCTGCTGGCTGTGGTGGGGTGGTGGTCATGGAATGACAGTGTGTCGTCGAACAGACAGCCGCGCCATGGCGGGGGTTCGGGGTTCGAACAGACTCGAACGCCTTGAAATCCCCTGAAGGTAAGAGACAGCCCTTCCTCGCGGGCTAAAGGGAGCGTCGCGGTAGGACTTGGTGCCGCAACGAGCCACGCCTACCAGCTAAACTCAACAAATAACAACGCTGAAATTCAGTCGCTTTGGGCGCTAATCAGAAGGAACTGTTCAAACGTGGCGAAAAATAGGAAGTACACGCCGAGTGAAGACGAGCTTGATCTAGCAGAGCGTCTGGTTGCCAAATCTCAGGACTCGTTTCAACTTGGGGTCGAGCTGTACAACCGTCCTTCACTTCCGAACCGTGTTGAAGCGTGCTCCGTGTTCCTCGCTAACGCCTGGGAGCTCATGCTCAAGTCTCACATCGTGAAAACACAGGGTTTGGCCAAAATATACTTCTCGGAGGACAAAGACCGCACTTGGGCGTTATCGGACTGCGTACGGTACGTTTTTGACAATGAAACTGACCCGATACGCCGTAATCTCGATGAGTTGGGCAGACTGCGAAACAACTCGGTTCACTACATCGTCGATGAGTACGACATCATCTACGGGCCTGTACTTCAAGCTACAGTGAGAAACTTCGCCATTAAACTTGAGGAGTTTCACGGTGTCTCAGCCACGAAAACCCTTCCGCCTCGGGCATTGATCTTGGATGTTAGCGGTCGAACCCTTGACGAACAGGCGATCAGAGAGAAGTACGACCCTGAAACTGCAAACCGGTTCTTCCAGAACTACAACCGCGTCCAACACCTCTCCGAGGGTGACTCTAAGGGGAGATTCGCGGTGACGTACCAAGTAGACGTTCAGATCGTCAAAAAGGGAGCCGACGTGAAACTCGCCTTTGATCCCGCGGCAGAGCAAAGTGGAGTTGTACTAAAACAAACTCGTGATACGAGTGCCCTTTTTCCGTACCGGCAGATGGACGCGCTGAAGATTCTAAATAATCGCATCGACAGGGACGGGTTGAAGGTCAAGTTTAAAGGTCAGCCGGTGGCAAGAGTCAACAGATCACATTGGCAGAACTTCGTTAAGGCTTATGGCTTCAAAGCCGATGACGAGATGTCCTTTGACCACAAGCTACAGAACGAGACGCACTCCAAGTATTCGTATTCGCAGAAGGCGATTGAGTTCGTATACGAGCTATTGAAGACTGACCCAGAAGGTGCTCTTGACGAAGCGAAGAGACGCGTCCAAGAGCACTGAAAAGTAGAAGTTCCGACCCCAGGAGCAAGGGATTTCTCAGGCTAAAAGCCCTACTCCCATTTCGGGAACCCAGCTGTAGTCCACTCAAGTCGGAACTTGCCCCTAGTGTAGACGAAATCTCAGAAAATGAGGTGGCTTACCCCTTTCCGCGCCGAGCTCTCAGTCGCGCAGGGGTGATGATCTGCGGAAACAAGTAAAAACACGCAGATTTCCTCCTGTTCGCGCGGGGGTAGGCCGCACACCTGCGATTAACTCACGCTTTCTTACCGGGAACATGAGAGATTCCGGCAGGCTAGTTCTCGCACATTATTCGCTGCACGCTCCGAGAATCGTCCGGGAATCTCGTTTCGGTTCGTTAACCTTGAAACAGCACTAGAGAGGACACCCATGTCACGACTGACTGACCTGCTTGCGCAGGCCCGGGCCCATGACCCCCGCATGGCTCAGGAGCTGGAGCGCGAGATTCGCCACGCCACCAACCAGCGCTCCTTCGGCCTTGTCTTTGAGCGGCATTTGCCGGACGGCGTTGAGTTGCCAACGCGGCCTGTCCGCCGCGGTGACACGGTCCATATCCTCCCTCCCCGTGGCACAGTGGCGCCCACGGACCCAACGCTATGGAAGGTCGTGACGATTGACCGCAAGGCCGAAGGCGGAGCTACCGCAACGCTCCTCGAAGCGGAGCCCGGGCAGGGCAACGAACCGGAGTTGCGAGACGGGGTGAGAGTGGATGACCTTGTGGTTGTCGTTCAGCACGACGACATTATCTACCCCGGGCTCGTCCAGACCGGCGAGGTCGTTAACTCTGATGACCCCCAGGCGCCGTTTCACACGGTCATTAACGCAGAGAACCTGCACGCGTTGAACTTGCTCACCTACACGCACCGCCACAAGGTGGACTGCATCTACATCGACCCTCCCTACAACACGAGGGACAAGGACTGGAAGTACAACAACGACTACGTAGACGGCGACGACCAGTACAAACACTCTAAGTGGCTGTCGATGATGGAAAAGCGTCTGGAGCTCGCTAAAGAGCTGCTCAGCCCCGAGGATTCGGTGCTCATCGTTACGATTGATGAGAGGGAGTACCTACGGCTGGGGATGCTACTAGAGCAGACGTTCCCGGAGGCGAACATTCAAATGGTGACCATCGTAATCAACAGCCAGGGGACATCTCGTAGCAACCAGATGAGGCGAGTGGAGGAATACGCTTTCATTGTCTATATCGGCGAGGCGTCTTTATTCCAAACCCACATCGAAACGTTGCAATCCGAGAACAGCCAGTCTCAACCTGGAAAGGAACGAATCTGGTTCTCTTTAATTCGCGGCGGCTCGAACTCCACTCGGGCCCGAGGTGAAAATAGTTTCTTTCCTGTTTACCTCGATGACGAGGGAAGGATTGTTGGTCGTGGCAACCCTCCGGGGCCGGGGGTTCCAAGGTCTAGCGTTGTGGCACCAAAAGAAGCGAGCCATGTAATTTGGCCGATCTCGAAAAGCGGTGCAGAGGGAGTCTGGCAAATGACTGGCGAGGAGTTCGACAGGAGGCTGGCGCTCGGATATATCCGCGTCGCCAAATATCGAGGTTCATTCTCTCTGACATACATTCGAGAAGGAACAATTTCTGCAATTAAGCAGGGAACGATTCTCGTTTCTGGCCGAGAGCCTATAAATGACACCGTCATACTGGAACACAACCTCTCCAACAAGAGGACTCGAACGCCGAAAACCGTTTGGTACCTGACATCACACAATGCGGGGTCTTTTGGTAGCGACCTTTTGAATCGCTTCCACGGCGAGAAAAGGTTTGACTACCCGAAGTCCCTCTACGCGGTCGAAGACATGCTGCGCTTCTTTGTCAAAGGCAAGCCCAAGGCAACGGTCGTCGATTTCTTCTCCGGTTCGGGAACGACCGCTCATGCCGTCATGCGCCTCAACAAGCAGGACGGCGGCAGACGCCGCTCAATCTCAGTTACGAACAATGAAGTGAGCTTTGCTGAGGCCAAGAAGTTAACCAAAGACGGCTTCCGCGCTGGCGACCCCGAATGGGAGCGTCTTGGAATCTGCGACTACGTGACCAAGCCCCGAATTGAGGCGGCTATCACGGGCAAGACCCCGGCCGGCGACCCCATCAAGGGCGACTACAAGTTCACCGACGAGTTCCCCATGGCCGACGGCTTCGAGGCGAACGCTCTCTTCTTCACGCTCACCTACGAGCCCCCGACGCGGGTGCGTCACGGCCTGGCCTACAGGCAGATCGCACCGCTGTTGTGGATGAAAGCCGGCCAGTTCGGTCGGGTTATCGAGTCCATTCCTGACCGTGGCTGGGACGTGGCCGAGTCACACGGTGTCATCGAAAACTTGGCGGCGGTCGAGTCATTCACCGACGCGATCCGCGAGACGGGAAGCGTTACGACTGCGTACATCGTCACCGACGATGACTTGGCGTTCCAGTCAACAGTGAGCCGACTCGACGACCTCGATGTTGAGTGCGTGCAGCTTTACAGCACTTATCTCACCAATTTTGCCTTTACCCAGTCCGGAGGAGCGATCTAGCCATGAAGTACACGCTCAAGCCCTACCAAGAGACTGCTTCGCGCGAGATTCTTGAACGCCTAGATGACGCCAACCAGGTTCGTTCTATTGGCAAGCAGGCTGCGTTCGCGCTTTCTGCACCGACAGGTGCCGGTAAGACCGTGATCGCCACCGACGTGTTTGAGAATCTCCTTCTGCCGTCAGATGATCGGGTACCGGACGAGAAGGCCGTCATTATTTGGTTCTCGGACAACCCGGATTTGAACCGTCAGTCGCGCCACCGTATCGAGGGTGCGTCAAGCAATTTGCACGGTCGTACTGTCGAAATCGACAACTCGTTCATCAAGAACGAATTTGAACCGGGCAAAATCTACTTTCTCAATACCCAGAAGCTGTCCAAGGGCACAGTGTTGACGGGTGGACGAAAGAAAAAAGGTTCGAACTTCGAACTGTTCGACAATGCACCCGATTTGACGCAGGTGACAATCTGGGACACGCTTCGAAACACCCTTGAATCGCCTGACCACAACGTCTACTTCGTTGTGGACGAGGCTCACCGAGGCTCAGGCAAGCAGACTGACCGCGAGACGATCCTCCACCGTCTCATTGCCGGCCACACCCCAGAAGGCGCTACTGCGCCGGTGCCGCCGATGCCAGTGGTCTTAGGCATCTCCGCCACACCGGGCAAGTTCAAGAAAATGCTCAACGACATGCCCGGTGCTCGCATGGTGTTAGAGGACGTGGACGTCCCGACCGACGAGGTGCAAGAGTCAGGCCTGCTCAAAGATATTGTCGAGCTCCAGATTCCCGGTGAGGAAGGCGAAGCGTTCGAGAACGTCTTCGTCTGCCAGGCGGCCCGTCTGCTTGCGGAATCTACCCAGCGCTGGAGTGAGTACCATATCGAGCAGGGTGGAGATGACAAGCGAGTCGTACCTCTCATGGTTGTGCAGATGCAGGACTTAGCGACCCCGGAGGACATGTACCGAGTCATCACGGCTTTGCGTGAGGGCTGGCCAGAGCTGCCGCACGATTGCTTTGCCCATGTTTTCGGCGAACATACTGCGATCCAGGCCGGCGACACGGTGATCCCGTACATCGAGCCGCAGCACGTCGAGGACCGCGAGTGGATTCGCGTTCTGTTCGCCAAGACGGCTATCTCCACCGGCTGGGACTGTCCGCGTGCCGAGGTCATGGTGTCTTACCGCCCAGCCAATGACGAAGACTTCATCACCCAGGTCATTGGCCGCATGGTGCGCTCTCCACTAGCACGCCGAATCCCAGGCGACGACCTTCTCAACTCCGTGCTCTGCCTGTTGCCGCGGTTCAACCGCACGGCTGCTGAGCGCGTCGTAATGAGCATCAACAAGCCAGGCGAGATTGACCCGCCGCCGTTCATCAACCCCGTGGTGAAACCGGAAACGCTCATGCCTATCGACAACGACGAGCTGTGGGCAGCGTTCACTGCTCTTCCGACCGAGGTCGCCCCGAAACGCTCGGGCAAACCCATTTCACGCCTCATCAACACCGGCATTGAGCTGGAAGTCGACGGGTTCATGCCGGACGGCGAAGCGAGGGCCGAAAAGGAGCTCGTTTCGATAGTCAACGCGCTGCTCGTTCGCTACGCCGACGAAGTTGAGACCAAGAAGAAAGACATTCTGAAAGTTGAGACGCAGCGACTGACGTACCGGTACTCGGACCGAGGGCTGAAAGGCGAGGACTCTATTGAACTTGTCGCCGACGACCGGGTTATCACCGAATCGTTTGAGTTGGCGACTCCCGTGTTCAGTCGGGCACTCGCCAACCTGTGGGTCAATGACTACCTCGTTGCAGGGTTAGACAACGGTGAAGTCGACGAAGACCTCATTATCGAAGCGCACCTGACGCTGGGCGCTCTGGCGAAGGTTGAGGGTGCAAAGGACTCTCTGTGGCGTGAGGCCGATCAAACAGCGAAGGCCTGGCTTGACCAACACCGGGCTGACATCTCTGCGCTGCCGGATAGCCGGCAGGCTAAGTACACGGTTCTGCGTGAGATGGCTGAGGCGCCAAGCACCGTGTATTTGGAAAAGCCTAAGAACCGCATGGAGTCCCCGGGCGTTTGGAACTCGGAGAAGAAGGAGCTTGACCCGTACCCCCGCTACGACAACCGGGCACTCGTCGCGGAAAACGGCTCGGCGCCAGCGAACCTGAATGACTGGGAGACAAAAGTCGTCGAGACCGAAATGGCGCGGCATGGTGCTGTTTCCTGGTACCGTAACCCTTCGCGTCCAGGCCGAGACGCGCTTTCCGCGGTGTACTACGACGAGGCCACCGGTCGCTGGCGTTCTGTGCAGCCGGACTTCATCTTCTTCCTCCGTGACAGCGAAGGGGCCATGCGGGCGTCCATTGTTGACCCGCACGGCGCGTACCTCGGCGACGCGCTCGGGAAGCTGCGTGGGCTTTCAAGCTACGCCGAGCAGTACGGGGAACGTTTCGTTCGCATCGAGTCGGTCTCCGGCACGGATGCCGAGTCGCTTCGCGTTCTCGACTTGAAGTCCGAAGCGGTTCGCGCTGCGGTGGCCGAGGCGGCGAATGCCGGAGCTGTGTATGAGAAGTACGGGTACGCCTACAAGTAGAGGGTGCTGTCGCTGAAAATCTTTTGAACACCGAAATGTTCTCAAGCACGTAAGAAAATCGTTTGGATTGTCCATCCTCTAGGTAACTGATTCTCCCGGCCAATGAAAGCACAGGGATCAAAGTCTGATTCCTCCAATTGCCGCAGTTTCTCCTCGGGTAGTTTGCCGAGTCTGAGCGGCAGGCGCTTCACGGTTACGAACGTGGGTTGGCCTGGTTGCAGAAGCCGAGTTCTCACCGCGAGAGTTTTGAAGGGTTTCACAACAAGACCGTATTCCTCCCCGCGGAAGTCGTCACCTCGGAAAATGACAGGACCTTTTTCAAGTTCCCACGACCCTCCGACTACCGCTGTTCGGCACCGGTTATTTCGGAGAAATGCTCGTTCGGGAGCTACGAACACGAGCTCAAGGGAGTCACGCCGCAGAGTTTCCCAAGCCCATAAAAATGTTGCTACGAGAATGCCCGAAATTGCACCAGACAGTACTCCTACCAGTAAGTTTTCCCCAAAGTTCATGCAGAAGAGGATACTGGAGTGGGGTTAGAGAGTGGGCGGTCATTCATCTTTTTCACTGAACGTTGAAGCGAACGCAATGCGAATATCGAGTTCGAAGAAATCGTTGTAGTTCTTTCCGGTTTCGTCTTGATACTGGATTCGAACGCCCTGAGAGGAGGGGATACCCTCGGCAGAATTTGATGGCGGCGTTTTAGCGTTTGAACCGTTTGGGAGTACCCAGCAGTCCGCTGTGATGGACATTCCTGGTGTCCACGTATCAAACGCTCGTCCTCCGTAGATGTGGTTGATTCTCTCAATCGGAGTGTAGAAAAACGTCGCATCTGAACTGGCGTTGAGTCGTTCCAGGTCGGGGTGTGGCAATGGAGGCTCGAACGACACCGAAACGTTCCGCGCGACAGTCCGGCCTCGATTAGTTACCAAGAACTTAAGTGGGTGCCCCGCGCCTTCGGGCGGCAGAGCTTCCGCGGTCATCATTGGGCGGTTCGCCCTAACTTCGATTGCTCTTGACTGGCGCATTGGGGAGTGTCAGGAAGTTTGTGTGTGAGGCTCTGATCTAGAAGGAGTTTCACCGATAATGACTACGGTGTCACCGAAGAAAGGCCATGACCCGGCGAGGGTCAACGAGATCAGCGAGAAGCTGATGGAAAATCCTGAGCTCGCTAGCTTGATCAGCGAGCTGTCGGCGTCCGCTGATGATGTCAGCGACCTGGTCAAAGGCCTGTTGCAGGCATCGATCAACGCTGGTCTGCAGGCGGAGATGGATGCGCACTTGGGATACGGCCATTCCGACCGTAAAACCAAAGCACAGGTTGAACCCACGCACGGCGGCAATCACCGCAACGGGTCGTACACCAAGACCGTTAATTCTGGGTATGGCGCGTTGGAAGTGACCATGCCCAGGGATCGTGCTGGCACGTTTGTTCCAAAGATGGTGCCCAAAGGCCCCCGTCGGCTCACAGAGCTCGACGACATGATTATCTCGCTGTACGCCGGCGGGGATGACGGTGCGCGATATTCAGCACCATCTCGCCGGCACCCTGGGGGTGGATATGAGCCCGGATACGATCAGTACCATTACCGATGCGGTGTTAGACGAGGTCATGATCTGGCAGAACCGCCAGCTCGACGAGTTTTACCCGGTGATCTTCCTCGACGCGCTCCGCGTGAAAATCCGTGACGGTCACCGCGTGGTCAACAAGGCCTGCTACATGGCCGTCGGTGTGGATATGGACGGCATCAAGCACATCTTGGGATTGTGGATCGCTGACAATGAAGGCGCCGCATTCTGGGCATCGGTGTGCGCGGATCTGGCTAACCGCGGTGTCCAAGACGTGTTCATCGTCTGTTGCGACGGGCTCAAAGGCCTGCCGGAAGCCGTGGAGGCAACCTGGCCGAATTCCATGGTGCAGACCTGCATCGTGCACCTGATTCGGGCTGCGAACCGGTGGGTGTCCTACCAGGACCGTAAATCTGTCTCCCGGGCGCTGCGTGAGGTCTACATGGCCGCAAACGAGGACACCGCCCGTGCCGGATTAGATGCTTTCGAGACCTCAGAATTGGGCCAAAAATACCTGCAGTCGGTCAAAGTCTGGCGCGACGCGTGGGAGCGGTTCACACCGTTTCTGCAGTTCCCGCCGGCGGCACGCCGGGTGCTCTACACCACCAACTCGATCGAATCACTCAACGCTTAAGCTACGTAAAGCTACTCGTAACCGGGGCCAATTCCCGAACGATACTGCAGCGCTGAAGACCCTGTGGCTGATGATCTGCAATATCGAGGACAAGCGCGCCGCCCAGCGAGCCAAGAAAGCGAAACGCGACATCGAATGCAACGGCTATATTGAAGGAGCGAAAGCCACCGGATGGAAACAAGCCATCAACCAACTAGCCGTGGCTTACCCCGACCGATTCGCGGATTACTTGTAAACCAAGCCCCCGCACACAAACAATCGGACACCCTCTTCCGGTTCCGGCTTCACGGTAAAGCCTGGCAGGTCGTAGGCCTAGACATGGCGGAGTACAAAAACCGCCACGCCACCCAGTGGTACGACAGAATTTGGCACACTATCAGGCACAAGGTGCGCAAGCCTCTCGACCCGTATCCCGAGACGGCTATATATAAACGGCTCACGCAAGAGGCTTACGAGGCGATTAAGAACTCTCGCGACCCAGACTATGTCAAAGCACGGAAGCTCCGCGGGTCGATCTTCTCCTCGCTTCTTGCATTCGCCTCAGCTCGACAGATGGGTGACAAGTACTTTGTTGACGGCACTTACGAGGGAGACATTGTTGTTGACGCAACTCCTATCGAAACACTGACCTACGGCAACTGGGAAGGCGACCTGCGCCCGTCTAATGCCGACGCTGGGTATTACATTCGCACCGGAGACCACAACGGCGGCGATTCGCCAACGGTAAGGAAGAGGCTGTGGGGCTACGACCTGACCGTCGTCGAAGCCACAGGTGGTTACTTCACCGGTGATATGCCCAAGCCAATCATTGGCCTGTCACTGGACAACCCCGGTGTGCAACCCGGCTACAACGCCCGTGCCGCTCTTGCTGTGTACGAGAACGCGGTATTTGCTGCTGACGACGGTGAAGACCTCATGCTGCCGCGCGGGCTTGCTATCGGTGACATGGCGTACTCCCCGGGTTCGGACGCTCGGGCTTACCAAATTCCCATGTGGCTGGCTGGTTGGTCTGTCATGGGACAAACCCCGAAGCGACCGGAAGCTCGTGGCGTTTCGTTTAGCTACGAGGGCATGGTTCTCATCGACGGCAAGCCCTACTCTCCGGCGATCACGTCGTTTCCTGACCTACTGGACCCGAAGTCTGAGCTGGACGCAAAGGTCGTTTCGAGAGAAGTCTTTGACGAGCGCATTCAAAGGCGAAAAGCGTTCGAGCTGTCGGTTCACGAGGTACGTGAAGACCGGTCGATTCGTTTCGCGTGTCCGGCTCTGCGCGGAGCGGTGCAGTGCCCGAAACACAAGGCTGACATCAAGGCGCGTAAGGCTGCGGCCAAGAAGACGCTTGCAGGAAAGACACCTCTGCCACTTACCGTGAAGAACGTGCCGACGACAGCGGCGGAGGGAAAGATTTGCTCGCAGAAGACCGTGCTCGTCGATGTCAGTGAGGAGACAAAGACGTTCTGGAAGTACTACACGCCGGGGCCGGCCACCTACTCCCGCGAGTGGGAGGAGATTTACCGTCCGCTCCGCGCGATGATTGAGTCTAAGAACGGTGTCTTCAAGTCTGAGGTCGCTATCGGCCTGGGGGAGCGAACCAAGAGGTACATGCGTGGCTACGCGGCCTTCGTTTTGTTTTTCGGCGTTGCCGCGGTTTTGACCAATTGGGTGACTGCGCAGAAGTATCTCAAGCGTCGGCGCGATGAAGCGCTGCGTCCGCCGCCGCGTGGCGGGCGCCCGAAGAAGAAGCGGGCTGAGGAAGACAAGTTGCTCGATGTCGCCGCAGCGAAGCTCCGCCGAAGATCGGCCAGGCGGCATAGGAGGCCACGAGGCCCCTCAAGGGGCCGTGGTCTATAAGCCGTTGTTGGGTGCTGAAAAACGGCTCATCCGGAGGTGAAATCCCGGCCAAAATGGCCCTGAAATAGCTACAACCCCGAGAATCCGCGTGGAGTCTCGGGGTTTCGTCGTGCGAGGCGAGTTTTCCGAATATCTGCTGGTCAGAAATCCGAATGTGCCACCGTGGTTTAAACGTCGAAGTACATTTCGTACTCGAGCGGGGTCGGGCGCAGGCGCGCCGGGGTGATTTCCTCGTCGTGCTTCAGCTTGATGTATGTCTCAATGAGATCCTCGGTGAAGACATCTCCCTCGGTGAGGAATTCGTTGTCCCCCTCCAGCGCCGCCAGGGACGCCTCGAGAGAGGTCGGAGCCTGCGGGATGGACTTGGCTTCTTCCGGCGGGAGCTCGTAGAGGTCCTTGTCCACCGGCTCGTGCGGCTCGATGCGGTTCTTCACGCCGTCCAGACCAGCCAGCATCATCGCGGCGAAGCCGAGGTAGGGGTTACCGCTCGGGTCCGGGGCGCGGAACTCGATGCGCTTCGCCTTCGGGTTGGAACCCGTGATCGGAATGCGGATCGCGGCGGAACGGTTGCGCTGCGAGTAGACCAGGTTGATCGGGGCCTCGAAGCCCGGGACCAGGCGGTGGTAGGAGTTCAGCGTTGGGTTGGTGAACGCCAGGACAGCACCTGCGTGGTGGAGGATGCCGCCGATGTAGAAGCGGGCGATATCGGACAGACCGCCGTAGCCGGACTCGTCGTAGAACAGTGGCTCACCGTCCTTCCAGAGGGACTGGTGGGCGTGCATGCCGGAGCCGTTGTCGCCTGCGATCGGCTTCGGCATGAAGGTAGCCGTCTTGCCCCATTCCTTCGCGGTGTTCTTGATGATGTACTTGAATGTCTGCAGATCATCAGCCGCGTGGAGCAGGGTGTTGAACTTGTAGTTGATCTCCTGCTGGCCGCCGGTGCCCACCTCGTGGTGGAAGCGCTCGATCTCAAAGCCTGCCTGAGCCAGCTTCAGTGTCATGTCGTCGCGGACATCGAGAGTCTGGTCGTACGGCGGGACAGGGAAGTATCCGCCCTTCAAGCGGGTCTTGTAGCCCAAGTTCGGGGTGCCGTCGTGCTCGACCTCGCGGTCGCGGTTCCACCAGCCCTCGATGGAGTCCACCTCGTAGAACGCCTTGTGGGCGTCGGTGGAATAGCGCACCGAGTCGAAGAGGTAGAACTCCGCCTCAGCGCCAAAGAAGCAGGTATCGGCGATGCCGGTGGATGCCAGGTATTCCTCGGCCTTGAGCGCGACGTTGCGCGGATCGCGGGAGAACGCCTCGTGGGTGAACGGGTCGTTGACGAAGAACTTCACATTGAGTGTCTTCGCCTTGCGGAACGGATCGACCGCCGCGGTGGCGAGATCCGGCATGAGGATCATGTCGGACTCGTCGATGGTGGTGAACCCGCGGATCGACGAACCGTCGAAGGCGAGACCTTCCTCCACAGCGTCCTCGTCGAACATGGATGCTGGGATGCTGAAGTGGTGCTCAATGCCAGGAACATCGGTGAAGCGGACATCGACAAATTCGATTTCTTCGTCCTTGATGAACCTCATTGTGTCCTGGATATTTTCAAAGCCCACGGTTAAAAACTCCTTGAGTGCAAATTGGGTGCTCTAACCGATCGTACATGGAAAACCACCGGCTCCGCGGACGACTCCGCGAGTTCGTTCCGCTGCAGGAATGGGAAGGCAACAAGCGGACTTCGGCGCAGAAAAACCGTGCTCTATCCTTGATCACCATGGGTAATGCGCAGCGTGGCGGCAACGCCGGGAATGGAGAACCGATGAATGCGGGCGGCTCCGACGAAGACTTCATGGTCGGCCGCTGGCCGGGGGAGCTTCTCGGGCTGCCGGAATCGGGGAGCGGCGCGCTGGCCTCGGTGATGCGGCGCGCCATCGGGGTGCTGATCGACTGGGTGATCTGTTGGATCATCGCCGCGTTCATTGTGATGAACACCCACGCACTGGGTGGAACCGGCACAGTGACATATCTGCTGTGGCTGGTGATGGGGATCATCAGTGGGTGGCTCTTCGCCCGCACGCCGGGGATGGCGGTGCTGGGGATGGGAGTGGCGCGCGTCGATAAGCCGGGCGAGCCCGTCGGCTTCTGGCGCGCGGCCGTGCGCACCATCCTTACGGGCTTCGTCTTCCCCGCGGCGATTGTCGACGCCGACGGCCGGGGCATGCACGACCGCGCGACCGGAACAGCAGTAATCCGCTCGTAGCCGTGACCGGCAGACGAGCGGATATGCGGGATCGTTGAGCTCTACTTGCCCTTGCGCTGCTGCATACGGCGCATCTTGCGGTTCATGCCCGCCATATTCTGCGCCTGGTGCGGCATCGGGCCCTTCGGCAAACCTGCGCGCTGGCCGCCGCGGACGTTGTCCATCGCCTCAAGCTTCGCGTTGATGGAGTAGACCTCGTCCTTGCTGTAATTCTTCGGCAGCTTCAGCATCGTGCGCTGCAGCTTCTTCGGCGGGACCTGGCCCTCCTCGGAACCCACGAAGATCTCATGGATCGGAACACCTGCCACCAGGCGGTCGATACGCTTGCGCTCCTTTTCCATCAGCGGCTTCACACGCTTGGTGGAACCCTCGCCGACGAGAACGACACCCGGGTTGCCTACCACGCGGTGAACCGTGTCCATCTGCGGCGTCGCGGCAATGCCGGTCTTGGTCAACCAGACAATGCCCATCGTGTTGCGCATGTTCTCTAGCGTCCAGCCAGCGGCGCCCGGTGTGTCGCCGACCTCGTCGTACATCGACCCCTCCAAACGGCGGGTGAAGATGAACATGGCCAGAACGAAACCGAACAGCAGGCCCAGCACCAGCATGAACCACTGGCCCTTGAAGAGCAGGCCGATGAGGAAGAATAGCAGGCCGAGGCCCAAGATGGCGGCCAGCATGAGCGGGATCAGCATCTTGTCGCGCTTGCGCTGGAGGTTGAACGCCTGCCAGATCTGCGAGCGGGTCTGCTTGCGTTGCGTGCGCTTCGCCGAGCGCTGCTCCTTCTTCGCAGCCTTCTCGGCGGCGGTTGCCTTGTTGTCCTTTGCCATGGTCACCACATTATCGAAGTGCAGCTTTAAGGAACGAACCGCCACCGCCTGCCGCACATGAAAAGACCGCCGCTCCCTGTCGTGGGGGAGCGGCGGGTGGCGCGTTAGCCCTGTCCCTCTTACAGCGGGGTGAGCTCAGCGTTGAGGTGCAGCTTGTCCGGCTTGGAGGAGCTGCGCAGCTGGATGTCGTAGGAGCCGTCTTCTTCCTCGATCGTCCACAGCGCGACCTGCGCCGGGATCACGACCGGCTTGACGAACTCGACGGAGTAGCGCAGCGCCGATGGAAGCTTGCCCTCCAGCGGTGCCAGCACGGCAGCCGCAGAGTACATGCCGTGCGCGATGCGTGCCGGGAACCCGAACAGCTTCGCACCGAGGTTGGAGGTGTGAATCGGGTTGTGGTCGTTGGAGGCCTCGACGTAGGCGTTGACATCGGAACCCGTCCAGCGCCAGCGGGCGTTCGGCTTGAATTCCGGAAGCTCCGGTTTCGGCAGAACCTTGCCGCTGTCCTCTGCGCGGGTGGTCACACTGACATCTGCGGACTTGGCGAATTTCGCGCCCATGCCCAGGAAGGTCGATGTCTGGCGCCACACCGGCTCATTGTTCTCCCCGCCCTCGGCGAAGATCTCCGTGACGATATCCACGAGCAGCCCGCGGCGGTGCGGGCGCAGGTTCTCGCCGTGGGAGCGGATGGTGTACGTCTCGTCGACCGTCAGGGTGCGGGACTGCTCGATCACGTTGGTCACGTGCACGGCGCCCATCGCCGGGTACGGGAAGTCCGGGCGGGAGAGCAGCTCCATGACCAACGGGAAGGAGAGCACGAAGAAATAGGTAGGCGGGAGTTCGTTGCCCAGGCGCAGGCCCGTGGCGCTGGTGTAGGCGGCCAGATTCTTCTTGTCCACCTTCACGCCGTTGACCTGGATCGCCGAGGTCGGGTCCTGCTTCGCTTCGCGCGTTCCGCCCACACCAGGGATGGCGCTGCGGAAGATCTTGCGGTTGATCGCCTTCAGGTCCGGGATGGACTTCAGGTTCTCGTACTGGCGGGAAGCGCCGGCCCCGGCAGACGAAGCCTGCCCGGCTTTCTTCTGCGGGTGGTCGCCATTGCCCTTGTTCACCGAAGTAGTCATCGTATCTACGCTCCCAGCAGGTTCTGGCCGCAGACGCGGACCGTGTTGCCGTTGACGGCGACAGACGACGGCGCGGAGAAGTACGCGACAGTCTCGGCGACGTCGACCGGCTGGCCACCCTGGTTGAGGGAGTTCAGGCGGCGGCCGACCTCGCGCGGGCCGAACGGCATTGCGGCGGTCATGTCGGTCTCGATGAAGCCCGGGGCGACGGCGTTGATGGAGCCGCCGAGCTCGGCGATGCGGTCCGCGAGGGCATCCACGAAGCCGACAACACCGGCCTTGGTGGTGGCGTAGTTGGTCTGGCCGCGGTTACCGGCGATGCCGGCCATGGAGGAGACACCGATGATGGCAGGTTTCTCGGCGAACGCATCCGCGTCGAGAAGTCCCTCGGTGATGCGCACCGGTGCGACGAGGTTGATGTTCTGGACCATGTTCCAGCGGCCCTCGTCCATGTTCACCAGCAGCTTGTCGCGGGTGACACCTGCGTTGTGGACGATAGTGTCGATCTTGCGACCGTAGCGCTCCTCGGCGTGCTTGGCGATGACTTCAGCCGCCTTCGGGTCGGTCACGTCGAGCGGAAGGGCGGTGCCCTTGACCTTGTTCGCGGTTTCAGCGAGGCCTTCACCTGCCTGCGGGATATCGACGCAGATGACCTTGGCGCCGTCGCGGGCCAGAGTCTCGGCGATGGTGGCGCCGATGCCGCGTGCGGCACCGGTCACGACAGCGAGGCGGCCTTCGAGCGGCTTGTCCCAGTTCTCCGGAAGCTGAACATCGACCGGGGTGATGCGGATGACCTGTGCGTCGACAAAAGCGGACTTGCCGGACAGGAGGAAGCGGAGGGTGGACTCCACCTTGTTGATCTGGCCGCCATCGATCGTCGGATCAACGTAGACCAGCTGGACGGTTGCAGACTTGCGCATTTCCTTCGCCAGGGAACGGGTGAAGCCTTCGAGGGCGCGTGCGGCGATGCGCGCATCGGCGCCGTCGATAAGCTCCGGTGTCGTGCCGATGACCACGATGCGCGCGTTGTCCAGGACCTTCTTCAGCTGCGGGTTGAAGAATTCGTACAGTTGCACCAGGTCCTCCGGCTTCTTCAGCTCGGTCGCGTCGAAAACGATGCCTGCGCGCTTGGTGTCCGCTTCCGCCTTGATGAGCTTGTACGGCCCGTCGAGAAGCGGGGTGATCTGGTCCGCCAGACGGCCGTTGCCGCCGACGACCACCGGGCCGTGGAGAAGCGGCTCGCCCTGCTTGTAACGGCGCAGGGGGTAGCCCTGGGGGACACCCGCCTTCGCGGCGAGCGGGGAGTTGATGAACTGTTCAAGGAGGCCTTGCTTTGCCACTTTTTTCTCCTTCATTTTCGGCAATAGCGACCGTTCTCATTCGGTAGCTCTGTGTCGGATACTATTATAAGATCGCAATGGTGACGAACCTTACAAAGTTCAAACTTTGTAAAGTGCCAGACAAAAAGCCTCGCGCGAGGCACTGAACAGCAGTAACTCGCCTGAGGTCTAATCGGAACTGCAGGAGATAAGCATGAATCAACCCCGCAAAGTAGCCATCCTCGGCGGAAACCGTATCCCGTTCGCGCGTTCCAACAAGGAGTACGCGAACGCCTCTAACCAGGACATGCTGACCTCGGCCCTCAACGGCCTGGTCGCCCGCTATGGCCTGCAGGACAAGGAACTCGGTCTCGTTGTCGGTGGCGCAGTGCTCAAACACGCGCGCGATTTCAACCTCGTCCGCGAGTCCGTGCTCGGCTCCGAGCTGGCGTCCACGACCCCGGCATTCGACGTGCAGCACGCCTGCGGCACGTCTCTGACTTCCGCGATCCAGGTCGCGGACGCAATTGCTCTCGGCCGCATCGAGAACGGCATCGCCTGCGGCGCGGACACCACCTCGGACGCGCCGCTGGCCGTCAACGACACCCTTCGCAAGACCCTGATCCGTCTGTCCACCGCGAAGTCCGCTAAGGACCAGCTGAAGCTCGTCGGCTCCATCCGTCCGAACCAGCTGGCGCCGGAGCAGCCGCAGAACGGCGAGCCGCGGACCGGCCTGTCTATGGGTGAACACGCAGCTATCACCGCACGCGAGATGGAGATCACCCGTGAGGCACAGGACGAACTGGCGGCGACCTCCCACCAGAACCTGGCCAAGGCGTACGACGAAGGCTTCTTCAACGACCTGATGACCCCGTTCTTGGGTGTCAACCGCGACACCAACCTGCGCCCTGACTCTTCTGTGGAGAAGCTGGCCAAGCTCAAGCCGGTCTTCGGCAAGAAGGACGCGGAGCAGCACGGCGGCACCGCCACGATGACGGCGGGCAACTCGACCCCGCTCACCGACGGCGCGGCGGCTGTCCTCCTCGGCTCCGAGGAGTGGGCCAAGGAGCAGAACCTGCCGGTCCAGGCGTACATCGTCGATTCCGAGCTCGCCGCAGTCGACTTCGTGTCCGGCAAGGACGGCCTGCTCATGGCTCCAACCTATGCCGTCCCGCGCCTGCTCGAGCGCAACGGCCTGACCCTCCAGGACTTCGACTTCTACGAGATCCACGAGGCATTCGCCTCCCAGGTGCTGGCCACTCTCAAGGCGTGGGAGGACGAGACCTACTGCCGCGAGCGCCTCGGACTCGACGCCCCGCTGGGTTCCATCGATCGCTCCAAGCTCAACGTCAAGGGCTCCTCGCTGGCAGCCGGCCACCCGTTCGCGGCGACCGGCGCGCGCATCCTCGCATCCGCCGCGAAGACCCTCGAGCAGAACGGCGGCGGCCGCACCCTCATCTCCATCTGCGCCGCAGGTGGCCAGGGCGTCGTCGCCATCATCGAGCGCTAACTCACCACACCCACCCCTAAAAGGAAGCATTCAAGGAAAGAAGGACATCATGACTTCTGTTGAGGATAAAGTCCGCAAGGTCAATCTGGAACGCCGTCCCCAGAGGCCGTTTCCCGAATCCCGTTCTCCGCAGGCGCTGCCGGAGACCCCGGACGCAGCGGTCGCAGGCAAGCTGAAGACGCTGCTCGACGGCAAGTGGGAAGAGCAAAAGGACAACATCCGCGAGCAGCTCAACCGCGAAGAATCGCTGCCGATGATCGAGGGCTCCGTTGAAGAGATCCGCGCCGCCCTGCTGGAGAAGGTCAAGATGGTGGCCGCCTCCGGCATGATGCAGACGGCCTTCTCCAAGGCGAACGGAGGTTCAGGTGAAGCCCACGTCGGCATCATGGGCCTGGACCTGCTCGGGCAGTTCAACGGCTCGCTGGCGATCAAGTCCGGTGTGCAGTTCGGCCTGTGGGGCGGCGCCGTCGACGTGCTGGGCACCGAGCGCCACCGCGAGTACGCCCAGGGCGCCATGGACCTGTCCAAGCTGGGCAGCTACGGCATGACTGAGCGTGGCCACGGCTCCAACGTGCAGGAGCTGCAGACCACGGCGACCTACGACCCGGAGACCCAGGAGTTCATCATCAACTCCCCGTCTCCGTCGGCCACCAAGGTCTACATCGGCAACACCGCCCGTGACGGACGCTGGTCCGCTGTTTTCGCGCAGCTCTACACTCCGGGTGTGGAGGAATCCCACGGTGTGCACTGCTTCGTGGTGCGCATTCGCGAAGAAGATGGCTCCCCTGTCGAGGGCGTCACCATCGGCGACCACGGCCACAAGGGCGGCCTGCTTGGCGTCGACAACGGCACCCTGACGTTCGACAACGTCCGTATCCCACGTGAGGCGCTGCTCAACCAGTTCGGCGATGTCGATGCGGAGGGTAACTACACGTCCCCGATCGACTCGAAGAACCGCCGCTTCTTCACCATGCTGGGCACCCTGATCCGCGGCCGCATTGCCGTTGGTGCCGCCGGATCCGGCGCAACCAAGTCCTCCCTGGCGATCGCTCTGAAGTACGCGCACCAGCGCCGCCAGTTCGACTACGGCGACACCGGCGAGGAAAGCAAGCTGATCGACTACCGCCAGCACCGCCGCCGCCTGATCATCCCGCTGGCCCGCTCCTACGCGCTCCAGCTGCTGCAGAACCAGCTGACGGCCCGCTACGCCGACCAGACGGAGCGCCAGGCCTCCGGCGAGTGGTCCGTGACCAATCCGACCGAAGCACAGGCTCTGGCTTCCCGCGAGATGGAGACCTTGGCGGCGGCGTTCAAGGCCGTGGCCACCGAGCACGCCACCGACACCATCCAGGAGTGCCGCGAGGCCTGCGGTGGCGCCGGCTTCATGTCGGAGAACCTGCTGACCACCTTCCGCGCCGACACGGACGTGTACAACACGTTCGAAGGCGACAACACCGTCCTGCTGCAGCTCGCCGGCAAGAACCTGCTGACCGCGTACACCAGCGAGATGGCTAACCCGTCCGCAGTGGACATCGTGAAGTTCGCGGCCACCAACGTGACCGACATCTTCCGCAGCCGCGCTGGCCTGGGTTCCACCGTCCAGTCCGTGGTGGACACGTTCACCAGCGAGGAAGCGTCCCTGTTCGACGCCGACTACCAGCTCAAGGTCGTCCAGATGCGCGAGCAGCTGGTCATGCGTTCCCTTATCCGCCGTATCCAGAGCGCACGCAAGCTGGACAAAGCTGAGGCTGCGAAGGTCATCGACAAGGCTCAGGACCACATGCTCAACGCCGCGTGGGCGTACATCGAGAACCTGATGGTCCAGGCCATGATTGAGGCCGAGCGCTCCCTGCCGGTGGGCTCCACCGAGCGCGCCGTCTTCGAGCAGGTGCGCCACCTGTTCGTTCTCGACACCATTGTCCGCGAGGCCGGCTGGTACCAGGAGCACAACGTGATCTCCTCCGGCCGCGTCAAGGCAGCCCGCGCATCCATCAACGACCTGGTCGACTCCCTCGGTCCGTGGTCCGAGGTGCTCGTGGACGCGTTCGCCATCCCGTCGGTTGTCCTCGACCGCCCGCTGTTCAAGGACGGCGGCACGGACGATTCCCGCGACAACCCGGAGGCATGGAAGGTCGGATCGAACATCCCGACCGGCCAGGAGTAGGGAAGTGACGGGCTTCTAAACACGGAGGGGTCCGCGCACACGAGAAAGCCCACCAGGGTTCATCCCTGGTGGGCTTTCATCGTCGACGGGGCGAATCGTTGCGCTGGCATCAGCGGCCCTGCCACTAAAACCCAGCTACCTGGATCCAGCTAATCGTCCCTATTAAGGCGGAAAGCTGGTTCCAAGTAGCTGGATTTAGCAGCCCGAGGTTTAGCGGCCCGGGAAGCCTGGGAAGACAACCGGATCACCGCGAAGCGGCGCTTCCTTTTTACTCGGCGCCGATACCCGGCATGCCGAGGCCGACTGCCGGGCGGCCGGCGGAAACAACCGGGGTCTCCTGCGAGGGGCCGTACTTGGTCAGCAGGGACTCTGCCTCCTGCTCCGTGGCACCCTGGGAGGTTTCCGCGAGGTGTTTGAGGTTCTCCGGCAGCTCACGGCCGTGGAACTTCATCGCCTCCACGTAGAGCTTGCCCGCGCGGTAGGAGGAGCGGACCAGCGGGCCGGACATGACGGCTGCGAAGCCCATGTCGTAGGCGGCATCGCGGTACTCGATGAATTCTTCTGGCTTCACCCAACGCTCGATCGGGTGGTACATCGGGCCGGGACGCAAGTACTGGGTGATCGTGATGATGTCCGTGCCCGCGTCGTGCATGTCGGCGAGGGCCTCGAGGACTTCCTCGCGGGTCTCGCCCATGCCCAGAATAAGGTTGGACTTGGTGATCAGGCCGTAGTCGCGCGCCTGGCGGATAACGTCAAGGGAGCGCTCGTAGCGGAAAGCTGGGCGGATGCGTTTGAAGATGCGCGGCACCGTCTCAAGGTTGTGCGCGAAAACCTCGGGCTCGGCCTCGAAAACCTGCTGGAGCAGGTCCGGCTTGCCGGAGAAGTCCGGGGTCAGGTTCTCGACACCGGTGTGCGGGTTGAGCTCGTGGATTTTGCGCACCACCTCGGCGTACAGCCATGCGCCCTCGTCCTCGAGGTCGTCGCGGGTGACACCGGTGATGGTGGAGTAGTTGAGCTGCATTTCCCGCACGCTCTCGGCGACGCGCTGCGGCTCCTCGACATCGAGGGGCTCGGGCTTCGCGGAGTTGATTTGGCAGAAATCGCAACGGCGGGAGCAGTTCGCGCCACCGATGAGGAAGGTGGCCTCACGCGACTCCCAGCACTCGTGGATGTTGGGGCAGCCGGCCTCCTGGCACACGGTGTGAAGGGAAGCGCCCTTCACTTTCTTCCGCATGTCCTCGTATTCGGGGCCGGTTTTCACGGCGTTGCGGATCCAGCGCGGCTTAGATTCGATAGGGGTCTGCGCGTTGCGCTTTTCGACGCGGCGCAGCTTGCGTCCTTCTTCTGCGACAGTCACGGATCCCACGTTAATCACGCCCGCGCAAAGGCGCGAATATCGCAGGATGAAGGCCCCCTTTTAGAGTCGTCCGTGCGAAATGGTGTGGTCCGCCACGGCGAGTTCACCGGAAAGCGCGCGGTCGAGATTGCGGATCACGGTCGGTGCAATGTCGTCGGGTGTGACATCGCGCCCGGTTTCCAGGCTCATGGTGGTGACATCGGCGTCGCTGATGCCGCAGGCGACGATGTGGCCGAAGTATTCCAGGGTGTTGTTGCAGTTCACTGCCAGACCGTGCATGGTCACGCCACGGGTGACGCGGATACCGAGCTGTGCGACTTTGCGGTCGCGGCGCACGCCTACCGACGGATCGTCCGCTGGCACCCACACTCCCGAACGCCCTTCGATGCGTCCGGCGTCCTCGACACCGAATTCGCGCACGGAGGCGATCAAGGCTTCCTCGATGCGGCGGACGAAATCGACCACGTCCACCGGGTCGGCGAGTTTGATGATGGGGTAGACGACCAGCTGGCCTTCGCCGTGCCAGGTGATGCGGCCGCCGCGGTCGACGGTGACGACGGGCTGACCGTTGTCCGGCATGTCCTCTGGTTGGGTTCGTTTGCCGGCGGTGTAGGTGTTGGGGTGCTGGAGGACCAGCAGGGTGTCGCCGATCTCGTCGCGTGCGCGCTGGGCGGTGAGCTCTGCCTGCAAGTCCCAGGTCTCCGCATAGTCCACGAGCCCCAGTTCCCGCACGTCAAGTGGGGAATCTGAGGCTCGAATGGAGCGGTCGGGCGGGAAGAACGGTTCACGAGGGGCACTCATGCCCTACATCGTAGACCCCGCCGCGCGCCGCTTACGGAGTGGATCGCTCCACAGGTTTAGAGGCCGTTGGCTGCGCCATACTCTTCGGCGTTCAACAGCGGGCCGGCGGTTTCGACGGCGACCTCGAAGAGCCAGCCCTCACCGAACGGGTCGTTGTTGATGGCCTCGTAGTTGTCCTCGATATCCTCGTTGATCGCGGTGACCTTGCCGGTGACCGGGGAGTAGAGGTCGGAGACGGACTTGGTGGACTCCACCTCGCCGCAGGTCTCGCCGGCGGTCACGGTGTCGCCCACAGCCGGCAGCTCCGCGAAGACGATCTCGCCGAGGCGCTCGGTGGCTACGGAGGTGATGCCGATGCGCACGGTCTGGCCCTCAACGGCGTCAGCCGGGGCGTTGACCCATTCGTGCTCTTCGGAGTAGGAAAAATCCTGGGGCAGATCAGACATGGTTACTTGTCCTTTCGGGAGTAGAACGGGGTCTCGCTGACGGTGTACGGGTAGCGCTTACCCCTGATGTCGATGTCCACTCTAGTGCCCGGCTCAGCGTGCGCGGGGTCAATGTGCGCCAAAGAGACCGGGTGGCCCAAAGTGGGGGAGGGCTGGCCGGATGTGACGACGCCGATGCGGGTTTCGGAGCCGTTGTCGTCGGTGAGGAAGATCTCGGCGCCCTCGCGTGCGGCGCGGCGCTCCTCGGAGGTAAGACCTGCGATCACGACGGACGGCTCGCGGCCTGTCAGCGCCTCCTTGCCCACGAAGTCCGCTTCCTTCTTGGCGAAGGCGCGGCCCATGCCCGCTTCCACCGGGGTGATGTCAGAGGTCAGCTCGTGGCCGTAGAGCGGCATCGACGCTTCCAGGCGCAGCGAGTCGCGGGAAGCGAGGCCGCACGGGATACCGGAGTCGATCACGGCGTCCCAGATCTTTTCAGCGTCGCTGTTCTGACAGAAGAGCTCGAAGCCGTCTTCGCCGGTGTAGCCGGTTCGGGCGACGAAGACTTCGCTGCCGCCCAGGGTGCTCCACGCGCCGGAGTAGTAGGCAAGTGGCTCGGGGTCGTCGGCAAGCAGCGGCTTCAGCGCGTCGAGCGCGCCGGGGCCCTGGACGGCGATGAGCGCGATCGATTCGGAGTCATTGCGGATCTCCACGTCGAAGCCCTCGGTGCGGGCCTGGAATGCTGCCCACACGGTGGCGGTGTTGGCGGCGTTGGGCACCACCATGAAGTGATCGTCGGAGAACTTGTACGTGATCAGGTCGTCCAGGATGCCGCCGTTCTCGTCGACGATCATGGAGTATTTGGCCTTTCCCACCTTGAGGTTGGACAAGTTGGAAATGAGCACGTAGTCGAGGTACGCACCGGCGTCGGGACCGGTGACATCGATCTCGCCCATGTGGGACAGATCGAAGATCCCAACGGCGTTGCGCACGGCTCGGTGCTCTTCGAGCTCGCTGCCGTACTTGAGCGGCATGGTCCAGCCACCGAAATCGGTGAACGATGCGCCGAGGGCCTCGTGCTTGCTGTGCAGCGGGGTCTGTGGCATGTGTGGGTGCTCCTTTACTTCTTGTTTTCTTCGGTGACGACAGGCTCGATGACCTCGCCCTCTTCGGGGGAGGCGGAGAGGTCGAAGGCCTCCGGCGGCGGGCAGGCGCAGACGAGGTTGCGGTCGCCGTACGCCTCGTCGATGCGGCGCACCGGCGGGAAGTATTTCGCAGTGAGCAGCGACTCGACTGGGTAGGCGGCCTGCTCGCGGGTGAAGGTGTACTCCCAGTTGGAGGTGACCAGGCTGCGTGCGGTGTACGGAGCGTGGTGGATGACGGAGTCTTCGTAGGCCACCTTGCCGTCGATGATGTCCTGGATCTCGGCGCGGATGGAGCGCATCGCAGTGATGAAGCGCTGCAGCTCGGCAATATCCTCGGACTCGGTCGGCTCGATCATGAGCGTGCCGGCGACGGGGAAGGCCAGCGTCGGGGCGTGGAAGCCGTAGTCGACGAGGCGCTTGGCTACATCGGCGGCGGTGACTCCGGAGGCATCGGTGATCTCGCGGAGATCGATAATGCACTCGTGGCCGACCAGGCCGGCATTGCCGGTGTAGAGAACCGGGAAAGAGTCGTTCAGCCCGTGCGCCAGGTAGTTGGCGTTGAGGATGGCGTTCCGGGTGGCGGAGGCGAGCCCCTCGGCGCCCGACATGGCGATGTACGCCCACGAGATCGGCAGCACGCCCGCGGAGCCGTACGTGGTGGCGGAGATGGGCACACCGGCGCCCTCCGCGGCTTCCTTCGCGGCGTCTTCACCACTGATCTGCGGGTCGGCCGGGAGGAACGGGGTGAGGTGCGCGCCAACTCCGATCGGGCCGACGCCCGGACCACCGCCGCCGTGCGGGATGGTGAACGTCTTGTGAAGGTTCAGGTGGCTGACGTCGCCACCGAAATCGCCCGGCCGGGCGAGGCCGGTCAGGGCGTTCATGTTCGCACCGTCGATGTAGACCTGGCCGCCGACAGCGTGAACCTTGTCCGCAACCTCGGTAACTGTCTCCTCGTACACGCCGTGCGTGGACGGGTAAGTGATCATGATGGCGGCGACGTGCTCGCCGTACTGCTCGAGCTTCGCGTCCAGGTCGGTGATGTCGATGGAGCCGTCGTCCGCGGTCTTGACCACGACAACACGCAGGTTCGCCAGCGTTGCGGAGGCTGCGTTGGTGCCGTGCGCGGAGGCCGGGATGAGGCAGATGTCGCGCTCGGTGTCGCCGTTGGCCACGTGGTAGCGGCGGATGGCCAGCAGGCCGGCCAGCTCACCGGTGGCGCCGGAATTCGGCTGGACGGAGACGGCGTCGTAGCCGGTGAGCTCCACCAGCCAGCTGGTCAGTTCAGCGATGAGCTCACGCCAACCCTCGGTGTACGCGTCGGGTGTGAACGGGTGGACGTTGGCGAAGCCCGGCCAGGTGATGGCCTCCAGTCCCGCGGTGGGGTTGAGCTTCATGGTGCAGGAACCCAACGGGATCATCGTGCGGTCGAGCGCGAGGTCCTTGTCGCCGAGAGAGCGGATGTAGCGCATCATCATCGTCTCGGAGTGGTGGGTGTTGAACACCTCGTGCGTGAGCAGCTCGGTGGTGCGCGTCAGCTCCTCCGGCAGACCGTTCACTGCGTCGCCGGCGGCAACGGGGTCGTTGATGATGCCGAAGCCTTCGAGCAGCGCGGCGAGGTCAGCTTCCTCGGTGTCTTCGCCGAAGCTTACTGCCACGGTGTCGTCGTCGACGGCGCGGACGAGGTAACCGGTGTCCGCCAGTGCGTCGACGATGCCGCGGGCACGGTCCGGCACGGTGACAGCCACGGTGTCGAAGAAGTGCCCGTGCTTGAGGGTGAGGCCGGCGGCGCTTAGCGACGCCGCGAAGCGCCCCGCCCATTCGTGCACCTTGCGCGCAATATCGCGGAGGCCCTCAGGGCCGTGGTACACGGCGTACATGGAGGCGGTGACCGCCAGCAGGGCTTGTGCGGTGCAGATATTGGAGGTGGCCTTCTCGCGGCGGATGTGTTGCTCGCGGGTCTGCAGCGCGAGACGGTAGGCGGGGAAGCCCTCGGCGTCGACGGACACACCGACGAGGCGGCCCGGCATTTGGCGCTTGAGCTTTTCCGTCACAGCCATGTAGGCGGCATGGGGGCCGCCGTAGAACAGCGGCACGCCGAAGCGCTGCGTGGTGCCCACCGCGATGTCTGCGCCGAGCTCGCCCGGGGATTCCAGGAGCAGCAACGCCAGCGGATCGGCGGCCACGGTGGCGAGGCCGCCGCGGGAGTGGATCGCCTCGATCACCGGGCGAGGGTCGACGATGTCTCCCTCGGTGCCGGGGTAGGCCAGCACGACCCCGACGAAGTCCTCGCCGACCAGGTTGGAGTCCAGCGCTGTGACTTCGATCTCGAGGTCCAGTGCACGGGCGCGCTCGGCGGCGACGGCGATGACTTGGGGGTGCAGGCGTGCGTCGAGAAGCACGCGGCGTCCCTTCTTCACCTTCCGGGACATGAGGCCGATGGCCTCAGCGACGGCGGAGGCTTCGTCGAGAAGCGAGGCGTTGGCGATAGGCAGGCCCGTGAGGTCCTGCACCATGGTCTGGAAATTGAGCAGCGCCTCGAGACGGCCCTGGGAGATTTCCGGCTGGTACGGCGTGTACGCGGTGTACCAGCCAGCATCCTCCACGACTCCGCGGCGGATCACCGGCGGGGTGATGGTGGAGGAGAAGCCCTGGCCGTAGAACGCTTTGAGGACCGTGTTCTTCCCGGCAAGCTCACGCAGTCGATTCTGGGCTTCGTTCTCGGTCAGCGGGGCAGGCAGATCGAGCGGCGCTTTCGCGAGAATGCCCGGTGGGGTCGCGGCCGCGACCAGTTCGTCGATCGAACCGTAACCGACGGCATCGAGCATTTCCTTGCGCTCGCTGTCCGTCGGGCCGATGTGGCGGGAAATGTAATCCACGACAACTAGCTCCTTAGTTTTCCAGTGCGTCACAGTTGCTTACGAGTCTAGAAAACCCGGTTTTAGAACTCGTCGACGGATGCCTCACCGAACAACCACGTGATCGAGATTGCGCCTGGGTCCGGCACGTCTGCTGCGGATTCGCCCAGGTAGGAGGCGCGCCCCTTCTTCGCTTGCATGCCGCGGGTGGATTTCGCGCCCTCCACAGCGGGGGTATGGATTTTCTCCAGCACCTCGTCGATCGATGCCGGGGCGGATCCGTCCGCGAGCTGCTTCGCTTCCTTCGCGGCCGGTGCCAGGGCGTCGATTAAGGTGTTGTCGCCCTCCTTCGCACCGCCCAGGTCGGTGATCGCTTGGACGCCGTTGTTGAGGCCCGCCGCTAGCGCCTCAGTGAAGTCCGCGGTGTCGGCGCCGCGGGAGTCCACCCGGGCATCGGTGAACGCGTCCGCCATCTCGCGGAAGAGCGTGCCCAGCACAGCGCCGGATGTGCCGCCCGCGCGGACCAGCATGCGGTGGGCGAAGAATTCGAGTACCTCGGCGTCGGTGCCTTTCAGCGGGGTTTGAATGTCGCCGAAAGCTGCTTCGAGGTTCTGGCCGAAATCGCCGTCACCGGCGACGCGGTCCAACTCGGTCAGATCGTCGTAGGAAGCGGCCAGACGGTTGGCGAAGGCGCTCAGCCAGACATTCTCGCCGCCCTCGTTCGGCGCCTCACGGTCATCGACCATGCGGGCGGGGGAGTACGTCGGGTCCTCGACCACGGCGGGCCAGGCCGGAGCATCTGTCTCAGCGTCGAGAAGCTCCAGCAGCTCGTCGTCGACGACAGTGACCGTGAGGGAAACGCCCGCCATGTTCAGGGAGGTGACCAGGGTGCCCACCAGGCCGCGGCGCACATTCGCGCCTCGGTCGGCGAGCTGGGAAAGCGCCTCGCCGAAAATGAGGTCCAACTCGAGCTCGCTCGTGCCGCCGAGGCCATTGACGAGCAACGCGACATCGGCGCCGTCGATCTTCACACCGGCGTTGGCGAGGGATTCAGCGACACCGTCGAGCAGCTCACCGACGAGCGCCTTGGCCGACGGCTCTTCCCCTGCCGTGGTGTCGCGGCGTTCCACGCCCGGCTCGCCGTGAATGCCGACACCGATCTCGATTTCGCCTTCCTCCAGATCGAATGTCTGGCGGTCGCTGGTGGGAAGGTGGCCCGGCATGAGGGCGACGGCCATGCTGCGGGACTGGTCGGCGGCTTTCTGTGCGAGTTCAGCGACTGTAGCCACCTCGTCGCCACGGGCCGCGGACGCACCTGCGATCTTCTCCACGATGATGGTCGCGCCGGTGCCGCGGCGGCCCGGGGAATCGTCATCCTCGTCGATCTCGGTGGCGGCGTCATCAGCGACGGTCACCGTGGCCACCTCGCCGTCGACGCTGTTCGCCGCGACCGAGAAGTTCATGACATCGCCCGTGTAGTTCTTCACTACGTGGACCACACCCTTGCCTTGGTCGGCCCACTCGGTGGCTGCAGTGATCTGGACGGCGTTCGGAGAGGTGAACAGCAGACCCGGGCAGGCGGCATCGAGCATGCCCGCACCAATGAAGCCGGCGTGCATCGGCTCATGGCCGGAACCTCCGCCGGAGATCACCGCCACACGGCCGTCACTGCGCTTGTCCTCGGTGATCCCGATGAACCCTTCGTCGTGCCACGAAGCATTCGGGTGCGCGGCGACAAGCCCGCCGAGCGCTTCCTCCATGAAGGCGGAGGGGTTGTTGCGGAACGACTTGAAAGAGCTGTGCTTACTGGTTTTTGCATGTGATTCCTGTGCCATACAACCCAGTCTATCCACTGGGTTGTGGGCGTGTGGGCGCATAAAGAGCGGCCCGGCACCGACCGTGTTGGTCAGCGCCGGGCCGTCTTGAACCCGGAGGGTTTACACCCCGCTGGGGTTAGAGGTCCATGTCCTCTTCGAAGTCGCCGGTCTCGACGCGGTCCTTGATCGTGGTGATGAAGCGGCCAGCGTCCGCGCCATCGACGATCTGGTGGTCGTAGGTGAACGGCAGGTAGCACATGGAGCGGATTGCGATGGAGTCGATGCCGTCCTCGGTCACGATGACCGGGCGCTTGACGATAGCGCCGGTGCCCAGGATGCCGGACTGCGGCGGGGTGAGGATCGGGGTGTCCATCAGCGCGCCGGCGGAGCCGATGTTGGTGACCGTGAAAGTGGCACCGGACAGGTCGTCCGGGCGCAGCTTCTTGTCGCGTGCGCGGCTAGCCAGGTCGGCGATGCCCTGTGCGATCTCAGCCAGGGACATGTTCTGGGTCTTCTTGAGCACCGGAACAAGGAGGCCGGTCGGGGTGTCGACGGCGATACCGATGTTGACATCCTCGTGGTAGGTGACCTCCTTCGTCTCCTTGTTGTAGGAGGCATTGACGTTCGGGTGGGAGACCAGAGCCTCGGACGCGGCCTTGACGAAGAAGGCCAGGAAGGTGATGTTTGCGCCGTGCTTCTCGACGAAGGCCGGCTTGACCTTCTTGCGCAGGTCGGCGATGCGGGTGACATCGACTTCCTGAACGTGGGTGAGCTGCGCGGAGGTCTGCAGGGACTCGACCATCTTGGAGGCCGTGATCTCGCGGATGCGGTTGACCTTCTGGGTGGTGCCGATAAGCTCCTGCTTCGCCGGATCCACAGCCTTGGTGGACCAGCGAGCGCGCGGGCCGGAAGCCTTCTTCTCCGGAGCGGCGGAGGCAGTGCCGGCGCTCTTGGACTCGGTTGCGCCCTTGGCGGAGCCGCCCTCTGCGGCAGCCAGAACGTCCTGCTTGCGGATGCGGCCGCCGACGCCGGTGCCCTCGACAGTGTTCAGGTCGACACCGTGCTTGTCGGCGAGCTTGCGCACCAGCGGGGTGACGTACGGGACCTTCCCGCCGTTGTCGATCTTGGCGGAAGTGTTGGTGGAGGATGCCGGGGCAGCAGCCTGCTTCGGCTCAGCCTTCTTCTCTTCCTGCTTCGGAGCCGGCTTCTCTGCTGCTTCAGGCTCGGCCTCAGAATCAGCCTCGTCGGCGGAACCGGCCGCGGCGGCCTCAGCATCGCCGATGCGCGCGATCGCGGCACCGACCTCGATGGTGTCGTCCTCGCCCACCAGAATTTCCAGCAGGGTGCCTGCGACCGGGGACGGAATCTCGGTGTCGACCTTGTCGGTGGAGACCTCGAGCAGCGGCTCGTCGACCTCGACCAGGTCGCCGACCTCCTTCAGCCAGGTGGTGATGGTGCCCTCGGTGACGGACTCGCCGAGCTCGGGCATTGCCACCTCGGTGGACTCGCCGGAGCCCTTCTTGTCGGAGGAGGACTTCGGTGCGGACTTCTTCGGGGCCTCCGCCGGAGCGGCAGCCTCTTCGGTCTCGTCGGCGGAATCGTCGCTGTCAGCGGCAACTGCGTCTGCGTCGCCGACGCGTGCGATGACCTCGCCGACCTCGACGGTGTCGTCTTCCTGGGCCTGGATTTCAACCAGGGTGCCTGCGACCGGGGACGGGATCTCGGTGTCGACCTTGTCGGTGGAGACCTCGAGCAGCGGCTCGTCGACCTCGACCTCGTCGCCGACCTCCTTCAGCCAGGTGGTGATGGTGCCCTCGGTGACGGACTCGCCGAGCTCAGGCATCTCGACGTCGGTGGCGGAGCTGGAGCCGCCGGACTTCTTGGTCGGCTTGGACTCGGACTTCGACTCAGACTCAGCCTTCTCTTCCTTCGCCTCAGCCTTGTCAGCGGAGTCGCCGGACGGCTTCTCGCCTTCCTCGCTGACGACTGCGATGACCTCGCCGACCTCGACGGTGTCGTCTTCTTCCGCCTTGATCTCCAGCAGAACGCCGGCGACCGGGGACGGGATCTCAGTGTCGACCTTGTCGGTGGAGACCTCGAGCAAAGGTTCATCGACCTCGACGGTGTCGCCGACCGACTTCAGCCACGTGGTGATCGTGCCTTCAGTGACCGATTCGCCCAGCTCGGGCATCTCTACAGAGTGAGCCATGGTGATGGAGTCTCCTCAAAAAATTCCAGACGTTGATTCGCCACAAGCGTACCCGCTTAGTTGCTCATGTGCGCCCGAGCATGTGCGCAATGGGGTGTGTTTTATGTCGCCTTATATGATGTGGTGCGTGTTCAATATCTTCGGATCCCGGAAAAACAACTCGCCCCTGAAGCCTCCGCGCGGCCCAGGCGAGACCGTGAGGGCTGAAGATGCCGAGTACCTGAAATCTTGGGTTGCTCAGCACGCCTTCGTGGAGGGTTTCGTCGAGCCGGAGACCTTGGTCAACGAGATGTCTGTGGTGCTGGTTGCTGAAAACGGTGAGTTCACCCGCCGCCGCATCGGGGGTCCGAAGGGCATCGACGCTGTGGCCAAGCTCTTGGGCATTCCGCTTTACGACGTGGAGGGGACCGGCTACCCCGACCGCATGCGTAAGCGGATGGAGCAGGAGAGGATCCTGCGCAAGCGCGCCGAGCAAAAGGAACGCCGCGCCCGGTTCGAGCGCGGCGAATAAATCCGATAAGTCGGACCAAAATCACATTCCTTCCCCCCTTGGGTGGGGGGTGGGAATGTTAGATCAGCCCCCGGACCGTCTCCACAAGAGTGCGCACGGGAACGCCGGTGGCGCGGCTGGGAGTGAAGCCGTGGGGGCCGTCGCTGTTCCAGGCCGGGCTCGCCACGTCGATGTGGGCCCATTCGATCTCGTCGCGGATGAAGCGGGAGAGATAGGTCGCTGCGAATTCCATGCCACCGAAACGGTCGCTGTTGGCGTTCTTCACGTCGGCGACCTTGGAGGAGATCTCGTCCTCGTGCTCTTCGAGCAACGGCATCGCCCAGCCGGGCTCGTCGATCTCGCGCCCGTGTTCGGCGATGCGGTCGCGCAGCTCGTCGCTGCCCATGACTCCGAAGGTGCGCTTGCCTAGCGCCACCATTTGGGCGCCGGTGAGCGTGGACGTTTCGATGAGGTGCGTGGGGGAGTCCTCGCAGGCTCGGGCGATGGCATCGGCGAGCACAAGGCGGCCCTCCGCGTCGGTGTTGATCACCTCGCTGGTGATGCCGCCGTAGTGGGTGATCACATCGCCGGGCCGCTGGGCGGTGCCGGACGGCAGATTCTCGGCGAGCGGCATCCACGCCTCCACGCGCACAGGCAGCTCCATGGCGGCGATGGCGCAGGTCGCGGCCAGCACCGCGGCGGAACCGCCCATGTCCATCACCATTTGCTCCATGCCGTTCGCGGGCTTGATGGAAATGCCGCCGGAATCGAAGGTGATGCCCTTGCCCACCAAGGCGACGGAGGTGCCGTCTGCGGCGTTGCCGGGAGCCCAAGTCAGATGCACCAGGCGCGGCGGGTGCGCGGAGCCTTGGCCAACCGCCGTGATCCCGCCGAAGCCCTGCCCGCGCAGCTGGGCGTCGTCGAGGACCTCGACCTGCACACCTGCTGCAGTGGCGATCTGCTCGGCATATTCTGCGTAGACCTCGGGGTAGAGCAGGTTGGAAGGAGTGTTGACCAGGTCCCGCGCCAGGGCCACAGCATGGCCCGCGGTGACCGCGGCCTCGAAGGCGCCGCGCTCGTCCTCACGCCCGATCACGGTGATCAGCGGTGCGGAGGCATCAGCGGTGCCTTCCCCATCCGCCCCGGTTTCCTCGTCTTTCGGCGCTTTCAAACCGGCGTAGGCATATCCGCCCAAAAGCAGGCCTTCAACGGTGGCGGCCACGCCAAATTCGCCGCTGACGACCGCGCGCTCCACGCCGTTGAGGGAGCGGGCGGCCGCACCCATGGCCCGGCGGACGGATGTCGGGGAGGTGTCTTCGCCGAGGCCGACGGCGATGTGCAGGTCGCCGTCGAGCACTACCTTGGTGATCTCTCCGTGGGAACCGGTCGCACCGACAGCTTCGAGCGCCTCCAGCAGGCCGTCGCGGGTCAACGCGGAGACCGGCAGTTCCAGTTCCTCGCCCTGGGCGACGGGGATGAGGCGGGCGGCGCCGTCGATAAGCGTGCTGTCTGCGGAGGAGGCGAAGTCCACGCGCGGTAGGGACCCGTGGGCGGGAAGAACACCTGTGGTGCGGGGAAGGTGCGGCATAGAGCGGATACTCCTTTACTTCCTTTTGGGAGAAATGGGGTTGACGCGGCCGATCCTACGTCAGCCGGGCACGAAACCGGCTTGGGCGCATGTCTGTGGGCGTATGCTTGGGCAGCATGACGAAATTGGAATTCACCGTGCAGAAAAACGAGAACCCGGCAAGCGACGAGCAGCGCGCGGAAATTCTCAAGGACCCGAAATTCGGCCAGGAATTCACCGACCACATGGTCGCGATCGACTGGACCGAGGAGGAGGGGTGGCACAATGCCCGCGTCACCCCGTACGCCCCGATCGAATTCGATCCGGCTTCCATGGTGTTCCACTACGGCCAGGCGATCTTCGAGGGTTTGAAGGCGTACCGCCAGCCGGACGGTTCCATCGCCACTTTCCGTCCGGAGCAGAATGGGCAGCGTCTGCGGAATTCCGCCCGGCGCTTGGCCATGCCGGAGCTTCCCGACGAGTACTTCCTCGAGTCCCTTCGCCAGCTCGTCGAAATCGATGAGGCATGGGTGCCGGAGGCTGGCGACGAGGCTGCGCTGTACCTTCGCCCGTTCATGATCTCTACCGAGGTCAGCCTCGGGGTGAAGCCGGCAAGCAGCTACACCTTCTACGTCATCGCCTCCCCGGCGGGTGCGTACTTCGACGGCGGTATCAAGCCGGTCAAGGTGTGGATCTCCGAGGATTATATCCGCGCCGCGCCGGGCGGTACGGGCGCCGCGAAATTTGCCGGTAACTACGCTGCGTCGCTGCTCGCACAGGCGCAGGCCCAGGAGAAGCAGTGCGACCAGGTCGTGTGGCTCGATGCCATCGAGCGGACCTACATCGAGGAGATGGGTGGCATGAACCTCATGTTCGTCTACGGTGCTGAGGACAACGGGATCAAGGTGGTCACTCCGGAGCTGTCCGGTTCGCTGCTGCCGGGCATCACCCGCGACTCTTTGCTGCAGGTCGCAGGAGACCTCGGCTACGCCACCGAGGAGGTGCGCATTTCGGTCGACGACTGGAAGAACGATGTCGCGGAGGGGACGATGACCGAGTCCTTCGCCTGCGGCACCGCTGCGGTGATCACCCCGGTCGGCCACATCGTGGGCGACGGCATCGATTTCACGGTCAACGGCAACGAAGCCGGCGATGTCACGATGAAATTGCGTGAGCGCCTGACCAAGATCCAGCGCGGCGAGTTCGAAGACACCCACGGCTGGATGCACACGCTCGTTCCCGCCAAGTAAGGGCGCACGTGTACAGGCACCGCCGCTTATCGACGGCCCGTTGGGGCCGGGGGCGGCCGGTGCATGTTTTTGTCTTTATTGTGCCGTTTCCTGCGAGCGCATTTCGTCGGCGACCAGCTCCACGGCAGAGGTGAGCAGCGGCAGGACAGCTGCTCCGCCGGCACCTTGACCGGTGGTCATGTCGAGTGCCGCCACAGGTGTGAGATCGAGGGCCTGCAGGCAGATCTTGTGGCAGGGTTCCGGGCTCAACTGGCCGGCGAGCAGCCAGTCTTTCACGCCGGGGGAGAGCCGTTCCGCCGTGTAGGCGGCGGCAGCGGGGAAGGCGCCGTCGACAAGCACTGGCGTGCGGCGCGCCGCGCACTGCGCGATGAACGCCGTGAGCGCAACGAAATCCGGCGAAGAAATACGCTGCAGTACCACTTCGACGTCGTCGTGGGCGTCGCGGGCCCGGAACATGGCGTCGCGCACTGCCGCGACTTTGACCTTCCAGGTCTCGTCGTTGATGCCGCTGCCGCGGCCGACCGCGACAACAGGCTCGGTGAAGGTGAGGGTGCCGATCACTGCGGCGGCCACCGTCGTGTTGCCCACCCCGATATCGCCGACGACAGCGAGGTCGCAACCGGAATCGACAGCTGAGTCCGCGACCGTGCGGCCCAACTCCACGGCGCGGGCGAATTCATTCGGACTCATGGCATCCTCGATGTCGATTGCCCCGGAGCCCGGGCGGATGAGGGCTCCCTCCTCGGCGAGACTCACGCGGACGAGCTCCACAGGAGCATTGGCGGTGCGGGCCAGGGTGTTGACGGGAGCTGCTCCGGCATCGACTTCATCGGCCTGCAGGATGGAGGCATCCGGCGTGAACGCGGAGACTCCGCGGGCGGCGATGCCGTGGTCGCCGGCGAAGACGACGATGCGCGGGGATTCGATCGGGTGTGGGGGCGTTTCACCCTGGCGTCCGGCAATCCACGCGCCGAGGCCGGCAAGCCGGCCGAAGGATACACCGCGCGGGTTATCCGTCATGGCCGCGCGGACCCGCGCCTCAACAGCGCTGTCCGGGGTGGGAACCGGTTCGAACTGCACAGAAACGCTCATGGTGGTGCCCCAGCTTTCCTGCTACGCCTTGGAACCGATTGCAACCTGCGGCTTCGGTGTGCGCCAGTTGCGCGGTTGGGATGCGCGGGAGTACGCGTACATGCCGAGGCCGAAGCCTGTCTCGTCCGTGCCGGGGAATCTCGCGCGGACAGCGCGGTTCGCGCGGCGGCCGATGATGAAAGCCTCCACGAAGATGGCCAGGATGAACACCATGGACACCAGGGAGAGGATCTCGGAGACGCGCGGCATGAAAAGGCCCAGAAGCATGATGGCCAGCAGAACGACCATTGCCGGAAGCATGTAGTTGGACAGGAAACGCCGGGAATCCACCCAGTCGCGCACGTAGTGGCGCACTTCACCCTTGTCGCGGTCCATGAGGTAGCGCTCGTCGCCCGCGTCCATCCGGGCCTGAACCTCGCGGTTGCGCTCGCGGCGCTCCTCGCGCTCCTTCTTCTTGTACTCCTTCCATTCCTCCTTGGACATGGAAGTCTTGAGTTCCTTGCGCTTTTGCGCCTGCTGCGGCCTCGACATCGCGTTCGGGTCGCGCACTACTCCGCGCTTGACCTCCTGGTCGTGGCGCTTCGGTGTCGGGCGGCCCTTCGGCGGGGTGTAGCCCTTCGGCAACGAGTCTTTGGACGTAGTGTCCTTGGCCGCCTTCACGGCGTGGGGGTCCGTGGAGGTGTCGCCGCCGAGGTCGAGCTTGGTGGAGCCGCTGCTAGCGGTCGCGTTGTCGGCCGCAGGGGCATCGGATTTCTGCCAGGGAAGTTTCACGCACTCTAGGCTACAAAACCTGGGTGCGCAGGTGGGAATACGGGTGCGCTCGGTGGTGTTGTGGAATCTAGAAGCGCCCGAGAGCGCTCGACACTGACTTTCTTGCCTGTGACCAGCGCAAGTTAGGGTGTACTAGCATCCAGGTGCCGGCCCGGAGTAGGCTCGGTGCCCGACACGATCCGTAGGCAAGGAGAAACGATCATGACTGCACCGACTTCCGCAACTGGTGTCAAGCTCACTGAGGCAGCCGCCGCGAAGGCGAAAGCGCTGCTGGATCAGGAAGGCCGAAACGACCTGTCCCTGCGCATCGCCGTTCAGCCGGGCGGCTGCGCCGGGCTGCGCTACCAGCTCTACTTCGACGACCGCGAACTCGAAGGCGACAAGGCCGATGTCATCGGCGGCGTCCGTCTCGTGGTGGACAAGATGAGTGTCCCGTACCTCATGGGCGCGGAGATCGACTTCGCTGACACCATTGAGCAGCAGGGCTTCACCATCGACAACCCGAATGCGGGCGGTTCCTGCGCCTGCGGCGACTCCTTCAACTAAGGCGAATGCCGAAGAAGGAACAGAAGAAAGTAGCGCTCCCGCTAATGGCGGGGGCGCTACTTTCTTTGTTTCCCGGGGTACTGGTCTCAACCGCTAGCTGCAGCCGCTTTGGTCTCGCAGCCACCTTTCAGCCTCAGCTGCTGCCACGTCACCGGAATCGGTCTTCATATCCGGGTCTATAGGATCTTCCGAGTATGTTGCGCCGTTGCGATCGCGGTCCTTGGCGATGGTGAGCATCAGCTCGCTGCCGTCGGGAAAATCGTAGACAGTATTCGCGGAGGCAAATCCGGCAGTCGGGGTGCCAAAGCTGCGGGAGTTGTCCAGGCCGCGGAAAGAGAGCATGGTCGCTTCGCCGGAGGAGGCCGTCTCGCCGTCCACGAGTACAGCGACAGGGACGTCCCATTTGCCACCTGCGGTTGTCAGTGGGGTGCCGCCGCCCTTGACGGAATTTCCGTCGACGGTCACAGCATTCGTTCTCGCCCCGAATTCGAATTCCAAGGCTGTGCCATCCGGAAGCAGGGGAGACAGGCCTGCAAGCATCGGACCCATGTCGCCGCTGTCATTGCCACGCAAATCCACCACGGCACCGCAGGCACCGTTGTCGCGTGCTGCGGCTAGGCCGTTGGAAAGCGCGTCAGCGTAACCCTGAATATCGTCGTTTCGGTCGATACCGGGAACCGTCGCCCAGGCGAGTCCGTCTTTCTGTTCCACCCCTGCGGCAGGCGAACTCGCGCTGTCCGCGGCATCACCGCCGCCACGCTGTTCGTCCGGTTCAATGAGACGGGAGTGCTTGCCGCCAGCGGCGCGGACCGCATCATTGAGAGGGACGCGGACGTCGTCAAGCGAATCTGCCTGCTTCGCGGCCTCCCGGGCGTGCTCTGCTGCGTCCGCGAATTCCTTCGAGTCGGCATAGATGCCCTGTTCAGCGAGGCTGAGCACAGTTGATGTGTAACGTTTCGGGGAGTCTGTGCCGAGGAAGCGGGCGGATCCCGTCGTCATTGCGGTGAGCGTCGGCCCGTAGAAATACGCCCCGGTGCCGAGCAGAATAACTCCGGCGACGAGTAGCCCGCCGATGACGGTGAGAATCTTCTGCGTCTTTGTCTCCATGGACTTTGTCTTTGTGGTCTTTGCTGCTGTCTCCGCTGTTTTCGCTGTCATGGGTCTCATTGAAGCTTCGCAGGCACGAAATGTAAGTAGATTGCGCTATCCAATCGGGGTAGAGACAGCGCTACCCCGCGGCAGACGCGATCACGGCCAGCCACGGGGTAGTGAAAAACAGTGGTTCTTAAAGGTTCACCGGGTATTCGCGCTGCTCGATGCCCGGATCGATGCGCTTCTCGACGAAAATACCGTGCCAGATCATGAACGCCAGCACCGTCCACAGGCGGCGGGAGTGGTCCGAGACGCCGTCGCGGTGCTCCTTGAGCATCTCCAGTACCTCGGGCTTGTTGAAGATGTCGTCCGTCTGCGATTCGTTGATGGTCTGCTGCGCCCAGCCGTAGAGCTCATCGCCGGCGAGCCAGTGACGCATCGGCACAGGGAAGCCGAGCTTCTTGCGGTGAAGCACGTGCGGAGGAACGATCTGCTCCATAGCTTTTCGCAAGGCGTACTTGGTGGTGCCGTGGGAGATCTTGAGATCCGCTGGGATGGTTTCCGCCACAGCGAAGACCTCCTTGTCCAGGAACGGGACGCGCAGCTCGAGGGAGTGGGCCATATTGATTTTGTCGGCTTTGACCAGGATGTCGCCCCGCATCCACGTGAACAGGTCGAGGTGCTGCATGCGCGCGACCGGGTCCATGTCCTTCGACCGTGCGTAGATCGGTGCAGTGACCTCGCGGTGGTCCCATTCCGGCTTCGCCCACGGCAGGACACGGCGCAGCTGGTCGTAAGTAAAGGAGCGAGCGTTGCCGTAATAGCGGGTCTCCATCGGGGTGGTGCCGCGCTCGAGCAGCGACTTTCCACGCATCCCCTCGGGCAATACCTGGCTGAGTTTGTTCAGGCCCTTCAACAGGGGGTCAGGCATTTTCTCGAACGGGGCGAGCGACAGCGGCTCCTTATATATGGTGTAGCCGCCGAAAAGCTCGTCGGCACCCTCGCCGGAGAGGACGACCTTGACGTGTTTGCGCGCTTCCTGTGCCACGAAGAACAGCGGCACGAGTGACGGGTCCGCGACCGGATCGTCGAGGTACCACATGATCTTCGGGATGGCGTCGGCGTATTCCTCAGGGGAGACGACCTTCACGATGTGCTCGACACCGATCGCCTCCGCGGATTCTGCGGCGACGTCGACCTCCGAATAACCCTCGCGCTCGAAGCCCGTGGTGAACGTGAGTAGGTCGGGGTTGTGGCGCTTGGCCAACGTCGCGATCGCGGTCGAGTCGATACCACCGGAAAGGAAGGAGCCTACTGTCACGTCAGCGCGCATGTGCTTGGCGACGGAATCCTCCAGCGCCGCGGCGATCTTGTTGAAAAGTTCTTGCTCTTTGTCCTTGGCGACGGGGATGACGTTGAACTGGGGGTTGAAGTAGCGCTTGGCTTTAACTTCGCCGCCCGGGGTGAGGGTGGCGGTGCAGCCGGACTCGAGACGCCGGATGCAGGAGTGGAGGGACTCTGGCTCCGGCACGTACTGCAGGTCGACATAGTGCTCGATCGCACGACGGTCCAGGCTGAGGTCTAGACTCAACTCGGGTGCCATCTCTATGATGGCTTTCTTCTCAGAGGAGAAGACTGTGCCCGCCTCGGTGGTGGCGTAGTAGAGAGGCTTGATGCCGAACTGGTCGCGGGCGACGAACATTGTGCGGGTTTCCGTGTCCCAGATCGCGATGGCGAACATGCCGCGCAGGTGCTTGACGACGTCTTCGCCCCAGTGGTGGTATCCCACCACGATGGTCTCCGAATCGCCCTCGGTGTTGAACGTCAGGCCAGCGGCGGTCAGCTCCTCGCGCAGCTCCACGTAGTTGTAGATCTCGCCGTTGAAGGTCAGCGCGTAACGCTCGGGGTTCTCCGCCGGACCCCACCGAAGCGGTTGGTGGGAGTGCTCCAGGTCGATGATGGCGAGACGGTTGAAGCCGAAAACAGCGTCATCGTCGTGCCAAGTGCCAGCCGCGTCGGGGCCGCGGTGATAGAAGCAGGGGAGGGCGCGCTCGGCCGGCTCCGCGAAGCGGGAAGCGTCGGACGAGCTGGTCAGCATGGCGAGAAGACCGCACATGGGAATGACTCCTTAGATGGTCATTTAAACAAAGTGAATTCAGCTCTACCCACAATAGAAGCCGTACCCGCCACCACCGGAATTAGCGCGCGTCCGCGTGGCGCGCGCCGGCTGGCGGGGTGGTCGAGGAGGACTGTAGTGGGCAGCTCGGGGCCACCTTTAGCCCGTCCCCAATAGGGGTGCAACTTCCGGATGATATTTGACCGAAATAATGTGACGGCAGTTACACGGTTCCGGGCTGGTTATCGCGGACATACCGCGACGTGGCCGGTAACCAGCGGGTAAACAGCTTGTCGGGAACATGTCCAGGGAAAGAGGGATAGGCAGGCTTAACGCCGTCGGCGGCGCAGGTGAGGAACGGCACCCGGATAATCTATTCTGACTGGGTAGGAATATTCTGCTCTGCTCGTCTCCGGCTGCTATCCAGCTAGGGCGGAGGATTGGAGAGTATTCACAGCTTTTTCGTTTGTGTGGACAGGAAGGCAGACACACGTGGATACGGCAAAGAACCGTGGCCTGGCTAAGAAGATCGGTGTCGCAGGCGTTCTCGCGCTGAGCGGCTTCGGTCTTGCCGGCTGTGAGACTGAACCGCCGAGCGCCATGTCGAACTTGCTCGACATGGGCTGGCCGGACCCCGTCACCCCTGAGGGTGCAAGCTTGTACAACTTCTGGGTGTGGGTCTGGCTCGCGGCGTGGATCATCGGCATCATCATGTGGGGCATCTTCCTCTACGCGATTTTCGCGTGGGGTGGGAAGCGCCGTAAGAAGCAGGGGGCCGGGGAATTCCCGAAGCAGCTGCAGTACAACGTCCCGCTCGAGCTGGGATTGACGATCGTCCCGATCGTGATTGTGATGGTGCTGTTCTTCTTCACCGTCCAGGCTCAGACGAAGGTCGTTGCCTTGGATAAGGACCCGGAGGTGACCGTCGACGTCACCGCCTTCCAGTGGAACTGGAAGTTCGGTTACGCGGAGGTCGGGGCGGAGCTCTCCCCGACGGGGTCCGACTACGTCGGTGAGGACGCTGAGCGCCAGAAGCTCGCCGAGGACTCCAAATACGACGACGAGGACGTCCACAACTCGAACCCGATTCACGGAAAGTCGATGTCCGACAAGTCCTACTTGCACTTCAACAAGATTGAGACTGTGGGCACCACCGAGGAAATCCCGGTTCTTGTTCTGCCCACGAACACCCCGATCGAGTTCCGCCTGGCATCCGGCGACGTGTCCCACGCGTTCTGGGTTCCGGAGTTCCTGTTCAAGCGTGACGTGTACTCCCACCCGGAGGAGAACCAGCAGGAGCGCAGCTTCCAGATCGAGGAAATCAATAAGGAAGGCGCGTTCGTCGGACGCTGTGCCGAGATGTGCGGTACCTACCACGCGATGATGAACTTCGAGATCCGCGCAGTCTCCCCGGAGAAGTTCCGCGACTACATGCGCTTCCGTGAGCAGAACCCGGACGCAGCTAACTCCGAGGCCCTCGCGTCCATCGGCGAAGAGCCGTTCGCAACGACCACCCGTCCGTTCAACACCGACCGAACCGGAACTCGCGGCGGCGACAACGCCGTGCAGAACGTCTAAGAGAGGCTAGGGAAAAGCAATGGGAGCTGGAGCAAAAGTTTTCTACGCCATCGGCGTCTTCTTGACGATCATGGCGGTGTTCTACGCCTTCGCCACCAACTTTGTCGGCGATGACGCTTACCTGCAGGGCTACGAATGGGCCGGCGGTGTCGCGCTCATTCTGGCCTCTGCGTTCTCCTTCATGCTCGGTGGGTACCTGAACTTCACCGAGAGCCGTAGCGATGTTCTCCCGGAGGACTGGGAAGAAGCTGAGGTCGAGGACGGCGCTGGTGTCCTGGGCTTCTTCTCTCCGGGCTCTATCTGGCCGCTCGCCATGACCGGTGGCATCTGCCTTATGGCCTTCGGCATCGCTTTCTGGGAGCTGTGGCTGCTGGCCGTCGGCGCGGTCATCCTGATCTGGGCGACGACGAAGCTGAACCTGCAGTACGGCATTCCGCGCGAGAAGCACTAAGAGCCTTCCGCTTCGAGCGCTAGCCCCCGGCACCTCCCTCAGGTGCCGGGGGCTTTCTGGTGCGCGCCTGAGGGGTGAGTAGATCCTTGCCGTCAGGGGGTCATACGAAAGTAGGGGAGCCGCGGCATTTTCGCAGGGGTGAGGTGTGAATCGAGTCACACCCGGGAACTATAAGGGGTCGTACGGAAACGAGAGAATTTTACGAAAAAATTCGCGAACCGTCCTTCAGGAATTTATCGAGTTCGGCAGTCCGGCAATGACCTGCACCGATGTGCGTCGTAAAGCGTGCCGAGAAAGTTCCCGGAAGTTTCGTGCGGACCGACACGCGAAAGAAACGCCAAGAAAACGGCAGGTACCGGTCATGCTCACATGAAAAATTCGGGGGTGAACAAGGTGACTTTATGGTTCAAAAAGGCGATACTAATACGCGTGACGACTGCAACAACGAACCCAGGTATGGCGACAGCGCCCGATCGTCTTCCCGTGCTGAACCGACCCAACATGGTCAGCGTGGGCACGATCGTGTTCCTCGCCCAAGAATTGATGTTCTTCGCCGGTTTGTTCGCGATGTACTTCACATCGCGCGCAAACGGCATGTCCACCGGCGACTGGTCGAACCAGACGGACCACCTCAACGTGGTCTTCGGAACGATCATCACCGTCGTCCTGGTGACCTCCTCGGTCACCTCTCAGCTCGGCGTGTTCGCGGCTGAGAAGGGCGATGTCTTCGGTCTGCGCAAATGGTTCACCGTGACCATCTTGCTCGGCGTGGTCTTCTTGGGCCTCGTCGCATTCGAGTGGACCGAGATGGTCATGGCGGGGATTACCCCGCAGTCCAGCGTGTACGGCTCGGTGTTCTACATCATCACCGGCTTCCACATGGCTCACGTGACCGCGGGCATTCTCGCGTTCGTCGTGGTGATCCTCCGTGTGGCCAAGTCGAAGTTCACCCCGGCGCAGGCAACTGCGGCGATGGTGACCTCCTACTACTGGCACTTCGTCGACGTCGTGTGGATCGGCGTGTTCGTTACTCTCTACCTGGTTCAGTAGCGCGTCTTCTGACGGACGTAAGCACTAACCACTGATTTTCGCTTAAGGGATCAACATGGATAACACCCCAAAGAAGGCGCGGAACCGCCGTCGTATGCGTCGTTCCGCCGCTGGCGCTCTCGCGCTCGGCATCGGTCTCTCGGGTGCCGGCCTTTTGGCTACGGCCCTGACCCCGGATGCGCAGGTGGCCACCGCCCAACGCGATGACCAAGCGCTGATCCAGGAAGGTAAGGACCTCTACGAGCAGGCTTGCATCACCTGTCACGGTGCGAACCTGCAGGGCGTGAAGGACCGCGGTCCGTCGCTCATCGGTACCGGCGAAGGTGCCGTGTACTTCCAGGTCAACTCCGGCCGTATGCCGATGATGTCCAACGATGCTCAGGCAGAGCGCAAGAAGCCGCGCTACTCCGAGGCACAGACTCTGGCAATGGCCGCATACGTTGCAGCGAATGGCGGCGGACCGGAGCTCGTGTACAACGAGGACGGCTCCATCGCGATGGAGGAGCTGCGAGGCAAGAACTACGACGGCGATATTCAGGCCGGTGACGTTGCACGCGGATCCGAGCTGTTCCGCCTGAACTGCGCTTCCTGCCACAACTTCACCGGCCGCGGTGGCGCACTGTCCTCCGGTAAGTACGCCCCGTACCTGGACCCCGCTAATGAGCAGGAGATCTACCAGGCAATGCTGACCGGCCCGCAGAACATGCCGAAGTTCTCCGACCGTCAGCTGACGGCGGACGAGAAGCGCGACATCATCGCCTTCATCAAGTCTTCCAAGGAGACCCCGAGCCCGGCTGGCTGGGCACTGGGCGGTATCGGCCCGGTCGCTGAGGGTCTGGCTATGTGGATCATTGGCGTCACCCTCGTCGGTGCAGCCGCAATGTGGATTGGATCGCGCTCATGAGCAATGAAGTGAAGAAGAACTACACCAGCGCTGAGCTGGATAAGATGAGCAACGCTGAGCTCGCGGCGCTCGGCACCGAGCTTGACGACGTCACGGTTGCGTACCGCAAGGAACGCTTCCCGATCGAGAATGACCCGGCTGAGAAGCGTGCCCAGGCGGGCATCAACATCTGGCTGGCCATCTCCATCATCGCTGGCCTGGCCTTCCTCGGCGTTTACCTCTTCTGGCCTTGGGAGGCACGCTTCCATGGCCAGGAAGGTCTGTGGAAGTACTCGCTGTACACCCCGTTGCTTGGCCTGACGTCGGGCCTGTCGCTGGTCTCCCTGGGCGTGGCCATCGTCCAGTACGTGAAGAAGTTCGTGCCCGAGGAGATCGCGGTGCAGCGCCGTCACGACGGCCGGTCCTCGGAGCTGGACCGCCGCACCACCACGGCTCTTCTCAACGACGCGTGGCAGACCTCGACCCTGGGCCGCCGCAACGTCATGAAGGGCTTGCTGGGCGGCGCCGGCCTAATGGCTGGTCTGGTCATCATCGCCCCGCTCGGCGGCATCATCAAGAACCCGTGGCGCGTCCGCCACGAGATGAACTACAACGGCGACGGCACGCTGTGGACTCAGGGTTGGTCCTTGGCCCGCGAAGGCAAGAAGCTGTACCTGGGCCGCGACACCGCCGCGATCGCTGAGCTGCACGAGACTGGGGCCGGTAAGCACTACAGCACCGCCGGCGTTTCCCGCCTGGTGCGTATGCGCCCGGAGGACCTTGACGCAGCGGCCATGGAGACGGTGTTCCCGCTCCTGGAAGAGGACGTCAACGACGGCGACCAGTACGACCCGGAGCGCGACGTGTACGAGAATCACATGCACTCGATCCACGGTCCGCGTAACGCTGTCATGCTGATCCGCCTGCGTTCCTCCGACGCGGCCAAGGTTGTCGAGCGCGAAGGTCAGGAGGACTTCCACTACGGCGACTACTACGCCTACTCCAAGATCTGCACGCACATCGGTTGCCCGACCTCTCTGTACGAGGCCCAGACCAACCGCATCCTGTGCCCGTGCCACCAGTCGCAGTTCGATGCGCTAGAGCACGGTAAGCCGGTCTTCGGCCCGGCGGCCCGCGCACTGCCGCAGCTGCCTATTGAAATTGACGAAGATGGTTACCTCATCGCCCGCGGGGACTTCATTGAGCCCGTCGGCCCGGCATTCTGGGAGCGTAAGTCATAATGAGCACGAAACTGGAACAAGCCGCGGACAACATTGACTCGCGGTACACAATCTCGGGCGTTCTCCGCCCGCAGCTGAACAAGGTCTTCCCGACCCACTGGTCGTTCATGCTGGGTGAGATGGCGCTGTACAGCTTCATCATCCTGCTTCTGACCGGTGTTTACTTGGCCCTGTTCTTCGATCCCTCGATCACCAAGGTCATCTACGACGGCGGCTACCTGCCGCTCAACGGCGTCGAAATGTCGCGCGCCTACGCGACTGCCCTGAACATCTCATTCGAGGTCCGCGGCGGTCTGTTCGTCCGTCAGATGCACCACTGGGCCGCCCTGATGTTCATGATGGCGATGTTCGCCCACATGCTGCGCATCTTCTTCACCGGTGCTTTCCGTCGCCCGCGTGAAGCCAACTGGATCATCGGTGTGACCCTGATCCTGCTGGGCATGGCAGAGGGCTTCATGGGCTACTCCCTGCCGGACGATCTGCTCTCCGGCGTCGGTCTGCGAATCATGTCCGCTATCATCGTCGGCCTGCCGATTATCGGTACTTGGCTGCACTGGGCAATGTTCGGCGGCGACTTCCCGTCGGATCTGATGCTCGACCGTTTCTACATCCTTCACGTGCTGATCCTGCCGGGCATCATCCTTGCGCTTATTGCGGCGCACCTGCTGCTCGTCTGGTTCCAGAAGCACACCCAGTTCCCTGGACCGGGCCGTTCCGAGAACAACGTTGTCGGTATCCGCATCATGCCGGTGTTCGCCGTCAAGGCCATGGGCTTCGGCATGCTCGTGTTCGGTGTTCTGGCCCTGATGGCTGGTGTCACCACCATCAACGGAATTTGGAATATCGGCCCGTACAACCCGTCGCAGGTCTCCGCTGGTTCGCAGCCGGATATCTACATGCTGTGGACTGACGGTGCCGCCCGTGTCATGCCGGCGTGGGAGCTCTACCTGGGCAACTACACGATCCCGGGCGTGTTCTGGGTCGCACTGCTGGCAGGCCTGATGGTCGTCCTGCTGCTGACCTACCCGTTCATCGAGAAGAAGGTCACCGGCGACGATGCCCACCACAACCTGCTGCAGCGTCCGCGCGATGTTCCGGTGCGCACCGGCATCGGTGTCATGGGACTGGTCTTCTTCCTGCTCCTGACGCTGTCCGGCGGTAACGACTTGTTCGCGTACCACTTCCAGATTTCCCTGAACGCGATGACCTGGATCGGCCGTATCGGCCTGATCGTCCTGCCGCCGCTGGCGTACTTCATCACCTACCGCATCTGCATCGGTTTGCAGCGCAGCGACCGTGAAGTGCTGGAGCACGGTATCGAGACCGGCGTCATCCAGAAGCTGCCGAACGGTGCCTTCGTTGGTGTTCACCAGCCGCTGGGGCCGGTCGACCAGCACGGCCACCAGCTGCCCCTGGAGTACGCTGGCGCCCGTGTGCCGAAGCAGCTCAACGAGCTCGGTTACGCCGACTCGGAGACCTCCGGCATCTTCTCCCCGGATGATCCGTCGATCACCGCGAAGCGCAACGAGATCAAGCGTGCTAACCACCACGAGGAGATCGAGACTCTCCGTGCCCTCGAGGCGGAGAAGGAAGCTTCCGATCGTGATGCAGGTGCCATCGAGCGCAAGCGCAAGTAGGCTACCCGTAAGCTACACGCTGTAGCCGTTGAAGGCCCTTTCCCTTAGCCCGTCTTAACCGGGCTCGGGGGAGGGGTTGTTCTCGTGTTTGTAGCGTTTATATAACAGTGTGTCGAGGATCACATTATCTTGCCGGTGGATTCAGTGCACCTTTAGCGGGCGCCGTGGATAGCGTGATTGCTTGCAATTTGTGCTGGTAGGAGCTGTTTGGCCGATTCTTTGTCGTTGATAGAGCTTTGGGGGCCGGATTTCCGTATGTACACCTACGTAGGCATAGACTAAAATCACGAAATGATAACGGGCGCGTCGTTAGACAAGTCCCGTATCCATTTCGTAACCTATCTGAGACCTTGCGGCCACAGAGGCGCAAGCGATAAGACATCTGAACACAAAGCCGAATTCCACCGCCCGCGGCCAAGCGGAGGTGGAAGCCGGGGAACCGACAACGTTTCCTGGGGTGAGCGGGAAGTAAGGGGTGCCATGCCGGCGCCAGAGCTTCCCAAGGTGATTTCCCGCACCGAACCCGACAGCTAACCCGGTAGGCATTACTGGAAGATATTGGAGATTGTCCATGGCTAAGCACCGCCGTCAGTCCGTGACTGCAAAGCGCAGCATCGCTACCGCCTCCGCGATCGTCGCGGGCGCAACCCTTTTCGTACCGGCTAACGCAAACGCGGCTCAGGTGACCGTCCCGAACTCCGGTTTCTCAACCGAGGTCCCGGGCATTGAGAACGTTCCGGGTATCGCCAACGTCCCGGGCATTGATCAGTGGATTCCGTCCCTCGCCGGCAAGGCCGACAGTAACGCGGACGTCCGTGCCGCTATTGCCGCAGTGAAGAACGTTCCGGGTGTCAACAACGTCCCGGGCTTCAGCCAGTGGATTGCCGGCGTTGAGGCTAAGTACGCTCCGGCACCGGCTAAGACCGAGTACCGTGCTGCGACCAAGGCTGCCGCTCCGGCGCCGGCCCCGAAGCAGTCGCAGGGCGACCGCATCGTGTCCATCGCCAAGTCTAAGATCGGCTCCCCGTACGTCTACGGTGCAGCTGGCCCGAACGCCTTCGACTGCTCCGGTTTCACCTCCTGGGTCTACGCCCAGGCTGGCAAGCAGATCCCGCGTACCTCCGGTGCGCAGGCTTCCGCCGGAAAGCAGGTCGCCATCTCCGATCTGCAGCCGGGCGACGTCGTTGTCTACTACAGCGGCGCATCGCACGTTGCCATCTACGCCGGCAACGGCCAGATCATCGACGCCCTGAACTCCGGCACCCCGGTGGGCTACCGCCCGCTGAACTACATGCCGATCCACTCGGCTGTCCGCTTCTAAGCGTCGGCACCGCCGCGGCGCTATCTGCCGGCCGCAGTCCCTTGTTTCTCAACTGGGGAACTGCGGCCGTTTTCATCTTTTCACTCTTGTCACAGCGTTATCACCTGGGAAAATAAGTGGTCTCGGAGTTTGACCGGGGAGCTTCGGGCGATTAACTTTGTTACAAGTTTGTAATCCTCAACTCTCGCTGCTGCCTCGGAGATCGGGGCGCTTCTGTGTTTTTGGAATCGAGGTTCCCAATGGGTAAGCACCGCGCTTCTTCCCGTCTTTCCTTTACTCGCGCATTCCAAGCCGCCGGCTTGGCCGCGGCGATGCTGGCCGTCGGCACCGTCAATCCTGCGCAGGCGGATGAGGTCGACGAGCTGATCAAGCAGCTCAGTGACACGTCCGAGAAGGCCACCGCGAAGTCGGAGGAGGTCAAGCAGATCGAGGACGACATCGCCAAGGGGGAGCGCGAGGTCGCGGCGCTAAAGAAAACGGCGGACAATGCTCAACGCGACGCCCGCAAGGCGTCGACGGCGCAGAACGGTGCGCAGGGCGATGTGGATGAGCACGCACGCGCGCAGTACCGCAATCTCTCCAGCGACGCGAACGTCAACGCACTCGAGTCCGCCAACCCGCAGGAGGCGATCGACCGTGCGGCGTACCTGGGCTCTTTGTCGCGCTCCGCTCAGCGCACTCTCGACGAGTCCCAGAAGCTGAACCGCGAGGCCGCTCAGCGTGCCACGGACGCGAATATCGCAGTCGCGGTGGCGAACTACCGCCAGGCTGAGCTCGAGGGCAAGCGCAAGAGGCTGGACAACGAGCGCAAAGAGCTCGAGGAGCAGATGAAGAATGTGGAGAAGCGTGTCGACGCGTTCACTCCCGAACAGCGTTCCCGCTGGGAGTCGAAGAACGGCCCGGTTTCGCTGAACGTGCCGCCGTCAGCGAACGCCAACGGTGTCGTCGGTGCCGCGCTGTCCAAGATCGGCTCCCCGTACGGTTGGGGCGCTGCCGGCCCTGACCAGTTTGACTGCTCCGGCCTGATGTTCTGGGCATATGCCCAGAACGGCAAATCGATCCCGCGCACTTCAAGCGCCCAGCTCGCCGGCGGCACCCCGGTGCCCCTCTCTGAGCTCCAGCCGGGCGACATCATCGGCTACTACCCGGGCGTGACCCACGTCGGGATGTACGTGGGTAACGGCCAGGTGGTTCACGCCTCTGACTACGGAATTCCGGTTCAGGTAGTTCCGATGGATTCGATGCCGGTGCAGGGCGCTGTCCGCTACTAGCACCTGAGGCGTATGGCCACGCTCCTCGTCACGAATGATTTCCCGCCCACAATCGGCGGGATTCAGTCGTATTTGCGGGATTTCACCGACGAGCTTGTCCGTTTACGGGGTGCGGGTTCGCTCGTCGTTTTCGCATCCACACAGGACGAGGAGGAAGCGGCGCTTTTCGACGCTTCATTGCCCTATCCCGTCCACCGCTGGCCCACTTCGATGATGCTGCCGACTCCGGCGACTGTGCGCCGAATGAGCGAGCTGATCCGCGAACACGGCATCACGACCGTCTGGTTCGGGGCGGCTGCGCCGCTTGCCGTGATGGGGCCGGCGGCCCGCAAGGCGGGGGCGCAGAGGATCGTGGCGACGACACACGGCCACGAAGTCGGCTGGTCGATGCTGCCCGGTGCCCGCCAGGTCCTGCGACGGATCGGGGATTCGGCCGACACTATCACGTATATTTCCGACTACACTTTGCGCCGTTTCCGGAGTGCTTTCGGTGATTCCCCCGATTTCGTGCCGCTGCCGTCCGGTGTGGACACGGAGTTCTTCCGCCCTGCGACTGCCGAACGACGTGCAGCCGCCCGAGCCCGCCACTGTTTCGGCGACGGACCCCTGGTGGTCGTGGCGTCGCGCCTCGTACCCCGCAAAGGGCAGGACACACTGATCGGGTGCTGGCCAACTGTGCTCGAATCAGTGCCGGATGCGTGTCTCGCTGTTGTGGGGGAGGGACGCTACGGAAAAAAGCTGGACCAGCTCGCGCAGCGCCACGGAGTGGCGGACTGCGTGACCTTTCTCGGCCGAGTGCGGCGGGAGGAAATGCGCGATCTTGTCGCCGCCGCCGACATCATGGCCATGCCTGCGCGCACCAGAGGGGGCGGACTGGACGTAGAAGGCCTCGGGATCGTGTATCTCGAAGCGCAGGCGTGCGGTGTTCCCGTGATTGCCGGGAACTCCGGCGGGGCGCCCGAGATCGTGACAGCGGAGACGGGGATCGTTGTCGACGGGACAGATCCCAACGCTGTGGCCGGGGCGGTCATCGATCTCCTGTGCGACCCGGAGCGCAGAGCGGCGATGGGAGCCGCGGGTCGCGAGATGGTGGGGCGGCGCTTCTCCTGGCAAGTACTGGGGGCCCGGTTAGCCGACCTGCTCCAGCCTGAGGCGGGTCTGGGCGGGGCGGGATAGATGAATATGGGTCTCGCCGCCGCGTGACTACAATGTTGACTCATGCCTACGCAAGACAGGGCCGTCCCGCTCACTATCGGGTTCGATATTGGTGGCACGAACACCCGCGCAGGAGTCGTGGACGCGTCGGGCGCAATCCTTGACATCGAGGCAACGCACACCCCTGAAGACGAGGACGGGCTCGTTCATGTGATCGTGGAACTCGTCGAAAAGCTGCGCCGCCGCCACGATATCTCGGCTGTCGGCGTCGCAGTCGCCGGATTCCTCGATCCGGCGTGCGAGGTGGTCCGTTTCGCACCGCACCTGCCGTGGAAGAACAACGAGCCGGTGCGCGGCATCTTGGAGAGGGAACTAGAGCTGCCCGTTCGGCTCGAGCACGACGCGAATTCCGCCGCGTGGGGGGAGTACCGCTTCGGCGCGGCACGGGACGCAGGCACGTGGGTGCTCTTCGCCGTGGGGACCGGAATCGGGGCCACCCTCATGCACAACGGTGAGATCTACCGCGGCTCCTTCGGTACGGCCCCTGAATTCGGCCACCTCACCGTCGTCCCCGGCGGACGCGCCTGCTCATGCGGCAAGCGGGGCTGCCTGGAGCGCTACGCTTCCGGCACCGCCCTCGTGGACACCGCTGTGGAGATCGCGGAACGCGGGGGGTTCGACGGCTGCGGGCTGTACCGCCGGGTCGTCGATAAGCGTGCCTCCGGCAACGACGTGGTGGCCGCGGCGCGTCACGGCGATGCGCTCGCGCTGGCAACGATGGATCATTTCGCGCAGTGGCTTGGCCAGGGCCTGTCGATCGTCTGCGACGTCCTTGACCCCGAGCTGATCGTCCTTGGCGGGGGAGTGAGCCAAGACGCGGACCTGTTCATGGATACCGCGCGTTCCGGTATGGAATCCGGCGTGGTCGGTTCCGGATACCGGCCAACTCCGCGTCTGGAAACTGCTGAGCTCGGCGCGCAGGCAGGTATGATTGGCGTTGCTAATTTGGCCCGAGACCTGGTTTAGGGGAGACATGAACAACAAGTGGTACGCGTTTTTCAAGCACGTCTTGATCGGGCCGTGGCTGCGGATCTGGAACCGGCCGGAGACAAAAGGCCTGGACAATATCCCGCCTGAGGGCTCTCCTGCGCTCATGGTGTCCAACCACCAGGCCGTCATGGACTCCTTCTACTTCCCGCTCGTGTGCCCGCGCCAGCTCGTCCACCCGGCGAAGAAGGAGTACTTCACCGCTCCGGGCGTGGTCGGCCGCATCCAGAAATTCTTCTTCACCTCCGTCGGCCAGGTGCCGATCGACCGCCAGTCCAAGGACGCGGGCGCGCACCTGCTCGAGGTGACCAAAGAGGTCTTCGCCAACGGCGACCTGTTCTGCATCTACCCGGAGGGCACGCGTTCGCCCGACGGCCGCATTTATAAGGGCAAGACTGGGATGGCGCGCATCGCGATGGAAACGGGCGTGCCTTGCATTCCCGTCGCCATGATCGGCACCCGCGACGCCAATCCCATTGGTTCTTGGATTCCGCGTCCCGTGAAGGTCCGGGTGAATGTCGGCGAGCCCGTCGACCCCCACCAGTGGGCGAGCGACAACGGCTACGACCCGGATGATTCTGCCGTGTGGCGCCCGTTCACCGATTTCTTCATGGAGCGCCTCGTCGAGTTGTCCGGTTACGATTATGTCGACGCGTACGCCTCCGATGTGAAGAAATCCCTCGAGGCCGGCAACGGCTACCCGGAGGGCACGGAGCCTGACTGGCAGTACATGCAGTGAGGTACTTCTACGACACCGAATTCATCGAGGACGGCACAACGATCGAGCTGATCTCCATCGGCATCGTCGCCGAGGACGGCCGCGAATACTACGCCGTATCCACCGACTTCGATGCCTCGCGCGCGAACCCGTGGGTGCGGGAGAACGTGCTGGAGAAGTTGCCCAACCCGCAGTGCCCCGAATGGAAGCCGAAGCAGAAGATCCGCGAGGAGGTCTTCGCGTTCCTCACCGCCGCCGGTTCCAAGCCCGAGCTGTGGGCCTGGGTCGGCGCGTACGACCATGTCGTGCTCGCGCAGCTGTGGGGCGATATGGCCAAGCTACCGAAGGAAATGCCGCGCTACACGCGTGAGCTGCGCCAATACTGGGATATGGCGGGCCGCCCCACACTTCCTCCCGCACCCCAGGGCAACCACGACGCGCTTGTCGACGCCCGCCACAACCTCCTTAAATTCAGGATCTGCTCGCGTGCGCTTCCGCTTGATCGCCGGGGTCACGCGACTACGCGGCCGGAATAGCCCGAGCTCGTTTCGGCCTTCTGGCACTTGGTGGTGGTCAGACGTGCTACAAGTAAAGGGGTGAGTTGGACAGTAGACATCCCCAAAGAAGTATTGCCCGATCTGCCGCCGCTTCCCGGTGACATCAACGAGGCGTTCCAGGACGCCGTGTCCCGCGATGCGAAGCAGCAGCCCACCTGGGATGAAAACGCGTCCCTGTATGTGCGCAAGATCCTCGAGTCGGTCCCGCCGGTCGTGGTGGCGCCGGAGATCCACAGGCTGAAGAAGCAGCTCGCCGACGTTGCCAACGGCGAGGCTTTCCTGCTTCAGGGCGGCGATTGCGCCGAGACTTTCGAGTCCAACACCGAGCCGCACATCCGCGCGAATATCAAGACCTTGCTGCAGATGGCGGTCGTGCTCACCTACGGTGCATCCACGCCGGTGGTGAAGCTGGCGCGCATCGCCGGCCAGTACGCGAAGCCGCGCTCTTCCGGCCTGGATGAAAACGGCCTGCCCAATTACCGCGGCGACATCGTTAACGGTGTGGAGCCGACTGAGGAGTCTCGCCGACACGACCCGGCCCGCATGATCCGCGCCTACGCGAACTCTTCGGCCGCGATGAACCTGGTCCGTGCCCTGACCACGTCCGGTACCGCCGACCTGTACCGCGTTGAGGCGTGGAACCGCGAGTTCGTGGCTAACTCCGCCGCCGGTGCACGCTACGAGGCCCTGTCGCGCGAAATCACCCGCTCGCTGCACTTCATGGATGCCTGCGGCGTGAACGACCGTGAGCTGCGCACCTCCGAGATCTACGCCTCCCACGAGGCGCTGCTGGTTGACTACGAGCGCGCTATGCTGCGCCTCGCGGAGAACGAGCACGGCGAGACCAAGCTTTACGACCTGTCCGCGCACCAGCTGTGGATCGGCGAGCGCACCCGCGGCCTGGAGGACTTCCACGTCAATTTCGCCGCGCTGATCGACAACCCGATCGGCATCAAGCTCGGGCCGACAGTCACCCCGGAAGAAGCTGTCGCCTACGCGGACAAGCTCGACCCGAACCGTGAACCGGGCCGGTTGACCATGGTGGCTCGCATGGGCCACGACAAGGTCCGCGATGTCCTGCCGGGCATCGTCGATGCCGTGGAGCGTTCCGGCCACAAGGTGGTCTGGCAGTCCGACCCGATGCACGGAAACACCTTCACCGCGTCGAACGGGTACAAGACCCGCCACTTCGACAAGATCATCGACGAGGTTCAGGGCTTCTTCGAGGTGCACCGCCACCTGGGCACACACCCGGGCGGCATCCACATCGAGCTGACCGGTGAGCACGTCACCGAGTGCCTCGGCGGTGCGCAGGACATCACCGATATCGATCTGCCGGGCCGCTACGAGTCCGCGTGCGACCCGCGTCTGAACACCGAGCAGGCTCTCGAGCTCGCGTTCTTGGTCGCGGAGATGCTCCGCAACTAAGCAGCGGCTTACCCGTCCGCTCTACTCCGGCATCCGGAGGATTTCGGGGATCTCCCCGTAGGCGCCGGAGCCGAACCACCAGCCACCGACAGCGACAGCTGCGGTGGCTGCTGCTATGAGCAGCAGGACCACGACCATGGCCGCACTCGAGCGGTTCGTCTCCACTGGTGGTGGCTCTGGCTCCCGCCGTTCGATCTGCCGCTGCCTCCGTTCCAGCGGAGGCACGTGCGGCTCGTAGGGCGTGGGTGCGGGTGCGGGAGCAGGGGCCGCAAGCGGTGCCGGCGCGGGGACAGGCTCCGGGGCCGGGGCGAATACCTCCTCCGCGGGCTCGGGCTCGGGGTCGAGTGCCGGGGCAGGAGCGTCGATCTGCGTCACGCTCGTGGGAATGGCTGCCACCCGGTTCGCGGCTGACTGGGTGGGAATCGGGACTGTGAAGTCGGGAAGATCCAGTTCAGTTGCAACATCGTCCAGCGCTTCGAGGAACTCCTCCGCGTCCGCGAAGCGTCCGCGGGGATCGCGGGCGGTGGCGGTGGCGACGCGCTCGTCGAAAAGCTTCGGCACCCCCTGCATGCGTGACGACGGCGCCGGCACGTCGGAGCGCAGCCGCGCCATCGCGTGGGCGAGCGGGGTCTCCCCGTCGAAGGGGACTGTGCCGGTGAGAAGCTCGAAAAGAACGACACCGGCGGAGTACACATCGGAGGCCTGCGTGATCTCCGTGCCGTCGACCTGCTCAGGAGAGAGGTAGGCGACCGTGCCCACGATCTGATCGGTGGAATGCCGCGAGTCGCTCGCTGCGCGCACCAGGCCGAAATCTGCCAATTTCACTGCGCTGTCGCCGTTGATGAGGATGTTGTCCGGCTTGATGTCGCGGTGGACGAGCCCGCGCCGGTGCGCCACAGACAACCCGGTCAGCATCGCGCGCATGACCGCAGTGGCGGCGTGCGGCGGCATCGGACCGCGTTCCGCTAGAAGCTCCCGGAGCGTGCCGCCGGTGATGAGCTCCATGATGAGGAACACGTCCACGCCGTCGGCGCCGAAGTCGTACACGTTGACCAAGTTCGGATGGCTCAACTGCGCCATCGCGCGTGCCTCGCGGGCGAAGCGGTCGAGGAACAACTCGTCGTGGACATAACGCTCGTCCATGACTTTCGCCGCGACTTCGCGGTCCAGACGCGTGTCCAGGCAGCGGTACACGGTAGACATTCCGCCGCGGGCGATGGGGCGGTCGATGAGGTACCGGCCGTCCAGCACGTCGCCGGTTGCGAGGTGAGTCATGCCCACCAGTATGGTGCACGCGACGCACCGATCGGTAGCGGCCCGGCGGACAGTAGAGTGGGGGCGTGATTTTTTCAGAGCATGATCCCAACGCACACGACCTCGATGCCCTGCTGAGCGGTGAAACGCTTCTGTCTTTCCCGGATGTCGCAGACCGCCTCGGCGTCCCCGTGACGAAGGTCCACGACTACGTCAACGCCGGCAAGCTCGTGTCCTACAAGAAAGACGGCACGAAGCTGATTCCGGAGCTCATGCTCGACAACGGCACCGACCTGTCCAAATTCATCGCCGGCGCCATCACCGTGCTGCTCGACGGCGGCTTCAACCAAGACGAGATTCTCGCCTACCTGTTCACCGAGGACGAGAGCCTGCCGGGGCGGCCGATCGACGCGCTGCATGGCCACGGTGCGCGTGAAGTGATCAGGCGCGCTCAGGCCATGGCGTTTTAGACCGCGGCAAGACGCAGGACGCGGCGTACCAGCCGAGCACCAGCGTCACGAGCATCCACACTCCGTTGTAGAAGTTGTGGTTGCCGCTACCGCTGAACGCGAACGCCACAATGACGGATGCCCCCACAGTCAGGCGGATCAGCCACCTCGGTGGGCTGAACGTGCCCGCCACTGACAGCGCGGACGCGAAGTACCACGGCAGCGTCACCGCATTGCAGACGAACGCGACCATGTAGGCCAGCGCCATGCCCATGACGTTCCGGCGGTCGTTCTGGCGGAACGTCCACCAAACCAGCACGAGACCCGCCAGCATCAGCACCGACCCGACCGTGCGGGTGACGCCTAGGACGGTGTTATAGGGGAATTCTTCGTCGAAAAGCTGAATGAACGGCGTGATCGCCTCCGCCGCGAGTGTCGCCCCAGAGAGCGGGTTGACCACCTTGGAGTTGCCGGAAATTTCCTCCAGCCACCCCCAGGAGGTACCCGAACCCACGGTCACGGCAGCGACGGCGGCGACCGACACAGCCACCACCGAAGCACCGCCGGCGAGGAAGACTCCGACGCGGCGGGCAGGCCGTGACCCCTCCGGTGCGTAGTGGTGGAGCACCATCCACACGATGAACGGCAACGTGACCGCGGCCGTCGCCTTGAGTGAAACAGCGACACCGACGAGCACCGTTCCCAGCAGGAAGCGGCGCGACAGGCACACCACTAGGCCGAGACTGACAAGACCGACCATCACCGACTCGTTGTGCATGCCGGCGACCATGTGGATGAGCATGACCGGATTAGCCACGCCCAACCACAAAGCGAGGGCGGGATCACCACCGAGGCGTTGCGCGATCCGGGGAATTGACCACGCGATGGCGGCGAAGCCGGCCAGAGAAATGAACTTGTAGCAGATGATCCCGGCCATGACGTTCTCGCCGACAAAGCTGGTGACCGCGTTTCCGATCCACAGGTGGAATGGGCCGTACGGGGTGGTGGTGTTGCGCCAGTCGTGGGAGACCTCCAGCAGGTACGGGCCGGGATTGACCGCGGCACCTTCGGAGTACGGGTCGAATCCGTCGCGCACCATCGCTCCCTGCATGAGGTAGGAGTACACGTCGCGCGACATCAGCGGAGCCGCCAGCAGCAGCGGGGCAGTCGCCGACCAGAGTGACGCACGAGCATAGCCCAGCCTGTCGCGCGGGCCGGTCTCACCGCGGCCGTCCACCACGTAGCGTCCCGCGCCAACCCAGCCGGCGACCAGGAGCAAAAGACCGGCGATGAGCGCGACGTCGAGCAGGCCGCGGGCATGCCCGTAGCTCAGGAATTCAAGGCCGAAATATGCGAGTACGCCACCTCGGTTCCGCGTCGCGCCCGCTCCGAAGGAGCCCACCATGAGCAGCGCGGCACCAACAGCGCCAAGCCGCAGCGCGGTTGTCGGGGAAAGTCGTGCAGTCATCGGGCAGGTGCTTCTTATTTGCGGCGAGAGGTCGACTTGATCGCGAGAGCTGTCAGCGTCTCCACTGCCTCGTCAGTGATAGCGGCCTCCTCGAGGTGCTTCAGGCCCGACTCGGTGAGACGGGTGATGCGTTCCTCCGTGACGTCCACGGCGCCGGTGGACTCGATGATGCGCGCAAGTTCGGCGATGTCCGCTGGGTCCGTGGCGGAACCGATGCCGGCCCGCAGCTTCTCCGCCGCGGACGGGTCAGTGGCATCCGCCGCTTCAAGCGCCAGTGCGTAGAGCACCGTGCGCTTGCCCTCCCGCAGATCGTCGCCTGCCGGCTTGCCGGTGACCGCAGGGTCGCCGAACACACCCAGCAAATCATCCCGGAGCTGGAACGCAATGCCGATGTCGCGCCCGTAGCCGCGCAGGGCGTCAATCGTCCGCTCGTCGGCCCCCGCGATCGCAGCGCCGAGGTGCAGCGGACGCTCCACCGTGTACGCGGCCGTCTTGAAACGGTTGACCGAATCCGCCAGCTCGGCACTTTCGCTGCCGGAGGCTTCGAGCGCGATGTCGAGGATCTGCCCGCCAATGACCTCCGAGCGCATTCCGCGCCAGGGCTCGGCGGCGCGCTGGAGGGCCTCATCGCTCACACCGGAATAACGCCACATATCGTCAGCCCACGCGAGGGCAAGATCCCCGATGAGAATGGCGACATTCTCTCCGTAGATGTTCGAGTCTCCGTGCCAGCCGCGCTGCGCGTGCTCCGTGGCAATTGCCCGGTGCACAGTCGGCTTGCCGCGCCGGGTGTCGGAGGCATCGATGATGTCGTCGTGGATCAACGCGCACGCTTGGATCAGCTCGAGGGCGCTCACCGCGCGGAGGACAGCAACCGGATCTTCGTCCGTGTTCTTGGGATCGACCGTCGCAGCGTAGCCCACCCACCCGTACATCGGACGGATTCGTTTGCCCCCGCCGAGCACGAAATCACGCAAGTGTCCGAGCGATTCTGCGACCGGTCCGCCGATCTCGGTGATGCGCGCCGCGTTGTCCGTGAAGAATCGCCGCAGTTCTTTCTTCACTTCCTGCGGGACGTCAGTTACCGCAATGTGAGTCGTGCGCTCGCTCAAAGGTCGTGGCTCCTTCTAACCGCGGGGTGGACGAATACCGCTCACTCTACCGGGGCGGCTGAAGGCAGCGGCAATGTCCGGCCAAGCACGGCGAAGGGGCGTGGGTCGCCCGTGTACGTGAAGCCTCGGAGAATGTCTTTGAATCCGAGCGAGCGGTAGAGGCCGAAGGCGGCGTTGCTCTCTTGCGGAACTTCCGGCGTGGAGAGGAGGACGTACGGCTGCCGAGCTTGCTCCAGAAGCCGGTGGATGAGCGCGCGCCCGAGGCCACGGCACTGCATGCCGGGGGACACATGGACTTCGGCGAGCTCGAAATAATTCTCCACTACTTCGAGCATGTGCGGCGTCATGGCGTGGTTTTCGACCAGTCCCTGGCGCAACTGCTGATCCCACCACCGGCGCGTGGATCCGCGGAAGCCGTAAGCGATTCCCGCGAGTGCTCCGTCGTCGAAAGCGGCAGTGGCGGTGAAGTCATGCTCCACGGAGTCGCGGCGCCACACAGCCACCCGCTCATCACGGATGCGCACGGGATAACGCATCGCCTCTATGTACAGGTCGACCAAGTCTGGGGCCATGGCGGAGAACTCGTGCGGGGATAGCTCGCGGATAGTAACGGACACGAACTCCATCGAACCACGAGCCGTGCGTAGCTGTTGCCGGTTCGGGTTATCCACAGACTTCAAATTGAGTCCGTGCAGGATGGGAGGGACGAAGAGGGGCGTTGCCGGCAATGGTTCGAAAATGTGTGCGAATCGAGTGATGCTGTGTCGGCTCTGCTTTCTAATGTGAATTTCACAAAAGCAACCAGGCGGTGAGTTTCGAGCGAGGAGGATGACATGTCCAGCGTGATTTCTGCAACGACCGGTGCTGTGTACGGGGCTAAGCCTGAGGCATCGCGGCATGATGAGTTCCTTAGCTCGGCGCATGCGCTTCTCAATGATGCGCACGATCAGCTCGCCGCGGGGGCGCCGGACCTTGCCCTGGAAAGTGCCTACCGTGCCGCGCTGAGGACGGCGGGGGCGGCCGCCGCGCAGTCGCCGGTAGTGGCCAAGCGCAAGCGTCTCCCCACGAGCGCGTGGGACAAGTTGGCCCTGACCGGTCCGAGGGGGAAGTACTGGGCGGATACCTTTTCTGGATTCTCGCGGCTGAGGGGGAGGGTTGCGTCCGGAATTGAACTCCGTCCCCGCCGCGAGGAAGCGGAGCGCCTGCTGGATCTCGCCTCTAGTTTTTACGGGGAGATCGCGGGGGAGGAAGACGGTATGACCGCTGCTTAGTCGTTTGGGGGCTGTCCTGCCCGGAAGCATGGGCGGTATGATGGAAGGAACTAAACAAGACGCTCAAGCGTTGTAGTTCAGAGAAGACAGCGACCAAATCAGGCTGGGAGTGAAAGTGGCTTTATCTGAGCAGGAACAGAAGTTGCTCCGCGAAATCGAGGAGTCGCTGATGGCCGATGACCCGAAATTCGGGTCGTCCGTGAGTTCCGTTTCCGATCGTGGATCGTCCGGCGGGGGGTTCCGCCCGACAATGCGGGCTGTGGCCCTGATCGTGCTCGGCCTTGTGCTGCTTATTTCCGGCGTGGCGTTGGCGGCGGAGAGCCTCTGGTTCGTTGCGCTGAGCATTCTCGGGTTTGTGGTCATGTTCATTGGTGGTGTTTGGGGCTTGCGTGCCCCGGCTGAGGATGTTGCGCCTAGGCGTGTGCAAAATGCTGGCCCGCAGTTGCGCCGTGACGGTGTCAGCTCGCGAATGGAAGATAATTTCCGCCGGCGCTTCGAGGGCCAGTAGGTCTCAGGGATCCACCGGCTTCTAAGCGGCTTCTTCTATCCCCCTCATGGAAACGTGAGGGGGATTTTTCGTGTGCCCACTTCGCCCCACCAAGGGTCCCCACTTTCACCCACTGGAGCGGAAAGTTGCTCTTAGCTTCAGATTTTCCTGGGGAAATGCGCCTCTCCATTCATGGTGGTGGAGTGGCTCAAAGTGATCAGAATGCTCTTGTGGTGGCTCTGGGGCAGGATGCCGGACGTGGGTACGGGTAGGCTCGCCACACGTGAATAGTGTTCTGAACTGTATATTTGTGACACAGGAAAAGAATTTTGTGTTCCAATGTGGCGATTGTGGGGGAAAGTGGGTTAAAGTGGGGGACAGTGAAGGGCCGGTGTGACGATGCCGGGTCGGATCTGACAAAAGTTCACAGCCGGAGTCGTCGAGCGAAGGAAGGTAGGGCGCCGGATGTTTCTGGGCACCTATACCCCCAAACTGGACGACAAGGGGCGCCTGACGTTGCCCGCCAAGTTCCGCGAGGGGCTGGCGGACGGGCTGATGGTGACCAAGGGGCAGGACCACTCGTTGGCGGTCTATCCCCGCGAGGAATTCGCGGCTCGCGCACGTAAGGCGGCCGCGGTTTCCCGCACGAACCCGAAGGCGCGTGCGTTCATCCGAAACTTGGCGGCAAGTGCGGATGAACAGACGCTCGACGGTTCTGGTCGCATCACGTTGTCGCCGGCGCACCGTGATTACGCGAACCTTTCGAAGGAGTGCGTGGTCATCGGTTCAGTGGATTTCTTGGAAATTTGGGACGCCGAGTCCTGGCAGAAATACCAAGAAAATACCGAGGCCGCTTTCTCGGCGGCCGACGAGGACGACATTCTCTCGGGTCTGCTTTAAGCGGGCGGGCGGAGAGCGTGCACGGACTCTGTTCGGGGCGCGAGTCGTTCTGGTGTACTTCCCCGATATCAGAATGACCGCCTCGAGCAGGGCCCTGCACGTTCCCCGTGGATATAAGAGCAGTCAGACAAAACCGGACTTAATCCGGAACTAATCCAGACCTAAATCAAAGCACGACACATCAGGCGCAACCAAGGGGGGTGGACCAGGGTGGCACAGCACACGTCGAAGGAATCCGACATGGATTTCGGCATCGATGTCAACCACGGTCACGTCCCAGTCATGCGCGACCGCATGGGGGATCTTCTGCGCTCGGCGGTGGAGAAGTTCGCCGACGATGCCGTGATTGTCGACGGCACGTTGGGGGCCGGCGGGCACACGGAGTACTTCCTTTCTGAGTTCCCGCGCGTCTCCGTAATTGGTATCGACCGTGACGAGGCGGCGCTGGAGAAAGCGACGCAGCGTCTGGCGCAGTTCGGCGGTAGGTTCGTCCCGGTGCGGGGCCGCTTCGACTGCCTGGCTGAAGAATTGCAAGCTAATGCGCACCCGGTGTTCGAGCGCGTCCGCGAAACAGGGTTGGCGGGCGCCTTTTTTGATCTCGGGGTGTCTTCGATGCAGCTTGACCAGGAGGAGCGCGGCTTTGCTTACCGCGTCGACGCGCCGCTGGATATGCGCATGGATCCGAGCTCGGGCATGACCGCCGCGGATGTCCTGAACACCTACAGCCACGGGGACCTGGCCCGTGTGCTGAAGACCTACGGCGACGAGCGCTTCGCGGGAAAGATCGCCTCGGCTGTTCTCGCTGAGCGGGAAAAGGAGCCTTTCGACCGTTCTGGACGTTTGGTCGACCTGCTGTACAAGGTCATTCCGGCTGCTACCCGCCGCACCGGCGGACACCCGGCAAAGCGAACCTTCCAGGCGCTTCGCGTGGAAGTGAACCGGGAGCTCGAAGCCCTGGCGAATGTCATACCGATGGTGGCGGACGCTCTCGGACCAGGCGGCCGTGCTGTTTTCATGAGCTACCAGTCCCACGAGGACAAAATAGTCAAGCGTGCTTTCGCGGACATGACGGAATCGAAGACCCCGGCGGGGTTGCCGACGGAGCTGCCCGGTATGGAGGCCAAGTTCCGTCTTGTCACCCACGGAGCTGAACAGGCTTCGGATGCGGAAATCGAGCTGAACCGAAGAGCGGCCTCAGTACGGGTCCGCGCCGTAGAGAAGCTGAACAACGAACCTCCCGGAGGTGCGCGATGACCACCGTAGGGGCACCAGGAAACTCGGCGAGACCGAGCAAACAAATACCGAATTCACGCAGAGAACAGCCACTAGCGAAGGGGAGCACGACAATGGGAGCAAGCCGAGACCTCACTGCCGGAAACACTGCTGGCGGCTCGACTGCGCTACTGGAGCGCACCCCGCAGCGGACCACCCGTCACGGTGAGCACACGCGTACCGCACCGGCTCCTTCGGGGCTGAAGCCGCGGATCGCGCCGCATGTCCCGCGCGGCCCGCGCCGACTGGGCTCTAAGCAGGTCGTTTCTGTGCGCGGACGCCGCGTCAACACCACGGATGCGAAGAGGAAGTTCTCCAAGCGGTCGTTGATGGCCTTGCCTCTGCTCATCCTGGGCATTTTCGGTGCCATGCTCCTATCGGCCCTGTCGACGCAACAGACCTTCACTATTGAGCAGCTGCAGGGCCAGGAGCGCACTCTCAACAACGAGATTGAGACGCTCAACCGCAACGTCGAGGACAGCCGCGCGGCCGCGGAGGTTGCGGCGAAGGCTGATCAGGCCGGCATGGTGGTTCCTGTTCAGCCGGGCATCATCAACGTTGATGTTGAAGGTAAGGCCAATGAAACGCGCGAGGCGGACCCGGCTAAGACGATCCGCGTGGTCGATGTCAACGAGGAGACCATCCGCACGGATCGGGCCACCAGTGACAGTGAGGCCACGCGCGATATTGCGGACAACCTTTCTGCGCTGCCGCAGGCGAGCCTTCCCGCCGGCCGCGGGGCATCCCCGTCGCTTCCTGATGCCGGCAGTTCTTCCCGCACGTCTGCCCGCGATGCCGCGCCGGCACCGGCGGCTCCGCAGGCTGCGGGTGACGCGTCGCAGGCCCCGCAGGCACCGGCAGCCCCGGCTGGCCCCGAAGCACCTCTTCCGGCTCTCCCGGGTGGCCTGTAAGTCACCATTAAGTTCCCGTTTCTTGTGTGGCGGTCATAACCCCGCCCCGTGATCGGGGCAAGATGAAGGCATTGACTGGGCGCCACGGCACAAGAAGAGAAGGTGTGACTACGACGTGAGCAGAATGGTCCCGCGGAAGCGGCAGGCGCGGGCGGTGCCCGCGCAAAAAGTCGTCACTGCCAGCCGCATGCGCATTCTCACCGCATTCTTCCTCGTGGTCGCCCTCGTTTTGATTGGCCGTTTGGCTTGGGTGCAGCTCAAGTGGGGGCCGCAACTGCAAAGTGTCGCGGCTGAACAGCGCGAACGCGATTTTGAGGATCCGGCGCGCCGTGGCGCGGTCGTGGACCGCGAGGGGAACTACCTCGCCTACACAATGAAGGCTCGTTCCTTGACCGTTTCGCCGGTGACGCTACGCCGGGAGCTCGGCGAGATCGCTCGCAACGAGATGTACGAAAACGGTGCGAGCCGGGCCGAGGCCGAGGCACAGGAAGGCGCGCGCGTCGAGGATGTTCTGCGCCAGATGGCTAACGAGATCCCGACGATGATCGGGGAGGACAACGTCCAGGATCCTGATGGTGGCAGTGGTAAAGATAGCGGCAAGGACAAGGGCGGGGAATCCGGCGACGCCGAAAAATCGAAGGGCGAGAAGGATAAGCTCCCCACCCCCAGCGTGAACTCCAAGGACATTTTGGAGAAGCTCCATGCCGACACCGACTACGAGGTCCTCGTCCGCAACGTCGACCCGGACGTGGCGGCGAAGGTCGCCGAGAAATTCCACGGTGTCGCAGCGGACCGCCAGGACATTCGCGAGTACCCGAACGGGGCGATTGGCGAGAATATCGTTGGACGCGTGTCCATGGACGGGCAGGGCCAATTCGGCCTGGAAGCGTCGAGTGATTCGATCCTGACCGGCATCGATGGCCGGTCCACTGAGGACGTCTCCGCCAACGGCCAAGCGATTCCGGGAACATTGCGCGACGTGGTGCCCGTGGTGGACGGAGCACGCGTCGAGCTGACCGTCGACCTGGATCTCCAGGCCTACGTGCAGCAGCTGCTGGAACAGTCCAAGGCCAATGCGAAGGCGAAAGACGCTGAGGCGGTGGTGCTGGACGCCAAGACCGGCGAAGTGCTGGCGATGGCGAATACCAGCACGATCGACCCGAACGGCGACTTGGAACGCCAGCTGGAGTCGGGCCGCAGCTTCGAGAATCCGTCGATCTCCCACCCGTACGAGCCGGGCTCTGTGGCGAAAATCATCACTGCGACGGCCGCGATCGAAGAGGGGCTGACCACTCCGGACGAGGTCCACCAGGTGCCGGGCACGATCGAGATGTCCGGCGTGACAGTTGCGGATGCGTGGCAGCACGATGTCGCGCCGTACACCACCGCGGGCATCTTCGGTAAGTCTTCCAACGTGGGCACGCTGATGCTCGCCCAGAAGGTGGGCGAGGAGCGTTTCGACGACTACCTCCATCGCTTCGGCGTCGGTCAGGCCACCGGCGTGGAGCTGCCGAACGAGTCTTCCGGGCTTGTTCCGGACCGCGAACAGTGGTCCGGCGGCACCTTTGCCAACCTTCCGATCGGTCAGGGCATGTCCGTGACGACGCTGCAGTTGGCCAGCATCTATCAGGCGCTCGCGAACGACGGGGAGCGTATTGAACCCCGCGTGGTCAAGAGCGTCACTCAACCCTCCGGCGAGGAAATCCCGCAGGATGACCCGCGCCGCACCCGGGTAGTCAGCGAGAAGACCGCGAAGACCGTTGTCGACATGTTCCGCGCCCCGTTCCAGGAGGACCCGAACGGGGTCAACAGCGGTACAGCCCAGGGCAACGCCATCCCCGGTTACCAGCTGTCCGGTAAGACGGGCACTGCGCAGAAGGTCAATCCGGATACCGGCGCGTACTCCAACTCGGATTATTGGATCACCTTCGCCGGTGTGGCTCCAGCGGACGATCCGCGTTTCGTGGTGGCGGTCATGCTGGATGATCCGGAGCGCGGGCCACTCGAAGGAGGCGGTGGCGGCCAGTCGTCGGCACCGATCTTCACCGAGATCGCCAACTGGCTGATCAACCGAGAGAATATCCCCCAGAGTCCGGATCCGGGCGAACCGATGGTCCTGCAGGCCCAGTAGAGAAAGCGAGGAGTGGTCATGAACGACAACAACGAGAACTTGGCGGCCGCCGTCGCACTCGACACAGTGGCGGCGCTCGCCGAGGCGCGCGTGGAGAACGCGCCATCCGGCACGCTGACGGTCACCGGTATCAGCCTCGATTCGAACGCGGTCGAAGCAGGTTCCGTCTTCGCGGCGCTGCCCGGCACACGGGTGCACGGCGCGACTTACGCGGCTGGTTCGAAGGCAGCTGCCGTTCTCACGGATGAACCGGGGTGGGAGATTCTCTCCGCGGCAGGGGAGACACGCCCGGTCCTCGTCGTCGACGATGTCCGTGCGGTGCTGGGGCCCGTCTCCTCCGAGATTTACGGCAACCCGTCGGAGAAGCTCACAGTGATCGGCGTGACGGGCACTTCGGGCAAGACCACGACGACGTACATGCTTGAGGCCGGTCTCACCGCGGCCGGCTGCGCTGTCGGCCTCATCGGCACGACGGGCACCCGCATCAAGGGCGAAGATGTGCCGACATCGCTCACGACCCCGGAAGCGCCGAAGCTGCAGGAGCTCTTCGCTCTCATGGCTAGCCGCGGGGTGACCCATGTCGTTATGGAGGTCTCTTCCCACGCGCTTGTCCTCGGCCGCGTCACCGGCACGCGATTCGCCATCGCCGGTTTCACAAATCTTTCCCAGGACCACCTGGATTTCCATCCGACAATGGAGGAGTACTTCGACGCGAAGGCGATGCTTTTCGACGCAGCCTCGCCCGTCGCCGCTGGCACGTCGGTCGTCTGCGTAGACGACGAGTGGGGCCGCCAGATGGCCCGCCGGGCGGCCACCGGTGGGGAAGGCCGGAGAGTCATCACCGTGGGCACCCGCGGCCAGGCAGACGTCGACTGCGCGGCGGAGCTCAACAGCACGACGGACAGCGGCGCCCAGGACATCACGGTGCGGCTCGGCGGTTCGGCAATCTCCGCCCGCCTGCCGCTGCCGGGGGCCTTCAATGTGGCGAACGCGGCGCTGGCAACGGCTATCGCGGATGCCGCAGGCATTGACGCAGAGACGTTCTTGCAGGGCCTGAGCGGGGCAGCGGTGCCCGGCCGGATGGAGCGCATCGATGCCGGCCAGGAATTCGTCGCCGTTGTCGATTACGCCCACAAACCCGCGGCGATCGCGGCAGCGCTGGAATCCCTGCGCGAACAGGTCGACGGCCGGGTCGGCATCGTCGTCGGCGCAGGCGGCGACCGAGACCAATCGAAACGGTCCATCATGGGCGCCGAATCGGCGCGCCGCGCAGACTTGGTCATCGTCACCGACGACAACCCACGCACGGAAGATCCAGCGGCGATCCGCGCCGCGGTCCGCAGTGGCGCCGAAGATGCCGCGGCTGAGCGCGGAAACGTGGAGATCCGAGAGAGCGATTCGCGCGCGGACGCCATCAAGCAGCTCGTGGCGTGGGCAGAGCCCGGTGACGCGGTTATCGTCGTGGGTAAAGGCCACGAAGTGGGCCAAATCATCGGCGAGACCACTTTCCATTTCGACGACCGCGAAGAAGTGCGCGAAGCGCTGGCGGAAGCCGGATTCGGCACCGCACGCGGTACCCAGGGCACAGCTAAGGAGGACCAGGCATGATTCCGATGACACTGGCGGAGATCGCGCAGGTCACCGGTGGCACGCTGAGCGAATCTGCCGACGCTGATGCGACGGTGACGAGCTACGTCGAGTTCGACTCGCGGAAAATCACCGCCGGCGGCCTGTTCGTCGCGCTGCCCGGCAGCAACGTCGACGGGCACGATTTCGCCGAATCCGCCATTGCGCGCGGAGCGGTTGGCGCGCTGGTCGCCCGCGAGGTCGGCGTGCCGGCAGTCATTCTTCCCCCGGTCGAAGAGATCGAGGGCGACAACTCTGACCTCGCCGCGGGCGACCCGGACGGCTCTGCCCGTGCCGTCGTCGCCGGAATGGCGAAACTGGCGGCGCATGTGGCACGGACACTCGTCGATACGCACGGCCTGCGCATCACGGGCGTGACTGGGTCCGCCGGCAAGACGTCGACGAAGGATCTCATCGCGAATGTTCTCGGGCGCGGCGGCGAGACCGTCGCTCCGCCAGGATCTTTCAACAACGAGATCGGCCTGCCGTACACAGTGCTGCGCTGCACCGAAGACACAGACTTCCTGGTCGCGGAGATGTCCGCCCGCAATATCGGGCACATCGCCCAGCTGGCCAACATCGCCCCGCCGCACATCGGTGTGGTGCTCAACGTCGGCAGTGCCCATCTCGGTGAATTCGGTTCGCGCGAGAATATCGCCCAGGCGAAGGGCGAGCTGGTTGAAGCTCTCCCGGCTGACGGCGTGGCCATCCTCAACGCCGACGACGACCTGGTCGCCGGCATGGCGCCGCGCACAAAGGGGCGCGTCGTACGCTTCTCCGCAAAAGAGGGCGGAGGCGAGTACTTCGCCACGGACATCGAGCTTGACGACGTCGCCCGGGCCACCTTCACCATGCATTCCCCCGGAAGCGACCCGCAGCGGGTGGGCCTGAAAGTCTTCGGCGCGCACCAGGTGTCGAATGCTCTGGCGGCGGCCGCTGTGGGCATCGAGGCAGGATTGGATGCGGCGACTGTGGCGGACGCTTTGTCGAACGCGCACAGCGTTTCGGTCAACCGCATGGACGTGAACACCCGCACCGACGGCCTGACGGTGATCAACGATGCCTACAACGCCAACCCGGACTCCATGCGCGCCGGCATCGCGGCACTCGGTTTCACAGCCGCCGCGCGCCCAGGTGTGCGGTCGATCGCCGTGCTCGGCGAGATGGGGGAGCTCGGCTCCGACTCTGTCGAAGCGCACCGGGCACTCGGCGACGAGCTGGCGCGTTACCGCGTCACGCACCTCGTTGTGGTGGGGGACAGCGAGGAGACCCGCGTGCTGGCGGAACGCGCCGCCGAGCGCGGGATCGCCACCCACACCGCAGACGGCGTCGACAATGCCGCGGACATCGTCGGCGAGATTGTGCGCACCGCCCCGCCTGGGGAGGAGAATTGGCGCAGCCGTGCAGACCGCGACGTGGTGCTCGTCAAGGCATCGAACGCGGTCGGACTATGGCGGGTGGCCGAGACGCTGCTCGCCGCCGCGACCCCGAACCCCCATCCCACGCAGACTGACCAGGAAGGCCCGAGGTAGCCCAGCATGACGCAGATCATTATGGCGGGAGCGATCAGCTTCCTCGTCGCCATCTTCACCACGCCCCTCCTCATCCGCTACTTCACGACTGCGGGCAAGGGGCAGGAGATCCGCGAGGACGGCCCGGCATCGCATATCCGTAAGCGCGGCACGCCCACCATGGGCGGCATCGCCATCCTGCTGGGCATTCTCGTCGCCTATCTGGTCGTGGGTTTCTGGGGCATGGCTACCGGCCACGGCGGCTTCACCGCCTCTGGCCTGCTCGTTTTGGGGCTGACGATGTGCCTGGGCCTGCTCGGTTTCGCCGACGACGGGTTGAAGCTCTTCTTCAACCGCAACTTGGGCCTGAACAAGACCGCGAAGCTTGTCGGCCAGCTCGCTGTCTCGCTGATTTTCGGCTTCCTGCTCCTGCAGTTCCCCAACGAGCGCACGGGGCTCACGCCGGGCTCGACTCACCTGAGCTTCATCCGCGACATCGAGACGTTCGACGCCGCCGCAGGCGGAGTCGTGCTGGGCACCATCTGCTTCCTCGTCTTCGTGTACTTCGTCATCGCCGCGTGGTCCAACGCGGTGAACCTGACCGACGGCTTGGATGGCCTCGCCGCTGGCTCCACCGCGCTGGTGATGTTCGGCTACACCTTGATCACGTTCTGGCAGTTCCGCAATTCCTGTGCGCAGGCGCCGGGCGCGGGCTGTTATGACGTGCGCGACCCGCTCGACCTGGCTGTGCTGTGCTCCGCCGGTCTCGGCGCGTGCATCGGCTTTTTGTGGTGGAATGCCGCTCCGGCGAAGATCTTCATGGGAGACACTGGCTCCCTCGCGCTCGGCGGCCTGGTCGCCGGAGTCTCCATTTCCAGCCGCACCGAGGTGCTCATGGTCGTTATCGGAGCACTCTTCGTGATGGAGGCCGCATCCGTGGTCATCCAGGTCGCAGTGTTCAAGACGACCGGCAAGCGCGTATTCCGCATGGCGCCGTTCCACCACCACTTCGAGAACGGCGGCTGGGCTGAGACTACCGTGGTCGTCCGCTTCTGGGTCATCTGCGCGATCTCGGTCGTGCTGGGCCTGGCCATCTTCTACGCAGAATGGCTCTCCACCGCCGGGGTGAGCCTGTCATGATGGAGCGGCTGAGGTCTGCTGGTTCACCTGTGCTTCCTCTCTCCGGTCCCGTGCTCGTCGCGGGTGCCGGTGTCTCCGGTCTGGGGGCCGCCAAACTTCTGGCGCAGACAGAGCTGGAATTCGCCGTCGCCGACGACAACGCCGAGAAGCTCGCTGCCGTTGAGCAGGCCGCCGGGCCCCGCTACCGCGGCGGCCTGTCGACGGTGGCCGCAGCGCAGTCGGCCGGCGACTATCCGGTTGTGGTGACTTCGCCGGGATGGCGGCCGGATTCCCCGTTGCTCGCCGCGGCAAGCGGCGCGGGCTGCGAGGTGATCGGCGATGTGGAATTGTGCTACCGCCTCGACCGCGCTGGGGTCTTCGGCCCGCCGCGCGATTGGCTGGTGGTCACCGGCACGAACGGCAAGACCACGACGACCGGCATGCTCGCCGCAGTGATGCAGGAGGGCAGCGCCTACACCGGCAAGCGTGCAGCCGCGTGCGGCAATATCGGTGTCTCTGTCGCAGATGCCCTGACCGCCCCGCAGCGCATCGACGTGCTCGTCGCGGAGCTTTCCAGCTTTCAGCTGCACTGGTCGGAAGAACTGACCCCGAACGCGGGTGTGCTGCTCAATCTCGCTGAGGACCACATCGACTGGCACGGCTCCTTCGATGCGTACGCCTCGGCGAAAGCCAAAGTCTTCTCCAGCTCCGTGGCCGTGGCCGGTGTCGACGACGCCCACGTCCGCGAGTACGCCCGCCGCTCCGGCCGCGGAACCGTTATCGGGTTCACGGCCGGTGAACCGTACGCCGGCCAGGTCGGTGTCGTCGACGGGATGATCGTCAGCCGCATTGGTGATCAAGCGGAGCCGGTGAAGATCACCTCCATCGTCGGCATCGAGCCGGCTGGGCAGGCGGGTGTGCTCGACGCGCTCGCCGCCACTGCCGTGGCTGTCACGCAGGGTGTCTCGCCCGCGCACATCGACCAGGCGCTGCACACCTACCGGGTTTCCGGACACCGCGGCGCCGTTGTCCACGAGGCGGGCGGAGTGCGCTGGGTGGACAACTCCAAGGCCACCAACCCGCACGCGGCGGATTCCGCGCTGCGCGGGGCGGGCCAGGGGCGCATTGTCTGGGTCGCGGGAGGGCAGCTCAAAGGCGCCGAGGTCGACGAGCTCGTCGCGGAGCACGCCCACCGTTTCCGGGCGGTCGCCCTGCTGGGGGTGGACAGGGAAAAGATCGCGCGCGCCGTCGATAAGCATGCCCCCGGATGCCCAGTCTTCCTGACGGAGAGCAGCGACCCGCACGACGCGATGGCCGCTGCCGTCGAGTTCGCCGCGCAGCATGCACAACCGGGCGATGCGGTGATCCTCGCACCAGCTGCCGCGAGCCTGGACATGTACTCAGGAATGGCTGAGCGGGGAAATATCTTCGCTGAATCCGCGCGCGCCCTCGACGGAAAACACGACGCTTAAGGCAGTGTGAAACACGATGACCACAGCAGCTCAGCGCCGACCACGGCCACAACAGCCCCGTAAGCCGCACGCGAAGAACTCGCCGCGGCCCGCGCAGCCGCGCCAGCGGACCTCGGGCCAGTACTCCTCCGGGATGGCTCGGGCACTGGCGCGCATGAACGCGTGGATGGATGCCCGGCCGCTGCTGGACTACACGATGGTGCGCACCATCGTGCTGGTGCTCGCCGGGCTCGGCGTGGTCATGGTGACCAGCTCCTCGATGACGTGGTCCGCATTGAACGACTCCTCGGTGTGGGCGCAGCCGCTCAAGCAGGTCATCGTGGTCGCGATGGGTCTGTTCATGTTCTGGCTCGCGCTGCAGATACCCCCTGAGCGGGTGCGCAACATCGCCCTGATCCTGATGGTGATCGCGATTCTTCTGCTCATCGCGGTGCTCATTCCCGGTGTCGGCACAGGCCGCGAGGAAGTGGGCTCCCAGTCATGGATCTACGTGGCCGGCTTCCAGCTGCAGCCGTCTGAGGTGGCCAGGGTGGCCATCTGTGTGTGGGGTGCGTCGATCCTGGCGAACAAGGACCCGCGCCGCATGTTCGAAATGACTAACGGTTACGTGCCGTTCGCCGTTGTCGCCGTACTCTGCATCCTGTTGATCGGCGCACAGGGGGACTTGGGCATGGCTGTGTCTTTGTCCATCGTCGTCGCCTTCATTCTTATCTTCGCGGGAATCTCCTGGAAACTCATCGGCGTGGTCGCCGGCTTCGGTCTCCTGCTGTTTGCGGGCGTGATGGCGGCCGGCGGCTACCGTTCCCAGCGCTTCCATGTTTATTTCGATGCGCTTTTCGGCCGCTTCGAGGACACCCGCGGCGTGGCGTTCCAGTCCTACCAGGGCTTTCTCTCCCTGGCGGACGGCTCCTTGTTCGGTGTAGGCCTCGGCCAGTCCCGCGCCAAGTGGTTCTACCTGCCGGAGGCGAAGAACGACTTCATTTTCGCCGTCATCGGCGAGGAGCTCGGCCTGTGGGGCGGCGCGTTGGTTGTCATTTTGTTCACCATGCTGCTGTTCTTCGGCCTGCGCACCGCGCGACTCGCGGCGAACCAGTACCAGGCGCTGCTGGCAGCGTCGATCACCACCGGAATCGTGTCCCAGGCATTCATCAACATCGGCTACGTCATCGGCCTGCTGCCGGTCACCGGTATCCAGCTGCCCATGATCTCCGCCGGCGGCACCTCCGCCGTGATCACCCTCGGGGCGATGGGCTTGGTCGCCTCCGTGGCACGCCACGAGCCGGGCGCGGTGTCCGCGATGCAGAATTACGGCCGTCCGATGTTCGACCGTATGTTCTTCCTTCGCGAGCCGAGTGCGAGCGAACCGCGCCCCCGCACCGGCCGCTCGGCGAAGAAGGAGCAGGCGACGCGTTACGGGACTCCCGTCACGGCACGCCGCAGCCCGGTGCCGGAATCGAACACGAACGGCCCGGCGAAAGCACCCGAGCGCGCACAGGCACGCGGCCGGGGCCGAGCGAAGGTCCAGCCCCGCGGGGTGGCGCGCGGATCTGGCCGCAGTGGGGCACGCACCAGCGCCCGGCCCATGGAGCGGACGCGATACGATAACGCACGCGCGAACAGGGATCCCCGGAACCACCGGAACAACGACACCCGCCGCGCCGGATAGAAAAGGCGGTTGATTCACCCGTGACAGCACGCATCGTGGTGGCCGGCGGAGGCACTGCCGGCCATATCGAACCGGCGCTGGCCGTGGCGGAAGTCTTGCGCGACTCCCACGGCGCAGACGTTACTGCGCTCGGCACCGAGAAAGGCCTGGAGACAATGATCGTTCCGGCCCGCGGCTTCCCACTCGAGCTCATCGAGCCAGTGCCCATCCCGCGCAAGAAGCCGTTGAAGTTGCTCGGTGTCCCAGCGAAACTGGCGCGTTCTGTGCGTCAGACCCGCGCGGTGCTGAAGAAGACGGCCGCGGATGCGGTCTTCGGCACCGGGGGATATGTGTCCGCCTCGGCCTACCTGGCGGCGAAGTCACTCGGGATCCCGTTCTACGTGCTGGAAACCAACGCTTTGGCCGGCATGGCCAACAAACTCGGAGTGAAGCTGGGAGGCACCGGATTCAACGCGGTGCCCAATTCCGGTATGCCGGGTGAGGTTCTGGGGATCCCGGTGCGCCCCGGCGTCGGCGTGGACGATGACGGTGTGAAGGCCGCACGCGGCTACAAGACGTGGAATTTGGACCCGGACCGCCCGACGGTACTTGTCACCGGCGGGTCCCAGGGTGCGCGCAGCATCAACACGGCACTGGAAGGTGCTGTCGACCATTTGACGGCCGCGGGCTATCAGGTGCTGCATGCGTATGGCCGCAAGAACGACGCCCCGGCCAAGCGCGAGCACTACACCGCCGTTCCCTATATCGACGACATGGAAGCCGCGTATGCCGTGGCGGACGTGGTGGTGTGCCGCTCCGGAGCCATGACCGTGGCGGAGAATTCCGCGGCGGGCGTGCCGGCGATCTACATTCCGCTGCCGCACGGCAACGGCGAGCAGGGCTTAAACTCGGCCCACCTGGTGGACAAAGGTGCCGCGGTGCGTATCGACGACGCCGCGTTGACCTCCGATGCCCTCGTCGAGGCGGTCACCGGAATTCTCGGCCCTGACGGATCCGCCGCCGGCATGCGCGCGGCGCTCGCCGGATCCGGTGCGGGCAACGCCGCGGAGGAAATCGCGCGGCGCATCATTGGCGAAAGGACATCATGACTTCTGCGGCACCCATCGACCTCTCCCGTGTCCACCTGATCGGCATCGGCGGCTCGGGAATGTCCGGCGTTGCCCGGATCCTTCTGGACCGCGGTGCTGTGGTCACCGGTTCCGACGTGAAGGATTCTCGTCCGGTGCGCACTCTTCGCAGCCAGGGAGCGGTGATCGCGGTCGGCCACGCGGCTGAGAACCTCGATCTCGCCGGCGAGCCGCCCACCGTGGTGGTGACGAGCTTCGCCGCGATCCCGAAAGACAATCCCGAGCTCGTCGCCGCCGCTGAGCGCGGCATCCCGGTCATCCGCCGCTCGGATCTGCTGGGCGAGCTGATGGAGGGCTACACCCAGGTCCTGTTCGCGGGCACGCACGGCAAGACCTCGACGACGTCCATGGCAGTCGTCGCTCTGCAGGCCGCGGGGGAGGACCCCTCCTTCGCCATCGGTGGGCAGCTCAACCGTGCGGGCACAAATGCGCACCACGGCAGCGGCCACATCTTCGTCGCCGAGGCTGACGAGTCCGATGCGTCGCTTCTGCGCTACAGCCCGACCGTCGCGGTGATCACCAACATCGAGCCGGACCACCTCGACTACTTCGGCAGCGCCGAAAGCTACTACCAAGTCTTCGACGAATTCGCCGACCGCGTCACCGGGGACGGCACGCTCGTCGTGTGCCTCGACGACGAGGCATCCGTGCGCTGCGGAGTCCGCGCGGCTGAACGCGGCATCAACGTGCTGGGCTACGGCACCGCCGAGGCGGCTGCACGCCACCCGGAGATTCCCGCCGGTGGCGTGGTCACCGAAGAATCGGTCGAGGGCCATGTCACCGAGATCGCCGTGGAGCTGAACGTCGCCGGCCACGAGGGCACAGTGGCGTACCACCTGTCGGTTCCGGGGCGCCACATGGTGCTCAACTCCGCCGCCGCACTCGTGTCGTGCGCCGTGGCCGGCGCGGACCCGCGCAAGCTGGCTGACGGCCTGAGCGGTTTCACCGGCGTGCGCCGCCGCTTCGAGTTGCGCGGAGAGATCACGGCGGGGGAGCAGAAGGGCACGCGCGTCTACGACGACTACGCCCACCACCCGACGGAGGTCCACGCGGTGCTTTCCGCCGCGCGCGGCAAGGTCGAGTCCGAGGGTAACGGTGCTCGCGTCGTCGTCTGCTTCCAGCCGCACCTGTACTCGCGCACCCAGGCATTCTCGGAGGAATTCGCCGACGCGCTTTCGCTTGCCGACGCCGCCGTGGTTCTCGACATCTTCGGTGCCCGCGAAACGCCCGTTGAAGGCGTGGATTCGCGGATCATCACCCAGCACATCGCTGAGTCAACCGAGGTGGTCTACGAACCCGACTTCTCCCGCGCACCTGCGTCCGTCGCGGCCGTCACCCGCCCCGGCGACGTGGTGATCACCATGGGGGCTGGCACTGTCACCATGCTCGCGGACCCGATCCTCGATGAGCTGGCCGGCGCCGCTGCCAACACCGGGAAAGCGAACTAGCGCCATGTCCACTTCTATGACTCCATCTCCCAGCGACCAGCCGGACCGGCCTGACCAGCCAGAACAGCCTGACCGGGCCCGGCGCCCCATCCAGTCGGGAGATCTGGGAGAGAAACTCGACACGGGGTCAAGCACCCGCAAAGACCGCGGCCGCACGCGCGCCGCGCGTGGACGGCGTGCGTTGCCGTGGCGCCGGATCTTCGGCGGCGGCGCGATCGCGGTGCTGGTTCTGGCGGTGCTGTGGGCGGTGGCGTATTTCACGCCGTTATTCGCGGTGAAGAACGTCGAAGTGGAGGGAAGCGAGCACCTCGCGCCCGAGGACGTGATCTCTGCCGCCGGAGTTCCTGAAGGAACGCCGTTGGCGCAGGTGGATATGCGCCAGACCGCCTCCAATGTGGTCTCCTTGCCGTGGGTGAAATCGGCCACGGCATCGCGTTCCTGGCCATCCACAGTGACGCTGAAGGTGGAGGAGAACACCGCGGTGGCCTTCCTGAACGCCTCCGACGGCACGCACTTGATCGACCCCGAGGGCAAGGAATTCGCCGTGGACACCCCGCCGGAGGACACCGTTGAACTCACTGGGGCAGTCGACTCCGACGATGCGGTGCGCAAAGATGCCGTGGAGATCGCCGCGGCCCTCAGCGAAACGGGCCGCGGTGCCGTGAAGTCCATCGAGGCGAAATCCAAGTACGAATTCGTCCTGCACCTCAAAGACGACCGCACCATTATCTGGGGTGCGAGCGAGGACAACGGGAACAAGGCGCTCGCCGTGGACACCGTGCTGCAACGCGAGGGCCAGGAATTCAACGTGACCAATCCGCGCCAAGTCACCGTGAAATAGCGGGCGGGCGCGGTGGTGCCCCGACTGAGGGGTTCGTACTTTAGGTCCATGGGGCCGGAAAACCCCAGGTCATAAACCCTAAAGTAGAGGTTGAGGGTGCCGACACGCCGAAAAAATTCGCCGAAATGCCGCCGTAGTTGGTCATGATGGGAGGCGTCTCTGAATCACACGTCCCCGTTATTTGAAAGGCGAGCACACACCCATGACCTCACCTAGCAACTACCTCGCCATGATCCGCGTTGTCGGTGTCGGCGGCGGTGGTGTCAACGCAGTGAACCGCATGATCGAAGAGGGGCTGAAGGGTGTCGAGTTCGTCGCCATAAACACCGACTCCCAGGCACTCCTGTTCACCGACGCGGACACCAAGCTCGACATCGGCCGCGAGGCGACCCGCGGCCTTGGTGCCGGCGCTAACCCGGAGGTGGGCCGCACCTCTGCCGAGGACCACAAGCAGGAGATCGAGGAGTCCCTCAAGGGCTCCGACATGGTCTTCGTCACCGCCGGCGAGGGCGGCGGCACGGGTACGGGCGCGGCACCGGTCGTCGCCGGCATCGCCAAGAAGATGGGCGCCCTAACCATCGGCGTGGTCACCCGCCCGTTCTCCTTCGAGGGCAAGCGCCGTACCCGTCAGGCGCTCGAGGGTATCGACGCGCTGAAGGAAGTCTGCGACACCGTCATCGTTATCCCGAACGACCGTCTGCTGCAGCTCGGCGAGGCCGACCTGTCCATGATGGAAGCGTTCCGCGCCGCCGATGAGGTGCTCTACAACGGTGTCCAGGGCATCACCAACCTAATCACCATCCCGGGCATGATCAACGTCGACTTCGCCGATGTCCGCTCCGTCATGGCGGATGCGGGCTCCGCGCTCATGGGTGTGGGCTCGGCCCGCGGCGAGAACCGCGTCATGGCCGCCACCGAGCAGGCCATCAACTCCCCGCTGCTGGAGACCACCATGGAGGGCGCCAAGGGTGTGCTCATCTCCGTCGCCGGCGGTTCCGACCTCGGCCTGATGGAAGTCAACAACGCCGCCTCCATCGTGGAGGAGAAGGCCGACGAGGACGCGAACATCATCTTCGGCACCATCATCGACGACAACCTGGGCGACGAAGTCCGAGTGACCATCATTGCTACCGGCTTCGACGAGAAGGCCAACGCCCGTCCGCAGGCGCCCAGCCAGGATCAGGGACAGCAGGCGGCAGGCCAGGCTGAGGCCCAGCAGGTGCAGGTCGAGCCGGCCGCGGCAGCCGAAACCCCGACCCCGGCACCATCCTCCAGCTCCCTGTTCGAGCCGGTTGATCGTGAGGAGACCGCCCCCTCCGCGGCACCGGAGGAATACACCCCGCGCCACCGCTACGACGAGTCCCGCGGGGGGCTGTTCACGAACCAAGAGCGCGATCGTGAACGCGACTACCGCCCGTCCCGCCGTTACGAGGACGCGCCGCGCGGCGGCGATGACGACCTCGACGTCCCGGACTTCCTCCGGTAGTAGCCTTGGGTGTCATGATTGACACCACCGGCCGCCCCGTCCGCATGCTGTTCACCAGCCGTGCGGGCGGGGTTTCTGCATCCCCGTACGATTCATTCAACCTCGGCGGGCACGTCGGCGACGATCCGGACTCTGTCAGCGCTAACCGGCAGCGCCTTGCGGACATCGCCGGGCTCGACGCCGCGCGTTTCGTGTGGATGGAGCAGCTGCACACCAACAACGTCACCGTCGTCGACGGCCCGCAGGACGGGCCCGTCGAGGCAACGGACGCTGTGGTGACCACCACGGAAAGACTCGCTTTGTGCGTGCTCGTCGCCGACTGTGTTCCGGTGCTGCTCTCCGACCACAACGCTGGGGTCGTCGCCGCCGCCCACGCCGGCCGTCTCGGCGCGCGCAACGGCATCATCCCGAAGACCGTCGAGGTGATGCGCGGGCTCGGTGCGGAACCGGCGAACATCCAGGCGCTGCTCGGCCCAGCCGCGGCAGGGGAGTCCTACGAGGTGCCGCAGGAGATGGCCGACGATGTGGAAGCCCACCTCCCGGGATCCCGCGCGCGCACCAAGAAAGGCACGCCGGGCCTGGATATCCGCGCGGGCTTGGTGCGCCAGCTGCTCAGCCTCGGTGTGACCCACATCGATGCGGACCCGCGTGACACCGTGACCGACGCATCGTTCTTCTCCTACCGCCGGGAGAAGACCACCGGACGCCAAGCTGGAGTCGTCTGGCTGACAGGAAAGGGGAATGAGTAATGGATGCGCAGAGCGCGAAGAATCTGCCCGGGATGACCGACGAGCGCCGCGAGGAGATCGTCGGAAAGCTTGAGAAGCTGCGCGCCGATGTCCGCGCCGCGGAAAAGCGCGCGGGACGTGAACCCGGCAGTGTGTCCATCCTCCCGGTCACCAAGTTCCATCCGGCGGCGGATGCCGCGAGTCTTGCCGAGCTGGGGATCAGGCTCGTGGGTGAGAACCGCGAGCAGGAAGCGCGCGGCAAGGTCGAGGAACTGGCCGCGGCCGGGGTCGAGCTCGACTTCGCCATGATCGGGCAGATCCAGTCGAAGAAGGCCAACGCTGTGGCCCGGTGGGCCAGCGAGGTCCACTCGGTCGATTCGGTCAAGCTCGCCCACGGACTCGACCGCGGCATGGGGCTCGCCCTCGAGCGCGGCGACCGCACGGGTAGCACCTTGCCGTGCCTAGTCCAGCTGTCGTTCGACGGCGACGCGGCACGCGGTGGAGTCCCGCACGACGATGCGGAGGCAGTTGACGCAGTGGTGTCCGCAGTGGAGGAATCGGAGCATTTGCTTTTCGACGGCTTCATGGTCGTCCCGCCCCTCGACGCGGATCCGGGCGAGGTGTTCGCGGCGTCGAAAAGCATCTGCGATTCCTACGCGGGAAAACTCGGTCGTCCCCTGCGTCTATCTGCGGGAATGTCGGGCGATTTCGAGGAGGCAATTGCTCACGGATCGACAGTCGTGCGTGTCGGAACCGGGCTGCTGGGGAAGCGGCCCGTAGGCTGACGATCAGCGCTTGACCGACACCTGAAAACCTCCCGCGAACAGGAGACTTACGCGAATGTCCTTCTCTAACAGCCTCAAAGAATTCTTCGGAATCGGCCAGTACGATCCGGCCGTCGACCCCTACTACGACGACCCGGCGTACGAGGAAGCCGGCACGGCTGCGTACTCCCGCTCCGGTGCCGCCGTCGCCGAGCCGCGCACCCGTGACCGCGACTACTACGAGCCGCGCGACTACTCTGCCGCGATCATCAGTGTCCGTCCGCGCAACTACAACGACGCCAAGGAGATTGGCGAACCGTTCCGCGACGGCGACGCAGTGGTCATGGACCTGTCCGACGTCGACAAGCCGACCGCAATGCGCCTGATCGACTTCGCCGCTGGCCTGTGCTTCGCCGCGCGCGGCAAGATGCACAAGCTTTCCCGCACCGGCGACGCGCACCTCGTCTTCGCTATCGTTCCGGAGAACGCCCGCACGACCGTCAGCGAGCTTGAGCGCGCCGCGCACCTCCGTTAATTCGACTGGTGTGCGCGCCTAGGTAGGGTGGTGTCCCGTGAATATGCTCGGAACCGTCCTCTATTCCCTCGTCGGTCTGTACACGATCTTCGTGATCGTCCGGCTGGTCATCGAGATTATCCAGTCGTTCTCCAAGCATTTCGCCCCGCCACGCTGGTTCATGGTTGCGGGCGAATTCTTCTTCGTGGTCACGGACCCGCCGATCAAGTTCCTGCGCCGCTTCATCCCCCCGCTGCCACTCGGTGGCGTGGCGCTGGATGTCAGCGTGATCGTGCTGTTTCTCGCCCTTGCGGTGCTGCAGCCGCTTATTCGCGTCTTCCTTATTTAATCGGCATTTAATCGGCGAAAAACTCACCCTCGGGTATACGTTGAGGGTATAACTACTGTCAGCTAGGCTTTAAGCCTAGACCGTGCCACTGGTCCGCACGGGGCCGGCAACAAACGTCATTATTTGAAGGGAACGCAAATGCCGCTGACACCAGCTGACGTGCACAATGTCGCTTTCAGCAAGCCGCCGATTGGCAAGCGTGGCTACAACGAGGACGAGGTCGACCAGTTCCTCGATCTCGTCGAGGACACCCTCGCCCAGCTGCAGGATGAGAACGACGATCTTCGCGCACGCGTTGAGGAGCTCGGCTCCGGCACGAGCGCCCCGGCAGCAGCCGCCGCTCCGGCAGCCAAGGTTGACGAGAGCGCTATCCGCAAGGAGATCGAGGCGAAGCTGCGCAAGGAATACGAGGCACGCTTGAACGACGCCGAGAACGAGGCGAAGGCTGCTCGCTCCCGCGCCGAGGCCGCCGATGCAGAGATCCGCTCCGCACGCGAGGAAGCGGCCAAGGCGCGCAAGCAGGCTGAGGCCCAGGCCCAGTCCCAGCAGGCCGAGAAGTCCGAGTCGCAGGCCCAGGGTATCTCCCGCCCGGTCACCGCCGCACAGCCGAAGTCCACCGGCGAGGCGCACGTCCAGGCCGCCCGCGTTCTCGAGCTCGCACAGGAGACTGCGGACCGTCTCACCCGCGAGGCTGCTGAAGAGTCCCAGCGCGTCGTCGAGGAGGCACGCTCCAACGCCACCACCCAGGTGTCCGACGCCGAGAAGAAGGCAGCGGAGACCACCAAGGCCGCAGAGCAGCGCGCAAACCAGCTGGTCGGCGACGCACAGCGCAAGGCCGACGAGACCACCAGCGAGGCGAACTCCCGTGCCGAGGCCCAGATCCGCCAGGCGGAGGAGCAGGCCGCGAAGCTGAAGAGCGACGCAGAGCGCAAGCACACCGAGATCATGAACACGGTGAAGCAGCAGCAGACCGCACTCGAGACCCGCATCGCCGAGCTGCGCACCTTCGAGCGCGAGTACCGCACCCGTCTGAAGACCCTGCTCGAGTCCCAGCTCGAGGAGCTGGAGACCCGCGGCTCCTCCGCGCCGAGCGGCGACGTGAACAAGTAGGAGCTAGCGTCTAGCACGCGAAAGCCTCAATGACCCGCCCCCTGTGGGCGGGCTTTTGCGTTTGCGGCTACACTGACCTTTGTCATAACCAGACACGCGTCGATCCGGCCATCACCGGGGAGTGTTTCCGGAAGAACAGCTCGCGGCCGCCTGCCGCGGGCCCAGTAGAACCGGACGTGCCCAGGGATACGTCAATCCTTCACCACAATGAAGTGGGGGCTGCCTTCATGAGGGGAGTCCCAAGCGGGGTGGTACCGCGCAGCGCTGTTGCTGCGTCCCCGCGCGATCATGTGCGTGGAGGAATCATGGCAGACAAGCTACAGGGTGTCGGTGGTGTCTACCCGAAGGTGGACATGACCGGCGGATCGTCCAAGTTTCCGGAGATGGAACAGATTGTCCTGGATTACTGGAACCAGGACGGCACCTTCCAGGCGAGCCTTGAAAACCGTGAGGGCTGCGAAGAGTACGTCTTCAACGACGGCCCGCCTTTCGCGAACGGTCTGCCGCACTACGGGCACCTGCTCACCGGCTACGTGAAGGACATTGTCCCGCGTTTCCGCACCATGTCCGGCTACCACGTCCCGCGCGTTTTCGGTTGGGACTGCCACGGTCTGCCCGCCGAGCTGGAAGCGGAGAAGCAGCTGGGCATCACGGATAAGTCCCAGATCGAGGACATGGGCCTGGCCAAGTTCAACGAATACTGCGGCACGTCTGTGATGCATTACGCCGACGAGTGGGAGGACTACGTCACCCGCCAGGCCCGCTGGGTCGATTTCGAGAACGGCTACAAGACGATGGACCCGGAGTACATGGAGTCCGTCATGTGGGCGTTCAAGGAGCTCTACGACAAGGGCTTGATCTACCAGGGCTTCCGCGTCCTGCCGTACTCCTGGGCCGAGCACACTCCGCTGTCGAACCAGGAGACCCGCCTTGATGACGCCTACAAGGAGCGCCAGGATCCGACGGTCACTGTCACGTTCCCCATCAAGGACGGCAAGGGGCACGAGGAGCTTGCCGACGCCGCCTTCATCGGCTGGACCACCACCCCCTGGACCACTCCGTCGAACCTGGCTCTCGCCGTGGGCCCGGACATCGAGTACGCGCTGGTCCGCGTCGGCGAGGACACCTCCGTGGCAGAATTCGCCGGCAAGAAGCTGGTGCTGGCCTCCGACCTGATCCCCTCATACGCGAAGGAGCTGGGGGAGAACCCCGAGGTCCTGGCCACCTACCGCGGCACTGACCTGGAGGGCATCACCTACGAGCCGCTCTTCGAGTACTTCGCCGACGAGCCGAACGCATTCCAGGTCCTGCTGGCGGACTACGTCACCACCGACGATGGCACCGGTGTCGTCCACCAGGCACCCGCTTTCGGTGAGGACGATATGCTGACCTGCGAGAAATACGGCATCGGCCTGGTCATCCCCGTGGATGCGGACGGCAAGTTCACCTCTCAGGTGCCGGAGTACGAGGGCAAGCTCGTTTTCGACGCCAACCGCGACATCATCCGCGATTTGCGGTCGCGCGGACGTGTGCTGCAGGACAAGGTGATCGTCCACTCCTACCCGCACTCCTGGCGTTCGGGCGAGCCCCTGATCTACATGGCGCTGCCGGCATGGTTCGTCAAGGTCGTGGACATCCGCGACCGAATGGTGGAGCTGAACCAGGAAATCGAGTGGATTCCGGGCCACATCCGCGACGGCCAATTCGGCAAATGGCTGGAAGGCGCACGCGACTGGAATATCTCGCGCACCCGCTACTGGGGCTCCCCAGTGCCGGCGTGGGTTTCCGACAACCCCGAGTACCCGCGCGTGGACGTGTACGGCTCCCTGGACGAGCTGGAGGCCGACTTCGGTGTCCGTCCGAAGTCCCTGCACCGGCCGTACATCGACGAGCTGACCCGCCCGAACCCGGACGACCCGACGGGCAAGTCCACCATGCGCCGCGTCCCGGATGTCCTCGACTGCTGGTTCGAGTCCGGTTCCATGCCGTTCGCGCAGTACCACTACCCGTTCGAGAACCAGGAAGAGTTCGACACCCGCCAGCCGGCGGACTTCATCGTCGAGTACTCCGGCCAGTCCCGCGGCTGGTTCTACGTGCAGCATGTGCTGTCCACCGCGTTGTTCGACCGCATCGCCTACAAGCAGGTCGTCGCCCACGGCATCGTGCTCGGCGACGACGGCCAGAAGATGTCCAAGTCCAAGGGCAACTACCCGGACGTGAAGGAGGTCTTCGACCGCGACGGTTCGGACGCGATGCGCTGGTTCCTCATGTCAAGTCCGATCCTGCGCGGAGGTAACCTGATCGTCACCGAGCAGGGCATCCGCGACGGCGTGCGCCAGGCCATCTTGCCGATCTGGAACGCGTACAGCTTCCTGCAGCTGTACTCCGACCGCGAGGCCACCTGGGACACCAGCTCGGAGAACGTGCTGGACCGCTACATCCTGGCGAAGCTCCACGACACTGTGAAGCGCACCGGTGCCGCGCTTGAGGCGACCGACATCTCCGGCGCCTGCGACGAGGTCCGGCTCTTCGCCGACACCCTGACCAACTGGTACGTGCGCCGCTCTCGCGACCGTTTCTGGGCGGGCCAGGAGGAGCACCCGGAGGCGTTCAACACCCTCTACACGGTGCTCGAAGTGCTCGCCCGCACCGCCGCCCCGCTGCTGCCGTACATCAGCGAGGTCATGTGGCGCGGTCTCACCGGCGGGCGCTCCGTCCACCTGACGGACTACCCGAAGGCGGAGGAATTCCCGGCCGACGACGAGCTCGTCGAGGCAATGGATGCCACCCGCGCGGTCTGCTCCGCGGCATCCTCCCTGCGCAAGGCGAAGACGCTGCGCAACCGCCTGCCGCTGCCGGCGCTCAAGGTCGCTCTGCCTGAGGCGGAGAAGCTCGCCCCGTTCGAGTCCGTCATCCGCGACGAGGTAAACGTCAAGAACGTCGAGCTCACGCAGGATGTCGATTCCGCCGGTTCTTTCGAGGTCGTCGTCAACGCGAAGGTCGCCGGACCGAAGTTGGGCAAGGACGTCCAGCGGGCGATCAAGAACGTCAAGGCGGGCAACTACGTCCAGGACGGTGACAACGTCGTCGTCGACGGTGATCTCGTGCTCACCCCGGACCTGTACACCGAGCGCCTCGTCGCCGCTGACCCGGATTCCACCGCGCGCGTGGAGGGCATGGACGGCCTGGTTGTTCTCGACTCCACCCTCACCGAGGAGCTGGAGGCCGAAGGCTGGGCCGCCGATGTCATCCGCGGCCTGCAGGACGCCCGCAAGAACGAGGGGCTCGACGTCTCCGACCGCATCACAGTCACGTTGCGCGTCCCCGCGGACAAGGAGGAGTGGGCCAACCGCCACGCCGACCACATCGCCGCGGAGACCTTGGCGACATCCTTCACCGTCACCACCGAAGCCGGCGAGGGCGGCGAGGACGGCCACAAGGTGCTCGACGGCGTCACTGCGGAGGTGACCAAGAACGGCTAAACGGTCCGCTTACGCCAAACACCTATTCCAGAACACCTATTCACAACGTCGCGGGAAACCCCACCGCGGCAACCACGTTGTGAACAGGTACCTAGGAGTAGGGGTTTGTCTTATTGCAGTGGAGACGATGGTTGTGCGCGATTACACAACGACAATCTGCACCAGCTCTTCGAGGCCCTTGAAGTCATCGGGATTTCGGGTGAAAAGAGGAAGGTTTTCAGCGATTGCCGAGCTAGCGATCAAGAGGTCGGCAATGCGTCGCCGTGGGGTTCGCCCTGACTGCACGACTGCAGCGTAAACGAGCCCGTACGCGCGAGCTGCCTGAGTATCGAAGGGAATGCAGTCGATTAGAGACTCGATGCGCTGAATCTGCGAGATCCTCTTGGCCTGTTCAACGCAGTCGGCAGTAGCGGCCGGACCTGCCTGGAGCTCAGCCATTGTGATACTACATATGGCGAATTCGTTTGGTAAGAGGTTCGGATCAATGGCAGTGAGATCCAAAACAACTGACGTGTCTAGCAGACCTCGTTCATGCACGCGGATCAATGTCCTGATTGAGATAAGCGTCTACATCGGAGCGGAATCGCTGAAAATCTACCTGCGGGGCACTACGGAACGCTTCCAAGAGATCTTCTTTGCGTGCAAAGCGAGGGCGTCGCAAGGGCCGAAGTTCACCAACGGGTTGGGCATTCCTGGTCACGACAAAGTTGCGGCCCGCATCAAGTTCACGCATGATGCGACCGCTGTCATTGCGGAGCTCTCGTTGGCTGATAATGTCGGTCATGGCGTTAGCGTAGCACGGCTAGCTACGTGTCAGCGAGGATGCGGCAGGTACCTGACCTGCGGTCACCGGGCCTTCCGGCCTACGCTGGAGTGGCTATGAATCGCTGGGTGCTGCACATCGACATGGACGCGTTCTACGCGTCCTGCGAGCAGCTGACCCGTCCGACGTTGCAAGGACGGCCGGTGTTGGTCGCCGGGGTGACCGGGCGGGGAGTAGTCGCGGGAGCGAGCTACGAAGCGCGTAAATACGGGGCGCATTCGGCGATGCCAACGTACCGCGCGGTCCAACTCGTCGGGCCGAAAGCCGTGCTGGTCACGCCGCGTCGGCCGGTGTACACCACGGCATCGCGCCGGGTCTTCGGGATCATCGCGCGCAGAGTGGATGTCGTCGAGCAGCTCTCCATCGACGAGGCGTTCCTCGAACCGCGCGAACTCGCGGGAGCGTCCCCCGACGAGGTCAAAAAGTGGGCGGACAATCTTCGCGAGGCGATCCGCCGGGAGACAGGCCTGCCCAGCTCCATCGGGGCGGGAACAGGCAAGCAGTACGCGAAGATCGGGTCTGGTCTAGCAAAGCCGGACGGCACATTCATCATTCCGCGGGAGAAGCAGACAGAGATCCTCCACCCGCTACCCGTCGGCGAATTATGGGGTGTCGGGCCCGTGACCGCGAATAAGCTCACCGGCATCGGGGTGGAGAGCATCGGCGATTTCGCGGCCATGAGCGAGCGTGAGGTGGAAGTGGCGCTGGGCGGAGTCGTGGCAAAGCAGCTGTGGACGCTGGCTCGCGGCATCGACGATCGCGAAGTCGCGCCGCGCGCAGAGTCGAAGCAGATCTCCGCCGAACACACTTACCCGCGAGACCTGACAACGAAGAATGAGGTCGAGGCCGCTATCAGGCGCGCGGCGGAAGGAGCGCACAAGCGGTTGCTTATCGACGGCCGCGGCGCCCGCACCGTCACCGTCAAACTCAAGATGGCTGATTTTCACATCGAGTCGCGTTCCAGCACCTTGACGTACGCCACCGATGACATAGACACGCTCACGGCGGCGGCGTTCCGCATTGCCCGCTACCCGGACGAGCTCGGACCGATCCGTCTCGTCGGTGTGGGATTTTCCGGTTTAGAGACCGTCATGCAAGAAGTGCTCTTCCCGGAGCTCGATCGAGCAAATTTGCCCGAGCCGCAGACGGGGGAGATCCTTCCGGTCATGCCCACCGGCACGCGCGCGTGGGCGGCGACGCAGGATGTCCACCACTCCGAATTCGGCCACGGCTGGATTCAAGGAGCGGGTCACGGGTTCGTCACCGTACGGTTCGAGACCCGCGCGACAGGTCCTGGCCCGGTGAAGAACCTCCGCGCGGACGATCCCGAGTTGAGCCCCGCCGACCCTGTCGCGTCGTTGGCATGGGAGGACTGGCTGGCTACGACTGAGGATGCTCCGGCCCAGATGGACGATGCCCCGGCACTTGGTGAGCCGAGCGCGGAAGGCTGAGCTGGGCGATGATACCTCCGCCGCGGCGCGGGGTGAGATCGAGGTGGCCGTGGTGGGAGGTGGCAATGGCGTCCACAAGCGCGAGTCCGAGACCGTGACCGGGCCCGGCTACTCGGTTCGCGCCGCGGGCGAAAGGTTCTTTGAGCTGGTTCAACTGCTCCGCGCTGAATTCGGGCCCGCCGTTAGACACTTCGATGACCGCGGTATGCGCGTCGGTGAACAGACGCAGCTGTGTCGTTCCCTCCGTCCCGTGGGCGTGCGCATTGCGCAGCAGGTTGTCCACGGCTTGGCGAATGAGAACTGGGTCGCCGGCGACGGTGACCGGTGCATCGCCGTGAGAGCTTTCTGTGTCGGTCGCGGAGGTGATTGCGGAGACGGGCAGCGCATCGGCGAGGTCGAAGACCGACACATTTGGTGTCTGGGCGCGCGCGAGGTCGAGGAGAGCGGAGACGGTTTCGGAGCTGCGTGCGTTCACGGTGCGGATCTGGGTGAGCGCCGCGCGCATCTCGTCCTCGCCGGCTTCGGGGGCAAGCGCCACGTCGGCGACGGTCTGAATGGTGGCGATGGGTGTTTTCAGCTCATGCGACGCATTCGCGGAGAAACGCTGCTGGCTGGCAACGGAAGCGGCGAGTGAATCCAGCATGGTGTCGAGAGCGTTGGCAAGGTCGCCGACCTCGTCGTTAGCGCCGGCGTAGCCCGTGCGTTGGTCCAAGTTCCCGGCGGTGACCTGACGTGCAGACTGTGCGATACCGGTCAGGGGGGTGATCGCCCAGCCAGCGACGAACCAGCCGATCGCGCCGGCCAACACGGTGAGAACGGCCAGCGTGGTCAGCGACACCGTGAGCACGACCTTCAAGATGTCGTCTGTGACAGGAACGGCACCGCTGATCGCCGCATCGTCGGGGAAAACTGCTTCGAACGGCACTGGAGTGAGCTTCAAATAGGCGTACATCACCGCGATGAGAATGCCGCCGACACCGGCGACGGTGAGCACGAAAAGCAAAGTGATGCGGGCGCGTAGACTCAACGCTTTTTTCATGAGTCCATCTCCGCGGGGTCGGCGGCGAAATATCCTTCGCCAGGCAGGGTGTGAATGATCCATGGTTCGCCGAGCTTGCGCCGCAAATATGAAATGGTCACGCGCGGTGAGTTGGTGAAGGGATCGGCATTGGAGTCCCATGCTTCCTCGAGCAATTCTTCGGCCGAGAGCACCGCGCCGCCGGCCTCCATGAGCACCTGGAGCACCGCGAATTCCTTCGGGGAAAGGGGGATCTCCGCATCGCCGCGCATGACGCGTTTGCGGGTCCCGTCCAGGCGCACGTCGCCGCAGACCAGAACCGTGTTGCGCTGGGGAGAGGACCGGCGCGACAAGGCTGTCACGCGGGCGATGAGCTCGGGAAGCTCGAACGGTTTGGGCAGGTAGTCGTCCGCGCCGAGACCGAATCCGCTCAACCGGTCGTCGAGAGTCCCGGCCGCGGTGAGCATGAGCACCCGGATGTGCGGGTAGTCGGCGGCGATACGGGCGCAGATCTCGTCGCCGTGCACGCCCGGAAGGTCGCGGTCGAGCACGACCACGTCGACGCTCCCCGCATGCGAGGTGAGGTGGGCGAGGGCGGAGGTGCCGTCGTAAAGCGCGGAAGCGTCGAAATTCTCCCTGTTCAACGCGGTTGCGATGGCGTCGGCGAGGAAGCGTTCGTCTTCGACGATGAGTACGCGCGGGGTCATGCTCCATGATCTTAACGCTCTCGCAACATCGGCCTGAATAGCGTGCACAGCATGCCAAAACGGATTGCAGGAATCGACGTGTGCCGCGCAGTCGCGCTCATCGCGATGATCGCCGCGCACCTGACAACCACGGGCGCGAACACCCTCGGAATCACCGGGCAGCTGCTGTACGGATTCCCGGCCGCGCTGTTCGCCTTTCTCGCGGGCGTGTCCATGATGCTCATGGCGCGTACCGCGGGGCCTGTGCAGTTCACCGTCCGCGGCGTGTTGCTCATCGCGGTGCACTGTGCACTCGTGCCGTTCGCGGACGATATCACCGTCGTCCTGCTCCCCATTGGCATCTGCATGATCGCGCTCGGATTCACCACCCGGTGGGACGTGCGCGGCAAGCTCGCGCTGTTCGCCGCGTTGACCGCGGCATCGGGGCTGATCTACCAGTTCGGTCTCGAACCGTGGGCGCTGTTCGGCCCGCCGTACCCGCTGGCCATGTGGGGCGCGCTCATCGTGGCTGGGATGGTGGCGGAAGAGACAGTACTGCCGTCGTGCGCAACTACCGCGGCAGCCGCAGCGGCAGGCGCTGTCACCGCTGCCACCGTGATCGTGGTGCGCATGAACTATGTCGTGCCGTTCGCGTGGATGGAGGCCAACGGGCACACCGGCGGTTTGCTCGACATCGCCGGGTGCGTGGGCATGGCGTTGGCGGTGCTGGGCCTGTGCAGCCTGGTTACGCGGTCGTTCGTGCTGCAACCCCTCGGCTCCATGTCGTTGACCATCTACTGCCTGCACATTCTCACCGCGCAGGTGCTCAGCTTCGCGGTCAGCGTCACGCTCTTTGCCGTCTTCGCTGTCGTCTGGGCGGCATTTTTCCGCCGCGGGCCGATGGAAGCGCTGGTGCGCTGGTGCATCGACACAGTGACGGCGGCCAGCGTCCGGCCCACTGGCAAAGAAAAGCGGCGTCGCGTCGCGGCCGAGCAGACGGACCAGCCCCATTCACGCTCGTAGCACCCTTGAGCGGACAACTCGCGAAAAATCGACCAATTTGTAAGGAGAACCATGAAACTCACCCGCACTACCGCACTCGCGCTCACTGCGTTGCTCGCCGCACCGGCACCTGCCTGGGCGTTGGACAGCAAGGACATGGCCGGCTCGACGCCTGAGTCGGACACCGTTGTCTCGCTGCGTATGGAGGACAACGAACCGGAGGACGGCAGCTGCACCGGCACCGCGATCGCACCGCACTGGGTCGTCACCGCACGCCACTGCATGGAGATGTTCACCAAGCCCGGCGGCACCGTGCGCACCGGTGAGGGTGACGACCAGCGCATGTACAAGGTCGACCGCTGGGAGAAGGCGCCGCGCGGCGATATTGGCCTGGTGCACACGGAAGAAGACATGCAGCTCGACCACTACGCCGAGATCTCCCGCGAGGAGTTGGCCGACGGCGAAGTGACAGTGTACGGCTGGTCGTCCGAGGGCACCGGCGGGGCAACGAAGCTCCCAGTGGCCAAAGGCGAGGCGGACACCTCCGCCGGTGGCGATGCTCCAGCGCTTTTCGATGCCCCGTCCGCCGCCGTCGTTTCCCTCAAGAACGGAGCGCGCATCCAGGGCGGCGACTCCGGTGGCCCGATCTTCGCCGGCGGCAAGGTCGCCGCAGTGATGTCGGCGGGCCTGTTCGACGACCCCGACAACCCCTCCGAAGAAGACCTGATGAGCAACCCGAAGGTCGCTGTGACTCCGGTGGCGGACCAGGCCGAGTGGATTGAGAAGACCATCGCGGGGGAGGAGACTGTCTCCGGGTCGGGGATGGAGACAGACACGGCATCTGCGGCGTCCGGAAATTCCGCGGACACCGCTGAAGCTGGTCGCCGGATGCCGGCCAGCCTGTGGTTGGTTCTCGGCGGGGTAGTCGCCGCCGCAGCAGCTGTGGCGTGGCGTTTCAGCCGCCGATAAGCGCACGCGGGTCAATGCCCGCGGACAGCGCAGCGGCGAGCGCGATGCGGGCCTGGCCCGCACGCAGCCACCCGGCGGGCACGGCGCCGCGGTCGCCCAAGGTGGCACCGCCACCGGCACCGCCGTAGCTAAATTCCACCTTCCCGTGGGGGACCACCGTGGTCACCACGACGGGAATTTCTGCGTCCAGGGCGCGGTGCACCGCTTCACCCATCTGCTCAGAGACATTGCCCGAGCCCATGCCCTCGATGACGATGCCGTCGGGGGCCATCGCGGTCACCGCGTCGAGCACGTCCGGTTCGGCACCTGCCCATCCCGCGATGATCGGGACGTTCATTCCGGCCAAAGCAACCGGTGCCACTGGTTCAGGGCGCTCGGGGGGATTCGCGGAGTCGGGGTAGGTGGGACGGAACGCATCGAGCGCGTGCGTATCCGCCTTGACCAAGCCCCGCGCCGGGAGGATGCGCCCGCCGAAGGCCACTGCGACACCCAGGACGGTATCCGGTTCGGCACTGAGAGCGCCGCGGCCGGTGCCGCCCTCTGTGCGCGCGATGTGGGTGAGTGCGGCGCGCAGGTTGCCCGGCCCGTCGGGGGAGGCGGAGTCGGCGGCGCGCTGTGCCCCCGTGACCACCACCGGCCGCGGGTCGGAATGGAACAGGTCGAGGGCGAAGGCGGTGTCCGTGAGGGAGTCCGTTCCGTGGGTGACCACAACGCCGGCGACCGAAGGGTCGGCCAGCTGCTCGCGGACGGTGGCGGCGAGGGCGTCGATATCCGCCAGCGTCATCGACGACGAGTCGAGGGCGCGCACATCCACCGGACGGCACGGGATGTCCACTCCGGCCGATTCGATCAGTTCCGCCGCGGTGCGGTGGGGTACTAAGGCACCATTCTCGTCGGCCACGCAAGCGATGGTCCCACCAGTGGCGACCACAGCGATTTCAGAGGGGTTCATGAAGTTCAGATTAGGCGTGCCAATTAGGGCTGGCCTATCCGGCGACGGTAACGTTGGGCCGGATAGCGGAAATCCAAGGAGAGATGAATGAACGCACCGACCAACGCACGGAAATTCGCCGCCATCGCGGCTGCGTTCGGCGCTGCAGTGACCCTCGCGGCGTGCTCGAACGACGACACCGACACCAAGACGGACACTGCCACCGAGACCAACACGGCCTCCGAACAGGCCGCTCCGGCAGCTGAGAAGCCGACCGCGGCGCAGCTGAACGAGGTTCTCGCCCGCGCAACGAACCCGCAGCTCCCGATGGAGGAACGCGTGAAGACGGTCCAGGGCGGCGAGAACGCCCGCGAACTCTTCGACGTGATGACTCAGGCTAAGCAGGAATCCGGCGCCGACTTCCAGGTCGTTGAGCCGATCCTGCCCGGCTACACCCCGAACGAGGTCCTCGCCGCGGTGAACTTCACCCAGCCGAATCAGGGCCCGTCCGTGGCGGAGAATGTCTCCTTCGTCTTCGAGGACAACACCTGGAAGCTGTCCCAGTCCTGGGCCTGCACTTTGATCACCAACACCGTCACCCCGGAGCAGGTCCCGGCGATGTGCAACGCCCAGGGCGGCCAGGGCACTGAGGCACCCGCGCAGGGTGGTCAGGAAGCTCCGGCTCCGGCGCAGGGCGGCCAGGCGCCCGCGCAGGGCGGACAGGCGCCCGCGCAGGGCGGACAGGAAGCTCCGGCTCCGGCGCAGGGCGGCAACGCCGGCGGTGCACCGGCACAGGCACCGGCTCTGTAGCCGAAGTACAGGAAAGAGCCTGACGGGGGCTTAGCTTTCCTCGCGCCACACTTCCTCGGTCCACAGCGTGGACAGGGTGAGAAGTGTGGCGCGTCCGTCTTTCTGGGCCATGCGCTGGCGCCAGCGGCGACGGATCCACCGGTCGTGGCTGGTGATGATGACGGTGCCGGGGAAATCCACCAACGCGGCTTCGAGCTCCTCGGCGAGGGCGAGGGAGAGGTGGTTGGTGGGCTCGTCGAGAAGCAGCAAATCCGGCGGAGAGGACAAGATCTTGCCCAGTGAGACACGCCGGCGCTGGCCGAGGGAGAGGTCCTCCAGCGGCATTGCGGCCTGCTCCGGGGTCATCAGCCCCATGTCGACGATGCCGGGAACGATGTCGGCACCCGTGACGGAAAGATCGGTCCATGAGTCGTCCTGCTCCAGGCGCGCGACGCTCATTTCTTCCGGCATGACAAGCTCGCCGGCATAGTCGGTCAGCTCCCCGTCAAGGATCTTCAGCAGCGTCGACTTTCCGGAACCGTTCGGGCCTTCCACGAGAAGCTGCTCGCCGGGCTGCACCTTCAGATCCAGCGAAGCGAGACGATCGGCAACCGCCAACTGTGTGGCGACGACAGCGGGCACACCGAGCGAGGTCGCGGTGTGCTCCGGGATGCCGCTGAAGCGCAGCGGCTTCGGGGGAGCAGGGATCTGGTACTGCTCCAGTTGCTCCAGGCGGTTCTCGGCGGCGCGGCGACGGTTGCCCACGGTCTTGGCGGCGCGGTCGGCATAGAACTTCGCAGCTTTGCGGACCTCCGACTTGCTTTCTTGCGAGTGGAAGACGTCCTCCGCGGACTGCTCGGCGGCTTTCTCCAGCCGATCGCGCTCGTGCTCTTGGGCGGCGTAATCGGTGGCCCAGCGCTGACGGCGCTGCTCGCGGGCCTTCAAATAATCGCTGAAGGAACCGCTGAAGCGCGCACCCTGGCGGGTCTCTTCACCCATGCCTCCTTCCGCGCCGAGACCGGGGTCGAGGTCGACGAGCGCGTCGCAGACGGCATCGAGGAAATAGCGGTCGTGCGAGGCAGCGAGCACTGGGCCGGAGAAGGCTTCGAGCTCGCCAACGAGGAAGTCCACAGCCTCGTCGTCGAGGTGGTTCGTCGGCTCGTCGAGCACCATCGCGTCGACGGGACGCAGCAGCAGAGTCGCCAGCGCGAAACGGCGGCGCTGACCGCCGGACATCTCACCCAGCGGGGTGGCCAGGTCGACATTCGCCAATCCGAGGCCGGCCAGGACAGCCGCGATACGGGCATCGAGCTCCCATACCCCGGAATTCTCGGCGCGTGCCAAGGCGAGGTCGAATTCCTCGGCCAATCGGGTGTTCTCGGGGTCCTCCGCCATCTTTCCGGAAAGGTCCGTGATGGCGCGCTCGACGTCGCGGAGCTCGTCCACGGCGGCGTCGATAAGCGTGCTCGCCGGCTCGGTGAACGGAAGCGACGTCTCCTGGGCGATGAACCCGGTGACCGGCGGGGTGACCAGCGTGCCCGCAGTGGGGGCGAGGTCGCCGGAAATGACACCGAGCAGGGTCGACTTTCCCGCGCCATTCTCGCCGATCAGGCCCGTGACGGAGCCGGACGGAACCGCGAAGGAGACGTCGGTGAGGACGCGGTGCCCGTCGGGGTAGGTGAACGAAACACCGTCGAGTCCGATGTGCAGCGGTGCGGGCATAATGCGGCTACTTTCCGTATCGTGTCGCGGTGGTCACGTCCTGGACCACCTTGAAGTCTTGGTTTTGGCCGGCGTAGACAAGCCGCGTCGTTGCGGCATTCTGTCCGGCCACGGGGATCGGCTTGGTCAGATCGACCGTGACCTCCGCCTGCGACGTAGTGTTGAAGCTCTCTTCGTTGAGCTGCTCTGCGTCGGGGGCGGCCGCATCCGGTTTCGAGCCGGAGTCGGGGATGAGGCTGGATGCTTCCCGCGGCGGCTCCTCGGAAATGTCGAGGTCGAGCGTCACCGTCGTCCCTTCGATCTTGGTGACGGTGTAGGTGGTCGTGCGGTTCATGGAAGTCCGGCCGAGGGTCTGCGCCGTCGACGTCCACGTTGCGCCTTCGCCGACTTCCTCGCGCGGGAAGACCGGCATGGAGGACATGATCTGCAGCAACGCGGTCTCGAGGCGCTCGCGGTCCTCGTCGCTGCTGCCGTCCTCGGGGAGCAGCTTCACGTCGTTGATCTGCCCGGTGGGGTTGAAGGACCAGCGCATGCGGAAGCCTTCGGCGACGACATCGGTGGTCGTCCCCGTGCTGGTGACATCCAGCTGCAGTGTCTGGGCGTCCGCGGCGCCCGGCTGAGGTGCGGCGGCATCGACCTTGTCGGTGGCTACAGTGCCCTGGTAGATGCCGTTCGCCACCTCGACGCTCGTCGCCTGCTGCGCACCCTCGGTGGCGTAGGAGAGCACCTTCTTCTCGCCGTCGCCCGCGTCGACGAGCTTCACGCGCTGCGGGTCGACGTCGAAGGCGGGGACCTCCGCGAGCGGATCGGAATCCTGCGACGAGCACGCGGAAAGAGCCGCGGTGAGGCTCAATGCGGCCGCGGCGGCGATTGCGGGGAGAAACCTAATGCTCACACATTGAACCTACCGCACGGCGAAACGACTACAGTAAGGCGACGATGAGCACCACTTCTTCCAACGCGTCCACGGCAACAGCCGGTTCCACCGCTTATGCCCGCCGCCGCACGTACCTCGCGCTGGTCGCGGGCATCATAGTCGCCGTCGCGGTCGTGGACCAGGTGGTCAAACAGGTCATGGTGGCCACGTTGACCCCGGGAGAGCCCGTTGCCGTCATCGGCGACTGGTTCCGCTGGCTGCTGCTGTTCAATTCCGGCGCTGCGTTTTCCATGGGGCAGAACCTCACCTGGTTGATCACCGCCATTCAGTTGGCGTTCGTCGTCGGCGCTCTCATCGCCGCGCCGCGGCTCCGAGTCCGCTCGGCGGCTGTGGGCATCGCTCTTGTCGCCGGCGGCGCGCTGGGCAACCTCATCGACCGCCTGTTCCGCCCGCCGGGGTTCTGGTTCGGCCATGTCGTCGACTACATTTCCGTCGGTGATTTCGCCGTGTTCAACCTCGCAGACACCGCGATCAACATCGGTGTTGCGGTGTTCGTCCTCGCAATCTTCTTCAGCAAGGAGGAGACGCTGTTCATCGAAAACGGTGGGGAAAGTAAAGAGGACGGCCCAGCGGATGGACGAAGGAACAAAGGCTGCGGCGGGGGAGAGGAGTGAGCATGCCCAGCGGGTACAGGTCGATGATGGTTCCGGAGGGCCTCGACGGCATGCGCGTCGATGCCGCTGTGGCCAAGGCCTTCGGCGTGTCCCGCTCCGTCGCCGCCGAGCTCGAGGTGCTTATCGACGGCACCGCTGTCTCTAAATCCACCCGCCTCACCCCGGGCCAGACTCTCGAGGTGACCTTGCCTGGACCCAAGCAAGTGCCCATGCCGAAGGACGAGCCTGTGGAAGGCTTGGAGATCCTCTATGACGATGAAGATGTCATCGTCGTTGACAAACCGGTTGGGGTGGCGGCGCACCCGACACTGGGGTGGGAAGGCCCGACCGTTGTCGGGGGTTTGGTGGCGATGGGCTTCCAACTTCCCGATGCTGGGCCGCCAGAGCGCAAGGGAATTGTGCAGCGCCTCGACGTGGGCACCTCCGGAGTGATGGTGGTGGCCAACTCGGTTCAGGGCTATTCAGCGCTCAAGCGGGCGTTCAAGGAGCGCACGGTGGAAAAGACCTACCACGCCGTGGTGCAGGGCTTGCCCGACCCGATCGTGGGCACCATCGATGCGCCCATCGGCCGCCACCCGTCGTCAGGCTGGAAATTTGCAGTGACCACGGACGGCCGCCACTCAGTGACCCACTACGAGGTCCTCGAGGCGTTCCGAGAGGCAAGCCTGCTCGAAGTGCACTTGGAAACTGGACGCACCCACCAGATCCGCGTCCACATGTCCTCGGTGGGGCACCCTTGCGTCGGTGACCCGATGTACGGATCGGACCCGAACTTGACCAAGCGACTGGGACTGAAGCGCCAATGGCTGCACGCCACCGCCCTCGGCTTCACCCACCCGGGGACGGGCTCTTGGATGGAAGTCTCTTCGCCGTACCCGGAGGACCTCCAGCGCGCTGTTGACGAGCTGCGTGCATGAACCGCCGCGAATTCACTGCGGGACTCGTTCTAGTCGTCGGCGCACTCCTCATCGGCGCGGTCGCCCTGCTCGGTTCCCGCACCGGTGTCGACCCCGTTCCGCATGGCGACCAGTTGGGGCAGGAAGCAGGAGAGAGCTTCGACGACTACGCGGCTCGGGCCGCCGGCACCCTGGATTCGGCGTCCGTGGATGAACCCGCCTTCGCCCTAGTAACCTTCTCCCGCGAACTCACCCCGGAACAGGCGTCGGCGGTGCGCGAGCCGGTCGCCCGCGTCAGCGCCGTGGCTGCCGCCGGGGCCTCACCGGAACCCGTTGGCGAGCCGGCGGCGGGGCGCGACCGCACGGAGATTTTCCGGATCGCAGTGGGGGAGAAAATCGTTGGCGCGGTGGTCCGCGACACCGGCAGGGCCTTGCGTTTCGCCGCAGCTGACGAGCGGATCGCCGCAGTGGAAGTGCTCCCGCCCGATGCCGTGTGGGGAGCCTTCGGGATGCGTCCAGTGGACATTCAGGCTGAGTAATTCGCCTATCGTCTACGCCTTATGGTCGTGTAAGGTCATTGAGGGTTATTTTTCGGTCCTTAAATGAGGAGATGAGACGTGTCAGCTATCCGTAAGACCGGAGCATCGCTCGCTGTGGCATCCACGCTGTTCTTCGTGACTGCGTGCGGAATCGGCGGTGGTGGCGACAATAAGGACGACGGCAACTCCCTCGGCGCCGGCGAATACGATGTCGTGGCCAAGGAAGACGTGGTCAACAGCATCATCGTCGACGGCACGGTGGCACCCATCCGCCAGGCTGGCATCTCTACTACCCTGCAGGTCCCGGTGGAGAAGATCCACGTTGCGGTCGGCGACAAGGTCAAGCAGGGCCAGTTGCTGGTCACCATGGACACCAGCTCCATCGAGCGCGAGATCGACGCGCAGCAGCAGGCCAACCAGCAGGTGATGAGCCAAGGCGAAGGCGACGCGCCGGTGCAGATGACCGCCGCGAGCGACTTGAAAAAGATCGTCGCCGACGCAGGCAAGACCATCGAGGACTGCCTGAAACCGATCATTCCGGGCAGCGTCACTGTGCCAGCTCCCGGACCGGCCCCGGCGCCGGCGCCCGCGCCGCAGGGCCCGTCGCGCGAACAGATCGAGGAGGCGCTGAACCAGGCCCATGAGCAGGGCCGCGCGCAGGGCTCCCAGGAAGCGCAAGCGGCGCTCCAGCAGCAGGCCCAGATGCCTGGCGGCGAGGGTGCTGGCGCCGGCGCAGGTGCCGGTGCTGGCATGTCCGAGGAAGAGATGATGTCGCAGCAGCAGGCCATGGCTGAGCAACAGGCTATGGCGCAGGGCGGCGGCGCCGGCGGTGACACGAGCATGCTCGAGTACCAGATGCAGGAGCGCGAGGTCACATCCCCGATCAACGGTGTGGTGACCAAGATCGAGGCCGAGGAAGGGTCCCCGGCCGGCGGCGCTCTTATGACCGTGGCCGACACCTCCCGGTACCTGGTCAAGGCCTCCGTGCGCGAGTCCGATGTCGCAAATGTGAAGGAAGGCAACCGCGTCACTTTCACCACCCCGATCACCGGCGACCGGAAGTTCGAGGGAAAGGTGCGCCGCGTCGCACCGATGGCCGACGGTGCCGAAGACGGTGGTGCCGCGGCTGCCGCACGTGCCATGCAGGGCGGCGGCAACGACAGCCAGAACAGCAAAAAGGACACCGGCATCAGCTTCCCGGTTGAAATCGAGGTCACTGGCGACACCAAGGGACTCCGTCTTGGCGGCTCGGCCCGTGTTGAGGTCATCACCGAAGAAGACCGCGGCCAGTTGAGCATTCCGCTCGACGCCGTCTACGACGAGAACAAGATCCTCGTGCTGAACCGTGCCAACAAGGACGCAACCGAGGGCACGATCGAAGAGCGCACGGTGAAGACCGGCGTGAAGAACGACACCGACATCGCGGTCACCAGCGGCGAGCTGAAGGAGGGCGACGTCGTCATCGCGTGGCCGGAGGACTTCCGCGACCGAGTCGGCGAGACCGTCAAGATCTCCGACGAGAATTTCGCTCCGTCCGGCGCGGACAAGACCTCCAAGAACGACAAGGCTGACAAAGCCAAAGACGCCGACAAGTCAGATAAGTAAGGGGAGAATAGCCCTGTGAGCACGGCCATCAACGACGGCGAACAGCCGGCCATGGTCAAGATCGACCCCGAAAAACTGATCTTCATGCGCGGGATCGTCAAGACCTACAACAAAGGCAAAGACACTGAGCTGACAGTCCTGCACGGCATCGACTTCGAGACCGACCATGGCGAGTTCGTGTCTATCGTGGGTCCGTCCGGCTGCGGCAAGTCGACTCTGATGAACCTGATCGGCATGCTGGATAAGCCGACGCACGGCGGGTACGCGTTCAACGGTGAAGATATCTTCCAGAAGGTGGACAACGAGCTCGCGTCGTACCGCTCCCAGAACATCGGCTTCATCTTCCAGAACTTCAACTTGGTCGGCCGCATCAACGCGCTGCAGAACGTGGCCATGCCGATGATGTACGCCGGTGTGGGCAAGCGCGAGCGTGAAGAGCGTGCCGCTGAGCTGCTCGATCTCGTGGGCATGGGTGACCGCCTCAAGCACGCGCCGAACGAGCTTTCCGGCGGCCAGAAGCAGCGAGTGGCGATTGCGCGCAGCCTGGCCAACGACCCGGACCTCCTGCTCGCCGACGAGCCGACGGGCGCGCTCGACTCCGAGACCGGCCGCATGGTGATGGATTTGTTCCACCAGCTCAACCAGGAGTACGGCAAGGCGATCGTGTTCATCACCCACAACCCGGATCTGGCGAAGGAAACGGGGCGCATCGTGGAGATGAAGGATGGCCGCGTCGTCGACGTGCGCACGGGAGGTGCGGTCTAAGCCATGGAATTCCGTGAATCAGTCAACCTTGCGCTCGGTAGTCTGCGGACGAACAAGATGCGTTCGATCCTCACCCTGCTGGGCATCATCATCGGCATCATGGCCGTGGTGATCATCATGACCCTCGGACGAGGCCTGCAGAATTCCGTGACCAGCGGCCTCGAGGACATCGGCGCATCGCAGCAAGCGGTGTTCATCACCGAGAAACCTCAGGACAGCGCTGACGGCGAAGAAGAACCGGGAGGCTTCAACCCGCCTATCACCGACGAAGCGGACAAAGTCACGCTCGAGCAGCTCGACGAACTCAAGGACCACTTCGGCGACCGCATCGTTGGCGTGGACATCCAGAACAGCTTCGGCGGCGATGCCAAATTCAAGGATCAGGATTCCTCGGTCCAGGTGAACCCAGTTCTCGGCGAGTCCATGGAAGTGCGCAACGTGAAGATCGCCTACGGGCGCGCGATCGAGCAGCGGGACATCGACAGCCAGCGCCCAGTCGCGGTTGTGTCGCAGGAGCTTGTCGACGCCTTCTTCGACGGCGACGCAGCATCTGCCCTGGGGCAGCGCGTCGACCTGACCGTGGAATCGACGGGTGTGTTCACCATTGTCGGTGTCGCCGAGGCGGAGGAGCAAGATGCCAGCAACTTCGGCCAGGAGTCTGCTGCTGGTCAAGCCTTCATCCCCATCAGCTCTGTCGACCGTATCGCGGAGCCGGTCACGAGCACCGATATGTTCAACGTGCAGGCCAAAGGTGATGAGGATCCGGCGGCGTTCCGCGACGAACTGCAGAAGTATGTGGACCGCTGGTACTCCAACAGCGATACTGCGCAGGCCGAGGTCATCGACATGCAGGCCGAGCTCGCGTCGTTCACCAAGATTTTCGGCGCCATCAGTGCCGTGATCGCCTCCATCGCCGGTATTTCGCTGCTCGTCGGCGGTATCGGTGTCATGAACGTCATGCTAATCACCGTCACCGAACGCACCCGCGAGATCGGTGTGCGCAAGGCGCTCGGCGCGACCCGCCGCGATATCCGCACTCAGTTCATCGTCGAGGCCGTGATGGTCTGCCTCCTCGGCGGCATTATCGGCATTGTTCTGGGTGGTCTCATTGGCTCGGTCGCCAGCGGCTTTATCGGCATGTTTGGCGGTGGCGAATACGGACCAATGGCGTGGCCTCCGATCAGCGCTGTCCTTGCCTCGTTGATCTTCTCCATGGCGATCGGTGTTTTCTTCGGCGCGTACCCGGCGAACAGGGCCGCCAAGATGCAGCCGATCGACGCTTTGCGCTACGAGTAAACTACCGGCATGGCCAAAAACTCCTCGTTCGTTCACCTGCACAACCACACCGAGTTTTCCATGCTCGACGGTATGGCCAAGGTGGATCTCTTGGCCGAGGAAGTCGTCCGCCAGGGCATGCCCGCCGTGGGCATGACGGACCACGGCAATATGTTCGGCTCGAACGCGTTCTACCGCCGGATGGTGGAAGCCGGCGTAAAGCCGATCATCGGCATCGAGGCGTATATGGCCCCGGAGTCCCGCTTCAACAAAAAGCGTGTGCTGTGGGGTACTCCCGACCAGAAGGGCGACGATGTCTCCGCCTCCGGTGCGTATCTGCACCAGACGATGCTGGCGGAGAATGCCGCGGGCCTGCACAACCTGTTCAAACTGTCCTCCTTGGCGTCTTACGAGGGGCAGCTGGGCAAGTGGCCACGCATGGACGCAGAGCTTGTCGCCGAGCATGCCGACGGAATCATCGCCACCACCGGCTGCCCGTCAGGCGACGTGCAGACCCGCCTGCGCCTCGGCCAGTACGATCAGGCGCTGGAAGCAGCGGCGATGTGGCAGGACATTTACGGCAAGGACAATTACTTCCTCGAGCTGATGGATCACGGCCTGCACATCGAGCGGCGCGTCCGCGAGGACCTCCTGCGTATCGGGCAGGCGCTGGATCTGCCGCCGCTGGTCACCAATGACTGCCACTACGTGCTCGAATCGCAGGCGCCCGCCCACGAGGCGATGCTCTGCGTCCAGACCGGCAAGACGCTGCTCGATCCGGACCGCTTCAAATTCGACGCCACCGACTTCTACATCAAGTCCGCTGAGCAGATGCGCGCCACGTGGGACGACATGGTCCCGGACGGTTGCGACAACACCCTGTGGATCGCCGAGCGCGTCGGCGACTACGGCGAGTTGTGGGAGGAGCACCCGCACGACCGCATGCCTATCGCGACGGTGCCGGAGGGGGAGACCCCGACGACGTGGCTGCGTAAGGAAGTGCACCGCGGTCTCCAGGAGCGCTTCGAGGGCAAGGACGTGCCCGAGGAGTACTACAAGCGCGCCGACTACGAGATCGACGTCATCGACATGAAGGGCTACCCGTCCTACTTCCTCATCGTCGCCGAGCTGATCAAGCACGCCCGTTCGGTGGGCATCCGTGTCGGACCGGGCCGTGGTTCGGCGGCTGGTTCACTGGTCGCCTACGCGTTGACGATCACGAATATCGACCCGATGGAGCACGGCCTGCTCTTCGAGAGGTTCCTGAACCCGGAGCGTCCGTCGGCACCCGATATCGATATCGACTTCGACGACCGCCGCCGCGGGGAAATGCTGACCTACGCCGCGGAGAACTGGGGTGAGGACAAGATCGCCCAGGTGATCACATTCGGCACAGTGAAGACGAAGCAGGCCATCAAGGACTCCGCGAAGGTGAACTTCGGTCAGCCGGGCTTCCAGATGGCGGACCGGATCAACGCCGCACTGCCACCGGCGATCATGGCGAAGGATATTCCGCTGGCCGGCATCACCGATCCGGAGCACGAGCGCTACTCGGAAGCCGCCGAGGTGCGCTCCATGATCGAGACTGATCCGGACGTGGCCAAGATCTATGAGACCGCCCGCGGCCTCGAAGGAGTCGTGCGCCAGGCCGGTGTCCACGCCTGCGCGGTGATCATGGCGTCTGTTCCGCTCATGGACCACATCCCGATGTGGAAGCGCCCCGCCGACGGCGCGCTCATCACGGGGTGGGACTACCCGGCGTGCGAGGCAATCGGCCTGCTGAAGATGGACTTCCTCGGTCTGCGCAACCTCACCGTCATCGGTGACGCGATCGAGAACATCCAGAAGAACCGCGGCGAGGATCTCGACCTGGAAAGCCTGGAAACTGAGGATCCAGCCGTGTACGAACTCCTGTCGCGCGGCGACACGCTCGGTGTGTTCCAGCTCGACTCCGGTGGCATGCAGGAGCTGCTCAAGCGCATGAAGCCGACGGGCTTCAACGACATTGTCGCGTCCCTGGCGCTCTACCGCCCAGGACCGATGGGCGTGAACGCCCACTGGGACTACGCGGACCGCAAGAACGGGCGCAAGCCTATCACCCCGATCCACCCGGAGCTGGAGGAGCCGCTGCGGGAGATTCTGGACGAGACCTACGGCCTTATCGTCTACCAGGAGCAGATCATGAGGATCTCGCAGAAGGTGGCGAACTACACGGCCGGCGAGGCAGACGGCTTCCGTAAAGCGATGGGCAAGAAGAAGCCGGAAGTGCTCGCCCAGCAGTACGAGAAATTCTCCCAGGGCATGTTCGACAACGGATACACAAAGTCTGCCGTCGACGCGCTGTGGGGCACGATCGAGCCGTTCGCCTCTTACGCGTTCAACAAGTCGCACGCCGCGGGCTACGCGCAGGTGTCGTATTGGACGGCATACCTGAAGGCGAACTACGCCTCCGAGTACATGGCGGCGCTGCTGACCTCGGTCGGCGACAAGAAGGACAAGTCCGCGATCTACCTCGCCGACTGCCGCCACCTAGGGATCTCCGTCCTGCCACCGGACATCAACGAGTCCGAGGAGAACTTCCTCGCTGTGGACAAGGACATCCGCTACGGTCTTGCAGCAATCCGCAATGTCGGTGTGGAGGTCGTGGAATCAATCATGGAGACCCGCCGCACTAAGGGCGCGTTCACGAGCTTCTCCGACTACCTGGACAAGATCGATCTGTTGCCGTGCAATAAGCGAATCACTGAATCACTGATCAAGGGCGGCGCTTTCGACTCGCTCGGACACCCGCGCAAGGGGCTGCTGCTCGTCTCCGACGGGGCAGTGGACTCGGTGCTGACGACCAAGAAGGCCGCGGACAAGGGGCAGTTCGATCTGTTCTCCTCCTTCGGCGGGGACGACAGCGACGAGCAGAGCGCGGCTAGCGCGTTCACTATCGAGGTGCCGGACGAGGAGTGGGAAAAGAAGCACAAGCTCGCCCTCGAGCGCGAAATGCTCGGCCTGTACGTTTCCGGCCACCCGCTCGACGGTTTCGAGGAGGCGCTGGAAGCACAGACTGACACCGCCTTGCCGAAGATTCTCGGCGGCGAGATGCGCCACGGCGATCAAGTCACCATCGGCGGCATCATTTCCAGCGTCGACCGGCGCTACTCCAAGAAGGACGGTTCGCCCTGGGCGATTGTGACACTGGAGGACCATCACGGTGCCCAGGTGGAAGTCCTGCTGTTCAACAAGGTCTACGCCCTTGTGGCGCCGCAGATCGTGGAGGACAACATCATCCTCGTCAAGGCCCACGTGTCCATCCGCGACGAGCGCATGAGCCTGTTCGGCGACGATGTGAAGGTGCCGGAACTGGGGCCGGGAAACGGTGCTGGTCTGCCCCTGCGCCTGACGCTGCGCACGGAGCAGTGCACAGTGGACAATATTCGGAAGCTCAAGCAGGTGCTGGTGAACAACCCGGGTGATTCCGATGTGTACCTGAACCTCGTCAACGGCGACCAGTCGCAGCTCATGGTCTTGGGCGACCACTTGCGTGTCGAACGTTCGGGCAGCCTCATGGGGGACCTCAAAGCAGCCATGGGCGCAGGAGTCCTGGGGTAGAGAAGCAGAAGACTCCTCCGCCCACAATTGGATCCAGGGGCGGAGGAATCTTCAAGTTTGCGCGGGTGAGGCACTAGCCCCCACCCGCGCAGGAAGGCTGAGTTGAAGGGTGATTACCCGAAGTTCTTCATGAAGGCTTCGAACTGCGCCTTGGCCGTCGGGGAGACGGTAATGATGATCGCGGCGAGTTGGGAGCCTACCGTGATTACACCGGCGATGACCGACACGATCATGGAGATCGTCTTGAACTGGTTGCTCTTGAAGTACTTGTCGGCGCGGTTCAGGCCGGACGAACCGAAGATGCCGTCCTTGCCGGACTCGGAGCTGACACTGTTGTTGTCCCACAGTCCCTTGGTGGGATCGAGCGCCTTGTCGTTCTCTTCGTCCGCTTCGTTCTCCGCGTCGGCCGTGCCTTCACCAGCAGCGGTGTCGGAGTTGTTTTGGGTAGTTTCGTCGGCGATGGCCGGGGTTGCGCTGAAAGTCATGGCGGCGGAAAGTGCTGCGGCGACGAGTGCGGTGCGCTTCTACACGGAGGACTCCTTCTTCAACAGGAAGTTGGGCGAATCTAGTGGGAACCTCTGAGAAGTTTACGCCCTGCATGGGTGAATGCCAAGGGGTTCACAGCCTTGTTGCCTCCGCCCGGAATTCATCGGCCAAGCAAGCTTCTCGTTTCCGGGTGGAGTCTATGATTGCGAGGTATGACACATTCGCCTGATTTTTCACCCGTGCACGCAGCAGATATTCAAAGGGCACAGGCGAGTATTTCGGGCATTATCGCGCCAACACCGTTGCAATACTGCCCGCGCCTGTCGCAGCTCTACGGCGTGGAGGTTTATCTCAAGCGGGAAGACCTGCAGGACGTGCGCTCGTACAAGATCCGCGGGGCGTACTACAACATCAGCAACCTCACTGAGGAGGAGAAGGCAGCCGGTGTCGTCGCGGCATCGGCGGGCAATCACGCGCAGGGAGTTGCGTACGCCTGCCGTTCCATGGGGATCGACGGCAAGATCTTCGTGCCCAAACGCACCCCGAAGCAGAAGCGCGACCGCATCAAGGTCCACGGCGGCGACAACGTGGAGCTCGTGCTCGTCGGCGACACCTTCGACGAAGCCGCTGAAGCAGCCCGCGCGGACGCCGAGGCGCGCGGTGCCACGATCGTCGAGCCGTTCAATGCCCGCAACACCGTCATCGGGCAGGGCACCGTGGGTGCCGAAGTCGTCTCCCAGCTGTCCGGTCTGGGCAAGTCCCTCGACTCCATCGTCGTGCCCGTCGGCGGCGGCGGACTGATCGCCGGAATCACCTCGTACTTGGCCGATATGTCGCCGCGCACCGCCGTGATGGGCGTGGAACCGGCGGGCGGCCAGTCGCTCAAAGGGGCGCTCGACGCCGGTGAACCGGTGACGCTAGAGACGGTCGATCCGTTCGTCGACGGGGCCGCCGTCAAGCGCATCGGCGACGTGAATTACAAGATCATTGAGGAGAATCTCGGACGTGTCCATGTGCTCGCCGCCGACGAGGGGGCAGTGTGCACGAGCATGCTCGCGCTGTACCAGAACGAGGGCATCATCGCCGAGCCTGCAGGGGCACTGTCGGTGGCCGCGCTTGCCGACGTCACCCTCGCCCCAGGGTGCACCGTCGTCTGCGTCATTTCCGGCGGCAATAACGACGTGCTGCGTTACGCCGAGATCATGGAGCGTTCACTGGTCCACCGCGGTCTGAAGCACTACTTCCTGGTCAATTTCGCCCAGGAGCCGGGGCAGCTCCGCCGCTTCCTCAACGATGTGCTCGGACCGGACGACGATATCGCCCTGTTCGAGTACTTGAAGAAGAACAATCGCGAGACCGGTGCCGCGCTGGTCGGCATCGAACTCGCCCGCGCGGCCGACCTTGATCCGCTGCTCGAGCGGATGGAGGAAGCATCCTTCGACTGCCGCCGGCTCATGCCGGGCACCCCGGAGTACGAGTTCATCGTCACCGGCTAAGGCCGGCGTTCAATCACAGCGAAGCCCCACGGGTCCAGCCGGGTTTCTGTAGCGGTAACGGTCGGGGAAGTGAACGAATAGACGAGCTCGCCGCCCACCGGAACCGTCACCGGGTCCCCCGAGAAATTGGCTGCGAGGACGACATCGTCGTAGCCCATCGTGAGCCAGTCGCCGGAGTGCTCGACCTGCAGCTCGCGGAGGTCCTCGCGGGCGAGGTCTAATTCGCGTCGCAGCGTGAGCAGTGTCTTGTACGTCCCGTACATGCTTTGGGCTTCATCGCCGTGGTTCCAGTCCAGTTTCGCTGATTGGAACGTGGCCGGGTCGGCGGGGTCAGGGACTTCCGCGAAATCCCAACCGTAGCGGGCGAATTCGTGTGCGCGGCCCTCACGTGTCAGCCGCATGAGCTCCTCGTCAGTGTGGGAGACGAAGAACGGGAACGGTGTCTGGGCGAAGGATTCCTCGCCCATGAAGATCATCGGCGTGAACGGGCTGAAGAAGATCACCGCGGCCTTCAGCGCGTGCTGGGCCGGGGTGAGGTTCTGCGACGGCCGGTCGCCCTGCGCGCGGTTGCCCACTTGGTCGTGCGTGGTGGTGTAGGTGATCAGCTTCCACGGCGGGATTGCGGTCAAGTCCAGTGCCCGGCCGTGGGTGCGGCCGCGGAAACTGGAGTAGTCGTTGCGGAACCGGAAGCCGTGGCGCAGTGTGTCGGCCAGAATCTCCACGGTGCCGAAATCCTCGTAGTAGGCGTTATTCTCGCCGGTGATGACGGTGTGGAGAGCATGGTGGACATCGTCTAGCCACTGCGCGTCCAACCCGTACCCGCCGACCGAGTAGTCGGAGATGATGCGCGGATCGTTCAGGTCGCTTTCCGCGATGATGATCGGGTTCGGCCCGTTGGCCGCTTCGACCTCGTCGGCGACCATGTTGATCTGCTCCATGATGGAGTACGCCTCGCGGTCGTCGTAGGAATGAACGGCGTCGAGGCGCAGCCCGTCGATGTGGAATTCGTCGAGCCAGCGGCGCACCGCATCGAGCACGTACGCGCGCACCTCGTCCGAATCCGAACCGGAGAAATTCACCACATCGCCCCAGCCCGTCGTGCCGGCCGTGGTGTAGGGGCCGAACTGGCCGTTATAGTTCCCGTCCGGGCCGAAGTGGTTATACACCACATCGAGGTACACACCGACACCCTTGTTGTGGGCTGCGTTGACGAGGCGTTTCAACCCGCCCGGTCCACCGTAACTTTCCTGCACCGCGAACCAGTCCACACCGTCGTAGCCCCAGTTGCGCTCTCCGCCGAATGGCTGGACGGGCATCAGCTCGATCGTGGTCACGCCCAGGTCGACGAGGTAATCGAGCTTGTCGACGACACCGTCGAACGTCCCCTCCTCCGTGAACGTCCCCACATGGAGCTCATAGATGACCTGCCCCTTGAGCTCGTAGTTGGTCCAGTGCTGGTCCGACCACTCGAATTCGTCGTCCGTCACTTCCGACAGCCCGTGGACCCCGTCCGGCTGGCGGGTTGAACGAGGGTCGGGGAGGGGAGCGGACCATGCGTCGCCGTCGAAAAGCGAGAAGCCGTAACGCTGGCCCGGAACCTTCTCGACGTCGCTGATCCACCAGCCTCTGCGGTGGTCGTCGCGCCGCATCTGATGCTCAACGCCGTCCACCACGATCTTCGTGTCGTGCGCGTGAGGGGCCCATACATCGAACTTCATGTGTTCCACCCTAAGTAATATGGCCCGGCGATGGTGACAACGTATTCATTGCCTGTTCGGGGTGAGCCGAATCGGAGGAGGAGGCGCGGGAGGACTCGTCCACGCTTACTCGGAGTAGGTGACGCAAGCGGTGGAGCTGGTCAAACCCGCAGCCCAAGCCGTACCGGGGGATCGCGTCAAAGCGTGGGAGGCGTGGTTAAACGTGGAGCGGGAAGCGCCGCCAGGGAGAGTTCGGGTCGATCAATGCTTCCGTGAGAATGTGGTCGAACAACTGGAGTTCACCCTGCATGTCGTCTGCGTTGTCCCTAATGGTGTCGGCTGACCAAATGGCGCGACCCCACCAGAAGCTGGCCGCGGCGTCCGCCCAGGACCGGAAGTGCTTTTGCAGCTCGGCGACAGCGCGTGAGGCGTAGCTGGAGTACTCCTCAGGGGTGATGAGTCCGACGAGCACGGCCGTCGCGCCTGTCATTTCCACCCGCATGATGTCCCAGGCGCGGGTCGTTGCCGGAGCCGACGGCGCGTTGACGTTTGCGAACGAAGGGTGGGTGCGCACAGCTACCCAGTGGTCGAAGTCGGTCCAGAGCTGCTTCGGATCCAACCAGTTGGAAATAGCCAGGTGCTCCAGGAACATCTCCATCGTCCGGCGGCGCTCCGCAAAATCCTTCGAACGCCATTCCTGCGGCGCGAACTCACCCGTGAGCATTTCGGCTGTGTGCAGCACTGCATCAAGCGACGCGGTGTGCATGTCGCCGGCGATGAGCATCTCCATCATTTGACGGGTTTCATCAGCCGAGGTGATGCCCCACCACTGCTCAAGCATGCGCTTGTATTGCACGCGATTTTTCTTTACAGGCAACGTGGGAGTGTCCACGGGCCGGTCGTGTCCCACCCGGTACGGCAGGGCGAAGACCGCCTCCAGCACCGTCTGACCGTCCGGCTGCGGGGTGCTCCATTCCCACAGGTCAACTGCCATATCTTCGGCCTTGGCGCGGGGGCGTTCGAACCGTGCGGCGGTGATGGCGGTCATCAGGGGATTCCTTCCTCACAAGCAGACTCGGATCTCAGTTTTAGCAAATACTATTGCTTAGATTCTGAGACGAATTTGGCGCAATACGCATGATAACCTGCCTCACGTGGTCAATGAGAACGAGTTTGTGCGTAAAGCGTTAGAGCGCTGTGGCGACACCCAGATCGCACCGGCCGTCGTGAACGATGTCATGCAGGTGCTTGGGCCTGGAGAGGAAATCCTGGAGGTGGCACTCACGAGTGCTCCCGGGTTCACGTCAGCATGCGTGTGCACGACTTCGCGCCTGTTTCTTGGCACTGCGCCCGGCCAGGTGACAGTGATCGACCACGCCTGGCTCACCGGCTTCTGTGGTCGCCCGTACGGGCCCGCAGAAGAGCTCACACTCACACTCAAGGCCGTGGACGGGGAAGTGAACTGGATTGGATTCAACCGCACTGGACTGATGCGTATCTTGCACGCCCTCGATTTCGCGATGCAGAGCCCGGCACCGGAAGCAACCATTCCAGAACTGTTCAACAAGTGGATCGATATCCAACAGGAAGCGAACAACGTTGAGATGACTCCCGAGCAGTTCGAACTTAGCGTCCGCGAAGCGATAGGAGAGCGCAAGTGGCTGACATAAACACCTACCCGGAGCCGAGCGCCAACTTCTCTGGCGACGCGCTTCTACCCGATCCGCCATCGAACCGGCCCCAGCCCAACTACGGGCCGAAAGTTGCGCCCCCGGCGCAGAATGCTCATAATGGCGGCCCTTACGGCGAGGACTACGATTTCTGGCAACAGGGCCTGTCCCCGGTGAAGCTCTCCGTTCAGACGCAGCTCATTCTGGCCGCCGTGATCGTGACCATTATCGTGACTCTCGCAGTGATCTTCGTTTAAGGATCTTTGCGGTGATTAGCTGTCCCACCGGGCGGACCCGAGGTGGTGACTGACCAGGAGGGCGGATACGGGCCTGCCCTCTTCGGCAGTGTCGCGCTCCTAGCGCAGCTCTGCGCAGTGTTCGCCGATTTTCCTGAGCTGGGTTAGGGTCTGTGCGCGGTTGACGTAGTCGATGGAGCGGCGGCGATCGGGGTCGCCGGCGATCATGCCGCTGGCAGGGCCCTCCGCCACGATCTTCGTGTCGTGCGCGTGAGGGGCCCATACATCGAACTTCATGTGTTCCGCCCTAAGTAATATGGTGCGGCGATGGTGACAACGTATTCATTGCCTGTTTCGGGTGAGCCGACGGTGAACGAGATCGAGATCAAACGCTCCCGCTTCATCACCTGGATCGCGCGTGCCGAATCGGAGGAGGAAGCGCGGGAGGTCATCGCGCGTGCCCGCCATGAATTCCCCGATGCGCGCCACCACTGTTCCGCGTTCATCGTGCATGTCGACGGTGCGGTGCCGATCGAGCGCTCGAGCGACGACGGTGAGCCCGCCGGGACCGCGGGTAAACCAATGCTCGACGTGCTCCGCGGCTCCGGCCTCGAATCGGCGGTGGCCGTGGTGATCCGCTATTTCGGCGGTGTGAAACTCGGTGCCGGCGGCCTCGTTCACGCCTATTCCGAATCTGTCAGCGCTGCCGTGGAGCAGGTACCCCGTGCGGAGAAATCGTTGCGGGAGCTGGTCGACGTAGACCTCCCGCACGCCGACGCTGGGCGCATCGAGGCGGAATTGCGCACCCACGGCATCGATGTTGTCGACGTGGCTTACGGTGCCCAGGTCCGCTACACCTTCGCTCTTATTCCGGGGAGCAGGGAAGAGTTCGATGCGCTGCTCGCCGCGGCAACACAAGGTTCCGCCGCCGTACGCGAGGCGGGAACAATGTGGGTCGAACGGCCCCGCTAGACTATTGGCCATGACTCTCGCGCCTCGCCCGAATAACCCCATTGAAGCCCGCAAGCAGGCTGTGCGGCGCTACTCCCGCAACGGCGTCGCCTGTGTCGGCGGCGGTGTTCTCGGTGGTGTGGCACTCGGCCTGATCTTCTCCTCCTTCTGGTTCTGGTTCTCCCTCGGCATGGTCGTCGCTGTGGCGGGCGGGCTGTACAACTACAGCAAGGTGAAGAAGATCGTCAACCACCAAGACGTCCAATAGTGGCCGGCGCTGAACCCGAAGGGAGCCCCGTCCGCATCGATGCCTGGGTGTGGGCTGTCCGCATGTACAAGACTCGTTCTGAGGCAGCCAACGCGGTCCGCGCCGGGCACGTCAAGCTCAACGGGGCCGCGGTGAAGCCGTCGGCGCAGGTTGTTCCCGGCGACCGCGTCAAGGCGTGGAAGGACTACCGCGACATCGAATACGAAGTGGTGCAGACCCTGCGCAAACGCGCCGGGGCTCCGGTGGCCCGGCAGTGCTACATCGACCATTCGCCGCCACCGCCGCCGAAGGAGTACTTCTACTCGATGCCCAAGCGCGACCGCGGTGCCGGGCGCCCCACCAAGAAAGAGCGCCGCGAGATCGACCGCTTACTCGGGCGGCGGTAGATAACGCACCAGAGGGACATCACTTTTCAAATTGCACGGGCTATGCAAAGTTGCATAGACTCTGCAACATGTCTCAGTTCTTGTACCGCCTAGGTAGTTGGTCCTACCGGAAAATCTGGCCATTTCTCGCCGTATGGCTCATCCTTCTCGCCGGGCTCGGTTTCGGAGCCGCGAATTTCGCGAAATCTCCGAGTCCCACATTCAGCATGCCCGACATGGATTCCACCGTCACTCAGAAGGAGATGAACGAGCGCTTCGGCACTGACGAGGACGCCACGACCGTTCCGTCGGGCACCATCGTCGTCCAAGCCCCCGAAGGCTCGACACTCGCCGATCCTGACGTGTCGGCACAGGTCGACGAGATGATTGGGGACTTGAAGGACACCGGCGCCCTGCGCGATGCCGAGGGCGCCGAGGGCATGGTCAACCCGGTCCTCGCCGCCGGCGGCATGGCGAAGCAGATGGGCGAGGCGAAGGCCGCCCAGGGAATTCCGCAGGATCAGATCGACGCAGACCTCGCCGCTCTCTCCCCGCTCAGCTCCGACCAGCGCACAGGCACGATCTCCATCACGTTCAACGAAGCGAACGTGATGGAGATTCCTGCTGAGAATCTCGAGGAAGTCAAGGGCATCCTCGACCGTTACGATGCTTCCGACCTCACCGTCAAGTACAACGGCAACGCCTTTTCAGGTGCCGGCGAAATGGACGGGACATCTGAGCTGATCGGTATGGCAGTTGCCGCGATTGTCTTGCTGGTGACTTTCGGTTCTCTCGTTGCCGCCGGTCTGCCACTGATTGCGGCGGTGATCGGAGTCGGTGTCGGCCTCCTCGGAGTGCGTCTTTGCACCTTGCTCACCGACTCGATTTCGGATATGACCCCGATGCTCGCCTCCATGATCGGCCTCGCCGTGGGCATCGACTACTCCCTGTTCATCGTCGCCCGGTTCCGCAACGAACTGATCGCCTCGTCCGGCTTGAACGATCTCTCACCGAAAGAGCTCGCCCGGGAGTTGAGGAAGATGGACAAGGACACCCGTGCCCACGCAATGGGAATGGCGCTCGGCACGGCCGGCGGATCGGTCGTGTTCGCCGGAACCACGGTGCTGATCGCGCTGGCTGCGCTGTCGATTATCCGCATCCCGTTCTTGACCACAATGGCGCTCGCCGCCGCAGGCACAGTCTTCATCGCTGTCCTTGTGGCGCTGACGTTCTTGCCGTCGTTGCTCGGCTTGCTGGGGACCCGGGCTTTCGCGATCCGCATTCCGGGGCCGAAGGTCCCGGATCCTGAGGACGAGAAACCGACGATGGGCCTGCTATGGGCACGCCAGATTCGCGCCCGGCCCTGGTTGAACCTGATCGCGGGCGTGCTGCTGCTGGGGATTCTCGCGATTCCCGCCGGCAATCTGCGTCTGGCTATGCCGACCGACGGCACGGCGAAACTCGGTTCGCCGCAGCGCGACGCATACGAAATGGTCGACGAGGCGTTCGGCCCGGGCCGTAATGCCCCGATGGTCGCGTACGTGGACACAGCGAACGTGGCCGAGCAGGACCGCATGGGCGCCTACCAGGACATCCTGCAGAAGTTCTCCGGCACCGAGGGCGTGGTCAACGCCCAGATCGTCCAGACCACCGACAATATGGACGCGGCTCAGGTCCTAATCACTCCGGACTCCGGAGCCACCGACGAGGCCACCACCGCGACTTTGGAGAGGCTGCGCGACCTCAAGCAGCCCTTCGAGGACAGCACCGGTGCGACCTTCGGCATCACTGGCATCACGCCGATCTTCGACGACATCTCGGAGAAGCTCTCGGACGTGCTCGTACCGTATATCGCCATCGTGCTCGGGTTGGCGTTCATCGTCCTGGTCCTTGTCTTCCGCTCCATCTGGGTGCCGCTCATCGCGGCGCTCGGATTCGGGTTGTCGATGGCGGCGACTTTCGGCGTCACCGTCGCAATTTTCCAGGAAGGCAAGTTCGGCCTGATCGAGGATCCTCAACCGCTGCTGTCGTTCTTGCCCATCATGCTCATCGGCCTGACCTTCGGCTTGGCGATGGACTACCAGGTCTTCTTGGTGACACGCATGCGGGAAGGCTTCGTGTCCCGGAACAAGACGGCCGGAAACGCAGTGTCCAACGGCTTCAAGCACGGGGCGCGTGTCGTCACCGCTGCGGCATTGATCATGATCTCCGTCTTCGCCGCATTCATGCTTATCGACGAGCCGTTCATCAAGGCGATGGGCTTCGCCCTCGCGGCAGGCGTTTTGATCGATGCCTTCGTCGTGCGCATGACGTTGATTCCCGCCACCATGTTCCTGCTCGGCGACCGCGCCTGGAAGATCCCGGCGTGGTTGGACAAAGCTCTGCCCAACTTGGACATTGAGGGCGAGAAGCTTCACCGTGAGCAGGCCGCGGATAAGGCTCCCGTTACGGTGTAGTCCATGAACATGCGCGAAGAGAAGAAGGCGGCGACTCGTCTCGCGATTTCAGAGTCCGCGGCGACATTGCTCCTCGAGGACGGGATGAGCGCACTCACTGTCGCCCGTGTGTCCGAACGGGCGGGTGTGTCGCCGCGCACCTTCCACAACTATTTCGCGGACATCGATGAAGCCCTCCTCGAATTCGTGGGCAAGGTGTTCCGCGCCATCGCCGAGCAAATCGATGCGCTCCCACCTGAGTTCTCGGCGGTGGAAGCGCTCGAGACGATCGTGCTCGACTCCATCGATGAGGAAGGATCAGGACTCTATTCCGCTTCGACGCTGATTTTCCTGGTCGAACAGGCCCGTTTGGGATCGTCTTGGCCGCCCGCGAAGGAAGCCGTCAAGAATCTCACGGATCCGCTCGTCGAAAGTATCCGCAGGCGTTTTCCCGGAGCAACACGGTTCGATGCCGAGGTTCTCCTCACCGCCTTGGGCACCGCGGGTGCTACCGCTGTGGACGCATACCGGGCGCTGCCTGAACCGAGGGAGGCTTCTGAAGGGCGCGCGTTGGTGCGCCGTGCTTTCGAATTGCTGCGCGAGGCGCACTAGCGCTCGCGCCTACTCTGGACCTCCGGTCGCTCTAGTTCTCCGTGTGCTCGGCGACGAGTAGCGCCGTCGGCAACACGTCGAGCACATCCAGAACCGGCACGGTGCCGGTAAAGGTCGTGCCGGTGAGCCGGTCGGTCCACGTGCCCTCCGGCAGTGTGACGGTGGTCTCGCCCCAACCGCCGCGATCTTCCAATGCCAGAGGGCGGCGGGTGGCCAGCGCCACGACATCGAGACCGGAGATGCCGCGGGCCATGCCGACAAGATGGCTGGCGGCCTCCCCGACACCGAAGACTGCCTGGTATTCGCCCTGCAGGAAGATATCGGGGTGCTGGCGGCGCAGATAAACACCCTCATGCACGACGGCTTGCTTCGCGCGGTCGGCGAGGGAGACCAAGTGCGGGTAGAGGCCGGGGAGTGCTTCCTCGCGCGCAGCGTCGCGCGCGGAGCACAGTTCCCGGTGAATGTGGCCGGACAGCGCCCTTTCTTTGAACTGCCCAAGTGTCTGTGTGCGGTTGACGTAGTCGACGAAGCGGCGGTTATCCGGGTCCACCAGGGAGAGATCGAAAAACTCTTGCCCCTGGTAGGTATCCGGGATGCCCGGTCCGATCAGCTGCAGCACCTTGCGGCCCAAGGATAGTTGCACGGCGCCTCGGTGGATCTCGCCGACGAAATCGTCGATGATGCCGGTGGCGGGGCCATCGATAAGCGCGTCGACCCAATCCACGATGGCTGTTTCGAAACGCTCGTCGTTGTCGAACCAGGAGGTGCGCAGGCCTGCCTCACGCACGGCTTTGACGGCGTAGTCCCTGAGCCGTTCACGGACGCTGTCCATGCTGTCGCCGCCGTCGGTGGGCCACACACCGATCACGTTCTGGAGGAGGAAGTGCGCCGTCGCGTCGTCCGGAGCGGGCACTAAAGCGTGGACTTGGTGCGCCACTTCCGCGAAGTCTTTGTGGCGTTCCGTGATCTCGATGATGCGGGCACGGGTGTCTTCACTGCGCTTGGTGTCGTGCGTGGTCAACGTGGTCATCGCGTGCGGCCACAGCATGGAGCGCTCCTGCTGTAGCAGGTGGAATTCCGCGGCGGAGACCCCGAAGCGGCCCGGTGCGCCGCCCACTTCCTGGAGGGCGACGAGACGGCCGGCCCGGTAAAAGAGGGTGTCCTCCACTCCCTTGGCCATCACTGCGCCGCATACCTGGGCGAAACGGACCTTCGCCTCGCCGTTAGCCAAGAAAGCGGCGGAGATGAGGTCGAGTGCCGCCCGCCGGGACGGGAAGCGCCGCACCATGTCGGCCACGATGGTGGAGGTGAGGCGGGACAGGGAGATGTAGTCCGCGCGGTAAACCGGAATGGCCGCGACCATGTCGATGACGGTGCGCTCGAGGTCCTCGTCGGAGACATCGGCGCCTGCGGTGGAGAAATTATCGCGGCGGATGGCGCGGGTCAGTCGGCGGATCTCCGCGGCGAGCTCGGACTGGGCGACGTCCCGCTTGAGCTCGTGCTCCGCGGCCGTGATGGCAGCTTCATCCCACGTGGAGCCGGACTGCTGGAGGGAGAGCATGCTCAGCGAGTCCTCTGCTTCGCGGAAGACGAAGATGCCGTCGAGCTCGCGCAACGCGTCGTAGCCGGTCGTGCCGTCGACGGCGAGGCGCGGGTCGAGCGGTTCAGTGACACCGAGAATCTTCTCGGCCACCAGCCACCGGTCTTCGCCGATCAGGTCGCGCAGGCGGTTGAGGTACGTGAACGGGTCAGCCAACCCATCCGGGTGGTCGACGCGCACCCCGTCGATCAGATCTTCCGCGATGAGCTGCCGCAGTGTGCGGTGCGTGTGCTCGAAAATCAGCGGGTCTTCTTGGCGGATTCCGGCCAAGCCGTTAACGGAGAAGAAGCGGCGGTAGGAGATCACTCCGTCGCGCCAGTACATCAGGCGGTAGCTTTGACGGTCGTACACCTCGCGCGGGTCGTCGTCGAGGCTGTCGAAGGAACCCGGGGCTAGAGGGAAGTAGTTGTCGAAGTAGGCGAGCACCGGCTCGTCGATCTCGTCGAGATGCGTCAGCGTGAACTTGTCCTCGTCGCCCGGCTGCCCGAGCACCGGCAGGCCGAGTTTTCCGCCGGCGCCGTTGTCCTCGTGCCAGTCGATGTCGAAGTAGCTCTCGAATTCGGATTCGCGCCCGTTCTTCAGCACGTCCCACCACCATTTATTCAGCTGCGGGGTTTCCACGCCGAGGTGGTTCGGCACGATATCCAGGATGAGTCCCAGCCCCGCCTCGTGCGCTGTGGCGGCCAGGTGGCGCAGCCCCTCGATACCGCCGAGCTCCGGATTGACCACGGTCGGGTCCGTCACGTCGTAGTTGTGGTTGGACTCCGGGTAGGAGGTGAAGATCGGGGACAGGTAGAGGTGGGAGACTCCCAGTTCTTTCAGATACGGGACGAGGTCTGCGGCGTCCGCGAAACCGAAACTGCGCCCCGCCGGGTCTGCTTTCGATCCCCTCAATTGCAGGCGGTACGTCGATGTGATCGGGCGGAACATGTGCGGGCACTCCTTATCGTCGCCACTGGTACACCCTCACACCCTAGTGAGACGCAAGTGAGCTTTCACCGGTCTTTGACTTTCTGTGCTTTTGAGCGCTGGTGCGGCACAGATGGGCTGACGGGGAAGCCCAAGGAGTACGTCATCACCGCCGCGTCCGGGAAGATCAGACGGACATCCGCCGCGTGTGCGTCGAAGACGAAGAGCTCCTCGTGATCGCGGCTGAAAAACACAAGGCCTTTGGCCGGGGAGAGGATTTCCGTGAAATGGGCGTGAAGCACCTTGAACGTCCGCGGGTGAGCCAGCCAGGCAGCCGCGGGATGCGAGGTTCCCTGCACCTCGAGGCCGCGCGGCGCGATGTCGCCCAACGCGAAAGAGGCGTTGCGCACGGTGAATTCAATCTGACCGATCTGCGTGCGCAGGAGGGTGTCCGCCGCGGTGTCCCACGCCTGCTGGGTGCTGAGCTCCATACGTCCCAGGTCAATCGGTGTGAGCAAGCGCCCGTCCGGAGACTTCAGCACGGCCACGTGGTCCCGGGAGAGGGAGATGTAGGCCGGTGACGTGGAGGTGCCCGGGCTAGCCCAGTTCTTCGCTTTCACAGTCAGGGAACGTGGTGCCGGGATCGCGTGCAGGGATGCCACCGGCCCCGGGGCGGTGAGCTTCGGGGACGGTGCGGGCGTGGAATCGGGGATTGGAGCGTGGATAGCGGTGCCAGCGGGCGCGGGATGCAGAGCAGTCTTCATGAATACTTAGACTGCGTCCGTGCCCAGAAGGTTCCGTCCAACGCCTAAAACGGCGGCTCCTCATCCAGTCCGAGAATGCCGAGCAGCTTCTCCGCCGGCCAGATCTCGATGTCCTGGCCCTTGTCCATCAGCTCGCGGGCGCGCTTCTCCTTCGACGTCATGCTCGCCCATTCCCCCACGACGAGGATCGTCGTTTTCTTTGTGACGTTCTTGCCCACCTGGCCACCGCGGGCGGCGATACCGTCCCACAGCTGTCCCTTGTCGAAGGGCTCGAACTCGCCGGTGAGGGTGACATTCTGCTCGTAGAGCGGCGAATCCGGATCGGCGTCGACTGCCGGTTCCGGAATGGTGTCCGGGGTGGCCACCGACTGCCAGGGCGCCGGACCGCGTTTCGACGCGCCGTCGTTGGCGGTGTCTTTACTGTCGGCGGTGGCAGCGACCTGCAGCGCAGTCTGGGCGCCGGAGAGGTCCTTGAGAACAGGAGTGACACGCCCCTGTCCGACCGAGCCCATCGCGAAGCCGGTGGAGTGCACGTACTCGGCCACCGTTCCGGTGTGCTCAGCGCGGCGTGCCAGTGCCACCATCACGCCAGCGCACGCCTCGGCGTCCGCGCAGGCATCATGGTGGTTCTCCAGCGACACCCCGAAGTGCTCGGCCACGGTAGGTAGACGGTGGTTGGCCACGCCGAGATCCGCCGCGCGCGACTGGGCCAGTGTGCACGCGAACGTGATCTCCGGTGCCGGCTGACCCGACTCGAGCGCCGCGTAACGCAGCGCGGAGGCGTCGAAATATGCGTTGTGAGCGACGACTGGGAGGTCACCGACGAACTCCTTGAACCGCCCGACCAGCTCGCCGACTCTCGGCTCGTCAGCGACCGCGTCGGCCGTGATGCCGTGAAATTCCACGTTGAAATCGTCGAAGTGGTCGTGTCCCTCAGGCGGCCGGCACAGCCACGATGCCCGCTCGGTGATCTCCCCGTCGATGACGCGCACCAGGCCCATCTGGCAGACCGAACCCCAGAACTGGTTCGCCGTCTCCACGTCGAAGGCGACGAAACTGAATGCGGGGATGCCGTCGGTACTGATCTTCTTGCCTGACCGTGCGGCCTCAACGATGGTCCGCAGCTGTTCCGGGCCTTTCTCATCGCCCGGTGCAAACCGGATGGCTCTTTCGCCGCCGTCGGCGGCGACCACGACGCGTGCCCCATCCCAGTCGTCGCCGGGCAGCACGTTCACCTCCGTGACGTCTGCCAGCGTGATGATCGTGGGCTCCGAGCTGCCGGTCAACGCCACTTCGAGTGGATCGGGGTGAATCTCCAGTGCGGTCTCGGTGACCAGAACCCTGGCTCCGTGAGCACTAATCATCTACGTTCTACGCCTCCGCTTCCTTCGCTGCGCCGCCCTGGGGTGCATCGTCGTGCGCCGCTTCACTCTGCGTTTCCGTGTCGGCCGTGTTGTCCGTGTCGTCCGTTTCATCGGTGTTGTCGAAAATCGGCGGTTCGATCTGGCGCAGCACAATCGTGGAGCGTGCGGGCACATTCTTGGTGCCGTCAGCCGCGATCTCCTCGGTCTCGGCCGGGTGCCCCAACGGCTCGGTGGTGTCGATGAGAACCTCCCACTTCGCGCCGAGGTTCTTCGGCGGCAGGGTGAATTCGATGTCTTCGTGGAAAGCGTTGAACATCAACAGGAATGAGTCATCCGTGACCTGCTGGCCGCGGGAATCAGGCTCCGCGATCTGGCTGCCGTTGACATAGGCCTGCAGCGCCTTGCCGAAGGCGAAGTCCCAGTCGTCCTGCGTCATCATCTTGCCGTCCGGGGTCAGCCACGCGACATCGCGGTCCTGGGCGTCCGTGCCCAGCGGGCCGCCAGCCAAGAAGCGGCGGCGGCGGAACACCGGGTGGTTCTTACGGATCGCGATCAGCCGGCGGGTGAAATCATGGAGATCGTCGCCCACCTCCAGGCGGTCCCAGTTCATCCAGGATGTTTCGTTGTCCTGGCAGTAAACGTTGTTGTTTCCGCCCTGCGTGCGGGCGAACTCGTCGCCGTGCGCGATCATCGGGGTGCCCAGGGACAGCAGCAGTGTGGTCAGGAAGTTGCGGCGCTGCTGCGCACGCAGAGTCTGGACCTCCGGATCGTCAGTCGGTCCCTCCACACCGCAATTCCAGGAGCGGTTGTGGCTCTCGCCGTCGCGGCCGTCCTCCTGGTTTGCTTCATTGTGTTTCTCGTTGTAACTGACCAGGTCGTTGAGGGTGAACCCGTCGTGCGCGGTGATGAAGTTGATGGACGCCGTGGGACGGCGGCCGTTGTGGTTGTACAGGTCTGACGAACCCGTCAGGCGGGAGGCGAACTCACCCAGCGTGGCAGGTTCGCCGCGCCAGAAGTCGCGAACGGTGTCGCGGTACTTGCCGTTCCACTCGCTCCACAGCGGCGGGAAATTACCCACCTGGTAGCCGTTCTCGCCCACATCCCACGGCTCGGCGATGAGTTTGACCTGGGAGACGACCGGGTCCTGCTGCACGAGGTCGAAGAAGGTGGCCAGGCGGTCCACGTCGGAGAACTCGCGGGCCAAGGTGGAGGCTAGGTCGAAACGGAATCCGTCCACGCGCATCTCAGAGACCCAGTAGCGCAGGGAATCCATGATCAGCTGCAGGGAGTGCGGGTCGCGGACATTGAGCGAGTTTCCGGTACCGGTGTAGTCCATGTAGTGGAACCGGTTGTCGTCGACAAGCCGGTAGTACGCCTCGTTGTCGATACCGCGGAAAGCGATGGTCGGGCCCAGGTGGTTGCCCTCGGCCGTGTGGTTGTACACCACGTCGAGGATGACCTCCATGCCCGCCTCGTGGTAGGCGCGGACCATGCCCTTGAACTCGGCGACGGCATCGCCCGGTTTCTTGCTCGCCGCGTAATCCTGGTGCGGGGCGAAGAACCCGAAGGTGTTGTAGCCCCAGTAGTTGCGCAGACCCAGATCGCGCAGGCGATCATCCTGCAGGAACTGGTGGACCGGCATGAGCTCCACCGAGGTCACGCCGAGATCCTGCAGGTAAGAAATGACGCTCGGGTGCGCCAGTCCTGCGTAGGTGCCGCGGAGCTCGTCCGGGACATCCGGGTGCAGCTGCGTCATGCCCTTGACATGCAGCTCGTAAATGATCGCGTCGTTCTCCGGGATGCGCGGAGCGCGGTCGTCGCCCCAATCGAAGAACGGATTGATCACCACCGACTTCATCGTGTGCCCGAGAGAGTCCTCTTCATTGCGGCCGGTACCCGGCTCCTCGGCGTGGATGTCATAGGAAAAGAGCGACGAATGCCCGTCGAACTCGCCGTCAAATGCGCGCGCGTACGGGTCGACCAGCAGTTTGGAGGGGTCGCAGCGCTTGCCGTTCGCCGGGTCCCACGGTCCGTGGACGCGGTAGCCGTAGCGCTGGCCCGGCAGAACGCCTGGAAGGTAGGCGTGCCAGACGTGGTTGTCCACCTCTTCGAGGTTCACGCGGATCTCATTTTCTTCGCGGTCGATCAGGCAGAGTTCCACTTTCTCGGCGACATTGGAGAAAATGGCGAAGTTGGTGCCGGCACCGTCGTAAGTGGATCCCAGAGGGTAGGAGGATCCAGGCCACACCTGGATGGTCTGCTCGTGCGCACTCGGATTTGTCATGAGACCCGATGTTAATAGATAACGGGGTCAGCGACCTGCCTAGCGTCGGCCCGCGCGCAGCCCGGCGAGAAGGAGGTCCACTGCCTCATCCACAGCCTCGGCGGAACCGTGCGGAATATTCGTTTCACCTGCTGTTAATTGCTGCAACTGTGCTCCGGCCTGGTGCATGTTCGCCGCCCCTAACGTGAGATACAGAAGCCCGGCTGCCGCCGCGTCAGAGGCGTTCCCGTCGAACGCGGCACGAAGGCCGGACATGAGGTCGGGGAAGACAGGAGAGTCAGGTTGGGCGGCGGCGGTGGAGACCACGTCGGCGCCGTCGGTGTGCGCGAGCAAGGCTCTGCGGAGAGCGGAGCAGAAAGCTTTCGGGCCGTCGTGCCTCACAGCCAGGACGGGAGCGATGATTTCTTCGGCCATCGCCGCGATGAGCGCCTGCTTGCTGTCGATGTGCCAGTACAAGGCGCCGGGAGCGACACCCAGGGAACCCGCGACCCGGCGCATGGACACATCGGCGAGGCCGTAGGCGTCCAGGATCTCAACGGCGGCGCGCGCGATGACCGGGCGGGACAACTGCATGGCTAAAAAGGGTACACCCAGCTCCCCGGCTTTTTCACAGCGAGTTCATGGCATGTTCAACGTCCTGGAATTGATGGCCGCGTCAAGGGGATTGTTATGATTTGATGCGCACTGAAAGCAGCACAAAGTAATTTGCGTTATCAAAGATGTTCCTGCGTCACTCGTCACTCGGCGCGGTGGCTTAGTGCCTGAGCATCACGTGGCCCCGATTGTCGTTTTCAAAGAGGGCTCTGGATAACGGAACAGTTGGAGGAGACTTCTTTTATGACGTTGACCATCGCTTCGAAGAAGGCGATTGCGGCAGTGGCACTCGTGGCACCTTTGACACTCGCTGCCTGCGGTTCCAACGAGGAAGAGAACACTGCATCGGGGCTGGCTACGGAAACCAACGTGGTCACTGTCGCACCTGATGCAGGCAAGGCTTCCGACGAGAAGAAGGACGACAAGGACAAAAAGGACGAGGCGGCCAAGAAGGACCAGAAATCCGCGGACCAGGCCAACCCGGATGATCCGCAGGCCCAGGGTGTGCCGAACGAGGGTGCGGCCGGCGTGGTCAACCCGTTCGAGGACGGCACTCTGCCCACCGCCGAGGTCAAGCCGGTCGAGGGCGGCCAGGCGGCCAGCGAGGCCGACATCAAGGCCATGACCGACACCATGAACAAGATCTACAACCCGAAGGATCTCGTTTCTTGGTCCCGCGTGATCATGGACAACTCCTGCAAGAAAGTTGTGGATCAGACCAACCAGGAGCTCGCCAGCCAGGGAACCTCCTTGGACCAGACGGAGCGCGAGATGCAGCAGGCTATCGACGCAGCTAAGGCCGCAGGTCGCCCGATTCCGCCGGTTCCGCAGACGCAGGCGCAGCTTAGCGACGTCCGCGTGAACGGCGATACCGCCTCCGCCAATGTGACCGTAAACTCCAACGGTCAGACCGAGTCTGGTGTCCAGCGCTTCCAGCGTGAGGGCAAGCAGTGGAAGGTGTGCAACTAAGCAGGTCCCCGCGTTCTACCCGGCCGTTCGGCTGGGGCGCGGGGATTGTTGCGCTTGGAGGCAGCGTCGGCGCGGTCGCCGGTGCTTTATGGGGACTGACCCGGCCCGGCTACACCGCCACGGTTGAAGGCGGCGCCGCACGAATCGATCCGGCGGCGAACCCGGAGAACGTCGAGTTCATTTCGTTCGCCGGTTTCACCGGGCTCACGGCACTGCTCGGACTCTTCATCGGGCTGACCGCATTCGCCACTGCAGTAAGGCGCGCCAACGCTTGGCGCATGCTTTTCGCGGTGGCGGTCGCCGCTTTTTCCAGCTGGACCCTTTATGTTCTCGGCACTTGGTCGGCCGACATGCTCAACGGCGTGCCCGACCCCCACGATTTGAAAGAAGGGGAGACGCTCACCTTCGTCCCTCTCCTGCGGCTGGGGGCAGCGTGGCTGGCGGGACCGTTCGTGGCGGCGCTGGCGTACTGGCTCGGACTCGCAGTTTCTCCGGGACTTGGCCCGGGAGACTCTGGCGGCGCATATGATGAGCGCCATGCTGAAAGTCACTGATCTTCGCGGCCGCACACCTTCGACTTCGGAGCTGCGGCGGATTCTGCCCCGCGGCGGCATGGATGTCGCGTCGGTGGTCCCCACCGTCACTCCGATTATCGAGGACGTGAAGCATCACGGCGCATCTGCGGCGCTGGATTACGGCGAGAAATTCGATTCTGTCCGTCCCGGTTCTGTCCGAGTTCCCAATGAGGTCATTTCCCGCTGTGCGGAGGAGCTCGACGAGGATCTGCGCAGCGCGCTGGAGGAGGCGATCACGCGCATCCGCGCTGTCCACTCGGAACAGAAGCCGGGGGAGCACACCACGGAGCTCGCTCCCGGTGCGGCGGTCACGGAAGTCTTCCTCCCGGTTGAGCGCGTGGGGCTCTATGTCCCCGGCGGGAAGGCGGTTTATCCGTCGTCGGTGCTCATGAACGCCATTCCGGCGCAGGAAGCAGGTGCCTCCAGCCTCGTCGTGTGCAGCCCGCCCCAGGCGGAGAACGGCGGCTGGCCGCACCCGACGATTCTCGCTGCGTGCGCGATGCTCGGCGTCGACGAAGTCTGGGCTGTCGGCGGCGCCCAGGCTGTGGCGCTCATGGCGTACGGCGACGACGCCGCGGGGCTCGAACCGGTCGACATGGTCACAGGCCCGGGGAATGTCTTCGTGGCGGCGGCGAAGCGCGTGGTCAACGGCATCGTGGGCATCGACGCGGAAGCAGGCCCATCCGAAATCGCGGTGCTCGCGGACGGCACCGCCGATCCCGTCCTCGTTGCTGTGGACCTGATTTCCCAGGCCGAGCACGACGAGAATGCTGCTTCGGTCCTGATCACGGATTCAGCGGAGCTCGCCTCGGCAGTGGACAAGGAGATCGACATTCGTGCCGCTGCCACCCTGAACGCCGAACGCGCGGGCACAGCCCTCGGCGGGGACCAGTCCGGCATCGTGCTGGTGGACGACCTGGAAGCAGGTATCGCTGTAGCCAACGCGTACGCCGCCGAGCACCTGGAAATCCATACCCGCGACGCCGCCGGCACCGCCCGCCGGATCACCCATGCAGGCGCGATCTTCGTCGGCCCGTTCTCCCCGGTTCCGCTGGGGGACTACATCGCGGGCTCCAACCACGTCCTTCCCACCTCAGGCACGGCGCGTTTCACCCCGGGTCTGTCCACCCACACTTTCCTGCGCCCGGTGAACATCATCGAATATGACGAGCTGGCGCTGGCTGAGGTCGGTCCCCGCATCATCACTCTCGCCACCGACGAGCAGCTGCCCGCCCACGGCGAAGCGATCAAAGCGCGCACCGCCAACGCGGCAGACGCGGATACACCAGGGAACAACGAGGAGAATTAATGACTGACCAGCTCCAACCGTCCTTGTCCGATCTTCCGCTGCGCGAGGAGCTGCGCGGCAAATCCCCGTACGGGGCGCCGCAGTTGAGCGTGCCGGTGGCGCTGAACACGAACGAGAACCCGTACCCGCCCTCGGAGGAGCTGATCGGCGATCTGGTCGAGGAAGTCCGGCGTGTGGCAACCGGCCTGAACCGCTACCCGGAGCGCGACGCGGTGGAGCTCCGCGACGACCTCGCCGCCTATGTCTCCCGGCAGACCGGCGTGGCCGTCACCCGCGACCAGGTGTGGGCCGCGAACGGCTCCAACGAGGTGCTGCAGCAGCTCCTCCAGGCATTCGGTGGCCCGGGGCGCTCGGCGATGGGCTTCGTGCCGAGCTATTCCATGCACCCGATCTTGTCCTCTGGCACGCAGACCGAATTCATCGGTGTCCCGCGCGGGGTGGATTTCCGCATCGACATGGACGCGGCCCTCTCTGCGATCGAAGAGAGGAAGCCCGATGTCGTCTTCATCACCACCCCGAACAACCCGACCGGCGATGTCACCGAACTCGCGGACATCGAGCGCATCATCCAGGCCGCCCCCGGAATCGTCATCGTGGACGAGGCCTATGCGGAGTTCTCGCCGAGTCCGTCCGCAGTGGGACTGCTGGACGCGTACGCCGACAAACTCGTCGTCTCGCGCACCATGTCCAAGGCATTCGATTTCGCCGGTGGACGTCTCGGCTATTTCGTCGCCGCCCCCGCCTTCATCGAGGCGGTCATGCTGGTGCGGTTGCCGTACCACCTTTCTGTCCTGTCCCAGGCCGCCGCGCGGGTGGCGCTGCGGCACGCGGAGGAGACGCTGGGCAACGTCGATAAGCTCGCTTCCGAGCGCGAAAGGGTGCAGGCGGCGCTCCTCGAGCTCGGGTACAAAGTCGTGCCCAGCGAATCGAATTTCCTGTTCTTCGGCGACTTCGAGGACGCGCACGCCGCCTGGCAGAAATTCCTCGACCGCGGTGTGCTCATCCGCGATGTCGGCGTGGGTGGACATTTGCGTGTCACAATCGGTTTAGATGAAGAAAACGACGCGTTCCTCGCCGCAGCCGAAGCTGTGCGCGGCGAAGAGGAAGGGAACTAACCATGGCTGACCGGATCGGCACCGCGACCCGCACCACCAGCGAGTCTGACATCACCGTGGAGATCAACCTCGACGGCACCGGAAACGTCGAGGTGGACACGGGCCTGCCGTTTTTCGACCACATGCTCACCGCATTCGGAACCCACGGCAGCTTCGACCTGAAGGTCGCGGCCAAGGGCGACACCAACATCGACGCGCACCACACCGTCGAGGACACGGCTATCACGCTCGGCTGGGCGCTCATGGATGCGGTGGGGGACAAGATGGGCATCCGCCGCTTCGGCTCCATGTCCCTGCCGATGGACGAAACGCTCGTCGAGGCCGTCGTGGACATCTCCAACCGCCCTTACTTCATCATGAATGGTGAGCCGGAGAACATGGAATGGCAGATCATCGGCGGCCACTACGCCACGGTCATCAACCGCCACTTCTTCGAGACCTTGGCGCACAACGCGCGAATCACCCTCCACGTCAACGTCCGCTACGGCCGCGACCCGCACCACATCACGGAAGCCGAGTACAAGGCCGTCGCGCGCGCCTTGCGCCAGGCCTACGAACTCGACCCGCGCGTGAAAGGCGTACCCTCTACCAAAGGCGCGCTTTAAAAACGCGCTTATCGACGTCAGCGTTATCCGGCCCGCCGGACAACGCTGATTTTTCGGGCTGTTTCCAGCTGTGATTGTTCACTGCTGGTGTGGCCTGATTTTTCTTGTTGGAACCGTCCGGTTCCTTTTTTGTTTGTGCAGTCGATGTGAGTTCTAGGAGGGCTTTCACCGTGGGTTCCCCGCAAGGGACTGGTCAGTCCGGCTCCGCGGCCGAGGTCAACTCGGTCTGGGAGGCATCCGGCTTCATTCCGACACTGGTGGCTGTCGCCGCTGCTTTCGGTTCGTGGGCGCTGTTGCTGCCGGTCGTTCCGGTGGCTGTGCTGGATGCGGGCGGCTCCCACGCGCTGGCGGGGGCGTCGACAGGCGTGTTCATGGCGGCGACGGTGCTCACGCAGGTGTTCATGCCTCGGCTTTTGCGCCGTTTCAGCTACCGCTCCGCGATTGCGTTCTCGGCGGTGCTGCTCGGTGTCCCGGCGTTGGCGTTCATCTGGAACATGGACCCAGCGGTCGTGCTCGGAGTGAGTGTGCTGCGTGGTGTCGGCTTCGGCGCCATGACGGTCGCCGAAGCGGCCATCATCGCAGAGCTCGTGCCGCGCAAGTTCCTCGGCAAAGCCTCGGGTGTCTTCGGCGCCTCGAGTGGGTCAGCCCAGATGGTCGCCCTGCCCTTGGGGCTGTTTGTCGCCGAGCGTTTCGGCTATGGCCCCGTCTGGGTCATCGCCTTGGTGGTCGCAGCGATCGGTGGCTTGGCCTGCGCGGGAATCCCGCCGCTGAAGGGCGCCCAACCCGATGCCGTGACCAGCGGTGCCGTGTCAGCCCCGGCCTGGAAGCTCGTCCTCGTGCCGACTCTGGCCTTGGCCATCGCGGCGATGGCGTACAGCCTGATCGCCAACTTCCTGCCGGACGCCATCCGCGGGGTCGGCATCACCTCCGGCACTGCACTCGGCGGTCTGATTCTGGCCGTGATCAACCTCGCCGTCATGTCGGCGCGCATCTTCACCGGAGTCATCGCCGACCGCCGCGGCGAGCCCGGCACACTGATGATTCCGTTCCAGGTCGCGGCCGCCATCGGCATGTTCGGCTTCGCCGCCTGCCTGGCCGCCGGCGCCCACCCGGTGTGGCTGGTCGTCTCCGCTATCTTCTTCGGTGCCGGCTTCGGTGCGGTGCAGAACGAGTCCCTGCTCAGCATGTTCTACCGCCTGCCTCAGTCCAAGGTCAGCCACGCTTCCGCCGTGTGGAACGTCGGCTTCGACGGCGGCCAAGGCGTCGGTTCTTTCTTGTTCGGCGGCATGATCGCCGGTCTCGGTGCAGCGGGCGCTTTCGCCGCCTCCGGTGCGGTGGTCATCGCCGGCATCGTCATGACCACAGCGGATTGGGCGGTGGGGCGGCGCCGCCTGCGCCGCTAACCAGCGCTAAACTTCCGTGGCATGAGCAACGTGGTGGCCCTACTGGATTACGGTGCCGGCAATCTCCGTTCGGCGCAGCGCGCACTCGAGCATGTCGGTGCAGACGTGGTGGTGACGCGGGATCCGATGATCGCCGTGGAGGCCGATGGCCTGGTGGTGCCAGGGGTCGGTGCGTACGACGCCTGCATGCGCGGGCTGCGCGCGGTCTCCGGGCCGCGTCTGATCGGGCAGCGCCTGGCGGGCGACCGGCCGGTACTGGGCATCTGCGTCGGACTGCAGGTCATGTTCGATAAGGGCGTCGAGCACGGCATTGAGTCGGAAGGCTGCGGGGAGTGGCCGGGGATCGTCGATAAGCTCGATGCCCCTGTTCTCCCGCACATGGGCTGGAACACCGTCGATGTGGCGGACGGATCCGAGATGTTCGCCGGCCTGGATGCTGACACGCGGTTCTACTTCGTCCACTCCTATGGCGTGCAGAGCTGGGAGATGGAGGCGGACGACTTCATCGCCGCGCCGAAGGTGTCCTGGTCCACGCACGGTAACTCGCGCTTTGTCGCGGCGGTGGAGAACGGGCCGTTGTGGGCCACGCAATTCCACCCGGAGAAATCCGGTGACGCCGGGTTGACGTTATTGCGGAACTGGGTAGGTCATCTCCATTAGACTGCGGATATGAGTTTCACTGTTCTGCCCGCAGTAGACGTCGTCGACGGCCAGGCTGTCCGCCTTGACCAGGGGGAAGCCGGCACGGAGAAGAATTACGGATCGCCGCTCCAGGCGGCGCTGCAGTGGCAGGAAGCTGGCGCGCAGTGGCTGCACTTCGTCGACCTGGACGCGGCTTTCGGGCGCGGCTCGAACCATGAAATGATGGCGCAGATCACCCGTGAGTTGTCCATCAACGTCGAGCTCACCGGCGGCATCCGCGACGACGCCTCGCTGGATCGCGCGCTGGCGATAGGGGCGAAGCGCGTGAACATTGGTACGGCGGCTTTGGAGGACCCAGATTGGGCGGCGGAGGCCATCGCGAAGCACGGCGAGGCGATCGCTGTCGACATCGCGGTGCGCGAGGAGGACGGTCAGTGGCGCACCAAGGGCCGTGGCTGGACCTCCGATGGCGGGGACCTGTGGGAGGTCCTTGAATTCTTCGATTCCGCCGGGTGCGCGCGCTTCGTGGTCACGGATGTGAGCAAGGACGGCACCCTGGCCGGACCGAATCTGGATCTGTTGCGCGAGGTCTCCGCCGCCACCGACGCGGCCGTCACGGCATCGGGCGGCGTGTCCTCGCTTTCCGATATTGCCGAGATCGCGCGCTTCGCTGACGAAGGAATCGACAGCGTCATCGTGGGGAAGGCGCTGTATGAGAAGCGCTTCACGCTGCGCGAGGCGCTAGAGACTGCAGCCGCCCCGGGAGACGAGTAAGCGGCGATGCAACCGGACGAGTTGAACAGGTTCCTCGCAGTCGCCGAGGAGGCCGCGGATATCGCGCACCGGCAGTTTGTCGAGGGCATCGGTGCGGCACCGGCGATGTACAAGGGGGCCAACGACTTCGCAACAGAAGTCGACCTGCAGATTGAGGCCTCTCTACGTGCGCACCTCACCGAATCCACCGGCATACCTGTTCTCGGTGAGGAAAAGGGCGGCCGGAATTCCGGGGAAGCCTTGTGGGTCGTCGACCCGATCGACGGCACCGCGAATTTCTCCTCCGGAAACCCGAATTGCGCTGTGCTGATCTCTCTCGTGGTCGACGGCCAGCCGGTCGTGTCCGTCACGGACGTTCCCATGCTGAACATGCGCCTGACCGCTGTCGAGGGTTCGTGCGTCACGCTCAACGGAACGCAGCTTCCGCGTCTCGACGAAGCGGCGCCGGTGAGCAACCAAGTCGGTGTCGGAACAGTGGGCACCGACGACACGAGCCGAGTGCCGCCGGACAGCCGGCTGAAGCTGATCAAGGCGCTGGAGTACTCCAACATGCGCCCGCGGATCAGCGGGTCGGTGGGGTTGGACCTGGCCTTCGTCGCGCAGGGCATTTACGAAGCTGCGGTGAGCTTTTCGCCCTTCCCCTGGGATAACGCCTCCGGTGTGCTGTTGGCGCGCTGCGCCGGTGCCGTCGTCACGGATGTGGACGGCGAGCCGTGGGCGTTGGGGTCCCTCGGAGTCATTGCGGGGTCCGCCGATGTGCATGCGTCGGTCCTGCGTACCATGAAGTCCATTCAGCGCGAAGCCGGAAGGAAGTGATGGGGCAGTGGCCGTAGCAACCAGGGTCATTCCGTGCCTGGACGTGGACAACGGCAGAGTGGTCAAGGGTGTCAATTTTGAGAATCTCCGCGATGCTGGCGACCCCGTGGAGCTGGCGAAGCACTACGGCGAGCAGGGCGCCGACGAGCTGACGTTCTTGGACGTGACAGCCTCCAAGCAGGGGCGCGGCACGATGCTCGACGTCGTGCGCCGCACCGCCGACCAGGTCTTCATCCCGCTCACCGTGGGAGGCGGCGTGCGCACCGAGGAGGATGTGCGCGAGCTGCTGCGCGCCGGCGCGGACAAGGTTTCTGTCAACACTGCTGCGATCGCGCGGCCGGAGTTGCTCCGGGAGCTTTCGCAGATCTTCGGCGCACAGTGCATCGTGCTGTCCGTCGATGCCCGCCGCGTGCCCGAAGGGGGCACACCGCAGCCGTCCGGTTTCGAGGTGACCACCCACGGCGGCACCCGCTCGGCTGAGCTCGACGCTGTGGAGTGGGCGAAGACGGGCGAGAAGCTCGGGGTGGGGGAGATCCTCCTCAATTCCATGGACGGCGACGGCACGAAGGAAGGCTTCGACATCGAGCTCATCGAGCGCGTGCGCGAGGCGGTGTCGATTCCGGTGATCGCGTCCGGCGGCGCAGGAACGGCCGAGCATTTCCCGCCCGCGGTGAAGACCGGCGCGGATGCTGTGCTCGCAGCGTCGATCTTCCACTTCCGCGAAGTGGGCATTGGCGAGGTCAAGCAGGCGCTTGCCGACGCCGGCTGCGAGGTGCGCCTCTAGTGAGCACCGGAAACAACGAACCTCTGCGTCCCGAGGACGCGCAGCTCGATAGCGCGGTCCGGGATCGCATCCGCTTCAACGACGCGGGTCTCGTGCCCGCCGTCGTGCAGGCGGCCGGCACCGGCGAAGTGCTCATGATGGCGTGGATGGATGAACATGCGCTGGCCTACACCCTGGCCACGCGCCGGGGCACCTATTTCTCCCGTTCGCGCGCCGAGTACTGGGTGAAAGGTCTCACGAGCGGCAATACCCAGCGGGTCACCGAGGTGCGCCTCGACTGCGACGGCGACACGGTGCTCGTGAAAGTCGAGCAGCGCGGAGGGGCCTGCCACACCGGCGACCGCACCTGCTTCGACAACGACCTGCTGCTGGCTCCGCAGGAAGGACAGCGATGACAGGGACGGCGTCACAGACCGAAACAGAGACGCGCACCAGCAAGCGCACCTCGCGCCTCGGTGCACTGCTGATGGGTGCCGGTGCGCTGGTGTTGTGGTTGGCATCGCGCGCGACGTGGATGACGGTGAGCTACACCGACGACCGGACCGGCAGCGGTGAGGTGGCCGTCAACGGTGCGACGTGGTCGACGGAGGTCACCGCTGTGGTCCTGCTGCTGCTCGCCGCCACGATCGCGGGCTTGGCGCTGCGGCGTTGGGGGCGCCGCATCGTCGGTGCTGTGGGCGCCGTCGCCTCCGCCGCGGTCCTCATCCCGCCGGTGATGCTGTTGGCCGGGTCCCCGGATCCAGCGCGCGCCAAAGCTCTGCTCACGCTCGGCGGGGAGGAGACCACGATCGGAAGCACCGAGGGGCAGGCGGCGATCCCGGAGTGGGCGGATATCTCCGGCATCGATGTCTCTGTGCTCGGTCCGGCGGGTGCAGTGCTGGGAGCGCTCGTCGCCTTAGCGGGCGGCCTGATCCTGGCTGTGCGTCCCGGCCGCGACACCGCGACAGTGAATAAATACGAGAAGGCATCGCAGCGCCGCGAGAAGATTGAGCAGGACCTGGCTTCCGAGCCGGATTCCGGCCGTGTGCTGTGGGATGCCATCGACGCGGACATGGATCCGACAGATACCGCGGATCGTTCTTCACAAAAGGACTCGAGGTGACCTCCCAGTTCGATCTGGCCCCGAAACGCCTGTTGATTTCGTGGACAGGACTTTAGCGGATAACCTCATATGCATGACTGCGGTGCAGGGGAAACGGCAGCTGGTCACCGACGCGACACTCAATCCCGTTGTCGCGGGGGTGCTGGCGGACGTCGCCGCGCGTGAAGCGAATATCCCCTTCAAGGAGATCAAGGCCCGCTCGCGCAACATGCCTGACACGAGGGACGTGCGCGCGGCCCTCCTCGGTCCAGGTTGCGGGGTGATCGTGGAGATCAAACGCACCTCGCCCGTCTTCGGCCCGACGGGGGTGATCGACTCGATGGCGCAGCTCGCCACGGAAATCGAGGCGGGAGGTGCCGCGCTGATTGCGTGCCAGACGGAACGCCTGCGTTTCGACGGCTCTCTTGAGGACATGGAGCAGGCGCGCACGGCCACCAGTCTTCCGATGGTGTGCCGCGATGTGATCGTCGACCCTTATCAGATTCACGAGGCCCGCTGCTACGGCGCCGACATGGTGCCGTTGCAGGTGGGCCTTTTGGAGCAGGCGCGCCTTGAAAGCCTGCTCGACCGCGTGGAATCCCTCGGCATGGTCGGCATGGCGGAGGTGCGTACCGTGGAGGAGGCAGACCGTGCGCTGCGCGCGGGCGCATCGGTGATCGGCGTTAACTCGTGGACATTCGACACCAACGACTTGAACCGCGAGGCTTTCGGGGAAATCGAACCCGGCCTGCCGGAAAGTGTTCTGCGCATCAGTCTCGGCGGCGTGCGCAACGCCCGCGACCTGATCTCCGCCGCCTCCATCGGGGCGGATGCCGTGCTCGCCGGTGAAGCCGTGATGACGAGCACGAATGTCACCGCGGCCACCCGCCGCCTGGTCGCCGCGGGCCAGCACCCGGCCTGCCCGTCGCGTTAACTGCCCCACCGCGCAGGTCTCGACGGGGCCGCAGGCTTTCCGCGTGCGCTGTCGCCAACGACGGGCTGTATCGGGCAAACTGTTCTGCGTGGTAACTGAGATTCTGGCTAATATCCCGTCGCCCCCGCAGGGCGTGTGGCACATCGGGCCGATCCCGATCCGCGCCTATGCGCTGTGCATCATCACCGGCATCATCGTTGCGATGACGCTCACGCTGAAGCGCTACAAGTCGCGCGGCGGCAACACGGACATGGTGTGGGATGCGGCGATCGTTGCTATTCCCGCCGGCATCATCGGCGGCCGCACGTACCACGTGGTCACCGACTACGACAGCTACTTCGGGCCGGGCAAGGATCCCTGGCAGGTCTTCAATTTTTCCGCCGGCGGGCTGGGCATCATGGGGGCGGTGGCGCTCGGCACGCTGTGCGTGTGGGCGCTGTTCGCGTACCGCAAGGTGCCGCTAGCGCCGTTCGCCGACTCCGTCGCCCCGACGATCATTCTTGCGCAGGCGATCGGCCGGTTGGGCAACTATTTCAATCAGGAGCTCTACGGCCGCCCGACGGATGTGCCGTGGGCGCTGGACATCTACTACCGCGTCGACGGGAACGGGAATTTCGCTCCGTTGACCGGGCATTCAACCGGGGAGATCGTCACCAGTGTCCACCCGACATTCCTGTACGAGATGATCTGGAATGTCGCCGCGTTCGCGTTCCTGCTGTGGGCTGAGCGCCGTTTCCGTCTCGGCCACGGGCGCGTGTTCGTCCTCTACATCGCCTCCTACACGCTGGGCCGCATCTTCATGGAGACCATGCGCGACGACGCCGCGAACACCATCTTCGGCCTCCGCGTGAACTTCGTGGTTTCCTCGGTGATCTTCGTCGCCTCCGTGATCGTGTTCTTCCTCATGCGCCGCGGCCGTGAAGCCCCGGAGGAGGTCGACCCGCACGGGGAGACGGAAGACGCGGAAGACGCGGAGCAACGGCGAAAGCCATAGTGTTTCGGTAGCGTGGGCGGCGTAGCCAATTCCTATCCGGTCCAGCTGAAACCACGGCTGGGCCGCACAGACCAGAAGAAGGAAGCTGTGGATAGACGCACCAAGATTGTTTGCACTCTCGGACCTGCAGTAGCCAGCAAGGACGCAATCCTTGGACTCGTGCGTGACGGCATGGATGTCGCCCGCCTGAACTTCTCGCACGGTGATTACCCGGATCACGAACAGAATTACAAGTGGGTGCGCGAAGCGACGGATGAGACGGGGCACGCGGTCGGCATTCTCGCCGACCTGCAGGGCCCGAAGATCCGCCTCGGCCGCTTCGAGGGCGACGGCAAGACGTATTGGGAGACGGGTGAGACCGTCCGCATCACCGTCGACGACGTGGAGGGAACGCACGACCGCGTGTCCACCACGTACAAGAATCTCGCCCAGGACGCGAAGCCGGGCGACCGACTGCTTGTCGACGACGGGAAGGTCGCCCTCGTTTGCAAGGACGTGGACGGCAGCGATGTCGTCTGCGAGGTCACCGAGGGCGGCCCTGTGTCCAACAACAAAGGTGTCTCCTTGCCGGGCATGGATATCTCCGTGCCGGCGCTGTCCGAGAAGGACAAGGCGGACCTGCGCTTCGCGCTGAAGCTGGGCGTGGACTTCATCGCCTTGTCGTTCGTGCGTTCCCCGTCCGATGTCGATCTCGTGCACGAGATCATGGATGAGGAAGGCCGCCGCGTCCCGGTGATCGCGAAGCTGGAGAAGCCGGAGGCAGTCGATGCTCTCGAATCCATCGTGCTGGCTTTCGACGCAGTGATGGTCGCCCGCGGCGACTTGGGCGTGGAGATCGCTCTCGAGCAGGTCCCGCTGGTGCAAAAGCGCGTGATCCAGATCGCGCGCGAGAACGCCAAGCCGGTGATCGTGGCGACACAGATGCTCGATTCGATGATCGACAACTCGCGCCCGACCCGCGCGGAGGCCTCCGATGTGGCGAACGCGGTGCTCGACGGCACTGACGCGGTCATGCTCTCCGGTGAGACGTCGGTGGGCGTGGACCCGCACAATGTCGTGCGCACCATGGACCGCATCGTGCGTGTCGCGGAGTCGATCGGCTCTGTCCCGCCGCTGAACCACATTCCGCGCACGAAGCGTGGCGTGATCTCGTACTCCGCACGCGATATCGCTGAGCGCCTCAACTCCCGCGCGCTGGTGGCGTTCACCAGCTCCGGCGAGACCGCGCGCCGTCTGGCACGCCTGCACTCGCACCTGCCGCTGCTCGTCTTCACGCCGAACCAGGAGGTGCGTTCCCAGCTCGCGTTGACGTGGGGCGCGGAGACTTTCCTGTGCCAGCACGTGGACAACACCGACCAGATGATGCAGGTCGTGGACGAGGCGCTGCTGCACCTGGACAAGTACAAGGAAGGCGACATGATGGTCGTGGTCGCCGGCACCCCGCCGGGGGTCGCGGGCACGACGAACATGATTCACGTGCACCAGTTGGGCGAGGACACGCGCGCCCCGCGCTAACTGCCCGCTCTCGTTACGCTGGAGGGCATGCCTGAAACAACGGAAGCTTCCGACGGAATCAAAGTCAGGGATGCCCACCTGCACAACCTGAGGAATGTCGATGTCGACATTCCCCGCGGCACGCTCGTCGCAGTGACGGGGGTGTCCGGCTCCGGCAAATCTTCCCTCGCCTTCGGCACCATCCACGGCGAGGGGCAACGGCGCTACCTTGAATCGGTGGCGCCGTTCGCGCGCCGGTTGATCGGTTCCGCGGTCGATCCACAGGTCGGCGACATCGAGGGACTCCCGCCGACAGTGGCGTTACAGCAGTCCACCTCCGGCGGCGGGGCGCGCTCCACAGTGGGCACCGTCTCGGCGCTGTCCAACAGCATCCGCCTGCTGTACTCCCGCTCCGGGGACAACCCGAAGGGGTTGTACTCCGACTCCTTCTCGCCCAACACGCCGGAGGGGATGTGCCCGGAATGCCAGGGCACCGGTGTGGTCCACGAACCGACGGAACAATCCATGATCCCGGACCCGACGCTGTCCATCGAGGACGGAGCGATCCAGGCCTGGCCTGGGGCGTGGGCGGGGAAGAATTTCCACGACATCCTGCAAACACTCGGTTACGACCTCGACTCGCCGTGGCAGGACCTGCCGAAGAAGGACCGCGACTGGATCCTGTTCACCGATGAACGCCCCGTGGTCACCGTCAAGCCCCTGCGGGGAGCGGACCAGATCCAGCGCAACTACGAGGGCACGTGGCGCTCCGTGGCGAGTTACCTGACGAACACGCTGGCCGAGACCCAGTCGGACACGCTGCGCAAGCGCGTCCTGTCCTACATGGAATCGCGCACGTGCGAGACGTGCGGTGGCCGCCGCCTCAACCCGGAGGCACTCAAGGTCACCTATGCGGGAATGCCCATCGACGAGCTCGGCGCCCTGCCCCTCGAGCGCGTCCACGCCGTGCTGGCCGAGCAGACACCGGAGGAGAACTCAGCGGAGGACTTGCTGCTCAAGCAGATCCTTCCGGCCCTGCAATCCGCGCTGGACCTCGGCCTGGCGCACTTGAGCTTGGACCGGCCCGCACCCACCTTGTCGGCGGGGGAGCTGCAGCGCATCCGTCTGTCGGCACAGCTGCGCTCGGGGCTATTCGGTGTGGCGTATGTGCTCGACGAACCCTCGGCAGGCCTGCACCCGGCGGAGAGGGGAGCGGTGCTGGATATTTGCCGCCGATTCATCAATGCGGGGAACTCGGTGCTTCTTGTCGAGCACGACATGGACCTCGTGGCACAGACGGACTGGCTCGTTGATGTCGGTCCCCGCGCGGGCGAGCGAGGCGGCGAGGTGGTTTACTCCGGGCCCACAAAGGACTACGCGGCGGACACACCGACTGCGCGTGCGCTGAACAACCGCACGCTTTCGCTCAACGACGACCCGCGCGATGCCGCGGGAACCCTGTCGCTCAAGGGGGTCCGTTCCCGGTCCATTGATGGCCTCGATGTCGACTTCGGTCTCGGCCAATTCACGGCAGTGGCCGGTGTATCCGGTTCAGGTAAGTCCACGCTGGTGAGCACCGTTCTTGCAGGAGCCTTGCGTGAAACAGCCTCAGCCGTCGCCGAGAACGACGAGGACAGGGAGCAGGAGACGGGGGAGTGGAGCGTCGATGAGCGCGCTGGGTTCGACGCTGTGAGCCGCGTCGTGCAGATCACCCAGAAGCCGATCGGCCGCACGCCGCGCTCGACGCTCGCGACCTACACGGGGCTTTTCGACGGCGTCCGCAAGCTCTTCGCGTCCACCCCTGAGTCGAAGAAGCGGAAGTGGACGGTTTCGCGCTTTTCCTACAACGTCAAGCAGGGGCAGTGCCCCACCTGCGGAGGTGCGGGCAAGATCGAGGTTGAGCTCGTCTTCCTCCCTGGTTCGTACACCACGTGCCCGGACTGCGGAGGCGCCCGCTATAACGACGAGACGCTCGAGGTCACGTGGGAAGGCCGCACGATTGCCGATGTCCTCCAGTTGACCGTCGATGAAGCAGCGGAAGTATTCGCCGACGAGCCGAAGATTCGCCGCGCGGTGGCGACCCTGCAGGCAGTCGGGTTGGGGTATCTGAAGCTGGGGCAGGGCGCACCGGAACTCTCAGGCGGCGAAGCACAACGCATCAAGCTCGCCACCGAACTCCAGCGCTCCCGCAATTCGCGCCGGGGCCACACGGTCTACCTGCTCGACGAGCCGACGACCGGCTTGCATCCCGCCGATACCGAGTTGCTGGTGAACGAACTGAACGGGCTCGTTGACGCGGGCCAGACCGTGATCGTGGTCGAGCACGGCCTATCGGTCATCGCCCAGGCAGACCGCGTGATTGAGATGGGGCCGGGGGCAGGCACCGACGGCGGACGGATCATCGCCGATGGGACCCCTGCTGAAGTGGCCGAACGAGAAACCGCGACGGGGCGCGTGCTCATCGCTGGCGCAAGGTAGCAATGCACAGGTCTCGTCCCGTATTTCTGCCTGAATAACGGGGAGTAGAAAAACGCGCTAGCCCCGGGTGCTGGGCTAGCGCGTCAATTCCGTTTTCGCCGCGTTTACGTCCTAAATCTCGGCGATCGGGGTCGGCTTGATCTTCCAAACCTCGTCCGCGTAATCGCGGATCGTGCGGTCGGAGGAGAAGCGGCCGGACTCGCAGATGTTGATCCAGCACATGCGCGCCCAGTGCAGCGGGTCGGCGTAGTACTCGGCAGCCATGCGGTCGCGGGTCTCCTTGTAGGACTCGAAATCGCCCAGGACGTAGTAGGGATCCGGAGTGTTCCAGCCGCCGTCGACGAGCAGAGAATTACGCAGGTCGGAGAAGATGCCCGTGTGGTTGTCGTCGAGCGTGCCGTCGATAAGCGCATCGAGCGCGCGCTTGATGGCCGGATTGTTCTTGTAGATCTCGTTCGGGTCGTAGTTCTTCTTCAGCTCCGGCAGTTCCTCCTCGCGGGCGCCGAAGATGTAGGCGTTGTCCTCGCCGACGGAATCAACGATCTCCACATTCGCGCCGTCCATCGTGCCGAGGGTGAGCGCGCCGTTCATCATGAACTTCATGTTGGAGGTGCCGGAGGCCTCTTTGCCCGCCGTGGAAATCTGCTCGGAGACATCCGTGGCCGGAATGATGTGCTCGGCGGGAGAGACGTTGTAGTTCTCGATGAAGACCACCCGCAGGTACTTCGATGCCTCGTCGTCGTTGTTGACCAGGTCGCCGATGGTGTTGATCAGCTTGATGATCGCCTTGGCGCGGTCGTAGCCTGGAGCCGCCTTAGCGCCGAAGATGAAAGTGCGCTTGGGGATGTCGGTCTCGCCGTCCTTGATGCGGAAGTACAAATCGAGGATGTAGAGCGCGTTGAGCAGCTGGCGCTTGTACTCGTGGAGGCGCTTGATCTGCGTGTCGTAGACCGACTCCGGGTCGATCTCCACATGCTCGTGCACGCGCACCCAGTCGGCGAAATCCTTCTTGTTCGCCGCCTTGATCTCCCGCAGCTCCTCCATCACCGCGTCGTCCTCGGCGTAGCGGCGCAGCTCCTTGAGCTTGTCCATGTCGGTGACCCATGCGTCGGAGCCGACGAGCCGGTCGAGCAGGCCGGACAGGCGCGGGTTGCACATGCGCAGCCAGCGGCGTGGGGTGACGCCGTTGGTCTTGTTGTTGAACTTCTCCGGGTGCAAGTCGTGCCAGAAGCTCAACGTGTCCCGCTTCAGGATGTCGGTGTGGATCGCCGCGACGCCGTTGATGGAGTAGGAGGCGTAGCAGGCGATCCAGGCCATGTGCACCTTGCCGTCGTGCACCGGGGAGTAGTGGTGCGCCGTCTCCGGGGCGATGCCGCGGGTCTCCATGTCCAGTCGGTAGCGGCGGTCAATCTCCTCCACGATCTCCCAGATACGCCAGAACAGCTTCTTGAAGATGGACTCTTCCCAGGTCTCCAGCGCCTCTTCCAGCACCGTGTGGTTGGTGTACGCGAACGTCTTCGTAGTCACGTCCCAAGCGTCTTCCCACGTCATACCGTGGTCGTCGAGAAGCAGGCGCATGAGCTCCGGAATGCCGAGCACCGGGTGGGTGTCGTTGAGCTGCACGGAGTTGTACTCGGCAAAGCCGCGCAGGTCCTCGCCATGGTGCGCGATGTAGTTGTCGATCATCTCCTGCAGGGAAGCGGAGACGAAGAAGTACTGCTGGCGCACGCGCAGAACCTTGCCCTCGTACGTGGTGTCGTTCGGGTACAGCACGCGGGTGAGGTCGTGGACAGCCTCACGCTCTAGGATCGCGTCGGAGAAACGCTGGGAGTTGAATGCGTCGTAATCGAATTCGGCCATCGGGGAGGCGTCCCACAGACGCAGTGTGCCCACGTTGTCCGTGCCGTAGCCGGTGATCGGCATGTCGTGGGGGATCGCGCGGACGTGCATGTCGTCAAATTTCACGATGCGCTGCTGAGTGCCGCGGCGGACCGCGAACGGGTAGAAGCTCTCGCGCCACGCGTCCGGGTGCTCCTTCTGGAAACCGTCGGCAATCTCCTGGCGGAACAGGCCGTAGCGGTAGAGCAGGCCGTAACCGGTGACCGGGTAATCCTGCGTGACGGCGGAGTCGAGGAAGCACGCGGCGAGACGGCCCAAACCGCCGTTGCCCAGCGCCGCGTCGTGCTCGGCTTCGAGAACGTTGAGGAGATCGTGGCCGTTGGCCTCTGCGGCTTTGACCGCGTCCTCAACAAGGCCCAGGTTGGTCAGGTTGTTCAGCAGGGCGCGGCCCATGAGGAATTCCGCGGAGAAGTACGCCTGCTGGCGGGTTTTAGCGTAGGCGTTGCGGGTGGCATCCCACTTGTCCGCGAACTGCTCCATTGTGGCCAGGGACAGACCGGTCCAGAACTTCTTCCGGCTGGACGCGTCGGGGGTGGAGCCGGAAACCGAACGGACGTGGCCGCCGACAGTGTCGATGAAAGCAGGGGGATGCGCTGGCAAATTCATACGTTGAATACCTCGGGGAGTCAGATCGTCCAATAGATCGCTAACGCCCGCCCACTGTACCGGTATTGCACCCGGGAGTGACCGGAGGTCCCGGAACGCCGCGCCGCGTCTAAGGCTGGCGCTCGAGCGGGTTCGCCAAGTAGGTCAGCACCGCCGCGGCGGCGGCGTTGGTGGCGGCGTAGACCGTGGGCTCGTACTCGGGCAGGAAGGTGGGCATGTGGTTGACCGGAACATCGGTGATCACGCGGTCCTCGGCGACTGCCTTGTCCCACACGGTGCGCGGGGTGGAACCGATGAGCCAGAAAATGTACGGCACACCGAATGCGAGCGGGATATTGGAGAAATCCTCCGAGACCGTCGACGGCTGCGAGTCCACCGAGTCCGGGCCGAACACCTCGTCGAAGGTTTCGCGCACGGTCATGAACGCCCCGCGGTCGTTGTTTAGGAGCTCGCCGTGGGCGAAGTACTCGAAGTGCGGCTCGTCCTTGATGCCGGAGGCCTCGCACTCGGCGATGACGACGCGTTGGATCGCTTCGTAGACCTTGTGCTTGACCGTGTCGCTGTAGAAGCGGCAGTTGAGCACCAGCTCTGCGTGGTCCGGGATGATGTTGTTCGTTGTTCCGGCGTTGATCTGGCCGACGGAGACCACCGCGAAGTCCTTCGGTGCCACCTCGCGGCCGACAATGCCCTGCAGGCGCAGGATGATGTGGGCGGCGGTATACGTAGGGTCCACCGCGGCGTGCGGCATCGAGCCGTGGGCGCCGCGGCCGGGGATGCGGATGCGGATGGAATCGCACGCGGCGAACTGGGGGCCGGGCTTCGTCTGCACCTGGCCCGCGCGGCCCGGCATCACGTGCTGGCCCAGGCAGATATCCGGCCGGGGAATGCGGTCGGTCAACCGGTCGGTGATCATCTCGGTGGCGCCGCGGCCGATTTCCTCACCGGGCTGGAAGAGGGCGACGAACGTGCCGGACCAGTGTTCCCTGTTGTTGTCCATGATGTCGCACAGGCCCAGCAGGGCAGTCACGTGCATGTCGTGGCCGCAGGCGTGCATGAGGCCGACCTCGGTGCCGTCGGCGCGCTTGGCGGTGTCGCGCGACGCGTACGGCGCGCCGGTGGTCTCTGTTACCGGGAGGCCGTCGAAATCCGCACGGAAGAGCACCGTCGGTCCCGCGGAGCCGTGCGTCGGCTCGCCGTTGTGGAACACGGCGACGATGCCGTACCCGCCGATCGGTGCGATGACCCGGCAGTCGAAGCGCTCGAGCTCCTTGAGGATGCGGTTGTGGGTGTTCTCTTCCTGCATGGACAGCTCCGGGTGCGCGTGCAGGTACTCGTACAGCTCGCGCTGCCATGCGGGATCGACTGTGTAGTTCCGCAGAATCTCCTTGATCGCGCTCGGATCAGCATGGGCGGGCATGTATTTCAGGTCCTCCTCGGTGGTGGTGGGGGTGGATAGGCGTTCTCGGTTGTGCGACAGCCCAGTCTAGGCGCGGCTCCGGTCGTGGGGGCGCTGGTCGGTCAGCGCCAGAGAACCGGGTTGTATCGCAGCACGTTGCGGGCGGGCGCACACTCGGTGGCGATGCGGATGTCGGCCGCGACCTTTCCCTCGTCGCGGAGTTGGTACAAGCTGCTGACCATGCGGTCGCGGAGATCGTACGGGGAGATGGTGTTCACGTTCACTTTCGTGCCGCCTTCGAAGCCGGCGAGGACGGACACGCGCCACTTGATGTTGATGCGCCACGGCATGGGCACATCCAAGTCGACCGGTTTGTGGTGCCATTCCTCGTTGCACGGAACCTCCGGGCCGGTGCCGGCGTGCGCGGCGTGCAGGAGATCCGACATGCCACGGACCTCTTCGTCCGTTTGCAGCCAGGGCTCAGGGACCGCGGACTTCGAGTACACGCTGATGGTGGGATAGCGGTGGCCGACACCGGCGCACATGACCGCGTGGTCGTTCTCCGCGATGACAAGGTTGTGGTAGCTGGCGTAGTTCACGCCCCACTCGTTGTACATATTCGGGTTCTGCCGCAGTTTGGCGATTTCGAGCTCGGTCTGGACGCCGCGTTCGTCGATAGCCACGAGCTGCTTGTGGAGGTGCTCGAACGAGGCGCCCGCGGGCGCCAGCCAGTTCTGGAACACGGAGACGTACGGCGCATAGCGGTTGTGCTCGTAGAGGTCGCGCAGCGAGTCGATGGTGAAAACGATGAACGCGTTGTGCTCGTCGAGAGGCAGGGTGCCCGACGACGCCAGCTGCGTGGATTCCGTCGCGCCGTCCACGTAGTGGCGCCGCGCGACGATCACGTCGTGCCCGCCCCCGAAATACGCGGGAGCGTGGGAGAACAGCTCTTCTTCGCTGACGTTGTCGTCCTGGCCGGAAGCGGTCAACCGCATGCGCACGATGTCGAGGACATGGCGGCGCCCTTCGTCGTCGGCGAGGTAGCGCTCCATCTGGTTGTGGCGGGCCTCGTCCATGCTGAAGCCGTAATTCTGGGCCCAGTAGTCGTAGGAGACGATCTCGAACAGGTTGGGAACGCGGCGGAAAGCGGCCTCGGAGTCGCCGAGCTGGTCGGGGAGCAGGTCCCGCAGAATGTCCCAGCCGCCGTCGCGCCGCACGATCCGGGATTTCTCCGGCGGCGTGCGCAATTGCTTATCGACGCAGAAATTGCACTTATCCGTGAAGTCTTTCTCCCCGAGCTTCTCTGGCTCCTTTTTCGGCACAGACAAGGGACGGTTGCCGCGGCCGGGCACTGTCCACACCTGCGTGCCCGAGAACGGGTTGAGCTGCTTGAGGGTCCCGTCCGCCATCCGCTGCAGCGGATCGCGCGAGGCCGAAAGAGGGGGCGACAGAGGAAACGTCGGGTGCGTCATGCACTCCAAGGCTATTCGCTACTCTGTCCTCATGCCGACGATCCAGTTTGACGTGCTTGTTCCCGATGACGCAGCAGGAAAGCAGGTGGAGGAGGCGTTCGCCAGTGCCGTGGAGATCCTCGTCCGCCACGAACGCCTCACCTCCGGCTCCGTGACGCGAGTGGCGGAACCCGACGTGCCCGAGGAAACGACCGCGCAGCTGCGCCGGGTCTACGAGGAGGAGCGCGGTGTGGAGCCCGGCGACGCGGCCGTGCAGCGGTACCTCATCGAGTCCGAGGGCGCGGGCTCCGTCAACCAGCTGGCCATGGGCCTGTCCCGGGTGCTCACGCCGAAAGCCGAGCTGCCCAAAGACCCCGTGGCGCTGGAGCGCCAGATGGATTTCGAACTGCCCGCGGTCTATCCCTGGGCCGTCGAGGTATTGAGGTAGTCGACTGCGGCTTGGGCTCCCGCACGGGTGAGCTGTTCGCGCACATCGTCGGTCTGCTCGCCGATCTCGACCGCCAGCACGCCTTCCGGAAGGTCGGCCTCGAATGCGCCGGCGAGCACGGCGACCGTGGCGCCGGTTCCCTCGGCGAGTTCGGCGACCACTGAGACGACCTTGCCCGCGGCGGACTGCTCGTCATATTTTCCTTCGCCGGTGACTACGAGATTGGCCTCGGCGATTTTCTCGCGCAGTCCTTGCGCGGCGGCGACGGTGCGCGCGCCGGAGACGACGTGGACGTGGTCGCGGTTGCCGTGCATCAGTTCGGACAGCCAGGTGATGCCGATGGGTAGGCCACCGGCGGCGCCGTAGCCGGGCTGCTCCGGGTCGATGCCGGTGACCTCGCAGAGGTGGGCGAGTGCGGCGTCGACCTTCTCCGCCTCTTCGGGTCCCGCACCTTTCTGCGGGCCGAAGACCCGCGCCGCGCCGTGCGGGCCGGTGGCGGGGAACTCGGAATCCGCCAGGAGAATCCACTCGACGGAGGCAGCAGGAATATTCACCTTGGCGGTGTCGAAATCCGCCAGGTCGCTCAGGGCTCCGCCGCCGTGCCGCAGGGGATGGCCGTCGGCGTTGAGGGGGTTGGCGCCAAGGGCGACGAGGATGCCGGTGCCGCCGTCGATCGTTGCGGTGCCGCCCAAGCCGAGCACGATGCGCCGGGCGCCGCGGGTTTGCGCGTCCGCGATGAGAACGCCGGTGCCGTAGGTGTCGCCGGTGAGCGGGACCGGATTGTCTTTGACAGCGGGCAATCCTGTTGCCGCGGACACGTCGATATAGGCGGTTTCTTCCGCCGCGCTGTAGACATAGCTGGCCTCGGTGAGGCGCCCCGCGGCGTCCGTTGTCGGCAGAGTGATTACCTCGCCACTGAAGAGTGCCGATGTTCCTTCGCCCCCATCCGCCATAGGAATGTGCTCAATGTCACAGTCGCGGATAATGGACTGGATGCCTTCGGCGATCCATTCCGCCGCTTGCTGCGCTGTCGCGGATCCCTTGAAGGAATCGGGGGCCACGACGACACGCAGGGTTTGTGCGTCGGCGACGAAATTCGCTGGTAATCCCGCGCTTTCATCTTCGGGGATGCCCGGATCGGGAATCGGGCGGGAACTGAACATGGAAACTGTGCTCCTTTGACTTCCGGTTGTTCTCGGCGGCTCGACGGTGCGCATGTCTATCGCGTTTGGCTCCTCGAATGCTAACAATTTGCTTGAGAAGAGAACTCGATCACTCTTTCCGCGACTATAGTTTTTTAATTATCGAGCAGTCGGAAGAAAGGATCGATAGTGATGTCGAACGAAGACCAGATCTCGGGGTACTACAACAAACTCCTGAAGCGCAATGCGGGGGAGCCAGAATTCCACCAGGCGGTTGCCGAAGTGCTGGACTCCCTCCGGATCGTTCTGCACAAGGATCCCCACTACAACGATTACGGCCTTATTGAGCGCCTCTGCGAGCCGGAGCGGCAGATTATTTTCCGCGTTCCGTGGGTCGCAGACGATGGCGAAGTTCGCGTTAACCGTGGCTTCCGTGTCCAGTTCAACTCCGCGCTCGGCCCCTACAAGGGCGGCCTGCGCTTCCACCCGTCAGTGAACCTGGGCATTATCAAGTTCCTCGGTTTCGAGCAGATTTTCAAGAACTCCCTGACCGGCCTGCCCATCGGCGGCGGCAAGGGCGGCTCCGACTTCGATCCGAAGGGCAAGTCGGACGCTGAGATCATGCGCTTCTGCCAGTCCTTCATGACTGAGCTGCACCGTCATGTCGGCGAGTACCGCGACGTCCCCGCCGGTGACATTGGCGTGGGCGGCCGCGAGATCGGCTACCTCTTCGGCCAGTACCGCCGCCTGACCAATAAGCACGAGTCCGGCGTATTGACGGGTAAGGGACTGACTTGGGGCGGCTCCCTCGTGCGCACCGAGGCCACCGGTTACGGCACCGTCTACATCAACAACCAGATGATGCAGGAAAACGGTGATTCCCTCAGCGGCGCCAAGGTCATCGTCTCCGGTTCCGGCAACGTGGCCATTTACGCAATCGCGAAGGCGCAGGAGCTCGGCGCGACTGTCGTGGGCTTCTCCGACTCCTCCGGGTGGGTCGACACCCCGAACGGCGTCGACGTGAAGCTCCTCAAGGAGATCAAGGAAGTCCGCCGCGGCCGCGTCTCCGAGTACGCCGAGCAGATCGAGGACGCGACCTTCCACAGCGACGGCTCCATCTGGGACCTCAAGGCCGATGTCGCTCTGCCTTGCGCTACCCAGAATGAGCTCGACGGCGAGCACGCGAAGAAGCTGGTGGCCAACGGCGTGAAGTACGTCGCTGAAGGCGCCAACATGCCGTCGACCGCTGAGGCGATCGAAGTCTTCCGCGAGAACAAGATCCACTTCCTGCCGGGCAAGGCAGCCAACGCCGGCGGTGTGGCCACCTCTGCACTGGAGATGCAGCAGAACGCGTCGCGCGACTCGTGGAATTTCGAGTACACCGACAACCGCCTGAAGCACATCATGGAGAATATCTTCCGCAACACCTCCGCCACCGCGGCCGAGTACGGCCATGAGGGCGACTATGTGGTGGGTGCCAATATCGCCGGCTTCAAGAAGGTCGCCGACGCGATGCTGGCCCAGGGTGTCATCTAGCGCCTGAACTTCACTGCCCATCGCAGGACACGCGCCCCGGCTTGCCGGGGCGTTCGTTGTATTACCAGTACTGTTGGGCTCATGTACCGCGTATTTGAAGCTCTCGATGAACTGGTCAACACCGTCGAACAGGCCTACGGCGTTCCGATGACGTCGAACTGCATGGTTCCGCGCAATGAAGTGCTTGCGCTTCTCGACGACATCCGCAACGCCTTCCCCGTCGAGATCGACGACGCGCAGGACGTGCTGGATAAGCAGGACGAGATCCTGCGCGGCGCCGAGGACCGCGCGGACGCGATTATCGGGGACGCGGAAGGTGAAGCCCAGCGCCTGGTCGGCGATGCCCACAATGAATCCGAATCCATGCTGAGCGATGCCCAGCAGCGTTCGACCCTGATGGTCGCCAATGCGGAGGAGGACGCCAACAACACGGTCACCCGTGCGCGGGACGAGGCGGAACAGCTGGTGGAGCGTGCTCGTCGTGAAGCGGAGCGACTCGTCGCAGACGGCAACGAGTCCTACGACCGCTCCGTCGCTGAGGGTCTGGAGGAGCAGCAGCGCCTGGTGTCCGAGGCTGAGGTCACCCGCCGCGCCGACGAAGAAGCCCACCGGATCGTCGAGTCCGCCCACGCGGAGTCCAGCCGCCTGCGCAACGAGTGCGACGAGTACGTCGACGGGAAACTCGCCGAATTCGAGGAGACCCTCACCGGCGTTTTGCGCACCGTCACCTCCGACCGCTCCGCCCTCCGCCACGGCGCGGGTGCCTCCGGCCGCTACGAGCGCGGTGCGCGCGATGTCCGTGAAGTCCGTGACACCCGTGACGCCCGTGACGCTAGGGAAGTCCGCGACGACCGCGGCTACCCGCGCGGGCACTAAAACCGCTTTTCCCGGCGGCATCCCGGCGTGGATGAGCCGCAGGTTTGCCTCAATGTATTCTGGGGTGCGTTATGGCTACTAACCCGTTTATTGTGGATGTCTCGGCCGCCCAGCGCGGCGACGGGCTTCCGGTGACCACCACCCAGACAGGCCCGTCGCCGTCGCGCATCGGCCCGGAAATGATCGCCATCCCGGAAGGGCAGGAAATCAGCGTCGAATCGACTGTCACGCCGCTCGGTGAGGGCGTGCTTGTTGACGCTACGGCGACGGTACAGCTCAAAGGCGAGTGCGTGCGCTGCCTCCGTGAGCTGACCCCGACAGAGACCATCACCGTCTCCCAGGTGTTCTCGGGCTCCGACGACTTCATCACCGGCGATGATGCCACCTCCGAGGACGAAGGCTCCGGCGACGATGTCCCGCAGATCATCGACGACACCGTCAACTTGGAGCAAGCGTTCGTCGACGAGGTCGGGTTGAGCCTGCCGTTCAACCCGGTGTGCGAGCCGGAGTGCCCGGAGGATTCCGAGGTGCCGAGCGCCGACGGAGTGTCCGGCGAAGAGAACGATCTGGTGGATCCACGCTGGGCCGGCCTGGAGAAATTCCTCACCGGCGGCGATGGCGGCGACAGCACGAACGCTGGCGCTGAAACAGGCTCCGGGAAGTAACTGGGGGTCACGTGCCACGCGCGAAGAAGAACAAGATTCCCGGCGACCAGGCCTTGGCCGAAGCGTTCGCCGCTGTTGACCACACACCGCTGCTGGACAAGCTCGGTGTCGAGATCGAACCGGACATCCTGCGCCTTGCGTTGACGCACCGCTCGTTCGCGAACGAGCACGGGACACTACCGAACAACGAGCGCCTCGAGTTCGTCGGTGACGCGGTGCTTGGTCTGACCATTGCGAACGCGCTGTTCGAGCGCTTTCCGTCGCGCCCTGAATCAGACCTGTCGCCGATGCGCGCCCGCATCGTGTCCCGCTACGGTCTCGCCGACGTCGCCCGCGAAATTGGGCTCGGCGCGCACATTCTGCTGGGCAAGGGCGAGGAGACCACCGGCGGGCGCGACAAGGACTCGATCCTCGCGGACACAACCGAGGCAGTCCTCGGCGCGATTTACCGCCAGCACGGTTTCAACTGCACCCGTGACGTGATCCTGCGCCTCTTCAAGGACAAGATCGACAACGCACACTGGATCCAGGACTGGAAGACGGAGTTGCAGGAGCGCGTCGCAGAGCTGGGCGGCCACCCGCCGGTCTACACCGCCACCGCCGAAGGCCCGGAGCACGAGCAGGTCTTCACCGCGCACGCGCTTATCGGCGGCACCTCCCGCGGCACCGGACGCGGCCACAACAAGAAGACCGCCGAGCAGAACGCGGCCCGCGAAGCCTTCTTCTTCCTCAAAGACCACCCGGAAACCATCGCTCTTAGGCGGGAATAGGCTGTGCCGGAACTTCCCGAAGTAGAGGTGGTGCGCCGCGGCCTCGACACCCACGTCGTCGGCGCGGCATTCGGTGAGATCAACGTGCTCCACCCCCGCGCCGTCCGCGGCAACGAAGTCGATCTTGCCGAGGTGCTGCCCGGCCTGACCATCACCGGGACCGACCGCCGCGGAAAATTCCTGTGGCTGACGCTTTCCGACGGTGCCGCGCTGCTCGTCCACCTCCGCATGTCGGGGCAGATGCTGGTGGGGGAGCCTGGTGTGGTGGACAGCCCCCATCTGCGCATCCGTGCGCAGCTGCACAGCCATGATGGAATCAAGGAACTCGACTTCGTCGACCAGCGCACCTTCGGGTCGTGGCAGTATGTGCCGCTCACTGTTTCCGGTCGGGGCCGCCCCATCCCCACCACCATTCCGCACATCGCGGCCGATCCTTTTGAACCCGACTTCGATCCGGTGGCCACCGCCCGCGCCATGCGCAAGAAGAATGTGGCTGTGAAATCGCTTTTGCTGGATCAGTCTGTGGTCAGCGGAATCGGCTCCATCTACGCCGATGAGGCGATGTGGGCGGCAGGGGTCAAACCCACACGCAAAGGCAAGGCGCTGCGCCAGCGCGATGCCGTTGCCCTGCTCGAGGAATCGCACGCTGTCATGGCCCGCGCGCTCGAAGCGGGCGGCACCAGCTTCGATTCCCTCTACGTTAACGTCAACGGTGCTTCCGGCTACTTCTCTCGTTCCCTGAACGCTTACGGCCAAGCCGGTGAACCCTGCGCGCGCTGCGGTACGCCGATCATCCGCACCGTCGTCAACGGCCGATCGAGTTATTATTGCCCGTCTTGCCAGACGCGCTGACTCTCCGCTGACCGGCCGCCGAGAAATCGTTGGCACGCCCTAGGGCCGTATAGAATTCCCCGCATGGAAAAAAATTGAGTCGTTCGTGACGGATATCGTCAACGACAACCTGTGGAAGGTGATCCCGTTCCTGCTTCTCGCGGCGGGTATCTATTTCGGGCTGCGCACCATCTTCGTGCAGCTGCGCATGCTGCCCGACATGTTCAAGGCCGTGGCGGAGAGCCCGAAGGGCAAAGACCACGACGGCCGCGACCTCGACGAGGAATACGGCGGTATTTCCGCCTTCAAGGCCTTCACCATCTCCGCCGCTTCGCGCGTGGGCACCGGCAATATCGCGGGTGTGGCCCTCGCGATCACCATGGGTGGCCCGGGTGCCGTGTTCTGGATGTGGATCATCGCCCTGGTCGGCGGCGCGACGGCCTTCGTCGAGTCGACCCTGGCCCAGCTGTGGAAGACCAAGGACGCCGAGGGCAACTACCACGGCGGCCCCGCGTACTACATCACCCGCGGCCTCGGCGAGAAGTGGAAGCCGCTGGCCGTCATCTTCGCCGTGGCTATCTCGGTCACCTACGGCTTCATCTACAACGCCATCCAGACCAACTCCATCGTGGAGGCCGTCGGCGGCTCCCTGGGCACCGATTCGAACACACTGAAGAGCGCCGTCGCCGCCGGCGTGGCCGTCGTTACTGCCTTGGTGATCTTCGGCGGTGTCACCCGCATCGCCAACGTCACCCAGATCGTCGTTCCGTTCATGGCCGGCGCCTACATTCTCATCGGCCTTGTGGTTCTTGTGGTCAACTACCGCGAGATTCCCGGCATGTTCGCCCTCATCGTCGAGCACGCCCTCGGAATCAAGGAGGTTGCGGGCGCGACTGTCGGCTACGCGTTCATGAACGGTATGCGCCGCGGCCTGTTCTCCAACGAGGCCGGCCAGGGCTCCGCCCCGAACGCCGCCGCGACCGCGACGGTGTCCCACCCGGTCAAGCAGGGCCTGGTGCAGACACTGGGCGTCTACTTCGACACCTTGATCGTCTGCTCGATCACCGCCTTCATTACCCTTCTTGGCCCGGCACCGATCTACGGCGAGGAAGTGCAGGGCGCCGCCCTGACGCAGGCTTCTCTGTCGGATTCCGTCGGCGCATGGGGCACGCACTTCATCACCTTCGTGTTGTTCTTCCTGGCGTTCTCCTCCGTGATCGGCAACTACTACCTCGCGCAGGCGAATGTGGAGTACCTTACCAAGAAGAAGTCGGTGCTGACCGTCTTCCGTCTGGGCGTGATCGGCTTCGTCATCTTCGGCGCCTTCGGCTCCCTGCCGCTCGTGTGGGCGCTCGGCGACACGATGGCCGCCACGATGGTGTTCATCAACCTGATCGCGATCGTCCCGCTCGGCGGTATCGCCTTCAAGCTGCTGAAGAACTTCAGCGAGCAGCGCGCTCAGGGCCTTGACCCAGTCTTCCACCGCGACATGCTGCCGGAGCTCAAGAACGTCGAGTTCTGGGACGGTTCCGACCCGGTCACCCGCCGCAGCGCCGAGGACCGTGTGGCCGTAGACAAAGCTCGCCGCAAAGGTGCGGCCGACGACACCGACGAGGGCGGGCTCACCCGCATCTAAGGCTAGTGTGGTGCGCATGAGCACCACACGAATGACAGCTTTCGTCTCCGGCCGCGTCCAGGGGGTCGGCTTCCGCTGGTGGACGCGCAGCCGCGCCCTCGAACTCGGACTCGCCGGCTACGCGAAGAACCTGCGCGACGGACGCGTGGAAGTGGTGGCGGAAGGGGAGCAGGCGGACGTCGACAAGCTCCTCGCCCTACTTGAAGAGCAACCCTCGACAGCTAAGCGCCCCGGCGAAGTGCGCGCCGTCGTGCCGCAGTACAGCGAACCGCGCAGCGCGACCGGCTTCGAAGAGCGGTAGGCATATCGCTTCAACAGGTCCAGAACCAACGCCGGAAGGCCCATCCGGCGCGTGGCATCCGAAATGTACTCGCGTGCATACGGGTAGATCGCGAACAGGTTGTAAAACGTGGCGTGACACAGCCGCCGTGTCCGGAGAAGTTCAAGGTCGGGGCGCGATTCGGTAATATTGGTGCAATGCACCTGACTTCGCTGACGCTTAAAGGATTCAAGTCTTTCGCGTCTGCGACGACGATGAAATTCGAGCCGGGCATCTGCGCGGTCGTTGGGCCGAATGGATCCGGTAAGTCGAATGTGGTGGATGCTCTTGCCTGGGTGATGGGCGAGCAGGGCGCGAAGAATCTGCGCGGCGGGAAGATGGAGGATGTCATCTTCGCTGGGGCGGGGGACCGCAAGCAGCTCGGCCGCGCGGAAGTGACGCTGACTTTCGATAACACTGACGGCAGGCTGCCGATCGAGTATTCGCAGGTGGCCATCACGCGCCGCATGTTCCGCGACGGAGCCAGCGAGTACGAGATCAACGGGGCGAAGGCGCGCCTGATGGATATCCAGGAGCTGCTGTCCGACTCGGGCATCGGCCGTGAGATGCACATCATCGTCGGGCAGGGAAAACTCAACGAGATCCTCGAGTCGCGTCCCGAGGACCGCCGCGCGTTCATCGAGGAAGCCGCCGGCGTGCTCAAGCACCGCCGCCGCCGCGAGAAGGCCCAGCGCAAACTAACCGGCATGCAGGCGAATCTCGACCGCCTGACAGATCTCACCGACGAGCTGGGGAAGCAGCTCAAACCGCTGGCGCGCCAGGCCGAGGCCGCGCAGCGCGCAGCGACCGTGCAGGCGGATGTCCGTGATGCGCGTCTGCGTCTTGCGGGCCACAAGGTGGTCACGCTCCGGGCATCGCTTGACGACGCCGCGCGCACCGCCCACCTCCATGCCCAGCAGGTCGAGACCGTGACCGGGCAGCTCGCCGACGCTGAAGCGCACCAGGGAGAGGTGGAGGAACTGCATTCTGCTGCGGCGGTGAATTCTGAGCGCGCCCAGCAACTGTGGTTCGGGCTGTCGTCTCTGGCGGAGCGCACGTCCGCGACGCTGCGTATCGCCACCGAGCGCGCCTCGCATGTGGGGGACACCACAGAGTACCGCGGCCAGGACCCCGACGATCTGGTCGCACGTGCGGAGCGTGCCGAGCAGCAGCACGCCGACGCTTTCGCCGAATACGAGAAAGCCGAGCAGAAGCGCAAAGACGTCGCCGCCCGCGTTGAGGAACTGTCTGAAAAGGCCCGTGCCGCCGAGGCGGAGCATATGGCTCAGGTCCGCGCGATCGCCGACCGGCGTGAAGGCGTGGTGCGCCTGCTCGCCCAGGAGGAGAGTCAGGTCGCAGCTGTCGAGAGCGCGAAGCAGGAGATCGAGCGGCTCGCAGCCGCAGCCGACGAGACCCGCGCGCGGGCCCAGGAAGCTGATGCGGAAGCACAGTCCGCCGCGGAGAAAATCGCCGAGATTGCCCGCGGACGCGAACCACTGGAAAACGCCCATGTGCGCGCTGCCGCGGAGGCGGAAGCAGCCGAACAGCGCCTGGAGCAGCTGCGCGCAGAGCAGAAGTCGAGGGAGAAGGCGGTGTACTCGTTGTCGGCGCGCATCGCGACGCTCAGCGAGACCGCTCCCGTCGCCGAGGCCGCCGATGTGCTCGGCGCGGCCTTCTCGCCCGTCGCCGACCGCATGAAACCAGCCAAGGGGATGGAGAAGGCACTCGCGGCGGCCCTCGGCGCGCATGCGGAAGCACTCGCCGGCGACGTCGACACAGATACGATCGCTGAGCAGCTCGGCGGGGCCTCGCGCGGCGTGGTAGTGGACACAACTTCAGGCGGCCGCTCGTGGCGCCTCGACGGTACCCCGCCTGCCGGCGCCACTTGGCTGCTCGACCACGTCACGCTCGACGACGAGGTTGTCGGCCCCATCACCCGCATTCTCGTCGACGTCGTGCTTGCCGACGATGTGGCCGCCGCCCGTCGTGCCGTCGCCGATGACCCGCGCCTGCGCGCGGTGACCCCCGATGGCGTCATCGTGGGCGAAGGCTGGCTCGCCGCCGGTTCCGGCGGTGCGTCGAGCGTGGAGGTCGCCGCCCAGATTGAATCCGCCACTTCCGAACTGGAAAAAGCACAGGCGCAGCTGGATGAGCTTTCCGGCACCCTCGAAGGCGCGAAGATCGCCGCGGAAGAAGCCCGCGTGGCCGCCGCATCCGCCAAGGCCGCGCTCAAAGAGCACGACGCGCAGGCCGATTCGTGGAAGCGCGACCACCAGCGTTTGATCAAGCAGGCGGAGCAGGCGCAGAAGCAGCATGCCAGTTCCGCGAAACAGGCCAACGAGGCGGATATCCGCCTCAGCGGACGCGAGAAGGCCCTGGCCGAGACGCGCGACCGCCTCTCACGCGTGGAGCGCCCCGACTCGGACGAGGAGGCCGACGCGACCGCCCGCGACGAAGCCAACGCCGCACTGACCGAGGCCCGTTCCGCGGAAATGGAAGCCACGCTCGCGGCGCGTTCCACCCAGCAAGCGGTGGACAATGTTGCGGGCAGGGGAGCGGCGCTTCGTCGTCAAGCGGAGCACGAGCGCCAGGCGAAAGCCCGCCACGATGCCGCGATGGCGCGCAAACGTGCGCAGGCGGAGCTCGCCGAAGCTGTCGCCGGACATGCCCGCGACCTCGCCGCGCGCATCGCAGACTCCCTCGAGCGCGCCACGCAGCGCCGCGACACGCTTTCCGCCGACGTGAAACAGCTCGCCGCACGCCAATCCCAGGCCCGCGAAAAGGTCAGCGCTTTGCGCCAGCAGCTCGCCCGCCTCGGTGACACCTCGCACGCCGCCGACATTGCCCGTGAGCAGGCGCAAGTGCGCATCGACGAGGCCGAAACGAAGATCGTCGAGCAGCTCGGCATCGCCATCGACGACTTGCTCGCCGACTACACGCCCGGCGAAGACTTCGACGAAACCGAGGAGAAGAAGCGCCTCAAGAAGGCGGAGAAGGACCTCGCCGCGCTCGGCAAGGTCAATCCCCTGGCGCTGGAGGAGTACAAGGCGCTCGAGGAACGTTACAGCTTCCTGTCCACCCAGCTCGCCGACGTGGTCCAGGCGCGTAAGGACCTGGCGGGGGTGATCGACGACGTCGACAAGCAAATTCTGCAGCTCTTCACCGATGCGTGGCACGACGTCGAACGTGAATTCCCGCGCGTGTTCCAGACGCTGTTCCCTGGCGGCGAGGCGCGCCTTCTGCTCACCGACCCCTCCGACATGCTCACCACTGGCATCGAGATCGAGGCGCGCCCGCCCGGCAAGAAAGTCAAACGCCTCTCGCTTCTGTCCGGCGGCGAGAAATCGCTCACCGCGCTTGCGATGCTCGTGGCCATCTTCCGCGCGCGCCCCAGCCCGTTCTACGTGCTCGACGAGGTCGAAGCCGCGCTTGACGACGTCAACCTCCGCCGCCTCATCGCCCTCCTCGAAGAACTCCGCGAGGACTCCCAGCTCATCGTGATCACCCACCAGAAACCCACGATGGATGTCGCGAACGTGCTCTACGGTGTGACTATGCGCGGCGACGGAGTGACCCGCGTGATTTCCCAGCGCATGAGCCCCGCGCCGCGCGAAGCCGCGGAGTCTACTGAGTAGCTGTGCCCCGCCACCGGATCTGGTGGCACTATGGGGGACATGATGAATTCAACTGCACTGTGGGTCACCATCGCCGTCGTCGTGGCGCTGCTCATCATTTTGGGCATCATCATCGTCGTCGGTAAGAACCGTAAGAAGTCCAAGACCGTCTCCTTCGAGAAGAAGGAGCCGGAGCAGCAGAAGGAACTCACCCAGCAGGAGAAATCCGGGAACTACCAGGCCAAGGGCGGGTTCAATTTTGCTCCCGCCGGCGCGCCGACGGCTGAGAAAGAGCCTGTGCGTGTCGACGAACCGCTGAAGCGCGACACCCCCTCCACCTCCGCTAAAGCAGCAGGCGCTGGTGCCGCTGCCGCTGGTGCTGCTGGTGCCGCCGCAGCTTCGGCAGCAAAGCCTGCTGATGCTTCCGATTCTTCTGACGTATCCGATACCACTGGCACCACCGAGACGGAGCAGATCGCGCCGGCACCGACTGCCGCAGACGAGGTCGACCCCGTCGAGCTTGGCGAGACCGAGACCGAAGTGATTGAGCCGGATCCGGCCGAGGTCGAGCCGGCGAAGGACCCCGCCCCGGAAGCACAGGTTGATCAGGGGAAGCCTGCACCGCCTGTTAAACCGGAAACCCCCGCTGAACCAACGGGCAAGCCCGGCGACATTGCTGGCGCCGACCACCTGGTCGAACCCGAAGTCGCCGCGGATGACTCTCGGGCAGAAGCCGAAGCAGAAGCAGAAGCGAAGGAAGCGGCCGAGGCGGCACGAACGACCGCTGACGCTGCCGAAGAGGCGCGCGAGCAGACTCCGGCAGCGAAGCCGGATACCGCAGGTGCCGCTGGTACGGCTGCCGCCGGTGCCGGCGCTGCGGCGGCGGGCACGGCAGAAGCAAACGAGGCTGCGGAAGAGACGCAGGCCAGCGTCATCGAGACCGAGCCAGTACCCGACGAGCAGCTGGACGACATTGAGCCGGCGGCGGGCCGCATCGGGAAGCTGCGCGGGCGCCTGTCACGCTCCCAGAACGCGATCGGTCAGGGGCTTTTGGGAATTCTCACCGCAGGCGACCTCGACGAGGATGCGTGGGAGGAGATCGAGGACACGCTCATCATGGCGGACCTCGGTGCCGAGCTGACGATGAAGGTGACCGAGTCCCTGCGCGAGAAGATCGCCGAGCGCGGCGTGTCCACGGAGGCTGAAGCTCGGGCGATGCTGCGCGAGACCCTCATTGAGGCAGGCAAGCCGGAGCTGGACCGCTCCATCAAGGCGATGCCGAATAACGGCAAGCCCGCCGTGATTCTCGTCGTCGGTGTCAACGGCACCGGCAAGACCACGACGACGGGCAAACTGGCGCGCGTGCTCATCTCCATGGGCCACAGCGTCGTTCTCGGCGCGGCGGACACCTTTCGTGCGGCGGCCGCCGACCAGCTGGAGACCTGGGGCCGCCGCGTCGGTGCTTCCACCGTCCGCGGCAAGGAAGGCGCGGATCCGGCATCGGTCGCCTTCGACGCTGTGAAGACCGGTGTCGAGCAGCAGGCCGACGTTGTGCTCGTCGACACCGCGGGCCGCCTGCACACCTCCACCGGCCTGATGGACCAGCTGGGCAAGGTCAAGCGCGTGGTGGAGAAGAAATCCCAGGTGGACGAAGTTCTGCTGGTCCTCGACGCCACCGTCGGCCAGAACGGCCTGACTCAGGCACGCGTGTTCAAGGACGTAGTGGAAATCACCGGCGTCGTGCTGACCAAGTTGGACGGCACTGCCAAGGGCGGCATCGTCTTCCAGGTTCAGGAAGAGCTCGGTGTTCCCGTCAAGCTCGTCGGCTTGGGCGAGGGCGCGGACGACCTCGCGCCGTTCGAGGTGGAAGGTTTCGTCGACGCATTGCTCGGCTGACGGCCCTCAAGAATCAACTGCGGCACGGATGTGACCTGTGTCGCAGTTTTTCCTTTTTGCGGGGTATCAGGCTTTCCGTTGGGCTTGGATTAGAGAGCACATTGGAAAAATTGAAGAGACCTCGCGAGGTGATGAAGGTGACACCGGAACAGACAGCCACAATGTCAGGGAACGCAAGTTGGATGCTTGTGTCAGCGGCGCTGGTGTTGCTCATGACACCGGCGCTGTCGCTTTTTTACGGGGGAATGTCTTCGCGCCGGAGCGTTCTGAACATGATGATGATGTCGTTCACGGCGCTCGGCGTAGTTCCAGTCGTCTACGTGCTTTGGGGGTGGTCTGAGTCGTACGGGACGCAGTCGGTGGGTGGTGTGTTCGCGAACCCCTTCGAGTTTTTCGGTCTGCGGAACTCGATCGTCGACGTCAATGGTGCTTACATCGTAGGAGCCAACGGCTACGCGAACGTCATCGACATCATGTTCCAGCTCACGTTCGCCGTGATTTCTGCCGCGATCATTTCGGGTGCGATCGCCAGCCGAGTGAAGATCGGGGCATGGATCGTGTTCGTGGCGGCCTGGATCACCTTGGTCTATTTTCCGCTCGCCCACATGGTGTGGGGCGGAGGCGTGCTCGGTGAGGGCGAGCATTCACTCGCCGCAGTACTCTTCGGGCAGGAGCACGGTGAAGCAGCCATCGCGCCGATTGATTTCGCAGGCGGCACCGTCGTGCACATTTCTGCGGGCACAGCCGCCTTCGTGCTGGCCCTCGTCATTGGGCGCCGTCAAGGCTTCCCGCACTCCAACTCCCGCCCCCACAACCTGCCGCTCGTCATGATCGGAGCAGCCCTTTTGTGGTTCGGTTGGGCGGGATTCAATGGCGGTTCAGCATTCTCCGCCGGTGGATTGGCGGGTGTGGCATGGCTCAACACGACGGCTGCGGCTGCCGCGGCCATGCTTGGCTGGCTCTTGGTGGAGCGTCTCCGGGATGGGTACGCGACCAGCCTTGGAGCGTCGTCCGGGCTTGTCGCCGGCCTGGTCGCCATCACCCCTGCGGCGGGGGATCTCGGTCCTGTCGCGTCGATGGTGCTCGGATTCATTGGCGGAATTCTCGCCTGCTTCGGTGTGGGGCTGAAATACACCTTCAACTACGACGACTCCCTCGACGTTGTTGGTGTCCACCTCGTGGCCGGGGTGTGGGGAACAGTCGGCCTGGCGTTTTTCGCGCACGAGCGCGGAATCCTGACAGGTGGGGGCGCCGACGGGTGGAAACTGCTTGCTGTCCAGACGCTCATTGCGATCGTGGCGATGATTTCAAGCGGCGTGATCACATTGCTCCTAGCTCTCGCCATCAAGTACACCATTGGCTGGCGCATTACCCGGCAGCAGGAGTTCGAGGGCATTGACTACTCGATCCACCGCGAGACAGGCTACGACTTCGGTGGGCCTGGCATGAGACCCGGGGGATTGCCGGTGGGCAACCGGGCCGCCGCCGAATTTGGGTTGAATGAATCCAGGGAGCATCATGAGCGGCATTCCCGCAAAGTGGTCTCCACCGAGGAGAAGGAGATTGAACGATGAAACTCGTCACCGCAATCATCAAACCTTTCACCCTTGAAGACGTCGTCGTCGCTCTGGAAAACGCCGGCATTCAGGGCATCACGATCACCGAAGCGCAGGGCAGAGGCAGGCAGCGAGCCGGCGTCGAGTTTTACCGCGGGGCACAATATTCATCGCCGTACGTGGCCAAGCTCAAGCTCGAAGTGCTGGTGACTGATGCGCAGGAGGCTGCGGCGGTCGACGCGATTTTGGGTGCGGCTCACACTGGCGAGGTCGGGGACGGAAAGATTTGGGTGTCGCAGGTCGAACGCGCCATCCGTGTCCGCACGGGTGAAACCGATGAGGACGCGATCGTGGATTAGCGGTACCGGAACCCCTTCACTTATGGGCGTTGAGCGTCGGCGCGCTAGGGTATAGGGAAGTTTCTGTCTTATCCCTCTACCGTTCTCCAAGGAGCGTGCCACACGTGTTCGAGTCATTGTCCGACCGCTTGCAATCAGCGCTCAAAGGCCTGCGCGGCAAGGGCAAGCTCACGGAAGAGGACATCAACGCCACCGCCCGTGAGATTCGCATCGCCTTGCTCGAGGCCGATGTCTCCCTGCCAGTCGTCCGCGCCTTCATCAAGCGGGTCAAAGAGCGCGCGCTCGGTGCCGATGTCTCCGAGGCACTGAACCCGGCGCAGCAAGTCATCAAGATCGTCGACGAGGAGCTCACCAATATCCTCGGCGGCGAGACCCGCCGGCTGAATCTGGCCAAGAACCCGCCGACGGTGATCATGCTTGCCGGCCTGCAGGGTGCCGGTAAGACGACTCTCGCGGGCAAGCTTGCCCTTCACTTGACCAAGCAGGGCCACACCCCGATGCTGGTGGCCTGTGACTTGCAGCGTCCGGGTGCGGTGCAGCAGCTGGAGATCGTCGGCAAGCGGGCTGGCGTTCCCACCTTCGCGCCGGACCCTGGCACCTCCCTAGATTCGAGCGAACATGAGATGGGCACCTCCCACGGCGACCCGGTCGAGGTGGCCCAAGCCTCGATCGAGGAAGCCCGCCGCACCCACGCCGACGTGGTCATCATTGATACCGCAGGCCGTCTCGGCATCGACGAGACGCTGATGACCCAGGCGCGCAACATCCGCGACGCCGTCAACCCGGACGAAGTCCTCTTCGTCATCGACGCCATGATCGGCCAGGACGCCGTCGCCACCGCACAGGCCTTCGCCGACGGTGTCGATTTCACCGGTGTCGTGCTGACCAAGCTCGACGGCGACGCGCGCGGCGGTGCCGCCCTGTCCATCCGTGAGGTCACCGGCAAGCCGATCCTCTACGCGTCCACCGGCGAGAAGCTTGAAGACTTCGACATCTTCCACCCGGACCGCATGTCCAGCCGCATCCTCGGCATGGGCGACCTGCTCTCCCTCATCGAGCAGGCCGAGGCGACCATGGACCAGCAGAAGGCGGAAGAAGCCGCCATGAAGCTGGGCTCCGGCGAGCTGACGCTCGAGGACTTCCTCGACCAGCTGCTGATGATCCGCCGCATGGGCCCGATCGGGAATCTGCTGAAGATGATGCCGGGCGGCAAGCAGATGAACGAGATGGCCGACATGGTCGACGAAAAGCAGCTCGACCGCATCCAGGCCATCATCCGCGGTATGACCCCGCAGGAGCGCGAGGACCCGAAGATCCTCAACGCTTCGCGCCGCAAGCGCATCGCCAACGGCTCCGGCGTCACTGTCGCTGAGGTCAACCAGCTCGTGGAGCGCTTCTTCGAGGCGAAGAAGATGATGGGCAAAATGGCCAACCAGTTCGGCCTGTCCGGCATGCCGGGGATGGGCGGAATGCCGGGCATGGGCCGTTCCGCGACGAAGAAAAAGCCGAAGGGCCGCAAGGGCAAGAACGGCAAGCGCAAGCCCGCGAAGAAGCGGGGCGGCGGCCCGAAGATGCCGGGAATGCCGGGCAAGGGCGGAATGCCTGGAATGCCCGGGATGCCGGGCATGGATCAGCTCGATCCGGCCCAGCTGAAGAAAATGCAGGAACAGCTCCCGCCCGGAATGGACGGCATCGATCTGAATAACTTGGACTTCAACGAAGCCATGAAGCGCATGGGCCGGGGCAAGTAGCCCTCAGAGTTCTGTCCCTCCCGCACCGTGAACTAGCCCCCGAAAGTCGGACTGAGAAATCAGTTACCGACTAGTGGGGAGCAGTTCACCGCGCGGGAGGGATTTTCTATTGCTCGCCGAGTTCGGGGAGGATGTCTGGGTTCGCCTCGACGCTCGGCTTGCCTACGTCTCCCGCGTCCACACCTTCACCCTGCCGCTGTGTGGGAGCCCCGTCTTCAGGGTCGAGATCTGGGGAGGCCCCGTCGACAGGGATGCCCAGGGCAGTGAAGACCTCCTGGAGTTTCGCCCACAGCAGCGGGGCGGTGGTGGCGGCGAATGCGTTGGAGACGTGGTTCTGGTCGCGGTAGACATACACGTTGCCGATGATGGGCGGGCAGAGCTCTGCATCGCAGTACCAGTCGGCGGTGTCCAAGCCCCACTGCTTGTTCTCCGGGAAGAGGTATTCCTGCGACGGATCGGCATCGCCGTAGACCGTCTGGCGCAGGGTGGAGCAGGCCTCGAAGTCGTTTCCGGCGAGCAGACACTCGTTGGGGTCCATGTGGTCGCCTTCGCGGCTGAACACCCACGGGTTATCCCGCAGGCCCAGGAACGGAATGTCGTTGGCCTGGAGCTCCTCCCACACCGTCGCGTAGGAGCTGGGCACCATGTCGGGGCCGGGGTTGCCCTCGCCGGCGCGGCCCTCGGGGCGGGTGGCGGTGGAAAGCGTCAGGTCCGGGTGCATCTCGATGATGCGGTTGAACGCCAGGCGCGACCACTCCGCGCACTCGGGGCTCACGGTGTCCAAGTCGTCGAGGATCAGCGGGCACGCCTGGCGCACGATCGGCATCACCTTGAAACCGTGTTCGCGGCCGAGCTTATCCAGCGGGATCAGCCACGGTTCGGAGTGGGAACCGCCGAAGATGACAACGGTGGTCTCAGCTTCCGGGTCGCCCCACACACAGTGGGGGCCGGGCAGCATGTCGGCCGGCTGGTCCATGAAGATGATGCAGTTGTCATCCGCCGTCGGCGGGAAGATATCCGCGATCAGGTTGGGATCCGGCTGCGCGGGGGCCTCGGGCACGTCCGCGCCGAAATGGGCCATGGCGCCCGGGTAATTCTCGGAGGCGAGGTCGAAGTCGGCGTCATTCACCTGGCGCGCGTAAACCGGCTGGATAGCCAGCAAGCCGACGAGGAGGGCACCGATCAGGGCGCCGCCGACGGCGCGGCCGCGCCCCTCAGGCGTCGACAAGCTCGCCTTCGCGTTGCGCACCGGCGTGTCACCCGCCTTCGGGCGCTTGCCGTGCTGGCGAAGCGGATCCTCGACCAAGGTGTAGGTCAGGTGCGCCAGGCACAGCGACAGGGCGATGACCAGGATGCCGAGGCCCACCGTCGGCGTCGGGCGACCCGACTTCACCGTGAACAGAATCAGCAGCGGCCAGTGCCAGAGGTACAGCGAATACGCCACCTTGCCCAGCCACAGGATCGGGCCCGACGACAGCACGCGCGCCACCGGTTGGTCAGGTCCAGCCATGACAACGAGCGCCGCACCCAGCAGCGGAATCAGCGCCGCCGGGCCGGGAAATGCCAGGGAGGTAGTGATGATTGCGCCGGTCATCGCGATCGCCGCCACGCCGAGCCCCGCCGCGAAACCGCGGAATTTCTCCGGAATCAGATTTGTCACCGGCAGCATCGCCAGCAGGGTACCGAACGCCAGCTCCCACAAACGCGACGGGAACTCGTAGTAGTTCTGCGGCGTGCCCACCAAGCCGAAGCGCGAAGCGTACGCGAACGATGCCACCGCGAGCACCGCGAGCACACCAATGATGCCGCGGCGCAGTTTCTGGTTGCTCACGCCTACGCGCGACGCCAGGAACGCCACGATCACACCGGACGTGATGGCGAAAACGTAGAACTGTCCCTGCACAGACATCGACCACAGGTGCTGCAGGGGAGAGGTCTCCGCGCCCGCCGCTGCATAGTCCAGGTTCTGCGAGGCCAGCTCGTAGTTCTGGTAGTACAGCACCGCGGCGGTGAACTGCTTCGCCAAATCAGCGCTCATGATCTCTGGCGTCAGCCACCTGATGCCCGCGTAGATCGCCGCCAGCACCACCGCCAGGGCAGGAAGCAGGCGGCGCGCTGTGCGCCAGAACGGCCACCACGGATTCAACGATGGATTCGGCCGCATCGCGTACCGCAGCTGCGAGCCCATGAAGAAGTAGCCCGACAGCAACAGGAACACATCGACGCCGCCGGACACGCGCCCGACGAAGACATGGAACAGCACCACCAACCCGATCGCGATGCCGCGCAGACCGTCCAGGTCGTTGCGGTACGCAGTCTTCAGCGCAGGCATTGCGGCCTTCTCCTGCTTGGTGGTTACCGTGGTCGTCATCTCGTGAATAATCCGTAAGCTCTGGGGAATCGGGACGAATCGAAAGAAAACAATGCGGAAAGAAAAACAGACTCGCTAGCGTTGACTGTCTGTTTCTCCCGTTCTTCCTGTGGAGACTCTACCGCCGATACCCTCGAACACTGTTAACCCGCGCCTCGTTTTGGTGTGCCGCTAATGGCGGGGGTAGTGTATTCGGGGTCGAAGCGCGTCCGCATGGCGGTGCGCGCGGCGGCACCGACTGCGTAAGCGCCGGAACCGGCACCATTTTCGCGGAAGCGGGGATGCCACCGACCGGCCTCGTCACACGCAGATTAAATCTAAGGGTTGAACCGGCCCGTCGATAAGCGGCGGGTGACTGAACTGCCCAGTGACCAAGTAAGGACTTTCAACATGGCTGTGAAGATCAAGCTGCAGCGCGTGGGCAAGATCCGCAACGCCCAGTACCGCGTTGTCGTCGCCGATGCCCGCACCCGCCGTGACGGCCGCGTCATCGAGAACATCGGCATCTACCACCCGAAGGAAGAGCCGTCGCTTATCCAGATCGACTCTGAGCGCGCCCAGTACTGGCTCGGCGTCGGTGCTCAGCCGACCGAGCCTGTCGCTGCTCTGCTCAAGGTGACCGGCGATTGGCAGAAGCACAAGGGTGAGGAAGGTGCCGAGGGCACCCTCAAGGTCGCCGAGGAGAAGCCGTCCAAGCTCGACCTGTTCAACCAGGCTCTCGAGGAAGCTTCCAACGGCCCGACTGCCGAGGCCATCACCGAGAAGCGCAAGAAGGCCAAGGAAGAGGCAGAGGCTAAGGCAGCTGCCGAGGCTGAGGCAGAGGCCAAGGCTAAGGCGGAAGCCGAGGCTGCTGAGGCCGCTGAGTCTGAGGACACCCCGGCCGAGGAAGAGAAGGCTGAAGAGTCCGAGGAGAACTAAGCTCCCCGCGCTCGTGCCCGTACACCGTCAGGTGTGCGGGCATTTTGCTTATCGACGTCTCCCGTTCCCCCGCGCATCCGCCCCCGTCTCGGTAGCTTGTTGGGCATGAGGCCGATTCTTCACATTTGGAAACCGTCGACTCCCGCTATTGCCCCGCACCACGAATTAGTCCAGGCTTTCTACTCCGCAGATCTCGACAGTCTGCACACCCCTGATCCGTCGATGCGGGAGATCGCGGCGAAGGTGAGCCAGATCGTGGGGTTCGAGGTCCCCGCCCAGACCGTGATGACGGTGGAGCTGGCGCCTGAGGAGGCGGGACCAAAATTAGCCGAGATCGGAGCGCTCGCGTATGTCGAGGAATTCCTCGTTTTTCTCGATGATGCGGGACTCTTTGTCAACACGGCGGGCACTGACTTGCAGGAGACCTTTGCGCCGGTGGAGCTCGCCAGCTCCACCGGCACGGTGTGGCGCCAGGTGGGGGAGCGGATTGTCGACATCGCTTTCGAGGACGCTCTGCGCGCCCAAGATCCTGTTGGTGCGTGGTTGCTCCTGGTCACCACGTACGCGGATTCAGATTCCTTCGGCGGTTCAGTGAGCATGTGCCTTGAGGCTGACGGCCAGTGGTTGATGACGCTGCGCTACACGGCCACGGAATCCGGCGAAGAAAAACCCGCTCAGCAGCTGCGTGTGGGCACCTACGAGGAAGCCCGCTCCATTTTGCTGGCCTTCGCCGATATCTGCGGCGAAATTCATGAACTCGACTGGCAGGAAGCCGCACCTGACCTGCCGGGACTGCGCCGAACCGCCTACGGCCAGAACATTGATCTGCCGCTGCGCCGCCTCGACGCCGTCGCGGACCTGCCCGCCGGCACGATGATGCGGCTCCATGATCCGTACTGGGGCGAACTGCGGTACGGGCGCACCCGCGACGGAGCGTGGAACGCCACCCAAGTACGGTCGACAGGGATCCGCGTGAGCCGCGACTTCGGCACACTGGAGGAAGTCATGGCGGTGGCACGCGCCTTTTCCAAGGGCAACGGCCACAGTGATGAGGTGAAGGCGGCTTTCGGCGGCGACATACAGGCACTGTCCGTCTCCATGTGGAGCAAAGACGTAGTGGAGGTGACTGCCATGCCGGTTCCCCACCGGGGAGCGGCGTGGATGAATTCGACGATTCGGTTCCTTCACAGCAACCGCGCCCAGCGCAACCAGCCGGCGAGTGCGCAAATGGAGGACTTCGTCGCCGTGGTGAATCACGAGCTGGGGGACTTCCTCGTCGACGGGCCGGTGGAACCTGCCGAGCTGACCCGCATGCGGCTGCGTAACCCGGGCGCAGTTCCGCAGTTGTTCTCCATCGCGGAAGGCTACGCCGTCTCCATCGTCGTCAACGGCGAGCACGTCCTGTACAACCCATCCGGGAAACTCAACGAAGGGGTCGGGCCCGACGCAGTGCGGGTGTTCAACAACGGCCTTCCTTTCCAAGGCTGGAAGGTCAACACTCTGGCGGCGTTCGACGAAGCGATCGACAAGGTCGCAAATTCGTGCCAGCTTTCCGTTTTCACCTCGGGCCCCGTCGGCACGCGCGGACACTATGGCAAGTACGAGACATGCATTTTCGAGAACGAGAACGGTCTAGCCGCACGTCTGTACTGCCCGGATGGAACGGTCTACGCGAAAGAGAAAATGCACGTCAACGACGCCTCCTTGATCTACTCCATCGCCAACGACGTCGAGCGCGTCACCGATCCGTCGCTGTGGCAGTCCTCGACCAAATTGCCGGTTCTGGAGGAACGCAGGTTCGTCCAGGTCATAAGGTGGAACGGCGAGGAATATGCGACTCAGTTCCTTCCCGTGTCGCTCGAGAATCTCCGGAAGCACGGTTTTGCTGAACCCGGTGACCGGTGCAGCATTCTCGACCTATCCCAAGAGGATGCCTTCGCGGAGATCCGCTACTCGGGTGACAGCGACGACATGCCCTTTGAAGGGGAGTGCCGTTTCACCGGTGAGGACGGCTGGAAGCGCAACTACAAGATCCGTTCCGCGGGTTTCCAGAAGCCGATGGATTTCCTGGAGCTGTTCGCCACGGGCGACTACGGCGCCCTCGAGCGGTTCGCGTTGGGCGGCATAGCCTAGCCGTATCTACCCGCAGTCCCAACCGAAGATCATCACGGTCGAAACTACGGGCGGCGTGGACGTATCGGCGCTGGTAGCCGTGGCTTCCATGGAAATCCGGATTGGCAGGGTAGTGAAGTCCCACGGCGTGCGCGGCGAGGTCGTCGTGAAGCCGCTCGCCGACGACGAGGACTCCGACGAGTATTACGATCACGAGCTCACCGGCCTGCGCGTGCTTCACGACGGCGCCCACATCGGCAACATCACCGGCGGCATCGGCAAAGCCACAGCTGAGCTGCTGCGCTCGCGCGGGGCGACGGTGATCACGGCCGATATCAAAGACGCCGACAACAACTGCGACCTGACCACCCCGTAAGGCCGCGCCGAGCTCGCGGAAAAAGCGCGCGAACTTTCCGGCGGCACCCTCAACGCGGTGATCGCCAACGCGGGCATGCAAGCGCCTATCGCGAAGACTGTCCAGGTGAACTACTTCGGCGCGGTGGCCACCTAGGAGGGAGTCCACTAGCTGTACTGACCGGAGACGTTGATCGATGCGGGCCCCACTCGAAGGTGCTCCCACGCATCTCTTTCTCTCGTATGATCAGAGCCCCCGACAGGCCTTGAGAGATCCATTCAACAAGCTGTCCTAACACCTACGGGACAGTCAGATAGAATCGACCCATGTCGAGCAACACGCGCCTTCTTGAGTTGCTGACCTTGTTGCACTCGGGACGATTGTGGCCCGCGGCTGAACTGGCTGAACGCTTGGAGATTAGCCCACGCACACTACGCCGTGACGTGACCACTCTGCAGGAGCTCGGCTATCCGATTAGCGCGAGCCGAGGAACCGGTGGGGGCTACGCCTTAACGGGTAAGTCCGCGTTGCCTCCGTTAATGCTTTCTGAGGACGAGGCGGTGGTCGTTGTGCTCGAACTGACCTACGCAACCGCCAAGGCAGCCGACTCCGACATCGATGCGACGGTGAGCGCGCTGGTGAAGCTCATGGAGGTCCTTCCACCAAAGGTACGTCGTCAGGTTGAGGCCCTACGGAGCATTACTATCTCCTCGCCGCCCGGCAAACGACGTCCCACCAGTGAGGTGCGAGTCATCACTACCGTCGCCACTGCTTCCCGCCGCAGCGAAAGAATATTGATTGCTTACAGCACAGCAGGTGGAGCGAAGTCTACCCGCGAAGTCGAACCGCACGACCTCGTCTCGCGGGAGGGCTTGCTATACCTTGTCGCCTTTGACCTACTGAGGCAGGACTGGCGACTATTCCGCGTGGATCGCATCACCGAGGCGCAACCGACTGGGGATGCCTTCGCCCAACGGCAACTCCCGAGCGGCGATGCTTCGACGTTCTTGTCCGAGGGCCTGACCGCCGCGCGGTCGCTCCACCTGGTGCGCGCCACCGTCCAAGCGAATGCTGCGCGAGCGGAAGAGGTTCTTGGTGAGTATGCCAGTATCGAGCCGACCGGCCCGGGGTCCTGCAACGTCACGATCGCCGCAGATCAGCTTGATTGGGTCGCCTTCGGCCTCACCAGCATCGGTGCACCATTCAAGGTTCACGAGCCCAAAGAGGCCAGGCATCATTTGCAGGCCTGGGGCAAGCGACTAATTGAGGCGACTATGCCCTAATCTGACTGATCGTTGGACTTGTGGCCAACCTGTGTCCACAAGGGCTGATTAAGTTGTAGGCATGAACACAACGACACAGATTTCACCGTTCACTCTCCACATTGACGAAACCGAACTCACCGACTTGCAGCAGCGACTTGAGTCCGTGCGCTGGCCCGACCGAGGCCCCACCGATGACTGGGCTGACGGACTTCCTCTTGACTACGCCAAGGAGCTCACCGCCTACTGGAAGGACGGTTTCGACTGGCGCGCCCAGGAGGCCCGCATCAATGCCGTGCCGCAATTCACGACTCCAATCGACGGACACGACATTCACTTCTTCCACCAACTCTCGCAACAACCTGAAGCCAAGCCCTTACTCCTCGTGCATGGCTGGCCCAGCACACCAGTAGACTTCCTCGACATGCTGCCTCAGCTCACGGATCCCGGAGAAAATCAACAGGCCTTTCACGTCGTGATCCCCACCATTCCAGGGTTCGGGATCTCCGGCCCCGCGAACGGTTGGACCGTAAGCCGCGTCGCTGACGCCTTCGCCACCCTGATGCACCGGCTCGGATACGACCGGTTCCTCGCACACGGCTACGACACGGGATCCGGAATCGTTCGCGATTTGGGAGTCCAACATCCTGAAGCGGTCGCAGGCATTCACACCACAGGGATGCTGGGTGGCGAGGGCCTTACCCGCGACACCGCTGACATGTCTAATCCGGCCGAAGCGGAGGCTGTCGCGCGCGGCACCCGATATCAGTACGACCTGAGCGCCTACGCCATACTTCAGTCCACCCGCCCACAATCACTGGCCTACGCACTGACCGACTCGCCCATCGGACAGATGTCCTGGATGGTCGAGCGCTTCCACGACTGGACCAGCACCGAGGAGAACCCTGACGCACTTCTCGGACGCGACCAGATGCTCACCACAGTGTCGATCTACTGGTTCTTCCGCACGGCGGGATCGGCCGCTCGCTACTACAAGTACGGACGCCCCGACTGGACCGCTCCTCTTTCCAAGTCCGACGTCCCTACAGCCATCTTGGTCATGCCCAACGACATCATTCGACCAGTGCGCCGCATCGCGGAGAATACTGACGAGATCGTGCACTGGACCGAAGCCGCTAAGGGTGGGCACTTCGCTGCCTGGGAGCAGCCAGACCTCGTCGCAACTGACATTCGCTGCGCCATCGGGCACCTGTCCTGACCCACATTCCTGTCGTGCCTGCTATGCCGCGGCCCTCCATGTAGCGGCGCGGCAGGACCCGACCAACACAACACGACAAAGAAAGCATCGCCGCAAAATGCGTGCGCGCTTTCTTTGCCGTGTTGTGTTGGTCTATCGGCTGGTTCGGACTCTTAGTGTTCGGCTACCTGTTCGGCATCGTCGCCGAACAGTTCGCCGACGATGTAGACGATGCATCAGACCCGCCAGCCGTCACAGATAGACCCCACGCCCCGCAGCCAACCACACCACCGCAAACGCCCCCGGCTGCATACTGAACCAACGAGCTACAGCTCCCCCGTGAGGTCGAACAGACTGAACTGGGATCACCCATGTAACTAGAGAAACAACACGCCCCATCGCTGCCGGCTCTAGATGTACTGATCGGGGACGTTGATCAATCGTGAGAAGGACGGCTGGTTGCCGCAGGCCGTGTGCGGGCGGTGCTGATTGTAGTAGTGCAGCCAACCGTCGAGCTCGCCGCGTCGTTCGGCCTTGGAGGTGTAGCAGCGGGCGTAGGCCCAGCCGTCGGCCAGGGTGCGGTGGAAGCGCTCGATCTTGCCGTTGGTCTGGGGCCGATACGGCCTGGTTCGCTTGTGCTTGATGTCGAGCTCGGCGCAGGTGTCTCGCCACAGGTGTGACCGGTAGGCACCGCCGTTGTCGGACAGAACCCGCTCGACCGTGACCCCACGAGCGTTGATCCACTCGACAGCCCTCACCAGGACCGCAGTGGCGGTGATCGCGGTTTCGTCGTCGTGAATCTCAGCGTAGGCGACACGGGAATGGTCATCGATCACCGTGTGAACATAGGCCTTTCCCATCAGGGGGTCGTGGTGCTTGTTCTTCGGCTTGTCTGGTGTGACGGCCCGGTTCTTGTCGCCCTGCCGTCGTCCGACGTAACGCCAGCCTCCACCGTCGGGGATGTTTCCGAGCTTCTTCACGTCGACGTGGAGCATCGCGCCGGGGTGGTCGTGTTCGTAGCGGCGGATGGGTTCGCCGGTGGCACGGTCGACGTGAGTCAGTCGGTTGAGGTGGCAGGACGAGAGGATGCGGTGGACGGTGGAGGGGGCGATCCCGAGTCGTGGTGCGAGTTGCACTGGCCCTTCGCGGAGTCGCATGCGCGGGCTGATGCAGCGCTTGACGACCTTCGGGTGGGTCTTGTTCGGGCTGTGGTGTGGTCGTGAGGACCGGTCGTGCATGGACTCGCCGGCGCGGTAGCGGTCGGCCCAGCGCTTCGCGGTGGGCCAGGAGACCTGGAAGCGAGCGGCGACCTCGCTGATCGGCCATCCTTCCTCGACGACGAGTTGGGCTACCTTCAGGCGGTGGCGAGGGGGGCAGTGCAGAATTTGGGTGGGACATGGACGTCCTCCAAGGTGTGATGGGCGGCCACCTCACACGGTGGCCGCCCATCACAGGCTCCTCGCCGTGGAGCGACCGACGGGGAGGGTCAGTTGTTCTGGTTGCTCACTTCTGCGGCCCAGGCATCGACCCGACGAGCTGATTCCTCATCGCTGAGGTCCTCGACCCGCGTCATCACCGACCACCGGATCCCGAACGGATCGCGGATGCTCCCGTAGCGGTCGCCAGAGACGAAACCCGTCACAGCCTCGCGCAGTACAGCGCCGCGAGCGACTGCGGTCTCAACGACCCTGTCGACGTCCGCGACGTAGATGCCGAGGGAGAACTGCGCGTCTTCGGCCTCTGGATTCAGCGCCAGCAGGTGATAGTCCCTCATCGCCGGCCCCAGCTTGAGGCGACCACACCCGAAGTCGAGCTCGGCGTGGATGATCACCCCCTCCATCTCGGTGGAGTTCACAACGCGGGCGCCGAACACCTCGGCGTAGAACGCCAACGCTGCCTTCGGATCCTCGAGTGCAACGAACGGAGTCAGGCTGGAGAAACCCTTCGGGCGGCCGTTGTCGGTGTACTCGCCATGGGCAGGGGTAACTGGTGAAGTCGTCATGACCTCCATGCTAGGGACTGCTGGCGCGGGTGGTCTTGTAGATTCGTGCCATGACCGCACCATCTGGCGTCAGCGGACGGGGGCCCATTGTTCCCAGCGGAACTTCCCTTCGATTTCACCCGGATCCCACCCGGCCCCGCGGCCAAGGACTTGGTGGCCTGGTGGTGGACCACCACGTGGGACCTCCCCCTCGGGGCACCACTCGTCGCAAGAACTCCTAGCCTTCCCCGCGAGCAACCTCGCCTTCGAAATGGACCAGGTGCGCTTCTGGGGACCCACCACGCGGCGCTCCACAAGAGTCCTGGTCGGACAGGGATGGGTACTCGGTGCCTTGCTACGTCCGGCAGCAGTGCCCGCCTTCACTCAACAACCCGCAGCCTGCCGCGACGATTCTGTCCCTGTCTCCGCCCTCGAACTCCACGAAACAGTTCAGGCATCAAGCGGCAACCTTGCCGCTGTCATCGATGAAGTCGAAGTGTGGCTTGCACACCACGTGGGCCCGCTGACCGACGAGGCTCACCAAGCCAACCGTTTGGTCGACCTGGCCATCACTGACTCCACCATCGCCACGGTGCAAGACCTCGCGGGCGCCTTGGGGATCTCGACTCGAACGGTCAACCGCCTCACCACGAAGTATGTGGGTCTGTCGCCCTACACGATGATCCGCCGCCGACGCCTCCAAGAAGCGACCGAATGGATCCGTGACAACCCAGATGAATCGCTGGCCGATGTCGCAGTCCGCTGCGGCTTCGTTGACCAGGCACACCTGAGTCGTGAAGCGCGCACTCTTCTTGGGCTGACCCTCACGGACTACCGTATGCGCACGATCAGGCAGTGACGATACCCGTCTAGCCTCAATCAACGTGTCTGGCCAGTGCAACTAGGCTCGCGGCATCGGACAATCCGCCTGCGGTGGTCACAGCGTCGATGGCTTCTCTGCAGCCCACTGATGTGGAATTGCTCAACGCGCTGCTGGCCAACGACGAGGAGCGCGCTGTCGCGCGCGGCACCGAACTTGCCGAGCAGGGCCCGCGCGAAGGCTACGCCAACTACTCTGCTTCCAAGCAGGCGATTGCGCGGTGGGTGCGCCGCAACGCGCCGACGGAGAAGTGGGCGGGCGCGGGCATTGCCCTCAACGCGATCGCCCCAGCCGTGGTGGTCTCGCCGATGACGGAACAACTCCACAACAACCCCGAAGGTCTTGCCCAGCTGGAGCAGGTGCCCATGCCGCTCAACGGGTGGCTTGAGCCGGAGCAGGCCGCTGAGATGCTCGCGGCGTTGACCAGCGTGGAAAACACTCACCTGTGCGGCCAGGTCATTTTCGTCGACGGCGGGTACGATGCGATCACCCGCGGCGACTCTACGTGGTAAATAACGGGCCGGCTGCACCGAGGCTTGGGTACGCGGCCCGCGCACGTTAGTCCACGGTCTACTGCTTCCCACCCTGATACGCCCGCGCGGCCAGCACATGCTTGCATGGCCCGCGGGTGTCTTTGTGCTTGGCAAACCAGAAACAGGTGCAGGCGAAAGCGTAGGTACCGTCGTCAAGCTTCACCGTGTACTCATTGGAGCCGGAGTGCACCGTGAAAGCGTCCCCGCGTGGGGTGACCGCGTTATTGGCCAACAACTCTTCAGCGCTAGCGAGGCGCGCGTTGAGCTTGCCCACCACATTCGGGTCAAGGGGCAGCGGGCGGTGGAAATAGGACCCTGCGGCGAGGTCGAAGCCGACTTGCCCGGTTGATGCGAGTACCTGGAGGGCGTCTTCCACGCGGGTGGATGAGAGCCCGGTTTGCGCAGCGAGGTCGTCGATGTCCATGCGCGGGTCGAACGCCAGTACCGCGGAGAGGAGATCGGCGTCGTCGGCGGCGTGCTCGCTGCCCAGCGACATCAGCAGGGATCCTTCGCCGGAGAACCCGCGGGTTTTCATCGGGCTGATCACCACAGTGAAACGCGAACCCGGCAGCTCGAACACCCAGGCAGAAGACTGCGGGTGGGAGGCCGCGGTGATCTCGGCGCTGTAGGCGGAAACTTTGGTCACGTACGGCAGCAGCGGGATGATCGGCTTGAGACGTTCCGGTCCTGCCAGGCACACCGCACCCGGAGAAGGTTTCGACGCCAGCCGCAAACTCCGCAGTGCGGGCGTCGCCCACATCACGGCTTTTGGTGTAGACGCACCCGGCAACGAGTTGATGAATTTCTTCGCCTGCGGGCCCGCGAGTTCAAGTTGCAGCGACATGGAGGCGCTGATGCGTTGGGATTCGGCGAGGCCTTTGACCCACCGCAGCGGCAGCTTGACCTTCTTTTCCTCCAGGGTGTTCTCCATGGTGGTGACGTTGAGTGCGTCATCGGCGACGTTGAGGTGCAGCGGTGCACCCGGGGTGATGCCTGCCAGCGCCTCGCGCAAGGGAATGTTGATATCCACGTTGGTCACGCCGGACTGTTGGGATTCCGCGTCCACGTCGGTGACATCGAGGCGAGCGTAGGCGCTGCAGCACCCGGAGAATGACTCAAACCGCAGACTTTCCGGGGTGGAAGTGACTACCGGGTCGAGCGCGGCGATAGCCACAGTATCCACCGGGGTGTAGAAGCGCTTTGCGGCGTAATCCGCAACAGTGAGCATCCCACGAGCGACGATGTGCGGGTTTTCCACGAAGCCGCTGAAAAAGTGCAGCTCATCCACCCGGTCGAGCGTGCCGCCGCTGGTGGCCAGCTGAAGGCCCTGGTCGGTGAGGGTGGATGGGTGAACGTAGGTGTAGTGCATTTAACCCTCCTTGAGCAGCGCCGTCGCGGCTTGGGCCGCCTTCGATTTCCCACTGAAAGTTTGAAGCCACTCGCGCAATTGCTTGGCCACGTCACGCTGCCCCGTCTGCAACCGCACGTTGCGCAACAGCTCAATCAGCTTGCCGACGTCGCGTGCCTTCCGGTCCAACTGGGGCAGCAGAAGGGTCAGCAGATCGTGGACGAAGACGGGGTTGAGCGTGGCGGCGTCTGTGAGCGAGGCTGCCCAACGGCCGAGAATGATGTCGTCGATCTGCGCCCACTGCTGAGCGGCAACCTCAGCGCCAACCGCCGCCGCAAGCTTCGTAGCAACGAGCTCTGCAGCGATTGTGCGCATCTCGGGGTCGACGTTCGCCATCGCCTTGCCAAGGAATCGCGCAGTATGTGGAGACCACGCGCCCGGATGCCACCGCAGCACCTCGAGGATCTCAGGATCCTGCCGATCCGGGAAGGTCGACAACCCCGAATCTAGGTCGCGTTCCAAGTCGTACGTGTACACGTCCAAGCAGCTTGGCGCCATGATGGCGCATTCAGCGGGCGAGTGGGTTGCGTTGAACGGGCTGGAGATCAGGTACGGCAGCTCATCGTCATGCTCAGCGTTTTGGCTCAGCCACCCCTCTTTAGTACGTACCCACATTCGGCTCTCAATGCACTCTGTGCAGCGATCTTGGGGCGCGCTCCACAAGAAGCAGTTGCACCCAGCTTGCACCCCCTGCACAGGCGCTAGACCAGTGGTGTCTTCCTGATAGTCCACCAACCGCAGGTGGGCGAGGATGGCGTCGTCTTGCCAGATATCCTCGGGGTCTGCATACGTCGCCAGGCGGCGGGCGAATTCAGCATTGTCCACTCGGCCGAAGGTGTCCGTCGGGGTCGAAAGCAACGTCCGCGTTGGTGCGCGGCCGTGCACGATGGCAACAACCCGCAGCAGAGATTCCCGTCTCGTATCACGGGGCAGACACGACGCGTTGGTTGCTTCCACCTCAGCAGGTGAATGGCTGCACTGAAGCAACAGCCAGCGTGCATCGATACGAAAATGCGAGGAGTCTTGCTTCGGTACGGCGGGTTTGAGGATCTCCACCGCGCGCGGACCAGTTTCGGCGAGCCACGCCACCAGTTGGGTGAACGCCACTGCGTCGTTTGAGGCGAGGAGCTCGCGGGTGTGAAAGAGTGCGTCCTCATCCGTCCACGGTGCCACTGGCTGGGCTTCGATGTGCTCAGCTTCCACGGTGGGCGTTTCATCTGTCTCTTGGTGGCCCAGCAACTCGAGCGCCATTGCGGGGGACAGCGTCTCCCGGGCGTCGTCGATAAGCTCGCTCTTGCCCAAGTCTCGGAGGAGCGCCGCGCTGCGGCGCACCACCTCGTCGTGCGAATGGTAAAGGCCGGTAGCCGCCGCGTCCGCAACACCGGCGGCGAGGTCGTCGCGCCGGGCCGCAATCTTGTCCAGCATTTTCAGCGCTGTCACCGCAGGCGACTTTGGCCCGCCAAGCGCGTGGGCTGCGGCGGCTACAAACCCGTCCTCATCCAGCTGCGACAAACGCGATAACTGCTTCACCCCAAACGTGGTGGTGGAAGCAACCCCTGAACCCATCGCAGCGATCAGCAGGTGCTGGCGCGCTGTCGTCTCTGCTTCAGTGGGATTGAAATCTTCGTAATGCTGGGTGAACCAGCGCACGCGATACGCGGGAAATCCACGGTTCAGCGCCTTGAGCATCTCATCGAGGAGGCGGTCGCGGTCGATGAGGCCCTCCTTCTCCAGGGCAATCAGTGGCGCCGCCCAACCGCTGCCGTATTTCTCCCGGTTGGCAAAGCTCACCTCCTGGGTGCCTTCAAGCGAGAACAGGGGCCAGAGCAATTCCTCGCGCAGCTGAGCGTCATGCCATAGGAGGAAGTCGCGTTCAAAGCCGCCTTGACCCATCAGGCCGATGAAGTATGGGTCTTCGTGGGCAACTTCGTACCCTTCGAAGAGCTCGCGCATGCGGATCTGGATGAAGGTGTCGCCCCGCGAGAAATTCTCCCATCCCCGTTGCTCCGGTTGCGTCGGGTTCTCGATACCGTATTCGGCGTCGATGGGAATGGTGCGTACCGCTTTGTACGCCTCCTCCAGGGTCATCCCCGGTTGGAACCAGATTTTTGAAACGTGGCGCATCGACTTGAATTCTTCAACTCGCTGCTCAAAGTAGTTCACTTGGCCTCCATAACGATGGCGCCGGCTGCGGCAGCCGTTTTGTTCTGACTGTTGCGCTCAGGCTGGGCAATGACGCGGCGCCTCGGGTGTCTCCTCGAAATAGCTCACGGTCGCAGCCTATCGATTCCTTAGCTTAGGCTCAGGTATGAGGCATTTGTGCTTGTCGACGTTCCGTTGCACGCCGTTGCTTACCCGCAGTGTCAGATGGCAGTGAAACCCGCTGCTGGTAGCCTTGTGCCTCATGGAAATGCTCATCGGTCGAGTGGTGAAATCCCATGGAATCAAAGGCGAGGTCGCGGTCGACTTGCTGACCGATGAGGCGGAGGCGCGCTTCAGCGTCGGTGAGGTGCTGCACGGCCGGCAGGCGGGCAAGGAGCAGGACCTAACGATTAAGACGGTGCGCCCGCATCAGAAGCGTCTACTGGTGAGCTTCGAGGAGATCCCGGACCGCACCGCCGCCGATTCGGTGCGGGGGATGAAGTTCTACGCCGCGCCCCTGGAACGTGATGAGGACTCGGACGAGTATTACGACCATGAACTCATTGGCCTGCGTGTGCTTCAAGGCGGCGAAGAGATCGGCACGGTCACCGGTGTGATGTCCACGCCGGGCCGAAAAATCCTCGAGGTGGATTACAACGGCAAAGAGGTGCTCGTCCCGTTCGTCATGGATATTGTCCCGGAGATCGACCTGGATGAGGGCTACCTGGTGATCACCCCGCCGGAAGGGCTGCTGGAACTGTGAGCGCGATGAGGCTCGACATCGTCACGATCTTCCCGGAGTACTTGGACCCGCTGCGCCACGCGCTGCTCGGCAAAGCGATCGAGCAGAAGATTCTGTCGGTCGGCGTGCACGACCTGCGCGACTGGGCGACCGGGAACCACAAGTCCGTCGACGCGCCGCCGCTCGGTGGGGGACCGGGCATGGTGATGCTGCCCGAGGTGTGGGGCAACGCCCTCGATGACGTCGCCGCCGGCCGCGCCGGGACCGAGCTCGAGACCGCCGCCGCGCACCGGAACGACAAGCGGCGCCACGACGATGTCGCACGTGTTGCGCCGCGCCCGTATGCAGCCGATACCGCTGGCGAAGTGGACAAACCCTTGTTGCTCGTCCCGACCCCAGCCGGACAACCGTTCACGCAGGCCGACGCGCAGGCGTGGTCGCGGGAAGAGCACATTGTCTTCGCGTGCGGCCGATACGAGGGCATCGACCAGCGTGTCTTCGAGGACGCGGAGAAGACGTATCGGGTGCGGGAGGTCTCCATCGGCGACTATGTGCTCATCGGGGGAGAGGTCGCGGTGCTGGTGATCGCGGAGGCGGTCACCCGTCTCATCCCCGGGGTGTTAGGCAACACAGAGAGCCACGAAGAGGACAGCTTCTCCGACGGTCTGCTCGAGGGGCCGTCGTACACGAAGCCGCGTCAGTGGCGCTGCATCGATGCGCCTGAAGTTCTTCTCTCGGGCGACCACGGCAAGATCGCGCGGTGGCGCCGCGACCAGTCGCTCGAACGGACGCAGCGCGTGCGCCCAGAGCTGATCGAGAAGGCGCGTGAGGAGGGCTCCCTCGACAAAGACGACCTGTTCACGCTCGACGCGCGCGAGGCCACCACGGACATCCACGTCGTCATGAACGCCGCCGCATGGGAGAGGGCGAAGAACAAGGTCGCCAAGAAGCTCAGGCGCGCAGGCTTCATCGCCGAGCTTATCGACGCCGCCCCCATCGATGACCGCTGCCACCCTGACAACGCGCTAGTCAACCAGTACCTGGCGGCCGAAGAGGGGCCGCTTTTGGATCCCGTCTACCACGTCGTCGTCACCGGCCGCACCGCTTTGGAGCCCGCACGTGCGACGGCGGCTGTGGTGAACGCCCTGCCCGGAGTTGAGTACTGGCAGGGGACGACGGCGGTGGCGGGGCGTCGATAAGCGGATTTGGGAAGCTACCGGCCTGTATGCAAGAATGTCTGGGTCATGTAGCCGACATGAACCAGTTGAACGTGCGCCGAAACGGTGCCGCCGCTAGGGTCCTCTGTCCAAATCTGAAAAGGAATACTGCCATGTCCAACGGCATTATCGATAAGGTCGACGCAGGCCAGCTGCGCGACGACATCCCGGCTTTCCGCCCCGGTGACACCCTCGGCGTCCACGTCAAGGTTATCGAGGGCAACGTCACCCGTACCCAGCTCTTCGAGGGCTTCGTCGTCCGTCGTCAGGGCTCCGGCATCCGCGAGACCTTTACCGTCCGCAAGATCTCCTTCGGCATCGGCGTTGAGCGCACCTTCCCGGTGCACTCCCCGAACATCGACCACATCGAGGTCCTGCGCCGCGGCCGCGTCCGTCGTGCGAAGCTGTACTACATGCGCGACCTGCGCGGTAAGGCAGCTCGCATCAAGGAGCGCCGCTAAACAGCGGTACCCCACGCCCCCTCCCCGTTGACAGCCTTTTCTAGGCGAGCGGGAGGGGGCGTTTCGTTTTCACGCTGATAAGGTGATTCGCCGTGACAGAATATTCGCAACCCCGCCCCCGGCCCCGCCCGGCCCGCCGACGCCGCGACGATGAGGACAACGCCACACCGTGGTACATCGAGATCCCCCTGGTGATCGTGCTGACGTTGGCCTTGATCTTCGTGCTGCAGACGTTCGTCGGCCGCGTCTATCTCATCCCGTCGGCGTCGATGGAGCCGACGCTGCACGGCTGCGACGGCTGCAACGGCGACCGCATCTTCGTGCAGAAGGTCAGCTACTACTTCTCCGACCCGGAGCCGGGCGATGTGGTGGTCTTCAAGGGCGCTCCGTCCTGGAACACCAACTACGTCTCCAACCGTTCCGACAACCCCCTCGTTGCGGGGCTGCAGCAGCTCGGTTCGTACGTGGGGCTCGTCGCCCCGGACGAGAACGATCTGGTCAAACGTGTGGTGGCCACCGGTGGCCAGACCGTGTCGTGCCAGGCCGGCGACCCGGCTGTGATGGTGGACGGCAAGCCGATCGACCAGTCCTACGCCCTCGACCCGCCGGCCAACCCGGTCGTGGGGGAGGACGGTTCCGCCGAGTGCGGCGGCTCATTCTTCGGCCCTGTCACGGTGCCGGAGGGCAACATCTTCGTCATGGGCGACAACCGCACGAATTCTGCCGATTCGCGCTACCACATGGGCGATGAGTTCCAGGGCACGATCCCGGTGGACAACGTCCGCGGCAAGGTCTCGTTCATCATTTTGCCGCTGACCCGCATCGGTCCGGTGACGAACGGCGACGTCGAACTGCAGCAGCAGTAGCTGCCCGCGCTGTGGACATGCGCACGTTGAAGCAGCTGCGCACCTACGAGGTAGCGCTGGACAAGGCGGGATTCGGCCCCGTCGCGGGCATCGACGAGGCAGGGCGCGGAGCGTGTTTCGGCCCCATCACCATCGCGGCGTGCGCACTCCCGCCGCAGCCCCTCGCGGCGCTCGACGGCCTGACCGACTCCAAGAAGCTCACGGCGAGAAAGCGCGAGGAGCTGTACGGGGCGATCGTCGATACGGCGCTCGCCCACGCAGTCGTGCACATCCCCGCGGCGGAGATCGATTGCCGCGGCATCCAGAACGCCAACCTCGACGGCGCACGCCGCGCCGTCGCCGCGCTCGGCACCGACCCAGGCTACGTGCTCGTCGACGCTTTCCGCGTCCCCGGTCTCACATCCCCGCAACTGCCCGTCATCGGCGGAGACTACACCGCCCGCTGCATCGCCGCTGCCAGTGTGCTGGCCAAAGTCAGCCGCGACCAGCTGGTCACACAGATGGGGGAGGAGTACCCGGGGTACGGCGTCGAGAAGCACAAGGGCTATTCGACGCGCGCCCACATGGACGCGGTGCGCCGCCACGGCGCGAGTGCCGAGCATCGCTACACTTATGCCAACGTTGCTGCAGCCCACGAGATGTACATGAGGAGCACACACGATGAGCGCTGAGGACCTGGACAATTACGAGGCTGAGGTTGAACTGTCCCTCTACCGCGAATACCGCGATGTCGTGAGCCAGTTCTCCTACGTCGTCGAGACCGACCGCCGCTTCTATCTCGCTAACGCCGTGGAGCTCATCCCGCACACCGAGGGCAAGGATGTCTACTACGAAGTCCGTATGTCCGACGCCTGGGTGTGGGACATGTACCGCGCCGTGCGTTTCGTGCGCTACGTGCGCGTGATCACGTACAAAGACGTCAACATCGAGGAGCTGGATAAGCCCGAAATGGTCATCCCCGAGTAAATTTTTCGCTTCTCGACGGATCCATCCGCCCCTTCCCCTCGTCTAACTAAGTGCACGCACTTCAGTTGACAGAGGGGATTTTTCATGCACGCGAAAACGAGTGGGCACGACCAGCAGGACCAGTTCATGCTGGGCCGGTGCGGCGAAGCAGCCGCCGCAGCCTGGTACGAGGACCTGGGCTACGAGATAGTCCAGCTACGTTACCTGGCCAAAGGGGGTGAGATCGACGTCATCGCCCGCGCGCCTGACGGGACGGTCGTCTTCGCCGAAGTGAAGACCCGGCGGGGGAGAAGCTTCGGGGCCGCGGAAGCCGTCACGGCGACGAAACTGCGCCGCATCCGCACCGCCGCCGCCCAATGGCTGGACGTGCAGGACGGCGGCTACTCGCCTGTGCGTTTCGACGTCATAGAAGTCATCTACGACGGCGTCAACGTGTCCACCCGCATGTACCAGGGGGTCGACGATGCCGCTTGCTAGCACCTTCTCCGCCACCGTCGAGGGCGTCGGCGCGCACTGCGTCACCGTTGAAGCCAACGTCGGGCCCGGACTGCCCGGCATGCACATCGTGGGCTTGGGTGACAAGGCCGTCGGTGAATCGCGCGACCGCATCCGCACAGCCGTGGCCAACTCGACGCTGCCGTGGCCCCGGACCAAGATCATGGTGTCGCTCTCGCCCGCTAACCTGCCCAAGGCCGGCTCCCAATTCGATCTGGCCGCAGCGTTGGCGGTGCTCGCGAGCATGGACCCGCGCGCCGAACGCCGATTGAAGCGCAGCCTCATTGTCGGCGAGCTCGGCCTCGGCGGGCAGCTACGGCGGGTCGACGGGATCCTCCAGATCATCCTCGAAGCCCTCCACGGCGACGAGCGGACGGGGATCGAGCACGTCATCATTCCCGCCGGCAACGCCCACGAAGCTGCCCTGGTCGGGCATCCAGCGGTGAAGATCGCCGGCAGTCTCACAGACGCGTGGCACTGGGCGGTCGGGGAGCGCGAATTGCCCGGGCTCGAAACAGTGAGCCACACAGTCCAACCCGTCCACGTTCCCGATTTCCGCGACATCGTGGGCCAGGAGCACGAGCGCCGCGCTATGGAGATCGCCGCAGCCGGGGGACACCACGTGCTCATGATCGGTTCGCCAGGCTCCGGGAAATCCATGCTCGCCGAGCGCCTCCCGTCGATCCTGCCGGACCTCACGCCCCAGCAGGTCGTGGAGGCCACAGCCATCCACTCCATCTCCGGAAACTCAACGGGGGAGGTGATCATGCAGGCCCCGTTCGTCGCCCCGCACCCGTCGCTGGGGCGCGCCGCCCTCATCGGAGGCGGCTCGGGAATACCGCGTCCCGGTGCTGTCAGCCACGCCCACCACGGTGTGCTCTTCCTCGACGAAGTCAGCGAGATCGACGCCCACACCCTCGACGCTCTGCGCGTCCCGCTGGAAAAGGGCGAGGTGCGCCTGACACGCGCGCGCCGGGAAGTGGTCTACCCCGCTAATTTCCAGCTCGTCATGGCGGCGAATCCGTGCCGTTGCGGAGTGGACAACGCCGCGAAGTGCACGTGCCGGTCCTCTGAGCGGGCCACATACCTGCGCAACCTGTCGGGTCCGCTCCGCGACCGCATCGACATCAGCCTGACCACCACCTCCGTCGGTGCGTTGGTGACCAACGGTGACAACGAATCCTCCGCCGCCATCGCTGAGCGGGTCCTCGCCGCGCGTGACAGGGCGCGGCGGCGCTGGTCCCAGGCAGGACTTCCGGCCACCACCAACTCCCGCGTCCCCGGAGCTGTCCTGCGCAGACACTTCCCGGCCGACGAGGATGGCATGGGAGTGATCGGCAAGGCACTCAGTGATGGCATCATCACTCAGCGCGGCGTCGACCGGCTCCTGCGGTTGGCGTGGACGGTGGCGGACCTCGGGGGCGTCGATAAGCCGCGTCTCGCCGAGGTAATGGACGCCCTCGACCTGCGCGCCGCGCAGCACGCGGAGGTGATGGCATGAGCACCCTCGAATCCTGGGCATACCTCAACCGCGTCGTCGAGGGACCGAACCGCCACGTGCTCGCGCTTCTCGACGCCGGACGAACCCCCGACGAACTCGCCCACGCCATCCGCACCCGCGCCAGCTGGCTCGGCGAGCTCGGTCCCGCCACCGAAACCCGCTACACCTGGGACCAGCCGGCCGAAGACCTCGCCGTCGCCGAAGAACACGGCTACACCCTGCTCACACCCGACTCCCCGGAATGGCCGCGCGAGGCCATCGAGGCATCGTTCGGGGCGGCGTTGGCGCGGGCATCGAAAAGCGATGGTGCTCTTCCAACCGACGCATACGCCCCGCACGGACTGTGGGTGCGCGGCAACACGAACCTCGCGCAACTTTTCGCCCGGGCCGCCGGAATCGTGGGCACCCGCGCCGCGTCCTCGTACGGACACCACGCCGCCGCCGACCTGTGCCGGGGGCTGACGCGCCACCAGCACACCATCGTCTCCGGCGGGGCGCTCGGCATCGACACCGTCGCCCACACTGCGACCCTCGACGCCGGGGGAGCCACTGTCGTCGTCGCCGCGTGCGGCGCCGGGCAGACCTACCCCCGGCGCAACGAGCAGCTCTTCGACCGCATCGCCGCCTCCGGGGGCGCCGTCATCACCGAATACCCGCCAGGAACTACGCCGGACCGCCACCGCTTCCTCACCCGCAACCGCCTCGTCGCTGCACTGACGCAAGGAACCGTCGTCGTGGAAGCGGCGTTCCGGTCTGGCGCGCTCAACACCCTGAAATGGGTCGAGGCGTTCAACCGCGTCGCCATGGCTGTGCCCGGCCCCATCCTCGGACCCGGGTCCCTGGGCACCAACCTCGCCATTCGCGACGGCCGGGCCTCCATGGTGCTCAGCGCTGACGATGCCCACGAGCAGCTCAGCGCCATCGGCACCTCCGACGTCGACGGCCAATACGAGATCGACTTCGCCGCCGACGCCGTGCAGCGACTCTCCCGCAACGAACTCCGTGTCTACGACGCCCTGCCGCTCGCCGACACGGGAGGGCTCGAAGCGGCCGAGATCGCCGCGGCCTGCGGGTTCACCATCGGACTGACCGTCCATCTGCTCATGGACCTCTCCGGGAAGGGCCTGGTGTCCCGGAAAGGGCAGCTGTGGGAACGCAGCGACCGGGAAAGGGCCTCGTAACGGCCTCGTAAGGGCCACGCGACGACACGTAACGGCCGCCCTACGTTCGTAACCCCTTCCGCCGAGTTCGTTCTCGTTCCTCGTTCGCGCGAGTCCGTCGCGCAGTCATATACTTCCCGGTGGAATACCGGTAGTTGACGGCAACTGGAAGGCAAGGCGCGCGATGGCTCAGCTCGAAGCGGCGATTGACGATTTCGCCGACTACGCCCTGCTCGTCAAAGGACGCTCGCCGGCCACGGTGAAGGGCTACCGCAGCGACCTGCGCACGCTGGTGCCCTTCGCCGGGACATTCGCCGACTTCACGCTGCCCACCCTGCGCGCCTGGCTGGCGGACGCGCTCCGCGCCGGGCTCGCCCGCTCCACGATGGCGCGGCGCACGGCCGCGGTACGGGCCTTCTCCACGTGGGCGTACGAGCGCGGGCACCTCGATTCTGATGTCGCCGCGCGACTCGCCACCCCCCAGGTCAACCGCCACCTTCCCGACGTGGTCACGCCCGCGCGCGCCGAGCAGCTCGTCGAGGCGGAGATCAACGCCGACGCTGCCTCGCCCGAAGCGGCTCGCGACCGCGCGATGCTTGAGCTCCTCTATGCCACGGGTATGCGTGTCGCGGAGCTCACCGGCCTCGACACCGGAGATATCGACGTCTCCCGGCGCCTCGCCCGCGTGACAGGCAAGGGCAACAAGCAGCGCGTCGTGCCTTTCGGCGACAACGCGGCCGCAGCTATCGACACCTGGCTCGCCCGCCGCGGCGAACTCCTCAACAACGGCGCGGGTAGCTCCGCGGCTGCGTCGGCAGATGCCACAAAGGCGCTGTTCCTCGGCTCCCGAGGCGGGCGTATCGACCAGCGTCAAGTGCGCCGGGTCGTGGAGCGCGCAGCGCAACGCACCGGCGACAGCGACCTAAGCCCCCACGCCCTACGCCACAGCGCCGCCACCCACATGCTCGAGGGAGGAGCGGACCTGCGCGTGGTGCAGGAGCTGCTCGGGCATTCGTCGCTGCAGACGACGCAGATCTACACCCACGTCTCAGCGCAGCGGCTCAAGAGCGTGTACGACCGTGCGCATCCACGGGCTTGAGGCGGATCTGGGGAGCGTCGAGAAGCGTGAGCGGATTGATGTACGCATCCGGACCCGTGCGCGCACCCCAGTGAAGCCCGTCGTGACCGCCCGACGACGGTGCCAATCGCCCGATCACCTCTCCCTCCTCTACCTCGTCGCCCACCTTGACCGTCGCGTGGACAGGCTGGTAGGTGGTGCGGATGCCGTCGGCGTGATCCACCGACAGCACCGGCACGCCCGCGACCACCCCGGTGAAAGCGACGACACCGTCCTTCGCAGCAAGAATGTCCTGTCCCGTCCGGGCGGCCAGATCCACGCCGCGGTGGCCGGCCAGCCAATTGTGCTCTGGGATGTCGGCGGAACGGGTGACATGCGCCGCCGTCGGTGAACCGGTTGTCGGGTCGACGTACGCGGCCGCGGGACCGGCCCCGGCCCCGGCGGCGAAGGCGGCGAGCGGAAGGAATATGGACAGCAGGAGGAACGCGGAACGGGGAAGGGGAGCAGCACGTAAACGGGAAGTGTTCATAGGGCTATTTTTAAGGGAGGGAGGACCACAGGGCGCCGCAATGCGGAATGCCCTGTGGATAACTCCGCTGCATCCACAACCTTGCGCGCCTCGAATTGGCGCGCACGCAGCAACGATGTAAGCTTGGTGCTCAGCAGTGTGTCCACTGGGGTGCGCTGACTACGCGCGGCGAAAATGCCTGGTCACAGATGTGGCGAAGGTGCTGCAATCCGCAACGGTCCTCCTGCGGAAACACGGGAGGCGTGGATGTGGCTCGTCGCTAGGGTGCGGGCAAAACCCGCACGAACCGCAAGAAACCGAACAACTTTAACTCCCAAGGAGACATTCCCATGGCAGTCGTAACCATGCGTGAACTCCTCGACGCCGGTGTGCACTTCGGCCACCAGACGCGTCGTTGGAACCCGAAGATGCGCCGCTTCATCTTCACCGACCGTAACGGCATCTACATCATCGACCTGCAGCAGACGCTGACCTACATCGATGAGGCATACGAATTCGTCAAGGAGACCGTCGCCCACGGCGGCACCATCCTGTTCGTCGGCACCAAGAAGCAGGCCCAGGAGCCGGTCCAGGAAGAGGCCGACCGCGTGGGCATGCCGTACGTCAACCACCGCTGGCTCGGTGGCATGCTGACCAACTTCCAGACCGTGTCCAAGCGCCTCGCCCGCATGAAGGAGCTGCAGGCCATGGACGCAGCCGAGGACGGCTACGCAGGCCGCGGCAAGAAGGAAGTCCTGATGCTCACCCGCGAGCGCACCAAGCTCGAGCGCGTCCTGGGCGGCATCTCCGATATGACCAAGACCCCGTCCGCGCTGTGGATCGTCGACACCAACAAGGAGCACATCGCTGTCTCCGAGGCGCAGAAGCTGCGCATCCCGGTCGTCGCAATCCTGGACACCAACTGCGACCCGGACCTCGTCGACTACCCGATCCCGGGCAACGACGACGCCATCCGCTCCGTGAAGCTGCTCACCCACATCGTGGGCGAGGCAGTCGTCGCCGGCAAGCAGCAGCGCGAGGAGCGCCAGCTGGCCAAGGCTCGCGAGGCCGCTGGTGACGCACCGGCAGCCGAGGCCAACGAGGCCGCTTCCGAGGCCCCAGCCGAGAAGGCAGCCCAGCCGGAGACCCCGGCAGCTGAGGCGGCAGAGAAGACCGCCGCACCGGCCGACAAGGCTGCTGCCGAGGCTGTCCAGAACGTCGACTCCGCCAAGAACGACGTCGACCCGGTCTAAGTTCCGCGCCGACGGCCGCAACGGAAACGTTGCACCCATGCACATGCCCCCGCGTCACACCAGACGTCCCAACTTCATCGAGGACACTGGGCGCGGGGGTTTTGCGTGCGACACGGCAGCTGGGCATGCCGCGCTGCGGTAAGTCCACTACGCTGTCAGTTGACCTTTACACATACTTTTAGTCCCACAATGAGGAGGGTCGCCCAACTATGGCGAACTACACCGCTGCAGACGTGAAGAAGCTGCGCGAAACCACCGGTTCCGGCATGCTCGACTGCAAGAAGGCTCTGGAGGAATCCGCTGGCGATTTCGAGAAGGCCGTTGAGATCCTGCGCATCAAGGGTGCGAAGGACGTGGGCAAGCGCGCTGAGCGCAACGCTCTCGAGGGCTTGGTTGCAGTGTCGGGCAGTACGATCATCGAGATCAACTCCGAGACGGACTTCGTGGCTAAGAACGACGAGTTCAAGCAGCTTGCCGACGACGTTGCAGCCGGCGCCGCCGCCGTCAAGGCCAATACTCCGGAGGAGCTCGCTAACGCCGACGTCAAGGGCCAGACCGCCGCTGAGGCTGTTCAGGCTCTGTCCGCGAAGATCGGCGAGAAGCTGGAGCTGCGCCGCGCCGCCACCATCGAGGGCGACAAGGTCGAGGTGTACCTGCACCAGAAGGCCGCTGATCTTCCGCCGGCAGTCGGCGTGCTCGTCGCCTACACCGGTGATAACGCTGAGGCCGCGCACCAGGTTGCCCTGCAGATCGCGGCTATGAAGGCTCGTTACCTGTCCAAGGACTCCATCCCGGCTGAGGTCGTCGAGAAGGAGCGCGCGGTCCAGGAGGAGATCACCCGCAGCGAGGGCAAGCCGGAGGCGGCTATCGAGAAGATCGTCGAGGGTCGCCTGGGCGGCTTCTTCAAGGATGTCGCTCTGCTCGAGCAGCCGTCGCTGGCGGACTCCAAGAAGACCGTCCGCCAGTACGCCGAGGAGAACGGCATCGAGGTCACGGACTTCATCCGCTACGAGGTCGGCCAGCAGTAAACGCTGACTTCACGGATCCCGGTGCCCCGCTTATCGACGGTAGCCCGGGATCCTTTTCTTTTGCCCACCCGCCTTGCCGCTAGAATCGGTGGGTGAATTTTCGCCCCCACATCCGCCTTCCACGTTAAGGAGCTTTCGGTGACTGACCACGGCACTGCCAACAGCAATGAGACGCATTCGACTTCCCGCCGCGGGTATAAACGCGTCATGCTGAAGCTGGGAGGCGAGATGTTCGGCGGCGGCAACGTCGGCATCGACCCTGATGTGGTGGAGAATGTGGCGAAGCAGATCGCCGAGGTTGCCAGCCAGGGCACCGAGGTCGCGGTGGTCATCGGCGGCGGCAATTTCTTCCGCGGCGCGCAGTTGTCCCAGCGCGGCATGGACCGTGCGCGCTCGGATTACATGGGCATGCTCGGCACGGTGATGAACTGTCTGGCTCTGCAGGATTTCCTGCAGCAGCTGGGGGTGGACTGCCGTGTGCAGACCGCCATCAACATGGCGCAGATCGCGGAGCCGTACCTTCCGCTGCGTGCTTCCCGCCACTTGGAGAAGGGGCGCGTCGTCATCTTCGGCGCCGGCATGGGCATGCCGTATTTCTCTACCGACACCACTGCGGCCCAGCGCGCCTTGGAGATCGGGTGCGAGGTGCTGCTCATGGCCAAGGCCGTGGACGGCGTGTACTCCGATGACCCGCGCACCAACCCTGGCGCAGAGTTCTACAGCGAGATCAGCCCGCGCGAGGCCATCGAGAAGGGCCTGAAGGTCGCGGATGCCACTGCTTTCAGCCTGTGCATGGACAACCACATGCCGATTCTGGTGTTCAACCTGCTCAAGGAAGGCAATATCGCACGTGCGGTGTCCGGCGAGCAGATCGGCACCCTCGTCCAGTAGTTCGGACCTTTCGCATAGTTCCACTAGTTCGCGCAGTTCCACTAGCTAGGGAGGTCCCGTCGTGCTGACCGTGGCAGCGTTGGGCGTCGGTTCCGTCATTCCGGCCCAGACGGCGGTGAATAGTCGTCTGCGCGTGAGTATTGGCGCTCCGATTCCGGCGGCGTTCATTTCGTTTTTCATCGCGTTCGTGTGCGCGGTTGTTCTCGCGCTCGCGCTGAGCTTCACGACGGGCCCCTCCATCGACCTCACCCGCGCCTCCGGCGAGCCGTGGTGGGTGTGGATCGGCGGTGTGATGGGCGTCATCTTCATCACCGGGAATGTCATCCTGTTCCCGAAGATCGGCAGCGTGGAAACCGTTGTCCTGCCGATTCTGGGGCAAGTGGTGATGGCGTTGGTGATCGACAATTTCGGTCTGTTCGGGGCAACGCACGACCGTGTCGGATTGTTGCGTGTGCTCGGTGCCGGTGTTGTTCTGGCGGGCATCGTTCTCGTGCACGTGGTGGGGCGGGCAGCGGGGTCTGCGAATTCGGCTGCGACTGCGGAACCTCTGTTGACGTGGGCGTGGCGAGCCTTCGGCGTCTTCATGGGCATGTGCTCGGCAACCCAGACCGCCGCGAACGGCCACCTCGGCGAGGTACTGGGCAGCTCCATTCAAGCGGGCGCCGTCAACCTGGGCGTCGGCGTCATCCTGCTGTTCCTGCTCTGCCTGGTGTTCACGGATTCACGCAAGGCGCTGCTTTCCGGGGTCGAGCCCGGCCCGTGGTGGATGTGGCTCGGCGGTGTCTTCGGCGCGATCTTCGTCATCGGCGCCGCCACGTTGTCGCCGCTGATCGGCACAGGTGCAACCGTCGTCGGGATTCTCGCGGGAACGATTCTCGCGGGCCAGGTCATTGAGCGTTTCGGGCTCTTCGGGGCGCCGCGCAGTGTTCTGCAGCCGGTGCGAATTCTCGGGCTCCTGCTGGTGTTCGCCGGAGCGGTGGTTGTGCGCGTGCTCTAGCACCGGCACGTTACCGAGGCCCCGTTGCCGCCTGTGCCTTACCGCCGGCGCTCACGCTGCCATTCCTCGACAACGGGCTCGATAAGGCGGGCAAATTCCAGGACCGTCGCGTTGTCGGCGGCCGGGGAGATCCCGCCGACCTGCACCGGCCCCACGGCGGCAGCGGGCGCGCCGGTGAGGTTGAATAATGACCCCCACGGGGACCATTCGGTCTGAGCCTCAAAAGAGTCGGCTGGGGACAACGACGGAAAGAAGCCGAGGGGCGGGGGATCCGTTGCGATCATCGGGGTCAGCACAATATCCACGTCCCACTCCGCGCGCACCAGTGAGGGCAGCGCGGCGATGTGGGCTGCCGCGGCGGTGAGGGTGGAGGGGGTGAGGGAGCGGGCTTCGTCGCGAAGCCAGGCGATGTACGGGCTGTCCAGCGGGTCGACCTCGGCGAAGGAGCGCTTGATCCGCGCCGAGAAATGGCGGTAGGTCTCCACCCCGAAGGAAAGCGGGGCGACCTCGCGCACAGGGAAGTAGCCGGCGAGCAAAGCAGCAGCACGCTTGACGACGCCCTCCCGCCCAGCATCCACCACCGCCCCAGGCGTGAACAGGGGAGCGGTGAGCACTCCCACCGAAAGGGCCTCTAGACGGCGCCGCGGAAGCCCCCACAGCTCCACCTGGTCGGCGACGGTTCGGGTGATGAAGCCGTCCACCGACACCGTTTGCCGCGGCGCACCCGGCTTGAACCCGACGACCTCGCACGCGGCGGCGGGCACGCGCAGGGAACCGCCCGCATCGCCGCCGTGCGCCGCTCGGTACAGTCCGTCCGCGACAACCACCGCAGCGCCCGTCGACGACCCGCCCGGCGTGCACCCCGGATACGCTGGCGATGACAGCACCGGCACATCGGGGCGCTCGGCGTAAATGGTGGCGCCGAGCTCGGAAGTGAGCGTTTTGGCGTCGATGAACGCGCCATGGCGCTGCAACCCCGCCAGAAACGGGGTCGTCTCCCCAGCAACCCGGCTGCGCAGCGGGCTTCCCGACGTCGTCGGCCACCCCGCTACATCCGCCGTGTCCTTCGCGGGAATCACCCAGCCCGAAAGACGGCCCTCTCCCGGTCGGGGGCGAACATCGGCGGCGGAATACGTCAAGGCGGGATGCATAGTTCCCCTCAGTGTAGGAGGAAGGGGGAATGGGGCGTTCGTCGATAAGCGGTGCGCTGCTAGATTGGATGAAGACAATGCGAAAGGATGACAACATGATCGACGACGTACTTCTCGACGCTGAGGAGCGCATGACCAGCTCCGTGGAGCACACCCGCTCTGAACTGGTCACCATCCGCACGGGCCGCGCGAACCCCGCCATGTTCAACGGCGTCATGGCCGACTTCTATGGTGCCCCGACCCCCATCAACCAGATGGCCACCGTGTCCGTGCCGGAGCCGCGCATGCTGATGGTCAAGCCGTTCGACCCGTCCACCCTTGGCGAAATCGAGAACGCGATCCGCAACTCCGACCTCGGCGTCAACCCCACCGACGACGGCAACGTCATCCGCGTCACCATCCCGCAGCTCACCGAGGAGCGCCGCCGCGACCTGGTCAAGCAGGCAAAGGCCAAGGGCGAAGACGGCAAGATCGCCATCCGCAACGTCCGCCGCTCCGGCATGGAAGCGCTGAAGAAGATCCAGAAGGACGGCGATGCCGGCGAGGACGAGGTTACCGCAGCCGAGAAGGAACTGGACAAGACCACCGCGAAATTCGTCGCCGAGATCGACGACTTGGTTTCCCGCAAGGAAGCCGAACTCCTCGAGGTCTAAACAGTGACCGACACCGACTCCCGCTCCCGCGAACCGCTGGACGCGGTGCACTCTCGGCGCGTGCACATGCCGCGCCCGAAGAACTCCGCAGGGCGCAACCTGCCTGCCGCGATCGCGGTGGGAGTCGGGCTCGCCGCACTCGTGCTGGTGGCCACCTATGTCGGCCCCGTCATGTGGTACCCGGTGGTGTGCACCGCCGCCGCGCTCGGGATGTGGGAAGTGCTAACGCGCCTGCGCGAAAACGGCTACGGCGTCTATCGCTTCGTGATCATCGTCCTCGGTCTCTGCATGATCGTGTCCACGTGGGAGTTCGGTTACCCCGGACTGCTGGCCACGTTCACGATCAGCGCGTTGATGATCATGTTCTCGCGCCTGTTCTTCCATGGCAGGCACACCCCGCCACGCAACTACCTGCGCGACACTGCCGTGAGTATCTTCATTCTCGTGTGGATCGGGCTGTTCGGCTCGTTCGCCGCGATGATCTCGCGCTTGGAGACGGGCAGCGTCACCGGCAGCTACTTCATCGTCACGTTCATTCTTTGCGTCGTCGCCTCCGACGTGGGCGGCTACGTCACCGGTGTCTTGTTCGGCTCGCACCCGATGGCCCCGGCGGTCAGCCCGAAGAAGTCGTGGGAAGGCTTCGCGGGCTCCGTCGCGTTCGGTGCAGTGGCGGGTGTGCTCAGCGGCATCTATCTGTTGGGCCGGCCGTGGTGGGCCGGTCTCGTGTTCGGCCTGGGCATCGTCGTGTGCGCGACGCTCGGTGATTTGGTGGAAAGCCAGTTCAAGCGCGAACTCGGCTTGAAGGACATGTCCGGTTTGCTGCCGGGCCACGGCGGCATGATGGACCGCATCGACGGCATCCTTCCCGCCGCCGCGGCCACCTGGCTCCTCATGAACGTGGTCGTCATTTAGAGGCGTCTCACCAGCACTGATTAGAAAAGCTCGCTGCGCCGTGCCAGAATAGGGCACGTCATGAGTGATTTTCCGAAGATCCAACTGCTCTCGCCCAAGCGCGGGATGCCGCCGAAGCACTTCGCCGACCTGACCAAGCAGGAGCGTATCGACGCCCTCGCCGAGCTCGGCCTGCCCAAATTCCGCGCCGACCAGATTGCCCGCCACTACTACGGCCGGTTCGAGGCTGACCCGTCGACGATGACGGACCTGCCGGCCGCGCAGCGCGAACTGGTGAAGGATGCCCTGTTCCCGCGCCTGCTCACCCCGGTGCGCACCGTCGAGACCGACGAAGGCGACACGACCAAGACTCTCTGGCGCCTTCACGACGGAATTCTGCTGGAATCGGTGCTGATGCGTTACCCGAGCCGTGCGACGCTGTGCATTTCCTCGCAGGCTGGCTGCGGCATGGCCTGCCCGTTCTGCGCCACCGGCCAGGGCGGGTTGGACCGCAACCTGTCCACGGCGGAAATTGTCGACCAGGTCCGCGAGGCCGCCGCGATGATGGAGGCGGAGGGGAGCCGCCTGACCAACGTGGTTTTCATGGGCATGGGGGAGCCGCTGGCGAACTATAACCGCGTCGTGTCGGCGGTGCGGCAGATTGTCTCGCCGGCACCGGACGGGTTCGGCATCTCGCAGCGCAACGTCACCGTGTCTACGGTCGGCCTCGCGCCCGCAATCCGCAAGCTCGCCGATGAAGGTCTCAACGTCACCCTCGCCGTCTCCCTCCACACCCCGGACGACGAGCTGCGCGACACCCTCGTTCCGATGAACAACCGCTTCAGCGTCGAGGACGTGCTCACAGCCGCGCGCTATTACGCGGATCAGACCGGCCGCCGCGTGTCCATTGAGTACGCGCTCATCCGCGACATCAACGACCACGATTTCCGCGCCGACATGCTGGGCCGCAAGCTTCACGACGCCCTCGGCCCCCTCGTCCACGTCAACCTCATCCCGCTGAACCCGACGCCGGGTTCGAAGTGGGATGCGTCGCCGCGTGACCGCCAGGACGAGTTCGTCCGCCGCGTCATCGCTCAGGGAGTCACCTGCACCGTGCGCGACACGAAGGGGCAGGAGATCGCAGCGGCGTGCGGCCAGCTCGCCGCTGACGAGAAGCAAGCAGGCGCCTAAAACAGGCGCAAAAAGAACGCTCCGGGTGACCGTGTGGTCCCCGGAGCGTTTCGCTTATCGACGCTTCCCAGCGCCCAGCCGCCCTAGGCCAACTGCCCTAGCGCGGATCAGACTCCTCCACGCGGAGCGTCTCGTGGACGTTCGGGATCTCCGGGGCGGCGATGTCTTCGCGGTGGGCGTCGCGCAGCTCATGTGCGCCGTGTGCACCATGAGCACCGTGGGTACCGTGCACACCGTGGGCGCCGACACCTGCCGCGGCACTGTTATTCGCACCGTGGTTCACGGTCGCCGGATCAACGTTCAGGGCACGCAGCTGGCTGTCGGTCAGCTCGGCGTAACGGCCAGTCAGAGCCTGCTGGTCGTGGGTCCAGTTCGGCTCGACGTGGCCTTCCGGCTTGTTGTGGGCGGTCAGAGTCCGGACCTGGGATAGCTCCGGACGCAGCGCGAACAGGATCAGGCCGACGGCGATCAGCACGGCGATCGTGATCAGCCAGATGGTCTCGACGTGGCCGCGGTGGTTGCCGAAGTTGTAGCCGATGAGGAACAGCACGGAGATCCAACCAGCGATCTGGATGGTCTTCGGGGTCAGTTCGCTCCAGCCCAGCTTGGCCGACGGGACGTCAGCCTCGGAAACACCGTTGTACACCTGTGGTGCATCGTCCTTAGCGCTCACAGCACACTCCTTGCGGGAAATCAGTTCTTGCCCATTATATTGGCACACCTGCTCGCCGCACCGCGATTCATCCCCCCGAAAGTCGGCGCGCTGCCAACGTTCGTTTGACCCCGGCGCGCGGGGAGCGGGCGTGTGTGAGAATGGAGCGGTGCGAAAAGTTCTCATTTTGGGGTCCACCGGGTCGATCGGAACGCAGGCGCTGGAGGTGATCGCCGCGGCGCCCGACCAGTTCGAGGTCGTGGGGATCGCCGCCGGAGGATCGGCCCCACAGACCATCATCGCCCAGGCGAGGGAGTGGGGCCTGGCGGGAGACCGGGTGGGCGTCGCTAAGCAAGCTGCGGCTGAGGTTGTCGCGGAAGCACTCGGCGGGCCTGTGCGCGCGGGCGAGCACGCAGCCGAGCAGCTCGTGCGTGAAACGGAGGCAGACGTTGTGCTCAACGCGCTCGTCGGGTCGCTGGGGTTGGCCTCGACGCTGGCGGCGCTGGACACCGGCGCCGTGCTAGCCCTGGCCAACAAGGAGTCGTTGGTCGCCGGCGGGGACCTGGTCGCGGCGCGCGGCGGGCAAATCGTCCCCGTCGATTCCGAGCATTCCGCGATGGCGCAGTGCCTACGTGCGGGACGAGAGGAGGACGTCGCCAGCTACGTTCTCACCGCCTCGGGCGGGCCGTTCCGCGGATGGACGCGCGAGCAGATGTGGGACGTCACCCCCGCGCAGGCCGCGGCGCACCCGACGTGGTCGATGGGGCAGATGAACACCCTGAACTCCGCGACGATGGTCAACAAGGGCCTGGAGCTAATCGAGGCGACCCTGCTGTTCGGCATTTCCTCGGACATCGTCGACGTGGTCGTGCACCCGCAGTCGATCGTCCACTCGATGGTGACATTTGTCGACGGGGCCACGATCGCGCAGGCGTCGCCGCCGTCGATGAAAATGCCGATCGCGCATGCTCTCGCGTGGCCCGGACGCATCGATGGGGCACAGCCGGCGCTCGATTTCCGCGACGCGATGGACTGGCGTTTCGAGCCGCTCGACGAGGCGGCGTTTCCCGCTGTGCGTCTCGCACGCGAGGTCGCGGCGGCGCGCGGCACGTACCCGGCGGTGTACAACGCCGCGAATGAAGAAGCGGCGGCGGCGTTCCTCGCGGGGCGGATCCGCTTCCCGCAGATCGTCGACATCGTGGGCGAGGTGCTGGATTCGGCGTCCGAGTTCGCGGTGGTACCGTCTTCGTTCGACGAGATCGTGGACGTGGAGACGCAGGCGCGTGAACGCGCCCATTCGCTTATCGACGCCTCCCCCTAACCCCCGGAAGGCCACCCCATGGGAGCATTCGTATTAGGCATCGTGCTGTTTGCCGTGTGCATCGCCCTGTCGATCGGGCTGCACGAGGCAGGGCACATGCTCGCCGCCAAGGCCTTCGGGATGCGAGTGAGGCGCTTCTTCCTGGGGTTCGGGCCGACACTCGTGTCCGCGAAGAAGGGGGAGACCGAATACGGCATCGCGGCGCTCCCGTTCGGCGGGTTCTGCGACATCGCTGGCATGACGGCGATGGACGAGCTCACCGAGGAAGAAAAGCCCCACGCGATGTACCTCAAACCGTGGTGGCAGCGGGTGGCGGTGATGAGCGGCGGCATCGTCATGAACCTGCTGCTGGGTTTCATGGTGATCTATCTGCTGGCGGTGTCGTCCGGCATCCCGAACCCTGACGCCGACCGCACTCCCGTGGTGGGGGAGCTGACGTGCACCGCCGACCAAGTTGACGAGAAGACGCTTGCCGACTGTGAGGGCGACGGCCCCGCTGCCGCCGCCGGCGTGCGTCAAGGCGACCGTATTCTCTCCGTCGACGGGACTGCTCTCTCGTCGTTCGTGGAGTTGCGCGACTACGTGCTCGAGAGGCCGGGGGAGACCGTGGTACTCGGCGTGGAGCGCGGTGCCGGGCCGGGAGCCGGAACCAGCGCCGGCGCCGGCGTTGAGCGGCTCGACATTCCCGTCGACGTCGACGAGGTCTCCCGCATCGGCCCGGACGGCCAGCCGTACGTGGCGGGTGCGGTCGGCATGGCCAGCGCACCGGTCGCTGATGCCATGAAGCGCTTCGGGCCCCTGGAAGCAGTGCCGGCGGCAGGCCGGTTGTCGGGCGAGATGATCTCGGCGAGCGTGAAGGGCCTGGCGGCGTTCCCGGGGAAGGTTCCGGGCGTGGTCACGGCGATCTTCGGAGGCGAGCGGGACGTGGAAGGGCCGATCAGCGTGGTCGGCGCCTCCCGCGCTGGCGGTGAGCTGGCGGAGCGCAGCCAGTGGGCCGTCTTCTTCTCGCTGCTGGCATCCCTGAATTTCTTCCTGGCGCTGTTCAACCTCGTGCCGCTGCCGCCTCTCGACGGCGGCCACATCGCCGTCGTCCTCTACGAGGCCGTGCGCGACCGCATCCGGCGCCTCCGCGGACTCCCGCCGGGCGGGCCCGTCAACTACGAGAAGCTCATGCCGCTGACGTACACCATGGCCGCGCTCCTGCTGGGGGTGGGAGTACTAGTGATTGTCGCGGACGTGACCAACCCGGTGCGGCTGTTCGGGTAGGGGTTGTGGGTGGAGGCGGTGGGCGTCGATAAGCGTGCGCGTGCGGTGTTAGTCTTGTGGCTATGAATCAACCTATCGGTTTGGGCATTCCGGAAGGGCCGCCGCCGACGCTGGCCCCGCGCCGCACAACCCGCCAGCTGTTCGTCGGCAATGTGGGAGTCGGTTCGGACCACCCGATCTCTGTGCAGTCGATGACCACGACGAAAACGCATGATGTCAACGCCACCCTGCAGCAGATCGCGCAGCTGACCGCGACCGGCTGCGACATCGTGCGCGTCGCGTGCCCGAAGACGGTGGATGCGGAGGCGCTGCCGGCGATCGCGAAGAAATCGCCGATCCCGGTGATCGCGGATATTCACTTCCAGCCGAAGTACATCTTCGCGGCCATTGACGCTGGGTGCGCCGCCGTGCGCGTCAACCCCGGCAACATCAAGGAATTCGACGGCCGAGTCAAGGAGGTCGCGAAGGCGGCCGGCGACGCGGGCATCCCGATCCGTATCGGCGTCAACGGCGGCTCCCTGGACAAGCGCCTGCTGGAAAAGTACGGCAAGGCGACCCCGGAGGCGCTCGTCGAGTCCGCGATCTGGGAAGCCGGCCTGTTCGAGGAACACGGTTTCGGCGACATCGCGATCTCCGTGAAGCACTCCGACCCGGTGCTCATGGTGGAGGCATACCGCCAGCTCGCCGCAAAGACGGACTACCCGCTGCACCTCGGCGTGACGGAGGCGGGCCCGAAGTTCATGGGCACGATCAAGTCTTCCGTGGCGTTCGGCGCACTGCTCTCCGAAGGCATCGGTGACACGATCCGGGTTTCCTTGTCTGCCGACCCGGTGGAGGAGATCAAGGTCGGCGACCAGATCCTGCAGTCGCTGAACCTCCGCCCGCGCAAGCTGGAGATTGTCTCCTGCCCGTCGTGCGGCCGCGCCCAGGTGGACGTGTACAAGCTCGCCGAGGAGGTCACTGCGGGCCTGGAGGGCATGGAGTACCCGCTGCGTGTGGCGGTGATGGGCTGCGTCGTCAACGGCCCGGGCGAGGCGCGCGACGCGGACCTCGGTGTGGCGTCCGGCAACGGGAAGGGCCAGATCTTCGTCAAGGGCGAGGTTGTGGAGACCGTGCCGGAGTCGAAGATCGTGGAGACGCTCATCGCGCATGCGGAACGCATCGCCGAGGAGGAAGGCCTCGAGGAGATCGAGGGCGCACGCGCGGAGGTCAAGGTTACAAAGTAGAACATCGCCGTTCATAGTGTGGCAGCGTCGGGAAACTTCCCGGCGCTGCTATTTTTACGCCCATGAAAACTCGGGTTTCGGTGCTGCTGACGGTCCTCGCCTTCGTGATGGGTGCGGCGGGGTGCACGCCGAAGCCGAATCCCGCTGAGCCGGTCGCGCAGGACTTCCTCGAGGCGTTGTCGCGCTTCGACTACGACCAGATGGCGGCGCTTGTCGACGATTCCGCCAAAGCCTCCGATTCCCTTTCCACCTCCGTCGCCGGACTGCAGGCGGAGGGGGTCACCGCGACGCTGAACAGTGTCGACCAGCAGGAGAATTTGGCCACGGCGAACTACACCCTCGACTGGGCGCTGCCGCGGGACCGTCATGTGCGTTACGACGCCTCGATGACCCTCACCCAGCAGAACCAGGACTGGACCGTGCGCTGGCAACCGTCCATCCTGCATCCGCGCCTCGGAGCTAACCAGCACCTGGAACTGCGCACGGTGCCGGCGGATCAGGCGAGCGTTGTGTCGTCGGACGGCGTGGCTTTGCTGAGTCCGGGTGTGGCCTACCGCCTCCTCGTGGACACGAACGCGGTGGGGGACAAAACGAATACCGCAGCCTCGATTTCTCAAGCGCTCGCCGCCGCCCACGAGCAGGACCCGTCGGTGCCGCTGCGCGATGCGGGGGAGTTGGAAAAGCAGCTTGCCGACGCCTCTGGTGTCTTCTCCGTGGCCATGATCCCCCTCGGCGCGCGGGACGCGGTCGAGGGCGCTGTCGGCGGGCTGAAAGGTGTGCGCCTCAACGAGGAAGCGTCCATGGTCGCCGACGAACCCCACTTCGCGCCCGACATCATGGCCCGTATCGGTGAGGAAGTCCGCACCGACCTTGAGGGCGACGCCGGGTGGAAGGTCTCCATCGTCAACGAGAACGCCAACGAGCTGGAAGACATCGAGCGCCACGATGCCACTCCGTCGCCGTCTATCACGGTCAGTCTCTCCCACAAGGTGCAGACTGCCGCGGAGAAGGCACTCGAGCCCATCAACGGGCAGAAGGCGATGATTGTGGCGATCCGGCCGTCGTCAGGCGAAATCCTCGCCGTGGCCCAGACGAAAGCCGCCGATGAAGACGGCAACACCGCCATGATGGGGCAGTACCCGCCCGGCTCCACCTTCAAGATCCTCACCGCTTATTCCGGTCTCGAACACCAGGGGCTCAACCCCGACTCCATTGTCCCGTGCCCCGGCACAATGGACATCTACGGCCGTACAGTGACCAACTACGCCGGCTTCGGCATGGGCAACGTGCCGCTCCAGACTGCGTTCGCGCGGTCCTGCAACACCACTTTCGCCGATATCTCGACGAAACTGGCGCCGGGGGAGCTGCGGGACGTCGGCAAGCAATTCGGCCTCGGTATCGACTACAAGATCGCCGGACTCGACTCGTTGACCGGCTCCATCCCCGACGGCGAGGAACCGCTCGACCGCACTGAAGCCGGCTACGGCCAAGGCCTCGACCTCGCGTCTCCGTTCGGTATGGCACTCGTGTCGGCCACCGCCGCCAACGGCTCCACGCCGAAGCCGTACCTCATCGCCGGCCGCGACACGACCCCCAGCGAAGAAGCCCCGCAGCCCGACCCGCGCGCCATCGAGCAGCTGCGACAGATGATGAAAGCCGTCACCAGCCCCGGCGGCACTGCAACAGGAATGGGCGCCGGCGGCGACATCCGCGGCAAGACCGGTGAAGCCGAAATCAACGGCGGCTCCCACTCCTGGTTCACGGGATACCGCGACGACGACATCGCGTTCGCCACCCTCATCGTCCTCGGCGGCGGGTCCGAAGCCGCGGTGGCCGTCACCGACACCATGCTGCGCAACATCGACGAGGCGGGCGCCCCGAAGCCGCAGTAGCCCCCAGCAGCCAGGAATCGGGGCGCAGGAGAGCCGTGGATCCGGGGAATCGGGGAGCCGACCGAGCCAAATCAGCCGCGCCGTGGCATGGGACTAGCATGGTGCGCATGAACACTCGCGGAAAACTGACCCCCGGAAAACCCACGCCGATTCGCACCGTCCCTGAGTCGATCGAACGCCCCGAATACGCGTGGAAGGACGAGGTGCAGGAAAACGTCGGCGAGCCGCTGGTCCAGACACCGGAGACCATCGAGAAGATGCGCGAGGCCTCCCGCATCGCCGCGAACGCGCTCGAGGCGGCCGGTGCCGCCGTTGCCCCCGGCGTGACCACCGACGAGATCGACCGCATCGCCCATGAGTACATGCTCGACCACGGCGCCTACCCTTCGACGTTGGGGTACCGCGGCTACACCAAGTCTTGCTGCGTCTCGCTTAACGAGATCGTCTGCCACGGTATCCCCGACACGACCGTGATCAAGGACGGCGACATCTGCAACATCGACGTCACCGCCTACAAGGACGGTGTTCACGGCGACACCAACGCGACATTCCTCGCCGGGGATGTCGCCGAGGAGAACCGTCTTCTCGTCGAGCGCACCCGCGAAGCCACCATGCGCGGCATCCGCGCCGCGAAGCCCGGCCGCCAGATCAACGTCATCGGCCGCGTCATCGAGTCCTACGCCAAGCGTTTCGGCTACAACGTCGTCACCGACTTCACGGGCCACGGTGTCGGCACGACCTTCCACAACGGGCTTGTCGTGCTGCACTACGATTCTGAGGCCTACACCGACGTACTCGAGCCCGGAATGACACTCACCGTCGAGCCCATGATCAATATCGGCGGTCTCGAGTACGACATCTGGGATGACGGCTGGACTGTCCAGAACCGCGACGGCGAGTACACAGCGCAATTCGAGCACACCATCGTGATCACCGAGGACGGCAACGAGATCCTCACCATCCCGGATTCCGAGCGTTAGTTTCCGAATAGGAGACTCATCGCGCCGAACGGGTGGACTTTGTTGTCCACCGGGTATCCCCGCGGGGACCTCCAGACAGGTCTGCCCCTGATATTCACAATGCTGCCGCGGTTACGGTGCTTCGGGTCGTCGTCGTTTGTGCGGTTGTGGTACCTACACAGCGGCGCCAGGTTCGCCATATTGGTCTGACCGCCGCGCGACCATGAGGTGATGTGGTGGACTTCGCAGTTGTCGGAGGAATGGCGGCAGTCGGGGACAGGACACGCTGATAAGCATGCTCGGGCGAGATCGCGCTGTTTCTTGTTAGCGAAACGGCTCGTGCGGTACAGATTCACGGCACCTTCCTGCGGGTGGAACGTGGCCACCTGGAGGTCGGCGCCGTGATACTTGGCCAGGTAGTCCGCCCCCGTGATCGTCGTGCCGTCGCTGAGACCGAGGATGGTCTCGTCACCGTCGCCGCTGACGATGTCGAGGTAGTCCGGCAGCGGGATCAGCACCAGCGGACGCGGCACAGCCGGTGCGGCGGGCGTTGTCGTTTCCGTCTCGGCGTCGGGCCGCAACCCCAGCATGCCCATGAGCGTCTCGAGCATCTGTGGGCCCGCCGGCCCGTCCGGCGAGATACGCTTCCGCAACGCGAATTCGAGAGCCGCCATGTCCTCCTCAGTTCCCATGGCGGTGAGCGGACGCATGCCGTCGCGCGACTTGCCGAACCCCATCGTCCTCTTAGGCGTCGGTTTCTTCCTTTCGGGGACGATCTCCGCTGCCTTGCGCTTAAGCGTCTCGCAGCGACCGCGGACATCCAACAGTTTCAGCCGCAGCCGCCACTTCTCGCGTTCGTCGGTGATGTGCTTGATGCGCGATTCAATGGCCCAGAGCTGGTCCGCCGTGAACGCTGCGGCCCGTGCGGCGTGCGCGGAGTACCTCTGTTGGCGCGTCCACTTCGTCGGGGCCAGGTACACGGCGTAGATGGTTTCCCATTTCTTCACCGTCGACCCGTCGAGCCCCGCGTCGAGAGCTTCCTGGGCATCGAAGTGCTCCAGGAAGTCGAGCGGGGTCTTCAGCGACCCGAGCATGGCGGTGAATTGGTTCATAGTTTTCAACCTAGACACCGCTGCTCCGCCGCGAAAGAGCATGTCTACTATAGTGCGCAGCCGCGGGGGTAGCGCTAAAGAACGCAATAAAAAAGACCGCCCAAAGGCGGTCTTTTCGGCTGAAAACCGTGTCTCCTACTTGAGGGTCATGGTCTTCCAGTCAATCTGCGGCAGGTAGCCGTTGTAAAGAGCCCAGTTGGCAGCACCGATGACGCCACCGATGATGGTGGCGAGGGCGAACCAGTCGACGCCATCGCGCCAGAGGCGGGCCCACTGCGGAGTGTTCTCATCTTCCGTGTAGGTTTCATTGCCCCAAATGTCGCGAACGTCGGCATCCGTGTCAGCGTCGGGGGCGTCACCAACCGGCGGCCAGGCCCGGCTTCTCGCCGATCTTACCGATCAGATCCTTGATCGGGGTATCGTCGGCCTGGCTCGAGCCGGAGGTGAAAGATCCACGGGACTCGTCCGGCTAAGGAGCAGCGGTAGCGACTGCGGTGCCGCCAAAAGCAACGGCGGAGGCGGTGACTGCAGCGAGAGCTGCGTTGCGGAACTTGCGCATGATGTTTCCTTACTTCGCTGTTTGAAGGTTACCGGCTTAGTTTCGTGATTACTGGGCGAACGGGCGGTAGTTGATGAAGTTGTCGAGCGGTGCGAGAATGACGCCGAATGCTGCAACAGCGCCGAGGGCGACGGTGAGTCCGTAGAGCACCTTGGCCGGGGTGCCGACATTATCCCAATTCTTGGAGGAACCGAACAGGTCGCGGCCATTCACCATGTAGGTGTCCGGGTCGCTGTGGTCGCCACCGGTGCTCTCAAAAATGCGGGTGGAGGAGCTGCGCGGCTTGTCGCCACCCTGGTTCTGCTCGCTTGCGGACTGGTTGCCAACGGTCTGGTCGGCAGCGGTCTGGTTGTCAGCCGTCTCCTCAGCACCTGCGACAGCAGTGCCACCGAAGGTCAACGCCAGGGCGGTGGTGCCAGCGATGGCTGCGTTGCGGAAGTTACGCATATTCACTGTTCCTACTCAACTAGTTAGATTTTCAACTAGTTAGATTCGGAGAACGGGTCTATGAAACTCCGTTCGCTTCCGAGGGGTTAGTGTGACTTGCCTCATTGGAAGATGCAGGTTCCGGCAACCTTATCGCAAGGAAAAACTGCTGTCTGCACAAAAACCTGTGAACTTGGCTTGCTATTCATAGATTGTCAACTGCGAATTTTCCGTTACATTCACAGCTGTGTTTTGGGTCACATATCGGGAAAGTCGAGGTCGAGGCCGAGGATGGCGTTTTCAGTGACTTCGGGGAGAGCGGGGTGGATCCAGTATTGCCCCCGTGCGACCTCGCGCAGGTCCAGGTCGAAGGCCATCACGGTGATCATCTGCTGGATCAAGGTGGAAGCTTGCGGCCCCATGTAGTGGGCGCCGAGGAGCTTGCCAGTTTTCTTGTCGGCGATGAGCTTCACCACGTCCGTCTGGTCTTCAAGGGCCCAGCCGTAGGCGACGTCGCCGTAATTCTGGATCTTGGTGGTCACATCAAATCCGGCATCGCGGGCTTGGGCTTCGGTCATGCCGACCGTCGCGAGCTGCGGGTAGGTGAACACGGCGGAGGGGACGTGCTCGTGAGGCATCGGCACCATGTCCGACGGGTTGAGGATGTTGTGCCGCACGGCGCGTAGCTCGGCGTTGGCGACGTGCTTGAGCATGTGGGGGGAGGAGACATCGCCAAGAGCCCACACGCTGTCGGCGGTGGTGCGGCCGTAGTCGTCGACGACGATGCGGCCGTTTTCATGCGTGCGCACACCGGCGGCGGCGAGGTTCAGACGGTCGCCATTGGGTACGCGCCCGGTGGCGACGAGGAGGGCGGAGGAGGTGAGGGAGGTGCCGTCGTCAAGCGTGAGCGTCACGCTGTGCTCGTCGTGGGTTGCGCTGGCGACGGTGCGCCCGATGTGCGTTTCGTAGCGGGACTGTGCAATCGCGTTGAAGCGCTCGTGGATGTCGTCGTCAAGGTGGCGTAGCAGCGGGGAGCGGTTGACCAGACGCACGTGGGTGCCCAGGGACTCGAAGACGTGGGCGAATTCCATGGCGATGAAGCCGCCGCCGAGAATCGTGATGGATTCGGGCTGCTCGGGCAGGCGCATGACGTCCTCGTTGGTGAGGAACGGGACACCGGATTCGGCGATGACCGGCGGGATGTTCGGACGCGACCCGGCGGCGATGATGATGGTGTCGCCGGTGATTTCCACCGGTTCGCCGTCGAGGGTTGCCGACAGCGTTTTGGGGCCGGTGAACTCGGCGTGGCCGCGGAAAAGAGTGACGTTGGGGCACTCGTCGCCGCGTCGGTAGTCCTCGCCACCGCGGGAAATGAGGTCGATGCGGTTGCTGAAGACACGGTCGACGATGGCAGGCCAGTCGGCGCCGTCGAAGGTAGTGCGGATGCCCAGGCGCTCGGAGGAGGCCGCGCTGTGCGCCGTGTCGGCCGCGACGACGTACATCTTCGTTGGGATGCAGCCGGAGTTGAGGCATGTGCCGCCGAAGCGGGGCGCCTCGTCGATGATCGCGATGGAGGCGTCGTCGAGTTCCGGGGTGGGGAAGGAGTTGCCGGAGCCGGAGCCGATGATGATGTAGTCGAAGTGCATTGTTAAACCTCCGGGGTGTCAAGTTTGTCGAGCCACGCGTCGACGGCCGCGAAGGCAAGGTCGCGGGCGTGTGGCTGGGAGAGGAAGACGTCGTGGAGCGCGCCTGGGATGGGGCGTGTCTCATGGGCGCTGGTGGTGAGCTGCGGAGCCCATTTCTGGATCTGGGCGACATCGAGCACGGTGTCGGCGGTGTCCGCGGCGGGTGAATAAGGCTTGCCTAGGTAGGAGTGGGTCGAACACAGGGTGAGGGTGGGTACGGCGGCGTCGGTGGAGGCGTCGTGAAGCGTGCTCTGCCCGTCGAGCACGGCAGCGAGCCAGCCGACGTACTTGTCGTGGCCGCCGAGGCGCTTTTTGTCGGTGTCGAAATCCCAGTTGCCGTTGAGGCCCTTATAAATGGATTCGCCGTACGTCGCCTCGCCCGAGACCGGCAATTTCATGTCCGGTGCGATCTTCGCGCCGAGCTTGACGACGGGCCGCAGCACCCGCACCTGCCACCGCGGCACCTGCATGTCCACCCACGGGCTATTGAGGATCATCCCGTTGACCATCGCGTGCGTAGCGCGGTCAGTGCGGCGCAGGTAATCCAGCCACAGCGGGACGATGAGACCGCCTGTGGAGTGCGCCATGGGGATGACGCCCCCGTGCTTTCCGGCGAGGAGCCGGGCAGCCTCGGTGAGCTCGCCGAAGTAGGTGGCCATGTCGTTGGTGTGGTGCCAGCGCTGCCCCGCGCGGTGCGCCCGCCCGCACTTGTGCAGGTCGATGGCGTAGAAGGGGTATCCCTGCGCCGTGAAATGCTCCGCGACGTGTGTCTGGAAGAAATAGTCCGACATCCCGTGCACCCACAGCAGTGCCGGCTTTCCCGCCTTCGGTTCGCCAGGGGCTTTGACGAGCACCGCGTTATTCTCCTCTTCGCCCTCAGGGTCCGGTCCCAAGTCGAGGACTGCGTGCTCGAACCCGCCGCCGAGCTCATCGGCGGACCAGTCGAGTGCGTCGATAGCCGGGGTAGTCTCTGCGTTCTCGTTCGCCTCGGAAGTCATGGGCTTCATCTTAGGCTTCCCGGGGAGGTGGGGGCGGGGGTGAGCCCAACCGGACAGTCTCTTTGGCGGCGGTTGCCCGAAGTGTGGTTTTCGGGGGAGGTTTTGGGCGTTTACCGTCAACGGGAATTAGCGTGGAATGATTAGAGTAAGCTTCATCAGCATTACCCGATTATCGGATCGAAGAGGTCATTGAAAAGTGTCAACACCGTATTCGCAGCAAACAGAAGGCACGAGGAACGGAGACGAGGTTGACGTTCTCCTGATCGGTGCCGGCATCATGAGCGCCACCTTGGGTGCCATGATCCGCCAGTTGGAGCCGGAATGGACGCAGTTGGTGTACGAGCGTCTCGACGGCCCCGCCCTCGAGTCCTCCTACCCGTGGAACAACGCGGGCACAGGCCACTCGGCGCTGTGCGAGTTGAACTACACGCCGGAGAAGAATGGCCGCATCGATGTTTCTAAGGCCCAGAACATCAACGAGAAATTCCAGGTTTCCCGCCAGTTCTGGTCCCAGCAGATCGAAGAGGGCGTGCTGACGGACCCGGAAGCATTCATCAACCCCGTCGCGCACGTTTCCTTCGCACAGGGTGACGATCAGATCGATTACCTGCGCCGCCGCTACGAGGCGCTCAGCGACAACTACATGTTCCCGCACATGAAGTTCACCGCCGACCGCGACGAGTTCGCGGAGAAGCTTCCGCTGATGGCCCGCAACCGCGACTTCGACCGTGAGCGTGTGGCCATCTCCTGGACTGACGCCGGTACCGACGTCAACTACGGTGCCCTGTCGAACCAGTTCTTCAACCACGCCAAGAAGTCCGGCACCGAGATCCGTTACGGCCACGAGGTGCAGAGCCTGAAGAAGAAGGGCAAGTTCTGGCACGTCAAGGTCAAGAACCTGCACACCGGCGACACCAAAATCTCCCGTGCCCGCTTCGTCTTCGTCGGCGCCGGCGGCTACGCGCTCGATCTGCTGCGTTCTGCGGGCGTTCCAGAGGTCCGCGGCTACGCCGGCTTCCCGATCTCGGGTGCGTGGCTGCGCACCACCAACCCGGAGCTGGTCGCCCAGCACCAGGCGAAGGTCTACGGCAAGGCCAAGGTCGGTGCTCCGCCGATGTCCGTGCCGCACCTGGACCTGCGCGTCGTCGACGGCAAGCAGTCCCTGCTCTTCGGCCCGTTCGGTGGCTGGACGCCGAAGTTCCTGAAGGAAGGTTCCTACCTCGACCTGTTCAAGTCGATCCGTCCGGACAACATCCCTTCCTACCTGGGCGTCGCGGCCTACAACTTCGATCTGGTCAAATACCTGGTCGAGGAGGTCTTCAAGTCCTTCGACAGTCGCGTGGACGACCTGCGCGAATACATGCCGTCCGCCGAGGGCAAGGACTGGGAGGCCGTCGTCGCCGGCCAGCGCGTCCAGATCATCAAGCCGGCTGCTCCGCCTCACTTCGGCTCCCTGGAGTTCGGTACCGCGCTGGTCAACGACCAGGACGGTTCGATCGCCGGTATCCTCGGCGCGTCCCCGGGTGCGTCCATCGCCCCGGCCGCGATGCTCGAGCTGCTTGAGCGCTGCTTCGGTGAGCGCATGATCGAGTGGGGCCCGAAGCTCTACGACATGATCCCGACGTACGGCAAGTCCCTCAAGCGTTACCGCGACCTCTACGACCAGCAGTGGGAGTACACCCAGCGTGTCCTGAAGCTTGAGCGCTAGTCAGGTTCCGCAGAACGTCGTGTAGGGGAGATCCCCTTCGGGCTCGGCCATCCAGGCCGGGCCCGCTTGTGCGTTGTAGGGGTCCGTCACGGCGGCGAGAAGCTCGAGGTATGGCTCGAAGTCGCCGTCCCGTTCCGCTGCGGCGATGGCGGCGTCGAGCATGTGGTTGCGCGGCACGAACACAGGTCCGTTGTGGTGCATGCGGTTGTGGGTGGTGATGTCCCCGGCACGCCCCAGCGCCTCCGGGTCGGGGATGTGCCTCTCCCAGGCCCGCTGCCACACCGTCTCCATCCCACCGAGAATGTCCTGCACGGCGTCGAGGGTGCTGACCGGCAGAAGGGCTTCGGCGAGCCGGCTCAGGTTCCAAGCCATGATGTCGGGCTGGTTGCCGAATGCGTAGCGGCCGTGGACGTCGATGGAGGAGTAGCTCGCGTCGGTGCGGAAGCGCTCGGTGAAGGCGCACGGGCCGTAGTCGATAGTCTCGCCGGATAAAGCGGTGTTGTCGGTGTTCATCACTCCGTGGACGAAGCCGAGTCGCATCCACCGCGCGACGAGATCCAGTTGGCGCTCCATCACGGTCGAGAGCAGAACTTCCGCCGTGTCGAAGCCGGCGGCGGCGACGACAGCTGCGACGAGCTCCGCAGACTTCGTGGCCGCGTACTGCACCGACCCGATGCGCAAGTGGCTTTGCGCCACGCGCACGACCACGCCGCCGGGCACAGGGCCGTGCTGGCGTAGGACGGTCTCGCCCGTGGTCAGCACCGCCAGTGAGCGCGTCGTGGGCACACCGGCCGCGTGCATGAACTCGCTGACCGCGTATTCGCGCAGCATCGGGCCCAGCGCACCGCGCCCGTCGGATCCCGGTTTGGAAAACGGCGTCGGCCCGGAGCCTTTCAATTGGATCTCGATGCGGCCGGACGGGGAGGGGAGGTCGCCGAGGAGGAGGGCGCGGCCGTCGCCAAGCAGCGGCACGAACTGGCCGAACTGGTGCCCGGCGTACGCTGTCGCGTGGCCGCCGTGTGCTCCGGTGAGCCAGCGGAGGCCGTCGCTGGAGCGCAACCATTCCGCGTCGAGATCGAGCGCGGCGGCGAGCCCCTCGTTGAGCACCACGATCTTCGGGTCGGGGAACTCCGCACCGCGCGCTTCGACCGCCATGGACGGCAGCGCGTCGGCGAAGCTGTGGGCGAGTTTCTTCTCCGGCATGGGCACCACCCTAGACTCGGATGCCATGAACGGAAGTGTGACTCTTGTCGGCGGCGGTCCCGGGGCGTGGGATTTGATCACAGTGCGTGGGCTGCGCGCGCTGGAAGCGGCCGATGTGATCCTGACAGACCATCTCGGGCCGACGGACCAGCTCGACGAGTTCCTGGACACATCGGGCAAGGAGATCGTCGATGTGGCGAAGCTGCCGTACGCGAAGCAGGTGGCGCAGGAGCGGATCAACGAGCTCATGGTCGCGCACGCGCAGGACGGCAAGCGCGTCGTGCGGCTCAAGGGCGGGGATCCGTACGTCTTCGGCCGCGGCTTCGAGGAGCTTCAGGCGTGCGCTTCCGCCGGTGTGCCGTGCGAGGTCGTGCCGGGCGTGACGAGTGCGGTGTCGGTGCCGGCGGCGGTGCGGATCCCGGTGACTCAGCGTGGTGTGACCCATTCCTTCACGGTTGTCTCGGGGCATCTCGCCCCGGATGATCCGCGTTCGCTTGTCGATTGGGAGGCGCTCGCGCGGGTGGGCGGCACCATCGTCGTCATCATGGGCGTGCGCCAGGCGCCCGCGATCGCGGAGACGTTGCAGCATGTGCTTCCCGCCACTACGCCCGCCGCGGTCATCCAGGACGGGGAGACTACCCGCCAGCGCGAGATCTGCACAACGCTCGGTTCGCTCGCCGAGACGATGGAGCGCGAGCGCATCACCAACCCGGCCGTCTACGTCATCGGGGAGGTGGCCGGTCTTGCGCACGCTGGATAGCCTCATCATCGATGAGGCGCTTATCGACGCCTCCGCCACCACCCTCATCTGCCACGACCCCACCCTCGACCTCACCCGGGCAGCCCTGGACGTGGGAGGACCGGTCGTGTTTCTGGATTCGGATTATGCGCGCAGCCAGCAGGCTGTTTCTCTCGGTGCCCGGATCGCCGGTGATGTGCGTCTGGACGAGCTCCTAGCTGGCTCGTCTGGTTCGGCTGTGGCGATCGGGGAAATGCCGAAGTCCCTTGCTCGCCTGGACTACCTGGCATGCTCGATTGCCGGTGCCGGCTTCGACGACGTGCGGGTGGTGCTCGGTGCGAATAACAAGCACCTGTCGCGCGGGATGAACACGCAGCTCGGACAGTCCTTCTCCGATGTCTCCGCGTCACTGGGCCGCGGCAAGTTCCGCTGCCTGGTCGCCTCCGGTCCGCTTCCAGTGACCTACGAGCCGGTGCGTGGCGACGGCCTCATCGCTATCGGCGGCGTCTTCTCCGGCGCGAAACCAGACCGTGGCGGCGAACTTCTGCGCTCGTGCCTGCCCGACGATCCGGGGCGTCTGCTCGATCTGGGCTGCGGCAACGGATCCGTCACCCGCGGCCTTGACACGCAGGCGACCGACTCCGATGCCGATGCCGTCCTTTCCGCGCGTGCGATCGGTTTGGAGGCGACCTGGGACGACGCCGGCTCCCGCTTTCCGGAGAAGAGCTTCGACACCATCGCGCTCAACCCGCCGTTCCACGACGGCACCGCCGTCGACGCCACCCTGGTCCAGCACCTCCTCGACGCCTCGACGCGCCTGCTTGCCGACGGCGGCACTCTCTACCTCGTGCACAACTCCCACCTGCGCTACCGCGGTGAGGTGGAGCGCCGCTTCACGTCGGTGAGTCAGGCCGCACGCGACAAGCGGTTCACGGTTCTGCGGGCGGAACTCTAACCCAGCAGCTTCGGCAGGGCGTTCGCCGCAGTGTCCTCGATGACGACATCGGCGAGGTGCGACAAATCCGTGCGCATCGGAGTGACCTCGATGACCGGGATCTCGCGGGAGTGCGCCAACAGCGGCAGACCGGCAGCGGGGTAGACCACCCCGGAGGTGCCGACGATCAACACCGCATCGGCAGTGCGCATGCGGCGCTCCGCTTCCGCCCATTCGTCCTCGGGCAGAGCCTCGCCGAACCACACGACGCCGGGCCGCACCAGCCCGCCGCACATCGGGCACGCCGGCGGGGTGATCTCAGGGACCGGCTGCTCGGGGAAGGCGATGGGGCGGGTGTAGGTTTCGTCGCAAAGCGAACAGCGGAACTCGAACAGCGAACCGTGCAGGTGAACGACATCTTTGCTCCCTGCCCGCTCGTGCAAATTGTCGATGTTCTGCGTGGTCACCGTCGTCTTCGGCGAGCGCGCGATGGCGATGTGCCCCGCATTCGGCTCCGCCTGCTGCGCGAGATGCGCGCGCCACAAATACCACGCGAACATCGTGGCCGGGTCGTTGTGCCATGCGTCGGTTGAGGCCATGTCCTGCGGGTCGACGTTCTCCCACAAGCCGGTCTGCGCGTCGCGGTACGTTGCGATGCCGCTGTCGGCGCTCATGCCGGCTCCGGTGAACACCTCGATGTGCGAAGCGTCGTGGAGGAACGCGCGTGCGGCGTCAAAGCTGGTCGGGGTGGAAGGCGTGGTCATGGTTCGAACCGTACCCACACCGGGCGGTGCGCGTCAGCTGATGCGCTGCGGCCGACCCCGGTTCAACAGGTACTGGCCGAGGTACGGCTGGGCGAATTCGAGGAGGCCCCAGCCAGCTGGATTGATCAGATCGCGCTCGATGAGCCGGGCCCGGATATCGGAGAGGGATGTGGCGGGGCGGCCGAGCGCTTCCGCGAGGGCGGACGACGCGATCTCGCTCGACCCTGTCTCCTCCTCGATCGTGGCCATCGCCTGCAGATACTCCATCTGCCGCGCCGGGACCTCCCGCAGCGCGGGTTGGTGCACCTGCACGCCGAGCCGCTCGAGCGTGCGCGGTATCGCCGCCGACACCGCGTGGGCGTCGACGCTGCTCGAACCGCGCTGGTCCGCTTCCTCCCAGGACAAGAAACCGATGAGCTGGACGAGATACGGGTAGCCCCTACTGAATTCGGCCGCCCGCTGCGCATCCTCGAAGGTCCTGCCGCCGTCGCGGGCGGTGTCGACGAGGGCGGTGCGTGCGTCGTCGAAGGTGAGTGGACCGAGCTCGTAGTGGCGGGCGCGCCGGAGGAATGTCGCACCGGGGAGATCGAGCAATCCGTTGATGCCGTGGGTGAGGCCCGCCATCGCCACCGCAACAGGGAGGTCGTCGCGCACGAGATCCTGGTACGCCACGGCGACCTGGGTGAGGTCCTCCGGCGATGCATCTTGGACTTCGTCGATCGTGATGAGCACACCGGTGTCGTGGAGGTTGGAAATCAGCTCGCGGAGCTGGCTGCTCAGCGTCGGCACCGGATCATTGCTCTCCATGTCGGTTCTCACCGAGCCGATGCCCGCGACGGAAAATCCCGTGATGTGCCGCCGTTGCGGAGGGGAAAGCCGGTTGATCGCCTGCGGGATCGCGGACTCGATCAGTGAATCCGCCACCTTTTCCCGTGCCGAGGCGCGGAGCACGATCCAGCCCTCGCGCACGGCAATGTCCTCGAGCTCAGTGAGGAGCACCGTTTTACCGATTCCCCTCGATCCCGAGATGAGGATTGAGCGGTCGGGGTTGCCTGCTGCGCCGGAAATCGCTCGTTTGAAATCGCTGAGCACGGTGGCGCGTCCAGCCCACACCAGTGGACTCGCGCCGAAAGTGGGGCGGAACGGGTTATTCATGCTGTTCAGCATAACGTAACCGATAAACCGATAAAATCGCCTCGGCCGATAAACCGATAAATTCGCTCATCCGGGTTCGCCGGGACCGACGACACACCCAGGCTCGGCGCCGAAGACCCCGGCCCTATTCTCGCGCGGTCCGGCTTCGGCGGCGAGGATCCGGTCGTAGAACTTCCGGTTCGGCTCGTAGACGACGGCGTGGGCGAACCCGTCGCGCACCATGTGCTCGTTGATGAAGTCCTCGCCCACAAACACCCCGGCGAGCTCGCGGCCGTAACGGTCATGGCGGTCATTGTCGTACTCGAGCGACACTTCCGTACCTTCGGGCAGGAGTTCCTCCAGACGGTCTTTGGCTTCCTGCGCGAGGCACTCTTCTGGATCGCCGAAGTGACCAAGCTCAGGGGCATTGATATTGAGAAGCCTCACCCGCTTAGTTCCCAACCAGGTGGACACGTCGACGGTGTCGCCGTCGACAACGCGCTCGACCGTCGTGTCGCTCCCCACGACGACGGCTGCCGCCGCCCCAGCTCCCACGAGCGCAACTGCTCCGATGCCTGCGATCCACTTCTTCATCGTCACTTCCTCTAGATGCCCGCGCTTAGAGAGCGAGGAACGGAACCACGCACACCGCGACGAGCAGCACAAGAACTACGAGGGCGTACTGCTTCACTGGGGCGTGCGCCCAGTTGAGGTCGACCCTGCTCTGGTTGAACGGCGAGATCCACGCCACCATCGGATCGTCCGGCTCGTTGTATAAGCCCACCCCGCTGCCTGGTCCGAAATGTTTCTGTCGGGCGAGTTCATCGTCATCGGTGGGCATGTCTTCCATCTGCTTCGGCCAGCGGGAAAGCAGCACGAAGGTGTAGATCACTGCGGCGATGAGCCCGACGACAAGCAAACCCAGCGCGACTGGGCGGTACGCCGTGTGCCCGGGAAACGTGAACGTCAACTGAATCAGACACATCGGCACGACGAGCGCCACGGCAATCCAGGCCATGGAACGATCCGTCACGCGCAACAGGGCAGCGGCCTTGTCGGCAGCGGTTTCGGAGAAGGGGATGGGGGAGGTGGGGGAGACGGGGATTCGTCGATAAGCGATGCCCGGACGTGGGGCCGCGTTGTAGACGAGCGCGAGGAGCAGCAGCGAATACCACGCGCCGAAGGTCGCGGCCGGAAGAGACTTCGGCTCCCAGCTGTCGACCTCGCCGGCCGGGCCGATGTGCGTAGGGATCTGCTCCGGCACAGAATCGAAACGCAACACAACGACCGCGAACGTCAGCAACGCCACGCCGAGCGCCACACCGTACAAGGACCGGGAATTCATATGGCCATCGTATCGAGGGCAATCCGAACGGAACTATTCCGCGTCTCGAGCAGTCCAACCTCTGTAGAGGAGAGAAGGGAGAAACTGTGGAGTTGGCTAAGGGGAAGGAGCTGCTGGGAGGGCTCGTCGATACGCAGGGCGCGTGCTACGGCGATCGAGAACTGCTCGGGCAGCTGGCGAGCGGCGCGCTGATCGCGCAGTCGCGCAGGCATGCCGTACGCAAGCAAATCTTGGCTGGGCTTTCCTACCGCGAGCGGAAGTGGCTGCGCGCCGCTGCGATCGGACTAGGAACCTCGAAAGCGGTGTTGACCGGGCGATCCGCAGCCCGAATGCTCGGCATGTGGGTCGTTGCCGCCACGCCCGAGCACGTCGAACTGACGCTGCCGTCTGGGTTCAGTCCGCCGAAGGCTGAATGGGCAGAAGGCACGAAGTTCTATCGCGGCAAACTTGAACGCACCGAGATCTTCCACTATCCGGAGTTGCCCGGCATCGAGTTCACAGGACCTGTGCGCACGGCTTTCGACATTGCGATCCGGCATGGTTTCGCGGAAGGACTCGTAGCCTTTGATTGGCTGCTTGCTTCGCGCGGCGCCACGCGAGCTGAGCTGAAGCAGGCAGTCGCGCTGATGCGGGGAAAGAAAGGAGTCGCAGTTCTGCGAGAGGTGCTGCGGTATGCCGTGCATAATTCTCAATCGCCATTCGAAAGCTACGCCCGGGCACTCCTCATCCAAGCCGGCATGACGGAAGTGGCAACGCAGGTGCCGGTCGGACCGTATAGCGGCGATCTCGGGCTCGGCAAGCTGATCATTGAGGTTGACGGGGAGGAGAAATACGACGGAAAGACTTACGCGCCGTTGGACATCACCCTGAGGAAGGAGCGCAAACGCGAGGTGTACCTACAGAATCGGGGATACACCGTGCGCCGGGTCGATCCGATGGCGTTGTTGCGCAATCCGGACGGGTTCATCGCGATGGTGCGCGAGGCGCTTCTCCGGCTTGGCTGAACCCACTGTCCGGTGTGCCCTATGCGATATGCACTATGCAATCCATGAAAGCCCAGGTGGCTGGTCAGCGAAAATCAGCATCGCATAGTGGACACAGCATAGTAGACATCGCATGTCCCCCAACACGAGCACGCTTATCGACGCCCCGTGCCCCGGCCTGTCGCGCTCCCTGCACTGCGTGCGCCAGCCGGCCTGGGGGTCCGTGGCCGTGACCTGGGCACGGCGGACGGCATGGGCGTAGCTACACCACGAGGATGAGCTGGTTCGGGTCTTTGCTGTCCGCGCCGGGCAGCTCCACAGTCATGCCGGCGGCCTCGGCGATGGAAGCGATCCCCTCGATGTCAGTGACAGAGGCGATGTCAGGAGCCGTGACCAGCACCCGCGCGAGCTCGCCCTTGTAGTGCTTGTTGAAGTGGCTGACCACCTTCCGGGAGCCGTCGTCCTGCACGGTCTCGACCCGGACGGTGACCGCGCCGGGCACCGGGCCGAGCTGCTGGTAGGCACCGGAGCGCATGTCCACGATGAAACCCTCGTCCGCCAGCGCGTCCGTGATTGCGGATCCCCAGCGGGCCTTCATGGTCGGGGCAGCACCGCCGCGGGCCGAGCCACCGCGGGCTGAGCCTTCGTGGGCGGAACCTTCGTGGGCGGAACCGCCGCGGGCCGGCAGCTTGGACCCGCCGGAGAGCCGGTACCGCGGAATGGTGTCGGTGGCGCGGACCACGCCGAACAGGGCGGAGCCGACGGCCAGGTGCTCGAGGGCGGGGGTGGGGAGGGTGTCGGCGTTGAGGGCGTCGTAAAGCACGCCCGTGTAGCGGAAGATGGCGGGCATGACGGGCGCTGAGCGCAACGTCAGGTTCTCCTCGGCTTCCGGGCGTTTGGTGGCGGGGAGCTTGAGTGCGGTCATCATGTCGTCCACGTCGAGGGCGGCGAGGTCGTCCATGATCCGTCCGCGGATCGGGTCGAGGGAGGGAAACGACACGTCGATTTCGTCCATTTCTCCGCCGGGAGCTTTGGTTTCAGATGGGGGGAGCACGATCAGCATGGTCTCCACGCTATCGCGTCGAGCCCAGGGTTAAGATGACGGCATGATCACACGGTTGTCCACGCTGTTCCTGCGCACACTGCGCGAAGATCCCGCCGATGCCGAGGTGCCCAGTCACAAGCTGCTTGTTCGCGCCGGCTACATCCGGCGTGCGGCGCCGGGCGTGTACTCGTGGCTGCCGCTGGGTCTGCGTGCTCTGCGCAATATCGAGGAGATCGTGCGCGAGGAGATGAACGCGATCGGCGCGCAGGAGCTGTTGTTCCCGGCGCTGCTGCCGCGCGAGCCGTACGAGGCGACGAACCGTTGGACAGAGTACGGCGACGACCTGTTCCGCCTGAAGGACCGCAAGGGCGCCGACATGCTGCTGGGCCCGACGCACGAGGAGATATTCACTGCGGCGGTCAAGGACCTGTACTCGTCGTATAAGGACTTCCCGGTGACGCTGTACCAGATCCAGACGAAGTACCGCGACGAGGCGCGTCCGCGTGCGGGCGTGCTGCGCGGTCGCGAGTTCGTGATGAAGGACAGCTACTCGTTCGACATGTCGGATGAGGGCCTGGATGAGTCGTACGCAAAGCACCGCGGCGCCTACCGCGCGATCTTCGACCGGGTGGGTTTGAAGTACGAGATCTGCCAGGCGACGTCGGGCGCGATGGGAGGTTCCGCCTCCGAGGAGTTCTTGGCGTACAGCGACAACGGCGAGGACACATTCGTGGTGTCCACCGCGGGTGATTTCGCCGCCAATGTCGAGGCTGTGGTCACGGTCCCGCCCGCCGAGCGCGCCATCGAGGGCCAGCCCGAGGCGCAGGTCCACGACACGCCGGCCTCGGAGACCATTGAGGCGCTCGTCGAGTGGGCGAACAACGAGGGCGTGCTTATCGACGGCCGCGCGGTCGAAGCCGCCGACACCCTCAAGTGCATGGTGGTCAAGATCGACGATCCCCGTCAGGTGGGCGAGGACGGCGAGCCTGTGGGGCCGCAGCTGGCCGGGGTGCTTATTCCGGGTGACCGCGAGCCGGACGAGAAGCGCCTCGAGGCATCCCTGGAACCGGCCACGTTCGAGCTGGCCACCGAGGAAGATTTCGCCGCGCACGACTTCCTGGTCAAAGGCTATGTTGGCCCGCGTGCGCTGCAGGCCAACGGGGTGAAGATCTACGCGGATCCGCGTGTAGTCACCGGTTCGTCGTGGATCACCGGCGCGGACGAGAAGCAGAAGCACGTTGTCGGCCTGGTCGCCGGCCGCGATTTCGAGGTAGACGAGTTCATCGAGGCCGCTGAGATCCGCGAGGGCGACCCGTCGCCAAGCGGTAACGGCACAGTGAAACTGGCTCGAGGCATTGAGCTGGGCCACATCTTCCAACTCGGCCGGAAGTACACCGAGGCTTTCGACGTGCAGATTCTCGACGAGAACGGAAAGCGCGCCGTGCCCACGATGGGCTCCTACGGTATCGGCATCACACGCATGCTCGCCGTCATCGCGGAGCAGACCCACGACGACAAGGGGCTTGTCTGGCCGAAGGAGATCGCGCCGTACCAGGTGCACCTCGCCGTGGCGAACAAGGACGCGGCAGCGATGGAAGCGGGCGAGAAACTGGTCGGTGAGCTCGAGGCCGCGGGGATCGACGTGCTTTTCGACGACCGCCCGAAGGTCTCTCCCGGCGTCAAATTCAAGGATGCGGAGCTGCTGGGCATGCCCTTCATCGTCATCCTGGGCCGGGCGTTCGCGGACGGCATCATCGAGCTGCGCATCCGCGGAGGCGAGACCCTAGAGGTGCCGGCCGGCGAGATCGTGGAGAAGATCCAGGAACTGGTTCGCGCCTAGGCCACCCCGCTTAGCCCGCCGCGCGTTGAGCGTCGCCGGCCATGATGATGGCGGCGGCGCGCCACTCGGTGCTGGAGGCGTCGGCGGCGGCGTTGCGCCAGCGTTCGACGAGCTCATCTTCCAGCGTGTCGACGAAGGCCGCCGCCTCGGCGGTGTTGGCCGGGGCCCCGCCGGGAACCTCGTAGCCTGCCTCGCGGACGGGCAGGGTGCCTGCCGGGAAGGAGTCGCGGAGGGCGGCGAGGCGGCCGTCGTGAAGCGTGCGCAGCTCGTCGATCCTTCCCTGTAGCGCGTCGTCGGCGTACGCGGTGGCGATGTCGAGTCCGTAGTCGACGGCGTATTCGGAGCTGGCCAGCTGTTTCGCGGCCTCCGCTGCGGCGTCGTCGTCGATGGGTGCAGCGGTGTCCATAAGCGCGAGCGGATCTTCGGTGGCCGCGACGGCGTCCACGGCCTCGGCGACGACGAGATCGACAGAATCCTCGGGGACCTTGCCGGCGGCCTCGGCGGTCTGGGCCACCAACGCTGCCGCGTCGCCGCTGGCGGGCAAGTCGGTGTCGCCGTAGGTCACGTTGCAGCTCGAGGGAGGTTCGCCGTTCTCGTCGGTGCCGCAGAGTCGGCGCGCCTCGTCCTGGAGTTGCTCGGCGTGGAAGGTGCGCAGCTCGCGCCATGCTTCGTCGCCGGATGCCTTGTCGGCCGACGCCTGTTTCGCCAGCGCCATGATCTCGCTGTTGGCGTGCGGCCCGAAGACATCGAGCGGGGAGCACGCGCTCAACGGCATGGCGAGGGTAGTGGTGAGGCAAACGGTGAGGATGCGGCGTGGGGACTTCACAGTGGGAGACTGTACCGCTCGCGGAGACCGCGGAAGCGAGGACCCGTACAGTGGTGGGCATGGCATTTCCGGAAAGTGGAGAACTCGAGACGCTGATCCGTCCCGTCACCGATGCGTACGGGCTGGACATCGAGACCGTGAAGACGGTCAAGGCGGGCAAGAAATCGCAGGTGGTCGTGGCTGTTGCCGGCGATGAGGCACCGACGCTCGACCAGTTGGAGGACATCTCCAACGAACTGTCCGCGCTTTTCGACGCCGCGGAGGAGCGCGGCGACGTCAACTTCGGTGCCGGCTACACCCTCGAGGTGACCACCCCGGGCGTCGATCTTCCGCTCACCGCTGCACGCCACTGGCGCCGGAACCGGGGCCACCTGGTCAAGGCGGGGGAGAAGCTCTACCGCATCGGCGCACTCAACGCCGCGGAGGACACTGTGGCACTGATCGTTCCCGCGCCGAAGAAGAGCGGCGAGCCCACCGTCGAGATCACGCCCATTTCGTCCGTGTCGGGTGCGGTGGTAGAAATTGAGTTCAACACTCCGCCGGCCGCGGAGGTCGAGTTGGCGGAGAAAGATTACGGCGACGTTGAGGCCCTCGCGGCCGCCGGCGAAGAATGAGACCTTCAAGACCTAGCACCACCGAGCACGTAAGTAAGGACGACAAGTGAATATCGACATCGCTGCGCTTGAAAGCATTGAGAAGGAAGCCGGGATCCCGGTCGACGACTTGCTGACCACGATCGCAACGGCGCTCCTTTCCGCCTACCGCGAGGCCCGCGAGGAAAGCGGCGCGTCGGGGCGTGGCGGGGCGCAGGGGCAGAGTCAGAGCCAGGGCAGCTCCAAGGCCCGCGTGGACATCGACACGGAGACAGGGCAGGTCGCAGTGCTCGTCAGCGAGCTTGACGACGAAGGAAACGTCGTCTCCGAATACGACGACACCCCAGTGAATTTCTCCCGCGTCGGCGCACTGGCTGTGCGCGAAGCGATCCTGAAGCGCATGCGTTCGGCCGAGGCGACCCGCGCGTACGACGAGTACTCGGAGCTGGAGGGGAAGGTCGTCTCCGGAGTTGTCCAGCGCGACGCGAACGCGAACGCGCGCGGCATCGTCGTGGTGCAGCTCGGCACCGAGGCGAACCCCCAGGACGGCATTCTCCTGCCCGCGGAGCAGATCCCGGGCGAGAAGCTCGTGCACGGTGACCGTGTGAAGGCCTACGTCGTCGGCGTGACCAGCGGTGAGCGCAACACCACCGTCAACCTGTCCCGCACGCACCCGGAGCTGGTGCGCGGTCTGTTCGCGCTCGAAGTGCCGGAGGTCGAGGACGGCTCGGTGGAGATCGTCGGTATCGCCCGCGAGGCCGGCCACCGCTCCAAGGTCGCGGTCAAAGGCACCGTGAAGGGCATCAACGCCAAGGGCGCCTGCATCGGCCCCCGTGGCGCGCGCGTCACCAACATCATGGACGGCCTGAACGGCGAGAAAATCGACATCGTCGACTACTCGGACGACCCGGCCGTCTATGTGGGCAACTCCCTGGCACCGTCGAAGGTTGTCAAGGTGGAGGTGCTGGACCTGGAGGCGCAGACCGCGCGCGTCACGGTCCCGGATTACCAGCTGTCGCTGGCAATCGGCCGGGAAGGCCAGAACGCGCGCCTGGCTGCGCGCCTGACGGGGTGGAAGATCGATATCCACTCCGATGCGGCTGGAACGGACTAGGTGAACAGCAAGTAACAAAACTAGGGGACAATGGCGTATGCTTGTCCCTTGGCTTCAATCCTGCCGAGGTGGCGGGGCGTAAGGCGTCGATAAGCGAAAAATGAGTAACCCGACACGAACCCGGACGTGCATAGCAACGCGCGCCGCGCGGCCGGACACTCAGCTTCTGCGCATCGTCGTCGACCCCGACGATCCCACACGGATCATCGCGGACCCGGGGCGGAGACTTCCCGGCCGCGGAGCGTGGATCACGCCCACCATCGAAGCGTTTGAGCTTGCGGAGTCGCGCCGCGCCTTCGGGCGGGCCCTCCGGGTGTCTGCTGACACGGACACCAGCAACGTACGTCAGTACATCGCGGGAGAAATTCCGCACAGTAAGTGAAAAGGACTAAAGAACTGATGAGTCTTCAACCATGAAGCAGACCATGAAGCATCAGCGATGAACGTCATGACCATCGTCTAGAGGCCTGCCGCGTAGCAGCGGACAGTCGCCTCTAGCCAAACAAAGAGGAGACACGTGTCCGGAAAGCTACGCGTTCACGAACTGGCTAAACAGCTCGGCGTAACAAGTAAGGAATTGCTCGCCACCCTGAAAGAGGAAGGCGAGTTCGTCAAGACCGCATCGTCCACCATCGAACCCCCGGTGGTGAAGAAGATGAAGGCGCTCTACGAAGAGCGCGGCAACGGTGCGAAGGACGAAAAGGCGGCTAAGACCGGAAAGACCGCCAAGCCCGCTGCGGCGAAGAAGACTGCGGCTGGCACCAAGAAACCGGCGGCCCCCAAACCTGGTGCGGCGAAGCCGGCCGCCAAGCCTGCCGGCGAGGCCTCGAAGGGCGGGGACACCAAGCCGGGTGCGGCAGCCAAGCCGGGTCCGAAGCCCGCCGCGAACAAGCCTGCTGCCCCCAAGCCGGGTGCCGCGGCCAAGCCGGGTCCGAAGCCCGCCGCCAACAAGCCCGCTGCCCCCAAGCCGGGTGCCGCAGCCAAGCCGGGCCCCAAGCCCGCTGGTAAGCCGGCGCCGAAGCCGGGTTCCGAGGGCGGCGCCGCACCCATGCCGCGCCCGAAGCCGAAGCCGGGCGGCCGCCCGCGCGTGGCCAACAACCCGTTTTCCTCCAACTCCGGCGGCCCGCGGCCGCAGCCGCGTCCGGGTGGACGCGGTGGAGCAGGCGGCCCGCAGAAGCGCCGCGGCGACCAGGCATCCCGTCCGGGCGGCCAGGGTCAGCGTTCCGGCGGCGGTTCCCGTTCGGGAGCACCGAGCCCCGCAGACATGGCGAACCACCCGAACCCGGCGCAGATGCCGTCGCGCGCTGCTAGCCGCAAGGGTGGCGGACGCGGTCGCGGTGGTCCGGGTGGCCCAGGTGGACGCGGACGCGGCCCGATGGGCGGCGGTTTCCGCGGCCGTGGCGGCCGCCGCGGCGGCACGGCCGGCGCATTCGGCCGTCCGGGTGGTGCGCCTGGCAAGGGACGCAAGTCCAAGCGCCAGAAGCGCCACGAGTACGAGGAGATGCACGCACCGAATGTCGTCGGTGGTGTGCGTCTGCCGGACGGTGGCGGTAAGACCGTGCGCCTCCGCCAGGGTGCGACCCTGTCCGACTTGGCTGAGAAGATCGGCACCGAGGCATCGAACCTCGTCCAGGCACTGTTCAACCTGGGCGAGATGGTGACCGCCACGCAGTCCGTCTCCGAGGAGACGCTGCAGCTGCTGGGCGCCGAGATCAACTACGAGGTGCAGATCGTCTCGCCGGAGGACGAGGACCGTGAGCTGCTCGAGTCCTTCGACCTCCAGTTCGGCGAGGACGAGGGCGGCGAGGAAGCCCTCGAGCAGCGCCCGCCGGTGGTGTCCGTCATGGGCCACGTCGACCACGGTAAGACCCGCTTGCTGGACTCGATCCGCAACGCGAACGTGGGCCGCGGCGAGGCTGGCGGCATCACTCAGGGCATCGGTGCGTATCAGACCGAGGTCACCCTCGAGGACGAGCCGCGCAAGATCACGTTCTTGGATACCCCGGGCCACGAGGCGTTCACCGCTATGCGTGCCCGCGGCGCCAAGTCGACCGACCTGGCGATCCTCGTGGTCGCGGCGGACGACGGCGTGATGCCGCAGACCGTCGAGGCGATCAACCATGCCAAGGCGGCGGAGCTGCCTATCGTGGTTGCGGTGAACAAGGTGGATAAGCCGGAGGCGCAGCCGGACAAGATCCGCGGCCAGCTCACCGAGTATGAACTCGTGCCGGAGGAGTACGGCGGCGACACCATGTTCATCGACATCTCGGCGAAGAACGGCACCGGCATCGACGACCTGCTCGAAGCTGTCCTGCTCACCGCGGACGCGGCGCTCGAGCTGACGGCGAACCCGGACATGGACGCCCAGGGCCTGGCCATCGAATCCCACCTGGACCGCGGCCGCGGCCCCGTCTCCACGGTCATCGTGCAGCGCGGTACCCTGCGCGTCGGCGACTCGATCGTCGTCGGGGGCAACTTCGGCCGCGTGCGCCGCATGATCGACGAGTGGGGCAACGACGTCGAGGAGGCGGGTCCGTCCTGCCCGGTTCAGGTTCAGGGCCTCAACGGTGTCCCGGGCCCGGGCGACAACCTGCTCGTGGTCGAGGACGACCGTGTGGCACGCCAGATCGCGGCGCAGCGTGACGCGCGTCAGCGTGCGGCGATGCAGGCGCGCAAGAAGAAGCGCGTCTCCTTGGAGAACCTGGACCAGGCTCTCAAGGAGACCAGCACGCTCAACCTCATCCTCAAGGGCGACAACGCCGGTTCGGTGGAGGCCCTCGAGGAGGCTCTGCTCAAGATCGAGGTGGACGACGAGGTGCAGGTCAACATCATCGACCGCGGTGTCGGTGCTGTGACCCAGACCAACGTGTCGCTGGCCGCCGCTTCCGACGCGGTGATCATCGCCTTCAACGTCCGATCCGAGGGCAAGGCCACCGAGGAAGCCAACGAAGAGGGCGTGGAGATCCGCTACTACTCGGTGATCTACCAGGTCATCGACGACATGGAGGCCGCGCTCAAGGGCATGCTCAAGCCCATCTACGAGGAGCGCGACCTCGGTGCCGCCGAGATCCGACAGATCTTCAAGGCGTCCTCCGTGGGCCTCATCGCGGGCTGCATGGTCACGTCCGGCAAGGTCAAGCGCGGGGCGAAGGTCCGCCTCGTGCGAGACGGCAACGTGGTCACGCCGGATGCGACAATCGATTCGCTCCGCCGCGAGAAGGACGACGTCACCGAGGTGGACAAGGGTTACGAATGCGGCATGGTCCTGTCGTACCCGGACATCCAGGTCGACGACGAGATCCAGGTCTACGAGATGGTCGAGGTTCCGCGCAGCTAACGCGTGACCGCTTATCGACGGACTGACGTCCCGCCCACGCCCCGCTGGCTTCTGCCCGCGGGGCGTGGGCGTTAGTGAGGGGCGCTACACTAGGGAAGCTGATTTTTGGATTGCAGGAAGGGGAAGCACTGTGGCTGATAACACCCGCGCGCAGCGTTTGGCCAAACGGATTCAGACGATTGTGGCGAGCGCTATCGAGCGCCAGATCAAGGACCGCCGGTTGGAACTGGTCACGGTCACCGATGTGCGCGTCACCGGCGACCTGCACGACGCGACCGTGTACTACACGGTTCGCGGCGCCGACATAGACGATGAGCCCGACCTGGACCAGGCGGCGGAGGCCCTCCACCGCGCCCGCGGCCAACTCCGCAAGATCATGGGTGATGAGCTAGGGGTCCGGTTCACTCCGACGTTGAGCTTCGAACTGGATACGGTGCCGGAAGCGTCGGCACGCATGGAGGAGCTGTTGGCGCGCGCCCGTGCGCGCGACGAGGAGCTCGCGGAGCTGAAGAAGAACGCGACCCCGGCGGGCGACGCGGACCCGTACAAGACGAGGGATGAGTAGATGACGTCCCCGGCCAATCTCTTCGCCCCGGGCGAGGGCGAATTCGAGGCAGTGGCGCAGCGCCTGAAAGCCGCTGATGTCGTTCACGTTGTCACCCATATCCGCCCTGATGCGGACGCCGTGGGTTCGGCTTCGGCGCTGGCGATCGCGTTGCGTTCGCTGGGCATCACGGTGGATGTGCTCATCGGGCAGAACGAGCCGTGGCCGGAAAACCTCGCCACCATCCCGGGGGTCGATGAGATCGTGCTCGGCGAGGAGCTGCCCGCGGACGGCCTGGTGGTGACAACGGACTGCGCTTCGGTGGACCGCACCGGCCGTTTCCGTGCGGACCTGGAGGCGGACCCGTCGCGGGTGATCGTGATCGACCACCACGCGTCGAACCCGGGCTTCGGCGGGATGAACCTGATCCTGCCGTCGGAGTCTACGACGGTGATTATTCGCGAGCTGATGAGCTACCTGGGAGTCGGTCTCACGCCTGAAATCGCGTACTGCCTGTACGCTGGCCTGGTCACCGACACCGGCAGCTTCCGCTGGGGCACCCCGCGCATGCACCGCCTGGCGGCGGAACTGCTGGATAGCGGGGTCGAGCCGCGTTCGGCGGGCATGGACTTGATGGATGCGGTCTCCGCCGACGACCTGAAGCTCATGGGCGAAGTCATGGCCGGGATGCAGACGCTGACTGCGGGCTCGCTCACCATGTCGGTCCTGCGCATCGACGACGCCCACCTTTCGGGCATGAACCAGACGGCGGTGGAATCCATCATCGAGTACTCCCGCGCGCTGACGGGGAGCGATATCGGAGTGGTGTTCAAGGAGATCCACCCGGGCTACTGGTCGGTCTCCCTGCGTTCCACTGTGGTGAATGTCGCGGAGGTCGCCGCCGTGTACGGCGGTGGCGGGCATATCCCGGCTGCCGGGTACTCCGTCGCAGGCCCGGTGTCCGACGCCATCGTGGAGTTGCGGCGCACAGTCGCTGAGATGGTGTCTGCGCCGTGACGGTGAATTTTCGGCGGGTGCTGGCGCTCGCATTGCCCGCGCTCGGCGTGCTGGCGGCGAATCCGCTGTACCTGCTGCTGGACACGGCCGTCATCGGACGGCTCGGCGCGGGTGAACTTGCGGCGCTCGCGGCGGGTGCGACGGTGCAGTCGACGGTGACCACGCAGTTGACGTTCCTGTCGTACGGCACGACAGCGCGCTCCTCCCGGTTCTACGGGGCGGACAAGACAGACCGTGCGATCGCGGAGGGCGTCCAAGCCACGTGGGTGGCTGTCGTCGTCGGTGTGCTGCTGGCAACGCTGGTGTGGTTGTTTGCCCACCCGATCGCGCTCTTCCTGACCAACGACCCGGCCACCGCCGACATGGCGGTGAGCTGGATGCGGGTGGCGGCGCTGGCGATTCCGCTGACGCTGATCATCATGGCCGGCAACGGCTGGTTACGAGGCGTCCAGAACACCAAACTGCCGTTCTATTTGACGCTGTGCGGGCTGGTCCCCGGCGCGGTGGCGCTGCCGTTCCTGGTGGCGCGGTTCGGTCTGGTGGGCTCTGCGGTGGCCAACGTCATCGGTATGGGACTCACCGCTGCGGGGTTCTTGTGGGCGCTGATTCACGTGCACAAGGGGTCGTGGCGCCCGGACCGGAAGGTGATTGCCCAGCAGCTTGTGCTCGGCCGCGACCTGATCTTGCGGTCGTTGTCGTTCCAGGTGGCCTTCATTTCTGCGGCGGCGGTGGCGGGCCGGGTGAGCGTAGCGGCTCTCGCGGCGCACCAGGTGATGCTGCAGCTGTGGAACTTCCTCACCCTCGTGCTCGACTCGCTCGCCATCGCGGCGCAGACGTTGACAGGTTCGGCGTTGGGGACCGGGCGCATCGATGAAGCCCGCGCCGTCGGGGAGAAAGTCACCCGCCTGTCGCTGTGGTTCGCGTTGACCCTGGCGGGCATCTTCGCGGTGGGCGGGCCGCTGATCCGGCGGCTGTTCACCACCGATGAGGCGGTGCTGGACGCGATGGCGTGGCCGTGGTGGCTGCTGATCGCCATGATCGCCGCGGGCGGTGTGCTCTTCGCCCTGGACGGTGTGCTGCTGGGCGCCAGCGACGCGGCGTTCCTGCGCACGTTGACGTTGAGTTCGGTGCTGCTGGGCTTTTTGCCCGGCATCGCCATCGCCTACTGGGCGGGTACGGGACTCACGGGCATCTGGTGCGGCCTGGCCGCGATGATCGTGATCCGCCTGGCCGGTGACGTGTGGCGGTTCTCCTCCATGCGCTGGGCACGGGTGGACGGCGCGGAAGGCTAGGAAGGCTAGGAAGGAACCATGACGACGACACTGTGGGCTGTTTCCGACCTTCACGCGGCTGTGAAGGCGAACCGTCCGCGCGTCGACGAGATTGTGCCGGCCGACCCGTCGGACTGGCTCATCGTGGCCGGGGACGTGGCGGAGCGCACCGAGCTCGTGGTCAAGATCATGGCGACGCTGGCGCAGCGTTTCGACACGGTGATCTGGGTTCCGGGCAACCACGAGCTCTTCGCGCGGAGCACGGACCGCTACAGGGGGCGCGAGAAATACACCGACCTGGTCAACCGGCTGCGCGGCCTCGGGGTGATCACCCCGGAGGATCCCTACCCGGTCTTCGGCGGGGTGACTCTCGTGCCGCTGTTCACCCTGTACGACTACTCTTTCCGCGTCCCCACGACCACGGTGGAGCAGGCGCTGGCCTCAGCGCGGGACAAAGAGATCGTGTTCACCGACGAGGTGGCCATCGCCCCCTTCGCCGATATCCGCGCGTGGTGCTGGGATCGCCTGGCGTACTCGACGCGCAGGCTCTCACGCATTGAGGGGCCGACGATCCTGATCAACCACTGGCCGCTGGTGCAGGAACCGACGGACAAGATGTGGTGGCGCGAAGTGGCCCTGTGGTGCGGCACGAGGCACACCCGCGGTTGGGCGACGCGCTACAACGCCGAGGCAGTCATCTACGGTCACCTGCACATGCCGGGGGTGCAGAAGATTGATGGCGTGGACCACATCGAGGTCTCCCTCGGGTACCCGGACGAATGGACGCGGCGCACTAATCCGCCGGCCTGGCCGCGGGCGGTGATGGAGGTGGAGCAGTGATCGTCGAAAAGCTGTTTCCGGCCCCCGCGCGGGTGGTGTTCCTGCGCACGGATGCGAATGCGGACCTGACGAACTACAACGACCTGCACCCGGCCGAACGCGTGGTGGTCAGCCGGGCGGTGGACAACCGCAAAGGAGAGTTCGGCGACGCGCGCTGGTGCGCGCACCAGGCGCTGCGGGAGCTAGGCATGAACTCCGCCAGCGCGATCCTGAAAGGGGAGAAAGGCATGCCGTTGTGGCCGGAGGGCTACACCGGATCGTTGACCCACACGGATGGGCTGCGCATCGCAGTCGCGGCGCCGACGGACGCGCTGCGCTCAGTGGGAATCGACGCGGAGCCAGCTCAGTCTCTGCCGGAAGGCGTGCTCGACCAGATCGCGCGTTCCCCGGAGCGTCACTGGGTGGACGTGCAGAAGGCCGCGGGCAACGACTGGGCGGACCGCCTGCTGTTCTGTGCTAAGGAGGCTACCTACAAGGCGTGGTTCCCGATAACGATGAGGTGGCTGGGCTTCGAGGACGCGGAGATCGATATCCGCCCCGACGGCACATTCATCGCCTACTTGCTCGTACGGCCGACGCCGGTGCCGTTCATCGAGGGCAGGTGGATGGTCCGCGCCGGTTATGTCTGCGCGGCGACATTCATCCGGTCCAGCTCCGCCCGCGGGCTAGAGGGTGGAGGGGCGGGCGACGAACGTCGTCGATAAGCGGGAACCCTTTTCCTTGACGAGCGCGACGGCGCGCCCATCCGGTCCCACAGCGACGTGGACGCCTGTGAGCCCTCGCGGCGTGAGCCATTTGCCCATCGCGAGCGCGGCGTACTCGTCGGCGGTGACTTCGAGTGTGGGCCACGCGGCGGTGAGCGCCTCATCGAGGGTGAGCGACAACGCTGCGTTGTCCTCGAGTTCGTCGAGGGTGCGCGCGTGCGCAAGCGTGAACGGCCCCGACGCCTCGCGGCGCAGTGCCGTCAGGTGACCGCCCACCCCGAGTGCTTCACCCATGTCGCGCGCCAGCGACCGGATATAGGTGCCCGACGAGCAGTGCACGCGCACATCGACGTCGACGAAGTCTCCCTCCCGGCGGATCGCGGAAACAGCGAAGCTGAAGACAGTCACAGGCCGGGGCGGAATCTCCACCTCCTTGCCCTCCCTCACGAGTTCGTGCGCGCGCTTGCCGCCGATCTTGATCGCGGAGACCTTCGCCGGCACCTGCATGATCTCGCCGGTCAGTGCGGCGACCTGGGCCATGACCTGGTCATCGGTGATATGCGCGGCACCGGGTTCCGCGACGACCTCGCCCTCTGCATCGTCCGTGCTCGTCGTCGCGCCCAGACGGATCGTCGCCGAATAAACCTTGTCGTCGGCCACGAGGTGAGTGAGCAATTTCGTCCCGCGCTCGATGCCCGCCACGAGCACCCCCGTCGCCATAGGGTCGAGCGTGCCGGCGTGCCCGACTTTGCGGGTGCCGAAGATGCGACGCAGACGCGCGACGACATCGTGGCTGGTCATGCCGGCAGGCTTATCGACGACCACCACGCCCGAGGTGGAAAGCGGATCTGCAGTTTGGCCCACGTTCATAGTCACCACACTATGCACTACTCTTTCGACCGTGGATATTTTGTCTGGGCTCGGCCGTGTTCCCGCCGACATGCACGACCCCGTCGTCACCATCGGTGTCTTCGACGGCGTGCACCGCGGCCACCAGAAACTCATCCGTCGCGCCGTGAAGCTCGCCCATGAAGCGGGAGTGGAATGCGTCGTGATGACCTTCGACCCGCACCCGGTGAAGATCTTCGCGCCCGAGCACACCCCGGACACGTTGCTGCCGCTGGCGGAGCGCGCCCGTCTGATCGCCGAGCTCGGTGTCGACCACCTGCTGGTCATCGATTTCACCAAGGAGCTCGCGGGGGAGAGCCCCGAGGATTATTTCCGCTCCGTCATCGTGGACACTCTGCACGCGTCGCGCGTGGTGGTGGGGGAGAACTTCACCTTCGGCGCCGGCGCATCAGGCACCGCGCAGACAATGCTCGCCCTAGGTGAGAAGTACGGCGTGAACGTCGATGTCGTCTCGCTGCTTTTCGACGGCACAGAGCGCGTCTGCTCCACCGCCATCCGTGATGCCCTCCGTGGCGGCGACGTGGCCCAGGCCTCCGAATTCCTGGGTCGCGTATTCTCCGTCACCGCCGAGGTCGAGCGCGGCGCTGGCCGCGGCGGTAGGGAATTGGGCTACCCCACGGCGAACCAGTACGCCGCCGACACAGACGCCGTCCCGGCCGACGGGGTCTACGCCGGCTGGTTCACGGTGCTGCCCGAAGACGGCGGCGGATCCCTCGGTCCGATCCAGGGGGACATGGAACCCGGCATCCGCTACCCGGCGGCCATTTCCGTGGGCACGAACCCGACCTTCGGAGACCACCGCCGCAGCATCGAGTCATTCGTCCTCGACCGCGACGCCGAACTGTACGGCCGCACCGCCCGCGTGGAGTTCATCGCCAAGGTGCGCGACATGGTCAAATTCGATTCCGTCGACGAACTGCTGGAGAACATGGCCCGCGATGTCGCCAGGGTCCGCGAGATCCTGTCCTGAGACCGCGGTCGCGGTCCCGGTCCGTTCACGGGCTAGTGTGGTGTGCCATGACACGCAAAATGATTCTGGATCTGGACACCGGCATCGACGATGCCCTCGCTCTCGCCTACGCCCTCGGCTCCGAGGAAGTCGACCTGATCGGCGTGACCGGCACCTACGGCAATGTGCTCGTGGAAACCGGAGTGCGCAACACACTGGCCATCCTCGAGCTCTTCGGACGCACCGACATCCCGGTCTTCGCCGGCCCCGGCCACGCCAGCGCTAAAGACTCTTTCGAGGTCCTGGAGATCTCCGCGTTCATCCACGGCAAGAACGGCATCGGCGAGGCGCAGCTGCCGGAGCCGCAGCGCGCTGTCGAGACAAAGTCCGCGGTGGACTTCCTCGTCGAGTCCGTGGAGAAATACGGCGACGAGCTCGTCATCGTCCCCACCGGCCCGTCCACCACCATCGCCGCCGCAACCAAGGTCAGCGAGACCTTCGCCGACAACGCCCACATCGTCATGATGGGCGGCGCGCTCACCGTCCCCGGCAACGTCTCCCCGTGGGCGGAGGCGAATGTCAACCAGGACCCGGAGGCGACCGACGCGATCTTCCGGCGCCTCAAGGACATCACCATGATCGGCCTGGATGTCACCCTGCAGACGCTGCTCACGGTCGAGGAGACCGCCAAGTGGGAAGCGCTGGGCACCCCGGGCGGCGATTTCCTGGCTGCGGCCACGAACTACTACATCGACGCCTACAAGACAACAGCCCCGCACCTCGGCGGCTGCGGCCTCCACGACCCGCTCGCAGTCGGAGTCGCCATCGACCCGACGCTCGTGGACACGCTGGACATCAACCTCAAGGTCGACACCGAGGGTGAGACCCGCGGCCGCACCATCGGCGACGAGAACCGCCTCAACGACGAAGAGAAGACCGCCAAAGTGGCCGTCGGAGTGGACAAGCAGCGCTTCCTCGAGGAGTTCATGCGCCGCCTGACCGACCTCGCCGCCAAGAACGCGTAGCCCAGGCCGCCGTAATTAACAGTTGCGGCGCCAGGTGAGCTAGCATGACTTTCTCGGTAACGGCACCGGTTACGGGCGCCCATGCGCTCAACCGTGGAGGACTGTGGTTCGCAGCAGTCGCCCGCACCGCTTCCAGTCTTCTGGAAGATCCGCAGAATGCGAACTGAAATAAACAAGGAGATTGAATCATGGCTCTGTCCACCGAGAAGAAGGCCGAGATCCTCAAGGAGTACGGTCTGCACGAGACCGACACCGGCTCCCCGGAGGCCCAGGTTGCGCTGCTCACCGAGCGCATCAACAACCTGACCGAGCACCTCAAGGACCACAAGCACGACCACCACTCCCGTCGTGGCCTGCTGCTGCTCGTCGGCCGTCGTCGCGGTCTGCTGAAGTACCTGCGAGAGAACAACGTTGAGCGTTACCGTGAGCTCATCGCCCGCCTGGGTCTGCGTCGATAAGCTACGGCGCTTTTCGACGGCCACCGGTGTTCTCCGGTGGCCGTTTTTTCGTGTCCGCTGGCTTAAATCTCGGTGAACCATGTGCGTCATGTGTTGTTCATGTGCGCATGTCAGACGGAGAGTTTGTCCGGGGAAAGCGCTTCGCGGCCCGCATTTGGGTTAGCGTGGCGGTGGGCGAAGGGGGATACTCGCGTGCATGACAACCGAGCTGATCCTACTGCTGATCATCATTGTTACCGCCCTAGCATTTGATTTCACCAACGGTTTCCACGACACCGCGAACGCCATGGCGACATCGATCGCTACCGGCGCCCTGAAGCCCAAGACGGCTGTGATCCTCGCTGGCTGCCTGAACTTTGTGGGTGCGTTCATCTCCGTGGAGGTGGCGAAGACGGTGGCCAAGGGCATCGTCAAACTCGATGAATTCGATTTGAGCGACAATGCCCAAGCCGACACATTGCTGTTGATTGTGCTGTGTGGTTTGATCGGCGGCATTCTCTGGAATTTGTTCACCTGGTTGTTCGGCATTCCGTCCTCGTCCTCGCACTCCCTGTTCGGCGGCCTCATCGGTGCCGCGATCGGCGCGATGGGCTTCGGCGGTGTTCTGTGGAACGGCGTGCTGGACAAGATCATCGTTCCGGCGCTCGCCGCCCCAGTTGTGGCGGCGCTTGTCGCCGCGTGCGGCACGGCAGGTGTGTACTTTTTCACCTCCCAGTTGCGCGAGAAGGAGCGCGACAACTACTTCCGTTGGGGCCAGATCGGCTCCGCATCGCTGGTGGCTCTCGCCCACGGCACCTCGGACGCCCAGAAGACGATGGGCGTGATCTTCCTGGCTCTGGTGGCCACCGGCCACCTCGAGGACTCCGCAGATATGCCGCTGTGGGTGACCCTCGCCTGCGCCACCGCGATTGCGTTGGGCACCTACTCGGGCGGCTGGCGCGTGATCCGCACCCTGGGCAAGGGGCTCGTGGAGATCTCTTCGCCGCAGGGCATGGCCGCGGAGACCGCGTCCGCCGTGATTATCCTGTCGTCTTCCCACCTGGGCATGGCGCTGTCGACCACCCACGTCGCAACTGGCTCGATCCTGGGCACCGGCATCGGCAAGAAGGGCGCTGAGGTCCGCTGGAACGTCGCAGGACGTATGGCGATCGCCTGGGTCACCACATTGCCGATCGCCGCATTCGTGGCGGGCGTCCTCTTCTGGATTTCCGAGCAGCTCTCCAACGCCACGGGCCCGCTCGGGGGCGCAATCTTCTCCATCGTTGTCCTCGCGGCCCTCGTCTTGTACATGCTGCACCGCGCTCACCAGAACCCGATCCACTCCGACAACGTCAATGACGACTGGGACGGCGACGGTACGCCTGACACCGAAGCCGATGCCAAGGCAGCGGACGAGGCCAACCGCGAGAAGGTCGGCGCTGGCGCACCGGCGCCCCGCCGCGACTCCGGCGAACCCGCGGACTTCGTGGACACCAGCCGCGGCGGCTGGGCCACCGGAGAGAACCTGTCGGGGGAGACGGGCGGATCGTCCGTCGCCGGCTCCGACGGAAACACACCGCGCCACTAGGCGGCTGCCACTGTTAACGAATAACGAGAGACGTCAAAGGAATACGACATGGAACTGCTTCAATCCCTCTTCCAGGTCACGCTCGGTGGCCTGATCCTCGGAGCCGGTTTGCCGATCCTCTTCGCGCTCGGCGTGCGCTTCGCGGTGCCCCACAAGGACTCCTCGGACGGCAGCTCGCCGAACAAGGTCGTGGCTTGGATCTTCTTCGGCATCATCATCGTCGCCCTCATCGTGGGCATTCTCTGGATCGCCCAGGGGCGCATCTCCAGCACCTTCGGCATCGATCTCTTCGGCACCGGCGGCAAGGGCGTGTAGACCGCCTGCGCGGATCTGAAAACAACACGATTATGAACCAAAGGTGAACTCAAGGTAAACTGGCTCCTCATTGATTGCGGACGAACGATTCGCACGAAAGGAGCACCATGAAGTTCACCAACATGTTCAAGCATCCCGTCGACGCCACTGCGCTCGGAGTACTGGCACCGGCTGACAGCCGCGTGCTCACCGGTGGTGGCATCGGCGCTCCGGATGTCGTCGCCCACCTGATCGACTCGGGGCAGACTCCCGCGACTGCGGCAGCGGCGATGGAAGCATTCACCGACGTGATGCGCTACGCCCCGAGTGTCGGCGAGCTCGACAGCGTGATGCAGGAACTCGAGTCCGTCGGACTCGCCGCGTAGCCGGGCAATGCCCAGTTCATCCCCACGGATGAACTGGGCATTTTTCTATGCCTGCTGGTAGCATGCCTGGTTGTTGCACCTAGAAACCATCGACGGCGGCACCGATGATCGCCACTTTGAACGAGAACCCCAGAAAGGGATCTGTTGAGCAAGAACCAACCCCACACCCCGGACAATTCCGTCGAATTCAATATTGACGAAGATTTCGGCATCACCGACGCAGTCGCCGTGCTGGACAACGGCGACTTCGGCGAGCGCACCGTCCGGTTCGAGACCGGTCAGCTCGCTCGCCAGGCCGACGGCGCGGTGACGACATACCTCGACGATGAGACCATGTTGCTGGCCACGACGACTGCGTCGAATCAGCCGCGCGAAGGCTTCGACTTCTTCCCGCTCACGGTCGACGTCGAGGAGCGCATGTACGCCGCCGGCAAGATCCCGGGCTCGTTCTTCCGCCGCGAGGGCCGTCCGTCCACACAAGCGATCCTGGCGTGTCGCCTCATCGACCGGCCGCTGCGCCCGACCTTCGTGAAGGGTCTGCGCAACGAGGTCCAGGTCGTCATCACCGTGATGAGCTGGGACCCGGAGGAGTACTACGACGTCGTGGCCATCAACGGCGCCTCCGCGGCCACGCAACTGTCGGGCCTGCCGGTCTCCGGCGCTGTCGGCGGCGTGCGCATGGCGCTCATCGCCGACGAGGACCACCCGGACGGCCAGTGGGTCGTATTCCCGAACCACGAGCAGCACGAGCAGGCCGTCTTCGAGATGGTGGTCGCCGGCCGCATCGTGGAGAAGAAGCAGGGCCGCAAGAAGGTCGAGGACGTCGCGATCATGATGGTCGAGGCGGGCGCAGGCGTGAACGTCGTCAAGCTTGTCGAGGATGGTGCGCCGGTCCCGACCGAGTCCACGGTCGCTGAAGGCCTTGAAGCCGCGAAGCCGTTCATCAAGACGCTGTGCGAGGCCCAGAATGGCCTTGCCGAGCGGACCGCCAAGGAAACCCAGGAGTTCCCGCTCTTCCCGTCGTACAGCGACGAGGTTTTCGATGCCGTGGAGAAGAAGGCATCCAAGAAGCTGTCGAAGCTGCTCACTATCAAGGGCAAGGCTGAGCGTGATGACGCCACCAACGCATACATGGAGGAGATTGAGGCCGACCTGCTCGACTCCCTGCCGGTGGAGGACGACGAGGACGCGTCCAAGCAGATCCGCGCCGCGTACAACGCGGTGATGAAGCAGATCGTGCGCACCAAGATCCTCACCGAGGGCTTCCGTATCGACGGCCGCGGGGTCACCGACATTCGCGATCTCGGCGTCGAGGTCGAACTGGTTCCGCGCGCACACGGCTCCTCCCTGTTCGAGCGCGGCGAGACCCAGATTCTCGGCGTGACCACCCTGGACATGCTGAAGATGGAGCAGCAGCTGGACTCCCTCCACCCGGAGACCTCCAAGCACTACATCCACCACTACAACTTCCCGCCGTACTCCACGGGTGAGACAGGCCGCGTCGGTTCCCCGAAGCGCCGCGAGATCGGCCACGGTGCGCTTGCGGAGCGCGCCCTTTTGCCGGTGATCCCGTCCAAGGAGGACTTCCCGTACACGATCCGTCAGGTCTCCGAGGCGCTCGGCTCCAATGGCTCGACCTCGATGGGCTCCGTGTGCGCCTCGACTCTGTCGCTGTACAACGCTGGTGTTCCGCTCGCGGCGCCGGTCGCCGGCATCGCCATGGGACTGGTCTCCGGTGAGGTCGACGGCGAGACCAAATACGTTGCCCTGACCGACATCCTCGGTGCTGAGGATGCGTTCGGCGACATGGACTTCAAGGTTGCCGGCACGTCCGAGTTCATCACCGCGCTGCAGTTGGACACCAAGCTTGACGGCATCCCGTCTGACGTCCTGGCTAATGCCCTTACGCAGGCGAAGGACGCCCGCGCCACGATCCTGGACACCATGGCAGAGGTCATCGAGGGGCCGGACGAGATGAACCCGCTCGCCCCGAAGATCACCACCGTCCACGTCCCGGTATCCAAGATCGGCGAGGTCATCGGCCCGAAGGGCAAGACCATCAATCAGATCACCGAAGAGACCGGCGCGGACATCTCCATTGAGGACGACGGCACCATTTACGTCGCCGCCGCCACGGGCGAAGGTGCAGATGCGGCGATCGAGAAGATCAACGCCATCGCCAACCCGCAGCAGCCGAAGGTCGGGGAGCGCTACTTGGGCACCGTGGTCAAGACCGTCGCCTTCGGCGCGTTCGTCTCCTTGACTCCGGGCCGCGACGGCTTGGTGCACATCTCCAAGCTGGGCGGCAACAAGCGCATCGAGAATGTCGAGGACGTTGTGAACGTCGGCGACAAGATCGAGGTCGAAATCGCCGACATCGACAACCGCGGCAAGATCTCGCTCGTCCCAGTCAACGAGGATGAGGACAACGAGTAACCGTTTCGTTCCGCAGGGGAGCACAGCTCTAAAAGACCCGCGTACACGCTGGGATCCGCGGGTGTGGCACCGCAAGGTGTCGCGCCCGGTCTCGGTGTGGATGGGGGTTTTCATCCTTGTCGGTCTTGTGCACACACTGCTGCCTGAGCCGCGCTTGGTGCTCATCCACATCTTCACTCTGGGCATTCTCACCAACGCCATCATGGTGTGGTCCCAGAACCTCACGGAACGTTTCCTCCAGGCGAAGCTGCCGGACTCGGCGCGTCGGTACCAGTTGGCCCGCTCCCGTCTGCTCAACATCGGAGTCGCGGCTGTCCTCCTCGGGCACCTGTTCGGCGGCGAGGACTGGAACTGGATCATCACGGGCTGCGGTGCCGCGTTCGTGGTGGGTGCTGTTGGGTGGCATGCAGTGAGCGTCGGCAAGCAGGTCGCCGCCTCTGATCCCGCTAAGCGTTTCCGTCCCGTCGTGTGGGGGTACGTCGTCTCCAGCGGGAGCCTCGTCATCGGTGCCTGCTTCGGCGCGGCGCTGGCGATGGATCTGCGCAACGGATGGCAGCAGCGGGTTTTGCTGGCGCACCTATTGGCTAATATCGGCGGCTTTGTGGGATTCGCCGCGATGTCGTCGCTTGTTGTGCTGCTGCCCGCCATGTGGCGGATGAAAGCAGTGCTCGCGCACCAGCGTTCTGTGCTGTGCATCATGGGTGTGGGCTTGCTCGTCGCCGCCGCGGGCGCACTGTCGGGCAGCGGTGTCGTCCTTGGCTCCGGTGTGATTATCTACGCGGCGGCGTGGGCCTGGGCGCTGCAGACGTGGTGCGCGGGAGTCTTTTCTTCCGCCACGCGCGACCGCTTCACATATCCGGGCATGTCCGCCTTGCTCGCCGCCGTGTGGCTCGTCGCTGCTCTGGTGAGCTTCGGCACATCTGCGTTGCTTATCGACGGCCCCCTCGACGCCCTCGTTCCTCCCACCCTTCCTCTCCTCGCCGGGTTCGCCGCGCAGCTTCTCATCGGAACGATGAGCTACCTGATGCCCACGACGATCGGCGGCGGTCCGGCTGCCACGCAGGCGGGCCTGGCGGAACTGAATCGCGCCGGACTCTTCCGTGTGGCAGCATTCAATCTCGCAATGCTCGGTTGGCTCTTCGCGCCGTCGTCGCTGGCGCGGATTGTGTGCAGCTTGATCGCGTGCGGGTGCCTCGTCGCGTTCCTTCCCCTCATGGTCCGCGCTGTGCGGGCGCAACGCCGGGTGATTGCGGCACAGTCCGGCGGCCGGGTCTAGCGGGGATGTTCTAGCCGGTCACCGTGACGTCGTAGACCATGCCGCGGGATTTATGCGACGCCATGGTGCACCAGCCCTGCGTGCTGCTGGTGAAGGTGCCGAAGTCGTGAACGACCGTCTTTCCCGCTGGAATGACACCGGAGTATTCCGTGCCGATTTTCAGGTCGTGGCTGCGGTCGTCGTTGTTGGTGATCCTCAAAACAACCGGGGTGGAGCGGTCGACCTCCACCTGCGCCGGTGAGAATTTCATGCCCGTGATGGTGATGTCTTGGATCACTGGGCCGGAAATCTCGTTCGCCCCGCCGGAGCGGGCGTGCGCGAGGAGCGCACCTGCCGCCGAGGCTACGACGAGGAGGACTACCGCCACCCACGAGGCCGCAGTGGCGCGGGTGGTGGGTGCTCCAGGAGCGGAAAGCATCTTGGTCATCATCCCCTGAGCGCCGTCTACTTCTGGATGTCGACGACGAGGCGCGTCGGGTTCTCGAGGACGTACGCCTTGTACGGTCGCTTAGAGTCCAGGCCGACCAGGTAGTGCGAGTCCGCCTCGAAGGTGCCGCCGTAGACGACGTCTGCGATGTTTCCGGTGTTCAGGCCGAGGTTCGTGTCGGAGGCGTATTTCGCGTCCGGGTCCATGTCCAGGGATGTGCCGTGGACAAAGAGCTCTAGTGCCGTGGCGCCGGGGAATTCCATGGGGAAGCCGGAGCCCTGCTCGCGCGGTTCGTTCGTGTACGCGGCGTTGTAGGTGGGAAGACCCTCGCCCTCGAATTCGAATACAACGCGGTCGAAGCCGTCGTGGGAGCCGGCGCGGATGTCGGTGGTTCGCAGCTGTCCGCCGGGGCCGTGATCGCCGAGGGTGTCGGTCGGCTCGGTGCTGAAGCCGTCGGCGGCCGGCTGCTCCTCGACAGCGGCGGCCGCGCGGGTGTCGTTGCTTGTCGACGCTTCGGTCTTTTCCTGGGACTCAGTCGATGCGGCAGTGGTCGTCCCGCTGGAAGGCCCGTGCTCGGTCATCGCCGGCTCGTCGATGTCGCCGCCGGCGCAACTGGCCAGAGCGAAACCCGCGGCGACTGTGACAGCTGTTGCCTGAAGTGACTTGAGTTTCATGTGTTCCAGTCTATCTGGGCAAAAGCGCCCGCGCGACCAGCGACAAGCCCGATGTGCAAGGGAGGGGAGCAGCCGCCAGCGTTGCGCACCCGCGGCGCTATGGTGGAGGACACGACAATCACTTCGGAAACTGAAGAAACTGTAGAAACTGAAAACGAAATTGCCGGTGCCGCAGCCGGCAGGAAGGCGGATCATGGCTATCAAGGTAGGAGTACTAGGCGCGAAGGGCCGTGTGGGCTCGGCAGTCGTAGCGGGAGTCAACGCCGCGGAGGATCTGGAACTCGTCGCTGAAGTTGACGCATCCGATTCGTTGGACCTGCTCGTCGAAAAGGGGGCGGATGTCGTCGTGGACTTCACCACCCCGGCCGCCGTCATGGACAACTTGGAGTTCTGCATCAACAACGGCATCCATGCCGTCGTGGGCACTACCGGCTTCGATGAGTCGCGCTACCAGCAGGTGCGCGACTGGTGTGCGGCGAACAGTAATGTCGGTGTGCTCATCGCACCGAATTTCGCAATTTCGGCGGTGCTCGCCATGGCCTTCGCGCGGCAGGCGGCACCGTTCTTCGAGTCCGCCGAGGTCGTCGAGTACCACCACCCGAATAAGCTCGACGCGCCGTCCGGCACGGCAGTGAAGACGGCGCAGGGGATCGCGGAAGCTCGTCGAGAAGCGAATAAGGGCGCGATGCCGGACGCCACGGAGCAGGCTCTCGACGGCTCCCGCGGCGCAGACGTGGACGGCGTGAAGGTCCACGCCGTGCGCATGCAGGGCATGGTCGCGCACGAGGAGATCATCTTCGGCACCACCGATCAGTCGTTGACAATCCGTCAGGACTCCTACGGCCGCGACTCCTTCGTCCCGGGTGTGCTCACCGGTGTGCGCCAGGTCGCCGATAACCCCGGCTTGACCATCGGGCTGGACAGCTACCTGGGCCTGTAAATGACGCAAAAGAAGAAGCTCGATGTCCAACTCGTCGCCGCGACCTCCTTTGCGGCACCCGCGGACGTGGACTGGGAACAGGACTCGGCGGCCACCGACGCGGAGGCGCTCGTCGAGTTTGCGGGGCGCGCCTGCTACGAGACCTTCGATAAACCGAACCCGCACACCGCGGGCAACGAGGCGTACCTGCGCCATATTCTCGAGGTAGGCCACGACGCGCTGCTCGAGCACGCCACCGCGACGCTCTACATCCGCGGTCTGTCGCGCGCGGCGGGCAACGAGCTGCTGCGCCACCGCCACCTTTCTTTCTCCCAGCTGTCGCAGCGTTTCGTCCCGGCGGGCGAAGCTGATGTCGTCGTGCCCGACGTTATCGCGGAGGACGAGGACCTGTCCCGCATGTTCCTCGCGGCAGTCGACGAGCAGCGGTTCGTCTACGAAGAGCTCCTCAACGCGCTGGAGAACAACCTCGCCGCCGAGCCGAACTCCCTGCTGCGCAAGAAGAAGGCGCGCCAGGCGGCGCGGGCGATTTTGCCGAACGCCACGGAGACACGCTTCGTGGTCACCGGAAATTACCGTGCGTGGCGCGAATTCATCGCCGCCCGCGCCAGCGAGCACGCGGACATCGAGATCCGCGAACTCGCCGTGGCCTGCCTGGAGATACTCAAGAAACAAGCGCCCGCGCTTTTCGACGACTTTCTCATCAGCACGCTCGCTGATGGCTCCGTGATGGCAACCAGCCCCTACGCCGGATAGGGCTACACAGATTCACGGGGAAGAGAATGTACCCTAGATAACCATGGGCATTTCAACGAAAGCACAAACCGGTGCAGAAGAATTCGGCACTGTCGGTGTCGCAATGGTCACTCCTTTCGACCGCAACGGTGAACTCGATCTAGAAGCCGGGCGAAAGTTGGCTGCCCACCTCGTCGACAACGGTGTCGACTCTCTCATCCTCGGCGGCACGACCGGCGAGTCCCCGACCACGTCGGCGGAGGAGAAGCTCTCGCTGATCAAGGCGGTCCGCGAGGAACTCGGCGACCGCGTCAAGATCATGGCGGGTGCCGGCACGAACGACACGCGTTCCACCATTGCGCTGGCGGAAGCCTCCCGCGATGCCGGCGCCGACAGTCTGCTCGTGGTCACGCCGTACTACTCCAAGCCGTCCCAGGCCGGACTGCTCAAGCACTTCACAGCCGTGGCCGAGGCGACGGACCTGCCGATCTGCCTCTACGACATTCCGGGCCGCTCCGGTATCCCGATCGCGGGTGAAACAATCCGTGCCCTTGCGGAGCTGCCGACCGTGAAGGCTGTGAAGGACGCCAAGGGCGATGTGCTTGAGGCGACTGCGATTATTAACGAGACGGACCTTGCCTGGTACTCTGGCGATGACGTTCTCAACCTGCCGTGGTTCTCCGTCGGCGCGACCGGAGTCATCTCCGTGATCGGGCACGCGGCCCCAGGTTTGATGAGAGAAATGGTGACAAGCTTCGAGGAAGGCGACCTCGCCCGCGCGCGGGAAATCAACGCCACCACCATGAGCGTGCTTGCCGGACAGCAGGCTGCGCTCGGTGGAGTGACATTTGCAAAAGCGGCCCTGCGCCTGCAGGGCATCGAGGTCGGAGACCCCCGCCTGCCTGTCGTCCCCGCGGACGAGACGCAGCTGGAGGTTCTCCGCCGCGACATGGAAAAGGCTGGAGTCCTATAAGTATGAACGAACCCCGCAATCGCTCCCGTAAAGTGACCCGCAAGGCGGGCCCGCCGGAGGCAGGCGATCAGCAGCCCGTCTTCCAGGCAGCGGATACCCAACCCGGCGACAACGGGGGCAACGGTTCCAACAACGGAAATAGCAACAGCAACGGTAACGGCGGCGGCAACGGCAATAACCGCAGCAACAACGGCAACGGCAACAACGGTGGCAACAACCGCGGCGGCCGTGGCAACAACGGCAACGGAGGCGGCAACAACCGCGGGCGGGGTCGTGGACGCGGCCGCGGACGCGGCGGCCGTGGAGGAGACAACCGCCGCAACCCGGTGAAGGGTATGCAGGGTGCCGACCTGACTAAGCGTCTGCCGGCTCCGCAGAAGGCCCCGCAGAACGGCCTGCGCATCTATGCTCTGGGCGGCATTTCCGAGATCGGCCGCAACATGACGGTCTTCGAGTACAACGGCCGTCTGCTCATCGTGGACTGCGGCGTGCTGTTCCCGTCCTCCGACGAACCGGGCGTGGACCTGATCCTGCCGGACTTCGGCCCGATCGAGAACAAGCTGGACAAGGTCGAAGCCCTTGTGGTCACTCACGGCCACGAGGACCACATCGGTGCGATTCCGTGGCTGCTGAAGCTGCGCCCGGACATCCCGATCTACTCGGCGAAGTTCACCAACGCACTTATCGCGGCCAAGACGAAGGAACACCGTCAGCGCCCGAAGCTGCACGAGGTCAACGCGAAGTCCGAGATCACCGTCGGTCCGTTCAACTTGCGCTTCTTCCACGTCGGCCACTCCATCCCGGACTGCCTCGGCGTGGTCATCAAGACTGGTGCAGGCACCGTCTGCATGACCGGCGATGTCAAGGTCGACATGACCCCGTACGACAACAAGCCGACGGACCTGCCTGCTCTGGCGCGTTACGGTGACGAGGGCATCGACCTGTTCCTGTGCGATTCCACCAACGCGACGATTCCGGGCATCTCCGCCTCGGAGGCTGGTATCGAGGAGACACTGATCCGCCTGGTTCAGGCTGCGAAGCAGCGCGTGGTGCTCGCGTCCTTCGCCTCCAACGTGTCGCGCGTGCAGATGGCGGTCAACGCCGCTGTCGCATCGGGCCGCAAGGTCGCCTTCAACGGCCGCTCCATGATCCGCAACATGGAGATCGCCGAGAAGATGAACCTGCTCAAGGCGCCGAAGGGTACGATCATCCCGATCGAGGAAGCCGCGAAGATGGCTCCGCACCGCGTCATGCTGATCACCACCGGTACGCAGGGCGAGCCGATGGCTGCCCTGTCGCGCATGTCCCGCCGCGAGCACCGCCAGATCACGGTGCGCGATGGTGACACGATCATCCTGTCCTCCTCGCTCATTCCGGGCAACGAGGAAGCGGTCTTCGCCGTGATCAACAACCTCGCCCAGATCGGCGCGAATGTGATTACCAGCGACGATGCCCATGTTCACGCATCCGGCCACGGCTACGCCGGCGAGCTTTTGTTCCTGTACAACATGGCGCGCCCGCGCAACGCGATGCCGGTTCACGGCGAGTGGCGCCACCTGCGCGCCAACAAGGAACTGGCGATCGCTACCGGCGTCATGCCGGAGAACACAGTGCTGGCCCAGAACGGTGTCGTGGTCGACATGGTCGACGGCAAGCTCAAAGTCGCCGGCCAGTACCAGGTGGGCAACCTGTACGTCGACGGCACCACCATGGGCGATGTCGATCCGGATGTCCTGACTGACCGCACCAATCTCGCTGCCGGCGGCGTCATCTCGATCACCTGCGTCATCGATGACCGCACGAGCCGTCTCATCGAGCGTCCGGTCGTGTCCACCACCGGCCTCGTCGACGATGACCGCGGTGTCCTTCCGGATCTCGTCGAGCTGGTGGAGAACACCATGTTCGATTTGGCCGCGGAAGGCGAGAATGATCCGTACCGCATGGTGCAGCAGCTCCGCCGCCGTGTTTCCCGCTCGATCGAGCAGAAGTACAAGCGCGAGCCGGTGATCCTGCCGACGGTCGTTCCAATGAACGCCGATGACACCGCGCCGCTCAGCAACGAGGATGTTGAGTCATCCCGCGAGTCGCTGTAAGACCCGCACTGATAGGCCCCAGCCGGACTAGGCTGGGGCCTATGTCTTTTCAGCAGAAAGAGCGTGAACAGCTGGCTCAGCTTCTTCTCGACCGCGGCCCGGATGCGCCCACCCTGTGCGAAGGGTGGACTACTGCCGACCTCGCCGCGCACCTGTACTTGCGTGAGCGCAAGCCGTACTTGGCGGGCGGATATTTCATTTCCGCGCTGTCGGAACTCACCCAGAATGCGCAGTCCGCGGTGAAGCAGCGGCCGTACACCGGAGTTGTCGGCGAATGGGCTGCCGGTCCGCCGCTGTTCATCAAGCCCTTCGATAAAGCCATGAACAGCTCCGAGCACTTCATCCACCACGAGGATGTGCGCCGGGGTAGGGGAGAGGTCACTCCCCGAGAGTTTTCGCGGGTTGTGGAAGCCGACCTTATGAAGGCCGCACGGATGATGGGCCAGATGGCGCTGAGTAGTTCAGAGGTGCCGGTGGTGCTGACCCCGCAGAACCACCCACCGGTCACGCTCGGCGGGAAACGGGGAGTGGTGGCGAAGGGAGACTGCGTCGTGCGCGTTTCGGGTGATCCCGGTGAGCTGTTGCTGTGGGTCACCGGTCGCGATGCCGTGCAGGTGGACATTGACGGCGCTGAGGCGGATATCGCAAAGGTCAAGCGCCGAATCTAGACTGATCGAAATTTGAGAGCGCCGGTGTGGCGCATGTGACTAAAGGTGTGACTGGCCATTACAGTGGTGGCCATGTCTGTCACGAGTACCCAGCGCCGCCAGAAAGGTCGGTCCAAAACTGGGCCGAAAAGCCGCGACACCCGCACCACAGGCGGGTACTCCCGCTCGTCAGCATCCGGCACGACGGTCGCAGCCGACTCCGCCGATGAGCGCGTCGGCTCCGCCGTCGGCGCCGTCGGACGCGGAATGGGCAATGCGGCGCGTGAAGTGACCGGCGCATTTTCGGCCGTCGGGCGCAAGGCTGGTGCCTCCGCTTCCCGACGCCGCAAGCGCCCGATGCAGGAGGACACCTACGACGACGCTTTCGATGCCAGCTCGCCGAAGGAGCATGGCGGCGCCGAGGCCTACGACGAGCACGACGGCTACGACGAGGGCGACCTGACAGAGCGCGGCCGCCGCGCCGACGCAATCGGTCTTGTGCTCATCGGTCTCGCCGCTGTTCTCGGGGCGTCCGTTTGGCTCGACATTGCCGGGCCCGTGGGCGCGGCAATCGCCAGCGGCGTGCACTGGATCATCGGTGCCGGCGCCTTGGTGCTCCCCGTGGTCTTGGTCGGCATCGCCATCGCAGTCATGCTCGGACTGGGCAGCAGCGCTTCCGAACGCGCACACAGCGGAGCCGGGCTGACCATCATCGCTATCTGCATGCTCGGCCTGATCCACGTCTTCGCGGGCACGCCGGAAAGCTGGGCGGACCGCAAGGTCGCCGGCGGTGCCATTGGCGCGTTGGTGGGCGGGCCGCTCAGCGCGGGCTTCACCCCGTATGTGGCGGTTCCGCTGCTGGGGCTCGTCATTGTCTACGCGGCCCTTCTGGCTACCGGCATCACGGTGCGCGAATCCTTCGACTACATCCGCAATCTGATCCGGAGCATCGCGTCGAACGCGTACACCCCGGATCCGGCGGAAAACGAGGAATCGGACGACATGTACGGCTATGTCGAGGGTGACCTCGACGATATCGCCGAGGGGCGTGAGCGCCGTCCCCGCGCCCAGACTCGCCAACCGCGTCCGGCGAAGCGTCCGCGCACCCCAATGGACAATTACCCGGTTGACCCGGCCGACGAGAACGCCGAAGACCCGGCGCTTCTCGACGCTCCCGCTGACCCCGCCCCACGCCGCCGGACCCGTCCGCGGCCCGCGGCAGCAGCTACATCAGCGGCGAACGAGACCCGGGCGATGTCCCGTACTGATGCTCGTAACCAGCAGGACGAGGGGTACGACTTCGGCAGCGAAGTCGCCGCCGAGGACCAGTTCACCGAGCAGATCCCGGCACAGGCACCGGCGCGGGCAGAGCAGCCTGAGACGAAGGTGAATGCCCCGCGCCGCAAGCGCGCCCCAAAGACGAAGACGAGCGACACTGCACCGATCGAGAAGGTCAGTGGTGCAGCCGGTTCCGCAGCGGCTTCCGGTGCAGCAGGTGCCGCAGCGGCTGGCGGAGCTGGTGCCGCAAGCACCGCTGGTGCCGCCCGGGCTGCCGGTGCGGCCGGCGCCGCCAATGCGGCAGGTGACGCAGTCAGCCAGGCACGCGAGGAGATGCGGAAGCAGATCGTGGCCCGCTCGGGCGTCGATGCGTCGGCTATCCCGGCATCCACACCCAATTCCGAGAAGGAGCAGCAGCCGGCCCAAGCTCCCGCCGCACGAGAACCGGAGGGGGCGGGGGACTACACGCTGCCGTCGACAAGCCTGCTGCTCCCGGGCAACGCCCCGAAGAGCCGCACGGAAATCAACGACCGGATGATCGAGGCAATCACCGACGTCTTCGACGAATTCAAGGTCGACGCTGCGGTGACCGGGTTCTCGCGCGGACCGACAGTGACGCGTTACGAAGTCGAGCTCGGCCCCGGCGTCAAGGTCTCCAAGATCACGAACCTCCAGTCGAATCTCGCCTATGCGGTGGCGACGGACAACGTCCGGCTGCTGACCCCGATCCCCGGCAAGTCCGCCGTGGGCATCGAGGTGCCGAACTCCGACCGCGAAATGGTGCGTCTGCGCGATGTTTTGGACGCGCCGAACGTGCGCGCCGAGCATGACCCGATGCTGATCGGTCTCGGCAAGAACATCGAGGGCGACTTCGTCTCCGCGTCCGTGCAGAAGATGCCGCACCTGCTTGTGGCTGGTTCAACCGGTTCCGGTAAGTCCGCGTTCGTGAACTCCATGCTCGTGTCCCTGCTGACGCGCGCGACGCCGGAAGAGGTCCGCCTCATTCTCGTCGACCCGAAGATGGTGGAGCTCACCCCGTACGAGGGCATCCCGCACCTGATCACCCCGATCATCACCCAGCCGAAGAAGGCGGCGGCAGCGTTGCAGTGGCTCGTGGAGGAGATGGAGCAGCGCTACATGGACATGAAGTCCGCGCGCGTGCGCCACATCAAGGACTTCAACAAGAAGGTCCGCTCCGGCGAGCACACGGCTCCTCCGGGGTCCGAGCGCGAAATGCGCCCGTACCCGCTCATCGTCTGCGTCGTCGACGAGCTCGCCGACCTCATGATGACGGCGCCGAAGGAGATTGAGGACTCCATCGTCCGTATCACGCAGAAGGCCCGCGCCGCCGGCATCCACCTGGTGCTCGCCACGCAGCGCCCGTCTGTGGACGTGGTCACCGGCCTGATCAAGACGAACGTGCCGTCGCGCCTCGCCTTTGCGACCTCCTCGCTCACCGACTCCCGCGTCATCCTCGACCAGGGCGGCGCCGAGAAGCTCATCGGCATGGGCGACGCTCTGTTCATTCCGCAGGGCGCTGGCAAGCCGCAGCGTCTCCAAGGCGCCTTCGTCACCGACGAAGAAATCCAGGCTGTCGTCGATGCCGTCAAGGAGCAGGGCGAACCGCACTACACCGAAGGTGTCACCGAGGAAAAGGCTCCGGAGAAGAAAGAGATCGACGAGGAGATCGGCAAGGACATGGACGACCTCCTCGAGGCCGTCGAGCTCGTTGTCACCTCCCAGCTCGGCTCCACGTCGATGCTGCAGCGAAAGCTCCGCATCGGCTTCGCCAAGGCCGGCCGCCTCATGGACCTCATGGAATCCCGCGGTGTCGTCGGCCCGTCCGAGGGCTCCAAGGCACGCGAGGTGCTGGTCAAGCCCGAAGAGCTCGAGACTATCCAGTGGATGATCAAGGGGGCCGACCCCGCCGAGGCGCCCAAGGAGGTACTCGAGGAGCAGTCGCTTGACGACGATTCCGCCAACTCCGGTGCCGAGTCCGGCTCCGGCGCCAGCACAGATGCTCAAACGGTGAAGGCCACCTACAACCCGACCGGCGGCGCGTTCTAACATGTCGCCGCACAAGGGAATGCGGGTGTCCGTCATCCTCTTTCCGGACGTCGAGCTTCTCGACGTCGCCGGCCCCGTCGAGGTCTTCTCAAAGGTTGACAGTCTGGAGATGGAGTTCCTCTCAGCCGACGGTGAACCAGTTACTTCGTCTCAGGGGTTGGCACTCGGCGTCGACGGCGACTTCGGGACGAAGACCGGCGACGTCCTCTTCGTTCCGGGAGGGGCAGGAACCCGTCGGCTGGTTCACGATGCGGCCTTTCTGTCCCAAGTGAAGACGATGGCTGCCGACTCGCGGATCCTAATGTCTGTGTGCACGGGCTCCGCGCTGCTGGCCGCAGCAGGACTGTTGGACGGCTACGTAGCGACAAGCAACAAGCGGGCTTTCACCTGGGCGACGAGCTTCGGCACCGGTGTCGAGTGGCGCCGCGCCGCCCGGTGGGTTCATGACCGGGACCGTTGGACCTCGTCGGGCGTTTCGGCCGGCATCGACATGGCTGCCGCTTTCGTGGCGGATCAGTGGGGGACCAACACCGTCAATGACATCGCCGACGCCATCGAGCTCCGGCTCAACCTCGATCCCGGGGATGACCCGTTCGCCGTGTGAGATCGGCCCCCATAGGGCAGTCTCTCCGCCAGCACCGAAACACGATCCCGCTGGCCGGCCCCGGCGCCTCTCCGAGAATCCAGCTACCTGGGTCCAGCTATTCGGAGCTAAAGCGGTTAGTAGCTGGTTCCAAGTAGCTGGTTTTGTGGCTGGCGCGCGACGTGGCGATGAGTCTGGCGCGCGGCACCGCGGATAGCGGGGCGGGTCGGGGTGAGAGTGCGCCCCGTCGATCGAGTAGTCTTGTTCTCTGTTGGAGGGGAGTACCCCGAAAGCGCCTCGGATCGTCAACACGGTAAGCCGCATTCGGTTCCCGGTCCAGGTGGCCTGCTACCTAGGTTGGTGGGGGAGACCTCCGGTTACTTGTCATTCAAACCGGAGGTTTCATTCATGCATGTGCCACTTTCAATCTGGCTGATCACCTCGGTGGTGATCCTCGGCTTCTTTGTCTTCGACTTCGTCTCGCACGTGCGCACCCCGCACGAACCGACGATGAAGGAATCAGGCGGCTGGGCCCTGTTCTACATGGCGATGGCCTGTGTTTTCGGTGGTCTGGTCTGGGTGATGTGGGACGCGGAGCACTCCGCGCAGTTCTTTACCGGCTACATCACGGAACTCTCGCTCAGTGTGGATAACCTGTTCGTGTTCGCGCTGATCATGGGGTCGTTCAAGATCCCGCGTGCGTACCAGCAGAAGGTGCTCCTCATCGGCATCGTGATCGCGCTGGTGTGCCGCCTGCTCTTCATTCTGCTCGGTGCGGTGATCATTGAGGCGTGGTCGGACGTGTTCTACCTGTTCGCTGCTTTCCTGATTTACACAGCGATCAAGCTGGTCGTCGACGAGGTCACCGACCAGGAGGATCCGGACCCGAACGACATGTTCGTGGTGAAGACCCTGCGCAAGGTCATCCCGGTGACGAAGTCGTACCACAGCGACCGTCTGTTCTCCGTTACTGAGGCCGGCAAGAAGGCCGTCACCCCGCTGTTCGTCGCGCTGTTGTCGATCGGCTTCATCGACGTGATGTTCGCCTTCGACTCCATTCCGGCGATCTACGGCATCACCCAGGAGGCGTTCTTGGTCTTCACGGCCAACGCGTTCGCTCTGCTTGGACTGCGCCAGCTGTACTTCCTGCTCAACGGGCTGCTGGATAAGCTCGTCTACCTGCCGTACGGCCTGGCGTTGGTGCTGGGATTCATCGGTGTGAAGCTGCTGCTTCACGCTCTCCATGAGAACAACCTGCCGTTCATCAACGGCGGCGAGAATGTGCATGTCCCAGAGGTCGGCACCGTTGCGTCCCTGGGGGTGATCGTGGGCGTGCTGGTGATCACGGCCGTCGCCTCAATCATGAAGGAGCGTGCCGACGTCAAGGCTGGCCGCGCGAACCGCGAGGAGCAGACGTACCACCTCGACTACGACGACCACGGCAACCGCCGCAAAGTGGACAAGCACGGTCACCACGTCGAGTGGGTTGATGATCCGGCGACGTCCGGCAAGGGCGACCACACCGCGACAGGTTCGCGGGAGACCAGTCACCTCGATGTTGCGCGGGGCGGACGCAAAGAGAAGAAATAGGCTCGGCCTAAGCCCAGATGTTGATGACCGGGTTCCACTCCCGGAGTTCCCGGTCGGCGAGGGCGCCGGCGGAGAGGTAGGGGTCGTCGGCAAGCAATGCTTCGGCGTCGGCGCGGGTTGCTCCCTCAGCCAGGCGCAGGATGATCGCGGACTGCGTGTCACCGGCGAACGGTCCGGCGGCGACGACTTTGCCTTCGTCCTTCAGCGCGGTGATGAAGTCGCGGTGCGCTGGCCGCGTTTCCTGAATGAGCGTTGCGTCGCCGTAGGCGTATGTCGCAATGAAATAGGTCATGGTCGCGAAGTCTAGCGCCACCGAACGGTATGTAGGGTTGGAGGTGTGAATGCTCCGACCCAGTCCAAGCCCTCGAACTGGAACCTGCCTAACATCCTGACCTCGTTGCGCATCCTGTTCATCCCTGTCTTCGCGTGGCTCGTGCTCTCGGAGCGGTGGTGGTGGGCGTTCGGCATGTTCGTCGCCCTGATGATCACGGACAAGCTCGACGGCGACATTGCGCGCTCCAGGGGTCTGGTGACGGACTTCGGCAAGATCGCTGACCCGATCGCGGATAAGGCGCTGATGATCACGGCCCTGGTCACGCTGAATATCGCGGGGCCGCTGCCAGTCTGGATTACGATCGTGATCATTGTGCGCGAGCTGGGCATCACCTTCTGGCGCATGGGCATGCTGCGCAACGGCAAGGTCGTTCCCGCATCGAAGGGCGGCAAGCTGAAGACCGCGCTCCAGTCGCTCGGCGTGGCCATGTACCTGTGCCCGCTGCCAGGCTGGATGGATATCCCGACGCTCGTGGTCATGCTCATCGCCGTCGTGGCCACTGTGGTCACGGGCGTGCAGTACCTCGTCGACGGCGCGAAGGCCAACAGGATGGCAGCATGACGGGTAGCACGCTTATCGACGCCGCCGTCACCGACCTTGTCCGCACCCTCGCCCAGCGGGGCGAGACCGTCGCCTTCTGCGAATCGTTGACTGCGGGGCTGGCCAGCGCGACGGTGGCGACCGTTCCGGGCGCATCGAATGCTCTGCGTGGCGGATTGGTGACCTACGCGACTGACCTGAAGGGCTCTTTGGCTGGTGTGCCGGAGTCTGTGCTGGACAAGCACGGTCCTGTCGCCGCCGTCACTGCCCGCCACATGGCCCGCGGCGCGCGCGAGAGGTGCGAGGCAACCTGGGGCGTGGCGCTGACCGGAGTGGCGGGCCCCGACCCGCAGAACGGGCATCCGGTGGGCGAGGTTCATATTGCTGTGGCTGGCCCGTCGCGCACTGTGTCGCAGCCGGCCGCGGAGATTCTCGCGGGGCCAGCCGGTGGCACTGTCGGTGCCCCGGCGACCCAGTTCGCGCTGGTTCCGGGCGAGCACGAACCTGTGCGTGTCTTGGTGGGGCAGCGCCAGGAAATCCGTGGTCTGGCCGTGGCCGCCGCTGTCGTGGCTGTGCTCCATGAAACCAATCGGGAACAAAAACTGGGGGACGACCGTTGAACGACGTGATGGCAACTACTACGACGCTCAATTACCAGCCCGCTTCGACCACCCGCACCGCCGACCGTGCGACCGATGCCGCCGCCGAAAAGACGCGGACGAAGGTCCGCGAGCCGCTGCTGCGGGAGGCATTGGGAATGTCGCTACGCGCGTTCCGCGCCGATAAGGGCGTGACGTTGCGCGAACTCGCCAACGAGGCACGTGTGTCGCCCGGGTACATCTCCGAACTGGAGCGCGGCCGCAAAGAAGTCTCCTCCGAACTCCTCGCTGCCGTGTGTGTGGCATTGGACACCACTGTCGCCGAGCTGCTGCTCGAGGCGGCCGCGAACCTGTCGCTCCAGTCGATGGAGCACGAGCTGGCCCACACCCCGCCGGCGGCTGCAGAGGTGTAGAAAAACACCCGCGCGCGACCTGCCCTGCTCCGCTACCATTGAACCGTTAGCGACGAACCACGTGACGTGGTGAATAACCACGCGGTAGAAAGGCAAGACTGAAACACCATGGCGAACCCTTTCGTTAAGGCCTGGAATTACCTGATGGCCCTCTTCGACAACAAGATCGAGGAGAACGCAGATCCGAAGATCCAGATCGAGCAGGCGATCGGGGAGGCTCAGCGCCAGCACCAGGAGCTCTCCCAGCAGGCCGCAGCCGTGATCGGCAACCAGCGCCAGCTGGAGATGCAGCTCAACCGCCGTCTCGCCGACGTGGAGAAGCTGCAAGCCAACACCAAGCAGGCGCTGCAGTTGGCCGACAAGTCCCGCGCGCAGGGCGACACCGCCAAGGCCACCGAGTACGAGAATGCCGCAGAGGCTTTCGCCGCCCAGCTGGTCACCGCGGAGCAGGGCGTCGAAGACACCAAGGCCCTCCACGACCAGGCGCTGCAGCAGGCAGAACAGGCGAAGAAGGCCGTCGAGCGCAACTCGATGAAGCTGCAGCAGCAGGTCGCTGAGCGCTCCAAGCTGCTGTCCCAGCTCGAGCAGGCCAAGATGCAGGAGAAGGTCGCCGATTCCCTGCAGTCCATGAACTCCCTCACGGACGGCAACCAGCCGAACCTGGAGCAGGTCCGCGAGAAGATTGAGCGCCGCTACTCGAACGCACTCGGCCAGGCCGAGCTGGCCCAGAACTCCGTCCAGGGCCGCATGGCTGAGGTGGAGCAGGCGAGCATCCAGATGGCGGGCCACAGCCGCCTCGAGCAGATCCGCGCTGAGATGGGCGGAGAGCTGGAGTCCGGCCAGAAGCCGGCGATCGAGAAGGGGGATTCCGCTTCCTCCAGCGCCGCTGATTCCGCGGCCGACTACGGCGAGGTCGACCACGACGCCGTGGCAGCCCGCATGCGCGAGCTGCGCGGCGAGCACTAAGCGCCAGCGGTGATCCGCTAATCCACCGCACCGCGCGCCATCAACGCCTCGCCCGTTAGTTGGGCGTGGCGGACGCTGCGGATGACGAGTGGTGTCCCGAAGGCCAGGAGCGACAAATCCGCGCCCCTGGCCTTTCGCGCGTCCAAGGACTCATTGGCTGTGCCGAGCAGGATGGGAATCTGGCGGATCGTCAATGCGATGGCGAGGCTGATGGTGTCCACGGGAACGCCAATGCGCTCGAGCGGGGCCATATTCGTCTCGAGGGCCTCCATGAGGTCCTCGATAGTGGTGGTGAGCGTGAACAGACTGGCGGCCATGAGCGAGGCGATCAGCCCGAAGACCGTGATGAGCATCTTCTCCAAGCCGTTTTGCCACCAGAGGAACACGCCGATGAGCGCCATGAAGGGCAGGATCGGCAGGACCTGGCGCATGGCGGTGCTGAAAGGGATGCGCGCGACGGCGTAGAGCGCACCCACGCCAGCGGCCGCCGCGAGAGGGTGCCAGGGCTCGGTCGGAAGCACCGTGATGAGAACGATGAACAGCAGCAGTGCCGCGAATTTCAGTGCGGGGGAGGCGCGGTGGATGAGCGTCGTGCCCGGCACATAGACACCCATGGGAAGTTCGCGGATTCTCACTGTCCACCGTTCCGTTCAGTGCGGTCGAGCTGGTCCATGAGGTCGGTGTAGAAGGCGATGGTGTCGCGCGGCGGCCCGTCGTAGACGATATCGCCGTCGTTGACGCAGAGAACTCGGTCAAAGTCGGAGAGCATCTCGATGTCGTGGGTGACCACGATGACCTGCTGGTCCAGCGACGTCAGCTCGCGGATGATGCGGCGGCGGTTGCGCATGTCCAGCAAGGTGGTGGGCTCATCGGCGATGACCGTCTCCGGTTCAATCACCAAGACGGAGGCGAGAGCGAGCATCTGCTTCTCACCGCCGGAGAGCGTGTGCGGCGAGTTCTCGTGGAGCTCGGTGAGACGGAATCGCGCGAGCATGTCGTCGACACGGGCGTTGACTTCCGCCTTGGGGAGTTTGAAGCGCCGCAGGGAGAACGCGATATCGTCGCGCACCCGCGGCATGACGATTTGGGCTTCGGCGTCGGAGAAGATGAACCCGACTTTCCGCCGCACCTCTTTGCCCTTTTCTGCCAAGTCGAGGCCGTTGTAGCGCACGGTGCCCGACGACGGTTCGATCAGCCCGTTGATCAGGCGCACCAACGTCGACTTGCCGGATCCGTTGGACCCGATGATGCCGATGCGGTGCTCCGTCAGTTCGAACGTCTGCGGCTGCAGCACCACCGACGAATCGTAGGCGACGCTGGCACGGTCGAAAGAAATAGTAGGCACGGGGCCAAAGGCTAGCGCGTGCGGCGCAGCTGCGGAAAGGCGGAGTGGACGGCGAAAGCGATCGCGACCATCACAGCCAGCTTGCCCAAGTCGGGGAGAATAAAGGCGGCGTTGGCGGCGAGTGCGGCGCCGAGGCCCATGTCCGCGCGGAAGACGAGGCCGATCGCGCCCAGCCCGTACTGCAGGGCGATGGCGGCGAGACCGCCAAGGACGAACACGGCGATCGTGGCGGCCTTGTTCTTCCACGGAGCGCGGTATGCGATGAGGCCTGCGGTGCCGGAGCCGAGCAGGTAGCCGACGAGGTAGCCGACGGTCGGTCCCGCGAGTGCGTGAATCAGCGTGCTGCCGCCCGCGAGCACAGGGAGGAAGCAGGCGACGAGCAGGAACAAGGCCGTGGCCAGGAAACCGCGGCGGCCGCCGAGCACGAGGCCCGCGAGAATGGTCGCGGCATTCTGCAGCACGATCGGCACACCGGCCACGCCGACCGGGATGGACACGAAGCCGAGGACCGCGATCAGTGCCGCGAAGACTGCGATGTAAGCAATGTCGGTCGCTGCGCTGGTTCCGCGCGCGCCGGAAGACTGTGAAGTTGTCATGGGGAAAAGACTAGCGGGCTGTTGAACGGTGTTCAATTGGGGGCTGGGGCAGGGCGTCGATAAGCGAAAAGCCCGGCGCGTAAGGTGGTGCGCATGCGATTGACGGAATTCCACCAACTCGTCGCGGATGAATTCGGCGACGCGAAGGGCCAATGGGTTGTCTCTTCGCACGTCTTCCCCGGTGAGGGGAAAACGGCGGGCGAGCTTATCGACGCCGGCGTGGACCCCCGCATCGTGTGGGACCGCCTGTGCGACGCCTTCGATGTCCCCGAGGACCGCCGGCTGGGCATTGACCGTCCCGGCGACTGAACCATTCGAACATTCGTGCGTGTATATTCGACGGAAGTGTCGCGCATCCCACTAGTGTGATTTGCAGTCAACGGGGAACCGGACGCAGGCGGGGGCGGTCTAAGAAGATGAGACCGCTCAAACCGGCCTGCACCGGGGAACACACGAAACGAAAGGAACCACGCCATGGCAACAAAGAAGAAGGCTGCCTCCGCCACGAATGACCGCCAGAACGCGCTCGACGCGGCGATGGCGATGATTGAGAAGGACTACGGCAAGGGCGCGATCATGCGCCTCGGCGACGAGAAGCGCCCGCCGATCCAGTCCATCTCTTCCGGCAACACCGCGATCGATGTGGCGCTCGGCATCGGCGGGTGGCCGCGCGGCCGCATCGTGGAGATCTACGGCCCAGAATCTTCCGGTAAGACTACGGTGGCCCTCCACGCCATCGCGCAGGCACAGCGGGCCGGCGGAATCGCGGCGTTCATCGACGCGGAGCACGCCCTTGATCCGGAATACGCGAAGAAGCTCGGTGTGGACACCGACAATCTGCTCGTCTCCCAGCCGGACACAGGAGAGCAGGCACTCGAAATCGCCGACATGCTCGTGCGTTCGGGTGCGATCGATATCATCGTGATCGACTCAGTGGCCGCCCTGACCCCGAAAGCGGAGATCGAGGGTGAAATGGGCGACTCGCACGTCGGCCTGCAGGCCCGCCTCATGTCCCAGGCGCTGCGTAAGATGACGGGTGCGCTGTACAACTCGGGCACCACCGCCATCTTCATTAACCAGCTGCGCGAGAAGATCGGCGTCATGTTCGGCTCCCCGGAGACCACCACCGGCGGCAAGGCCCTGAAGTTCTACTCGTCCGTACGCTGCGATGTTCGCCGTATCCAGACCCTGAAGGACGGGCAGGACTCCATCGGCAACCGCACCCGCCTCAAGGTGGTCAAGAACAAGGTCTCCCCGCCGTTCAAGATCGCCGAATTCGACATCATGTATGGCGAGGGCATTTCGCGCGAGTCCTCCATCATCGACCTCGGCGTGGACAACGGCGTGATCAAGAAATCCGGTTCCTGGTTCACCTACGAGGGTGACCAGCTCGGCCAGGGCAAGGAGAAGGTCCGTCTCTTCCTCAAGGAGAACCCGGACCTGGCCAACGAGCTGGAGCAGAAGATCTTCGAGAAACTCGGTGTCGGCGAATTCGCCGGCAAGGACGACGAGCTGAGTGACGAGGCAATCGACATGGTGCCCAACATCGACTTCGACGACGAAGACGAGGGCACCGCAGGGGAGAAGTAGCCCCGGATGACCGCACGGCGCGAACCCGACCCGGAAAAGCTACGCCAGCTGCAGGAAGCGCTCGACGCGTATGCGGCAGGCGACAGCCCCGGGCTGATCGACCACGAGCACGAGAAAGCTGCGGCGAAAGTGCGTGAGCGAGCTCTGCGGCTGCTTGACCAGCGCTCCCGGTCGCGCCACGAACTGCGCGAGCGCCTCCTCGACCCGCGGCGCGTCAAGGAGGGCGAGGAGGGGCCCGCACCCGAGCTCGTCGACGATGTGCTCGACTCCCTCCAACGCTCCGGCCTCATCGACGATGCGACCTTCGCCCGCGAGTGGGTGCGCCAGCGTTTCGAGCGCCGCGGGAAGTCCTCGACAATGCTGCGGCGCGAACTCCAAGAAAAAGGAGTCTCCGCCGCAGACCGGGAAGCGGCGCTAGACCAGATCGACGAATCCGACGAGCGCGACATCGCCCGCCGGCTCGCCGCCAAGAAAGCCCGCTCCGTCAAGACGGTGCCTGCCGACCGCGCCGCGCGCGACAAGGAATTACGCCGCATCGTCGGTGTACTCGCGCGCCGCGGATTCCCCCAGTCGATGTCCCTGCAGATCGGCAAAGAGGCTCTCGACGCCCGGTGCGAGGAACTCGCGGACCTCGGCTAAACACCAGCAGCCAGCGTCTAGGTCGCGAGGAACGATGTGTCGCCCGGGATATCGCGCAGGGCGTCAGGCTCCACTTGGAGATTCTGCGCGACGTAACGGTCGAAAGAGCCGTCGCCGTACATCCGCACGAGCGCATCGTTCACCGCGTCGATCGTCTCGCGGTTGTCGTTGCGGATGCCGAGGCCGTAGTGCTCGTCGGTAAGCGGGCGCCCGTCGGCTTCGAGGGGAACCACGTCGAATGTGTCCGGTTCCTGGGCTTCAAAACCCTCCAGGATCGCCGCATCGGTCGAGACAACCTCGACGTTGCCCTCACGAAGGGCGTTCAAGCACGCTTCGTAGGAGTCGTACTCCTCCAACACGACCTCCGGCAGCTTCTCCTTGATCGTGCCCGCCGCCGTCGTGCCCGTGACGGAGCACAGGCGGTGCCCGCCTAGCGACTGCAGTCCTGTGATGTCTTTTTGCCCGTCCCGCACAAGCAGGGCTTGGTGGGTGAGTAGGTACGGCCCGGCGAAGGCCGTCGCATCGGCGCGCTCCCGGTTCATCGAGTACGTCGAGGCGATCATGTCCACGTACGCATGCTCCAACATGGACGCGCGCTGGCCGTGGGGCACCTGACGCCACTCGATGCGCGGGCGGCACCAGCCCTTGTCGTCCGCGATCGAGTTGATGACGTACTCCGCAACCTCGGTGTCGAGTCCCTCCACGGTTCCGTCGGCGTTGCGGGTGCTCAATCCCGGATTCGTGAACGCCGAGCCGACAACGACTTTCCCGCTGCGGATCTGGTCGAGCAGGTCGGCGTCGTTGGCGCCGGCGTCGAAAAGCCCGCACCCCGAAAACGCCGGCGCTGCCGCCGCGAGCGCGGCAACGGCAAGTACCGCCCGCGGCGATGCAGGACGCGCTGAAATGGACATGCATTCCTCCGATGGTGGGGAGCTGGCCGGCAGCGCCCCCGTGGATCTCCCCCAAGGCTACCGTGCTCCGCCGGCTTCGAGAGCGGTTATGTGTTGGCCGAGGCGGGCAATACACTTGGGCACCGTGACAACAGCAGCACAGACGCCAGACACAGCCCACACCGCGCCGGCGACTCCGCGCACCTACGAGGTGCGCACGTTCGGCTGCCAGATGAACGTGCACGATTCCGAGCGCTTATCCGGCCTGCTTGAAGACGCGGGCTACACGGCTGCGCCGGCTGAGGCGGAGGCGGACCTGGTCGTCTTCAACACCTGCGCCGTGCGCGAGAACGCCGACCAGCGTCTCTATGGCACTCTCGGCCAGCTGCGAGAGGTCAAGCGCAACCATCCGGGCATGCAGATCGCCGTCGGCGGCTGCCTGGCGCAGAAGGACCGCGACACGGTGATCGAGAAAGCGCCGTGGGTCGACGCCGTCTTCGGTACCCACAACATGGCTGCGCTGCCCGCCCTGCTCGACCGAGCCCGCGTCAGCGAGGAGGCCCAGGTCGAGGTCGTCGAGGCGCTCGAGCACTTCCCGTCAGTGCTGCCGGCGAAGCGCGAGTCCTCCTACGCCGGTTGGGTGTCGGTGTCGGTGGGCTGCAACAACACCTGCACGTTCTGCATCGTTCCGTCCCTGCGCGGCAAGGAGCAGGACCGCCGGCCGGGTGACATTCTCGCGGAGGTGAAAGCGCTCGTCGACCAGGGCGTGTCCGAGGTGACTCTGCTCGGCCAGAACGTCAACGCCTACGGCGTGAATTTCGTGGACCCGGACATGAAGCGCGACCGTTCGGCGTTTTCGAAGCTGCTGCGCGCGTGCGGTGACATCGAGGGCCTAGAGCGCGTGCGTTTCACGTCGCCGCACCCGGCGGAGTTCACCTCCGATGTCATCGACGCGATGGCGGAGACCCCGAATGTTTGCCCGCAGCTGCACATGCCGCTGCAGTCCGGGTCGGACAAGGTGCTCAAGGACATGCGCCGTTCGTACCGTTCGAAGAAGTTCCTCGGGATCCTCGACGAGGTGCGCGAGAAGCTTCCGCACGCGTCGATCACCACGGATATCATTGTCGGCTTCCCGGGGGAGACGGAGGAGGATTTCCAGGCGACGCTCGATGTCGTGGAGAAGGCCCGCTTCACCTCGGCGTTCACGTTCCAGTACTCGCCACGCCCGGGTACCCCGGCGGCGGAGATGGCCGACCAGATCCCGAAGAAGGTCGTCCAGGAGCGCTTCGATCGGCTGCTCGAGCTGCAGGAGCGCATCAACGGTGAGGAGAACGCGAAGCTCGTAGGCACGGAGCAGGAGCTGCTCGTCCAGGAAACGAACGACAAGAAGGAGACCGGCCGCATGTCGGGCCGTGCGCGCGACGGCCGTCTCGTCCACTTCACGGTCGAGGGGAATATTGACCGCGCTGTGCGCCCGGGCGATATCGTGCATGTCACGGTGACGGATTCCCGCCCCCACTATTTGATCGCGGATTCCGGCATTCACGCTCACCGCCGCACGCTTGCGGGCGACAACGCGGAGGCAGGTCAGGTTCCCACCACAGCGCCCGTCGGCGTGGGCTTGGGTCTTCCGACGATCGGTGCGCCCAAGCAACAGCCCGCCGCCAGCGCGTGCGGGACGTGCGGATAGAAGGAGCATCATGCTTGACGACGCCACCACGACCACCGACCTCACCGACCTCGCCTCCCTCGAGAAGCAGCGCGCCGGCACTGTGGAATTGGGGGGCCGCCGCTGGGTTCTCGCCGCAGCGGTGGCCGTCTATCTCATTTCATTGTTCTTGCCCTTCGCCGGCGACGCCGCAGGGTGGCAGATGCTCACCTTCACCGAGTCGGACGGCATCGACGTGGCGATCGGGGAGCGCGTCTTTGCGCTCCTGTCCTTCCTTTGCCTCGCTGTGTTCACCCTGTTGCTCGTGATCGTGCGTCGCACAATGTTCGCCCTCTTCGCGTGGATGGCTGGCTGCGTGTCCCTCGTGGCAGCGCTGCTCGGCCTGTGGCTGCGCCAGACCGGAAGCACGGGTGATGCAACGGGCGCCGGCATGTTCCTCGCCATCGCGTGCGTTGTCGTCGCCGTTCCTCTGCTCACCTCCGCCTGGATGGGCCGCGACCCGGAGCAGCAGGAGATTGAATCGCTGCGCCGCGAGCAGACCGACTTCAACCCCGTCGCCGAGGTCCAAGCGGATGCGGGGCACCAGTCGGTCCGTCGCGCGGCGAACGCCGAGCAGCTTGTCGACGACCGCCGCGCCCGCGCCGCCCAGCGCCACCGCCACGCCGGCGGGGGGCGCTAGCGCACCTTCGTGATCACCGGCAGACGGAATTCGTCCGGGCTGGCCTGCTCCCAGGCTTCGGTCCAGGCCTCGGGGGCGTCGTCAAGCAACTGGCCGGGCTCGAGCCAGTCGTAGAGCGCCTTGTAGGAGCGCGTGACGCCGGGCGCGATGACCTGGCGCAGCATGTTCGGCGTGAGCTCTGCGGGGGTGGTGGCGCCGCACGAAGCCATCATGGACACCGCTTGGTCGACGGTGGCGTTGTGGTAGTTCTTCACGCGCACCGCCTTGGAGTCGACGTCGAGGGCGCGCTGGCGCCACTTGCTCTGCGTCGCCACCCCCGAGGGGCACTGGCCCGTCTGGCATTTCTGGGCCTGGATGCAGCCGACGGCCATCATCATGGAGCGGCCCGAGTTGGTGTAGTCGGCGCCCTGGATGAGGCGTTTGACGATGTCGTTGGCGGCCGTGACCTTTCCGGACGCACCGATCTTGATGTTGTCGCGGAGGCCGGTGCCGACGAGGGCGTTGTGCATCATCATCAGACCCTCGGTCAGGGGAAGGCCGACGTGGTCCTCGTATTCGAGGGGTGCAGCGGCGGTGCCGCCCTCGGACCCGTCGATGACGATGAAGTCGGGGGCGGTGCCCACCTCGCGGATGGCTTTGCAGATGGACAGGACGTCGATCATCGAACCAACGCACATCTTGAAGCCGGCCGGCTTGCCGCCGGAGAGTTCGCGCATCTCGGCGATGAATTCGATCAGTTCCGTCGGGGTGGAGAACACGGAGTGCCGCGACGGGGAGATGCACGTCTTGCCCTCGGGCACGCCGCGCACGCGGGCGATCTCCGCGCTGACCTTCGATCCGGGCAGGACACCGCCGATGCCGGGTTTGGCGCCCTGGGAGAGCTTCAGCTCAGTCATCTTCACCTGGTCGATGGAGGAGAGCTCCTGGAATTTCGCCGGGTCGAATTTGCCGTCCTCGGTGCGGGCGGAGAAGTAGCCGGTGCCGATTTCCCAGACGAGGTCGCCGTTGTTCTCCAGGTGGTAGCGGCTCAGACCGCCCTCGCCGGTGTCGTGGGCGAAGCCGCCGAGCTCCGCGCCTTTGTTCAGTGCGCGGACGGCGTTGGCGGACAGCGCGCCGAAGGACATGGCGGAGATGTTCATCAGCGACATGTCGTACGGCTTCGTGCAGTCTTTGCCGCCGATGTGCGCTCGGGGAGCCTCGTCGGGCATCTGGGCGGGCATGACGGAGTGGACGAGATACTCGAAACCGGAGCTCATCACGTCGCGTTCGGTGCCGAAGGCCATCTCGCCCTCGGTGCCGTTGGCGCGCTGGTTGATCATCTCGCGTGTCTGGTAGTTGAAGGGGCGACCGTCCCAATTGTTCTCCACGAAGTACTGGTGGATCTCGGGGCGGATGCGGTGGGCGAGGTACCGGGCGTGCCCGAGCACCGGGTAGTTGCGGAAGATGGAGTTGTTTTTCTGTCGCAGATCCCGTGCGGCCAGGGATGCTGTCGCTGCTGCGGCTGTACCTGCTATCACTGCCCGCGGCTTTTCGGCCACGAACTTTCCTAGCGACGACACGGCCTTCTTCATTTGCTTATCACCAATTCACACATTCATACATTGCACGGATAGTCACAGGTAGTTCCTATTTTAACGGGAGGTGTTCCGACCCCGGTGATGAGGGGTGGACGCGGCCGTGCCGCGGGGCAGGCGTGGATCTGCTCCGGGGTGATTAACTCGCTGAGTCACTTCCGCTGCCAGGCAGTCGTCGCGGAGATCGCTTTCGCTCCGCGCCGCTTGAGCATGGCGTGGGCAGCACCGCTTACCGACGGATACGAGCAGTACCCCGTCTCCACCCCCGGCCACTGGGCCTGTGCGGCCGCGAGCGCCGCCTCCACCACTGCGGTGCCGACACCGCGGCGGCGGTGCTGGGGCATCACGTAAATGAGACCGAGCTCCATGAGGGCGTCGTCGTCGGAGTCGTAGTGGACGGCTTCGGCCATGCCGACAGCTGTGCGCCCGCCCGTGGCGGGGTCGGCGGTGTAGGCGATGGCGGTGACCTGGTTGCCGCCGCGGTCCAGAAGCCGGGCGCCGGCATCGCGGACTCGCTGCTCTGTCCACTCGACGGTATCCAGCTTCAGCTCCCCGCGCGGGTAGTCGCGGGAGGCGGCGGTGAGCACGTCACGGAACAAAGCGAGGTCGGCGGCGGGGAAGTCCATGTTGTGCACGATCTCGATGGAGTCCACCGGCATCGGCGCAACCGCTGAGGCAGGCTGGGCATCCCCGATGGAAAACGTCGCCTGTTCCTCACGGTAAGCGGGGGAGTAGCCGGCGGTGCCCACAATCCCGGCGGCGGGAGAAGGAGCGCCGACCGCGTGGGTCTCCCAGATGTGGCGGATGGGGCGGTGGAGGCGGGCGGAGAGGGCGTCGATAAGCGATAAAGCGGCGCCCCACGGCCCTTCCGGGACCGGCTCGCCGGGCAGCGGGGCAATGGCGGCGTCGAGCGTGACGGAAGCTTCGATGATGCCGGTGTCTTCGAGGAGCGGCAGGGAGATGAACACCCACGCGTCGATATCGGCCAAATCGTCGACGGTGATCTCCGGGTAACCGTGACCGCCCAGCGGACGCGGCGTCCGGTGACTGGTCAGCGCGAACAGGTACGCCTCCGACTCTGCGGAGCCCTCGAGGCGTTTCGCGATATGCGACGCAGTGACCCCGGAATGCGCGTCGCCGGTGATGTCCTGAACCGCGAGCGTCGCCGAGAACGCGTACGCGCCGACAACCTCATCGGCGTTGGCGCCGGCGGAATAGAGAAGCGGCTGCAAGCTAGTCGTCGAGAGCCTTCGCGGCGACATCGGCGAACTCCTGCCACTGCTCAGCCTGCGCGCGCAACTCCGCAGCCTTCGCGGCGTCGCCCTTGGCCTCGGCGGCCTCCGCCTTCGCGCGGAAGTCGTCGGCCTTGACCTGGAACTGGTTCGCCTTGTCCTGCTGGGCCGGGTTCGACTTGCGCCACTGCTTCTCCTCAGCGTCGGAGACGCGCTTCTCGATTTCGCCGATCTTGTCCTCGTACTCGCGGATCTTTCCGCGCGGCACGAAACCGATCTCCTCCCACTTGTCCTGCAGCTCCCGCAACTTCGACTTTGCGGCGCCGAGTCCCTTCCCCGGGTCGATCAGCGGGCCGTACTCGGCGATGAGGTCGTCCTTGGCCTTCGCGTTGGCCTCGAACTCGCGGTCCCGTTCGTCGTTGACGGCGTTGCGCGCGGCGAAGAAGTGGTCCTGGGCGGAGCGGAAACGCTCCCACAGCTTGTCGTCCACGTCGCGCGGGGCGCGGCCGGCGGCCTTCCACTCCGTCATGAGGTCGCGGAATGCGCGGGCGGTCTCGTTCCAGTCTGTGGAATCCTTGATCTTCTCGGCGCGCTCGATGATGTCTTCCTTAGCGGCCTTCGCGGCGGCGCGGCCACGGTCCAGCTCCGCGAAGTGGGCGCCGCGGCGGCGGTTGAAGGAGTCGCGCGCCTTGGAGTAGCGCTTCCACAGGGCGTCGTCGGTCTTGCGGTCGATGCCGCGGATGGTCTTCCACTCGTCCAGGATGGCGCGGATGCGGTCGCCCGCGGCCTTCCATTCCGTGGAGTTGGCGGCAAGGTCCTCCGCCTCGGCGGCGAGGGTCTCTTTGCGGGAAATCGCCTCGGCGCGGCGGGCCTCCTTGGCTTCCTTGGCCTTCTCGCCGGCGACGTCGGCTTGGTCGAGGAGCTCCTTCAGACGGGCATCCACTGCGTCGAGGTCGCCCACGACGGCCTGCTCGTCGAGGCTATCGATGAGTTGTTGCGCCTGCGTGCGCACCGAGTTCGCGTCCTCGGGGCGGGCGGCCAGGCGGTTCTCCAGCAGGCCGACTTCGGTGGCGAGGTCGCCGAAACGCTGCGCGAAGTGCTCCAGCCCCTCTTCCGGGGTGCCGGCCTGCCACGAACCGACGGCGCGCTCGGTGCCGCCGCGGGTGACGTAGACGGTGCCGTCCTCGTCGATGCGGCCGAATTTCTTCGCCTCGGCGGTGTCGGCGGGCGCGGCCGGGGTCGCGGGCACCGGTGCAGGTGTGGACGCCCCTGCACCGGCCGGGCGTGCTCCCGGGCGCGGCCCCGGCTTGGGGGCGCGGGTGGGCATCAATCCCGGCGAGGGAACCGCCTTCGGGGTCGGCTTCTGTCCGTCGGTTGGGGGCTGCGTCATGGTGGAGGCGTCCTTTCATGTGTGTGCCGCGCGACACGGCTGCCGTAATGCTTTGAGACTCTACCGGCCCGCCGCTGCACATGTCAGCCGTTGGAACCGTTTGCGGACCAGTGGTTAGGGTGGTGTGCGTGAACCAGTTCAATGTGTGCGTCGTGCCGGGTTCGCCGGCGCTTGTCAGCGAACTCGCTCCCCGAGACGCCGCTGGCGGCGAACTAGTGCGCACGATCCGCCGGCTCGCGGGGCACGACGCACGGCCGATCCACATCGTTGGGTCGCAGGACGGGCGGTGGCGCACGGAGCACACGGGTTCGTTCCGCGCGTGGGGTGCGCCGCAGGTCACTGTCGGCGATGGCAACTACTTGGCGGAGCTCGTCGCGCGCTACGTGCTCGGCGACTCCGCCGCACGTGTCACCGAATCGCGCTCCACGATCGCCCCGCTGGACCCGGAGGCGCTGACGGTGGTCGTCGTCGACGGTTCGGCGGGGCTCACTCAGCGTGCGCCGCTCGCACTCGTCGACGGTGCCCCGGAAGTCCACGAGCAGATGGCGCGTTTTTTGGCCGGCGCGGCACAGCTGCCGGAGGAGCTCGCGGAACATGGGGTCGTCGAGCCCGCCCTGTGGCATGAGCTCGCCGCGCTCGATGCCGCCAACCAGCAGCTCATCGCGCACGACGCGGCGGACGGTGTCGGCCGTTTCATCGCTACCTGGCAGGTGGATCATGCCTGATGCGGTTGGTCTGCCTGTCACGCCCATCGCGGTCGTCGGCCCGACAGCATCGGGCAAGTCGGATTTGGGGATCGCTCTGGCCAAGGAACTCGGCGGGGAGGTGGTCAACGTCGATTCGATGCAGCTCTACCGCGGCATGGACATCGGCACGGCGAAGCTGGCGCCCGGGGAACGCGGCGGTGTCCCGCACCACCTGCTCGATATCTGGGACGTGACGCGCACGGCGTCGGTTGCTGAGTACCAGTCGCGGGCGGTCGCCGTCGTCGAGGACATCGCCGCTCGTGGGGCGGTCCCGGTTCTCGTCGGCGGGTCCATGATGTACGTGCAGTCGCTCATCGACGACTGGCAGTTCCCGCCTACCGACCCCGCCGTCCGCGGGAAGTACGAGGCTCGCCAGGCGGAGATCGGGGTGCAGGCGTTGCATGCGGAGCTCGCGGAGGTGGATCCGCAGGCGGCGAGCATCATCGAGGACAACGACCCGCGACGCACTGTCCGCGCCCTCGAGGTGATCGAGCTGACCGGCAAGCCCTTCCAGGCTTCCCAACCGCCGAAGGATGCCCCACCACGGTGGGGGACGAAGATCATCGGCCTGCGGACGGTGGCGGAATGGCTGAACCCCCGCATCGAGAAGCGCACGCGGCTCATGTTCGACCGCGGCTTCGTCGACGAGGTGCGCACGCTTATCGACGCCGGCCTCACCCCCGATTCCACCGCCGGCCGCGCCATCGGTTACGCGCAAGTCCTCGATTTTCTCCGCGGCGGAATCTCGCTCGACGAGGCCGTGGAGTCGACGATCACGGGCACCCGCCGCTACGTCCGGCGGCAGCGTTCCTGGTTCAACCGCGACAAGCGCATCGCGTGGATTGAGGCGGACCAGGAGCCACAGGACCTTCTCCGCGCCGCGCTAGACTCGCTGGCGTGAGCAACAACAAGGATCACTTGTCCAGCCTGCCGTTCATCAAGGCGCACGGAACGGAGAACGACTTCGTCGTGCTTGTCGACGTCGACGACCAGCTCGAGGACCTCGGTGTCTTGACCGACGAGCTCGTCGCCTCCCTCTGCGACCGCCGGGCCGGCATCGGCGGCGACGGCTTCCTGCGCGTGGTCCGGTCGTCCGGCGGGGACAGCGACAGCGGCGACGGAGGTGACGGAGGGGCGGGTCCGCGGTGGTTCATGGACTACCGCAACGCCGACGGCTCGGTCGCCGAGATGTGTGGAAACGGGATCCGCGTCTTCGCCCACGTCCTGGCCGCCCAGGGGTTGGAGACGTCTCGCGAATTCGACGTGGATACCCGCGCCGGCGTCAAGCGCGTTATCATCCGCGACCTCGCCGGTGAGGGCCCCCGCGGCCCCTCACACGCGGAGGTTGAGGTCGGCATGGGACCGGTGGAGGTCACCGGAGTGTCCACTGCCCGCATGGGCGAGGTCGACTTCGCCGGGCTCGGTGTGGATGTGGGCAACCCGCACCTCGCCGCGGTCATTCCCGGAATGACGCCGGAGCAACTCGCCGCGACGCACTTCACCCAGCCTGCCTTCGACCACGAATTCTTCCCGCACGGGGTCAACGTCGAAATCCTCACCGAAATGACGGGTGTGCAGGAGGGCACCGCCAGCGGTTCCGTGCACATGCGGGTGTGGGAACGCGGCGTGGGGGAGACCCGCTCATGCGGCACCGGCACCGTTGCCGCGGCGCGTGCCGCGCTTGCCGACGCCGGCATCGAGAACGGCTCCGTCACCGTCCACGTCCCGGGCGGTGCCTTGACCATCACCATCGACGACGGGCAAGCGACCATGACGGGGCCGTCCGTGATCGTGGCGAGGGGAGAGGTGGAGCTGGGGGCGCTGCGTCGATAAGCGGAAAGCTCAGCCCGGTCCCAACCTGCGGGCGGCGCGCCGCGCGTCGGCCCAGGACACCGCAAGATCGCACGCGCGCTGGTCGGCGATGTTGATCATGCGCTCCAGCGCACGGCGGTCGAGGTTGTCGTTGCCCAAATGCGTGTCCACGCGCGCCAGGAAACGGCGCGACGACCCGAGCCGCAAGTGGAAATCCTCGATGGCGGGAATATCGCTGTGCGGCTGCGCCAACGCGCGGTACGTCAACGTGCGCTCGGCGAGGGCGTCGGGGCCGATCCCCGACATGAAATCCTCGTACTCCGCCACCACCTGTGCGATGTCGTCGCGCGCGACCCGCAGCGACGACTTCAACGCCTCCACCTCCGGGTCCACCGTGCTGTTGCGGTAGCCGATGAACGCCACCGCCGCGACGGCGACGCCGATGAGCAGGCCGATGTAGCCCATGCGCGTGCCAAGCAAAATGGCGACGACAAGAGCCAGCGTCAGCCAAATAGCTGCCTCCCGGTTGCGGCGACTCCCGGCCATGGGATTCCCCGTCCTAGTGCCCGCCGCAACCGCAGCTTCCGCCGCCGCCTCCGCAACCGCCGCCGCAGCTGGCGGCCATCGCGACCTGGCCCGCGAGAACAGCCGTTCCCGCGATGACGGAATTGCGCTCCGGCAGGGGGCTGTCTTCCGCGTCGCCCCCCGCCGGCATGACCACGTCGAAGGGGAACGCCCCGTCAACGGAGACGTGGATGAAACGCTCACCGGTCAACGTGTTGGTGCGGTACTCGGCCTCCAGCACCCGCGCGGAGAATTTCGCGGCGGCGTCCGGGGCTGAGGCGGCTCCGGAATTCACGCGCTCGGCGCCTTCGGAGACGACAGAGCCCAAAGTCTTCCCGGTGGCTGCGAGGTAGGCATCAACGCTGTCGTAGCGGTCAACTGCCACTGCGAGGGCGGTGAAGCCCATTTCTTGCCACTCGAGGGTTGGTTCGTCGACAAGCAAAGGCCCCTGTGCGATGTTCGCCGTGACGGACGCGATCGCGTTGCCCATCGGGTCGACGACATCGCACAGCCCGACGACATCGTTGACCATGGTCACGTGCGCGTACGTGCGGGTCGTGGAATCGAAGCCGGCGAAAGTGGCGAAAGGCTCCACCGCGAGAATGTTCAGCTGTGCGCCCGACGGGTCCGCGAACTGGATCAGCTGCCCGCCGCGCACCTCGCCCGTCACCGAGAGCTGGTTGGACGCGATGGCCGCCTCCACGGCGTCCTGCCACCGCGGATAGCGCATGCCGATGCTGGAGAGATCTGAGGTGATCGTGTCGCTCATGCCCCCTGATTCTAGTGCCGGGGAGCACGCTTGGAACAATCCGCCGCAGCGGGCGGTTGTTTTCGGAGACAGACCTTTTTGCCTGAACCTGCAGGCATGCGACAATAAGGACTCAATGACGAAAACGTTTTCCCACTCTCCCGCCACACCAGACGGGCAGCCGACCCACGACGAGCTTCTCGCGGAAGCCTTCGGCGAACCGACAACCGGTTCGCTGGACCTCGCCGAGCGCAACGCTTTCCGACGCGTCATCCGCGACACCGACATCCGCTCCGAAGAGCAGGAGGACGGCTACGAGGTCGAGTACCGCAAACTGCGCCTCGAACAGGTCGTCCTCATCGGTGTGTGGACCGAAGGCACCACCGCCGAAGTGGAAGCCAACATGAACGAGCTCGCGGCACTGGCGGAGACAGCCGGCGCGGATGTCGTCGAAATGCTGTACCAGAAGCGCGACAAGCCGGACCCGGGCACCTACATCGGTTCCGGAAAAGTCAGCGAACTCAAAGACATCGTGGCGGCCACCGGAGCCGACACAGTCGTGTGCGACGGCGAGCTCTCCCCGGGCCAGATGGTGGCGCTCGAGGAGGCGCTGAAAATCAAGGTCATCGACCGCACCATGCTCATCCTTGACATCTTCGCCCAGCATGCGAAGTCGAAGGAGGGCAAGGCGCAGGTCAGCCTCGCGCAGATGGAATACCTGTACACCCGCACCCGCGGCTGGGGCGGCAACTTGTCGCGCCAGGCGGGCGGCCGCGCCGGCTCCAACGGCGGCGTGGGCCTGCGCGGACCCGGTGAGACGCGCATCGAGGCGGACCGCCGTCGACTGCGCTCCGAGATGGCGAAGTTGCGCCGCGAACTGGCGGGCATGAAGACAGCCCGCGACGTCAAGCGCGCCCAGCGGCAACGCTCCACGATTCCGAAGATCGCGATTGCGGGCTACACCAACGCCGGCAAATCGTCGCTGATTAACGCCATGACGGATGCGGGCGTTTTGGTGGAGGACGCGTTGTTCGCGACACTGGATCCGTCGACACGCAAAGCCGAGCTCGCCGACGGCCGCACTGTCGTCCTCACCGACACCGTCGGCTTCGTGCGCCACCTTCCGACGCAGCTCGTCGAAGCGTTCAAGTCCACCCTTGAGGAGGTCGCCGGCGCCGACCTGATGCTGCACGTCGTCGACGGGTCCGATCCGTTCCCGCTGAAGCAGATCAAGGCGGTCAACGACGTCCTCGCCGAGATCACGCGCGATACCGGTGATGAGATCCCGCCCGAGATCGTCGTGGTGAACAAAATCGACTGCGCCGACCCCGTCGTGCTGGCGGAGCTGCGCCACGCGTTCGACGACTCCCGGCGCGACGTCGTCTTCGTCTCCGCCCGCACCGGTGAGGGCATTCCGGAGCTCGAGGGCCGCATCGAGATGTTCCTCAACACTCTCGATGCGCACGTGACCATGCTGGTGCCGTACACCCGCGGCGACATCATCTCCCGCCTCCACGAGGAGGGCACCGTGCGCAGCGAGGACTACAAGGAGGAGGGCACGCTTATCGACGTCCGCCTGCCCCGCGTCCTCGCCCACCAATTCGCCGAGTTCGTTGTGGACTAGAACGAATTCGTCCACGGCGAGCCGGGTGCTAAATTTAGGAGCCTGTGAGCTTCATTCCTTCCTGGACCGTCCACGGCGACGGCAAGACCATCCGTCCCGGTTCCGTCGTCGCCCCTGAAGAGCGTCTGAGCTGGTCGCGCACGATCAGCATCGGCATGCAGCACGTTATCGCAATGTTCGGTGCGACTTTGCTCGTGCCCACCTTGACCGGCTTCCCGGTGAACACCACGCTGCTGTTCTCCGGGCTGGGAACCATCATCTTCCTGCTCTTCACCCGCAACAGGTTGCCGAGTTACCTGGGATCGTCGTTCGCCTTCATCGCTCCGCTGACGGCGTCGCAGCAGCATGGCATCGGCGCGCAGCTCGGCGGCATCCTGATCACGGGTCTCGCGCTCATCGGTGTGGGACTGCTGGTCACGTGGGCGGGCAAGCGCGTCATCGACGCCGTCATGCCGCCTGTGGTCACCGGCGCGATTGTTGCGTTGATCGGCCTGAACCTCGCGCCCACCGCTGTCGTCAACACGCAGACCCAGCCCGCCGTCGGTCTGGTCACCCTCGCCGCCATCCTCATCGCCACCGCTTGCCTGCGCGGAATGGCCTCGCGCCTGTCCATCCTGATCGGTGTGGTCACCGGCTGGGTATTCGCCGCACTGACCGGCAACCTCTCCGAAGACGCCGGCGCCACTATCGCCGCCGCTCCCTGGATCGGCGTGCCGACCTTCCACGCCCCCGAATTCCACCTCTCCGCCATCCTGGTCACGCTGCCGGTGCTCGTTGTGCTCATCGCCGAGAACGTCGGACACGTCAAGGCTGTCGCCGAGATGACCCGCCGCGACCTCGATGACCTTGCCGGCCCCGCGCTGATCGGCGACGGAGTGGCCACCAGTCTTGCCGGCGCCTTCGGCGGCTCCGGCACCACCACCTACGCGGAGAATATCGGTGTCATGGCCGCCACCCGCGTCTATTCGACCGCCGCGTACTGGGTCGCCGCAGTCTTCGCCATTATGCTGGCCTTCGTGCCCAAATTCGGCGCCCTCATCTTCACGATTCCCGCTGGAGTCCTCGGAGGTGCGTGCCTGGTGCTCTACGGTTTGATCGGCATGCTGGGCGTGCGAATCTGGCAGGACAACAAGGTCGACTTCAACAACCCCGTCAACCTCACGATGGCGGCAGTCGCGCTCATCGTGGGCATCGGCAACCTCACCTTCGAGATCGGCAACGTCACCCTCGAAGGCATCGCGCTGGGCTCCATCGGCATCATCGTGCTGTACCCGCTCATGCGCTGGGCCTATACCCACCTCGGCGAGGGACGCCTCCTCCCCAAGACGGATTAACGGACTAGCCGCGCGGCGTCCTGTGGATAACCGTGAACTATCCACAGGTTCTCCGGACGGCAGTTGATTGGGCCGGAGAAACCTTTAGTCTCCGAGGCATGAGCACATTCGACACACTTCTTGCCACTGAGACGACCAGCGCGCTGGACGCCCTCGCCGGGTTCGACCGTCGCGCTGCTCTCCACGCCGGCATCAAGCCGAGTCGAATCGACGAGTGGGACAAACTCCACCACACCTATTACGGGCCCACCGCGTGGACAGCGCAGCAGCGCCACGCTTTAGAACTCGCCCGCGAAGGGGAGATGAGTCTCGATCAGTTGGCGCTCATCGAGAAACATCTGGGCGCTGTCAAGAATCCCCGCGAGAAATGGGAGCTGCGGCACGAGCTGTTGGGGATGAGGGGGAAATTTGAGACGCTTCGTCGTGAAGCGAAAGCCCTCATCTCGGCGGAGAAGAAGCCGTCGAAGAAACAGGCCCGGTTCTCGCCCTCGCGGTGCGGGATGCGCACCATGTCGCTCACCGCCGACGAACAATCCATCGCCGACCTCGAGCACGTACTCATGCAGGGCATCGACCCGTCGAAGCCAGCGGCACCACAGATGGCAGACAACTTCTTGCGGCGCATGCGCCGCGGCGGAGGAGGCATCCCGACCGCAGCGGCGCGACCAATGCTGCTCGTGCCGCCGCCGGCGTATGCGCGCATCCTGCGCGGCGAAGGCGACGACATTGTCCTGGGCTTGACCAACGCCACCACAACGACGGGCGCCGAATTCCTCCGCGAACATCTCAGCGACGAACTCGAAATCGCTCTCATCCACCCGCAGGAAGGCCCCGTCAACCTGTACCGCGCACAGCGGCTGGCGAACCAGAAGCAACGCGATCTGATCCGCGCCGCCACACCCGTCTGCCCGGTGCCGGGATGCCGTCACGGAGCCGACAACTGCGAGATCCACCACATCACACCGTGGAAATATGGCGGGGAGACCAACCTCGACAACCTCGCGCCGTTGTGCAGGTACCACAACCGCGTCAACGACGACGACCCGTGGCGGAACAAGCGCGGCCGCATCGAGAGAATCCGGGGCGCCCCGGTGTGGCGGTCGCCCAGCGGAAAAGTCATCCAGAACGACTACCACCGGTTCGGGGCGGCCGAAACGCTGTTCGGGACCAGCGCCCGGGCATGAAAAAGCTCCGGCCGGAAGCCGGAGCTTGGGGGCGGGACCCGGTCGGTCGGGTCGCGCAGAATGAGGAGGCTGCAGCACACGGTGCCACGGTGCCACGGTGCCACGGCGCTACGGTGCTGAAGCGCGTCTTACTCGTCGTCGAGGTTGGACTCGATGAGTGCCGCGATCTTCTCGACTGCCTCATCATTATCCGACGTGACCGTCACCTCGTCGCCGTGCTCAGCACCCATGGCCATGATCATGAGAGAGGATGCCGCATCGGTCTCGTCGTCCTCGTCGCCGCCGACGAGGGTGAGGATGATGTCGTCGTCGTACTCTCCGGCCGCCTCTGCGATCACGGTTGCCGGGCGGGCGTGCAGGCCCACGGTGGAGCCGACCTTGACTGTCTTGGAAGCCATATGAGAAATCCTTTCTTCAGTGGCGCCGAGATGGGCGCTGTGTGCGCTCCATCGTAGGAGAAAAGTGTGGGTTATGCGGCTGCAGGAGCGTGTGGGGCCAGTGCGTCAGGCGCGGATTCGGCGTGCTTCTGCGCTGCCTGCTCGATGGTGGTGTTCGGCCAGAGTCGCTTCGCCGCGATCACCGCGATTGTGGCCACTGCGACGCCGACAGCCAGGGAGATGAACATGCCCCACCACGGCTCGTAGGCGAAGATGACGAAGATACCGCCGTGCGGTGCCTTCGCGCCCACGCCCAGAGCCATCGACGTAGCACCAGCCGCGGCTCCGCCGAGCATCATCGACGGGATGACGCGCAGCGGGTCGGCGGCAGCGAACGGAATGGCACCCTCGGACACGAAGGACAGGCCCAGCAGCCACGCAGACTTGCCGTTCTCCTGCTCGGCCGGGGTGAACAGCTTCTTGCGCAAGAACGTCGCAATGGACAGAGCGATCGGCGGGACCATGCCGGAAATCATCACGGCGGCCATGATCTCGTAGGCTGCGTCGGTGCCGGCGGACAGGCCGGCGGTACCGAAGAGGTACGCGGCCTTATTCACGGGGCCGCCGAGGTCGAAGCACATCATCAGGCCGATGATCACGCCGAGCAGAATTGCCGACGATCCACTCATCGACTCCAGCCAGCCTTGCAGCCCGGTCATGATCGCGCCGAGCGGACGGCCCAAAAACAGGAACATCAGCAGGCCGACGATGAGCGATGTCAGCAGCGGGATGATCACCACCGGCATGAGCGAGCCGAGCCAGCGCGGGACCTTCCGCGAGCCGATCCAGTAGGCGATGAAACCAGCGAGCAAACCGGTGACGAGACCACCGATGAAGCCGGCGCCGACCATCACGGACAGTGCGCCGCCGACGAAGCCCGGAGCGATGCCGGGGCGGCCGGCGATGCCGTAGCCGATGTAGCCGGACAGGGCAGCGACCACGAACTGCATCGCCAATTTCCCGATGGCGAAGAGGACCGCGCCTAAGTACAAAGACCAGCCGGAGCGGTCGAAGGTGACGGTCTCGCCGTCGATGAGCACCTCGTGGCCCGGCAGGTTGGTGGGCGAGTAGTCGAGCGGGATGACCTGCCAGCCGTCGGCGACATCGTAGCCGCCGACGAGGAAACCGAGCGCCAGGAGGAGGCCGCCGGCCGCGACGAACGGAACCATGTAGGAAACACCCGTCATGATGGCCTGCTGGATGCGCTTCGGCCAGCTCACATCTCCCTGCGCTTCTCCTGACGGTTCGGCGGTACCGCCCGGCACGCGGCGGGCGTTCGGGTTGTCAGCGGCGGCGATGGCTTCGTCGATCATCGCGTTCGGCTCGTTGATGCCGCGCTTGACGGGACTATCGATGACGGGTTTGCCGGCGAAACGCTCCCGGTCCAGCACGGCGACGTCGTGGGCGAAGATGACGGCGTCGGCGGAGTCGATGAACGCCTGGTCGACCCGGTCGCCGCCGGAGGAGCCCTGGGGCTCGATGCGCAGTTCGACGTCGTCGCGCCCGTTGGCGGCCTGCTCGAGGGCGTCGGCGGCCATGTAGGTGTGGGCGATGCCCGTCGCGCAGGACGTGACGGCGACGATGCGCCTCTTTGCGGCCGGTGCGGAAGACGGGGCCGGAGCAGAGCCACCTGTGGAGGCAGGGGAGGCAGGTGCGGCAGAGACAGCGGTGGATCCGGCGCTGTCGCCGGCGGCTGCCGGTGCCGCGGGGGCCTTCTTCTTGGGGGCAGCGTTGAGCACCTCATCGACGGCCGCGACAACCTCTTCCGGTGTCGAGGCGGCGCGCAGGGTGTCGAGGAATTCACCCCGGACCAGTGCGCGGGCGAGCTTGGACAGAATCTTCAGGTGCTCCTTGCCGCCGCCCTCAGGGGCGGCGATCAGGAAGACGAGCTCGGCATCGCCGTCCGGGCCGGAGAAATCGACGGGCCGGGACAGGCGGGCGAACGCGAGAGTGGGTTCGCCCACCGCGGCGGTGCGGCAGTGGGGGATGGCTACCTTGCCGTTGACGCCGGTGCCGGCTTTGAGTTCGCGGGCGGTGGCGGCATCGGCAAGCGTGCTCGGTTCGTCGGTGCGCCCGGCCGCAGCGACGAGCTCGGCGAGGTTGCCTATGACGTCGCCTGGCGTGGCGCCGAAATCAGTGTCGAGCCGGATGAGGTCCGGGGTGATGGTGTTGGACACGGTGGTTCCTTTTCTTAGAGTTCGCGCACGGTGGTGCGGTCGTAGTCGATGTCGTCGGGGGAGGGGATTGCGGTACCCGGGCTGGCTGCGGCTGCGGTGCCGTAGGCGACGGCGGTGCGCAGTGCTGCAGGGAAGTCTTTGCCGTCGAGACGCGCGAGAATGTAGCCCGCGAGGGAGCTGTCGCCTGCGCCGACGGTGGAGCGCACCTGTGCGGGCGGGGTGGCGGCGTGCCATGCGCCGTCGGCGGTGACGAGGCATGCGCCGGCGCCGCCGAGGGTGACGAGGACTTCGCGCACGCCCTTATCGACGAGCGCTGCCGCGGCTTTCACCACCGCGTCCAAGTCGCCGTCGTCAGCTTGACTCTCGAGCTCGCCGCCGTCGATGCCCGCGAGTTGGCCGAGCTCGAAAGCATTGGGCTTGACGACGTCCGGCGCCGTCGCCTCCAGCTTCCTTCCCAGCTCCTTGAGCGGTTCGTCGGAGGTGTCGACTGCGATGAGCAGGTCGGGTGCAGCGTCGCGCAGCGCTGCCACCAGTTGCGGGTACCAGTCGGCCGGGGCACCAGGGGGCAGCGAGCCGGCGAGGACGGCGGCACGGGTGAGGGGGTGGGAGGCGGCGTCGACAAGCTCTGTTTCGAGCGTGCGGCGGACATCGTCAGTCAGCGTGGTGCCCGGTTCGTTGAGCTTAGTTGTGCGGCCGGATGATTCCGTCACGGTGGTGTTCGTGCGAACTGCGCCGTCCACAGGGACGGTGCGCAGCGGAATTCCCGCGGAACGGGCCAGCGCGGTGAAGGGGTCGTTGTCCGCGGCGGGAGCGATGGCGAGGGTGTCCTGGCCGGCTTTGAGCACGGCGTTGGAGACGTTGATGCCTTTCCCGCCCGGTTCGCGCGAGCTCTCGGAGACGCGGAGAACCCCGCCTGGGTCGAGTGAGTCGATGCACATTGTGGCGTCGATACTGGGGTTAGCGGTGAATGTGATAATCACTGGGCAATCCTTTTCGCTCCGCGGCGCGGCCGTGGGGGTGCTGGAGCGTTGGTGGACAGATGCCGGGGCGGGGGTGGTATGTGCGCCCCTTCATGTCCGATTATGCCCGTTTTGTGTGGTTAGCTCAAGAAAAACCACATGCGACAAGTGTCACGGCGGCGCAGAAGGGCCGGGCCGGCTCAGTCCGCCTGGATGACATCGACTCCGAGTTCGGTGAGCTCGGTGACGAAAGACGGGGGAGCGTCGGTGTCCGTGACAACGACGTCGATGCTGTCGAGGGCGGCGAAACTCACCAGGTAGTCGCTTCCGAGCTTGGAGGAGTCGCACAGCACCACGACTTTCCGGGCGTTGGTCACCATGGCTGATTTCACGGCGGCTTCCTGCGCGTCGGCGGTGGACAGCCCGTGGTCGACGGTGAGGGCGTTGGTGCCCATGAAGGCGACGTCGGCACGCAAAAGCGCGAGCGTTCGGAGCGCGGTATCGCCGACGACGGCTTGCGTGATGGCGCGTACTGTGCCACCGAGAAGCTGGACATTGATTTCGCCCGTACTGGACAGGTCGACCGCGATGGGTAGTGAGTTGGTCACGAATGACAGCGACGCAGCGACGGGAACGTCTTTGATCATGCCCGCGAGTACGTTGATGGTCGTGCCGGAGTCAAGGAAGACGGAACCGCCCGAGGTGGGCAAGAATTGGAGCGCGGCTTTCGCGATGGCGGTCTTGGCTGTCGTCGCGGAGCGCAACCGGGCGTCGAGGGGAAGTTCCGTCGTCAGGTACGACTGGCTGGAAACAGCTCCGCCGTGAACGCGCTGCACGATGCCCTCTCGGTCGAGCACGGCGAGGTCGCGCCGAATGGTTTCGGCGGTGACGTCAAATTTCGTGGAGAGTTCGGTGACGTTGACGCGTCCCTCCACGGCGGTAAGGGACGCGATCTGACGGCGCCGTTCTTCGGCGTACATGGGCACTTCCTTCCGAGCCTCGGGCATGTGCGTGCGAGGCACTCATACACCTGCCCCATTATTCCTTTTAGGCTTGAAAAATCACGCCCGAGCGTGTCTGTCTGTGCCCGTTTCACCCCCGGAAGGGGAGGCTAGAGTTTGCGGAAAACGGAGACGACCAGGCCCATGATTTCCGCGTCGTCGCCCTTAATGGGGGCGAACGCATCGTTATGGGGAAGGAGCCACACGCCGGAGGAGTCTTTGTGGAATTCCTTGACGGTCGCCTCACCGTCGATAAGCGCGGCGACGAACTGGCCCTCCTCAGCGACGGGCTGTGTGCGGACCGCGACCCAGTCCCCGTCGAGGATGCCGGCGTCCCGCATCGACTCCCCGACAACCTGGAGCAAGTAGAGGTCCCCGTCACCGACGAGCTCTTCCGGGAGAGGGAAGTACTCGGAGACGTTCTCCTCCGCGAGGATCGGGTTCCCGGCGGCGATTTGGCCCAGCAACGGGATGTAGCGGGGCGCCGCCGCGTCCTCTGGCGTCGGGCTGGCCTTGCGGTTTTTGCGTGATCCGGACTCGGGCAAGTGGCGAAGATCGACCGCGCGGGGCTTGTTCGGGTCCCTGCGCAAAAAGCCCTTCTTCTCGAGCTCCTTGAGCTGGTACGCCACCGACGACGTCGACTGCAAGCCGGCAGCGTCCCCGATCTCGCGGATGCTCGGCGGGTAGCCGCGCAGCACGACCGCGTCCTGGATGACCTCGAGAATGCGGCGCTGACGTTCAGTCAACGACTTCAGGTCCGGCTTCTTGTCTTCTCGCTTCGGCATTGGGTGCGTCCTCTTTTCTCTCCATGGTGATCGTCCGTTGGGGTGGGGGTGAAGCCCTTCATCAACTTGGACGACGCTGCCCGGCGTTCGGTTCCCTTGACTCTTGTTTACCACGAATGAGCAAATTTGTTCGAAATATTTAGAGCACGCCTAGACAAAATTTCGCCGCCTTGCTATAAATCGAACATAGGAGCTATCGAACACTTACTCGAACACATTCTAGGGTGTGGTTGAAACGCCTCCTAGGATCGCAGTCGAGCAACAGAAAGGAACTCTCATGACTATCTCTATCACACGTTCTAGCAGCACCGACTCTTCCTCGATGAAACCCGCATCTCGTGTGCAGCCGGCTGATGTCTGGGACCTTGACCGGCGTTCGAGCGCGCTCCGGAACCGTCCCACCGTTCGAACCTTGGGGCCGGATAATCGAAAATATGGGCACCGCGATACTCCGGACGGGGTCGAGTTCGGTGGCGGCGCTGATTCGTTCGAATCGCGGCGCGAGACGGCCGGTGCGGCTGTCCTTGGCGCGCTTTTCGGCGTGGCATTGATCGTCGGTTCGGCGTTCGGCGGGGCGTTCTCCGGCGGGGACTCCGGGTTCGTCTCCGACAACGCCGGCACCCAGATGGCGGCCGTGTCCCAGCACTAAAGAAAGCGCGTGCGTGGCCCCGGCTCGCACTAAGCCGGCCATGGGGGGAGGGCGTATGCATTACGCGTCCTGACGGTGCGTCTTGGCGGCGGATCTGGGGAGTAAGATCTTAATCCGTGCACTGTCCTTTCTGTCAGAACGATAGCTCCCGTGTCTCCGACTCCCGTCTCGTCGACGGGGGCGCAGCCATTCGCCGCCGCCGCGAGTGTACGGAGTGCGGCGGACGCTTCACCACCATGGAAAAAGCGGTCCTGACCGTGGTGAAGCGCAACGGGGTCAGCGAACCCTTCGACCGCGACAAACTCATCGTCGGTGTGCGCCGCGCATGCCAGGGCCGAGATGTGTCCGATGATGCGTTGAAGCGCCTCGCACAAGAGGTCGAGGAGATCGTGCGCAGTCACGGCAGCTCACAGATCCCTTCCAACGAGATCGGCCTGGCCATCCTCGAGCCGCTGCGGGCGCTCGACGAGGTCGCCTATCTGCGCTTTGCGTCGGTGTACAAATCTTTCGAGAGCGCTGACGACTTCGAATCCGAAATCCGCCTCATGAGGCGCAAGGACCGCGGCATGGAGGAGCTGTAAGTCCACGGCATTAAGTGAGCACAGTGAGTGCGGCAAGTGATCGCGGGCTCCGCCCGGCGTCTTAGAGCTTGTCGATCATTTTCTCGATGCGCCGCGGGCTCACTGGCTTAGCGGTGCCCAGGCGCTGCGCGAACAGACTCACACGAAGCTCCTGAATACGCCAGAGGATGTCTTTGACCGCCCGTGATTTCGCGCGTTGGGCAGGCAGGCGCTTCAGCTTGGCGTCGAGCGTGCTCTTCACCTCGTCGACGACGGACTGACGGTCGGCGTCGCGGTCGGGGTCGAGATTCATGTCCTCGAGGCGCACCTGGATGGCGGACATGTACCGCGGGAGGTGCTGGAGATTCTCCATGCCGTGGACTGTGATGGCGTTCTTGGGCAGAAGGAACGCCATTTGCTGACGGATGTCGTCGATGGCGGGGCCCGACCAGTTCTCCAGTTCGGCGGCGATGTTGATGTACTCGACGACACCGCCGGAAATACCGACGACGGAACGCCGGACGAGCCCGGGAACCTGGGGTTTGACGGCGTCGAGAAGCTTCTTGAATTCTTCAGGCGTGCGGACCGGGCCTCCGTTGGACATCATGAGGTCGCGGATCGCAGCCACGCGCGCATCTTCGACGAGTCCCGCCGCGCCACCGTGGGGATACTTATCGACGGCCACCCGCTGCCGCAACGGCAGCCCCTTCGTCATCTGTGCGACGTTCACGGGAATGTGGCGCATGAGCATGGCCAAGGTGGCCGTCATCATGGAGGCGTCGGCGGCGGCTTTGGTGGGGAAGACCTTCACGCGGACACCGTCGGCGGTGGCCTCGAGTGCGGGGTAGGCATCGACGTGGTTGCCTTCGATCTCGGTGGTGACTGTCTCGGGCACGGCGCCGAGAGTGTCGTCGGTCCACTCGGCCACGGAGCCGGATTCGGCTTTCTTGGTGGCTTTGGCCACGGACGAGGTGATGTGGCCGGCCTGGCGCTTCTTCAGTGCGGCGAGGTTCTTGTCGTGGTCGATGATCTTGCCGCGCCTGTCGACAGCGGCGAACGTCATAGTCAGGTGAGCAGGCAGGGACTCGGATCGGAAGTCGGTCGCGTTGATGCCGTGGCCGCCCAAGGAGCGGAGGACTTCGGCGAGTTGCTCGGTGATGGGGGCTTCGAAAGGCAGCAGCTTGCCCATGGCGCGTTCGGCGAATTCCGGTGCTGGAACAACAGTCTTGCGCAGTGCCTTGGGCAGGGAGCGGATGAGCTCGGTGACGAGTTCTTCGCGCACGCCGGGCACGAGCCAGTCGAAGTCGGTGTTCTCCAGTCCGGCCAGCAAGGGCACGGGAACGAGGACGGTAACACCGTCGAAGGGGTCTCCCGGTTCGAATTTGTACTGCAGGTCGTAGTTGATGGAACCTTGGCGCCACTTGTCGGGGAAGGCGGCTTCGGAGGAGTCGGGGGAGGCGTCGCTAAGCAGTGCCTCCGGGTCGAAGTCGAGGAAAGACGCGTCCTTCTGGCGCTTCTTCTTCCACCACGCGTCGAAGTGGCGGCCGGTGCCGATGTCGGCGGGGATGCGCTCGTCGTAGAACTCGAACAAGGTGTCCTCGTCGACAACGATGCCGCGGCGGCGGACTTTCTCCTCGACGGCGGCGGCTTCCTCGAGGAGTTCGGCGTTGTGCTTCAGGAAGGCGTGGTGGGCGTTCCATTCGCCGTCGATGAGCGCGTGTCGGATGAACAAGTCGCGGGCGGCTTCCATGTCGACGCGGTGGTAGGGCACCAGCCGGTCGGCGACGACGGTGACGCCGTAGAGCATCGACTTCTGGTGGACCATCGGCGCGGCGCGCTTTTGCGACCACACGGGTTCGGAATAGGTGTGCTTGAGCAGGTCGCGGGCGAGCTTTTCCACCCAGGAAGGGTCGATCGCGGCGGCATCGCGGGCCCACAGTCGGGACGTTTCGACGAGTTCGGCGGCCATGACGAATTCAGGCGGCTTCTTCGCCAGGGAGGAGCCGGGGAAGATCATGAAGCGCGTGCCGCGGGCACCCTTGAACTCTTTGGAGTTGCCGTCGCGGGCGCCGATATTGGATAGCAGACCCGTGAGCAGGGACTGGTGGATCGCGTTCGGATCGCGTTCGCCAGCGTCGGCATGACGCAGGTTGGTCCAGCCGAGTTGCTTTTCAGCGTCGCGGAGCTGGCGGACGAGGTCGAACCACTCCCGGATGCGCATGTAGTGCAGGAATTCTTTCTTCATGCGCTTGCGGAAGGCGTTGCCGGACAGTTCGTCGCGGGAGTCCTTGATGTAGTCCCAGAGGTTGAGCGAGGCGAGAAAGTCGGAGGTCTTGTCCTTGAACCGGGCGTGCGCTTGGTCGGCTTGCGCCTGGAATTCCAGGGGGCGTTCGCGGACGTCCTGGATGGTCATGGCGGCGACGATGACGGTGACATCGGCGAGCACTCCGAGGCGGTCGGCCTCGACGAGCATGCGCGCCATGCGCGGATCGACGGGAATGCGGGCGATGTCGCGGCCGACTGGGGTGAGCACGGGCGCGCCGTGGTCCTCTTTGTCGGTGATGGCGCCGAGTTCGTGGAGGAGCAAGAGGCCGTCGCGCACGGCCTTCGCATCGGGCGGCTGCACGAAGGGGAAGTCGGCGACATCGCCCAGGCGCAGGTTGATCATCTGCAGGATGACGCTGGCGAGATTGGTGCGCAGGATTTCCGGGTCGGTGAATTCGGGGCGGGCGTTGAAGTTGTCTTCGGAGTAGAGGCGGATGGCGATGCCGTCGGCGGTGCGGCCCGAACGGCCGGAGCGCTGGTTGGCGCTGGCCTGGGAGATCTCCTCGATGGGCAGGCGCTGCACTTTCGTGCGGGTTGAATACCGGGAAATGCGGGCGAGGCCGGTGTCCACCACGTAGTGGATTCCTGGCACGGTCAGGGAGGTCTCAGCGATATTAGTGGCCAGCACGATGCGGCGCCCGGAGTGCGGCGAGAACACACGGTGCTGTTCGGCGTTGGAGAGCCGACCGAACAGGGGTGTGACTTCAATACCGCGCCAGTGCTGTTTCTCGATGACTTCCATGGCGTCGCGGATGTCGCGTTCGGAGGCGAAGAAGCACAGGATGTCGCCGTCGCCTTCGCGCATGAGTTCCTTGAGGGCATCGATAAGCCCGTCGAGCATGTCGATGTCGACGACCTTCGTTTCACCGTTCTTCCCCGCGATCTGTGTCTCCAGCGGGCGGTAGCGGATCTCGACGGGGTAGGTGCGGCCGGAGACCTCGATGATGGGCGCGGGTTTTCCGTTGGGGGAGGAGAAGTGGTCGGCGAAGCGCTCGGGGTCGATGGTGGCGGAGGTGATGATCACCTTCAGGTCGGGCCGCGCGGGCAGAAGCCGTTTGAGGTAGCCGAGCAGGAAGTCGATGTTCAGGGAGCGTTCGTGCGCCTCGTCGATGATGATCGTGTCGTAGGCATTGAGGTAACGGTCGCGCTGCATTTCGGCGAGCAGGATGCCGTCGGTCATGAGTTTGACGGCGGTGGTGGAGGAGACGCGGTCGTCGAAACGGATGGCGTAGCCGACGGTCTCGCCGATGTTTTGGCCGAGTTCGTTGGCGATGCGCTCGGCGACGGTTCGTGCGGCGATGCGCCGGGGCTGGGTGTGGCCGATCAGGCCGCGGCGTCCACGCCCGAGCTCGAGGAGCATTTTTGGGATCTGGGTGGTCTTGCCGGAGCCGGTTTCGCCGGCGATGATGACGAGCTGGTTGTCGCGGATGAGCTCCTTGATGTCGTCGCGCCGTGCGGAGACGGGGAGGGCTTCGGGGTACTCGATCGCGGGCACGTGCTTATCGACGTCCGCGATTTTCCCCGCTTCTGTGTCCATGTCCGCGCTGATCTGACTGAGCGCGTGCGGGGACCGCGCCTTTTTCAGGCGCCGCTGGAACCGCCGGACGCTCGCGATGGGCAGCTCGTCGAGTCGGCGGTATAGATCGTCACGGGTGAGTTCAGGTTTCGTCATAGTCAACGCGCGAGTCTACCCGCCGCCTGGTGGCAGCTATCGCGCAGCTGCCGGTCGCACGTTACGCGCGCTTGTCGACGGTCGCGTTGAACGCCTCCTTGACTACCTCCCCGAGTGCGGCGAATTCGTCGGCGCGGGTGGAGGAGGAGCGGTGGACGAGGCCGATGTTGCGGGAGGCGGTCACCGTGTCGCTGAAGTTGGCGATGGCCACGTGCGGGCGGGCGCATTCGACGCGGACGGCGGAGGCTGGTAGGAGGGTCCCGCCGTAGCCGGCGGCGACGAGCTGGATGATGGTGGTCAGCGACGATGCCCGGGTGACGGTGTCGGTCATGCCTGCCACGTCGAGGTTGGCGGTGCGGCACAGGTCCATGATCTGGTCGCGGAGGCAGTGGCCGTCGTCCATGAGCAGCATGTCGAGCTGATCGAGCTCCGACAGCGTGACGTCGTCACGTCCGGCGAGGGGGTGGTCTTCCTCCACGGCGATGGCGAAGT